>CALSAP010000017.1:0-64690 GCA_943372935.1 Synechococcus sp. UW140
GAGATGATGTTGTTGCCGTACATCAGGGAGCCGGCGACGGGCTCACGGATGCCGTCGATGTCGACGGGGGGCGCCGCGATGAAGGCGACGATGAAGCAGATGGTGGCAGCCAGCAGGGTGGGGATCATCAGCACACCGAACCAACCCACATAGAGGCGGTTGTTGGTGGAGGTGACCCACTCACAGAACTGGTTCCACACCGAAGCGCCGGAGCGCTGCTGGAGAGTGGCGGTCATGAGGACGGTTGGGTAGCTCAGAAGAGCAGGAAAGAGGTCCGGCGATCCGGCCTCTGGAATGTAAAGCAATCTTTCGAAGCGTTACGGCCTGGATCGCCCTTGGATCGATCAGCCCCTGAGATCATTGTCATCAGCCAAACTTATAGGACAAGTTGTGCCAATGGTTCTGAGCGATCCTGCGGCGCTGCGCTCTTGCTGAGCGCCGCACTCCTTACCGTTACAGCTGAGCGTTTTTCTCTCTCATAAACCGCTGGTGAGCCTCGAACAACCGTGTGACGGGTAAGGCGTGGCGGCTGAGAAGAGCAGGTTCAGGCGCGGCGCTGATCGGTCAAGCCCCTGGCGGTGCTCGAAATTCGGCTGCTAGCGGTGCGGCTGCTCAAGGAGCTGAGCCATGGATTGGGGCGGGATCAGGACCTGACTCCCGTCGTCATCCCCAACTCATCCCCGAAGGATGACCTGCTGGTATCCCACGAGCCCTGTCCCGTGTCAATCAGGTTGACGGGTGGCGTCAATCTGGTTGACCGGTAGAAGCCGTTGTTTCGAGCCCTGCTGAGGCCGAGATGGCAGCTGGGATCTGGATCGTGACCAGGTTGTCGTCAGGCGTCAATCAAGTTGTCCTTCTGGCGTCGGCCTCAAGGGGCGGATGGGCCAGTTTTCTTGTCGCCTCTTTGCTTCTGGTGCGCTGGGGTACGGCTGCCGTTGATCGTGACGGCCAGGGCGCCCGCGTCAATTACGTAGGCGGGTCAGTGGAATCGCTGGAAACCCTTGCTGCTGCTTGCTTCTGCCGGTAGCTCTCGCCCTTGATACCCACGATGTGGCAGTGGTGCACCAGCCGGTCCACCGCTGCCACGGTCATGGAGCCGCTGGGGAAGATCTCGTCCCATTCCCGGAACGGCTGGTTGGAGGTCACCAGCAGAGAGCGGCGCTCGTAGCGGTGGCAGATCAGCTCGAACAGCACTGAGGTCTCCAGCTCGCTGCGGCGCACGTAGCTGATGTCGTCGATCACCAGCAGGGCGTAGCGATCCAGCTTCTGGATCAGGGCCGGCAGCTCAAAGCTGGCTTTGGCCTTCTGCAGCAGCTGCACCAGGGCGGTGGCCGGGAAGAAGCGGCAGGGCTGGTCCTGCTCGATCATCGCCATCGTGATGGCGATGGCCAGGTGGGTCTTGCCCACGCCACTGGGGCCGAATAGCAGCAGGTTTTCGGCCTGCAGCAGCCAGGTGTGGCTGCGGGCCAGCACCTGCAGCTCCTGCCAGTGCTTGGGCTCGAGGTACTGGTGATCAAAGCCATCGAGGCCCTTCTGCCAGGGCAGGTGAGCGTCCCGCAGCAGCCGTTGGCGCCGTGCCACCTGACGGTGGTCGACCTCCTGTTCACAGAGGGCATAGAGGAACTGGCCGGGGCTCCAGCCCTCGGCCTCAGCCTGCTGGGAGAGCGGCTGCCAGTGGCTGCGGAACCGCGCCAGCTTGAGCTGTTTGAGCAGCAGCGGCAGCGCCGCTTCCACCGCCTGAGAGCGGGGCACCGGGGAGGAGGTGGTCATAGGAGGCCAGCAGGTGTTGGGGAATGACGGGATCAGGCAGGGCGCTGCGGCGCGGCGGTACGCGGAAGCGCTGCTGCAGACCAGAGAGGGAGAGGGTTTGGCGCTGCTGCGCCTGCTGCAGGAAGGCGAGCACCAGCTCAAAGGACGCCACACGCACCGCCACGTACAGCGCCTCGACCATCAGCCGGGCTGCCGCGTCACGGTCACCGCTGGCCAGCAGGCGCTGCCAGAAGTCCCACCAGTGCTCATCCGGGAAGAGGTGGCGCTGGTAGCGGCAATGGAGCAGCGCCCTGGGCTTGGCGCGCAGCCCATCGATCAGGTGCTCCAGATCGATGCACCAGGCCCGAGGGCCGTGGCTGCCGGTGCCGTAGGCACGGGGAAGCTGGCAGACCCAGTCGCTGCCGAGGTAGACGATCAGCCGGTCATGGTGCAGCCGCACCGTGACCTGGCGGCCGATCAGGGTGGGCGGCACCGAGTAGATCACCTGCCGCACCTCGATCGTGCTGGTGCTGCGCACGCGCGCCGTAAGCAGCTCGTAGTCGGCAAAGCGGAAGGCGGGCAAGGCCATCAAGTGCTCGAGCTCCTGCTCGTAGCGCCGCTGGCGCGGGGCATTGAGGGCACTGAACACCTCAGCGAGCAGCTCGCCGTACTCAGCGGGCTCGTCGAAATCGCAACTGCCACGCAGCAGCAGCTTCTGCTCCAGCCGCCGTTTCACATGGCCGTGCGGGGCCTCGACGATGCCGTTCTCATGGGCCACCCCCCGGTTGTTCCGGCTGGGGCTCAGGCCGTAGTGGGCGCAAAGCGCCTGGTAGCGGGGTGTGATGTCGAGGGCGTAGCTGCCGTCACGGTTGCGGCTGGCGGCCGAGAGCCGATCGGTACGCAGTTCCCGGGTCACACCACCACAGGCCGCCAGGGCGTTTTGGAGTCCTTCTGAGAGAGCGACAAAGCTCTCACCGCCGTGGATCAGCTGGCCGTAGGACCAACCGCTCCAGGCCAGGCGGTAGTGGAACAGCAGATGGAGAAAGGGCTCTCCCCGCAAGGTGATGACGACCCGCTTGACCTTGGTGAAATCGCAGAAGCCGATCTCCCCAGGCTGGTACGCCAGCGGAAACATCACCTCCGGCGTCGGGCCATGCAGAGATTTCCAGTGCTGCACCCGCCGCTGCAGGGTGCGTTTCAGCGAACTCCAGTCCTGATCTGGCTTTTGCTCCTGCAAGTGCTCCAGCAGCGTGGTGGGCGTCAGGGCCGGATGGCGCTCCAGCAGCGGCACCAGTAACGGCTCCCACACCTCAGCCAATGGATCAGGACGCCGCCGACCACGGGGTTTGGCCGCTTTCGGTTGGAGGCGGCCTGAGTCGATCCGGTGAGCACTGCTCAGCGAAAGACCCGCCGCCGCCGCAGCCGCCTCCTGGCGACTGCCTGCTCGTCGTTTGGACATGTAGAGCGCAATCTGTTGAGCGGTGAGGGGAGCAGGCATGGCCCGGTGCCCTGCGCATGGCAACCGGATTCAGCGCAGCCTCTCAAGAGCGGTCAACCTGATTGGCGCGACCCCTCAACCAGATTGTCGCCGAACAAGCCCCGGGCTCTTGCTGCCAGCACCGTCGGGAGTCATGTGCCCTTAGCCCTGGCATGGCGATCCACTGCAAAGCCTGGGGTTTTCGTCCGGATCCACCAGCTCTGGACCGTCATTGACGGCAGCACCTCAACCATGTTCAGGACCCGAGCTTGGAATCCGCCAGTGTTGATGCGGCGATCATGGCCGTCTGGCTGTGCCTGAGACGCAGGTCCTCCCCCCCTGGCGGCTGACTGATGGTGGCCTTCTCCAACCGGATGCTCCTCCAGAAGACCCTGGCGATGGACCGCTGGGGGCGAGAGGCATGCCCTCGATTTCCAGGGAACAGCACGCTCCTGGAAAACCGAAAGCTGCATGTAACACTTCTTCATGCTACGGTGGGAAAAAGGGCAATTTCTCTTGAACGACTTCTTGGCTGCTGTCTATTTGATCTGCCTTGCGGTCATTGGCGGTGGAGCTTTTGCCTTGATGAATCAAAACCTACGCGGCTCTACCCGGCTTTCTTCACAGGCAAGCAGCAGCTCCAGGACTAGGCGCCATCCCGAAGCCCCCGAGCTCGGCGAAGAAGTTCTGTATGTCGACCTCAGCCGTGAGCGGCTGGAGGCTTTGTATCAGCAGGCTTCGTAAGGCGTTCGCAAGTCGAATGACGCACGTGCCAAGCCTAGGGTTTAAGAAACCTAAATCAGATAATATGGCCTGCACAGCAATGACTGTGCAGACCTTTCCCTGTAAGAACCAACATTAAACCTGTAGCGATCTGAATATCAATGCTCAGTGCGGTCGGCAGGTCAGTGATGATGACAGCAACAAGTTAGGAGCTTGCTGCCATATGGACTTCAAGCAAAATAGATCTACCAGATCAGGGCCGTCAGCGAAAGATCGACCCGAAAGTCCTGGCCTAATTTCTTGTCGAGAGCCGGCAGCCCAGCTGGATTTGGCCTTGATCTAGCAGGCGCCCGAGCCTCAGCGCAGTGGCCTCCTCCACACGGGTGAAATTGTCTTGCTGATGGGTGAGCCATGAGAGCTCACTGGCGGTGATGACCCCGCTGGAAAGGGATTCGAGAAAGAGCTGACCGACCGTCATGGCATTGGTAACGGAATGTAACGAGTCTGGCCCATCCTGGGTCCCGGCCGTGGCTCCAGAGCGCCGAAGGCGCTGTTTTGCTGGCCAACCAGCCATGCAACGCACGTGGTGGGGTCATGCACGGTTGCCTTAAGGGCCTGGAGGGCCAGATCCGGCGCAGAAGTTACAAGCTTGTACATTCCGCAACAATCTGTTACAGTTCATTCATCCTCGCCGAACGCCCCATGGCCCAAGCCACCGCCACTGCCCCCACCGCCCTTGATCGTTCCTCCATCCGCGGCGCCACGGTCACCACCGAGGACGGTGGCCGCCTCAACGCGTTTGCCATGGAGCCCCGCATGGAAGTGGTGAGCGCCGAGCGCGGCTGGGGCTTCCACGAGCGCGCCGAGAAGCTCAATGGCCGGATGGCCATGCTCGGCTTCATCGCCCTGCTTGCCACCGAATTCGCCATGGGTGGTGAGGCCTTCACCCGCGGCCTGCTGGGCATCGGCTGAATTCCCTGCTGAGTCTTTTTTCGACAACCTCCAACAGCAACCATTGCCATGAGCCTTTCTCTTTCGGTCAGCAGAGAGTTCTTTGTTGAGTCCCAATCACGGGCGATTGACAGCTGCACGGAACTTGAGGAGCTCCGCAAAGTTTCCAAAACGCTGTTGAGGGCTTGGCAGGTCCAAGCCATGTTCAGTGAGCAGTACGGAGCTCAAGCGCTCGGAATCAAAAAGCCCTGAGCGAGATGGCTTGAAGGAGCCATGATTAAGAGTATGCATCCGATGGCTTCTCAGGTCTTTTAAACCCTTAGCCCTCTAGCCTGTAATGTAGAGGCCGCAGAGGAGATGATTACAAGCTTAATCGTTCTGAATTAGGCTGTACGCTCCTTCTTCTGCCAATCCAGTGAGCAATGATGAATAATTTGGCACGATGGGATCACTTGCTTACTATATTGGATTGAGCAGGGCAATCTTGTTTTGATGTCTTCAGCTATCGAACTTCTTGTCAAGCCATTGCGTGACCACGTAGACGCCGATAAACATCGGCAAATAGGCGATCCACATGTTCGGAAGGTCAAGCTCCGAGTTGTTGATTAGAACCAATCCCGCATAGCTGATAAGTCCATAGATTAACGCTCTACGCAATGGGCCATTAATACTTTTCATTACTGTTCCACTTTTGCCTCCATTTTATAGCAGCTGCTGTTGAAATGTTGACTGCCTCCACAGGGCAGGGGTTGCCTCGTCATTCACCGTTGCAAATTTGTGCCTGTCCGGGCGCTTAGGGTGCCAAAGCTTGTCTTGATGTCCAGGTCCAGCATAGGCTGGCCGTTTCTCCATTAATCGCTTCCTCTGTCACTGCCAGCAGATGGCGAATGACGAGATCTCCTCGATCCAGTAGGAGTGTTCATTGCTTGAAAGGTTAAGGTGATCGTACCTGGCAGCATTCGTGAGTTGTTCGCCGCCGGCGAGCAGTTCCTGGTACAGCTGGCCGGCGATCGCCTGGATGCCGTTCAATGTGATGGCCGTCTTAATCCCCGCCAGGGCACAAGTGTTGAAGAAATCTGGCGAACTTAATGGCCTCTTGACAGTCACTTCAGTGTCAATGACCGGGATATGGAAGGCGAGCTGTGGTCTCTGTCTCCAGTGCTGGCCACAGCCCCTTCGTCGCAGACCAAGATCACTCTGCGTCTAGACGCTTTTGTGGCAGGCCGGGGACCAGCATCTGGCCTCTATTTTCTACGCGAATCATTAATAGGAGGTACCTCACGTTGAAGTTACTGGTCATCAAGGCTGTTGAATCAACAAATCGATCCAAACCAGCTTCGCCAGGATCAACGAACGGCGAAGTTGGCGAAGAATGAAGACTTATGAATCGCGAGATTTCTCTCAGTGCTTGAGCCAGTACTTCAGGAGCCTTTCATCGGTAGGCGGTTCAAACAACTCCCAACTGCCAACGTCCAATCACTACGACCCTGCGGTGAACAGTAGTTGTAGCAACGTAAAACCCACCAGGCAGGTGGCGGCCAGCAGTGGGATGGTGTGCAGCAAAAAATGAGAGACGACAGATCCCCTGTCTACTCGCCTGGCCTCACCCATCCACGCCGATTGGATGCTGGGTGAGGAAAACAGCAGACACATTTGCAGATGAAGTTATGTTGCCGCAACTGTGCAGTGCCCGCCAAAGTCTCAGGCGGCACATCTCCTGTGGGGCCAGCGCACCCACCATCCACATTCGGCTCCGGTGAGAAGGTCGGGCTTAAGACATCAAACCAATTCGGTTCTTGGTAATCTTGATTTCGGCAGCGAAGCGAATACGGAGGGTTCCGAGATAGGTGAACTCAATTCCCCTGATCCTCTGGCCAAGACACCATTTCAAGTGCTACGATTCACTGGCGATTGCACTGAAAACAAATCAGGCACTATTCCGTTCCAACGCTGAATTAACTCTACTTAGGCTGCCATGTAGGTGTTGAGTTCCGCTTTTCCTTGCTGGAAGGCTGGAAATGGACGACCAATCGACCGTCATTGTTACGGCTGTGGTCGCGGAGGTCTCTAGGCTTTGGTGAGTCAGGATATGGACGAGTCTTCGCTTGGCTCTTGCTAAAGCGATACGCTCATGGAATCTTCTGTTGTAGCCCCTTGTCGATACACTGCAAAGGCCACAGCGCCGATGGCTACCAAACTAAAGGCGCCAGCGGCGGCCAGAAACACGATAGTTTGCAGGGCCAGCAGGAATAGGCCCAGGGCTGACGCCGCCTTGATTTGAATCCTGGCCTTGATCAAGAGGGTGAGAAGCAGCAGCACTGTGGCCTGCAGACCGGCAACCTTGGCTGCCGTGAAGGGAAAAAAGGGGGAAAGAAGCAGCATCAGAGCCGAGCGATGGAACCATCCTGTCCAGGATGCTGGTCTTTTGAGAGATCAGAGGCAGAAGGGGAGGAGCTGGGTGCGGCAGGCGGTGTAACCGTCGACCAAGGAGCCGAGTCCAATCTGGTGGGCAATTCCGAAACCCGTCAGGCCTTCGACAACGATGCCGATCACGATGCCAAGCATGGCGGCGCGGCCATTGAAGAGCTCAACGCGCTTGAGTTGCTCCATGTGGATGGAACGCTCGTCGTCGACCTGCAGGAACGGGGCATTGGCGGGGGTGTTGGTCATGGGTTCAGGAAGAAGGGGGGAGAAAGCTTGAGCCGTCAGACGGTCAGCGGGTTCTGGGTTCCAGGTCGCTGGGGCGTCTGAGCACGAAGGTCACCATGCCGGTGAGCAGCACCACAAGGGCGACGACGACGGTGATGGCGGGGGTGTAGTCGGTTCCCATGGCGATCAACCCAGACCGATTTGGGAAAGGATGCCTTGGCCGGTGAGCAGCTCGGTGCCGAGGCCGATCACGAAGCCGAGCATGGCAAGGCGGCCATTCCAGGTTTCAGCGAAAGCGACGAAGCCGAAACGGGAAGTGGAGTCAGTCATGGTTGTTGCGGGTTGTTTCAAGAATTGTAACAGGTTGTAACGAGGGTTGGCACTGGATTGCCCTCAGGGCGTGGGAAGGGCCGCCGTCGACTGGTGCTCATGCTCCCCCAGCTGGGGGATTTCGACAGCCTCGAATACGCTCAGGCCCTGGTGGCGGCATCGCCGCAGCTGGAGGCCGCCGGCATCAACGTGCTGGCGATCGGCATCGGTGATGAGACCCGCCTATGTCGTTTAGACCGGGCGACCCGCTTCCCGAGCGAGCAGCTGCGGGTGGACGCCGAGCCCCAGCAGCATCGGGCGCTGGGGCCTCTGCGAAGGCCTGTGGCAGATCGGCGGCCCCTGGCCGAACCTGCCGCCGATCCAGGGGCCGTTCTTCGCCAGAGCAGGCGGCCGTGGCTTCCAGCGGCCCTTCGAGCCGGCCACAGTGCGGCTGCTGAGCAACATGAGCGAAGTGCTGGGCCACTCGCGCACCTACGTGCCCTGAGGCAAACGACACACTGGTGTACTGCTACCGGGACCGCGGCATTCTCGGCTTCTCAGAAACCATGGCCAGGCCGCTCAGCTTCCTGGAACCCTTTCTGGGCTGATCGCCCGCTTCAGCAGAAGGCGACCGATGGATACCATTGCCACTCCCTTGGCGTTGGTGGGAGGCCAGGGCTGGTTCTGGGTAGAGTTCCGCGGTATTTGAGCAGCTGCCTTTCGTGTGGAAAGTATCGGTCACCGGGCGGTTGTGGATCATCTCCACGCATGTGGTGATCTCCCTGACTTGGGCCGTGACGGCTGGCCTATTGGTGTTGATTCAGTTCGGCCAGGCCGAGCGGGCCTTCCCCACGCAGGTGGTCGTCGCTGAACTGAGCAAGTTCTTGGACGACGTCGTGATCATTCCTTGTGCTTCTCTGAGTCTCCTGAGTGGTCTTGTGCTTTGTGCCATCACACCGTGGGGGTATTTCAAACACTGGTGGGTGGTGATCAAGGGCCTGCTCACGGTGTCGTTGATCTTTTTTGGCACAGTGGCCTTGGGTCCCTGGCTCGACAGCAATGCGGCTTTGGTCGCAGGGCTCAACTTTCCTGAGATACCTGCGGATTCGATCAACTGGACAACCTGGTTCCAGGGGTTGGTGGGGGGTGGCGTTCAGGTGCTACTGCAGTTGGCCGTTGTGTTCATTTCTTTTCTCAAGCCCTGGGGGCGCACTCCCTGGAAACGTCCCGTAAACGCTCAGAGCTGAACAACGAGATACTTGGAACTTATTCAACAGAATCTTTTGGTGTCTTGATGTAAGGAATTGTCCTGGCCTGCCGCTGATGCTGACCGGGGTTTAATCATTCCGCTGCTCGGTTTCGCTATAACCGCCCAGAAACTTTGGTAAAACTGTCTGCTAGAGCTCAATAAGTCTAAGGTTTAAATACCAAAGGCAAACCTATCGGATAAATCAGAATAGATCAAGAGATCTAATTGAAAAATTGTTATCGATCAGTAATTGTCGCCGTATTTGACGTCAGCGCTTGCATTCATCAATTCCACCGTCGTTTGATAGCCGCTAGCGACTGTCACTTCATGCTGAGCTGCAATGTCTTGAAGTGCTTCAAAGTCATACTTTGGAGCAGTGATCCAACTAAATCCCTTGCCAAAAGTGTTGTCTGGATTCACTACATACCAGTGACAAGCGGTGTCGGGAACCGACACAGAGCACTTGGTCCAATCGTTGTCCCATTGAGGAACCTGGACAAACATAACCGCCGCAAAGAGAAAGCCGAACAGTGCCCTGAACATACAAGCTTATCAAATCTTTACAATCCTATCATGAACCGGTCCTGCTGCCGCTCAATCAATCGGGTGGCGGCTGGTCCTTCTCAAAAATCCGCTCCAGGGATCTGCGGAAACCCTTTGCGCTCAGGGGCTTAGCGAGGCCACGTGTCCTCAGAGTGCTGCTGATCCACCAGACCTGCAGACCACCAAAAGCAATGGCGAGCAGGCCTAATTGGATGTATCCCCAGTTCAGGTGCTCCATCACAACGGAATTTACTCCTCACAAAGCCCGCGCGGACGGAGCGATGCCCTGTTCGGGGGTGGGGAGTGGTGTGGAAACGTGAAGCCGCTCCTCTGCCGAGGGAGTGGGCCCCACAATGAGGCCACGGGACGTCAGGATCCTTCGGTTTCATGGCCATGAAGGCGCAACTGACCGAGGGAGAGCAAGAGCGGCTTGAAGCCCTTCGCTGATACCGCATCCTCGACACACCACTCGAGCGGGCCATCGAATGCGTCCCTACAGCGAGGCAGTCAAGGCTGATGTCCGCCGGCGGATGAGCCCGCCTCAGCGCCATCCGTTACTGCAGAAGCCATAGCAGGTACGCAAGTAGCAATAGTTCACAGCTAGGCTAGTAGTAAGGCATACAAATCCCTGCGTCATCTGAGCAGCTGAAAACCCTCGGTTGGCACAGCCCGAGTTGCTGCAGCTAACCATCTGCGGCGCAATTGATCACCCACTGCTACCATAACTTACTCGAAAGGATGCAGAAAGTGCCATACGGGCGAAGAATTTGGGCGTTAAGCGTTCGAAACTCGTTGTCTAGAACTATCGCGTAGCTCAAACTTATCTGCAGACTGAGAGCTTTGGAAGGATCCAGTTCCTTTCATCGCTGTACGATCAATGATCGCTCGTGCCCCCGGCAGCAGCTTCCGCCCACGCCATGTCCCCTGAGGTGGTTATCAACGGCAGAACGCTGCCACTGGCAAGGCCCAGTGATGTCGCCGTAGCTCAGCGCGTGGCGGCGCACATGCAACGCCGCATTGCCGAAGACGACTGGCGCCCTTACCGGAGCAGGCAGGATGCGGTGCGGGCTTGGGCTCGACTTGGCGGGATACGCCTCCAGGTCATGCAGGCGCTGAACCTGCTGAACGAGGTCTGATCCTCAGCGTTGTCTGGGGGCCTCAGTGGGCCTCTGCCTAGCTGGTCATCAGCTGGACTGCTGCCACCACCAGGCAGTCCACCTGTCGGAATCCACCTCAGTCTGGGCTCGCTCTGCCCTGGTCGTGGGATGTGATTCATTCATAGAACCAGCAGCCCCGCTTGTCAGTACGGCAAGTCGTTCCTTCCCGGCGCCGGGGGCACCAGACTGGACCCATCGGCACAGAGCAAGGAGAGGCCATGAACGCGACCCTGGAGAAACCAACCACGCTGCAGTGCGCCTGCCCGGGCTGCCACTGCACGGTGCAAGCGGACAGCCTGTTCCGCAAGGGCGCCCTGCTGTTCTGCAGCGAGGTCTGCGCCAAGGGGCATCCCAACGCTGAGCCCTGCCACGCGGGCTGTGGCTGTGAATGCCATGGCTGAATCGGCTCCGCCTTCTGCGGGTCCGATTCCCCTGGAGCTGCCAGCGGGAGTGCATCAGCTCTGCCGCTGCGGCCGCAGCCTTCACGGCTGGATCTGCGATGGCGCCCACCTCGGCACCGGCTGGGTGTCACGGGAGCTGCGGCTGGAGCAGGCCAGCACGGTGATGGTCTGCGGTTGCGGCCTTTCCCACCACTACCCGCTCTGCGATGGCCGCCATGCCAGGCCAGTGGGCCGCCGACGCTGGTGGAGGTGGTGGGCCTGAGGGCTCGATCGTCCGGACGGCTGCCTTCTGTCTGGGGGTGAGCTCAAGGCCCAGGCGTTGATCCGCCCAGGGGATGGTTCTGGCTACCTCCCTGCGGCGCTCATCTCAGAGCAGAGTGGGTAGTGAAGATCGCCGGCTCAGCCGCCAGGGTGTCACCGTCACCACGTCGCGGTGGCCGCGGGCCTTGATGCGCTGGATCGATCCCGCCAGCACCTCGGTGGGTTGTGTGATGCCTGGGCAGGTTCAGTGGAGGACGGGGGTGCCAGGGGGGGAGTGGCCTGTGGGCTAAACTTTGCAGAGCTTCCCGGCTAAGCCGCAGCGGCCTCGATGATCGCCGTGGTGGAGGTCTCCACCGCTCGGGCCACCTCCTTCAGGGCGGGATCGGCCGAGAGGCCCGCAAGCATCGCCTCGGGGCGGATCATGCCCAGGCGGGTCTGGCCGGCTTCGGTGTAGACGGAGATCCGGCAGGGCAGAGCCATGTTGAGCGCCATCGTGGTGCTGAGCACCGCGGCGGCCTGCTGGGGGTTGCACACCTCGAAGATGCGGCACTGCTCAGGGAACGGCAGGCCCTTGCTGCGCAGGGTGTTGCCCAGATCATGGACGGCCAGCACGCCGAAGCCCTTGTCCACCACCGCCTCCTGGAGGGCGCTACTGGCGTCCTCGAAGGATTTCGGCGTGTCGCGAATGAAGAACGGATCCATGGCTGACATCAGGACGTTCCGTACCAGCCGCGATACCACAGCGTCATCTGCTCGATCTCCTGGCTCTGGGCCTTGACCATGGCCTGCTGCATCGCCTTGAGCTGCGGATGCTGGCTGTTGGTCTGGGCCATCGAGGCCATCATCACGCCCATGCGGTGGTGGGGAATCATCTGTTCGATGAAGGCCCGATCGAAGTCGGCGGAATTCTTCAGGGCGGCCAGGCTGGTGCCCATCATTCCCATTCCGCTGCAGCAGCCCATGCCCATGCCAGGGCCCATGCCAGCACCCATCCCCCCCATGCCCATGGCTCCACCACCCGTCATGGCGGGAACGTCGCCGCCGAACCACTGCCGGTACCAGGTCCGCATCTGGGCGTTCTCCTGGGCCTGGCTGGCCTTGATGCGCTTAGCCAGCTCTTTGATCTCAGGCCGCTTCGCTCGCGTGAGGGCCAGGTCGGCCATGGCGATCGCCCCGTCGTGGTGAGGAATCATCATCACGATGAAGTGCTGATCCATCGAGTGGGAGCCCATCCGCCCCGGACCCATTTGCCCCGCTCCCATCCCGCCGCCTGCAGAGGGCGCCGCCAGGGGAGTTGCAGCCAGCGCTGGAGCCCCCAGCCATAGGACGAGCGCCCCAAGTCCTGCTGTTGTCGCGAGTCGGTGCTGGATCATCAGAGTTGCTCCATGGCGTCTGCCTGTCATCAGCATGAGGAGGCAGCAGGAAGCTGGACGCAACTCCGGGTCATTGCTTCACCCGGCAGCGGTCACACGTGCAGATTGGGGCAGATCACAGCGTCGTCCTTGGCGGGATCGCTCTGCCAGCCAGCCAGCAGGTCCTGCAGTTCCTTTCTGAGTTGCCGCAGCTCTTTGATCTGGCCATCGATACGCTCGATCTGGCGCCCCAGCTGGATCTCGATGTCGCCGCAGGGCAGCTCACCGGCATCGTGCACCGCCAGGCAACCCTGGATCTCCTCCAGACTGAGACCAAGGGTCTTGAGGCGGCGGATGAACTCCAGGCGCCGGAGACTTTCATCAGAGAAGAGGCGGTAGCCGCCTTCGCTGCGGCCGATCGCCGGCAGCAGGCCCAAGTCTTCGTAGTAGCGCAAGGTCTTGACCGGCAGGCCACTGCGCGACGCCAGCATGCCGATCTTCATTCCTGCTGCGAGGCTGATGACCGTCATGGGCTTGACTCTCCACTGGTGGGGAGACTCTAAGCTGTTTACCGGCTTTGTCTCTGGCTTCCCATGAACCGCCTCGTCTTTGCTGCTCTGCTCCTGACAGGCGTTGTGCTCGCGCCCACAGCCGCCAGCGCTCAGGACTACGACATGTTCCCGAGCAAGGCCGCTGCGGAAAAGCCTGCCAAGGAGCTGAAGTGCACCGGTGTCTTTGCGATGGGCAAAGACTGGATGCCCTGTCAGAACTTTGAGGCCTATCAAAAGGCGGTCTCCAAGGAGAAGTGACTCCATCACTCCGCTCTACTTCTTTGACCTTTGACCCACGCCGCCACCACCCGATGAACCAGCCCCACACCAGCCGCCTGCTGCCCTACCAACGCTGGGCCCTGCTGGCTGCCCTGGCAGCGGCAGCCATCTCCCCACTTCTCACCACGGCACCGGCTGAGGCCCATATGAAGGGCATGTTCAAGACCAAGCAGGAAGCCGAAAAGCGTGCTGACGAGCTCAAGTGCAAGGGTGTTTTCCCGATGGGCTCCCTGTGGATGCCCTGTGCCAATGAACAGCAGTTGCACAAGGCGCTACAGAACGAATGAACCGACCACACCAGTTGCGACGGCTGCACCGCACCCTGGTGCCGATGGCCGCCTTACCACTCCTGGTGACGGCCCTGTCCGGTTCGCTCTATGGCGCTCTTTCGGCCCGGGACATTGAAGCCTTCTGGTTAATCAAGCTGCATACGGGCAACTTCGGGGTCATCAACCTTCAGCCCTATTACTCCACTGTCCTCGGCGTGCTCACCCTGTTCATTGCGGGCTCAGGGATTGGTTTGTTGTTGGGCAGTCGAAGTGGACGGAAGCCAGCACCACCGTCATCTTGATCAAGCGGCCCGGAAGCGACGCAGCAAGGAGGAATTCACGATCACCGAGAGCGAACTCAGGGCCATGGCCGCCCCGGCGATCATCGGATTGAGCCAACCAAAGGCGGCAATCGGGATGCCGATCATGTTGTAGAAGAACGCCCAGAACAGGTTCTGGCGGATCTTGCGCATGGTGGCCCGTGACAGGCCGATGGCGGTCACGACCAGCCGCACGTCGTTGCCCATCAAGATGATGTCACCGGCTTCCTTGGCCACATCCGAACCGGAGCCGATGGCGATGCCGATGTTGGCGGTGGCCAGGGCCGGGGCGTCATTGACGCCATCGCCCACCATGGCCACGTTCTGCCCATCCAACTGCAGGGACTTGATCATTCCGGCCTTATCGGCAGGCCGGACCTCGGCGATCACCTCGGTGATCCCCACCTGGGCGGCAATCGCCTCTGCGGTGGTGCGGTTGTCGCCGCTGAGCATGATCACCCGCACACCTCGGCGACGAAGCAGGGCCACGGCCTGCTCGGCCTCGGGCCTGACCGTATCAGCCACGCCGATCACCCCCAGGATCTGATCGGCGCGCCCGAGCAGCATGGCGGTTTTCCCCTGGGCCTCGAGCCCAGCGAGTTGGCCCTCCACAGGCACGGGAACCGTGGACAGGAAGCGGCTCGCCAGGGAACGGTTGCCGAACCAGACGACGCTGCCGCCCTCTATGGCCGTGATGCCCTCACCCACCTGGGCCTCGAACTGCTCCAGCGGCAGCAGTTCCAGATGGCGCGCTGCAACGGCCTCGGCAATCGCCGCCGCCAGGGGATGTTCCGAGCCGTGCTCCAGGGAACCTGCGAGCTGAAGCACCCCCTGCTCCGACTGGCTTGCCAGGGGCTCCAGATCGGTGAGCATCGGTTTGCCCAGGGTGAGCGTGCCCGTCTTGTCGAAGACCACGGTGGTGAGCTTCTCGGCCCGCTCCAGCACCTCGCCGCTGCGGATCAGGATGCCCTGCTCGGCGGCCTTGCCCACCCCCACCATCAGGGCCGCTGGGGTAGCGATGCCGAGGGCACAGGGGCAGGAGATCACCAGCACGGCAATGAAGGCCAGCAGACCACTGCTGAACTGCCCTGCCAACGACCAGAGGGCGAATGCCGCGAAGGCGATCAGCACCACGGCTGGAACAAACCAGCCGGTGACTTGATCGGCCAGGCGTTGCACGCTGGCGGTGCTGGCCTGGGCCTCTTCCACGATGTGCACGATCTGGGCCAGGGCGGTGTCGGATCCCACCCGGCTGGCCTGGAAGCGCAACAGGCCCATGCCATTCACGGTGCCGCCGATGAGTTCGGCACCAGCCTGTTTGGCCACGGGCAGGGATTCACCGGTGAGCAGCGATTCATCCACCGAGGAACTGCCATCCAGCACCACCCCATCGGCGGGGACCTTCTCGCCCGGGCGCACCAGCACCGTCTCGCCGGTGTCGATGGCATCGGCGGGCACGGTCATCTCCACCCCTTCGCGGATCACCGTGGCCGTGGCGGGTTGGAGGTCGAGCAACTTGCGCACGGCGGCAGAGGAGCGTTTCTTGATGATCTCCTCCATGTATTTGCCCATCAACACGAAGGCAATCACCACCGCCGAGACTTCGAAATAGACATCCCGTTCATTGACATCAACCGGCAGCCAGGTGGGCGCGAAGACCACCACGACGCTGTAGAAGTAGGCGACGGAGGTGCCGAGGGCGATCAACACATCCATGTTGAGGGCGCGGCGCTTCAAGGCAGCCCAGGCGCCGGTATAAAACGACCAGCCACCGATGAACTGCACGGGGGTGGCGAGCACGAACAGCCACTTCCCCCAGCTCATCCAGGGCAGTGCCTCCAGCGGCACCCAAGACATCAGGCTGATGCCCGCCGCCAGAGCGATGAAGGCCCCGGCCCGGAACAGCGCCAGCGCCAGCACCCCGCCGATCACAAAGCCGACGCGGCGGCGCATGACGCGCAGTTCACGGTCGGGATTCTGGAAGGTCTGCAGGCAGCTCTGGCTGCAGAAGAAGTAGCTGCGACCTACGCGCTCAACGGAAAGAGCCGTGGCCCGGGGCACGACCATGCCACAGATCGGGTCCTTGGCCATGCCCTTGCCGCCGCCGCCTTTCAGTGGCGGGCCATGGCTGCCGTGCTGCCCATGGTGATGGCAGTGTTCGTGGCTGACCGTGGTCGAGTTCATCCTGACTGCTCCAGATCCGTAAGGCTTGCTATGGGCTCTCTAAACAGGTTTGCGATCAAAGACCAAACAGGGCGTCATATTTGCTGTACTCAGGCTTGCGGAGACCTTCCTGCGCCAGCATCCGCCGCAGCTGGATGATCTCGCCGCGCTGGGCCACGATCACTCCACGAGCAAAACGGCGGATCGTTGAGTTGGTGCTCTTAGCCAGGGCGTCGTGGGCCATCATCAGCGCCCCTCCGTGGTGGTTGAGCATCCCTTCGAGAAACCACACCACACGGTTCTCCTTTGTGGGCAGCTCGCCCATCATTCGCATGCCATCGATCTGGGCCTGGCTCATGCGCGCCAATCCGGAGAGGCTGTTTGGATCGCCCCCTTTGGCCAGGGCCACGGGATAAACGGGAGCCTGGGGGTACCAGGCCTTGCGCCACAGCCCCATCGCCCGGATCTCGTTGGCCTGATCGCGCCAGATCGTCTTGCCTAAAGCCCCCACACCGGGCGCCCCGATGCCGAAGACGAATTCGCTCATCCGCAGGGCGCCGGTGTGGTGCTGCACCATCCCGTCGATGAAGCGCAGGTCGTAGGTGGCGCCGGCCGGGCCCACATCGTGGGCGTGGGCAGCGTGCGCCGACCCACCGCCCGGACTGGGCTGGCTCGGAGCGGTCATGCCGGGCATATTCATCATCCCTGGCATTCCGTGGTGCCCTTCGTGATTCATGCCCCCGGGGCTCTGCGCCAGGACGGGGGTCGCCACGGAGAGGGCGGCGGTCAGCCCGATCAGGGTGGCGGTGAAGCAGGACGAAAGCATGGCGGCAAGGTGACGACACTTCACCGTATGGTCTCCACTTGGCAGGAGAGTCAAGGGTCGGGGCCGCAGCAAATCTGCGCCTACCGCAGCCGGTCATCCCGGGCTTGACTCTCCACTTAAGTGGAGGCTCTACGGTTGAGTCATCCCCGCATCACAGGCCATGAACTCGTCACCCTTCCGCGGTCGTTCGCGGATCCTGAACCTGCTGCTGGGGGTCGGCGCTGTTGCTGCCGTTGTCTCAGGGGGCGGGTCGCTCGCGGCACGCGCCAGCACTCCAGCCCTGATGCCGGTCACCTCCTATCGATCCGCCAGCTGCGGCTGCTGCAAGGGCTGGGTGCAGCACATGCGCGCCAATGGCTTCGCTGTGCGCGATGTCGTGGTGGCTGATGTCGCCGTGATCAAGCGACGCTTGGGGGTCCCCGCCCGCCTGGCCTCATGCCACACCGCCGAAGTGGCTGGTTTTGCCCTTGAGGGTCACGTCCCTGCTGTCGATGTGAAACGGCTGCTGCAGACACGGCCGCCCGTGGCGGGCCTCGCCCTTCCGGGGATGCCCCTGGGTTCCCCAGGCATGGAATCGGCCTACGGCAAAGAGGCGTTCACGGTGATGGCCTTCACGCGGACCGGAGCCATCAGCAGCTTCTCCCAGCACGCCAAGTAAGGACCCAACCATGACCACCCCCCTTCGGCGACGGCAGGTGCTCGGACTGGGGCTCGCCGGCCTCGGCACGGCCGTGGTCGGGCCGGTTCTCTGGGACCGGGTGCAGCGCTCCGCCGCCCGGGCCCATCCGGCCGGTGCGGCGCGGCTGGCCTCCCGTGGCGGCGTCGCTGATCTGGAGCTAGTGGCCCAGGCCACGCGGGGGACCCTTCCCGGTGGCCCCGCCGAGTTGCTCACCTACAACGGCCGCTCCCCCGGTCCGCTGCTGGAGGTGAACGCCGGCGATCGGGTGCGCCTGCGCCTGCGCAATGAACTCAAGCAACCCACCAATCTCCACTTCCACGGGCTCCATATCCCCCCCACCGGCACGGCCGATAACGTCTTCCTGACCGTGCCGCCCGGTGGCTCCTTCTCCTATGCGTTCACGCTCGCCAAAGACCACCCGGCCGGCCTCTTCTACGTCCACCCCCACCAGCACGGACTCTCGGCCGATCAGGTGTTCGGCGGCCTCGGCGGCGCCCTGGTGGTGCGCGGTGATCTCGACCGAATTCCTGAAGTGGCGGCCGCCAGCGAAACCGTGCTAGTGCTCAAGGATTTCGCCAGCGCCGCCGGCCAGGAAGCCGCCATGGGCATGGGGCGCATGCTCGGCCGGGAGGGCCCCCTGCTGACGGTCAACGGAGCGATCAACCCAGGCCTGGCGATCCCCAGCGGCGGCCTGCTGCGGCTGCGCCTGCTCAATGCCTCCAATGCCCGCATCTACCGCCTGGCCCTGGAGGGGCACTCACTGGTGCTGATCGCCACCGATGGCGGCGCGATCGCCACCCCAGAGCCTCTCGATGAGCTGCTGCTGGCCCCCGGCGAGCGGGCCGATGTGCTGGTGCAAGGCAACCAGACCCCAGGCAGCTACCGGCTGCTCAACCTGCCCTACCAGCGCAGTGGCCACATGGGGATGGGCCAGGTGGCGGAGGCTCCTCAAACCCTGGCCACCCTCAGCTACGCCGGATCAGTGGCGACGCTGCCACTCCCGACCACCCTGATCCCCGTGCCGGCCCTGCCAGAGCCAGAACGTACGCGTCGGTTCGTGATGGCCCATGCGATGGGAACGGGAATGGGTGGCATGAAGCACGACATGGGGGCCATGGGCGGTGGCGGGATGACCATGGGCGGCATGGGCATGGGATTTCAGATCAATGGCCAATCCTTCGAACCCGACCGCATCGACACCCGTGTCGCCCTCGGAAGCACGGAAGACTGGCTGATCGTCAACGACGACGTGATGGATCACCCCTTCCACTTGCACGTCAATCCCTTCCAGGTGATCAGCCGCGCCGGCCTCCCCGAAGCCCAGCAACGCTGGAAGGACACGGTGCTGGTGAAAGCGGGCGAGGAGGTGCGACTGCGCGTGAGCTTCCGGGATTTTCCGGGTCGCACCGTCTACCACTGCCACAACCTCGACCATGAGGATCTGGGGCTGATGGGGGTGCTGCAGATCGATGCCCAGGCAGGCTGATCAATCACGCCGCGGCTGGCTGGCCGGACTCGCCTCAGCCGCGCTGTTCGGCTCCAGCGCGCCGTTGATCGGCAGCTTCAGCCACGGGCCTTCCCCCGTACTCGTGGCGGGACTGCTCTACGCCGGTGCGGCATTGGTGCTGTTGCCCCTAGCCGTGGCCGAGGCCCCGACCAGCCGCCACGCTCCGATCCAACGGCAGGATCTCCCCCTGGTGGGGCTGATCACCCTGCTGGGCGGCATCGCCGGTCCGATCGTCCTGGTCAGGGGCCTGGCGCTGCTCACCCCGGGGGCCTCGGCGCTGCTGCTCAACCTGGAGGCGGTGTTCACGGTGCTGATCGCCGTGGGGGTGGGAAATGAGCACCTCGGCCGTGACGGCTGGACGGCGGCTGCCCTGACGCTCACCGGAGCCCTGGTGCTCTCGGCAGGTCCCCTGGGCGGCAGCCAATGGCAGGGCGTCCTGTGGATCGCCTTGGCCTGCCTGTGCTGGGGCATCGACAACAACCTTTCCCAGCGCCTCAGCCTGCGCAACCCCCTGCAGATCTCCGCCGCCAAGGCCCTTGGGGCTGCCCTGCCGATGCTGGCCGTGGCCCATCTGCAAGGGCACCCCATTCCGTTCGCCTGGATGAGCGTCGCCCTGCTCGGCATCGGCAGCCTGGGTTATGGCGTTTCGATCTGGCTCGACATGGTGGCCCTGGCCTCCCTTGGCGCTGCCAGGGAAGCCGTGGTGTTCTCCACCGCTCCCTTCCTTGGCGCCCTGGTGGCGGTGGCCCTGCTGGGTTCACCGCTCAGTCCATCGCTTGTGCTGGCGGCGGCCGCCATGGTGGTCAGCACAGGCTTGCTGCTGCGATCCAGCCATGGCCACTGGCACCGCCATGCAGAACTTGATCACCAGCACCGCCACTTCCATGCCCCTGTAGACGGTGATGCGCACCACATTCATCCGCACCGACCGGAGGATCTCGCGGACCTCGAGCCTGACCAACCCTTCTGGCACAGCCATCGCCACCGCCATGACCCGCTGGCCCACGAGCACCCCCACGTCAGCGACGTCCACCACCGCCATCAGCACTGAGCCGTCCGCTCTGCCTACGCCTCAGATCCGGATCAATGGTCAGCTCTGAGCTGATCAGCTCCAGCCGCTGGTCGGTGCGCTCCCAGCGGATCGGGCGAAAGCGGAGCACATGGCGGCCGTCGCTCAGCAATCCCTCCTGCGGGCTCAGGGGGACACGCGGTGATGGCCGGTTCATGCCTTTCGGAGCATGGCCTCGATCAACCGGCAGCACTCCTCCACGTCGCTGGCGCTCTCCACATCCTTGCCGAGCGAGCAGAAGAAGTCCCGCCAAACCGCCGGCACCGCCAGCAGGATCAGCGGCCGGGAGCTGTTGAGCGCATGGGCGGCTTCTGATGCAGTGCCGGCGCCTCCGCCCCCGCAGATCACCACCACATCGGAGCTGAGCACGTTGATCACGTTGCGGGCCTTGCCCATGCCGGTGAACAGGGCCAGATCCAGTTCCGCCGTGTCTTGTCTGTCGTCGCCGTTCCCTTCATCGGGCAGGACACCCACCACCAGGTGCCCCTCCACCCGGCCCGCGCCGCGGCTGGCCGCCGCCATCACCCCCGTCGGGCGGCCACCGGTGAGCAGTACCCAACCCCTGGCGCTGATGCACTCCCCCAGCTCCTCGGCCAGGGCCACCGCCTCAGCGGAAGCGCCTTGTCCAGCACCCATCACACCCACCACCGCACGCCGGCTGCTCATGCCACCTCCGGGCACCAGCCCCGCTGGCGCGTCATGTCTTCGGTCCAACCCTGGCAGCGGCGAGTGAGGTGCTCCCCATGGGTCAGCAGGCCCTGGTGCAGCTGGCAGAGGACGCATTGATCGATTCCATCAGGCCCCCTGGTGGTTGGAATGGTCGGGATGGAGAGGCGTCAACTTCCTGGCTGAGGGAGCTGCTGCCGACAGTGGCCTGAGAGGCCCGCCGCCGAGCCGCAGGCTCATTCGTCCCCTCGGTCCTGCAGCATCGGGAACAGCCTTGCTGCCTGCAGGATCCCCAGTGCCACTACGGCGATGGTGCAGGTGGTGATGCGCAGGGCCCCCGCACCGCGAAGCGGACCGGGGCCCAGGCCAAGGCCACTCCATCGATGGTGGTCGGCGGAGCGGCTGATGGATCTTGGGGCATTGAAAGCGGTGCGACCGATCAGCAATCCTTAGCGATTTGCTTTTCCACAGGCCGCCGTCGTTATCCCCATTCGCTGCGGTTGTTTTCCACAGATTGCATCCGCCAGCAACCGCTTCCGGCGCCCCACTCGGGCGATCGGCGTGGAAAAAGGTCTCTCCTGTTGACACGGGCGGAGGATCGGTTTCTGAACGCACGAAGTTCCGCCAGGTGCTGCAAAAGCACTGAAACAGCAGAGGTCGCGGCGTTGGTCCTAGTGCGATTAAAACGTGCTGGCCGCTTTGACGGGAGCTGGCACCCGTGGCCTTATGGGCCAGATCCAAGCTGCGTTGAGTGAGCGAAATCCCCCAAAACCTCCCCGCCTACGTGAGCGTCGTGAGCGAGTTCCCCGAAGACCTCTATGACGCGATGCGCGCCTTCGTTCGGACCCATCCCCAATGGGATCAGTACCGACTGATGCAGGCCTCGCTGGCGGGCTTCCTGTTCCAGCACGGCAGCTCGGACCGGGCGGTGTCGCGGCACTATCTCGACGGCCTGTTCCACCGTGAAGGCAGCCAGCCAAAGGCCTCGGCAACGGATGCCATCCGGGATCCGTTGCCAGCGCAGCCGTGTGGAGTCGTTGCCATCACCAATGCCCAACGGTTGCCGCAGTCCCGTTCATTGCCCACCGCTGCGTAGGAGACCCTTGCCACCTGCTTTGCCCCTGATCTATCGCTCGGCGTCCCTTCAGGCGGTACCAGAGCCCAAGCCTGGACAGCGAGCACCGGCTGAGGTCGTGCTGATCCATCCCACCGGCATGGACCATGCCCACGACGTCATCTCGGCGGTCCGCAGCGGCAAAACGGTGGTGATGAATGCCGCTCGGCTGGATCCGGCTTTCGGTCAGCGGCTGGTCGACTTCAGCTGCGGCGGCGTCACCGCCATGGATGGTGATTCCCACCGACTCGGTGAGGCGGTCTTCCTGTTTGCCCCGGCGCTGACCCGAATCAGCAAAGCCTGAGCAAAGGGGATCTGCGCGGGCATGGCACCACGCCAGGCGCTGTTCGATCTCCGCCCGTGTGGGCTGTGAAGATTGGGACTGGTTGGGGAATCGGTGGCCGACACCATCGGGCACACCGCGCTTGCGCCTGGGCTTCTGCGGTGCTGGCCAGGCGGGGTTGCCGTCATCGACTTCCTGGGGCGCCGAATCGCGCAGGGCCTCGATGGCGGCATCGCGGTAGGAGGCCTCGATCTCGCCAAGGGCCAGCTGCAGGGCGGCACGCACCTGCTGGCGGGGGTTCAGCAGTATCAAGTTCGATAAACGTAGCCAGAACCTGCTTAGTGAGCCACAGGCTCCTGGATTCAGCCAGTAGCGAACAGCAGTGCAGCCGCCAGGCAGCGGTGCGTCAGCGTGTCACGCCGCGCCAGGGCGGTGCGAGTCGGTGAGTCCGCTGAGGCGGGTCAGTCACCGACCCTGGCGCTGGCGATGAAAAAGCGCATCGCCGCCGCCTGGCTGGGGCGGTTGGGTCACGGCGGCAGGGCGTCTCGCCCGTGGCTGCGGTGGCCCGGCGCCCGCAGGGCGGCTGTTGTCAGGCCCGGCCCCTGGCGGTCCCGCTGCTGGGGTCGCGCTCCCTCAAGCCCGTCATGGCTATCGATCCTTACGTTGATGGGGCCATCGAGCTGGGTGCCTATGCGCTCCCTGCGCCCCCCATCCGGTGGTGGTCATCGCCTGCGGCAGGCGGGGGCTGGGCTGTACCAAGTGGCTTCAGGGCGTGGGGCATCCCTGGCGCAGCAGCTCGCTCCGTAGCTGGTCCAGGAGAGGGGAGGCCGGTGCCTCGGTTGCAAACAGCAGTGCCATGGCCAGGGCCGGTTCCCCGTCGCTGGCCAACCTGTCCACCATCTGCAGCCAAGCCGCTGGATCACTGCCCAACTGCCGGATGGTGGTTTCGGTTCGAAGAAGCCGGTCGGCTGGGGCCGCCTGGAGCGTCACGTCGGCAAAGTCACCGCCGGAGGCACCGCGGGGCCGCAACCGCAGTTGCAGGGTTTCGCCGCTCTGCAGGGGCTCCAGGGGCCAGGGAATCGCCCCCTCGATGGGCTGGGTGGAAGAAGCCAGGCGTTGCCAGAGCAGGGCTCCGTTGCGCTCGAGGCGCACTTCGTTGAGAGGCGCCGCCGCCATGATGGTGGGCCGAACGATCGGCACCAGGGCCATCGGCGCCGCTGTCGTTGAGGCCTCCAGCCGCGGGGTGATCAGGCAGACACTGAGAACGCTGCCCTGGCGGCTGCCACCGGTGGCGATCGCTGGATTGAGGCCCAGCAGGGTGCGGAGTTTCTGGAGGAGGGTGTGCTGCGGTGCTGTGCTGGCTGTGGTCGGGGCCGCTGGCACGGGGAGCCCGGTGCCGATCAGGGCGACAAGCACCATCCCTTGAAGGGCGGCGCGCAGCGGCTGGGCATAGAGAAGTCGCATGTCAGTCGGGGCGCAACAGAGTGGTACCGGCCAGGGCGGCCAAAGGGAGCATCAGGGGCACCAGGATCCGTTGCCCAACAGCCAGTTGCAGGCTGAGGGGCACGGCCAACAGTCCGATGGCACCGATCAGTAATAGCCGCCGCTTCCGGCTGGGCTGGACTGCAGCGAGCAGCACACCGCCACCGGAGGCCAGGGCGGTGCAGGCCGTGAGCGAGCGCGGGGTGAGCCAGTGGCCCAGCGAGAGGCTCTGAGCCAGCACCGCCTGCACCAGGGAGCCGGGCAACACCCCTTCCGTCCCCCCCCAGGCCGGCAGGGCCTCGCGGACAGCGCCCGGTGCCTGGAAGCGATCGCTCTGATCGCGGTCGATGTGGCCGTCAGTGCCCACGAGCAGGGCCGGGGCCTGGAGGCCCGGCAGGTCTGCCACGGTGATCTGGCGCAGCAGGGTTGGCCAGGCGATCGACCAGTCGATCACCGCTTCCACCGGCAGCAGGGGCACTGCAGAAGTGGAGAGCGCACCAGCAAAGTTCACGGCAGTGATGGGAGCTCGCAGCTGGAGGGGAACGGGCTTGAGCGATCCGTTCCCCGCCACAGTGCCCACGGTCAGGTTGCGGGCCTCCAGGCCCGCCTCGGTGAGCTGGGGCAGGGGCCGTGAGCGGGCCCCGGCACCGGGGGCGTCCGATTCCGCCCCGAAGTACCCGGCGAACACGCTGGGGCGGGCTTGGTCGCGGATCACGGCAGCGAGGGCCTCGGTGGCGGGTGCCGGCTCATCGAGAACCACATCCAGAGCCACCTTGGGCACCCGGCTGGGTGGGATCCGCTCAAGGATGCGAGCCAGGGCCGACCTGGACACCCGGCCAGGGGTGGGCGTTACACCCAGGGCCTCCGGCATGCGGCGCTCATCGAGCAGGAGCACCGGCAAGGGTGGGCCGCTGGGCCCGATCTGCTGGGTGAGCTCGCGCCAGAGGCGCTGCACATAGAGCCGGCGATCGAGCAGGAAGGTGCTGAGTGGGTTGCTGGGTTCGAGTTCGCCGGCTGCGCCCAGCAGCAGGGCCAACCCGGCGGTGATCGCCTGGCTTCTGCGGCTGCTGGCCAGGCGGCGGCGGAACTGCTGGCGCCGGCGCAGGGGAAGGTGCACATCGGTGGCGCCCCCGGTGCAGAACACGCTCAACAGGCGGTGACTGTCGGCGGGTCCGTGCTGCTCCAGCTGCCGGCGGGCCGTCGTCACAGCCTGCGCCAACCCCTGGCCGGCTTCCATGGCAGCGAGCATCGAGCAGAAGGCCAGGCCGGCCGCTGCTGTGGGCACAGGCTCGCGGAAGCACAGGGCCCAGGGGATGCCGGCGGCCGTGCAGCTGCGGGCCAGATCGCTGCCGCTGCAGCTGTTGAGTAACACCAGCGGCAGGCCCCGGGCCGCCGCCTGCTGGAGCTCCTGGCGCAAGGCGGAGGCCACCAGCCAGCTGCCGTCGCCGAGATGGAGCCGGCCGCCGCCGTCCGGATCGGCCTCGGAATGGCCCAGGAAGATCAGCCCGTCCCAGCCCAATGGATCGGGCAGTGCAGCCTGCAGGGCGGTGAGCGTCGCCTCAGCCCCTCGCAACACCCGCAGGGCGATGCGGCCGCGTTGGTGCAGGGCCTGCAGCAGGGCGATCTCGCCACTGAGATCGAGATCGTTCTCGGCCCCCACCACCAGCAGGATGCGGGGCTGGCGGCTCCGCAAGGGGATGTACGGCTCAGGGGCCGCGTCACCGCCGAGCCGCCAGATCGGCCGTTGAAACGGCAGTGTTTCCCAGGGCAACCGCTCCAGCAGGGTGGGGCCGCCCTGGCAGCGGATCCGCAGGGGCAGGCCTGGCCACTGCACCAGGGTTCGGTTGAGGGGATCCCATTCGCGCTGCTGCAACCAGTCAGCCAGTTCCCGATCGAGCCGCAGGCCGTAGGTACGCACCACATCGGCCGGCGGCTCATGGCGTGCGGGGTCGTGATGGGCCAGGAAGCGATCCCGCCAGAGTTGGTAGGCCTTGCCCAGGCGATCGGGTAGCTCGCTGCTGAAGGCCTTGGCACCTCCGGGACTGATCAGATAGGCGGTGATGGGTCCGCTGCTGCCCGTTCTCTCCAGCTGCAGATCGATGGCGCTCATCGGCGGGGCAGCGCCAGCGGAGGCAGGACCAGGGGAGGGGCATCCCCATGGCTGAGGGTGATCTCGATCAGGCCATCGCCGCCCTGAAAGCGGAGTTCGGCGGTGGAGCTGCCGCTGGTTGTGATCAGCTGCTGGCGGCCGCCGCGACGGGCGATCAGGCTCAGCCCATCGGGGAGCAGATCACCGCGCAGTTCTCCCGCCAACCGCACCACCAGCCCATCGATGGCATTGCTGCCGGTGGGAAGCAGCAGCAGCTGGAAGCGCTCCAGACAGGTCTTGGCCGCGCTGCCGCTGAGCAGGTGTCCGTCGTCGGCCAGGCCCAGGGGGATCGTCAGTACCGCCAGGGCTTGCTCGTCGCTGCCGGCAACGCTGGCGCTGCGGAAGGCACCGGCACTCGCGGGCAGCAGGCTGCCGCCCAAGGCGGTGAGGCCCTCGGCCAGCTGGCCGGAGAGCCAGTCGGCGATCGCCACCACCCCGGCAGCGAGGGGCGCCATGGCGAGAGGGGCGAGAGCCTGGCGGGGCAAGGCCTCGGGATCGAGGAGCTGCACCAGGCTGAGCAGCCGATCGATGCCGCCCTTGAAATGAGCCAGCTCCAGTTCCATGGTGCCAGCGGTGTCATTGGAAGGGAACCGTTGATCGCGGACGGCGGCCACCACTTCCTGGGCCGTGAGCACCCCGGCAAAGTGCACCACATCGTTTTCGCTGTCCACGGCGGCGGCCAGCAGCAACTGGGGGGCAGCTGCGGCCGTCTGCCAGAAACTGGTAGCCACCTCCACCTGATCGTTGGCGATTCCGGTGGTGGACAGTTGCACCGCAAAGCGGTTGAGGGAGAGGAGGCGGGAGGGATCGTCCGGGTCGTGCTGGGGTCCAAGCGGCAGGCTCAGCTGCCGCTCAGCCATGGCCTGGCGCAAAGCGGCCAGGGCAAGCCCGTGCCTGTGTCGCGCAGCGTCGACGGTGCCGGCGGCAATGGTGACGACCGGCAGAGTGATGGCGGCGTCGGGCATCGGCAGGGCCTCAAGCGGTTCGATCGGCGGGGGGGAGGTCATCGGGAGTTCAGATGCTGATGGACCCAGCGGCGCAGGGGGGCTCTTTCTGCCTCTCGTTCTGGCTCGAGCAGGTGATTCCGCAGGGCTTGCAGCATCCGCTC
The DNA here is from genome assembly GCA_943372935.1 of Synechococcus sp. UW140. GTDB lineage: Bacteria > Cyanobacteriota > Cyanobacteriia > PCC-6307 > Cyanobiaceae > Cyanobium. The sequence goes on from CALSAP010000017.1 coordinate 27,287, forward strand.
AGCGCCCTCCACCGAACGCCCCACTTCCGCGAAGGCCGGGTGGCGCCGCAGTTCCAGCGCAGCAGCCGTGGCGATGGCGGTGGTGTGCATCTCCAGGCGAAGCTTCTTGCTCACGGTGCCGGGGGCGCAACCGCAGCGTTCAGCCAGAGGCCGGTTGGTGAGGCGCTCGCCATAACCCCGCCAGAGGCAGCTCAGCAGCTCCCCATCCTTGCCCTCACTGCGTACAGCTCCCGGCAGGTAGGCGTCCATGGCCCGTTGCAGGGCCGCGTCAATGCGGGCGGTGAGTTCGCTGCTGGTGGCCGCATCCTCGGGGTCGATGCTGCTGGCCGGATCGGCAAGGCCCTCCTCGATCTCCTGGCCAAGGGGAGCGGCCTGCTGCCACTGGCCGGTTTTCACCAGCCGCACGGCCCTGGCCATGGCCTGGAGCTGTTCGAAACAGTCCGTCGGGGCAAGGTCCGGGGCGATCTGTCGCAGGAAGGCCGGATCGGGTTGCCAGCCGGAGGCCTTGCCGGTGCTGGTCCGGTAGGTGTCCATCGCCGAGCGGTAGTGGGCGCGATAGGCCCCGTGCAGGTTCACGGCCTGATCGGCGCTGCAGGTCCCCTGCCCGAAGGAGTCCCAGGCCTGTCGGATGCGGGTGGGGCTGGTGTCTGCCAGCAGGGCCCAGTCGGAGATGAGCAGCAGGCCGTGCTGACGCAAGTAGGCCTTGAGGTCGTTGTGGGCCTGCAGCCGCACCCGGGCCCAGTGGGGCAGGCCGCAGAAGCCAGGCTTGAAGCTGCGCACCACCTGGACTGTGAAGGGGATGAACCCAGGTGAACCCGCTGGTTCGCCGTCGGCATAGGGAAGAAGGCGGCCGTCGTCATCGAGGGCGATGCCGGCCATCGCCAACAGATCAAGCCCGTAGTGCTGGCCGAACTGGCGGTGCAGGCCGCGGAGCTTGGCCTCCAGGGGATGGCTGACGCGGCAGCGCAGGCAGAGGAAGGCGCCCCGGACGTCCTGCTGCTGGGAGGCATCGAGCAGCTGGAGATCTGAAGCCGAAGAAGGAGGTTCAGGTTCGAGGTTCAGGCGGCTCAGGGCCTCCTCAGGGGCGTCCAGGATGATGGCGCCGATGGCGAGTCCCCCCGCGGCATCTGACGAGCGGACAAGACAGCGCAGCTCCTGATAGTGCCTGGGCATAGGGGGCCGAATGCCAGATTCAGTATGGGTGGCGAGCGGGGGCAATTGCCCATAGGGTTCTGCATCCATCCGCCCTTTCTGGGGTCCATGGCCAAAGGGCAACTGGCTCGAAACATCGGACCGCTGCTCGCGGCGGCTGTCGTCGGCTGGTCGGCGGTGGGATTCGCCAAGCCGCAAGCTAAACCAGCAGAACCGCAGGCTGTTGGAAATCATGAATCGATTGTCATAAGAGATGAGATTAAAAGGCTGAAAGATAAGGCAAACCTTCTAAAGAAAGACAGTGATAATGCATCGGTAATCTCGCTTTGGTGGCGCATACATCGACTCGAGCAGAAATTGTTGGGAACCGGTCACCCAGATACCGCCAACAGTCTCAGCCACCTAGGGATGCTTTATGTCAGTCAGAGCGCCTACGCCAAGGCCGAGCCTCTCTTCCTCCGCGCCCTGGCCATCAGGGAGAAAGCGTTGGGCTCCGATCATTCCGACACCGCCATAAGTCTCGGCAACCTTGCGGGGCTGTATGACGACCAAGGCGCCTATTCCAAGGCCGAGCCTCTCTATCTACGCGCCCTGTCAATCAGTGAGAAGTCTTTGGGTCCCGATCATAAGGATACCGCTGCCAGCCTCAATAACCTGGCATTGCTGTACGTCAATCAGGGTGCCTATGCCAAGGCCGAACCATTCTTTCTGCGTGCCTTGGCGATAACCGAGAAGGTCTTAGGGTCTGATCACCCAAATACTGCAACTGCACTTAACAACCTTGCATTACTGTATGTCAATCAGGGTGCCTACACCAGGGCAGAGCCTCTCTATCTGCGTGCGCTGTCAATCAGAGAAAAGACGCTGGGATCCGATCATCGTGATACAGCCACAAGTCTCAACAACCTTGCGGGACTTTACAGCAACCAAGGAGCCTACGCCAAGTCCGAGCTTCTCTATCTCCGTGCCCTCGCCATCAGGGAGAAGGCGTTGGGCTCCGATCATCGTGATACAGCCTCTAGTCTCAATGGCCTAGGGATGCTTTATGTCAATCTCGGTGATTATGCCAAGGCTGAGCCTTTCTTCCTCCGCGCCCTATCCATAAGAGAGAAGGTCTTGGGGCCTGATCACCCTTCGCTCGCAATAAGTCTCAACAATCTTGCAGGACTGTTCAGGAGGCAGGGGAAATACGCCAAGGCCGAGCTTCTCTACTTACGTACTCTGGCCATCAGGGAAAGAGTCCTTGGTTTTGATAACCCCAAGACCAGAACCACCTTAAAAGACATAGCGGGGCTGTACGTCAAGCAGGGCAGTTTCGTCAAGGCTGAGTCTCTGTATCTCCGCGAACTGTTGATTAGTGAGAAAGCCTTGGGGCCCAATCACCATGCTACAGCTACCAGCCTCAACAGCCTAGCGTTGCTTTATGTCAGTCAGGGCGCCTACGCCAAGGCCGAGCCTCTCTTCCTCCGCGCCCTCGCCATCAGGGAGAAAGCGTTGGGCTCCGATCATTTCGACACCGCCATAAGTCTCGGCAACCTCGCGGGGCTGTATCAGGACCAAGGCGCCTATTCCAAGGCCGAGCCTCTCTATTTACGCGCCCTGTCAATCAGTGAGAAGTCTTTGGGTCCCGATCACAAGGATACCGCTGCCAGTCTCAACAACCTGGCGATGCTGTACGTCAACCAGGGTGCTTATGCCAAGGCCGAACCATTCATTCTCCGCGCCTTGGCGATAACCGAGAAGGTCTTAGGCTCTGATCACCCAGAAACTGCAACTGCAGTTAACAACCTTGCATTACTGTATGTCAATCAGGGTGCCTACGCCAGGGCAGAGCCTCTCTATCTGCGTGCGCTGTCAATCAGTGAAAAGACGCTGGGCATCGATCACGCCGACACCGCTACTAGTCTCGGCAACCTGGCGGGGCTTTACAACAATCAGGGCGCCTATGCCAAGGCTGAGCCTCTCTATCTCCGGGCCTTGGAGATTACCGATAAGGTGCTTGGGCCGTATCATCCGTCGACCGCTCTCAGCCTCAGAAACCTCGCGGGTATATATATCAATCAGAGTATCTATTCCAGAGTCGAGCCTTTGGCGCGCAGGGAGATTCTGAGCACCACCATATTTCTTCAGCGTGAACTTCCCTTGCTCCCAGAGGCACGTCGTCGAGACCAACAGAAAGCCCTTGGAAACTCCGCTGAGGTCCTATATGGAATTGCCAGACATTTTGCCAATGGGCCATCTCTCGCCCTCTTCTCTCGGCTGAATCGCCACGGCCTGCTGCAGGAGATTGAGCAACGCCAATCCCTGCTCGCCCGGGCCCCCGGCCCTCAGCGGCAGCTGAAGGAGCAGATCACCGGCCTCAACAACCGCCTGACTGCAATCAATCTGAACCCCTCTCAGTGGCAAGCACTGCAGCAACAGAAGGCTGAGCTGGAACAGCAGCTCTATCGGCTCCTGCCTGCACTACAGCCACGGGTGGTGGAGGTGGATCAGGTCGCCAAGGCGCTCCCTAACGACGGTGTGCTGGTGGAGTTTCAGCGGTATCAGGCTTTTGATGGAAAGAAGCCCCCCAAAGAGCGCTGGGGATCGCATCGTTACCTTGCACTGATCGTGCAACCCTCAGGGGCCTTAGCAGCGGTGGATCTTGGCGAGGCAGCTCCCATTGATGCCGCTACTGCCTCGGCGATTTCGGCCACGGCACAATCCCAAAGTGATGCTGAGCAACTCTGGGCCACCGTTAGCAAGCTGGTGCTCACACCGCTCCAGCCACACCTGGCCTCCAGCGCCCAGTGGTTTCTCTCGCCTGATGGCGAACTCAACAGGGTTCCCTTCGCGGCCCTCCCGTCTCCGGTGGTACCGGGCAAGACAGTTGGCGACAGCGTGAACCTCCGGCTGCTGACCACGGGCCGCGATCTGCTGCGCTTTCAGACTCCTGTGGCTCGAGGTCAAGCCCCCCTGGTGATGGCCAATCCCTCCTTTGATCGCAAGGGCGCGCGTGCCACCGCTGCTCCAGCCCAGCAGAGTCCCGTTTCGGCGAGCCAGCAGCGTTCCACTTCCCTGGGCTCGAAGACCTGGGCACCGCTTCCAGCCACCGCGGTGGAGGGCAGGCAGATCGCAGCGCTGCTGGGCACGCAGCCACTCACCGATGCGGCCGCCACGGTGCAGCGACTGCAGAGCAGCCCCAGCCCCAGGATTGTTCACATCGCCAGCCACGGCTTTTTCGCTGCGGACCAGGAGACCAAGCCAAGCGATCCGCTGGCCGCCGTCATGGAGCACAGCCAGCAGATCGCCGGATTCGTCGGCGAGGATCCCATGCTCAGAAGTGGTTTGGTGCTGGCCGGCGCCAACCAGCCGGAGGCCGACCGTGGCGACGACGGTTACCTCACCGCGGCCGAGGCGACCGCCCTGCAACTGGATGGCACCGAACTGGTGGTGCTCTCGGCCTGTTCCACCGGTCAGGGCGACATCCGCACCGGTGAAGGGGTCTATGGCCTGCAGCGGGCTCTAACGGTCGCCGGTGTCCGCACAACCTTGTTGTCCCTCTGGAAGGTGGACGACAAGGCCACCGCCGCCTTCATGGAGGCCTTCTACACCCGCCTCAAGGGTGGAGCCGGCCGGGCTGATGCGCTGGCTACCACCCAGGCCGATTTCCGCAATCATCCGAACGTTGCCTGGAGGCACCCCTACTACTGGGCGGCCTGGCAGCTCACAGGGGATTGGCGGCCGATTCCAGGCCTCTGAAGCGGTGTGGAATCACCCTGTTGCCTCCAGAACGAGGGGAATGCGTTCGCAGGGGGCCATCCCTTGCTCCACCGCAGACCCATGCACCGTCTTCTCTCCCTCGGGCTGATCCTTGGCAGCGTCGCAAGCCTGGCCCCAGCCTCCTTGGCCCAGTCGTATCAGCCCAGCAACCCCTACCGCCAGCCGTACAACAACTGGAACAACAACTTTTCCGGCTATCAGAACGGCAGCCGGGAATACCGTCGCCAGATCCGGGAGATGAATCCATACGGAGATTCTTACAACCAGATCCGCCGCCAGAACCGCTCCAATGGGTTCGGTTACTGATCAGGCTTCCACCCTGCCTATCCATCCTCCAAGGCCGCCTGCGGGCGGCCTTTTTCATGCCTGCAGCTCAGCTGATGGGGTGGATGGTGGCCCGCTGGAATCACTCCCCAGCGCCCGGAACGAGGGGTGGAGGCAACGGGGAGTACCCCCACCTTTTCTCCATGACGATCATGACCACCTACCGCAAAGTGCTCAACAAAACCACCATCGGCAACGCTCTGAAGGATGTGTCCAACGATTTGGCAATCCCCGCCGCTGCCGTCGCCAGTGTCCTCGGCGGTGTGGAGGCCTTCCGCTCCGTTCCCTTCGATGAGCTGCCGCCCGATGTGATCGAAGCCCTGCGCACCGATGGCATGCGCGGTGGCCGCCGCAGCCCCGAAGAAGCCCGTGAGGTCTACGAGCACAACGTTCCCGACGAAGCCAAGGGATCGATCGAAGGGGTGCGCGCCATCACCAACGATCCCGAGATCGACTGGATGCACATCGAGCCCCACGCCCATGGCGGCACCGGTGAGGCCAACAACGGGGAGTACGGCCCCGCTTCGTTGAACAGTTCCATCGGCGCCCGCCCCATGACGGGGGAGGAGGTGGCTAAAGCTCAGACCCACACCCGCCTGGTGGCAGAAGAAGCCACCCCCGGAGTCACCGGAGATCTTGGCGAGGTGGTGGGAGACACCCTCGAGACCGGTGCCTATGCAGGCGCAATGGGCGGTGGGCTGGCCATGGTGCATCGCATCGCCCAGGCCCAGGGGTACCGCGATGCGGGCCGTCCCGATCTCGCCGCCGCTGCCGAGGAAATGCTGGCCGATGATGCGGCCAAGGGGGTCATCAATGGCGTCGTGCGTGGCACCTCGGTGGCTGTGACGCAGGCTGTTCTCGGTGCCAATCCCCTCACGGCCGGCATCGGTCTGGTGGCCCCGGACGTGGTGATGCTGCTCACCCAGCAGGATCAGATGTGCGAGGTGGAGTTCAACCGCAAGGCCTTGGGCGTAGCCGGCAAGGGGGCGATCGCCACTGTTCTGGCCTGCGCGGGTCCGGTGGGCTGGATCGGCCTGGCTGGTTGGTCGATTGCCCGTGCTTACGGCAAGGCAAACGAGCAGGCCACGGCCACTCGGGTGCAGGGCGGCTGATCGCTGTCGGATCACCCGGCAGTGATGCAAGGCAAGCCAAACTGCAGTCTTTGCCCATCACCCCTCTACGGGAGTTGGCCGGCGTTCGATCGAAGCGGCTCCGGAAGACCGACCTGTTGGCGCTGGTAGCCGTGTGCTGAGTGGTGCACTCTCCGTGCTGGCTACCACCCCCACCCCGAGCGCTCAAGTGCCAGCAAAGACGGATGCATCATCTCCGCCACGACTTGGAACGCCTCATCCGGCGCTTCATGCAGCTTCGGCACACCGATAGGCAGTCGAATGGTGTCGGGCTGCCCCGCCGCCAGCTCCCATGCTTGCGCCGCCGGTATGTCCAGTGCGAGAAAGTTCCCATCCCACAGCGTCTGCTCCCCATCCCAGACAACGCTGTGACGGTTGCTGGTGACAATCCGCCAGGGGCGCTTGGGCTGATCTTGCATCGCGACCCACAGATGCAGATTGCATATCCAGTGGCAAGCGCGGTAACACACGTAAGCCCAGAAGGCAGGCTCCGGTCCTCTTCGGCCACGAGTTACACGCCAATCGCAGGAGTCGTAGTTCGCCGGTACTAGTTCCTGAGCGAGTGATGCTGGCCTGTAGGGGCGGCCATACTCATCAGCCCGTTGGGCCCTGTAGGCCTCCATCTCCAAGTACCAGATAGGGACCGCTGCTGGTGAGCGATAAAGTGGGCCAAGCCTGCGCCAGTGCTTCTGGATCGCGATGTACCGCATGTCGGTTCTCAGGAGCCGGGTGTCATCGGCCTGGGAGGAAGGCCGAATGGACGGGATAGAGCTGTTCATAAGTAAGGATGCTTACAAGGTAGATCGTTTCGGAACATCTCATTGACTTGATGTGATGCTCACTTCTCATGCTGATTTGATGCCGAAGTGCCGACCGAGTCGGCTCTGGGGACATATGGCCCCGAGCACATTCAGTCATCTAGCTGGTTGAGATGGTCTGGGTTTTCTGGACAGGCCCCATCAGTAACCTCCGAGCGGGGGTCACCGCCCCTGCGAGGTAGCTCCTACCGATAAGCAAGCGCCGGAGCCATATCCCCGAGTTCAAGGCTAGAGTCGCCATTCCACTCCTACAAGTCCCCCCAAGGGTCTTACCCCGAGCACGCCACTAACGCGACTTTGCTCAGTTGATGGGAAGGAATGTGTTGGCAACATCCACCTTTTCAAGAGCATCGTTCTCGGGCGGTCTAGGCTGTCCAATAGCAGCCATCTTCAGAAAACCTCTACAACCAGTAGAGGTTAACCATGCCTCATCTCGTAGTATTCAGAATCGACGGTTTCTACTTGTGATGCAGCCAGCAAAGACTGTGCAACCTGAGTTGGATTCCAGCGAATAAACCGGCTGATTCGAATGTAGTCTCGACCAGGCAGCAGTACTTTGGACTCTTGAAGGCTTCGGATGTACCACCTAGTACAGCTGAGCTGCTGCGCCAACTGTGCGGTAGTGATCCAGGTATTCGACTTGGCCAGCTCAGTAGAGCTAAGTCCTTTCGACGATAGTTTCATGGGTGTCGACGAAACCCACAGCACCTGAGTAGGCGTGTGGCAGTGGATTTCGCTTCCGTCGACGAGTTGCAGACCGGCTCCGGACCGGGCCCTACCGCTTCTGGGATAGAGCAGTGCCTGAATGTTTACCTCCTCAGACCGGCATCCGGAGCCAGTGATGAGGGCGGGATGGGCGGAGCGAGCACGACCCATCTCTCCTCTCATAGCACCCCGTCAGCACCTATGCAACCCCCTCGGCCGGCATGGATTCACCTGGGACTGGCGACAGGGTCCAAAAGGCGTTCCCGAGCCTGCTCCACTTGCCGGGCGGTGTGGTCCTCGCTGCTCCACGGGTAGGAGTTGATGTGGATCTGCAGAGAGTGCCCCATCAGGTCGGCCGCTCCAGCTGCATCAATCCCCAGACGATGGCAGCGCAATGAGTAGGCATGCCGAAGCCCATAGAGTGTTGCGTGCTCACTACGTAGATCAGCAGCAGCCAACATAGTCTTCCAAGAGGGCTTATTTCTTAGATAGAGCCGAATAGCATCTGCTACGCCGTTTGTTGCTACGAAGGCTGGCAGCTTCAGAACGTTCTGTTCCCAGCGTTGCTGCAGGTTCCACTGCTGAAGGATGCCGCCTTGATCTCGCAAGGGGAGTGACTCCACCCAGCGCGGCTTGGTACTACCACGACCAGCTTTCTTCTCATACGCGACATGCCAGCGCCGCTTACCACTACGTGAATCCTCCCGAATACTGAGATATTCCAATTCGATGGGGCGTAGTCCCAGCTCCGCAATCAGCCGCAAGGCATCGGCCCATTCCTGATCAGGAAGACCATCAATCACTGCCACGATCTCAGCATCTGGGATGGGATCAGACTTTTGAATTCGTCGTCCATCCCGCGGCGCTGCGCCAATGAGCTCTCGCAAGGATCCGGGGGGCAGCCATGTCTTCGGAAAATCGCAGCGATTGACGGCATGGTGGAGAAATGCCGCCATGGCCCTCACCCCTATCGCCCGTGCCCGACATCCGCTCTGCCAGTGGCCAGTGGCGGCTTCAATCAGACCAGTGCCGTCTCTCGGGGGGTCGGCAGACTCCATCAGCTGGAGAGCCCGCTGAAGCAATGGCAGGTACTTCGTGTTCCATGTGGTCTCGCTGATGGCCGTCCCTCGGGTCGTCTTGGCTCTGTTGAAGGAAGCGAGAGCCTTGGGCCAGTCCAGGCGTGCCTGGCTGGAGCGGCCTTCTACAAGTGGCATGGCCTGCCGCAAGCTCAGCGAAGGATCCCCCTGCAGCGCCGCAACAAGCTGCGAGACCCGGTTGATGATCGGCCCCTGACTGTTGTTGCTCCAGGCGTAAGGGAGCTGAACGCTCTGAACCTTCCGATCGGCATGCGGCACCTTGATTTCCAGGCGTGTCATGCCGTTCCGATCAGCCCGAACGTGCCAGCCCGCACCCCCTGCCGCTTGTCGAACTGCTGCGTTGAGTGCCTTTGCCCAGGGGGCAGGCTTTGTTCTCGGGGCTGGCTTTCGCGCGGCGTCTGCCATCGGACCCTCCCGGGAAGCACTAGGCAGAGTTTACGACGGATTTACGACCAGTGGCTTTCGCCGGGCAACATGGAACAACACCCAGCACCTTAGAAGCATTGCTATGACTAGATCAGCCCAGTGAGGACTGGATGCTACTAGTACTTTGGGAGCACTAGGTCGCAGGTTCGAATCCTGTCGCCCCGATTGGGTTTTCAGGGATTGGCCAAGGCCACTGGTTGATAAACCATTGATAACTGGCACTCCATAGACCGTTGGTCAAGGCGAGAAGGCCCTGTCCTGCTTGAGCGGCATGGGCAGGGGTGACGCCAGCCGCAAATCACTTGGTGTGAGCTTCCCTTGGAACGGACTCCCCCCGAGGCCGTCATGCCGAAGGAAGCCCCTGCAGGCGTAGGCAACGGATAGAAGACTTGAGGCAACGGGTAAAGGCCCGGCAGGAGCGTCCACGGGCGGCATCCTCCGGCAGCTGGTTCTTCCACTGACTGGCCTGTATGAGGCGCTCCGCGCCGTCAGCGGCGATCTCCTGGAGCGCATTGCTACCACTGATCGCCTCCATGGCGACCCTGGTCTCGAACTCGGGGCTGTGTATTCGGCGTTTGCTCATGGGTGGGAGCCCCTTCTCAGGAGGCGGTGCCGAGACTCAGAGGGTAACGATGGACCCTGTCCAGAAAAGCCAGACCACCTCAGCGGAGCCGATCAGGGTTCTGAGTTCACGAAGTATTCTGTTCGTGTCATTGCCTCCAGCATGGATTACTTGGGTGCCGCATTCACCTAACGGAATTCTGGCCGTTTGTGCTGATCAAAGCTGCGTTGGAGGGCGTCACCGATCGTCAGCCCAACTGGTAGGTCACCACCGAAGGAGGTGCCCAGCACATGCCGATACAGCTTGGTCTCCACCAGACGAATGGTGGAATCAGGAAACGGAATGTAGTTGGTTTTGGCCACCAGCGCGGGGGCGTTTCGGATCAGAAAGGTGGTGAAGCTACGGACCTCGGCACTGTCGAGCAACGCTTGATCGTTGACATAAATGAACAGGGGTCTGGAAAGTGGTTGGTATTGACCCTTCAACACCGACTGAACCGAGGGCAGAATGGGGTTTCCCTTCGGGCTAACCACTGCCAGGGCCTTGAGCCGGCCACTGTTGCTGCGGAACCAGCCATAGCCAAGGTAACCAAGGGCCTGGGGATCACCGGCCACGCAGTTCACCACCACATTGTCATCTTCGCTGGCGGTGTAATCGCGGCGGGAGTTGTCCTCATCGCCATTGATCGCCTTGTTGAAGTAGTCGAAGGTTCCTGAATCGCCCCCCGCTCCGCACAGCTTGATAGGCCGCTTTTGCCAGGCCGGGTTCACCTGGTTCCAGCGGTTGATGCGCCCCTGAGCGTTGCGGTTCCAGAGCAGCGAGAGCTGCTGGGTGCTTACGGCTTTCGCCCAGTTGTTGTCAGGATGGACCACCACCGACAGGGCATCGAAGGCCAGGGGCACTTCAATGAAGCGGATGCCCTTGGCGGCACAGGCCTTGAGTTCCTTGGTGTTGATAGGCCTCGATGCATTGCTGATCTCCACCCGGCCGCTGCAGAGATCCCTGAAACCTGCGGTGCTGCCCGTTTCCTTGAGGCTGATTTTGACGCCCTTACCAGCCTCCGTCTGGCGAAAGGCGCTGATGCCGGCCTGCACAATGGGGTACACCGTGCTGGAGCCGCTGATGCGGATCGGCTGGGTGGATGCCTGCTGGGCGGAAGCGGCTCCGGAGGGGATGGGGAAGACGAGCGTGACCGCCAGGGTCAGGCTGAGCCTGAAGGGTCGAGACATGCATGCCGTGCCTAACGGCACGACTCTGACCCATCAATCTGTGTTGATGAGTTAAGGAGTGGTTATGGCGGTGCGATTCGTGATGCCCAGGCGGCGCCTGAACCATAGCGACACATACACCAGCGCCACCAGCACCGGCACCTCGATGAGGGGGCCGATCACCCCGGCGAGGGCCTGGCGGGAGCTGACGCCCCAGACACTGATGCTCACCGCGATGGCCAGCTCGAAGTTGTTGCCGGCAGCGGTGAACGCCAGGGTGGCCGTTTTCGGGTAGCTGAGCCCGTTGCGGCGGCCCACCACGAACGCCACGCTCCACATGATCGCGAAGTAGAGCAGCAGGGGCACGGCCACGGCGGCCACCGTGAGCGGATCGGAGGTGATCGCCTGCCCCTGCAGGGCGAACATCACCACGATCGTGAACAGCAGGCCGTAGAGCGCGAACGGGCTGATGAAGGGGATGAAACGCTGTTCGTACCAGCGGGGTCCCTTGAGGTGCAGACCGATGCGGCGGCTGAGGTAGCCAGCAGCCAGCGGCAGCCCCAGGAACACCAGCACCGCCTTGGCGATCTCCGCCATCGAAAAGGCCACATCCTGGGTGGCCAGGCCCAGCCAGCCGGGCAGGACCTTGAGGTAGAAACCACCGAGCAGGGCGTAGGCCAGCACCTGGATGATCGAATTGATCGCCACCAGCAGGGCGGCGGCCTCCCGATCCCCCTGGGCCAGGTCGATCCAGATCAACACCATGGCGATGCAGGGGGCCAGACCGATCAGGATCAGCCCGGTGCGGAACTCCGGCTGACCCGGCAGAAACAACCAGGCCAGGGCGAACATCAGCGCCGGCCCCAGCCCCCAGACCAACAGCAACGACAGCCGCAGCAGGCGCCGATCCCGCGCCGCCCGTCCCAGTTCCTCGTAGTGCACCTTGGCCAGCACCGGGTACATCATCAGAAGCAGCCCCAGGGCGATCGGCAGGGAGGTGTTGCCGATCCGCACTGCATCGAGAACCCCCTGGATGGCGGGAAAGAAGCGACCCAGCAGCAGCCCGCCCGCCATCGCCAGCAGGATCCAGAGCGGCAGGAAGCGATCGAGCAACGACAACCTTGCCAGCACAGCAATTTCTTCGGCAGTCCGGCGGTGGCCGGTCGGGGCCGGGGTCAGCTCGCTCACTTGCATGTCGCGGCGGGCTTGCCGCACTGGTCGCCCAGCTCCGCCAGCCAACCGCGAAGGGCTTCGATGGCTTCCGGGCGCAGGCGGTAGTAGATCCAGCGACCCTCCTGGCGATCGGCCAGCAGGCCGGCCTCCTTCAGCACCTTGAGGTGAAAGGAGAGCTTCGACTGGGCCAGCCCGAGATCGGTGGTGAGGTCGCAGACGCAGCGCTCGCCGCCGCCGAGGGCCTCGATCACCCGCAGGCGCAGCGGTTCGGCGAGGGCCTTGAGCAGGGCTCGGGCCTGATCGGATTTGATGGTCGGACTGGCAACAGCCCCTGGAAAGGCCATGTGATCGGCAACACGTCTTGAATCAACTCTAGTTGATTTATGTTCGTAGCCCCGTGGGCTTTCCGAATGAAGATCGGCATCAATGGCTTTGGCCGCATCGGCCGTCTGGTGTTCCGTGCCCTTTGGGGCCGCCCCGGCATTGAGCTGGTGCACGTCAATGACCCGGCCGGGGATGCCACCGCCGCCGCTCATTTGCTTGAGTTCGACTCTGTGCATGGCCGCTGGCCCCAGGCGGTGGAAGCGGGCGAAGCGGGCTTCTTGGTGCAGGGCCAGCCCGTGGGCTACAGCCAGCAGAAAGATCCCACCGCCGTGCCCTGGGGCGCTGCCGGGGTGGACCTGGTGCTCGAATGCAGCGGCAAGATCAAGACGCCGGAAACCCTTGCGCCCTACTTCTCCCTTCCGGGCCTCAAGCGGGTGATCGTCGCCTGCCCAGTCAAGGGCGTGATCGCCGGAGAAGAAGCACTCAACATCGTCTACGGCGTCAATCACCACCTCTACGACCCGGCGCGCCACCGCCTGCTGACCGCCGCCTCCTGCACCACCAACTGCCTGGCACCGGTGGTGAAGGTGGTGCACGAGGGCTTCGGCATCCGCCATGGCTCCATCACCACCCTTCACGACGTCACCAACACCCAGGTGGTGGTGGATGCCTTCAAGAGCGACCTGCGCCGGGCCCGTTCTTGCATCCAGAGCCTGATCCCCACCACCACCGGTTCAGCCCGGGCGATCGGCCTGATCTTCCCCGATCTCCAGGGCAAGCTCAACGGCCATGCCGTGCGGGTGCCGCTGCTCAATGCGGCCCTCACCGACGCGGTGTTCGAGTTGGAGCGTGCCGTGACTGCGGACGAGGTCAATGCCGCCTTCGAGGCCGCCGCCAACGGGCCGTTGAAGGGAATCCTCGGCTACGAAACCCGGCCGCTGGTGTCGATCGACTACGTCAACGATTCGCGCAGCTCCATCGTTGATGCCCTCTCCACGATGGTGATCAACGGCACCCAGCTCAAGGTCTACGCCTGGTACGACAACGAGTGGGGCTATAGCTGCCGGATGGCCGATCTTGCCTGCCATGTGGCCACCCTGGAAGGTACCGCCCGATGAAACACCTCACGGGATTGCAGCAGTACGCGGTCGTCACGGCCAACTACTGGGCCTTCACCCTCACCGATGGGGCCCTACGCATGCTCGTGGTGTTCCACTTCCACCAGCTCGGCTACTCCACCCTGGAGATCGCCTTTCTGTTTCTCTTCTACGAGTTCTTCGGCATCGTCACCAACCTCTACGGCGGCTGGCTGGGGGCCCGCTTTGGGCTACGGCTCACCCTCTGGGCCGGAACGCTCATGCAGGTGGCTGCCCTGCTGATGCTGATTCCGGTGGCCGACGACTGGCCCCGCTGGTGGAGTGTGGCCTACGTGATGGTGGCCCAGGCGATCAGCGGCATCGCCAAGGACCTCAACAAGATGAGTGCCAAGAGCGCCATCAAGACGGTGGTGCCGGAAACCCCCGAGGACCCCAGCCGGGGCGAAAACCAGCTTTTCAAATGGGTTGCGATCCTCACCGGATCCAAAAACGCCCTAAAGGGGGTGGGGTTCTTCCTGGGGGGATTGCTGCTCACCACGATCGGCTTCAGCGCCGCCGTTGGGGCCATGGCCGCTGGCCTGTTCCTCTCCTTTCTGATCACCCTGGTGCTGCCCGGCGAGATCGGGCGCATGAAGGAAAAGCCCGCGATCACCGCCCTGTTCTCCAAATCAAAGGGCATCAACGTGCTCTCGACAGCCCGCTTCTTCCTGTTCGGCGCCCGTGATGTCTGGTTCGTGGTGGCCCTGCCGGTGTTCCTGCAGTCAGTGCTGGGCTGGAAATACTGGGAAGCAGGTGGCTTCATGGGCCTGTGGGTGATCGGCTACGGGATCATTCAGGCCTCGGTGCCGGCCCTGCGGCGAAGCTGGGGGAAAAGCGCGCCTCCGGGGGTGTCCGCCGTGCAGTTCTGGAGCGCCGTGCTCACGGCCATCCCCGCCCTTATCGCCATCAGCCTGTGGCGCGAGGTTGGCAACCCCGGCATCGCTGTGGTGGTGGGCCTGGCGGCCTTTGGGGCCGTGTTCGCGATGAATTCCTCGATCCACAGCTACATGGTGCTGGCCTACACCGATGCCGAATCGGTGAGCCTCAACGTGGGCTTCTATTACATGGCCAACGCGGCCGGTCGGCTTGTGGGCACCTTGCTCTCAGGCGCCCTGTTCCTGGTGGGCGGCCTGCAGGCCTGCCTGTGGGCCTCGTGCCTGCTGGTGGCCCTGGCCTTCCTCGCGGGGATCCGTCTGCCGCCGCCCCTGCGGCAGCAGCTCAAGCCGGCCTGATCTCAGCCATCAGCAGGGCGATCATGAGTTGCCGCCCGATTGAGCGGGTGATCTGATGCGCCGGAAGTCCCAGGGGCGGGTGATGCCGCCCGGCACTCTCCACACCCCGTAGCGGCTGCGGGAAGCCCGAAACTCGGCGTCGAGATACTCCCTGGCGTCGCACTGGCCCAGGTACTTCCGGTAGGCAAAGGCCATGCCGTCTTCCACCAACGCCAGGTTGAGGTTCACCTCCCCGATCACCTCCGCCACCGTGCGCCCGAAGCGATCCACCGTCTGGGGCCTGAGGTTCACGCTGGAGCCCAGCCGCAAGCGGGTCTGCAGGTAGCTGCGGGCGTTGACGCCATCGGGAGCCTGCGCCATCTCGGGGGCATCGATGCAGGCCAGCCGGATGGTGAGCCGCTGCTGGCCCTGCTGCACCCGGATCGTGTCGCCATCACCGATCGAGAGCACCGTGGCGCGCCCATCCGCCGACTGGCCAGGCCCCAGAATCGAACAGCCCAGGAGGAGGACTGCCGCCAAACCAGTGGCGAGTTCATGGGTCTGGCCTAGGCGGAGAAATATCGACAAGGGGGGGGACGTCATCGCCGCTCGTCAGATGCTCGTGCTCAAACCCTTTGGGCCATCTGATACGCCGAAGTGTAAGTCAGCGGCACAGTGTCTCCGTGGATCTGCTGCAGGACTCGCCTTAAGTCAGATGTCAGGGCTGCCTGCACATCCGGATCGAGGGCCAGAAAAGGCGAATAGGTGGTCTGCAGGGTGAGGTAGTCATCGATCAAGAGGCTTCTCTCCACCAAAACCTGACCCCGATGGACAGCCTGAAACAGCGGGGAGTCCTCAAGCGGCTGCCCCAGGATTTCGAGAATCCCCGCCACCGTGCCGGCATCTTCATAGGGACGATCCAGCCGAGGGGCATGGCGACGATGGATCGTCCGCAAGGCCTCATGGGTCTCGACCGGCGGCTGCAACTCCTTATTCCAGAGCAGAATCATCCAGCCGTTCGGCTTGAGGGCTCGCGCCGCCTTCGGGTAGCCGATCTCCGGCGGGATCCAATGAAAGGAGCTGGCCGCCACCACCGCATCGAAGCACCCCAGCTGAACGTCCCACTCCTCCAAGGAGGAGGTCAGCAGCTCAACCTTCTCGAACGCTTCACAGGCCTTCCGAGCCAGCAGGCAGAACTCCGGGTTGGGCTCGATGGCCACGATCTTGCACCCCAGCTCCGCGAAGGCCACCGTGGCCGTACCCGGTCCACATCCAACCTCAACCAGGGAGGAGGCAGCCGTCAGTCCGGCTTGAGCCACCACCGCAGCGACCAACTCCTGGGGGTAGCGGGGCCGGGTGGCTGCATAGGCCTCTGCTGAAGGCGAATACCAGTGACTGCGCTGCTCCACGCTTCTGGCTGCATAGGAGGCAACGGCCTCCTTGATCTCGGCCACTGGATCCATAGAGCCTCGGGGTGACGCCAGACAACCCCAGCCTCTCGCGGGAGTCCGTCGTCGTGGCGGGATGACGAAATCAGAGAAGACTCAAGGTGGGGATGAGTGCAATCCCTCCAGCGCCGGGCCCAGCTCTTCGATGAACGCCTCATCCACCTCGGTGGCGGTGAGTTCCTCGCCCACCAGGTCCTGAATCAGGGGGTAGAGGCGCACCTCGAACCATTGGCGGAAAACGGCGTAGGTGCGCTCCGCCGGCCAGGAGCCGGTGTCGCGATGCCAGTCGTCGAGCTCGGCTTCGAAGATCGCCTCGTAGACCTCCTTGAGGATCTCCTCAGCCTCCTCCTCCGTCTCGTAGTCGGGGATCAGGTATAAGCAGGGCTCCCTGGCTCCAGCCGCATCGACATCCAGGTCGTGCTGGCGCGCCCACGCAAGCAGTTTCTCGCTGGGGTAGATCCCCACCGCGCAGCGGTTCACCACGGCCATGGCCCACCCGGCGGTATGGCCTTAACGCTGGGCCTGGCCGCCTGTGCAACCGTGGCGCTGCCAGGGAAGCCAGACACGTTTACCGCGAAGAGCCAGTGCTCTCCATCTGCGCACAGCCGCAGAAAGACTGGCCACGCCCCCAATGAGAAGGGCGCCCCGTATCGAGCGCCCTTGGGCCGGTTGCAGGGTCTGGGCTCGCGCTGCCCTGGTCGTGGCCTCTGATTCAGTGATAGCTCTGCCTGGCTTGCTTGTCAGTACGGCCAGCCGGTCGTCGTGACAGTGTGGCCTCAGCTCCAGACAGGGCCAGATCACCACTTGGGGCTGCAGGGCCTCCAGCCCGCCTGGCGTTTCTCCACCCAGAGCTTCAGGGCCTCAGCGCTGCTCAGCTCCCGGCGTGATTTCAGCAACGGGATCTGCTGATCCGGGAGCAGCTCTCCGGTGGTGATCTCCAGCCGTTGCACCAAGCGCTCCCAGCGGGTGGGTCGAAAGCGCAGCGCCTGGCGGCCATCGCTCAGCCAACCCTCCTGCGGGCTCAGGGGGACACGCGGTGCTGGCCGGCTCATGCCTTTCGGAGCCTGGCCTCGATCAACCGGCAGCACTCCTGCACATCGCTCGCACTCTCTACCCCCTTGCCGAGCGAGCAGAAGAACTCACGCCACACCGCCGGCACCGCCAGCAGGATCAGCGACCTGCCTGCATTGAGCGCATGGGCGGCTTCTGAAGCTGTGCCGGGGCCGCCACCCCCGCAGAATGCGGAGACCCCTTGCCGACGCAGGCTGTGCAGCAGTGGCAACAGCTCAAGAAGGCGTAACACGACCCCCTTGACCGGTCCAGGCCTGTCTCAGTGAGCCTCCATCCAGGCACTGCCGTCGGGTCCTCTTGCGGTGCTGATGGGGCTTATCAGCGGCCTCGGATCTTTCATCGCCACCCTCAATCCTGCGCTCCAGTCTATTGTTGACTTTTGATGATCTTTCCACTTTGACCCGTTCGGGTGACTATCCTTGCATTGCGCTTACTCATGAGAGGTGTGCCTTGAAGAAGAACATGGGATCGTCGGATCGGCTTCTGCGGATCGCTGCTGCCGTGTTGATTGCTGTGCTGTACTTCGCTGGCGTCCTCAGCGGTACGATTGCAGTCCTGTTAGGCATCATTGCTGGCATCTTCGTGCTGACAAGTTTTGTTGGCTGGTGCCCTGCTTACCTTCCTTTCGGATTGTCGACACGCCGGTGAGTCAGCCCCTGGATCACATCATCCTTCCTATGCTCGCCCACCCAAAGGTCCTCGGGACACCTTTCGGCGGCTAAGTCCTGGTACACGAGCGTCTCGATGAAGGCGTCAGCGTTGGTCTGTTGGCCGCCCGCGATGGCATCATTGATGCCATCGCCCAGCGAGCTGGACGCCCGGTGGCGGCTCACTGAGGCCCAGGTATGGCGCCACACATCGGCATGCCTTTGACTGGCGATGCGTTTGCTGGATCTGTTCACTCCGATTGACTTCCTGCAGAGCATCTACCGGCGTATGGATTACCGCGCCGTTCCCCACCAGGCACGGTTCTGTGAGTCCAATGTCCGTGACGCGCGGGTGCCCCGCGGCTGGTGTTAGGTGCTTGCCTTCGGCTGATCGAAAGATGTGGTCCAGGCGGCCACTCCGAATTCGTATTCTCCTTTCATTCATTGATGGCCCAGGCCTTGTTGATCCGCTGCCCGCTCACCGGAGCGCTGCCCGGCACATCCCGTAGTCGCTCGGGTGCCTGCTCGATCACCTCGAACACCTGAGAGCCGACCACCGCCACGAGCTTGCTGGCGTAGATGGGGCCGATGCCGCGGATCATTCCCGAGCCCACTTACTTCTCGATCCCCTCGGCGGTGGTTTGCGCAGAAGCCCTTAGGAAGGAGGCCTTGACCTGCTGGCCGTGCTCACTGCAGATGGCGCCCGACCACCGTGGGCCTCAAGCCCGATCAGCCCGGAACTGCGGCAGTTCCACTGTGACCCTTACACCGCCCCCAGGTGCGTCCGCAATCGTGAAGTGGCCATGGTGACGGGCCACAAGGTTGCTGACAATGGCGAGGCCAAGCCCGGAGCCGCCCGTCGTTCGCGCCCGCGAACGCTCAAGCCGCACGAACGGCTCGCGCACCCACTCACGCATCTCAGCTGGAATGCCGGGCCCGCGGTCATCAATGGTCACCACGACCCGATCAGGCGGCGTCCTAGCCACCCCGATCCGCGCCTGGTGACCATGCTTCAGCGCGTTGTCGATCAGGTTGGCAAAAACCCGCCGCAGGGCGAGGCGGTTTCCCAGCACGTAGAGCCGAGGCGTCGGCCCGTCCCCAACCCCGTCGAGGCTGACGCCCTGGTCCAGTCTCGCCTCCAGTTCCAGGCTCAGCAAGGCGTGGATGTCGACCAGTTCAAGCCCATCCTCCGTCGCTGTCTCGGTACCTTGGGTGGCGAGCAGGGCATCATCCAGCAGGCGAACCATGTCGTCGAGGTCCGCGATGGCATGGTCCAGCCCCTGGGAGGTGGGCGCGTTCTCCAAGCGCAGCCGTACCTTGGTGGCCAATGTCCTGACATCGTGCTGGAGACCGCCGACAAGGGCAAGGCGCGCCTGCAACAGCCGCGACAGCCGCTCCTGTTGCCGGTTGAAGGCTCCCACGAGGGCGCGGATCACCGGCGCCGCTGACCTCACGTTCCGGATCGGTTGGGGGTCAGCGTTCAGATCAATGCTGTCGACGGCACGCGCCAGCTCTTCCAGCGGACGGATCTGACGCAACAGGAACACCAGCAACAGCGTGGCGAAGATCGTCCCCAGCAGCCCGGCGCCGAAGCCGAGGGGTAAGCCGAGATTGGTCACCGGAAACAGCTCCCGGGATCGCAGAACGAGCAGCGTGTTGCGGTCCAAGCTGGTGCTCAGAACGCGTCGTTCATCGGCGTTGCGCAGCAGCAGTGGCAGGCCGTCCATCGGCCGCCCGGTTCGCCAGACATCCAGCCCGATGGCACGGTTCGGCATCGCCGCCCGGTAGGCAGCGGCGAGCTCTTTCCGTGGCCGCTCGTCCGGCGCCGCAGGGCTGAGCGCGGGCCCCGGATGGGGTTCGAGCGAGACTTCGAGGGTCGGAGTCGACAGCGCCGGCAGGATCTTCGCCCGCGCCTCGTCGGAGAGCCCATCGAGCAGATCAGCCATCGCCGCCACCTTGGCCGGCGAGGGGAGCGTTGCCTGGGCGTTGATGGGCGACCGCCGCAACACATAGGCAGCGGCCATCACGGAGATCGTGAGCAGGGTGACCACAAGGGTCAGGCCGAGGCGAACGACAAGGGACGTTTTCATCCCGGCACGACCTGCACCGTTGGCGTGAACAGATAGCCATGACTTCGGATCGTGGCGATGAGCCGTTCGTTGTCGCTGGCCGCTTCGATCTTCTTCCGCAGCCGCGACACCAACGTATCGATGGAGCGGTCAAAGGGATCCCCACGGCGCTGATGGACCTTCTCCAGCAGCAGATCCCTCGAAAGCACACGCTGGGGTGCCTGAACGAAGCAGACAAGCAAATCAAATTCAGCGCTGGTCAGTGCAATGTCACGTCCTGATGAATCGGAAAGACGTCGCGCATTCACATCCACCGTGTATTGATTGAACTGGAGCACCTCCTGGGGCGGGTTGCGTCCTGCCGGCGGCCCGCCACGGCGCAACACGGATCGAATCCGGGCCACCAGTTCCCGTTTGGAGAACGGCTTCGTCACATAGTCATCGGCACCGAGTTCGAGTCCGACGATGCGATCGACTTCAGCACTTCGGGCCGTGAGCATGATCACGGGAATCGACGAGGCCGCGCGCAGCCGCCGGCAGATCGACAGGCCGTCCTCACCGGGGAGCATCAGATCGAGGATGACGAGGTCGGGTCGCTCGAGCGCGATGGCGGCGTCCATGCGTCCCGCATCGGGAACGCCCCTGGCAGCAAACCCCTCCTCGCTCAGGACGCCGATGAGGAGCCCTCGGATATCGTCATCATCATCGACCACAAGGATCTTGGTTGGCTCTGCGCCCATTCCCAGGCTCGGCGAGGTGCACCCTCTGTAGCCGTTCGGCAGGCGTTGGTGTGGCTCATGCACAAACTGACAAGGTCTGGCCACAAATCTCCGCAAAACGCATCCACTCGGAAACCCCCCCGTCAAGTTGGCCCCTTACCTTTTTGGTTGGCCACCTCGCACCACGTGGAGAATCCCATGGTTGATCCCAGTCCGATTGCGGCCGCCCGCACTGCATTGGGGCCCCTGTTACTCGCCAGCGTCGTCGGGCTCATGGCACTGGAATACACCGCCAGCCGCCTCGCCCGTGTCGACACCCATGACATCGATGAAACCGCAGCGTCCTTCGTGATCGCCTTCGGCCACCAGATCATCCGGACGATGGAAGCCGCAGTCGTCTCGGTGCCCCTCTTTCTGGCCTACAACTATCGACTTTTCGACATTGATCTGGCATCGCCACTGGCCTGGATCGCGTTCTTTGTGATCGTGGAGTTTGTCTACTATTGGCATCACCGCGCCTCCCACCAGGTGCGCTGGTTGTGGGCGACGCACGCGGTTCACCACTCCTCCACCCGGATCAATCTGACCGCTGGCATTCGGCTCGGATGGACGGCGGGATTATCCGGTCACTATCTCTTTTATGTCCCGCTGGCTCTGATTGGGTTCCACCCGATCGCCATTCTGATCGCTCTCAGCCTCAACCTCGGCTACCAGTTCTTCATCCATTCCGAGTGGCTGCCACGCCTTGGGTTCCTTGAATGGATCTTGAACAGTCCGTCCCATCACCGGCTCCACCATGCCTGCAACGAAACTTGCCTCGACAAGAATTTTGGTGGGACACTAATTGTCTTTGACCGGCTCTTCGGCACTTTCACGGAGCAGCCGGCCAAGGAAACGCTCCGCTACGGACTTGCCGGCCAAGCCAGAACGCTCAATCCTTTCAAGATCGTGTTTGGCGAGTGGCTGGCTATGTTCGCTGAGTTCAGGGCAGCGAAGTCCGGCTGGAAACAACGGCTTTCCATCCTGTTTGGGCCCCCGGGTGCTGGACACCAGTCCGCCTAATCGTTTGAGTTCGCATCCAAAGCCAACGTTAATCGGTCTGTCGTCATCAGCGGCTGCCGCCATCCAACGGTCAACCTCAGCAAATCCCATCGGAGTTAACACCATGAACACCAAACGGTCTTTCGCCACCCGTCTTGCCTCGGCAACGGCCCTGTGGATGGCGCTCGCACTGCCGGCAACCGCCACATCCGAGCGCGCCCAGGCCCAGGCCAATTTCCTCAAGGCTGACGCCAATCAGGACAAGCAACTCGATTTCGCTGAATTCAAGACCTTCGTCAATCTCAACGCAGACCAGGGCCTCGGCCGGGCGCCCAGGATCCGACGCTTCGGCATGTATAGCCGGGCCTTCAGCATGACCGATGAGAACGGTGATGGCGTCGTTTCGAAACAGGAAATTGAGGTCCAGGCCCAGTAGTGGTCATCGCAACGATGGATGGGCGTCAGCATCACGATGGCATGGAATGCTCTGGAGTCCAAGGAGAACTGAATGGAACATATCGATCCTTGGATGCACCCTCATGGGGTTTCCCCAGCTTGGCCTCAGTCGCTTTTCCCCGCCCGGCCGCCGAGACCACACCGAGCGCGCATCGCGCCCCAGCTCCATGGCGAAGCGAGATCCAGACGTCATCAGGGTGTCGTGCTCGTTGGGGGTGAGCACCTCAAGCGCAGCCCCCAGCCCAACGATGAACTCCTCACCAACCTCGGTGGCGGTGAGCTCCTCGCCCACGAGGTCCTGGATCAGGGGGTAGAAGCGCACCTCGAACCATTTGCGGAACACTGGATAGGTGCGCTCCGCCGGCCAGGTGCCGGTGTCGCGATGCCAGTAGTCGAGCTCGGCTACAAAGATCGCCTTGTAGACCTCCTTGAGGATCTCCTCAGCCTCCTCTTCCGTCTCGTAGTCGGGAATCAGATACAGGCAGGGCTCCCTGGCTCCAGCCGCATAGACATCCAGGTCGTGCTGCCGCGCCCACGCAAGCAGTTTCTCGCTGGGGTAGATCCCCACCGCGCAGCGGTTCACCACGGCCATGGCCCACCCGGCGGTATGCCCTTAACGCTAGGCCTGGCTACCTTTGCAACCGTGGCGCTGCCGGGGAAGCCAGACACGTTTACTGCGAAGAGCCAATGTTCTGCATCTGAGCACAGCTGCAGAAAGGCTGGCCACGCCCCCAATGAGAAGGGCGCCCCGTGTCGGACGCCCTTGGGCCGGTTGCAGGGTCTGGGCTCGCGCTGCCCTGGTCGTGGCCTCTGATTCATTAATAGGTCCAGCAGCCCGGCTTATCAGTACGGCAAACCGATCCACCGCAACGTCCGCGGCACCAGAGCAATTGCAGCTGCTCAGAAAAGTTGGGCCATGACCGCTTCGTAACCCTGGCAGCTGGTCAGCTGAGCCACTCCGCCAGCTTGGTGTAGCGCCGGCGGCCCAGGTGATTCTTCACCGCCATCGCCAGCGCCTTCTTCTGGCCCACCAGCGCCACCGGTTGCTTGGCGCGGGTGATGCCTGTGAACAGCCGATTGCGCTGCAGGATCGCGTCGCGGTGAATGTGCAGGGTGATCACCACGGTGGGGTATTCGCTGCCCTGGCCCTTGTGGCTCGTGCCGGCCTAGGCCTGCACGAGGGTGCCGAGTTCGCCCCTGGGTTCTGTGACACGAAAGACACCCCCACCCCCTTACCTGATCATGCGGCGCCCTTCCTTAGCCGGCTGCACACTGAATGGTGGGCCACCGGCCCGTGTCGTACGCCTGGGCTCGATGCCAGCACCGATGGTTGCCGCCAGCACCCCCATCAGCGTGGACCTGGAGCAGGGGAAGGAGTACTTCTATTGCGCCTGCGGCAGGTCGGCCGACCAGCCCTTCTGCGACGGCTCCCATCAGGGCACCGGGTTCACTCCCCTGGCCTTTGTGGCCGAAACAAGCGGCAGGGCCGTGTTGTGCCGCTGCAAGCAGACCGCCACTCCGCCCTACTGCGACGGCAGCCACAGCCGGGTGCCGGCCGACCGGGTCGGAACGGCCTACAGCGTCGATGCAATGCCGACGCCCCAGCCCACGGCGGAGGAACCCAACGTGGTGCTGATCCATGAGCTGGCCGAGCACGGTCTCGATCAGGTGGGCCCCGAGGGGCCGCTGGCGGCCATGGGCGTGCCGCGCTCGCAGTTGCCGCTCTGGGATGACATCCAGATCCTGGTGGCCCAGCTGGCCCGCCAACCCCTGCCGAGCGCGGCGGCGGTGGGCACCGAGCTGGTGATCGGCACCCAGGCACGGCGGCCCCTGCGGCTGGAGATTCCCCTGCTGGTCTCCGACATGAGTTTCGGGGCTCTCTCCGAGGAGGCCAAGCTGGCCCTGGCCACCGGGGCGGAGCGGGCCGGAACGGGGATCTGCTCCGGGGAAGGCGGGATGCTGCCCCAGGAGCAGGCCGCCAACCGGCGCTATCTGTTCGAACTGGGCCCGGCCCGGTTCGGCTACCGGGAGGAGCTGCTGCCGCTGGTGCAGGCCTTCCACTTCAAGGCCGGCCAGGCCGCCAAGACCGGCAGCGGCGGCTACCTGCCGGGCAGCAAGGTCACCGCCCGCATCGCCGCCATCCGGGGCCTGCCCGAAGGCCAGCCGATCCACTCACCCCCCAGCTTCCCCGATCTCCACACCCCGGCCGATTTCCGCGCCTGCGCCGATCGGGTGCGGGAACTCACCGGCGGCATTCCGGTGGGCTTCAAGCTCAGTGCCCAGCACATCGAGGCCGACCTGGACTTCGCCCTCGAGTCCAGCGCCGACTACCTGATCCTCGATGGCCGCGGTGGCGGCACCGGCGCCGCGCCCTTGCTGCTGCGCGATCACATCGGCGTGCCCACCATCCCTGCCCTGGCGAGGGCCCGGGCCCACCTCGACCGCCGGGGTGCCAGCGGCCGCGTCACCCTGATCGTCACCGGAGGCCTGCGCACTCCGGCCGACTGCGTCAAGGCCCTGGCCCTCGGGGCCGATGGGATCGCCCTAGCCAACGCGGCGATCCAGGCGATCGGCTGCGTCGGCGCCAGGATCTGCCACACCAACCGCTGCCCTGCGGGCATCGCCACCCAGGATCCGCAGCTGCGCAGCCGCCTCGAGGTGGAGCACGCCGCCCGGCGACTGGAGCGTTTCTTCCAGGCGACGGTGGCGCTGATGCAGGTGCTGGCACGGGCCTGTGGGCATGACCACCTGCGCGGCTTTTCGCGGAACGACCTGGCCAGCTGGCACCGGGAGGTGGCTGATCTGGCCGGGATCGCCTGGAGCGGCTCGGCTCAGGACGCTCCGGTGGTGTAGTGATCCCAACGGGTTGCCCAGATGGTTCCCACTCTGGTGATCGTTGTCGGCCACCGACCCGGCGACGCCGATCCGCGACGGATTGACCTCAACCTCAACCTGATGTGGGTCGGCTTGGCATTGGTTCGGCTGCTCGATCCGTTCCAGGCTGATCCAGCCACAGGCTGATTCTCAGCAGCAAGCTGATTGCCAGCAGCAGCCTGATTCCTTCGCTCCCTGATCTTGATCGAGCGTGTGGGGCCGGTTGCCGGGCTTCAGATGCTGCTGCTGAGAACCACGCGTCCGGTGGGACTGGCACCCACCTGATCGGTTTCCACGCTCACACTCACACTGGTGGCCAGGCTGGTGGGCATCGTGGGGATCAATATCGCCACGTGTCCCTGCCCCGTTGGCACGAACGCGACGCAGCCCACCTTCTGTCCATCGACGTTGGCCCAGAGGCGGTAGACGTGGTGGGGCGGCGGTGGGGGCAGATTGTTCAGCATCAGGATGTTGTGGGTGGGGTTGCCCGTGACCATCACCTCACCGGAAGCCTGTATGAGCGGATCCACCGGCTCCAGCGCCATGCGGCGACTTTCCTGATTGGGGGCCGCAGGGTTTTCGACACGGGCCGTGACCCGCTGCTCGATCCGGGCCAGTTGCTGGCGGGTCTGCTGCAGCTGCACTCCCAGCCCCAGCAGCGCGATCCCCATCAGGGCCGGCACCAGCCAGCCGCTGAGATCGGGGAACTCCACCCGCCTCCGCTGCCCACGATCAGTTTCCTTTTCATCCCGCACCTCGCCCTGCCGATCGAGCAGCCGCCGCCGCAGCCGCTGGGGAGGTGGGGCGGTGGCCGGCAGGGCCAGGGGCAGCAGCTCCAGGGTGGTCTGGAATTCCTCCAGCCGTTGCCGCAGCTCCGGGTGCTGCAGCAGAAGACTGGCCAGCTGCTCCCTTTCGGTCGCATCCAGATCACCCAGGGCATGGCCTGCCAACAGGGCGTCGACCGCGAAGCGATCGGGGGACGGAGTGTCGCCGGCTGGGGTGGGGTCGTGAGGATTCATGGGTCGTTCCCGAAGTCGATCAGCAGCTCCCGCAGGCGGATCAGGCCCTGGCGGGAGCGGGTCTTGACGGTGCCGAGGGGGAGCTGCAGCCGCTCCCCGATCACCGACTGGCTCAGGCCCTCGTAATAGGCCAGCTCCAGCACCTGTCGCTGGTTGGCGGGGATCGCGGCGAGGGCCGCCCGTACCCGCTCGGCCAGATTGCTCTGCTCGGCGCTTTCCTGGGGGCTTGTCACCGACGCCGGCTTCAGCTGTTCCGACCAGCGTTGCAGCAGTTGCCAGCGGTTGCAGCGCTGGTTGAGCCGGTTGATCGCCATTGAGCGGGTCAACAGCAGCAGATAGGCCAGCACCGGCCCCCGCGCGGGTTCGTAGCGGCCCTGCTGCCAGTAGCGCAGGAAGACGTCGTGGGTGAGGTCCTCCGCTTCCTGACTTGACCGACTCAGCCGCAGTGCCAGGCGATAGACCGCACTGCCGCAGGCGTCATAGAGCGCGCCAAGATCGTCGAACGGCGGGGGGTGCTCCGGAAGCCCGGGCTCGGCCCGGCTCCAGGCAGGCGCATCGGGATCGAAGGGGGGCAGTCCCACGGAATCAGCTACTCCCTGGCCATCGTTCTCATTTACCGGCGAGGGGGAGGATCGGATTGATTCGGCCGCCGGCCCAGCCAGACACCACGCAGCAACAGCACGATGCCGGCGGCTGTGGCGGTGTGGATCGGCTCACCCAGCAGCAGGGCTGCACGGGCGATGGCCACCACGATCGTGCGGCTGCCCCAGAGCGCAACGGTGGCCACGGTGCAGCGGCGGTAGGCCAGGCGCAGGGCCAGTTCACTGCCCAGAGAGAAGGAGAGCGCGTAGATCAGGATCACCCCCGCCACCCACCAGAGCTGCTGTAGCAGGAAATGCTGCGGGGCGAAGAGCGCCAGGGCGATCACCGCGAACACCAGCGCCGTGATGGTCGATCCCAGGCCGATCGAGAGGGCCACGGGCCAGTCCCGGCCTGCGATCGAGCGGCCGGTCACCGCCGCCCCACTGAACGCCACCACCCCAACCAGCCCCCAGGCCAGGCCCTGCAGGTCGTCCATCGGGCCTCCCATTGCGGCCCTGTTGATCCTGGGGAGCAGCAGGCCGGCGGCGATCAGCGCCAGGCTGAGCCAGAACGCCCGTGGCAGGGGTTCCCACAACAGCCAGCGGGCCAGCAGGGCCGCCCCCGGCAGCACCATGGCGAACAGAGGGTCTGGCTGATCACCGACAACGACTGGAGCGCCTGGTAGTAGGCCACCGGTCCGAGGAACCTCCCCAGGACGGCGTGGGTCACGAGCAGCCTTCGGTCGTCAGGCGTCAGGGTCGGCAGTGTCCTGACGCGGTCCCGCCGCCCCGGCAGCAGTGCCGTGAGGCCCACCGCCAGCTGGGGAAAAAGAAGACGTTGCAGAAGCTGATCGGGTTTTCGCCGAGAACAGAGTGGCTGTGGCCACAGGTCTGCAGGCCCTTCAGCACTGTGGCATCAAGTCCCTTGAGCAGCACTTACAGGCCGAGGGGCAGAACGCGCCGCCAAGGAGGATCCTTCATCACCAATCCGATCGGTGCGCTCATCGGTACAAGGGGAGTCTGAGGACCATGCCGCATCGGTTCATGGCCTTGGCTTTCCCACTCTGTCTGCATTCGTCATGACGGCTCTCAAAACAACCTTGATCGGCGCCCTTGCCCTGGCCATGCTCGGCGGTTCCGCCGTTCCTCTTCAGGCGCAAAGCATGATGAAGGAGGACAAGATGATGGCCCCGGCCGGAGCCATGGCCAAGCAGAGCTTCCGCATGGCTGAGGCCCCCGTCAGCGGCAGTTTCCAGATCAAGAAGGAAGCCGGCAAACAGGTGCTGGTGCTCAGCAGCGATTTCAAGACCAATGACATGGCCCCCGACCTGAAGGTGATCTTCAGCCCGTCGGCCAAGCCCCTGGCGAGCACAAAGGCTCCCGGCTACCCGCTCAAGCCGGGCAGCTACACGATCCTTGCCTCGCTCAAATCCGCCTCGGGCGCCCAGAGTTATGTGATTCCCGCCTCGATCGACCTGAGCAAGCAGGGTTCGGTGCTGATCTGGTGCAAGAAATTCAACGCAACGATGGCCTGGGCCCCCCTGAAGCCCTGAGCCATGCAATCCGTCGACTGGCTTTGGCTGCTCCACCCGGCCCTGGCGGTGGTGCTCGTCTACCCCCTGCTGGGGATGGTGCTGCGACTGGCCCAGCAGACCCGGGACCGCCGCCTGACCCAGGCCAAGCATCCACCCACGGTGGGGCGGGATCATGCGGATCTCGGCAAGTTTCTGGCGGGCTCGGTGGTGGCGATCGTGTTGCTGGCCGAGGCGGTGGTGATCGCCACCAAGCACCCCCTCTCCTCCTTTGAGGGGGGAGGCGCGCGGCTGGCGCTGCTGGTGCTGGTGCTGATCGGATCCGGGGTCGCCCTGGCGGCCCTCTGGCGGGTGAAGCAATCCCCGTATCGGGCCAGCTTTGCCCTGATCTGCTGGGCGGGGGTGATCGGGCTGGGGCTGCAGCCGGAGGTCTTCCGGCGCAGCGACAATCCGTTCGCCCCGGCCTTCTGGCAGTCGCACTTCTGGGGTGGCGTGGGCCTCACAGGTCTGATGCTCTTTTCGGTGGCCTGCCGGCCTGAGATCCACAAACACCTGCGTTGGCGCCGGTTGCATGTCAGTGCCAACGCCCTGGCGGCCCTGATCTTCCTGGCACAGGGGATCAGCGGACCTCGGGATCTGCTGGAGATCCCGCTCAGCTGGCAGAAGCCGACCATCTATGCCTGCGACTACCAGGCGAGAACCTGTCCTTCGCCCGCTCCGGTCCCCCTCTCCCGCTGATTCCAGACCCTCTGAATCCACACCGTCTTCAACGCCATGGACTTGCTGCTCCTGGCCTTCCTGGCTGGTGCGCTCACGATCCTGAGCCCCTGCATCCTGCCTGTGCTGCCGTTCGTGTTCACCGGGACCGGGCGGCCGTTCCACCTCCGGGGTCTGCCCCTCCTGGTCGGGATGGCGCTGTCCTTCACCGCCGTTGGGGTTCTGGCCGTGGTGGGGGGAATCTGGGTGGGGCGGGCCCACCAGTTCGGGCGGATGGCAGCCCTGCTCGTGCTGGGCACGTTCGGGTTGGCGCTGCTGTTTCCCGCCGTGGCCGATCGGCTCAGCCAGCCCCTGGTCCGGCTGGGTCAGCATCTGTCGCGACGATCGGATCAGGCCCGAAGCTCCGGGGCAACGGCTGCCTCATCTGCTCTGCTGGGGGTGGCGATCGGCTTGTTGTGGGCGCCCTGCGCCGGCCCGATCCTGGGTCTCGTGCTCACCGGCGCGGCGCTCCAGGGTGCGCCTGCCAGCACGGCCCTGTTGCTGCTGGCCTATGCCGCCGGCGCCGGCACCTCCCTGGCGATTGCCCTGCTCGCAGGGGGGCGCGTGGCCATCATCCTGCGGCGTTGCCTTCAGACCACCGCCTGGTTGCGCCGGGGCCTGGGGGGTGCGGTGATCGTCAGCGTCGGAGCGATTGCTTTGGGCCTGGAGCAGGCCTCCCTGGCCCGCTTCGCCCTGGCGGACACCAATGCCTTTGAGCAAACCCTGCTAGCCCAGGTTCCTGTCGTTCCACAGGCCGGGGCGATCGCCATCGCGGCGAGCCCGCTGCCCGTTCTCGGCACTCTGCCGCCCTTCCCGAAGGGTGCGGTATGGCTGAATTCGCCCCCACTCACCCGTGATCAGCTCTGGGGCAAGGTTGTGCTTGTCGATATCTGGACCTATTCCTGCATCAACTGCGTTCGGACCCTTCCCCATGTTCGGGCCTGGGCTCAGAAGTACGCGGGCCACGGCCTTGTGGTGATCGGTGTGCATTCACCCGAGTTCCCCTTCGAGCGCGACCTCACCAATGTGCGGCAGGCCACCCGGAAGCTGGGGGTCACCTATCCCGTGGTGATCGACAACGACTTCGCGATCTGGAAGGCTTTCAACAACACCTACTGGCCCGCCTTCTATTTCATCGACACCCAGGGCCGCATCCGCGCCACCCATTTCGGTGAGGGGGACTATGCCAAATCCGAGCAGAGGATCCAGCAACTGCTGCGCGAGGGTGGCTTCCGTAATGTGCCAACCAGCCTGGTCAAGCCTTGAACCGCGAAGGGTACCTTCACCCCGATTGGCACCCTCCTGCGTTCTCTGTCCCGGCGCCAGCGCCTGACCCTCGGCCACCAACTCAGCCCCTGGAACAGCCTCTGGCGGCAGCCGGTGTCCATGGCATTGCTGGTGCTGGCCGGTTTTCTTCCTGGCCATGACCTGCCTCTACCTGGCTGAGGTGGCGATTTTGCGCTCGCCTTCCAACTGAACGGCCGCCACCTTGTGGAGGAAGGGGCCATGGGTCTGCCTTCGAGTGTGGTGTTCTCGCTTCAGAACCTTTTCAGCGCCAGTTTTCAGTCCGCCCGGGTCACCTCGATCTACACCCTTGCCCTGGCCGCGTTGCAGCGGATCGCTGGCCTGCTGATCAATGCCATGGTCACGGGCCTGTTCTTCCTGCGCTTCACCAAGGTGGATGCCCCGCTTCGGTTCAGCCGCAACCTCTGCGTCAGTTTCTCGCCCGGTGGCCATCTCAGCTGTCGGTTCGTGACCGGGGATCCCACTTACTGGCTGCGGGTGTCCTATGGCTCCATGTGACCGCCGTTCTCAGCCACAGCCTGGGCGCTGACAGCCCCTTTGTTCGCCATGGCATGGAGGCGATCCGGCGGGCCAGCGGGGCCATCTTGGTGCTGGTGGAAGGCATCGACGAGGTGACCGGATCCCCGCTGCTTCACCGGCACCACTACCGGATCGACCACATCCTCGAAGGACATGTGTTCGACGATCTGGTTTCCGAGGCCGCCAACGGGCTCCGCAGAGTCGATCTGGATGCCTTGCACCGCACCCGCTTGATCGGAGCCCCTTCAGACGCGGTCCGCTCGGATCCATCCAAACGTTCCCTTCGCCTGTAATCCAAGAGGACGTTCCCCACCGCCATGCGCCTGTCCGTTTCTGTCGCCATCGCCGCGCTCGGCCTCTGGGCCCTGCCGGGCATGCTCGCCGCCAGTTCAGCCGTCCCGCCCACCTCCGCCAAGCCAGGTTCCACCCAAACGGCCGTTCTGGCCGGGGGCTGCTTCTGGGGGGTGGAGGCGGTCTTCGAGCGGGTCCGGGGGGTGTCGCAGGTGGTATCTGGCTACGCCGGTGGAACCAAAGCCAGTGCCGATTATCAGCAGGTGAGTTCAGGAACCACGGGCCATGCCGAAGCGGTGAAGATCAGCTACGACCCGAAGGTGGTGAGCTACGGCCAACTGCTGAGCATCTACTTCTCCGTTGCCCACGACCCCACCGAGCTCAACCGCCAGGGCCCGGATGTCGGCAGGCAATACCGCTCCGCCATCTTCTTTGCCAGCCCGTCCCAGCAGGCAGCGGCCAAGGCCTCGATCGCCGGGTTGCGCAACAGGAAGGTGTTCCCACGCCCGATCGTCACCCAGGTGGTTCCCTTGAAGGCGTTTTATCCGGCAGAGGCCTATCACCAGGATTACATCGCCCACAACCCCTTCAACCCTTACGTTGTGGTGAATGATCTGCCCAAACTTGCCCAGCTGAAGCGGCAGTTCCCCCAGTTGCTGAAATAGCTTGTTGTGGTTGTGCTTTACAGCCCAGCAAACCACTCATACCCCTGGTCCTCCCAGGTGCCACGGCGCTCCCCCAGGCTGGCCATCACCTTCAGACCCGTGACCCACTTGCTGAGCTTGTAGCCGAGCTTGATCGGCGTGGCGATGCGTACGGGCGCCCCATTTGCCGCCGGCAGCGGTGCACCGTTCATGGCGGTGGCAAGCAGGGTCTGGGGGTGCAGGGCCGAGGCGATGTCCCAGGTTTCGAAATACTGGTCGGCGGAGTCGATGGCCAGGTAGCCGCCCAGGCTGGAGATCCCCGCCAGGGCAAGCACATCGGCCAGGCGCACCCCTGACCAGGCCACGATCGCCGCCCAGCCCTCCACGCAGACGTGGCGCATCACCAGCTCGTGCTGGGGCAGGGCTGCCAGTGCCGGCAGGTCGAGGCTCAGGGGCCGGCCCACCAGGCCGTCCACCCGCAGTCGGTAGTGGGCGGGATCCAGCTGGGGCACCCCGTTGAAGCTGTTGATCAGCAGATCCTTGGGATCCACCTGATTCCGGCGGAACAGGGGCACCGGGCCCTTGCCCTGCATCAACGCCTCGATCCGCTCGTTGAGCGGCTGGGTGGCGTTTCCCACCGTTTCGCTGAAGCCATTGAGGGCGCAGCCCCCCAGCAGGAGCGAGGAGGCGCCTCCCACACCCAGACCAAGCAACTGGCGGCGGTTGAGGCGGGCTGGATCGGTCATGGGAACTTTTGATGCCATCAGGCGAACATCGAGCGCAGCAGCCTCAGGCCGCCGATCCGCCAGGAGAGCAGCACGTGGGTGAGCGTCAGCAAGGCGATGGCGGGGATCGTGGCCAGGTGGCTGATCCGCAGGGTCTGCCAGCTCGTGGCACCGAACACCTCTCCGAAGCTGAACAGGCCCGAGAGCCACCAGAACTGGGCGGGTTTGTACATGGCGAGGCCCGTGATCAGGCCGAAGGCCAGCAGGATCAGCATCAGGGTGTACACCAGCCTGTGGGCCGAGAGCCGCCGCTTGGTGGTGTTCTGGCTGGCCCTCAGCGTGCCGATGTCACCGGTGTCCGCCAGCTTTCGGCGGCGTTGCCGGATCAGCAGGCCGATCCAGACGCCGAGATTGAGGGCGTAGAGGCCCATGAAGCCGAAGTGCCAGTCGCGACCGCCCGCCAGCCAACCGCCCAGGGTGAACAGCTCCGGAACGGTGACCCCGCCCCGGCCGCCGAGGACGGGATTGGCGTTGTAGATCTGCAACCCGCTGGCGGCCATCACCAGCAGCACGAGCAGGTTGAAGCTGTGGAAGGCCCGGGTCCAGAGCGGATTGTGGCGGAGGCGGATGGTGGCCTGGGCCGGAGCCTCTGGCATGGCAGGAGGGGAGAGAAGGGGAGGGGAGCTGAGCTAAGGAACTCAACCATTTCAGTACCGCTCAGCCGCCGCCGCGGATTGCCGGTGGTGCCTGAGGGGAGGGCTCCAGACCTGCAACCAGACCTGCAAGAGGCCTACAGCGGCTCGAAGCCCGATGCCGCAGGAGCCACGACGGAGACGAACACCAAAGGCTCGCTCCCGTTGTTGTAGACACCGTGGACTTCACCGCGGTGCGCCACCACCACATCTCCTGGCGCGATCGGAATGGACGCTGCCGTTGCTGCGATTTGGTACTGCCCTTGTCCTGAGAGGATCGTCCAGGTGTCTTGCCCTGTTGGGTGAACGTGCGCCGGGATTGTCTGGCCAGGTTTGACATGCCAAGCAACGATGACGGCGTCAGCCGACTCGCTGATGACGGAGCGAATCGGCTCACTATCTGCCGGCTGCAGAAAGTCGGCGACCTTGAAGAATCGCTGCGAATTCATCGTGGATCCAGGTTGGGTGGTGCGGTGAAGCGCAAGTAGCGAGCCAGAGTGTTGCTTTTTCGGCCAGAGCAAAACGACTGATTGGGCGAGGCGGCTCGAAGGTCAATGCCGTCCATAGTATCGTCAATCCAAGGAGATCGTTCCCAGTGTTTCTGCTTGTATGGCTGAGATTTCACGGCGTACGGGAGGGCGGTCAACGCTTCTCGGATGCGGAAGCACGGTAAGGAGGCACACCCGATTTCGTGCTGATGGTCAACTGCCGATCCGCGCTGAAAGTGTGCCATGAGCGCCGAAGAACAGGCTTTTTGATGCGCAACCCCTGGAGTCGGACTCGCACTCAGGCTGCGGCGAGCAGCACTGCGGCAGCGTCTCGGGCGTGGGTGGCGGCCTGGGGATCGCGCTCCAGGAAGCTGAGCACCAGGGCACCTTCCAGCAACAGGTGAAGTTGGCGGGCCAGGCGCTCAGGATCGGCGATGCCCAGTTCGCGGCACTGCTCCTCCAGCAGCTCCCGGCAGCCGGCCTTGAAGGCCTCCGCCGCCTGGCGCGGCCGCTCGCCGGGCTCGGGGTACTCGCTGGCCGCCTTGATGAACAGGCAGCCGTGGAACGCGGGCGAACGCACCCAGTCGGCCAACCAGTCGAAGACCGCCAGGATCCGGCCATGGCTGCTGCCAGTTGCCGTTGCCAGGCGGGCGGCGAGGCCGGAGGTGATCTCCCCCGCCAGGCGCTCAAGTACGGCGGCGATCAGCTCTTCCTTCGAGCCGAACTGTTTGTACAGGGTCATCTTGGCGACGCCGGCCTCGGCGAGCAGCGTGTCGATGCCCACGGCCCGGTAGCCCTGGCGGGCGAAGAGTTCCTGGGCGGTGCTCAGCAGGGCCTCCCGCTTGGAGGAAACCTTTGCCGAAGAGGTCCTGGCCGCTGATGGCTTGGTGGTGGTGGCCCGCTCAGACATGACGGTCACGATCTGCAGGCACCCTAGGCGATAGACAGAACAGTCTGCTACCTTTCTTGTGGTCAGACAGGTCGGTCTACTTTGCTGGGTTCCCCGCATCCCTGGTCCCGGTCCTGCTCTGCGCCCGTGCGGCACCCCTGGTTGCTGCTCTCGCCTCCAGCCCCTCACCCCTCCTCGCCATGCTTCGCCTCCACGGCCACGAACTCTCCGGCAACAGCTACAAGGTGCGACTCCTGCTCGAACTGCTCGGCGTTCCCTACGAGTGGGTGCGTGTCGATCTGATGAAAGGCGAGCACAAGCGTCCCGCCTTCCTGGCGCTCAATCCCTTCGGCCAGGTGCCTGTGCTGGAGGAGGGCGGCACCACCCTCTCCGACGCCCAGGCGATCCTCTTCTACCTGGCCGCCCGCCAGGGGGATGGCCAGTGGCTGCCCACCGATCCCCTCGAGCAGGCCCGGGTGGTGCGCTGGCTCTCCACCGCCGCCGGTGAGGTGCGCCAAGGCCCTGAAAACGCCCGGCTGCATCACCTCTTCGGGGTCACCAGCATTTCGATCGAGCGGGCCAGCGAGAAGGCCGCCTTCATCCTCGATCAGCTGGAGCGGCACCTGGGCGATCGGCAGTGGCTGGAGCTGGGGCGCCCCACCATCGCTGACATCGCTGTGTTCCCCTACGTGGCCCTGGCGGGGGATGGGGGGATCGATCTGGTGCCGTACCCCAACGTTCGCGGTTGGATCGCACGGATCCAGGCGCTGCCGGGCTATGTACCGATGAAGGGCCTGGACGCCTGAGCGGAGCTTGCACCGATGAGCCAGCACTACCTGCATCGCCATCTCACCCCCGCCGTGGGGGAGGCCCAGCAGGGGGCCTATGGGCAGAAGACCTATGCGGTGCCGGACGCACCTGAGCCCGATCGCCTCGGGGCCAAGGAAATCGCCTTCATCAGCGCCCGCGACAGCTTCTATCTCGCCAGCCTCACCGAAACGGGTGCCCCCTACATCCAGCATCGGGGCGGGCCGGTCGGTTTCCTGCGGGTGCTCGACGAGCGCACCCTGGGGTTTGCCGATTACGCCGGCAACCGACAACTGCTCACCACCGGTCATCTGCGGGGCGATCCGCGGGTGGCCCTCTTCCTGATGGATTACCCCGCCCGGCGGCGGCTCAAGATCGATGGCGAGGCCGAGGTGATGCCGCTTGACGCGGAACCAGCCCGGACCGGGGGGCATTGGCTGCGACCGCAGGATTCCGAGGCGGGTTCGGTGGAGCGCCTGTTTTGCATCCGGGTTGTGGCTTTCGACTGGAACTGCCCGCAGTTCATCACGCCCCGGTTCACGGCAGCAGAAGTGGAGGAGCGGGAACGGCCCCTGCGGGAGCACATCGCCGTTCTCGAGCACCGTCTGCTTCAACTTCAATCATCAGCTCCGGATCCAGACCCTGAAGGATGAGGAACGCTGATGAACTCCGCATTCCTGCCGGTAGGCAAGCCGTCCACCCCCAGGCCTGAAATGCCCTCAGCCACGATTCCCTGCTGCAGCGCGCCCAAAACAACGCTCTCGATCCGCAGCGGACGCTGAGCCGCCTCGACCCGGCCACATGAACTGAAGCGCAACGGAGTGCCTTCTTCGCACTCCGTGATGCACAGGTTCTACGCTATGCCTGCGAACGACTCAGTTACTCAGGCTAGGGAAAGCTCTGCATCACGTGAATACCGGCTCGCCCTTGGCCGAAACATGTTGGTTGATTCTTCCCCGTTCTTCACTCCTCCACCGCGGTACCGGCGGGAATCAGCCGGATCTTCTTCTTGCCCAACTTGATCGCGAACTCATCGCCTGGCTCGAGGCCAAGCAGACCGGTGTAGGCCATGCCGACCGGTGTAGGCCATGCCGACCAGCAGGTTGCCATTACCCTGCACCTTGGCGATGTAGCTCAGACTGCGGCCACTTAGGCCTTTGCCA
Source organism: Synechococcus sp. UW140 (assembly GCA_943372935.1). Taxonomy (GTDB): domain Bacteria; phylum Cyanobacteriota; class Cyanobacteriia; order PCC-6307; family Cyanobiaceae; genus Cyanobium. The sequence goes on from CALSAP010000017.1 coordinate 64,051, forward strand.
TTGCCATCATTCATGCCGAGGCTGACACCCTTGGCCTCCAGCAGCGCCTCATGGAAGGCGGTGAAGTTCAGCTGTTCACCACCATCCTTTGTGCTGCTCATATAGCCGGCGGCTCGCACTAAATCGGATTTATAGGCATCACCCAGCTCCTTGTCTTTGGCGAGCAGCTCAGATCCAGTGAGCGCCATGGTGATGAAGCATCAATCAGCTGGACCATAATGATCAGGCTGTTGGTGGCCAGCGCAAGAAGGTGCAGGTGTCCGCCCCTTCAGCGGAGGCTTTCGCAGGTTTTCCTTTTACCGTTGCGGTCCAGATCTCTACGCCCGGCACCGTCTGCGCCGGTACATCCCCGCGCCTGGTGCTCCGAAGCCAGCTCCAGGGCGAACCCCGCTCCGGAGGCAGGCCTACCGACACCGGCTAAGCCAGACTGGCTGAACCATCCGACTGAACGGGCTCCTGGCTTGACGAGCGCTGACAAGGTGGAGCAACAACTGGGGTTGCCCCGATTCGGTGGACAGTGATCAGGGCCTCGCGGTGGTGAGTGTACGGGCAGCGATGTACTGCTGCTCGTAGTCGATAGGGCTGAGGTAGCCGATCGTTGAGTGACGGCGCTCACGGTTGTAGTAACCGTCGATCCAGA
>CALSAP010000018.1:0-61560 GCA_943372935.1 Synechococcus sp. UW140
CGGCCACTGATCGCCTCCATGGCGACCTTGGCCTTGAACTCTGGGCTATGGGTGCGGCGTTTGCTCATGGGTGGGAGCCCCCTCTCAGGGGCGGTGCCCCGCTTCACAGGTTAACGATGGACCCTGTCCAGAAAAACCAGTCCACCTCAGGGCTGCCCGGCCTGGCCAGGGCAGACCCAGCCACGATTCGTTGGGGGGCACACCTGGCGCCACTGCTGCAGCCACTTGCAGGCAGCCGGGGGGAGGGTGTTGCGGCGGCCTTGGCCGGTCTTGGTCACTGCGCCGGGGATGGTGATTGAGCACTTTCCACGTCCTGCCAGGCCAGCAGGCTGACAACCTTCCCACGCGCATGGCACCCCCGCACCTCAGCACCACCAAGGTGGCATCACGGGGGCTGGCCGCGGCGAGCATGGCGCTGATCTGATCGGCGCTCAGCACGGCGGCTCGCTTGACGGCAGCGGAAGGGGCGGGGAGATCGCCGAGTAGAGCGCGGTCGGCGGAGCGGCGAGGGGCGGCGGCCCTGGGATGGCACCGGCGGCGGCCACCACGTCAACCTGCTCTCGGGTCATCGCTACCGCGGCGCCAATCCGATCCTGCTCACCCTCGGCATGCACATCCGGGGTTCCGCCACCCCGTTCTGGTGCGGCTTTGCCGAGGCCAAGCAGCTCGGCATCTTCCCCCGCAAGGGAAGCGAAGCGGTTCACATCTTGCGGCCCCAGCTGCACAGAAGAGAAGTGCCCAGCGAAGGTGGTGAGGTCACCCTCCGCAGCTGGGCCAGCTACCGGCCGGTGGCGGTGTTCAATGCCGCCGATCTCGAGGGCGAAGCACTCACCGGCCTGGTGGAAGCCCGCCAGGCAGCAGAAGGCGTGGAGCTCAAGCTGGAGCCCGAGCGCCTGGAAGCGGCAGAAGCCGTGCTGGGTGCCTGGCCGGTACCGGTCAGCTTCGGGGGGGGATCGGGCCTGCTATCTGCCCTGCATCGATCGCATCCAGCTGCCGGATCGCGCCAGCTTCCACTCACCAGCGGCGTTCTGCGCCACCTGGGCCCATGAGCAGATCCACTCCACCGGCCACGAATCCCGCCTGAAGCGGGATCTGGGTGGTGCCTTCGGGAAGGCGCGCTACGCCCGCGAGGAGCGGTCGCCGAATTAGTGTCGGTGCTGCTAAGCGATCGGCTGGAGATCGGCAGTGAGATCGAGAGCCATGCCGCCTATCTGGGCCACTGGGTCGAGCTGCTCAAGGAATCGCCCAAGGTGCTCTTCCAGATGCTCAGCAAGGCGCACCAGGCGGCGGATCTGATCTGTCCGCTGGGGCCACCTCAGGGTTCAGGGTCTTGCTCTATTGTTTAAGATCAGTAAATCTATTGCCATTCTAACGTCGTTACTTGATCGCAATGGCGTCCTCAAAGCCTATCTTCAAGCGTCAATTTCAAGAGGCAAGAAAAGGCCTTGGTCAACGGCCATGGAGAACTGCTTCTGGATCTCCTGCACCCTTGGGGCGGATTGTGTCAGCCAACCAGCCTCAAAACTGTGACGCTGGGCCGTTTCACTGAAGTTGGCGCTGGTCACGAGGGCTTTGGCTGCAGAGGTTGTTGCATCAGCAATGACGATCTTGGCGTGCTGGTAACAACGCTTTGCCGAGCCTGAGATCAGGCGTCGGTCCACATAGGCATGGGGTTTGGCTGGCCATGGCCAGACCTTACGGTTAAACCAGTTTGAAATCGTTTTCAGAGGGTCAGCTCCCAGTTGATCCTCAATCTGCTTGGGATGGAAGAACAGGTCGACCCGGTTCAGCTGCCCATGGGTCAGGCGATCTGCAATGGAGGCGAACAATTCGCGAAACTCGCTGCTGAGGCCGATGTTGTAGGTGGCGATCAACAGGCTGCAGCGCGCTTCGCTGATGAGTTGATCCACCGTGGCAAACGTGTCGGCCGTTTTGGCATGGAGAGGATCCGGGCCAGACCAGACAAAGCTCCAGGCGTTCCGCTCGCTCTGGAGAGCGTCCTGGGCAGCGGCGAGGCGATCAAGCAGTAATGCCATCAGGCGGGGATGGGCCCCCTCTCGCACCATCTCCACCAGCAATGGCTCGAGCTGAAGGCGGATCGCGTCGCTGTGGGTGGAGAGCAAGCCCTGCCAACTGGTGGGCGTGTAGCTCAGACGCCGCAGATCAGCCGCCACTGACCGCAGAGTCTGAGCTGGCAGCGTGAGGCTCATGCGTTGATGAACTCCCAGAAAGAAGGATCGCCGATTTCGGGATTTGCCGAGACGGTTGGGCTGACCAGTGCGCGATCGAGGAACTCGTTGCGGATCTCGCAGGAGGTTTCGGCGATCAATTCACAGCCATGGCAGGCGGCGCCATGGGTGGGGCGGATGTCGAAGGGATGGTTGGGGTCGTGCTCAGAGCAGAAGGGATCGTTGCTGCAGAGCTGGCCGCGCTCGAAGGCCTTCTCCAGGTATCCCACGATCCGCTTGCCGGCTCCCACCAGGCCGCCCAGGGTCCCTTCCGATCCGGAGCTGCTGGTGAACAGCAGGATGCCGTAGCCGATCTCGCTGTTGGCGTAGATGCGTTCGCGGATCGAGCTGGCTCCATAGCCGCATTCCAGAGCCATCTCAGTGATCAGCAGATGGCTGAGGCTGTGGAGCAGGAGATAGGGGGCTCCTGGGAAGGGGAACTGGACCTCGTCCAGCCCCCTCGACGCCAGCCATTCGTTCTCGAAGGCCCGGGTAAACTGTCCGGCTCGCATCACTACCGGATCACTGGCAGCCCAGGCGCGGATCGTGGTGGGGTCGAACTCGATGAAGATCCCTTCTCCCTTGTTCTCACTGGCCGGCACCCAGCGCAGGTCGTTGGCCAGCACTGCCCGACGGTTCACCTTGGAGGTGTCGATCGGAAGGCCGCCCAGGCTGCTGGTGCGCGCTGTGAAGCGGGTGAAGCCCACCAGGGCTTGCACCTCTCGCAGGCGGTGGACCAGCAACACCCGCTTGATGGCTTTGCGAAACCAGGCTGGAGGATTGAGGGGCTGCCAGCCATCGGCCTCAAAGAGGCTCCCTTCCGCCGAACTGGACACCCCATCCATGGGACCGACCAGCAGCGCCAGCTCCTCATCCTTGGGTTGGGCCACCTGGCCGCCGGATCCGCCCCGCTGGGCCTCGATCGTCTGCCAGAGGACGGCAGGATCCACGCCTGCGAAAGCACTCTTCAGCCTTGGGTTGAACTTCATGGCAGAGGGCACATCCGCCTCCGCTTCAATCAGTGCCAGGTCGTCCTTGAGTTCGGTGACGCGCTTGGCCAGGGAGTTGGCTTCCTCCGGCAGGGAGATCACCGAAATCGTCTCGGTGAAGTAGGCGTTGGTGGCCGAACGCACCAGGAGGCGATTCTTGGTGGGCTCGCCATCGGTCTGGCATTTTTCGGGGTCTCGTGTGTTGCGGCCTAGCCAGGGCGTGTGCCCCTGGCAGAGACCCAGAGGGCTCAGCTCCGTGACCAGCGCGTCAGCCAGCTTGCGGGTGGTGCCCCCCTCCGACTGCACGTAGATCTGGGTGAAGTCGTTGCCGGTGCCGGCCTCCAGCAGGTAGAGGCGCTCGGTGTTCTTGCAGCCGAACTGGCGGAAGCAGAAGTCGCGCCAGCGGATGTCGCTGAGGTGGCCGTGGGGGCAGGCCATCACGAAGCGAACGGGTACCAAGGGGTACTTGCCTTCATCGTCCTGGTAGGTGCGCCAATCGGAGATGCAGCCGTCGTTGAAGTGCACCAGGGGCCTGGCCCGGCAGGGAATGCCGAAAGCCGGCCGCTCGCTGACCTTCTGAGCGACCGACCACTCCGGAAAACGCAGCGCCTTGATCGAGCCGCTGATGTTCTTGAGCGGATCCACCTCCTTGGGTGGCGTACGCAGATCGACCCTGGCCACCCCTGTGGCCTGACGCACCAATTTCAGCAACCGCGGTTCATGGATCAGATCGCAGCCTCGGTCGTTCCAGTAATCCAACCCCCCGATCAGCAGGGAGTAATCAGGCAGATCCACCATCGCCCCGGGGCCGTAGAGCTGCAGCACCTGGCTCTGACGCGCCTCTCCGAGGGGCGGGGGAGCAGCTTGGCGGCGCGTGGAGGGGGGCATGGGCTGGTTGGCTACAGGGGTCAGTCGTCCGCGGTGATCTCTTCCCTGAAGTTCACCATTCGGATCGGGGCGGAGGGCTCCACATCGCGCAGGCTCCAGTTGGTGGTGAACTGCTTGTAACCCTCGGCGCGATAAATCGGGTCGGCATCGAGTGCGGTGTGAAGGAAGCCAGCGCCAGCGCCCTTCTCCTCATGGGTCCAGTACTGCAGCTTGGCTTCCGGCTCCTGGGTGAGTTTCCACCAGGCTTCAAGAAGATCGATGACGTGATCGCGGACTTCAGTGGGCAGGTGTTCATCGAGGCTGTCGTCGGCGGAACCAGTGGCAATGCAACGCTCCTGCAGCGCCGTGGCGATCTGGGCCTTGATGCGCTGCAGGGCATCGGCTGCCATGGCGCCCCTGGCACCAGCCAGGGCCGGATCACCATGGCGGGCCATGGCCACCGCCACGCCCGGCAAGCCGCGATCGAGGGCCCGGCTGGCGAAGGGCGTGCAGCTGGTGGCCTCCACATGGCGATAGAAGGTCTGGTGCCAGTAGGGGAAGAGCTCGAAGTGGGAGCGGTCCCGCGGGCGGTTGGGGTTGAGCAGCACCAGCACCAGGCCGGGTTTGTTCTGCTGCGGGTTGTCGCTCAGCTGGCGGCCGACGCGGCTGGTGGCCTGGATGTACTCGGCAGCGGTCTTGGGCTGGTTGAGCACCACCATCAGACCGAGGCGGGAGATGTCGAGGCCTACGGAAATCATGTTGGTGGCCAGGGCCACGTCGAGATGGTCCTTGTCGACGTAGGGCTTGGAGAGGCGGTCCTTGGTGCTGCTGATTTTGGCGGTGTTCACCCGTGAGGTGAGCTCTTCTGGTTCGTTGGGCCGTTTGCGACTGGCGAACGGGTTCTCGAACCCCTCCATGGCGAGGGCACGGTTTCTGGCGAACTGCTCCAGCTGGGCGCCGAGTTCGTCCTCCAGGATGCTCCGGGTCACGCCCAGCTCCTTGAGGTTGGAGAAGTAGCCCAGCAGGGTCATGTAGGGATCGGCTGGGTTGTTGGCTCCAATGGCCTTGTTGTCGTTCCAGGCCTTCTGGGCTGCGGCCATCAGGCCCAGATAGGAACGCAGCAGCACACCCTTGAGGTTCCGGCCCGGAGCGGAGAGGCCCACGTACAGACGGGCCTGGTCGGGATCGGGGATGGAGCGGGAGAAGAAGTTGTCGTCGCGCTCGGGGCCCGGCGGCGGGAAGACCCGCACCTGGCTGCGGGCGAACAGGGCCTTGATCTGGGCCTCGGCCCGGCGCACGGTGGCGGTGGAGGCAATGATCTTGGGCGGCGGGGTGGAGGCGTCCGGCCGCATCAGCCCCTCGATCACCGCTTCATAGAGGCCAGCGAGGGTGCCGAGGGGGCCACTGATCAGGTGCAGTTCGTCCTGGATGACGAGCTCCGGGGGCAACAGGCGGCCCTGGGGGATCTTGAGGCCACCGGTGCCCTTTTCGGCCGGCCCCCAGAAACCGGCAGCCGTGGTTGGTGCAGGCAACTGATAGGTGCTGACGTTGCCGAACAGCGAGGAGGTTTTGCCGACCCAGGGGAGGGCGGCGAACTTGTCGATGGTGGCGATCAGAAAGCAGGGCAGGCGGCGGTAGATCTGCTCGTCCACGGCGAGCACCGGCAACGGCGTACCCCTGTGGAACGGGCACAGCCCCATGTAAGCGAACTCCTGCTTGGCCTCAGGAGACCTGGGCTCGCGGCAGTAGATCTCCAGCCGATCGGGATTCCGGGGGGGCAACAGATGAAAGCCTTCTGGCTGGAGGGGACGGTTGCACCAGGGGCAGGTTTCGATCGGGATCGGCCGATCGCGCTTGCCGGCTTTCCACTTGGTAAGCACCGCATGGGTGGACTGCTGGTCGCTGTCGCCAGGGCCGCCGAGTTTGTTGGGGGTGGCGGCCTTGCCCACCCACATGCCGATCTCGAACGGCCAATCGCCGAGTTTGTATAGGTGATCCTGCGTCGCGCGTTTGAGGCGCTCCAGCTCCAGGGCACAGATCAAGGTGGCGGCGCGGCCCAGTTGATCGAGGGTGAGCAGCCGCAGGGTGTAGCGCATCAGCACCGTGACGCCGGCCGATTCGAACCCGGGGCTTCGCAGGCGGCGGTGCACCAGGGTGAAGGCCGCCAGGCCGAGGTAGGCCTCCGTCTTGCCGCCACCGGTGGGGAAGAACAGCAGCTCTACGGCCTCGCGATCCAGGCGGCCCTGGGTGGTGTCGGCCGCCGCCAGGCCCGGCAGGTTCATCAGCACGAAGGCCAGCTGGAAGAAACGCCAGTTCGGGAGGCGGGTACCCGCAGCAGTGCCGATCTGATCCGGCGCCACCCTGGCGCTGAAGGCACTGCGCTGACGCTGGGCCCGGGCCATCACCAGATTCATGGTGCGGAAGGCCTCGCGCACCAGAGGGTCGGCCAGCAGCTTGATGCCGTTTTCGATGCGCCTGGCGCAGTCTTCCGCCTGGGCCCGCAGCTGCTTGGCGGTTTCGTTCTGTTCCTGGTCGCTGATGGGATGTTTCGGTTGCTGGGTGATCCAGCCGCGGTAGGCCGTCACCATCGGCATCAGCTGCTGGCCGATGCGCTCGCTGCGGGCCAGATCCGCCAGGGCCTCCATGCCCATCGGCACGCTGATGCCCGGCGGAGGCTCCGGCAGGGTGCGGTAAACCCGGGCGGTTGGCAGCCAGGTGGTGGTGAGCGTCTGGCAGCGACTGGGGTTGCCCTCGCTGATGTCTGTGGCGATCACGGCCACGTTGTGGCCGCTCGCGAAGCAGTGGTCACGGCGGTACTGAAGCGCGGCCAGGCGTTCGTCGGGGTCTCTGGCGGCCTGCTGCAGGGCATCGCGGCGTGGGGGAAACCCCAGCTCGCAGCGCAGCGTCAGCTCGGCCTGGAAGGCCGTGACCGGATCGCGGTGGCGGATCTGATTGGTCTGCGGTGGCTCGCGCTTGTTGAGCAGGAACAGGGAAACCGAAAGCTGGTCGCTGGGGTAGCTCAGCCTGCTGGGCGCCGGCCGGGCGATCCACCGCAGACACAGGCCCTGGGGATGGCCTTCGAGGGGGATGTCCTGGCTGGTGCCGGGACCATCGATCGAAACGCTGACCATCTGACGCCGGGGCGTTCGGGTCCAGATCGACGCCTTCTCACCATCAGCGGTAGATGCGTAATCCCCCCAGGTCACGGTGGCTTCCAGGGTGGAGCCCCTCTCCAGGATGAAGCTCATGCCAAGGGAGGAGGGAAACCAGCTGCGGCGGGTGCTGGCCTGATCGAGGGCATCGTTGGCGTCGTCGTCCTTCTCCTGCTTCTCCAGGCGATGGGTGGCGTCGTTGCTGGGTTCTTCGCCACCGAGATCAGCGAAGGAGAGCTGCTCATCGCCGGTGGTGCGCCCCGCTTCCTGCTGGAACACATGGGGCACCAGGAAACCCGTGGTGTACCAGACCGACGGCGGCTGGCCGAGCTGCTCATGGCGCCGGGCCACGTCGTCCCAGCCAGGACCGATCAGGTCGCTGTGCAGGGCGTCAACGAGCTGGGCACGGACCTGAGCGGACGTCGTCATGGGCCCCAGTGTGGCGGCCCTGACCCTGGCAGGCCCGTTTCTGGAAGCTTTTAGCAGCCATTGCCAAAAATCACGGAACGCGAATTTTCCGCGCCGCTGAAAAAGCGGGAAGGCGGCGCAGGGTGCTTCAGGGATTTACAATTTTCACGGGACGTGCTTTTTGATTTTTCTTGAAAGAAAGCCTGGACCTATGGGGGCTGAGCGATTCGGCTGGCGACGGTGAGCTGATCCACCAGGCGACGCAGGCTTTTGCCAGGAGCACCGGGCTGGAGCTGAACGTGTTCGAGCGGAACTGGAGCCACGCAAGTGCGAGCCCATGGATGGTGGAAGTGCTGGCACGAGAGCTGAATGTCGTCAGCCACTACCACGTGCTTGTGAGGCGGATCGATCGCCGCGAAGCGCTTGGAGCCGCGAAAAGCCAGTTGGCGCAGGAGGAGGGGAAAGGCCTTCTGGTGGCGGAGCACCTGAGTGCCGTCCTGGCGCAGCACTGCCGCAGGATCGATCTCCCCTTCCTCGATGGCAGCGGCAACGGCTATCTGCGCGACGACGGCTTGCTGATGTTTGTCTGCGGGGAGCGCCGATCGAAGGAGCAGGGAGACAAGCGGGGCCGGCCGACGGGGCGGGCGGCGACAGCCACCGGCCTGAAGCTGGTGTTTGCCTTGCTCTGCAGGCCGGAGCTGCTCTCAGCCAACAGCCAGAAGATCGCTGCTGCTGCGGACATCTCCCAAGGGAGCGTCGCGGCGGGACTGGAGGATCTCGAGCACCGCGGCCATCTGGTGAAACGGGGCTGGGGAAAGGGATGGAGCCTGAGGAGCAGGCGCCGGCTGCTGGAGGAGTGGCTGCAGGAGTTCCCGGTACGCCTGCGCCCCAAGCTGAAGAGCTATCGGTTTCGCCCGGCCGACGGACGCTGGTGGGAAAAGGCCGATCCTGAGGCCTACGGGGGGCAGTGGGGCAGCGAGGTGGCGGCGGCCTTGATCGGCAAGATGCTCAGACCGGAGAAGGTGTTGCTGTATCTGCAGCCGGGGTCGATGAGCACAGGGCTTTCCCGGCTGATGAAGGAACAGGGGTTGAAGAGCGATCCAGAGGGCGACCTGGAGGTGGTGGAGGCGTTCTGGAGCAACGAAGCGTTGGGCCTGCGTGGCCCGTGCGTGCCGGAGCCACTGGTGATCGCCGACCTGCTGGCGAGCCTGGATCCACGCAATCTCGAGGTCGCCGCAGAGCTCAAGAAACGATGGGATGGTGGCTTTGAGGATTAAGCAGCCACTGCCGGCCGGCGTGGAGGCCGTGATCCGGGCCGTGCAGACAGGTGCGGCTCAGCTAGGCCTGGAGCCGCTGCTGGTGGGGGCCACGGCAAGGGATCTGCTGCTGGTGCATGTCTTTGAACAGCCGGTCCGTCGCGCCACGTTGGACGTGGACTTCGCCGTGGCACTGGCGAGTTGGGAGCAGTTCGAGGCGCTGAAGCTGGAGTTGATCAGCGGGCATGGCTTCCAGGACGAGCCGCGCCAAAAGCAGCGGCTGATCTACGGGGGTGAGGGCGAAGGGAAGGGGATGACGATCGATCTGGTGCCGTTCGGAAGGCTGCAGGTGGATGACAGCACGGTGGCCTGGCCACCGGAGATGGATGTCTTGATGACCGTGACCGGCTATGTGGAAGCGCAGCAGGCAGCTGTTTCCGTGGAACTGGAGCCAGGCCATCAGGTGAAGGTGGCCTCCTTGCCGGCCCTGGCGATCCTGAAGGTGTTCGCCTGGAGTGATCGGGGCCATCGGACCATGGGGAAGGACGCGGTCGATCTGCTGACGCTGCTGCGGAGCTATGCCGGTGCCGGCAACTTCGATCGGATGACGGATCCCGGCCAGGCCTTGGACAAGTACCTGGATCTGGAGGGCAGCGAAGAGCGAACTGGGGCCTGGCTACTGGGCCGCGACTGCGCCCTGCTGGCGGAGGGGGCAACATTGGCGGAACTCAGCGAGTTGCTGGGGGAGGAAGCCAGAATGGAGCGGCTACTGGGCGACATGATCCGCGGCGAGGAAGGAATCAAGGGCGCGTTGGATCGGGCCAGGGATCTGCTGATGCTGTTCTGCGAAGGCCTTGGCGACATCCCCCATGGGGGCCAGGCCACGGCCTGATCCGGATTTGCTCAGGGCTGCTGTGGACCTTGTCATCCCGTTTGGATCTGCTGCGTTGGCACAGCCAGGTGCTGGATCAACAGCAACAGCATCCGTTCGCTGCGGGTGACGTGACCCCCAACCCGACCCGCCACTGGACTGGAGCACTGGCACGGACGCTAAGACGAAGCAGTGGTTAAAGCCGCCTCGGACACGCCCAGCAGCGTACGGAGCCGCTGGAGGAGGACTCGCCGGCGCGCCTCGTAGAAGTTGGGGAATTCGAGGAAATCGGTGGGGACCGTGCCCAGACAGTGGCGCTCGATGAAGGAATTGCGGGAGTCTTCATTGGGGAAAGCGCGATTGAGCCATTCGTGTGGGAGGGTGGCGCTCTTCTCAATGTTCAGCACCCCATTGAGCAGCTGGAGATTGGCAAGGCGGTCAGCACGATCGATCCATTTGAATCGCTCCTCGGCCGCTACTCCCTCCCTCGCGAGGCGGCTCTCTGAAAACCGGCTGCGCGGGAAGACGTGGTCGACATGGAACTCGTGCCGCAGGTCGTGGAACGGGAAGATCAGCGAGAGCAGCGGGAACGAGCGTCTATCGCCGTAGGCGACGTCGACGAGGTCTTCGAGCTCTTCCTCCTCGAATCGAAGGCCTTTGCCGCGCGAGCGCATGGTGGCCTCCACGGCCTCCACAGGGAAGCGCGTGGCGCCCTGCTCCCGAATCGCCGCGCGAATCGCTGTGAGCAGCGTGTCGAGCCCGCTACCCCAAACACCGGCCTTCAGCAGCGACCGCACGAGCCAGCCACGGATCGCCTCGCGGTCTTCCCGGAAGGTGCTGCTGCTCAAATAGTTGGCGTCGAGGCCCCGCTGGTGAAGCGAGTAGGCAATCGGCAGGAGCGCGTTGTCGGCGCCGAGCGTCTGACCTGAGAAGCCAAAGTCTGCAACGAGCTGGATCGTCAGCTTCAGGGAGCGGGCGATGTCGCGCCAGCGACTTTCCAGCTCGACCATGTTGTCGTGATTGAAGTTGGTGACCTTGAATCCAACGCTGCCGATGTCCGCCAGCATGAGCCCGGCCTTGAGGACAAAGTCCTTGGACAATGCAAAGCCGAACCGCGTCGTATTCAGTTCATCGACGAGGCCATGGATCTCCTGCCGAGCATCGAGGTTCTCCCACTGCGCCGTCGCGATCGAGAGAAGCAGATCGGAGTACGACAGGACGGTGCCACCGCTGTTTGTTCGGATGAAGATGTTGAGCACCTTGTCGAGGTCCTGGGAAGACTCCTGGAAGAAAGCGATGAGTGGTTTGTCGTGCACGACGGCATGCAGGAGGTTGAGGGTCCTGAAGGCGTGCCGATTCGTCGCCAGACCAGCGTCCTGGATGTACTCGAAGATCTCAGTGGCATCATGGAGGTCGAGGATCTTCCTGACGGGGAACCAGTGGCGAGCCTCAGAGTGTTGAGCTTGGTTCTCGCCGAGGAAGCAGAAGTCATATGTCAGTCCACCTTCATTGTCATCTGCGTCGGCAGCGATGTTGAGGTAAAGGCGTTTTTCCGGGAAAGCGTCCGGGTTGTTCCACCACATCCGCGGCTCCTTCATCGCGTGGCTGCCTCGAAGGCCGATATTCAGGGCGGTCAGCCGCTGCTGCCCGTCCAGTACGGCAATGACCGATTGGCCGACTGGGACCTCAACCGGCGGGCAGTGGGGACGCAGCTTCTGATGGTAGTCACGTACGAAGTCATAGAACTTGTACTGGCGGACGTTGTCGCGCTCAACGCCCCAGAAGAGGAAGGAGCCGATCGGATAGCCCTCCATGAGGCTGTCAAAGAGCCGGGCGATCTGCTCCGGCCGCCAGACGAACTCGCGCTGGATGGCCGGCAGCACGTAGTCGTGTCGATGGATGTGATCAAGCGCGTGGCGGATCGTGATCGGTGTCTGGAAGGTCATTCGATTCGTGGCCTACCATCGAAATGCTGAGACTCGGAGATGCCGAGTGCTGGATGCAGCGATGAGCTGGTCATGGCGCAAAGCCGGTCGGCCCAGTATCGGCTGTCAAGGTGAGATAGCGCCACTTCCTGGACAAAGCTCTCGTCAGTGCGACGCGGAACTGTTGGTGGCGCACGCCACCGGGCCTTTGCAGCAGCTCATGGATCGTCAGGAACAGCGGCACCTCACTGAGCTGGGCGACGAGCTCGTGTGAGGAAGGAGCCATCAAGGGTGCTCCTGGGCATAGAGCCGTCCATCTCGTTCCACCAGCAGCCGGTTCCCAAGCAGCTGCTCGAGGGCACCGGTGATCGCCTGCCGCTGCTGCTGCGTGAATCGAGAGCCGCCGGTGAGCCTGAGACAGGCCTCGCGCAGCAAGGCTTCCGGATCGATCGAGAGCGCCTCACGGGCGATGAGCAGCAGCGCCCCCCTGCGCTCGGCCATCGGCACTGAGTCGATGGCTCGGCCGGAATCGGGCGGCAGCCGGAATCCCTCCCATCGTTCGCACTGGGTGCGGCTGACCCAGAGCGTTTCTTCACCATCCAGGTAGAGGCGCTGTTGCCGATGGAGGCTGGAGGCAATCGTCATCAGCCGCTCATAGGCTTTCTGGCTGAAAGCCCTGCTGTTCCAGCATTGGGTGACGCGAACCGTAGCCTCGCGCTGTAGGACCGGCGCCTCAACGGCCAAAAGGGAAATCAGCCGGTTCGCGATCTGCGGAGTGGCCTGGGGGGAATAAAACGTGCGGAATTCGTTGTCCGCCGGCTCGAGGATGGCCTTCGCATAGAGCCGGCCGAGCTGCGTGGGCGCAGGCGCAGGAACTGGGGCGGGCAGTGGCGGGGGTGGTGCAACCTTGGCTTCCCGTTCACCAGGATGTACAGCCGGCGCAGGCCTCAAAGCAGCGGATGGCGCAGGGGCCTCGAAGGCGTGGCGCACTGCCTGGAGCAGCCGCTGCTGCTCGCTTGCGGGATTGAGCTGCCACTCCAAAGACCAGACACGGTGCATGCTCCAGCCAAGTTGCTCGAGAACGGCGGTGCGGAGGCGGTCGCGGTCACGCACGGTCTTGGCGGCGGCGTAGGCGGCGCCATCGCACTCGATGCCGATCCGGTAGCGGGAGGGGTTCTCAGGATCGATGACGGCCAAATCGATCCGGTAGTTGGCGCAACCCACTTTGCACTCCACCTTATAGCCCTCGCGAACGAGCAGATCATGAATCTGTCGTTGCAGGCTGCCGTCGAAATCATTGACACGAAGGGGGCGATCGGCCAGCCGTTCCTGGCTTCGGCAGAAGGCAAGAAAGTCCTGCAGGTGGTGCACGGCACGGGCATTCGTGCGGCTGCGATCGATCTGTTCGGGCTGAAAGCTGGCGAATACATGGAGGGAACAGCGGGCACGGGTGATGGCCACGTTGAGGCGGCGTTCGCCACCGGGTTTGTTCAAGGCTCCGAAGAGCATCGAAAGCACACCGTCTTGGCGGGGCCCGAAACAGATGCTGAAGAAAATCTCATCACGCTCATCCCCTTGCACCGTTTCCAGGTTCTTCACGAAGCAGTACTCGAGATTGTCGCGGGAGAACCAGGCCTCCAGCTCGGGCTCCGCCTCGCAGGCCCTCTGCAGCAGGCTGTCGATCAGGAGCTGCTGGGGGATGCTGAAGGTGATCACACCAAAGCTGCGTTCGCCTGGCGTGTGGGCGCGGAGCCGCTCCAGCAGGAGTTCCACAAGGGCACGGGCTTCGGTCTCGTTGTTGCGAACACCAGACTTGTATTCACCGTTGCTGACCGGATGCCAGTGGAGCCCGAGCTGGCTGTCACTGCGACAGGGGGCAGGGAAAAGGTTGAGGCGACTGGAGTAATAGCACCTGTTGCTGAAGTCGATCAGCGCCTCATGGCGGCTGCGGTAGTGCCACTGCAGCATCTGCTGGGGCAGGCCGCAGGCGATCGCCTCATCAAGAATGCTCTCGAGATCATCGACTCCATCGCTGGTGTTGATGCCGTCGTCCGCGATGGCCGGACGCTGAAAGAACGAAGAAGGCGGCATCTGCTTGTTGTCACCAACGATCACCACCTGCTCGCCACGGCCGATAGCAGCGATGGCGTGATGGGTTTCCACTTGGGAGGCCTCATCAAAGATGACGATGTCAAACCGTTGCCCATCCGCTGGCAGGAAGCGGGAGACGGAGATGGGGCTGGCAAGCAGGCAGGGCTTGAGTTTTGGCAGCAGGGTGGGGATGCGGCTGAACAACTGGCGCAGGGGCAGGTGCCGCTTCTTCTTCACGATCTCGCGGTTGAGCTCAGCCTGCTCGGAGCCGTTGAGGCTGAGATTGCGGTTGGGCATGCGGCTGATCACCCGGGCGCGCACATACCGGCGGCCAAGCTGCAGCACCTGCTCATCGAGGGCTCGGAACTGCTCCACCAGGCTGCTGTGCCGGGAGCCGCTGAAGCGGCGCAGAGCTGGGTCGGAATCAAAAAGCCACTGGAACCAGTGACGCAGAACGGCCGTGCGGTAGGCCTCCTCCAGTTCCGCCAGGGGAATAGAGGCTGCTGCAGCCCAGTCGAGCACCGCGGCAGGACCTGAGCGACGGAACTCGGTTTCAAGTTCATGTGCGAGCGACAAGCTGCGCAGCCCAGGCAGGTCGGCATGCAGTTCACCGAGCCAGCATCCGAGCTGGGCAATCGGCTCGCCGCGCTGCCCGGCGAGAGGCAGGGATGGGTAATTGAGCAGGCGTGCCAGCTCTGAGAAGCCCTCATCCACCCGGGCGTGCAATACCAGAAGTTCGCTCTGGGCAGGGGGCTCCAGAACGGCGGCATGTCGCATGAGAGCAAGCATCTCCGGGCTGGCCTTGGCCATCGCCGCGAGCGACACCCACTCGTTCAGGAGCTGCGGCAACTCCTGAGCCTCACCGCTCCAGCTGGGGAGCTGCCTCTGCAATGACTGGCGCTCCTGCTCCAGCCGCTCCTGCTGCAGCGGCAGATCACGAAGGTCGCGGAGATCCTCGAGAAGCCTCCGCAGGCCGAACCCAGGTTCGCGCAAGAGGCCCCGCAGCTGTCGCCGGAAGAAGAAGGCCCCTATCCAGCGAAGCAAAACGAAGCTACCCAGCAGCTTTTGCAGCCGCTCGATCAGCGGCTCGAGGTTGTGATCGAAGGCGGCGGGCTGCCAGCGGCTGCGCAGATCCGTCTCCCCTCGACGCATCTGTGCTTCCTCCTTCTGCCAGTTCCGTGCCGCCTGCTCCACGTGCGGCCAGCGTTCCTGGTCGAGCACCACGGGCGGCACACTGCACCCGCCGACGTGGCCGAGCACATCGGCCAGCCGTGACATCCCCTCCCAGCTGGAGGTGGCCAGGGGGAGCCCTGCGGCCCTGAAATGATCGAGACGCCCGCCGAGCTGGAGCACATCGGAGCCCAAGCGTGGCAGCAGGGTGCGGAGCTGCTGCTCAAGATCGAACCTCCATGCAGGATCGGGCAGAAAGCGCCAAGGGTTGCTTTCCGTGACGGCAAGGAGCGCATGCTCAGCGGCGTAGGCGCGGATCTTGGCCTGGTTGGTGTGGAAGCGTTCGGCCGTGAGCTGATCGGTGTCCAGCTCCGCAGGCAGGTGGGGAAGAGGCCTGGCGGGCTGGACGGCATCGAGCATCTCGAAAAGGGAGCAGCCGATCGGCCTGATCTGGTGGAGCGCCCTTGTGTGATCGCGCAGGCGGCGACGAAGCTGATCGAGTTCGCCACAGTCCTGATCCCAGCACTCCGGCATCGCCTCCTGGGCCTGGAGAGCCTGCTGGAACGATTGGTGCACCTGCTCCGGGTTGCTGTCGGGCTTGTGCAGATCGAGGCAGAATGCCTCAAGGCCGATGGCCTTGAGGCGGTTGAGAACCACCTCAACGGCGGCGGCTTTCTGGGCCACGAACAGCACCGTTTTGCCAGAGGCCATGGCGGCCGCGATGATGTTGGTGATCGTCTGCGACTTTCCGGTGCCGGGCGGTCCTTGCAGCACGAAGCTGCGACCCTTCATGGCTGCATGAACAGCCAGGATCTGAGTGGAATCAGCCTCCACCACAAGGGGAAGATCACTGGCACTGAGGTCATCGAGATCCTCAAGCTCCAGATCGGGAACGGGATCGATGAAGGGATCATGTCCGGCGGTGGCGATGTGGCGCACCGCATCGCTCTGCAAGATCTGGACTTGGTTGTCCTGGAGATCGCGCCAGAGCAGAAAGGTGGCGAAGTTGAACGTATGGATGAACACAGCGGGAATCACCCGCCAGTCGGAGCGGCCGATGATCGCGTGGCTCACCTCGCTGAGAATCGCTGCAAAATCCAGCCCGTCATCGTTCTCGGGGAGGTCGGTGAGGATGTCGAGGCTGAGATCAAAATCCTGGCGAAGCCGCTCAAAGAGGGTGACGTTGCCCAGGGGTTCACCCTGTGTGCGCATCAGGGTGATTTTCTGGTTGCGGTTGTCGACTCTGATCTCCACCGGGAAGAGAAGCAGGGGCGCCAGGCGTGTCTGATGGGTGCTGTCCTGCCACTGCAAGAGCCCTGCCGCCAGGTAGAGGGGGCTGAAGCCGGTCTCCTCCTCCTCCAGGCGGGACTTTCGAAAGAGGAGCTTGCCCGTTTTCATCAGCTGATCCGCGCTCATCGGGTCGTCCCGATCCAGCGCGCGGCGGGTGCGGCAGGTGTTGCGGCTGAGCTCAAGGGCCGAGCGGGCCAGCCCTTCATCACCCTCACCGGCAACCTGATCCCCCAGGAGGGTGAGCGGCTTGCCGGACTCGAAGAGCCTCACCAGGTCGGGCAGCAGTGGTTCGGGCACATCAAGGATCAGGCCCGCTGCCTTGCTGGTGCCTGTGGCCAGGTTGCCGATGTTCAACAGACGATTGTTCCGGGTGGAGAGATCCAGCAGCCGGTCTTGCCAGGTCTGAAAGCGGCGCCGCACGGTGGCATCGATGGGCTCGGCAGGAGCCTCTGGCTCCGCTGGACCGGACGTCGAGACAGAGTCGGCGGCGGCCTGCTGTGAAGCCTGGAGCAGGATCTGACGAGCCAGCGAAAGCACCTCGCCGGGTTCATCCCTGATCACCCGCATCCGAATCGGCAGGGGCTCAAAGCCGTTGCGGCGCGCCTGAAAGACGTTCACCAGAACCTCGAAGCTCTGCAGATAGTTGAGGGCGGTGACCACCGCCTCCGTAAACGAAGGCTGCGGCTTGGCTACATAGGAGGAGGAATCGAAGAGCAGCAGTTCCTTGGCGTCGATCAGCTGTTGCACCGTTGTCACATCCTCGAGCAGGGCCCCCTGCTGCATGGCGGCCTCGGCGCTGAGAAACACACCGGGCAGGGCATGGGCTTCCAGGCACACCAGCACGGGAAAGAGTCCGATCTGCTCCAGGCAGGCGGCGGCGAGGGGGGCCAGATCAGCACATGTGCCAAGCCCTTCGCCGAGCACCTGATCCGGCAGGCGGATCCGCTGGCCGGCGCTCCAGTAGCCCGCCGGTGGATTGATGTAGCTGATCCCGAGGCGCCCGAGAGTGAGGTAGAGGGCACTTGTCATCTCCACCACCCGTTCAGGGCCCGACTGGTACCCCTCCAGGCTGTTGTCGGAGCCCAGCGCTTCGAGAGTGCGGCTGGTTTCTTTCAGCACCTGGGCGATCACCGGGTGATTGGGCGTCACGAAGCAGGCGTAGGCCTCAGCCGGATCGCCAGGTATCGATCGAGGCCAGCGCAGCGTGTTGTAGGCGAGCAGGCGCAGGCTGCGCGAGGCCTGTTGGAGTGGCTCACCCCGTTGCAGCACCCGGCAGCGCAACTCGATGGTGCGATCCTCCATCTCCTGCGCGAGCAGGCCGACCGGGAGCGGCACCGGTTGGTCGGAGGCATGGAAGCTCTCGCCGCCATGGAGGGTGGGCAGCGGCACCAGCAGCGGGTCACCAAGATCGGGGAGCAGGGTGATCTCCAGGCTGAGCTCCTCGAGGGGTTCGGCACCGCTGTTCTCCAGAACGAGGGAGCGGAGCAGCGAGATCTTGCTCTGCTCCATCGCCAGGGAATAGGCATCAACGGTGTCGAGCTGAAGCTGGAGCATGGTGGGCAAGCGGACGGGGCTCAGGGGGAGATCAGGCGATGTCAACGGCCAGCTGCAGCGCCTCGGTATCGAGATCCACGTCTCTGGGGGGTGACAACCCGGTCGCTGGCGGGCTCAAAACCCCAACCCCATCTGCTCGGCTTGCAGGGAGCCAGTCTCGCCGGCCTGGGCCGCTTTCGCCGACCGCCCCCGGCGCTTGCCTCCCGGCGCTGCCGGGCCTGCCGCCTTCTTGGAGCCCTTGCCATGCAGGCCCTGCGCCACCTCCTCGGTATAGCGCTCGGCGTTCAGCGCCAGAAGGCGAGCGAGCACGTCATCGCGGACGGCATCAGGCCAGCGGTAGCGCCAGGGCAGCTTGCGGCGGCCGGTGATGGCGCCACAGGCCTGCAGCTGGCCCTGGAAATCGAGTGCGTCGTTGGCGTCCCAGAAGAACAGCTCGCCGCTGTCGATGCGCTCCTGCAGCTCGTCAGGGAGCTGGGCATCTTCTTCTGTATCGAGGTAGTCGAGACCGAAGCCGCAGTCGGTGGGCACATCACTCCAGCCGTAGGCGTCCAGCACCGCCTGATCCATCTCGCCGTGGAGGCGCCGCAGCTCCAGCAGGCCGGGGCTGGTTTCGGATGGATCGTGGAAGCGGTTGTAGGTGCTGGTGAGGCCTTCGTTGTTGGCCACCATCAGCTCGGCGCGGAACTGGTGGTAGCGCTCGCCGATGTTTTCGAGGCTCTGGCGGGTGGCTTCGTCGGTGGGGTCGCTGGCGTTGGCGTCGAGCAGGGCGGCAGGGAAAGGGAATGGCTCGAAGCAAGACCCTGGGAAATATGTCGGAGCATCAACCGCTCCTTGTGTTGTCATGAAATTACGAGACCAGAAATCGTGCACATTCGACTGCAGTAGAGCAAATTCAGCTTCGGCAAATCGCGGGAAAACAGCAAGTCTTTCCGAGAAGACCGAGCCACAGTCCACGATTACAAATGAGAAATATATCGCGACTCTCGAAATTACGATGCATCTATCGCGGCCAGAGATTTCTCTGTACAGCCCTGGCCTTTTGTCGGCATGCATCCACCATCTCTGTGGCAAAGGCTTGCGCAATTTGAATTCACCATTCGGCTTCAACTCTTGCCTCTGAGGGCGAACTTTGTTGTCAAGCAAGCTCATCATATCTCCCCATTTATTGCGACACTCGTTCTCGTCGCGATCACGAAAATCGATCACAAACCGATGATGAGAGTGGGTCGGGCTCTCGTTTATTTCGTCGCCGCCTATGTACGGGAATACTATCTCGCCATTCTTCGGGTCTTCCGAGATTAATCGCTCCATCGTTGCGATCGGGGATGGGGTGCCAGGCGTTTCATTGTCGGCATCAACCGAGTCATCGAAGGTGAAGCCCATTCCCAGAACATAACTACCAATAAAGCTCTTTCCTGCATTGGCGGTGAGCTGCTTCGGGTCTTCGTGGCC
The DNA here is from genome assembly GCA_943372935.1 of Synechococcus sp. UW140. Lineage (GTDB taxonomy): Bacteria > Cyanobacteriota > Cyanobacteriia > PCC-6307 > Cyanobiaceae > Cyanobium. Next base: position 19,254 of record CALSAP010000018.1, read on the forward strand.
GCCATTGGCAAGCAGGAAGGCTGTGATCCGCTCGGTAGGCTGCTTTTCGAGCAGCTTTACACCTGCATACAGCCCTTTGTATATATGAATCAAGCTGACTACTACTGCCGCCACGCCAGGCCACTTGTGGCGCTTATGAGCTGCGTAGACCGTTCCCCCATTCATGCATATCCAGCGCAGGCCGCTACTTCTGGTATCGCCCTGCGCAATGGTGTTGGTGGCGATCAGGCCTAGCGTCCCACTAGGCCGCAAAAGCGAAAAGCAGCGACGAAAGAAGTGGGCGACCAGGTCGGCATTTGCATTGGCTTCTACTGATACATGTTGCAGCCAGTCTTTGTATTCGATTCCTGAGACTGTGCTGATGCCTTTGCCTCTCAGGAAAGGAGGGTTCCCTACAAATAAATCGAAGCCCGGCTGATCTCGGCCGAACACATCGGGGAAGGCCAGCTGCCAGTGCAGCGGCTGAATGCCCTTCTCGCCCTCGCGCAGCAGCTCCAGCGGCTCAGCCAGCTCGTCTTCTAGCTCTGCCGCTGAACTGTGCTGCAGAGTGGCCGCCAGATACAACTGCTTCAGCTCCTCGCGATCCTTCGGTTTCTTGCCGTTGAAGAACGCCGCCACCAGCAGATCGCCCACCGTGTGCAGGTAAGCCGTGCTGGCTTCCAGATCGTCGAGGGCCTGGCGCTTCTGGGCGTCGTCGGCATCGCTGCGGCTGTCGGCATGGAACAGGGCGAAGCTGCGGGCCTCCTGCTGGCGCACCTGATCGAGATAGGCGATCTGAAGGTCGCGCTGCAGGCTGGCCCCCTTGAGGGCCTTCTCGATCTCGGAGCGTTCCATGCCCACCAGGGAGTCGCCGCACTTCAGGGCGTGATCCACAAAGGTGAATGGCGCGTCCTTGCTGAGGCTCACCAGCCACAGGCTCAGGCGAGCGAGATTCACCGCGAAGGAGTTCTTGTCGACCCCATACAGACAGCTCTGCGCAATCAGCCTGCGGGCGTAGATCAGGGGTTCTTCACCGAGGGCCGCGCCACCCGGTTTCAACTCCTCTGGCAGCCCCTCGCGGACCCAGGCCTGATCCAGCAGTTCGGCCAGGTAGCGGCAGCACTCCACCAGGAAGGCACCGGAGCCCATGGCTGGATCGCAGATCTTCAACGCCAGGATTTGGGCCACGGTGGGATTGCCGCCGCAGCGCTCCAGCCAAGGCCGCAGGGCTTCTTCCACGATCGGCCGCGTCAGCGATCGGGGCGTGTAATGACTGCCGCTGCGGCGCCGTTCCTCGGTGGGCTGAAACACCAGGCTGCCGGCCGCCTGGGGGCCATCGAACAGCTCGTGGTTGATGCGCGGGGCCAGGGCTTCCAGCAGCTCGGCTTCAGTGGCAGCGGCCTTCAGCGCATTGGCAGATTTGGGCGGCAGGGTGGTGGCCGCTTCCTCCTCCAGCCAGGCCTTGCGCTTCGCACCCGGCAGGGCCAACAGGTCATCGAGATCCACCGCCGTGGTGAGCTGTTTCTTGGCCCCCTGGGGCTTGCTCTTGAGGCCGATGCAGCGGCCGGGGATGCGGCGCACCGCATAGCCCATGATCCCCTCGTATACCGAACCGATCTGCTCCACGTCGAGGGCGCGGTAGCTGATGCGCTCACCCTTCACCACCAGCAGGTTGGAAAGCACCTCGTGCACCACCCCATCGCTGATCCAGGGGGTTTCCAGCCAGGGGTAGACCTCGGGATTGAACAGCTGACCTTTACGGGCCGGCAGGTAATCCACCGTGGGACCGCCACCGGCGAACACCAGCCGGCAGAGGCTCATCAACCCGGCCCAGGCGCCATAGCGCTGCTCCATGGTGTCGGGAAACTCAGCGGCGTCCTGCTCCAGCCGCTCGAAGACACCGCTCACCTTGTAGTTCTGCTCATACACCGCGTCCTTTGGCAACAAGGCGTTGTCTTCCGCGTAGAGCAGAAACACCAGCCGCATCAGCACCGTGATCAAGCCGCCGTAGAGCTGCTGCGGGTCCCGATCAGGCAAGTCCCTGAGCAACGGGCTCCCTTGGCGCTGGCTCAGCTCATCGGCCTGCTGGAAGCCGCGCAGCAGATCCCACAGCGCCGCGAGCACCTGATCGGCCAGGGCATTGCTCACCACCGCCTGGAAGCTGCGGCTCTTTTTGAGCACATCCGCCAAGCGGTAGCCATCGGGGTCGAAGAACACATGGCTCACCCCCAGCAGCAGGTCGAGGCCTGAGAACATCAGCCGGCCGCTCACCTCGGCGAGATCCTTGAGCAAGAAGGTGATATGCCCAGAGCTTTCACCCTTGGGTGCCACCACCAGCCGCAGCTGACTGCCGTTGAACAGCAACCCCGCCTCCACGCCGGTTTCGCGCAGAAGCCGCTCAAAGCGCTCCTGGGGACTGGCGCGCCAGAGGTGCTCGCCACCGGTGACCTTCTGATCCAGGGGCGTGAGCAACGGCAATTCCTGCACGAGCAGCTGCACGCCATCGCCGGAAGCAGCAGGCACCACGGCTGAAGGTTGCAAGGTTTCGCCGAGTTCAGGCAGCTCCCTGGTGTACCCCTCAATCAGGGTCGGATCGCTCTGGACCTGGTCACCACTCCAGCCCAGGTGATCCACCAGCAAGGTCTCGATGCTGGAGAAACCCAGCTCCCGGTCTTCCGCATCAGCCTCGTCCTCGGAACCAAGGGTTTCCAGGGATTCCCGGTAGCGCTCCTGCCGCTCGATCAGCTCACTACCACTGCGGGTCACCACCCAGCCGGCGTCCTGCATCGCGGCTGGGGCCACCACCAGGCCCACAGGCTGCAGGTAGCCAAGCCACTCCCGGTGGGCCAGGAGCTCTGGATCGCGTTGGACTCCTCGTTTGGCCATGGTTATCCGCTGATCGGCCAGAGGTACACGAGCCCCGCCGGCTCAAGCCGGTGGGTGATCACCCGATAGCTCTCATGAATCCGCTTCGGTTCGGTGGCCAGCTCTGTTTCGATCGTTTCCAGCCGCCGTTGCCAGTGCTTCTGATCAGCCGCCAGTTGCTTGCGCTCCTGGCTGGAAAGCTTCTGCAGATCCAGGGCAGGCACATCCAGCTGCTCTTCCAGACCTGGGATCAGTGCGGTGGGATCAGCTGCCGCTGCCTGTCGATCGAGCTTGGCCAGATCCCGGTTGCGTTGCCTCACGGTGGCGTTGATGCGTTTGCGCTGGGCCCGGAGCACCTCCTTGAGTGCATCGGCCTCTGTGCCACCCCGCTGCTTGAGCAGTTCAGCCGCGGCGGCCTGGGCTTGTTCGGCTGCCGCATCCAACGCGGGTTTCAGCGCAGCCACATCGGCTGGGGCTTCGGCCTGCAGCTGGCTGCGGATGGCAGCTGAGATCGCCTCTGAGTTTCCGGAGTCCATCGCTTCAGTGAGGTCGGCCCAGGCCTGCTCTTGCTGAGTACCGGCCAGAGGCTTGAGCACGGCGGCGCGATCCGCACCGGGATGCCAGTCGGCGATCACGCTGATCAGCTGGTCGTGCAGCCGTGTGGCCCCCTGGCCAAACAGCGATAGCCGGCCCAGTACCAACACCTTGGGCTGGGGATCGGGGCTGGCCAGCACGCAGGCCCGGCTCAGCTCATGGTGCAGGAACCCCTGGCTCAGGAAGCGGCTGAGCAAGCGCTGCACCAACCGGTGCTCCAGATGCAGGTGCACGGCCTCGGCATTGAGCCGGCCTGGATCGGAGAAGATCACAGGCCTTACGTGGTGGTCCTGGCGCCACTGCCACAACGGTGTCTTGCGGTCCCATAAGCCCCGCAGGCTGTCGAGGGTGTGCTCCCAGCTGCGGTCGTTGCTGCCGGCCACAAGGGCCTCCGGGTGCTCCAGGCGCCAGCAGGGTTGCCCCTTCTCGTCGCTGCCTTTCAGCAGACCACTCACGCCCAACAGATCAAGCGAGCAGTTGAGGGCAGCCCGGAAAGGATCGTCATCGAAGCCCAGCCAGTCGTGGGATTTCGCCAGCAGCTGGCGCAGCTCATCCTGCTGTTGCTGCAGCTTCTCCACCCGCCGGCTCGCTTCCAGTTCCTCCCGGGCGCGGTTGAGCATGGCGCCGCGATCGCTGTTGGCGGAGTCCATCGCCAGCAACTGCTGCTGCACCGCCTCGGCCTTGTCAGTGTCGATGCCGCCTTCGAGCACCTCATCCACCTGGCGCTGCACCAACGGTGAAAGGGATCCCAGCTCCTGGCGAATCACCTCGGTTTTCTTCACCAGCACATCCATCACCCGGTCCTCCGGGCGGTCTTCCAGCACGAAGTAGTGGCACCACACCTGGGGAGCGCGCTGCAGCTTGCGGTCGATGCGGCCGTTGCGCTGCTCCAGCTTGCTGGGGTTCCAGGGGATGTCGAAGTGGATCAAGTGCTTGCAGTGGTTCTGCAGGTTCACCCCCTCCCGAGCGGCATCGGTGGCGATCAGGATCCTCAACGGTTCCTGATCAGGGTCGGCGTTGAACTGGGCCTTGAGACGCTCGCGGTTCTCCTCGCTCATCCCGCCGGTGAAGGCGGCGATGCGGCGGTCGGCATCGTCATCGCCAAGCAGTTCCCGCAGCTGCCGCTCCAGGTAGCGCTTGGTGTCGACGTAGTCGGTGAAGATCAGCAGCCGTGTGGGATTCCATGCCGCCTTGGCCTCGCCGAGGTTGGGGCAGAGGTGGGTGCGCAGAAACGTCTCCAGCAACTGGATGCGGGGATCGGGCCTGTTGCGGTTGGCTGCCGCGATCTCGCCCATTCGCTCCAGCAGCGCCAGATCGCTCTGATCGGCCTGGAAAGTCTGGCGGAGCGCTAATCGGGTCTGGGCCTCCTCCAGATTGAGCAGCTCGTCTTCGGTGAGTTCGGCCAGGTCGCTGTCGCTATCGGCGCCGCCGAGCATCAGATCCAGTTGGGCCCCAGAGGCTGCCAAGGCTTCACGGCGCTGCTCCTGCTTCTGATCCAGGCTCTTGCGGTGCACCTTGAGGGTGCGGGCAAAGGCCTCGATCGAGCTGAGCAGCCGTTTCTGCAGATTGGTGATCACCAGCCGATCGGCATTGAGCTGCCGCTTGGTGGCCCCCTCCTGGATCAACCGCTGCTCCCGCTGCTTGCGGTACGTCTGCAGCAACCGCGAGAGCTCCAGTTCCGGGGTGTCGGCCGGCAGGCTGCCTTTGGGAACCGAAAGGGGTTCAACGATCCGCTCGGGGAACTCCTCGCCGATGCGGCGCAGATCGTCCTTGAGGCGGCGCACCAGCACCGTGTCCAGATCCCCTGGCGCGAAGGGGACACCCCGCACGAAGCGGGCCGGATCGAGCAGTTCAAGCAGGGCGGTGAAGCTGTTGCTGTGGCCGTTGTGGGGCGTGGCGGAAAGAAAGATGCGGTGCTCGAACAAGGGCGCCAGATCCCGCAGGCTGCGGGTCAGCCCGGAATCGATGGCATAGCGGAGCGTGTTGCTGGCCGGGGCAGCGTTGTGGGCTTCATCGAGGATCAGGAGGCTTTGCACCGGGGCCTGGTCTTCCCCACCTTTGCCTTGCTCCAGCCACACCCGCAGCGGAGCTGAGTATTCCGAGTTCCGCAGCAGGGCATGGGAGATCAGGAAGCGGCTGTGGGTGCTCCAGGGGTTGGTGCCATAGCCCCGCTCCTGACGCACCTTGGCCACGTAGGGCCGGTCCATCACCGTGAACGCCAGGCCGAAACGGCTCGCCATCTCCTCCTGCCACTGCCGCAGCACCGAAGGCGGGCAGCTGATCACCACTCGCTTGATGCGTTGGCGCAGCAGCATCTCCCGCAGGATCAGGCCCGCCTCGATCGTCTTGCCCAGGCCCACGTCATCGGCGATGAACAGGCCCACCCTGGGCATCTGCAGCGCCTTGCGCAGCGGCTCCAGCTGGTAAGCCTTGACATCGATCCCGGCCCGGTAGGGGGCCTGGAACAGCTCGGCGTCGGTGGCGGTGACGCAGTTCCAGCGCAGGGTGTTGAGATAGGCGGCGAACTGCTTGGGTTGATCGAAGCCCCGCTGGGCGACCGCCTCCCAGCTGCTCTCGCCCAGCACCTCGAAATCGATCTCTCGCTCCCGGAACACCGTGAGCCGCGATCCGATGGCGTCGTCCTCCATGCAGGCCATCGACACAACCGTGTCGGCGCCGGGCTCCTGGGGGGCTTGCACGTCTTCCACCAGGTAGCGGCGGGTGCGGCACCGCACCACGGCTCCAGGCTTGAGTTTCTGGCGTGTTCGGGAGGGCGTGGTGGTCATGCGCTCGGCTCCTCTCCCCACTGGCAGGGGGGCTCTGCCATGACACGCATCCTTCCGATCCCAAAAGCCTCGAAATCGAAGAGACCGCTATCCAGCAGGACTTTCTTGCCGAGCAAGACACAGACCGGGGCTCCGACTCTGATGTCTTCCAGCGGGATCATCGGGGCCTGCAAGGCACTTTCGAACCCCTTCACCTGCATGAGCGTTGCGTTCATGCGAAGAATCAGGCGAGCACTGGGAACACGATCGCCTGGGAGACCACTTGCGGGCAGTTTGTACGGGCCGCGGCCGAATTGGGGGTATCTCAAAGAGGAATCACTGCCGCACGGGCAAGAAGCGGCAGGATCTGCCTACCCCTTGGCCCCAGAGCCGGTGCGGTCCCATGCCCTTCCGCTTCCGTCGCTCTGCCCGCTTCGACCCCCTGCGCGTCAACTTCGCCAAGAGCGGCCTCAGGTCGATCTCCCTGGGCGGCCCTGGAGCGTCCTTCAACATCCCGATCAGTCGCTCAGGTGCCCCCCGGACCACCGTGGAGCTGCCGGGAACGGGGCTGAGCTGGTGCGTTGAACACAGCTCTGAGGCGAATCAACCGAACCCGGCGCGCCTTCCCGCTGGCCCGGCAGCGGGGCTGCCCAACAGCCGCCGCTTCCGGTCAGGTCAGCTCGACGCCTTCAAGCAGGGCTGCCTGGGCGTGCTGGAGAAGCAGCTGTTCGCGCTCGGCTCCCAAGCCCAGCTCCGCTGGGACCTGAACCTGATCACCCGCCTGCTGGCCAATCCCTCCATCGGTAGCCGGACCCAGGGGCTGCTGGCCGTGACCGAAACGCCGGAAGCGATGAAGGGCTACCTGATGCGGGCCCAGAGCCAAGACGACGCCAAATGCCGGGCCCACCGTTGCGTGGAGGCGGCCCAGGAAGCGGCCCGCTGAGTTACGGCCAGAGGCTGGCTGAAGGCAGCAGATCTTCCGCTCCCCCCTCCCCCCAGGCATAAACCCCTATTGCCCCTGCCCTCTGGCCATCCGATCGTTCACTCATCAGTCTCGGAGGCCCAGCAATGGATGACACTCCCCCGGGTCAGGCGTCAGGAGCGCGCTGACGATCCGGCCCCTGCTCCAACACTCTCATCGGATCTCTGGCTTCCCTGGCGTGTGACACCGCTGTGTGTGTGCTCCGCTGCCGTCCACTGCACCGTTAACGGCCTCGCCTCAGGTGCCCCGGACCCATGGGGAAGTCCCACTGGAACCCTGGCCCCAGGTGCCAACATCAGCCACTCCGCCCCCATCAACCAAACTCCTTCAACGCCCGGTGGCCTCGTCACCGGGCGTTGTCGTGACCCCCTGTTCCATGGATGACCTCGCCCGGACCCACCAGGCCCTCGCTGAGGACTACCGCTGGCATTTGCAGATCGCCGCGGGCAAGCTGCTGGCCCTGCCCAGCTGGTCGTTGGACGCCACGGTGGCGATCATCCACACCCAGTCAGAAGGCATCACGATCGGTGCGGTGTGGAAGCTGCCCGCCTTCCTCGATCACAGCCCACCGGAGTTCGATGCCTTCGTGCGGCTGCAGGAGAAGGGGGTGAGCTTCGAGGAGGCCTACCAACGCTGCCTTGCCGAACAAGGCCAGGAGTTCCTCGATGCCATCGAGGTCGCCGAAGTCCGTGGGGCGTTGGTCACCCACGACAACCTGGCCGAATTCGCGACCCTTTCCCAGAAAGGCTTTGCCCGAGACCCCCGTGAGCTGCTGGTGCTGGCCCAGTGGCCCGACCATGTCACCGGGTTTCTGGTGTCGTGTCAGCCGTTGCGGTGACCTTGGCGCGAAGCGCCCGCTGCCGGAGGGTTCACTCCTCCTCGTCAGCCCCGCCGGCGGGCACCAGGCGGATCTGCTTGCGGCCGAGCTTGATCTCGAACTCGTCGCCGGGCCTGAGATCCAGCATGGCGGTGTAGGCCTTGCCCACCAGCAGGTTGCCGTTGCCCTGCACCGTGGCCACATAACTCAGGCTGCGTCCACCTTTACCCCTACCGTTGCCGTTCCCTTCCCCGAGGCTGACGCCTTTGGCCTCCAGCAGGGCCTCATAGAAGGCGGTGAAGTTCAGCCGTTCGCTGCCGTCCTTCTTGGTGCTGACGTAGCCGGCAGCCCGCACCAGATCGGACTTGGAGGCATCGCCCTGTTCCTTGACTTTGGTCAGTAGTTCAGATCCAGTGAGGGCCAAGTTGGTGAAGCATCAGTTAGTCGGACCATAATGAACTTGCTGATGTCGGCCAGTGCGGCAAGGTGCGGTTGCCCGCCCCATCAGCGGAGGCTTTCGCAGGCCACACCATCTTCATTCCCATCCAGGTAGGTATGGCCTTGGCGTAGCAACTCCTGTGCGCGTGCGAAGGAGCCGATCTCACGGCAACGAAACGTCCGTCCACCAGGAATCGATTCGGTGGGGCTGGCTGATCGTCCCGTCTTTCTGCCGAGGCGGAAGTCCCAGGAGCGGGTGATGCCGCCCGGCACCCTTCATACCCCGTAGCGGCGGTGGGAAGCCCGGAACTCGGCATCGAGATACTCCCTGGCATCGCACTATCCAAGGTATCGGCGGTAGGCAAAGGCCATGCCGTCCTCCACCAGGGCCAAGTTAAGATTCACCTCCCCGATCACCACTGCCACGGAGCGGCCGAAGCGATCCACCATCTTGGTCTTGATGGTCACGCTGGAGCCCACCCGCAGCCGGCTCTGCAGATAGCGGCGGGCATTGGCGCCATCGGGGGCCTGCGCCATCTCGGGAGCGTCGATGCAGGCCAGCCGGATCGTGATCCGCTGCTTACCTTGGTGCACGCGGATTGTGTCGCCATCGCCGATCGAGAGTACCGTGGCGCGAACCCCGGTGCCGGCCACAGCAGTTGGGGATGCCGCTATCGAAGCCACCGCCAGCAACAGAGCGGCCAGTGGGCGCAGGTTCAGAGGCATCACCTCAGTCTGAAGGCCGAGGGTCTTCCTTTCTGTCCCTCACTCAGGGGCGCGGCTCCAGCTCCTGCAGCTCCGTTCGCAGCTTTCCTAGGAACTCCTCATCAACCTCGGTGGCAGTGAGCTCTTCGCCCACCAGGTCCTGGATCAGGGGGTAGAAGCGCACATCGAACCATTTGCGAAACATCGGGTAGGTGCGCTCCGCCAGCCCGGTGCCGGTGTCGCGATGCCAGTCGTCGAGCCTCGGCGTCAAAGATCGCCTCATCGACCTCCTCAAGGAGCTCCTCGGCCTCCTCTTGCGGTCGTAGTCCGGGATCAGGTACAGGCAGGGCTCCCTGGCTCCGGCAGCGTCGATGTCCAGGTCAAGACCCTGAGCCCTAGCAAGCAGCTTCAGGTGACGTCAGCAAGCCTGTCAAAAAGGTGAGCTTCATCCCCGCCGAGCGGGCTCATGAGCTAACTCGCAAGCTGCAGGGGCGTTTTTGAACCACTGTGTCGGTGTTTTGAGGCTCAGGCCACGACCGGCCGGGTCTCCCGGCCGGTTTTTCTACTATCCAATCGGGAGATTAGATCTTGATTCCCTTCATCACGCGTCTTCGGGTCGCAAAAAGATCTTGAACGAGATCATGGAAACCACTGATGTGATTCAGTCTCAATCTCCCCGATTACAAGATGGATAGGTCTGCCACCATGCGGCATACGCAAGGGATTTAAGGCTTGACAGCCGCTGCTCCCCGGCGCGTGGGAATGCAGAGCTGCCAAATTTGTTGTGCGTCTCGTGCCACTTGAGGTTCTCGTTGGTCAATCCTTGCCGATCACCTAACCCCAGCGAGGGGCCTCACAGATCAGGGTAGTACCCCTGTTTGATGGCTGCCAATCCATCTGGCCTTTATCCAGTAGGTGCGCACGCGTTACTGAAGGGCTCTCGATCAGAGGCGCACCACCTGCGGTTACCGCGGCAGTTGGATTCGGCATCGAAAACAACAGGCCGGACAACCCTCGATCCGCCGCCCTTGCTTACCTCGGATCCACTGAGGCTGCCTAAGTTGGGCATGAACGAAGCCCTATCCATCCATGCAGTCACAGACATCCGCTGTGGAGGCCGTTGAGACGGTCCTGATGGACCTTGGCGATGGCCTGTCGTTGAGGGTGCAGGTCCCACCGATCAGCCCAAAGCGTGGGGAGGTTTCAAAAGGATCCGGAGATTGGTCTCGGGGGCCACTCTCCCCTGATCAGGCATTCGATGCCATACGGGCCCTGTCGAGGAGGCTGGGGGATCTGCTCAAGGAGGTGCAGCCCACCAAGGCCTCGGTGACGTACGGCTTGGAGCTGGAGGTGCGCGATGGTGCCCTGCTGGCCACGCTTGTTCGCGGAGGTGGCAAGACCAGCCTGGAAATCACCCTGGAGTGGGAACAGCCGAAGCATGGCTGATCGCCGAATGTTCGAGGACCCTTTGCGGTTGCTGCGGCGGGCGACCGTGCGCCTGCGTGATCCAAGAGATCCGGTGCGATGGGGCACTGGCTTCTTTGTGGCTAGCGACGTTCTGTTGACCTGCTGGCACGTGTGGCGCGATGGGTCCGATCAGTGGGTCCTGGTCGAACAGCCACCGCTTCTCCAGGACCTGGATCCGGAGGAGGAGCCGCAACGGAACCCAAACCATGGGCTGAGGTCCCTCACCCTGGGTAAGGCCACCCTTTTGGAGCAGGGAGACACCTGGGATCTGGCCCTGTTGCGCTTCACAGCGTCAGACCAGGGGACTGGCACTGATGGCGAGCGTTTCGAGCCGGTGGTGTTGCCTCTGGTGGCGGAGGATCCTTCGCCAGGCAGTCAGCTGCTCACGACGGCATTTCCTCAGGATGCAGAGGGGTGGCACGACGCCACCTACCAAGCGGCTGGACGCAGCACCCCATCCGGCCAACAGAGGGAATTTCTGCGAATCAAAGCCGATGGTGTGGTGCCCGGCTTTTCTGGATCGCCCCTGCTGATTCAGGCCAATGGACAGGTTTGTGGGGTGATTGCCCGCAATGATCTGCCGGGCGGCGCCGGTGACGGAGGGCTGGCGGTTCCGATGACCTCCTTTCGTCGGGCCTTTCCCATCAGCGGGCCGGCGCTGCTGGAGCGCAATGCCGCGGAGCGCCATCCAGGGCTTCCCACCATCCGGAGGCCGCTTGGGCGTAGTGACTGGACCTGGCCCGGGCCTCTCGACTTCAGCCCATACCGAAGCTTCCGGCGCGAGGGCTTCGTGGGCCGCTCCTGGCTGTTCGAGGAGGTGCGCGCCTGGGCGATGGCGGATGGCGTCGCGGCGGGGCGTCCCAGGGCCATGCTGATCGAGGCCGAGTACGGGGTGGGCAAATCGGCCTTTCTTGCCGAACTCGTCGACACCCAGGCCGCCGGGATTCCGGTGGTGGCCCAGCACTTCTGCCAGTTCGATGCGATCGCCACCCTGGCGCCGGGGCGCTTTGTGAGCAGCATCGCCGCCCAGCTGGCCGCTGCCCTGCCCGCGTACCGCGCCGCGATCGAGGCGGAGGCGGCCGCCGGCCTGCGCCAGTTGCTCGAAGCCCCGGACAACGACCCGATCGGCGCCTTTGATCAGGCCGTGCTGGCGCCCCTGGAGGCCATGCCGCCGCCCGCCAGCCCGCTGCTGTTGGTGGTGGATGCCCTCGATGAGGCCCTGGAGCACCGCCCCAGCAACGACAAAGCCGCCCGCGTCACGATCGTGAGCCTGCTGGGCCAGCGGGTCCAACGGTTCCCCCGCTGGCTGCGGCTGCTCGCCACCGCCCGCCCCCTGCCGGCGGTGCAGCAGCCTCTGCGCCAGGCCTTCAGCCTCCATTCGCTCAATGCCGAGGAAGCCCGCAACCTGGCTGACATCGAAGCCTACGCAGAGAGCCGCTGCCAGCAGCCACCCCTTGCCGCCCTGCTCGCCGCCGCCGGCCTGGGCGCCAGCGAGGTGGCCATACGGCTACGAACGCTGAGCGGCGGCAAGTTTCTCTACGCCGCCTTCGTGCTCAACGACCTGGCATCAGAAGCCCTGCCGCTGCGCAATCGCGCCGACCTGGAGGCGCTGCCCGCCGGCATGGACGATTTCTATCTCCAGGCCTTCGAGCGTCGCTTCCCCAGCGACCAGGCCTACGACCAGGTGCGCGAGCTGCTGGCGCTGCACAGCGTGCAGCGCGATCCCCTCTCCCGCCGCGAGCTCGCGGCGATCCTGAACTTGCCTGAGCGGCGGCTGGTCGACCTGCAGCAGCAGCAGCTCCACGACCTGCTCCGCCTGCGCAGGAATGATCCCGCCTATGGGCCCAAGGAGTTTCTGGCGAGCTTCAACCACCCCTCCCTCAGCCGCTGGCTCACCGCCACAGACGAACACTCCGGCTATCCCCGCGCTGGCCGCTTCTGCATCGACCCCGAGGCCGCCGAGGCGGCGATCCGCCGCTGGGCACTGGCGGAAGTGGAGGTGCAAAGGCCCCACACCTGGCCCTACCTGGTGCGGCACCTGGCCAGTCATCTCCCGCTGGAGGAGCGGCCGGTGGTGATCGCGAGGCAGTTGGGGCAATTTGCCTGGCTGGAGGCGCGGCTGCGGCTGGCGGGGATCAATGCGCTGCTGGGGGATTTCGCGATGGCGGCCCCCGCTCCCTGGTTGGGGCAGCTGAGGCGTGCCCTGGGCCAGGGGGCCCATGTGCTGAGCCACAGCGAGGCCTGGCGTGGGAAGGAGCAGCTGGCCTCCCAGTTGTTGGCGCGGCTGGCGGAGGAGAACTACAACCCCAAACCAAGCCGCCTGCGCCAGGAGGCGTCGGACTGGCTGCAGCAGGCTGGCAGCGCGGCCCCCCGCAGCGCCAGCCTGCTGGCCCCCGATGCGCTGCTGCGCACCTTAGCGGTGGGCAGCGCTGACCATTCCTTGGTGGCCCTCCCCGATGCGCGCATCGCCTTTGGATCTTCCGACACCACCATCCGGCTGTGGGATCCGGCCACGGGCACCTACGAACGGGTCTTCAAGGGTCATCAGGGCGGGGTGAGAGCCCTGGCGGTGCTGGGCGATGGGCGCCTCGCCTCTGGCTCACGCGACAAGACCATCCGGCTGTGGGATCCGGCCAGCGGCGCCTGCGAACGGGTCTTCAAGGGTCATCAGGCCGGGGTGAACGCCCTGGCGATTCTGGGCGATGGGCACCTCGCCTCCGGCTCTTCCGACACCACCATCCGGCTGTGGGATCCGGCCACGGGCACCTACGAACGGGTCTTCAAGGGTCATCAGGGCGGGGTGTGGGCCCTGGCGGTGCTGGGCGATGGGCGCCTCGCTTCTGGCTCACGCGACAAGACCATCCGGCTGTGGGATCCGGCCAGCGGCACCTGCGAACGGGTCTTCGAGGGACATCGGGGCGAGGTGAGGGCCCTGGCGGTGCTGGGCGATGGGCGCCTCGCCTCCGGCTCAGACGACACCACCATCCGGTTGTGGGATCCGGCCAGCAGCACCTGTGAACGGGTCTTCGAGGGGCATCAGGGCGGGGTGTGGGCCCTGGCGGTGCTGGGCGATGGGCGCCTCGCCTCTGGCTCTTCCGACACCACCATCCGGCTGTGGGATCCGGCCACCGGCGCCAGCGAAAGGGACTTCAAGGGTCATCAGGGCGGGGTGTGGGCCCTGGCGGTGCTGGGCGATGGGCGCCTCGCCTCCGGCTCTGGCGACAAGACCATCCGGCTGTGGGATCCGGCCACGGGCGCCTGCGAACGGGTCTTCGAGGGACATCAGGGCAGGGTGGGGGCCCTGGCGGTGCTGGGCGATGGGCGCCTCGCCTCTGGCTCTTCCGACAAGACCATCCGGCTGTGGGATCCGGCCACGGGCGCCTGCGAACGGGTCTTCGAGGGACATCATGGCGGGGTGAGGGCCCTGGCGGTGCTGGGCGATGGGCGCCTCGCCTCCGGCTCTGGCGACAAGACCATCCGGCTGTGGGATCCGGCCACCGGCGCCAGCGAAAGGGACTTCAAGGGGCATCAGGGCAGGGTGTGGGCCCTGGCGGTGCTGGGCGATGGGCGCCTCGCCTCCGGCTCAGACGACAACACCATCCGGCTGTGGGATCCGGCCCGCCCCGATGGCGCCCCCCGGGTGCTGTTCGTGGCCGATGCCGCCATCACCGCCCTGGTTGCGCACCCCACCCGCCCCCTGCTGATCGCCGGTGACTCAAGCGGTCGTCTGCACTGGCTGCAGCTGCCGCCAGGCCGCCATTGAGCATCCCCTCATGTGAATTTGAATCGATAGACCAATCTCTACCCTTCAGCCAGCCCTGGCCCCTGTCTGACCCACCACTCCCGATCCACCCGAAGGACAGCTAAGCCACTCCGCCAGCTTGGTGCAACGCCGGCGGCCTAGGTGGTTCTTCACGGCCATCGCCAACGCCTTCTTCTGCCCCACAAGCACCACCAGCTGCTTTCCGCGGGTGATTCCGGTGTACACCAGATTTCGCTGCAGCATCGCGTAGTGCTGGGTGAGCAAAGGGATCACCACGGCGGGGTATTCACTGCCCTGGCTCTTGTGGATCGTGCAGGCGTAGGCGGGCACCAGGTTGTCGAGTTCCCCCCAGCCGTAGGTCACCTCGCGGCCGTCAAAACGCACCGTCAGTTCACTGGCATCGGCGTCGATCGTTTCCACTGTGCCCACATCCCCGTTGAACACCTCCTTCTCGTAGTCGTTGGCCACCTGCATCACCTTGTCGGCCGGTGCGAACCGCCAGCCAAAGCGTTCCACCTGCTCAGTGGGGTCGGGGTTGAGCAGGTTCTGCAGCTCGATGTTGAGCGACCTTGAGCCGCAGCCACCACGCGCCATCGGGCAAAGCACCTGCACCTGGGCAATCGGATCGAGGCCAAAGCGGGCCGGGATGCGCTCGCCCACCACCTTGAGGATGAGGGCCACCGCCTGCTCAGGGGTGTCGGCAGGCAGGAAGTAGAAGTCGGTGGTGGCCTCTGCCGGCGGCAGCCTCAGATCGGGGATGCTGCCGGCGTTGATGGCGTGGGCGGTGGTGATGATGCGGCTGGAGGCCGCCTGGCGGAACACCTCCGTGAGCCGGGCCACCTGCAGCGCGCCGCAGTTGATCAGATCGGCGAGCACCTGGCCGGGCCCTACCGAGGGCAGCTGGTCCACATCACCCACCAGCAGCAGGGCCGCCTCGGCTGGCAGCGCCTCCAGAAGCGAGGCCATCAACGGCACATCCACCATGGAGGTTTCATCCACCACCAGCAGGTCGCATTCCAGCGGCAGTTCGGCGTTGCGCTTGAAACCGAAGGCCGCCGGGTCGAACTCCAGCAGACGGTGGATGGTTTTGGCCTCAAGGCCGGTGGTTTCGCCCATCCGCTTGGCGGCCCGGCCGGTGGGGGCGCAGAGCAGGATGCGCAGCTTCTTGGCGGCCAGGATGCGCAGGATGGCGTTGATCAAGGTGGTCTTGCCCACCCCAGGGCCGCCAGTGATCACCAGCACCTTGCTGGCCAGGGCCTGCTCCACCGCCTGCTGCTGGCTGGCGGCAAGCTCCAGGCCCAGCCGTTGCTCCACCCAGGGAACAGCTTTCGCTGAATTGATGGCTCCCCAGGGCGGTGTGCCCACCGCCAGCCCCTGGAGGGCCTCAGCGATGTGTCGTTCATCGCGATGCAGATGGGCCAGGAAGATCGCCGGCTCACCGGCCAAGGTGTCGGCCACCACAGAGCCCTCGCTCAGTTCCAGATCGAGGGCGCTCTGGATCAACCCTGGCTCCAGAGGCACCCGGCTGCTGGCGCCGGTCTCGTCGGGCCGCTCCACCGCCAGCAGATCACCGGCCAGCTGGAGCAGCTCGGCGCTGGGCAGGCCGCAGTGGCCATCACCGCTGGCCTCCAGCAGCGAATAGCTGATCCCGGCCCGCAGGCGGATCATCGCCCCGGGCAGGATGCCGAGCCTTGCGGCGATCGCATCAGCGGTGCGGAAGCCGATGCCGCGGATGTCGCGGGCCAGACGGTAGGGGTTCTCGGCCATCACTTGCACGGCGTCATTGCCATACGTCTTGAAGATCCGCACCGCGCGGGCGGTGCCGACGCCATGGCTGTGCAGGAAGACCATGATTTCGCGAACCACCTTCTGATCGACCCAGGCCTGGCTGATCCGCTGGCCCCGCACCGGGCCGATGCCGGGCACTTCCCGCAGCCGCTCGGGGGCCTGCTCGATCACATCGAACACCTGATCGCCGAAGGCCGCCACGAGCTTGCTGGCGTAGATCGGGCCGATGCCGCGGATCATTCCCGAGCCCAGGTACTTTTCGATCCCCTCGGCGGTGGTGGGGGCGGATGCCGTGAGGAAGGAGGCCTTGAACTGCTGGCCGTGCTCGCGGCTGTTCACCCAGGTGCCGCTCACCGTGACCCATTCACCGGCACTGATCTCGGCGGCATGGCCTACCACCGTCACCAGGTCGCGGTGGCCCCGTGCCTTGATGCGCAGCACGCAGAAGCCGTTCTCAGCGTTGTGGAAGGTGACGCGCTCGATCGAGCCCGCCAGCACCTCGGTGGGCTGCGGCGATGCCTGGGCAGGATCAGTTGAGGACGGGGGTGCCAGGGCGGACGTGGCCTTTGGGCTCACCTTTACAGGGTTCAGCCTTGCGGGTGGCGAAGGGTGCGCCAGCCGCCTCTCTCGGTGCTCACCTCCAGGCCAAGGCCAATCTGCGCGTCTGGATCGTCAGCGGGTCGCCGCTGCTGCCACCAGCGGGTGGCAAACGTCCAGGCCTCCTCGCTCGAATCGAAGTGCTCATCGAGCTCAAGGTGGGGCTGCCCGTGGTGATCCACGAGGCGGTAACGCCGTGGCTGGCTGCTGCGCATCGGGGATGAGGTGGCCATCGGTTCTGGGCTCAGCTTGGTGGGAATCAATCGGTTTGGCCGGTGGTGGTGGTGATCACCATTAAGGGCTGCAGGGCGTCCAGCCTGCCTTGCGCTTCTCGTCCCAAAGCTTCAGGGCCTCCTTACAACGACTCACGACAACCAAGCCAACGAACCATGAACAAGCACGAACGCCACCGCCGGCAGAGAGGCGGTCCGCCTGCCTCTGGAGGCGTTGCAGCGGCTGCAACGGCAAGCGGATCGACTGAAATGCAGCCGTTCTGGGCTGATTCGTGCGCTTTTTCTGCGTGGCCTGAGGAAATGGAGCGGGCTTCCTCTCGCTGAGAGCCGTTGCGCTGCAACGCCTGTGCCGGTTTCTGGCCGGCCGCGGCGCTCATCCCGTGCAATCGCCCAGATCCCTTGCGGCCACTGGGCTCGCACTTACTCACCGGCCCGTCGTGGGCGCCAAGTGGCCGTCCGCGGCCGCTGATTCGATGCTTCCGATGACAAAACGCCCCCGATCCGAGGACTGTCAGCGGCTGACGTTGGCCACGCTTCTCACCCTGGTGCAGCCCGGCAATGAGGCCTTGACGCTGTCCGATGGCACCGTGCTGGCCCTGCGCTGGGGGGTGGTGCGTGGTTGCCACGGGGGAGATCGAGATGGCCGGGCCCTGCTTCTCATCTGCCCGAGCTGTGGCCGCAATGCCCGCGTGCTCCATCGCCCCCCGGCCAGGGCCTGGGGCTGCTGGAGCTGTACCCCCGTTTCACGTCGCTCCCATCGACGGTCGGGCAGCCGAGCCGGTCAACCGAAGCCCCACAGCTGGCGGCGCCATCAGATCATCGCCGAGCAAAACCGCTGTGCCGATCTGCTGGGGCTGGCTAGCTGGCCGCCGCGGGCGCTGTTATGGACGCGGAGCGACCTGCTGGCCCTGCCGCGACGACCTGGGGCTCGCCGGATCAGACGGATGCGGGCTTCCTGCCTGGCCCTGCGGTTGTTTGCGTTGGAGATGTGCCGCTGGGCATTGCCATTGCCGTGCATGCTGAACCGCTACATCGAACGCAGCGGGTATGCGCCAATACAAACTGCGAGCGAGATCCAGTTGCTGCAGGCCGACACAGAGATGTGGATGAGGGCCACCGCCTGGGCCTTACGCCGCCCCTCCCAGGATCGGCGCCGATCCGGAGAGATTCCACCCGGAATCCTGTAGGTGGTCGCTGTCGCCACCGTTCGCCCCTGGAGGGATTGAACGAAGGGGCGTAACTTCCAGAAAATCGACGCAGATGTCCACGTCCACAGTTGCGCGCCTGCGCCCACCTCCCCGCTTCAGCGGCGGATCCATGCCACCCCGTTCCGTACCACCGCGGATCAGCGGGAACTGATCCGCCAGGCCGCGGCCGAGATGGATGAGGCGTTCACTGGTGAGTTGCGCACGGCGCTGGAGGGCTGGAGCCGCGCCCCTTAGCAGGCCAGAACGGTTGGGCATCGCGTTGGCCTCACAGACTGGGGTGATGCTCCTGATCCAGTCCACACCTGCCGCTCTGCTGCTGGCGATGGCGATGACCTTGGCGACGACATCCTCGGGGGCGTTGGCCGGACCAGAGGTCCGCGCCACGGTGCTCTCGATCGGTGATGGCGACACGATCCGGGTGCAGCAGGGCCAGCAGCGGGTCACGATCCGGCTGGCCTGCATCGATGCTCCGGAGATGGCGCAGGCTCCCGATGGAGTCAACGCCCGCCGCTATCTGCAGACCCGGTTGCGGATCGGCACTCCGGTGACGCTCCTTCCCCAGACGGTGGATCGCTACGGCCGCACGGTGGCGGAGGTGATCGGGGAAGTGAATCTGAACCTGGCACTGGTGGAGGACGGCATGGCCTTTGCCTATCGGAAGTACCTGGGCCGGTGCGACGCCAGGGAGTATCTGGAGGCCGAGTCCCGGGCTTCCCGCAGCCGCTATGGGGTGTGGAGAGTGCCGGACGGCATCACCCGCCCATGGGACTTTCGACGTGGCAGAACAGCGGGGCGATCAGCCAACACCGCCGAATCGATTCCTGGTGGCCGGAGGTTACGCTGCCGTGAGATCGGCTCCTTTACGCGCGCCCAGGAGTTGCTGCGCCAAGGCCATACCTACCTGGATGGAGATGGTAATGGCGAGGCCTGCGAAAGCCTTCGCTGATGGGGCGGTTCTCTTCTCCTTTTCGCTCTGGCCGGCATCAGCATGTTCGTTACGGTTGAGCTAATCGATGCTGCATCAACATGGCCCTCACTGGATCTGAACTGCTGACCAAAGTCAAGGAGCAAGGCGATGCCTCTAAATCCGACCTGGTGCGGGCTGCCGGTTACGTCAGCACCAAGAAAAATGGCAGCGAACGGCTGAACTTCACCGCGTTCTACGAGGCCCTGCTAGAGGCCAAGGGCGTCAGCCTTGGAGACGGTGGCGGCAACGGTAAGGGTCGCGGTGGCCGGAGCCTGAGCTACGTGGCCACGGTGCAGGGCAACGGCAACTTGCTGGTGGGCAAGGCCTACACCGCCATGCTCGATCTCAGGCCCGGCGATGAGTTCGAGATCAAGCTCGGCCTCAAGCAGGTCCGGCTGATACCTGCTGGTGTGAATGACGATGCGGAGTGAGGGGGAGCTGCGCTGATCGTTCTCGCATGGGGCGGCGGCGTTGAGGTGATCGGATCTACGCCGGCTGGTGCCACGAGGATCGACCCATGAACCCTGAGGCTCCGCCCGCGTCACGGTTGATCGATGGTCCCGACAATGAGGCGGCCACTGTGCTCTTGGCCCATGGCGCTGGTGCAGCCATGGACAGCCCGTTCATGGCGGCCATCGCCAGCGGACTGGCCGAGTCGGGCAGGCGGTTGGTGCGCTTCGATTTTCCCTACATGGCCCGGCAGCGAATCCTGGGCTTCCGCAGGGGCCTGGCCCTATGCCCTTGCTGCAGAAGGCGTTCCGCCAGAAGGTGCGACTGGAGAAGGCGGAGTAGCCAGGCCGACTGGTGTTCATTGGTGGCAAGACGATGGGCGGCCGGGTACCCAGCCTGCTGGTCGATGAGCTGGCCGCCAGCGGAGCAGCCCGTGGATCCGAAATCAGTGCCGCTGCTTGAGGTGGAAAGCGCGGCGAACGTGGGGGAGCTGAGTCGCAGCGCTGAGCGTGCTGCGGGTTCGATGGAGCAGGTATCTGGTGGTGTGGCAGGAGTATCGCCAAGGGGCTGGAGAGCTTCGCGCTCGGCTTTGAGGCGTACTTCTTTGGGGCCAGTCGCCAGGTACCTGGTGGGGCGGAGTATGTGCCGCCCAGTGCTGCGCAGGTGCCGCCTGCTGCGCCGGAGAAGAGCCAGACGCGCAAAGACAAGGAGTTCGTGGGGAAGCAGGACGAGAACGCCCACCGGGACGCGACCATCAAGGGGGAGATGAACCGCTCGCCGGTGGCGATTGACGCCACGCTGATCGCGCGGGTGCAGCGCGATCTGGAGGAGCAGCAACGTCGTCGCGAGGAGCTCTACCGCGACCTCGACGAAGGCTGAGATCTCGACCGAGAACGGTGACGGGGGCCTGACCGGCGGAACCGGGCTCCCCACAAGAGGACGCAGTGCCAAGGCGAGGTGGAGAGCAGCAGCAGAGCTGGCGTGTGTCGCTGGCTGCTGCGGGTGGAGCGGCTGCTGGCCAGGGCCAGCTGGCGGTCGGAGAACTACCGGCGGGCATCGGACTGGGTGAGCCAGCACCTGAGTGCTGGTGCCGTCCCGCCGGGGCGGGAGCGACAGCAGCAGACAGGAGCCCCTGGAGGAGGCCGCCGAGTTGGCCCGAAGCCGGAGTGAGGGCACTGGAGGGAGAGTGAAACCAGTTCAGGAGCAGGTGGTGAGAAGAAACCGGCTTCTCGAAGGCGGGCCACAGGGATCTGCAAACCGCTTCTTCATTGCAGAGCGTCAAGCGCCTGATCGAACCAGTCGATCGAATCCTGATTGGCGTGCAATCTGCTGGCATCCTTCAGTTCCAAGAGAATCTGACGGCCGCGTTGCAGATAATCCCTTCGATCATTGATCGATAGCAAGGAATCCAGGGAGCCCATCTTCCAGCAGGACACAGCAACATCTACTTGCAACTTCGTGTTGGCCGGATCCCGCTTGGCAAGGGCCTCTCTGATCACCAGGCTTTCCTGGTAGGCGCGCAGGGCACCGGGGCCGTCGTCCTGCGACATCAGCACATTACCGATCTTCTCTTGGCTGATCGAGAGATCGCGCTGCCACTCAGTGTTGGCCGGATCCTGCTTGGCAAGGGCCTCTGCGATCGCCAGGCACACCTGGTAGGCGCTCAGGGCACCGGGGCCGTCGCCCTGGGCCACCAGCACATTGCCAATCCGCTCGTGGCTGACCGAGAGATCGCGCTGCCACTGGGTGTTGGCCGGATCCCGCTTGGCAAGGGCCTCTCTGATCACCAGGCTTTCCTGGTAAGCACGCAGGGCACCGGGGTCGTTGTCCTGCGCCATCAGCACATCACCGATGATGTTGTGGCTGATCGAGAGATCGCGCTGCCACTGGGTGTTGGCCGGATCCCGCTTGGCAAGGGCTTCGTTTGTTATCAGGACCTGCTGGTAAGCCAGCAAAGCTGCGGGGCCGTCGCCTTGCGCCCGTAGAACATCGGCCACTTTGCTCTGGCTGATGAAGAGATCGCGCTGCCACTCCGTGTTGGCCGGATCCCACTTGGCAAGGGTCTCTGCGATCTCCAGGCACACCTGGTAGGCGCGCAGGGCACCGGGGCCGTCGCCCTGGGCCAAGAGCACATCACCGATGTGGTTGTGGCTGACCGAGAGATCGCGCTGCCACTCCGTGTTGGCCGGATCCCGCTTGGCAAGGGTCTCTGCGATCACCAGGCCTTCCTGGTAGGCGCGCAGGGCACCGGGGCCTTCGCCCTGCACCACCAGCACATTACCCGTGCCGTTCCAGCTGCCGCTGATCAGACGGTCGTCCCCTTGCTCGGTACCCAGCAGCCGAGCCTGGCTGAACTCATGGCCTGCATCAGGCAGTTGTCCCAGCCCCATCAGGCCAAGGCCCAGGGAATAGCACAACCATCCATCGGCTGGTGCCAACGCCTGCGCCTGGCGCCCATAGCCCACCATCTCCATCACCGCCACCCCTTCCCGTTCAGCCATCAAGGCCCGGGCCGCCTCTTCCAGCCTCTGCCGCCAGACGCCCTCCTCGGCCCAGCCCTCCTGCTTCACCTGCCGCTGCAGAAAATCCCGGCTCAGCGGATGCAGTCGCACCACCTGCCGCCCCTGCTCCTCCGTCGGGCCCTCCAGCAGGTGGGCACCCACCAGATCCGCCAGACCCCGCGTCCAGGCGCTGCCCTCGACCAGCGGCTGGTCCGCGCTTCCGGAGCGCTCCACCAGCTCCCAGGGAATGGCACCCGGCAGTGTGAGGGTGAGCAGCCGGGCCAGGGTCTTGCCGTCTTCGGTGAGGGCCTGCCAGCTGCTCAGGAAGGTCTCCACCATCCCCCGAGAGGCCAGCAGTTCGGCGTGCTCCTGCAGAAACGCCTCAGCTTCGATGGCCTTCTCGTTCAGGTCCGCCTCCAGCTGGGCCAGGGTGAGGGTCGGCACCCGTTGCAGGCGCCCGGCCAGCAGCACCAGCGCCAGCGGCAACCGCCCCACCCGTTCCACCAGCCGCTGTCCCGCGGCCTCCTCCCGCCGGATGCGCTCGGCACCGTTCACACCAGCCCGCAGACTCAGCAGCTCCAGCCCGCTGGCCCCATCGGGGAGCACGTTCAGATCCATAGCAAAGGCAAAGCCCGATAACGGCCGGTGACGCTGGGTGATCAGGCGGCGGAAGCGCTTCGGCATGACGCGCAACTCCTTGAGGATCGTGTCGCTCTGGGGCCCTGCTGCCGGCAAGTCATCCACCACCACCAGCACGCCCTGGGACTCCTCCCCAGGCCAGCGCTGCCAGCAGCGCCGCAGTTTGCGCTCCAGCGGCAGGTCTTCCTCCCCTAAACGCAGATCCGCGAACAGATCCTCCACGGCAGCAACCGCCTTGGCGGCCATGGCGCTGAATCCCTCGGCCGCCTCCAGGCGCAGCACCCCGCCAGGAAAGAGCTCACTGGACTGGGCAGCGAAGCGCAGCGCCAGGGAGCTCTTGCCCACCCCTGGCATGCCGTGGATGACCACCTCCTTGCCTGGAACCACCAGCTCGCGGGCCAGAAGCGCCAATTCCCCCTGCCGCGCCACCAGGCTTGCGGTGTCGGCGGGCAGGTTCGAGGGCGACCTACCCGCCGGGAGCTTTGGGTCAGGCGGTGGTGGCTGGTAGAAATTTTGATCACGCCCAGCCTGATAAACATCTCGGCCAGCCGTAGCCGACTGGTGCACACCAGGCGGTGCCGATGACGCCGCATCGGCTCCGGAAGCCGGAGGTTGCTTGCGCTTCAGGCCGAACCAGCCGGCCACCTTCTCCAGATTTCCCGCCTGGCTCAGAACCCAGCCCAGCGCCAGCAGCACAACGCCGGCAAGGGCTCCAGCGGGACCTTGGCCCTGCAGCCACTTGATCGCCAGGGTGATCGGATTGGGATCAGTGATCGCTCCTGCCCCTGCCCCGCTGCCGCTGGCAGCCCGAACGATGAGATCGTCTGACAGGATCAGCCCGAGGGCCATGGCCGCAGCCAGCCACACAAACCCGGCCTGCGGCCGCTTCCGGAGTCTTGGTCGCGACGGGTTAGGCAAAGGATCTCTGCCGACGGAAGCACCTTAGCGAGCAAATACATCAAGGGCAGAAATGTACCCCTTGACACAGAGTTTTATGGAACGAAAGAGCGCCCGAGATACTGCAAGCCCATCGGGATGACCACCGAACGCTCGCCATCACCTGACCGCAATGTGAGGTGGTTGGCTTTTGCTGTGGATCTGGGTGCTCCCGGATGCTGGCGACATCGCGGCAGACCCGCTCCCTCCCGAAGCCGATCCGCAACCAGTCCCATACCCGCCCGCTGGCTCCAAGGGCGGCAACGCGGCGGTAGCTGATGAGGATGCACTCCCTCATGCCGTCTGCGGTGGAGGCCGTCTTGGCGCGTCAGCCAGGTGGATCAAGGATGGCAGGGGCCTGCTGCTCTGCGGCCTTTACCCGGCGTAGAAAGTCGTGCAGGTTGCTTGCGCAGGCAGGGACGTGGGGCAGGAAGAAAGGGCGTGGCGTGGGCGAGCAGGCGGATATCTACGAGCGGATCACTGGGCGGATCATCGAGCAGATGGAGACGGCCAGCGCGGCAGGCTGGCAGAAGCCCTGGATCACGGCCGGCCAGAACACGCTGCAGCAGGTGAACGCCACCACCAAGCGGGAATACCGGGGCGTGAACGTGCTGATGCTCTGGGCCGCCGCCGAGATCACCGGCTACCAGGACGGGCGCTGGGCGAGCTTCAAACAGTGACAGCAGACCGGAGCCCAGGTGCGCCGGGGCGAGAAAGGAACGCCGGTAGTCTTCTACAAGGAGCCGCCGCGCCGAGGTGGTTCAGGGGCAGACGGGCCGATCAGCGGCCAGTTCGAGGGGGCCGCCGCCGAGGCCACCAAGCCAGGCACCTTCATCATGGCCAAGAGCAGCCATGTCTTCAACGCGGCCCAGGTGGAGGGTGACACGCCGCCCGAGCGGCCCGAGCCGCCGGGGCTGGCGGTGCGGCTGGAGAGCGCCGAGCGCTTCGTGGCCGCCACCTGGGCGGTGATCGTCCATGGCGATGATCGGGCCTTCTATAAGCCAGCAGAAGACCGCATCAAGTTGCCGCGGCCGGAGCAGTTCCGCAGCAGCGAGGGCTACTACGCCACGGCGCTGCACGAGCTGATCCACTGGAGCGGGCACAAGAGCCGCCTGGACCGGGACCTGAAGGGCCGTTTAGGGACAGCGGCCTATGCCGCCGAAGAGCTGGTGGCGGAGATCAGGGCGGCCTTTCTGTGGGTCAAGGCCGGGGTGACGGCGGAGCCCGGGGAGGATCACGCCCACTATCTCAAGAACTGGAGTGGTGTCCTGAAGGCCGATAACCGGGCGATCTTCACGGCCGCCAGCCAGGCCCAGAAGGCGGCGGACTACCTGCAGGGCTTGCAGCCGCCATGATTCATGGGCAGGATCAAGCGCGATGAAAGCTCTGAAAACCCGCCACCGCCGTGTAGCTCCTGCTCCCATCCCGCCGAGACTGCAGATTGATCTGCAGGGCGACTGGCGGCGCTACACGCGCCTGCTGCCGAAGGATTGCGCGGTGCTGAGCGTTGTGACCATTGCTGGAGACGATCACGGTGCGCTGGTGCGGCTGGCCTCGACCGGGGCCCTGGTGAAGGTCACCGGCGGTGAGGTGACGATGCTCAATCAGAGCCGGGTGCGGATGAAGTTGGAGCTGCTGGAGCGGCAGCAGCACTGCCAGGCGCTGGAAATGGTGGAGGTGGATTAGCCCACGACGGCCCCTGCGATTGATCCGAGGAAAGAGACAATCAGGGGGTGTTCAAGGGGCTTTAGAGGGGCTTTCTGAGTGGCAGTCCGTCCATTGCGCGACTTGTCGGGTCACCTGAAATTGACCCACGCATACAATCAGATGCATAAAGTGACATGAACTCATTATGATCAAGCTTTTGCTAGATCTGATCTATTCTGGCGCATAGCACCAATTCCCAGCAGTCATGAACACACCTACTGCTCCTGGCAAGCGGGTCAAGGTTGATCTTGGCGATGGCGTCACGGCTTTCGTTGAGGTGGCTGCTGTTCGCGGCGAGGTTGCCACTGGCAGCACACTGCCCTTTGAAAAGGTGCTTGCGACTGTCCGCGCCATCTCAAACAGCCTCAACGAAACCTTGCGTCAGGTGCGCCCCAACAAGGCTTCGATCACTTACGGCCTTGAGCTGGAAGTGGAGAACGGCTCACTGATGGCCGCGATCGTGCGAGGCAAAGGAAAGGCGAACTTCGAGATCACGTTGGAGTGGGAACGGCCCCATGAGACCTGACGGCCTCCCCAGCCGGAAGGAGCTGATCCGGCTGGCCAGTGTTTGCCTTAGTGATCCAGAAAACGCCAGCCACTGGGGAACAGGGTTTTTCGTGACGAAGAATCTGCTTGTCACTTGCTGGCATGTTGTCCGCGACTGCCCTGGTCAGCGGGTGCGGGTACTGCAAAGCGATGCCACAGGAGCGGCCAGTGTCTTCCTCGGCCATGCCCAACTGCTTGAGCGCGGAAATCCTCAGGATCTGGTCCTGCTGCTGTTTGAGCCCGACCGCACTGCTCCTCACGATGTCGACGTGGTGGTGCTGCCGCTGCAGGAGGGCGAGCCGGCCGATGGCGCCCAGTTCTTTGTCGGGGCGTTTCCGGAGGATGCAGCCGGCTGGCATGAGGCCGACTACGACTTTCCCGGCACCACCACCTACGGCGAACCACCCCTTCGATATCTACGCCTCAGGGCCGATGGCGTTGTTCCAGGTTTCTCCGGAGCCGCCCTGATCGATAAGGCCCGCTGGTGGGTTTGCGGTGTCGTGAGCCGCAACGATCTCCCCGGCGGCGCCAGGGATGGCGGGCTGGCGGTGCCGATGGCCCAGGTGTGCTCCGCTTTCTCGGTCCATGGCGAGGAACTGCTGCGCCGCAACCGCCAAGAGGCCCATCGCCAGCTTCTCGAACCGCTCACTCCTCCAGTACGGAATGCTCCGCCGCGGATTCTCACCACCATTGATCCAAGCCCGGCCGTGACCGGTGTGTTGGGTCGGGAGGAGGAGCTGAAGGACTTGGCTGTGCTGATGGGTCCTCCCGGCAATGACAGTCATGTGGTGGTTCATGGTGTGTCAGGGGTGGGCAAGAGTGAGTTATTACGGGAATACGCGCGCCGCCATGCCAACCGCTATAGCGGCGGGCGTTATTGGATCAACTGCAGTCTGGGGATACCCGATGAACTGGTGCGCATCGGCCGCCAGTGCTGGGGTCTTGAGGGGCTGGAGGGCACGCCGGTTGAGCAGGCCAAGCAGGTATTGCGTCAGCTCGCCGCTGAACCGGTGCTGCTGATTTATGACAACGCCACCAGCCAGGAGGGGCTAGCCGAATCGCTCCCGCCGGCTGGTCGGGCCCATGTGTTGGTGAGTTCGGTCTCGCGTGACTGGGGCCCACCCTTATTCCATGAGTGGAGTCCCGATGGCTTAGCCCTGCTCAGCCCACAGAGCGGCAAAGCCCTGGTGGAGGCGATCGCCGGCGCGGATGCCACCGCCCAGGTTGGCGAACAACTTCTGGCTATGGCAGGGGGATTGCCGATGCAAATCATCCCCTCAGCCCAGGCACTACGCCGCCTGGCCCGGAACGGTCGACTCAGCCAAGCTGACTTCCGCATCACCCAAGACGCCGAGAACAGCTTCTCCCTGCCGTGGAGTCTGCTGGACAGCACAGCCCATCTTCTGCTTCAGGCCGCAGCTGGTCTGAACACCGACGCCATGGTGGAGAGCGAATTACTGAGGCCGTTGGCGGACGCCCTGGGCGGACAACGACGAGTGGAGGAGGCCCTTGATGATTGCCGGGATCTCCATCTGATCGAGGGAATCGCCTCGCTGCGAATGCACCAACTGTGGGCCACTTTTGTGGCAGCCCAGCCGTCTGAGACCGCAGCCAATGGCACGACCTTGCATCAGTTGCGACGCCTGCAGGCCGAGGCCATGGTGGAAGCGGCGAGGGCCGTGACCGAGAATCCATCAGATCGGGTGGTGATCGATCGGTTCCTTTCTTATCCCCTGGGGTGCGAACGCTGGGCTGATTCGGCGGAAGCCATCATGGCTGATGGCTTCCATTCCATTGGTGATGGGCTCTACCAGTTGGGCCGTTTCTCTCTCGCTCTCCCCTGGTTCCATGAGGCAAAGGACGCGAAACGCCAGGGGGACCTGAACGGGCGGGTGAATCACCCAAGCCTTGGCGTCACCCTGCACGAAATCGGCAATTGCTTCTACCAGCAGGGTCAGTGGCAGGAGGCCGCCGGCTGGTACGAGCAGGCCCAGGCGGAAAAACGCCAGGGGGACCTGCACGGGCGGGTGGATCACGAAAGCTTTGGCACCACCCTGCACTGCATCGGCAATTGCTTGTACCAGCAGGGTCAGTGGCAGGAGGCCGCCGGCTGGTACGAGCAGGCCCAGGCGGAAGACCGCCAGGGGGACCTGCACGGGCGGGTGGATCACCAAAGCCTTGGGGTCACCCTGCAGTGCATCGGCAATTGCTTCTCCCAGCAGGGTCAGTGGCAGGAGGCCGCCGGCTGGTACGAGCAGGCCCAGGTGGAAAAACGCCAGGGGAACCTGCACGGGCGGGTGGATCACCAAAGCCTCGGCAGCACCCTGCAGTGCATCGGCAATTCCTTCTACCAGCAGGGTCAGTGGCAGGAGGCCGCCGGCTGGTACGAGCAGGCCCAGGCGGAAGACCGCCAGGGGGACCTGCACGGGCGGGTGGATCACGAAAGCCTTGGCACCACCCTGCAGTGCATCGGCAATTGCTTCTACCAGCAGGGTCAGTGGCAGGAGGCCGCCGGCTGGTACGAGCAGGCCCAGGCGGAAAAACGTCAGGGGAACCTGCACGGGCGGGTGGATCACCAAAGCCTTGGCGTCACCCTGCAGTGGATCGGCAATTGCTTCTCCCAGCAGGGTCAGTGGCAGGAGGCCGCCGGCTGGTACGAGCAGGCCCAGGCGGAAGCCCGCCAGGGGGACCTGCACGGGCGGGTGGATCACGAAAGCCTTGGCGTCACCCTGCAGTGCATCGGCAATTGCTTCTACCAGCAGGGTCAGTGGCAGGAGGCCGCCGGCTGGTACGAGCAGGCCCAGGTGGAAAAACGTCAGGGGAACCTGCACGGGCGGGTGGATCACCAAAGCCTCGGCAGCACCCTGCAGTGCATCGGCAATTACTTCTACCAGCAGGGTCAGTGGCAGGAGGCCGCCGGCTGGTACGAGCAGGCCCAGGCGGAAAAACGCCAGGGGGATGTTTATGGTCGGGTCAACAAACAGAGCCTTGTTCTAAGTCTTCAATCACTGGCCCAAGCTCTGTCATTCCTAGGCCAAGAGGAAGAGGCAAAGCGATGGAAAGATGAAGCCGATCAAATTGAGAAAGAGTAAAGATAACTCAACAACGACAATTTCCCGAAGGGCATCTCGTCCACTGTGTGTATCTTGTTGATGCGCCGGGCCACAAGTTTAGCCCATCTTCATGGCCACAGATAAGGGTGTCTGCGCTCGTTAGGGCAGGGCAGTGGCTACCTGAGCAATTGACAATGGCTGGCAACGGTGGATTGTCCGCTTGATTTTCTCGCCAGACTTCTCGGTGGCGAGATCGAGCTCGTAACTGTTCTGTAGGTTCAACCAGAAGGCGACTTCGACACCGAGCCACTGTTCAAGGCGCAAGGTAGTGTCAGCCGTCATGGAGCCAGGCTGCCTGTAACGATGCGCTACGCCAAACGTCTTTACTTGTTGGCGGGAACGGCCCTCCTCCGCGGATCCGAGGCCCCCTAAGCGGCCACCCTCGACAAATTGATACATTTTGTCGATAGTCTCAAAAGGCACCCCCCGGCTTGCAAGGGGTTTGGGCCTGCTCAGGAGGCGAAACTCTCGACAAAACGATGAATGACCGAAAACACCTCTCCGGAAGGGAGTTTGAGCGCCTCCTCGACGCCATCAAGGGCAGTCGCAACGAGACCCGCGACCGCTGTCTAGTCCTGTTGATGTTTCGTCATGGCCTCCGGGTCTCCGAAGCCTGCGGCCTGGTGCTGGAGCACGTGGACATTGAGAGCCGCATCCTCCACGTCGCCCGCCTCAAGGGCGGCCTCTCCACCACCCACCCGCTGCGCGGCGACGAAATCCGCGCCATCAAGGCCTGGCTGGTGGAGCGCTCACGTATGAAACCCCCAGGGCGGTCGTTCTTCCTCAGTGAGCAGCGCAAGCCCCTGCACCGCTCGACCGTCAACCTGGCCCTGCGCAAATACGGCGAGAAGGCCAAGCTCCCGGTGGCCGTTCATCCCCACATGCTGCGCCATGCCTGTGGCTTTGCCCTCGCCGACCAGGGCGCGGACACTCGCCTCATTCAGGACTATCTCGGCCACCGCAACATTCAGCACACCGTCCGCTATACCGCCACTAATCCGGCCAGGTTCGAGAAGTTATGGCGGTAAGGCTTGGGACTCTGTTCTAAAGCCCGACCTCGCCAGAATCTACTGCTTTCTTCTTCTTTTCTTGATCTTGTATCCACATGGCAGAGGTCATTGAAATGTGATATATGTTGAAGACAAACGTCTTCAGCTGTAAAAGAAGATAGAATTGAAAAGTGTAGATATAAACAAACGAAGTCTTTGCTATGAAGTGCTTTGTTGGCTCTGAGCAACTGCCTAGTGACTCCAGCAATGCGGAAATCGCGCTTCCCGTTCCTCCAAATGCGATAACTATCAGGCATGAAAATGCAAATAGCAAAAACCAGATAAAGACGACTACTAGACCAATGTAATTATATTTTAGATATGAAAGACCAGATTTCTCATGAACCTTATCGGCCATGAGGAGAGTTAGACCGGGACTGGAAACAGTAGTGAGAATTGTAAAGCCAGCAATTAGAAAACC
Source organism: Synechococcus sp. UW140 (assembly GCA_943372935.1). GTDB lineage: Bacteria > Cyanobacteriota > Cyanobacteriia > PCC-6307 > Cyanobiaceae > Cyanobium. The sequence continues at coordinate 49,784 of CALSAP010000018.1, forward strand.
AAGTATCCCCAATGACAAGGAAAGCCCATTGAGAGCTGCAAGCCTAACTATATCCAGGAGTTCTTTGATCGTCTGTGTAGAATGTAGAACCTGAACCGTCAAACAAGAAGCTGCAAGCAGCGTCGCGAAGAAATTAAACTTAGAACGAGAAATCCTGAGGGACTTCCAAAAGATATCTAGCAGGCTTCTTTCATCAAGCAGGTTATCCATTATGGATTACTCGGTTTTGAACAGGTTGTCTGTCCGCTCTTTTATTAATTTAGGAGACGTCTCCTCGCTTTCTGGAACTGACACTACTTTACTCTGCACCAAGCTCAGAAATGCACTGTAAAGCACCTTTGCTATATCAATAGTATTCTTTGAAGTTAACTTAATTGGCTTCAGCAGCTTGAACGATTCATTGTTGCCAAGTAAGGCGTCGCCGTTATGGTCTTGTCCCTGAAGCCTAATTAGTTGATTGCCTGATGATGCAGCACTAGCAACTTCCTCTTTGGCCATGTTTATGTTCAAACCGTTGGGACTGCGATATCTCAAAGCCGTTGAAGTGCTCTCAAGTCCTTTGCCGGTCTCTTCGATTGCTGAAAACAAGCCACGGTTGTCGAGATTTCCGTTTCGCTTGCAGACTTTAATCTCCAGTGACTTAAGCTTTTCGAAACGTTGTAAAAACCTCTCAATATTCTCTTCTGAGGATATAGGAGTAATTCGAAGATCGACCTGTGGTATGGACTCATATAGACTTTTCTTTGTGACCCTTCCCCGGGACTCTGTGTATGCTGAATTTAGTCGAGTATACTCCTCGTCTATAAATGACTTCCGCTTTCTTGCAAGAAAAGATGCGAGCGTAGACTTAAATGTACTAAGTGATGGCGCGTGAGCCGTTTCTTTCACATATAGAAGTCTGTGGTTATTGAGTATCAAAAGAAACAGTGCTGATGGTGCTGTTGGCATGCTGTCGATGCTTTGAGTCAGTCCGACACCCTCTTGGAACGTCTGTTCACGGCTGATAAAAGTATCAACAATGTAACGTCCTGTAATCCCAACAACGATATTTCCAGGTTCTGAATCCAGATGAACCAGAGACGCTTCTCGAAAAATGTGCCGGGCTACTCCATACTTGCGTTCTAGCCCTATATCAAGGAATGCTGGAATAACAATTTCAGGCGCATAGTCAATAAGAACCTTCTCGGGCCCAAAGGCGCATACAAGATTTGCTACTTCAATATCATACGACTTCTTCATTGATTGCTTATGCAGATTGCCAGGGCACAAGGCATAAGTGACTGGCTATTTCGTAATCGATTTCAGCGCACCTTGCCTGTTGTGTCAATGTCCTTGCGAACACTACAGGCAACGCATCAACCACTGACTCTTGGTTAGTCATCTGAGTCCTCAGGTTATCTAGCCAATCTCAGGACTGCGATGTCTTCACGCCCCTGTTGTGGTGGGCTGCGCACAGGCCTCTTCATGGTGCGGGTGGCCTCAAGGGCTGCGCAAGTCCGCCGGTTGTTGTTTGGGTCGGCTGCGCCTCCCTTCTCTGGACGGGGCGGCCCCTTGACGCCACCCGAAGGGGTTATGGGCCCTTTGCTGCGCCCGTCGTGGCGACTGCAGTCCGCCGCTCCGCTCTGGAGCGCTCCGTTTCGCACTCATGCCGCGATGCGGTTGTCGGGGAGTTCCTGCCTTTGGCCGATGCCCTGGCCCGCCGTTTTCAGCGGCGCTTCCCCGATCTGATCGAGCTCGATGACGCCCGCCAGGTGGCCCGCTTTGAGCTCATTCGCGCTGCTGCCTGTCTCAAGCCAGGGTTCCACCCGGCCCCTTTCCTCAAACCGCGTATCCAGGGAGCTCTGCAGCACTATCTGCGCGATCACGGCCGCCTGGTGCGGGTGCCTCGCCGTGAGCACGAGAAAGGCATCGATCCTCTGGGGCATCAGAGCCTCGATGCAGTCGGCCCAAGCGAAAGCCCCTATCTCGACGCCCTCGCCTCGCCAGAGAGCGAAGAGGCAACCGCTTCAGAAGGCCTCGGCGTCTCCGCTGACGCGCTGCTGCAGAGCCTTTCGGCGAACGAGGCCGCGATCCTGCGTCTGCGGGTGCTGCAGGGCCAGTCGCTGCGGGCGGTAGGCCGGGAGCTGGGCATCTGCTCGATGACCGTCAGCCGCCGCGAGAAAGCCGCCCTGGCGGCATTGCGGGAGCAGCTGGCGTAAGCGCCAGCAGGGGCCGGGCAACCGGCCCCCAATCAGCCCCCCTGCCCTGGGCGCTGCCCCTTTTGACCGCCGCCGGGAACCATGAAGGCAGTTGCGCCCTGGCCATGGCTCTGACGACCGCCGACATCGGCATCCAGCTGTTGATGGACAGCACGGTGAACCTGCAGGAGATCGAATCCCGCATCACGGCGCGGGTCTTTGCGGCCGTGCACCACCCTGAGCGCGGGCCTGCGGTGCGAGCGGTGCTGGAGCAGCTGCTGGCGGTGCTGGATACCACCAGCCCAGATGGGGTGATCTGAAGCGCCGCTTTGCTTCCCTGCCCTGCTCTGGGTTCCTGCTGAGGTTCCCCCGGCGGACGGGGCGTGGGCGGAATCTGGGCGGTGCTGGCAGCCCGTCAACCCCCTGCCCGCTCCGTTCACTCCGCTGCGCTGCGTTCCCGTGTGGGGGGTGTGACGGCCCGCCTCATGGCACCGCCCCTGCTTCCTTCGCCCCCGATCCGAGGGGTCACAGAAGCAGAAGGAAGCCAGACCATGACACAGGAAACCAAAGCCTCCACATTCGCCCCCAAGTTCCAGCTGGGCCAGATCGTGGCCACCCCTGGAGCCATTGCCGCTTGCAGCCCGCAACACCTGACCCGCTGCCTGCACCGGCATTCCCGTGGTGACCGGGGCAATGTCTGCGCCGAGGAAAAGGCTCAGAACGATCAGGCCCTCGTGGAGGGCGAACGCGTTCCGTGGAGAACCGCTACTAAGAACTGGGAGCAGGCTGAGCAGGAACTGGCCAATTCCAGTGCATACGCGCCGTTGGTTTCTATCTGGCGCTGGTGTGGGTTTGCCGAGAAATCTGAGAAGAAAGGACTGTATGCCTGGATCTCTCTGTCGCTCCCTGCGCTGATGTTTGGAGGAGGCTTGCTCTTCAACCATTGGACTGGTGAGAGACAACGCGAAATTTCATCTGAGGAAAGAAAGGATGTGGTACTGCGGGAATACACGAAAGGAATGAAGATCATTCTCTTGGATCCAAAGACATCACTGGGGATAATGAAACCTTGTAGCGAAGCCCATTCTGTCGCTCGTGCTTTAACTCTTACGACGCTTACGCAGCTGCAAGGGCAAGGCCCCCTGTCACCACAACGCAGAAGCCTGGCGTTTCAGATTTTACGTGAAGCGCAGGCCCCCATACTCGCTGGTGCATATCTTGTTGGCTACGACCTCATCGGAGCCAACCTCAGTGGGGTCAGATGGGACAATCAAACAAGATGGCCTTACAAGGCAGCCTTCCAGGGCGCCATGAGTATCCCTCCCGCACTTATGAAACTGCTGGGTTTAGATTTAACTCTGGAGCTTTCATTTCGATTCCTTAGGTGCACTGCGTCGCTGCTGAAAGGGGGCCACACCGACCTCGATGCTGTCAGCCGATGCCAGCAGTGACGCCACGTAACGGACTGTCCACTTCGCTTTTGTACGAGCCTCAACGTCGATCGCATTGCCCGCGAAGCCGAGCTGGTGCTGCGCCTCAACCGGGAGGCCGCGGCGAATGGCATGGGCGGCTTCCTGTTCTGCGACCTGCCCGACGTGGACGCCACCACCAGCGCCGGCCTGCTGATCCTGTCCGTGATCGCGAGTGTGGCCGAGTTCGAGGGGCGCCGGATCAGCGAGCGCACCCGCGAGGCCCTGGCCGCGGCCAAGGCCCACCGCGTCAAGCTCGGCGGCCTGCGTCCCAGCACGATCCGGGAGAACGCCGCGGCCGCCGCGAAAGCCACCGCCGCCGCCGAAGCCCTACGCCCGCTGCTGGTGCCGATGGTGGCCGCCGGCTACAGCTCGCGGCGCATGATTGAGGCCTTGGCCGCGGCCGGCACGGTGACCGCGAAATGTTCGCCGCTGAGTGCCTCCACGGTTCGCCTGCAGCTGCAGCGGCTGGGGCTGAGCTGATCGGTCGTCATCGAGCGGGCGGGCTCACATTGAACGCATCCATTCGACGGACGTTCGTCATGCCCCAGCCGCTTGTGATCGAGGACCACCGCCACCCCAGCGAAGCCATGTCGCAGGTGCAGTTCCGCCTGCCTCTGGAGGCGTTGCAGCGGCTGCAACAGCAAGCAGATCGACTGACATGCAGCCGTTCCGGGCTGATTCGGGCGCCTTTTCTGCGTGGCCTGGCGGACCTGTATCGGGCTTCCTTCCGCTGAGAACCGTTGCGCTGCAGCGCCTTTGCTGGTTTCCAGCCGGCCGCGGCGCTCATTGAGTTCCATCGCCCAGATCCCTTGCGGCCACTGGGCTCGCACTTACTCACCGGCCCGTCGTGGGCGCCAAGTGGCCGTCCGCGGCCGCTGATTCGATCCTTCCGATGACAAAACGCCCCCGATCCGAGGACTGCCAGCGACTGACGCTGGCCACGGTTCTCCCCCTGGTGCAGCCCGGCGCTGAGGCCCTGACGCTGGCCGATGGCACCGTGCTGGCCTTGCGCTGGGGGGTGGTGCGTGGTTGCTACGGGGGAGATCAAGACGGCCGTGCCCTGCTGCTGATCTGCCCGAGCTGTGGCCGCCGTGCCCGCGTGCTCCATCGCCCCCCGGCCAGGGCCTGGGGCTGCTGGAGCTGCACTCCCGTTTCGCGTCGTTCCCACCGCCGGCCAGGTGCCCGAGCCGGTCGCCCGAAGCCTCGCAACTGGAGGCGTGAGCAGATCGCCGCCGAGCAGCGCCGCTGTGCCGACTTGTTGGGGCTGGTCAGCTGGCCGCCGCGGGCATTGCTATGGACGCCAGCCGACTTGTTGGCGTTGCCGCGGCGTCCTGGGGCTGCCCGGATCAGCAGGGTGAAGGCTTGTGCCCTCGCTATACGGTTGGATGCCCTGGAGACGCTGCGCTGGACGCTGCCCTTTCCGGCTCTGCTAACCCGCATCGCGGAGCAACAGCCGGGGTATCTGCCACTGGAGAAAACGGGCGAATTTCAGCAGCTGGATGCCGACGCAAAAGGGTGGCTTCGGGCCACCGCCTGGGCCGTGCGGAGGCCCTCTCGCGATCAGCGCAGCGGATCCCGACGTTGAAGCGCTCCACACGCTGCGACCACAGAGCACCGTGCCCAGTCGGCCGCTCAGGCTGTGGTGAGCTCTGCGACTCTGGCCAGCGGACAGCGGGTGCTGGGGGCACTGACGGCACGATGCCGGTTCAGCAGCCACTCGAGCCACATCTGCGGCTGCGGCCGGGCGGCATCGTCCATTGTTGGGGAAGCATTAGGAGCCCCATGAAAGACAAAGACCCCGCCGCCTTCCTTGACGACATCAAAAGGGCGATCGACACCGAGCGCGAAGTGAACTACAGCGTGACCCCTGAGCGTGGCGAGCAGCTGATGAAGTTGTACCCCATCACGGGCACCATCTCCGAGGGCTACGAGAAGTTCACTCCTGAGGAGTTCTTCGACGGCAAGTGAAGTCGTGGTGGCCGATCAGCAGCAGGCCACCAGCTCGCGTTTCGCCAGCCGCTTCGACCGGGCGAGGGCCATGGGCCGGAGACGGGCGACAGACAGCTCCAGGAGCTCCTAAGCCACCACGGCCAGCGCCACCAGCAGCACGGCGGCCGCTTCGAGGACCACCAGGCGGCCATGGCAGCAGCCAGCACCGGTGCCACCTCAACAGCCTAAATGTGTAGTGCCGCCAGGTATTTCCGCCCGACAAAGGGGGTCACGTCAGTCGAACCTCAACCTCTCGATCGGAAGCGTCACCCAACCTGGAAAGCCGGAGCGGTGGACCGTGGCCTGGGTGTCTTCGATGGCTTGCACCTCCCAGCCCGGAAGGTGCCGCTCCTCAGCCGGCGAACACTTGCACACCTTGCTGCCGACCTTGATATCAGGTGCCTGTGGTTCCTCGCACGCGCGTGATGTAGTTATCTCACGGGAAGGAACATTGGCAGACCCGTTGCCACCACTGGTAGGTGGTGTCTTCCCGAGCATTTCCCTCGGGAAGTCGGGCGGGTCTACCTCATCTTGTGGTTTGTTCCCTTGAGTTCCCTCGGGAACTTCTCGGGAAGTCCCTACATCTCTGTCAGAGAGTGAGTTTTTACCTTGTTCCTTCCCATCCGAACAGGATGGATTAAGGGGAGCGCCCGCCGTCTGGGCTGCGGTCAGGGTCTCTACCACCCGAGGAGCCAGCTTGTAATGGCCGCGCGGACTGCTGAGGCGGCACACCTCTGGATGCTGGGACTGCACCATGCGGCCCAAGGTGTTGTCGGTAGTCTTGCTGCTGTAGGCGAACTGCTCTCGCTGGGCCTCGACGAGCTCCTTCCTGCTCATGGTCCGGCGACCGTCCTGCCATGCCTGCCACATCACCTCCACGATGCCGGCGCGAGCATCCTCAACGATGGTTCGTGCTGCGCCGGGGATCAGGGCCGGGCGGCCGCTGGCCTCGTCCAGCTCCCACCTCAGCTCCCTAGCGGTGTTAAGTCGGCACTTCTTCACCTTCCACCAACGCATCCGCTCGCTGTGGCAGGGCTGATTCCGTGGGCCGCCGCGGCTGCCGTCCATCTCAACGTGTTCGATGGACTGGACAGAGGAGGGGATTTCCTTCCATGCCTTCGCCCCGGCTGCGGTTCCTTGGTTGGTCCCGTCATGGTGCAACCAGACCACCGAACAGAAGCGGCAGATCACTTCCTTGACGAACGTGAGCAGCGCCGTCACCTGGCCGTTGTCGCAGTAGTTCAGATCGGCCTTGCTCGTGACGGCTTTGGCGCTGTCGATGACCACCAGGACCACACCCTCCGATTGGACGAACTTCAGCAGGTGCATCAGGCCGGGCAGGCTGGCATCCCAAGCCATGCGTCCCTGGTCCGCATCGTGGGCCCAGACGATCAGCCGATGCTCTGACGTATTGGAGAGAGCCGGATGATCCAGAAGCCCCATGCCCTGCAGGGTGGACTTGAGCGGATCGGCGCCGGAATCCGAGGCAATGAACAGGACACTGCCGCGCTTGGCTGCACTGGCTCTATCGAGGTAGCCGGTGCCCTCCAGCACGGCAAAGGCAAGACCGACCGCTGCGGTGGTCTTGCCGGCGCCAGCCTCGCCGTAGAGAAGCACCTGATCGCGCTCTGGGATGAAGCCCTCCACCAGCCAATCCATGCCGGCGATGAGACCCAGGTCGACGGCGCCATAGGTGCATGCCCTGGAGTTACCGCCTTCCCGGTGCGTCAGAGCGTCGATGAGCTCCTTTGTCACCTGCGCATCGCTGCGCCGGTAGCGATTCATGATCTCAGCCCGGCGGAGCATCTCCTGATCGCGCTGGCCGTTGCTGATCGCCTCAAGGGCCACTGCGATCAGCTCGCTGTAAGTGAGGGATTCGGGCTCGCCGGAGGGCTTTTGCTGGCGATCCTGGCGGGGCTCTGGGCCGTTCTCGCTTTCCTCGATCACATGGAGCCCATCCACCAGGTAGGAGCTGGCCTTGCTCCGCTCCCTGGGGTCGTCGATCTTGAAGTGGGAGAAGTCGCCGATGTCGCCATGGCGCCGGCTGCTGGTGAAAGCCCACCGCTCACCATCGCTGCCGGTGATCACTTCGCCGGGCTTGAGCTCAGGCGGGCAGTAAGTGCCGCCGTGAAAGCAAAGGATTGACAGGCCGTCGCGGTGCTTGCTGCAGATCAGCCGCTCAGGCCTCCCGCAGATCGGGCAGGGGTCGAGGCGTCGCCAGTCTCCGCGGCCGGTGTTGCCCGTGCTGCTGTTGCTGGCTGCCGGTGCCGGTTCGGCCTCCGCGATCTCCAGGGCCATCCGCCACCAGTCCGGCGGGATCTCTGCCAGGGCTTCCGGGCCGTGCCTTTCAGGCCAGAAGTAGTGGCCACCGCTGGCGCGATGATTCCCCAGGATCACAACCTGGCCGGCGCCGTAGTAGGTGGCGACGTTCTCGCCGTCGGCAACTCCACGGGCGCTGGGTGGCTTGCTAACGAGCTTGCTGATCCTTCTGGGCAAGTGGTTGAGCAAGTCCTCAGGGACGCGCCAGACCACCTTCAAGCGGTCTGGGGCGGTGTTGCGCCTGATTTGCCAGGTCTGTGCCTTCAGAGGATCGCAGCGGCTGTCCTTCAGCAGGGCCACGGCCGTGGCGCCGTCAATGTCGAACGCGATCAGCCCACCAGCATCAGGGCCAGGCCGGAAGCCCACGGCGCCGATCTTGGTGCAGGCGCCGGCCACCTCTACTGGGGTGTGTGCGGCTGTTTTCCATCCCTTGAGGTTTTGGCCTGTCTTTGGGTCGGCTGGCGCCTTGCCGTCGCCTCCGGGGCCAATCGCCAAAAGCGGCAGGTTCATCGGCTCCAGGCGCTGCAGTTGAAGCCGCCAGGCGTCGTAGTCGGTCGAAACCGGGCATGATGGATTTGCGATTTCTGTCGTCTCCCCAAGCCCGGCGCCGTTGCTGCGGCGTTCGGGCTTTTTCATGTCATCTCCAGGAAGCGAGGATCACGGGCGGTGGCCTCGCGCATGACGGCCTCGACAGCTTCGAGGTCGTAGAGCAGCGGGGAATTAGGTGCGGGGAACTTCCTGCGGTAGTGAGCGCCGGGCTTCAGCAGGCCGGCTGTGCGCCAGCGGTGAAGGGTCCGCTCGCTCATGCCTAGCTGATCCGCAGCAGCGCGCGAGCTGGCCCAGTTGGCAAGCGTGGGCATCGGAGAGGTGGTCATCAGCGCACTTCTCCATCGGAGGCCTGCTCCAGCTGCTCCAGGGCCCGGAGTACGAGGGTGCGTGCGAGGGCGGCGAGGGTGGTCTTGAGGGATGCGGCCTGTCGGCCGATCCGCTGTATCAGATCAGCAGGGAGCTTCAGGCCAAAGGGCTGCATGGGTTCATCCGGGCAGCGGAGATCAAGGGGGGCAAACGGGGATGCCATCGGGCCTCCGTTGGGTACACCTACAGGCTGGGTACCTGGTTCCTTCTTGCCGTTGGCAAGGAGTGTGGCTGAAACATTGGAACGGCAGAAATGCTGCTAGGCAGGCAGAATAGAGGAATTAGTGACTGGAACAGGCTAAGCAATAGCTGTTGTGGCTGGTAAACCAGAACCGCTGCAAACAAAGAGGGGCGCTCTCGCCGACCAGATCAGCGCCGCAGCTTGAGCGAAAGCGATAGGGAAAACCAGGCATGTACATGGCCATGCCCTCGATGTCTCCCCTTCCCCCTTCCCTTTTGGCCGGCTTGCAGCTGGCGCTGCTCACGGCACCGGCCTGGCGGCTGGTGCTCGATGCGGTGAAGGTGGCCCTGCTGTGGCTAGCGAAGCTCAGGGCATGAGGCCCAGGCGCTGGAGATGCCGGCGGATCTGCGAGGCGCTGAGGCGCTCCCCGTTGCGGGTGGTGATGCCGGCGCCATAGAGGACGTGGGCCATCTGGCGGTAGCTCGTGGGTGGTTGGGCTTGGTGGAGGGGCTCCAGCATCCCCCGCAGCTTCTCCGATGCGGCGGCGGCGGCATCGCGGGCGCGATCGTTGCGGCGCAGGGTGGAGGGGCGCAGGCCGCCGAGTTTCTTCCCGCGGGCCTTCGCCTGGGCCAAGGCCTCTTTGGTCCGCTCGCCGATCCGACGGCTCTCAAACTCGGCCACCGAGGCCATCACCGAAAGAACCATTCGGCCGGCGGCGGTGCCGGAGTCAATGTCGGGCAAATCGGCGAACAGCAGCCCCCTAAAGCCGTTGCGCTCGGCCTCGCGGGCCAAGCACAGCACCAGCTCAGCATCCCGGGCCAGGCGGTCGAGCTTGGCCACAACAACAACGGCGCCTCGGCGGCGGGCCTCGATCATTGCCCGGCCCAGCTCGGGGCGACCGGAACGGCGGCCGCTCTCGATTTCGGTGAACCATTTGACCACCCGGTCGCCGCGGGCGTGGGCCAGCTGGAGGACACGGTCGCGTTGGGCATCGATGCCGAGGCCGGAATCCTGCTGGCGCTGGGTGCTGACCCTTACGTAGGCGATCAGATCCACGGCTTCCCCTCGGCTTCCTACGGTGTACCGACAGGTTACGAAGTTGTGATTGGTACGCGATGGGTCCGGGCGCCCGGCCAGCACCGGAGGCAGCAATCCGGGACCCTTGCCCCTTTTTTGCCCCCTTGGCAGGTGGCCAATCTCTGAGAAGCCAATCGGGGCGACAGGATTCGAACCTGCGACCTAGTGCTCCCAAAGCACCCGCGCTACCAAGCTGCGCCACGCCCCGTCCACCTACCATACCCGACGAGTCCCCGACAGGGCTTGCAGCACCAGGATCCTTTGGCTGCAACTGGTCTCAGGGCCTGGAGCCCAACCCATCCACCTTGACTGAGCCTTTGCCATTTGGTGCCAGGCTGGAGCCCTCCAGCTCTCGCCCAGCTCTCAGCGCTGGGGGATCTGAGAGCTGGGTCCCCACCTCCTTTCACCAGCCATGGCCACAGGCTCGACTCTGTCCTCAGTCCCTCCATGGATCATGGGGCTGCGAATGCAGTTGCGCACAGCTTTAGGACCTGGATGGAGTGTCTCCCCGATGCGGGATAAGGCGAAGCTGTTCGCCAGGTTTCAGAACGGGGAAAGGAAAAGCTTGGTGCTGCCCTGCCTGTGGCTCCCTGCCTCGTCATCGGAAATCCTCCGAACTGCCGAAACGATGCATCAGTTGCTGCAGAGCGGCCTTTCATTTGACAGTGCCAAAGCACACGTCCTTGGCCACTCCAGTGGAACCCTGCCTGGAGCCGCTTCTCCCACATCCCCTGACTTTGCAGATCTCTGGGAGCACTTTGGGAATTTCAAGGTCAAAGCTACGGGTCAGGTCAAGCTCTCCACATGGCAAAAGGACTACCTGATCACAGGGGAACGGCTGCGTGAAGACAAGCCATCACAACCGGAATCAGCCAAAGCACTTCTGCGGGCCATTGGGGAACGCTGGCCGCCTGGGAGTCGTCGCCGAGAGATCGTTGTGCAACACGTCGCAGCCCTCTGCGGTGGGCAGTGGAAGAGGGTGAGCTCCAGGCGGAACGATGGACACCTCCTCCACGGCTCAGGCAGATCGTGGGACCCAAGGCCCAGAAGCAAGCGTCCTTTCCGCTGAAGGACAAGCAGATCCTCCGTCTGCTCGATGCCTTACCCAACGGCGCCCCTGGACGACGCTGGCGTTATGCGCAGCAGCTAGTTGCAACCTATGGTCTCAGACCTGTGGAGCTGCGGCACCTCTCGATCTGCCCAGACGGTCGGGTCTGGTGCAGCTACCAGAAGACCAGCGGTGGGGGGAGAACGAAGCCCCGCGAACTCAGGCCACTTCACCCCGAGTGGGCAGAAGAGTGGGACCTGGTAACTCGGCTTACGACCAGGGAGGATCTTCCCTCTCTGGAAGGACCAGCTGGCCCCGCTGACAGCAGGCGGAAATACCTGATCCGTCAAGGAGCCTGGCAACAGTTGATGGCTGCTGCTCCGATCACCCCCTACTCCTTTCGCCATGGCTACGCCCTGCGCGCCCATCTGGACTACGGGATATCCCCTCGAAGGCCGCGTCCCTTGGAGTGGTGTAAATCCCGAGGCCTGTGACCTGATCTGAATCTGGTCGTCAGGCGACTGCCGCGAGGGCAGCGCTTTGTAGATCCTGGCCTGGATCGTTGCTGCTGTCCAGCTTGGCCATCGACTGCTCGGAGA
>CALSAP010000019.1:0-58556 GCA_943372935.1 Synechococcus sp. UW140
ATCTGCGTGCCTACAGCGATGGCTGGGAAGCGGAGATCAGTCTGGCCCGCTTCTTCTGGAGGTATGGCCATGTAAGACCGCACAGCGCACTGGGAGGCAAAACTCCCCATGAGGTCTACACTGAGACCAAACCCTGTTCTTCCCGCCCGAGGTTAACGATGTCACGGGCCGAATCTGTCCAATAAAAGCCATCCACCTCAGGAGGCGTTGCAGGCAGCCTTCGAGGAGTTTCTGCCACCCATCCCCCGGGCAGCGATCAGCCCCCTTCCCTTTGCGAACGTCCGCCTCAGTTCGCGGAAACTCGCGGTGTTGCCGACTCCTTTGTGTCCAGCGTGACAGCCGTGCGCTTGATCGCCCAGGGTCTCACTCAACCCAACCTGAGCGCCCGAGAGGGTGTTTCATCTCGATGCACGGCAACAAGATCTCTGGCGATCAATCGTTGCTGTCGTTTCTGCTGCGTTCTAGAGGCTGCTCCCTGGCAAAGTCGTGCTCAGAGGCTTCCAGCCAGCGCTGCATGGCAGGTGGCAGGCCACAGGGCTTACGGCTGGCGGTATCGATCGAACGATGCCGGGTGAGTCCCCTTGCCACCTCCTCTGTCGTTAGCCCGACTCCGCCACTCCGACGGAACCGGTAAGACACTTCGAATGAATTCACCTCCAGACGCAGGGGCCGCAGCTGGATGACCAAGGGATCACCGCAGATCAGGGGCCGGAAGTAATCAGCGCTGCAGTGGATGATGGGAATAGCAACACCGGCAGATAGGGCTGTGCTGGTTACGGGCGTTGGGAAGATGGTCGCAGCTTCGATGCCGAAGCGCTCCAGGCTTTCTTCGTACGCCTCATGGCACCAGCGCAGCAGCTGGTGGAAGTGCATCACCCCGGCCGCGTCGGTGTCCCCGAAGCGCACCCTGCGGCAGAGCAGCAGCCAGTCGGATGGTTGCATCGATCCTCCTTGGCGCCACCACGGCAGCCTTGGAGCCATGCTGGCATTGCGCTTACGCCCCTCGCCCGCCCTGCGGTCCATTGCTGGAGTTGCTCAGCGCTCCTAGCTTCGATTCAGTTTGAACCACCCTCCTTGGCCGCCGCGATCGCCTACGAACCGCCCAGCATCGATAAGGCCTGGACCGCCTTTCTGGCCCACATTCCCACCATTCTGCTGATCTGGGTGGTCACGATCGTCATCGCCGCGATCGGTTTCGGCGCTTCGCTGCTTGTTTCCTTGGTGGGCTTAGGGGTCGCTGGCAACACGGCCATTCCGGACACGGCGGCTTCCATCGCTGCCATGCTCGGCAATCTGGTGCAGTTGCCGTTCACGATTCTCTCCAATCTGGTGAGCGTCCTGTTCGTGGCTGTCCCGGCCATGTACTACGCCAGCGGCGAGACGGTCACCACCGAGATGGCGTTGGGTGTTCTGTTGCAACGCCCCTTGCGCTATCTGCTGGCCGGGCTGCTGTTCGCGATCATCGTTGGCATCGGATTCCTGCTCTGCATCCTGCCTGGCCTGGCTGTGACCCTGGTGATGCCTGTCTACGTCAGCAAGGTGTTTCTCACTGAGATGCCGATCATGGAGGCCTTCAGCTCCTCTTTCCAGGCGGTCTACGGTGCACCGCAGGGGCGCCTGTTTGCCGGCATTGAGTTGCTGGCCTGGCTGCTGGTGTTGCTCATTTCGGTTTGCACCTGTGGACTGGCGGCTCTAGTGGCGGTGCCTGTGGCCACCTTTTACATCCAGAACGCTGCGTACCATCACGGTGTCCTTTCCTGAACAACCGGATTTTCTTGTGGAGCGAGGCTTCTGGCGTCGATCTAGAACTCAAGACGGCGGGAAGGCGGACCTGCCCAGTGCGTAGGTCATGCCGATCCGAGCCGTCCAGTAGATCAGCAGAGCTGCCCCCGCCAAGGCCAGCTGGCTCCCCCGGAGGCCCTTGGGGATCAACCGGCGGCTGCGCAGAGCCTGGACCGACCAGACCAGCAGGGCCATCGCCGCGAGCGGCCCAAAGGCATGCAGGGCCACGGCGTCGCCGAAGCGCCCCACCAGACTCGCCGCCGTGGCTCGGGTGAGATAACAGGTGGGGCAGGGGATGCCGGTGAGGGCCCGCAGGGGGCAGCTGAAGCCTGGCAGGCCCGGATGCAGCCCCTTGAGTACGAGCAGGCCGGTGACCCCCAGCGGTAGGAGGGGACCGCAGCGCTCGAGTCGGCTGATCCAGCGCCGACCGGCTGTTTTCACCGATCCACCGAACCCATGATCACGTCGATGGAACCGAGGATGGCCATGATGTCGGCCACCTTGGCCCCCTTGAGGATGTGGGGCAGGATCTGGAGGTTGTTGAAATCGGCGGCGCGGATCTTCCAGCGCCAGGGGGTGACATCGTTGTTGCCCATGATGAACACGCCCAGTTCGCCCTTGCCCGATTCCACCCGGCAGTAGAGTTCGCCATCGGGAATCTTGAAGGTAGGCGCCACCTTCTTGGCGACGTACTGGTAGTCGAAGCCGTACCACTCGCTCTTCTTGCCTTCGGCCATCCGCCGGGCCTCCAGATTCTCGGTGGGGCCGCCGGGAATCATGGCGATGGCCTGGCGCAGGATCTTCAGCGACTGGCGCATCTCCTCGATCCGCACCCGGTAGCGGGCGTAGCAGTCGCCCTCCTTCTCCCAGGCCACCGACCATTCGAAGTCGTCGTAGCACTCGTAGTGATCCACCTTGCGCAGATCCCAGGGCACGCCTGAGGCCCGCAGCATCGGCCCGGAGAGACTCCAGTTGATCGCCTGCTCCTTGCCGATCACCCCGAGCCCTTCGATCCGCTTGCGGAAGATGGGATTGTTGGTGATCAGTTTCTCGTATTCATCGATCTTGGGGCCGAACCAGTCGCAGAAATCGGCGCACTTCTCCAGCCAGCCATAAGGCAGGTCGACAGCCACGCCGCCGATGCGGAAATAGTTGTTGTTGATCAGCCGCTGGCCGGTCGCCGCTTCCCAGAGGTCGTAGATCATCTCCCGCTCCCGGAAGATGTAGAAAAAGGGTGTCTGGGCGCCGACGTCGGCGAGGAACGGGCCAAGCCAGAGCAGGTGGTTGGCGATGCGGTTGAGTTCCAGCATCAGCACCCGGATGTAGCTGGCCCGCTTGGGCACCGGCACGTCGGCCAGCCGCTCGGGCGCATTGACGGTGATCGCCTCGTTGAACATGCCCGCCGCGTAGTCCCAGCGGCTCACATAGGGCACGAACATCACGTTGGTGCGGTTCTCGGCGATCTTCTCCATGCCGCGGTGGAGGTAGCCGATCACCGGCTCACAGTCGATCACGTCCTCGCCGTCGAGGGTCACCACCAGCCGCAGCACCCCGTGCATCGAGGGGTGGTGGGGGCCGAAATTGACCACCATCGGCTCGGTGCGGGTCTCGAGCTGGGTCATGCCCTTCGCAAGGAACGGAGTGCTGGGATCTTAGGAAGGTGAGATGGCCGTTTCGTTCGCCCATCTCCCGGTTCTGGCCGATTCGGTGCTTGAGGCCTTCTCCGGGTTGCCTGGACAACCAGCCGGCGCCGCCGACGAGGCTGCGGATGCCGGGGGGGCGCTGCTGCTCGACTGCACCCTCGGTGGGGGCGGCCACAGTGCCCTGCTGCTGGCGGCCCACCCCGGGCTGCACCTGATCGGTCTCGACCGGGACCCTGCCGCCCGTGCCGCGGCCGCCGAGCGGCTCGCCCCCTTCAGCGATCGGGCCGCGATCAAGGCGGCCAACTTCGCCGATTTCACCCCGCCCGTCCCCCTGGTGGGGGTGCTGGCCGACCTCGGCGTCAGCAGTCCCCAGCTGGACGAGCCCACGCGGGGATTCAGCTTCCGTGCCCCCGGCCCCCTGGACATGCGCATGGACCCAGACGCCGGCGAGACCGCGGCGGAACTGATCGACCGGCTGGAGGAGTCGGTGCTGGCGGACCTGATCCACGGCTATGGCGAGGAGCGCCTGTCGCGCCGCATCGCCCGGCGCCTGGTGGCCGAACGCCCCTGGTCCGGCAGCGGCCGCACCACGGCGGATCTGGCCTACGCCGTGGCCGGCTGCTTCCCCCCCAAGGCGCGCCACGGCCGGATCCACCCCGCCACCCGCACCTTCCAGGCCCTGCGGATCGCGGTCAACGACGAGCTGGGGGCCCTCGACCGGCTGCTGGAGCGGGCCCCCGGCTGGCTGGTGCCCGGCGGCCTCCTGGCGGTGATCAGCTTCCATTCCCTCGAGGACCGCCGTGTCAAAACCGCCTTCCTCAGCGATCCGCGCCTGGAGCGGCTCACCCGCAAGCCCCTGGTGGCCAGCGAGGAGGAAGAGCAGGCCAATCCCCGCAGTCGCTCCGCCAAGCTGAGGGTGGCCCGCCGTCTGGCCTGACCCCGCCGCTATGTCCCTGGCCAGCCTGCCCAGCCTCGACCGCGCCGATCTGCTCTGGTGGATCGCCCTGCTGATCCAGGCCCTGGCGATCCCCGGCACCGTGCTGCCGGTGGCGCCCGGCCTGACCCTGCTGCCCCTGGGCGCCCTGCTCTGGTGCTGGGCCGTCGGCTGGACCGCCGGCTGGCCGGCCCTGGCGCTGGCCGTGGTGCTGCTGCTCCTGGGCTGGGGGGCCGAGGCCCTGGGCCTACTGCTCGGCCCGGCCCGGCTGCAGGCCACCCGCTGGAGTTACGTCGGTGCCGGCGTGGGCCTGGTGGTGGGTCTGCTGGGGCTGCTGCCGGCCCTGCCAGTGGGCGGGCCCCTGCTGGGTGCCCTGGTGGGTCCGCTGCTGGGTGCCAGCCTGGGTGAACTCATCACCGCGCCGCCGTCCCTCGGCCCGCCCGGGCTGGGCCGGCTGCGCCGCTCCCTGCTGGTGGGCCTGGCGGTGGTGGCCGGGATGCTCGTCAGCCGGCTGGCCCAGCTGCTGCTGGCCATGGTGGGGCTGCTGGGCTTCGTGCTGCTCACCGCGGGCCCCTTTGCCACCCGCCTCGGCGGCTGATGCCCGGCGCAGACGTCTTCAGCGGCTGGGGTGGGGCGGCAGGGGGTCGACGTCGCCGCTGGCCAGCACCAGCTGGCGGTAGGCCGCCGTGGCGATGCAGACCACCAGGGGCCAGGCCACGAACGCTCCCACCAGGCAGGCCAGCAGACCCAGCAGCATCAGCAGGCCCCCGATCAGGGTGAGCAGCAGCACCATCAGCCAGCTGGGGTCCACCAGGGTCCGCCCACGCTGCAGGGCGGTGCGGGAGCCGGCCCGCTCGAACAGCACGATCTGGGTGAGGAAGCTCTGGTTGATCGCCAGATAGATCACGCCCAGCAGCAGCACCCCCAGGAGCAGGGCGAACACCACCGCCAGGCTCAGGCCCAGCACCTCCACCAGGGTGCGGCTGAACGGCACCAGCTGGTCGGCATAGAGGCTGAGAAGTGCCAGGGGGCCTCCCACCAGCAGCAACAGGCCGATCAGGGGCACGAGCACCACTGCCGCCAGCAGCAGCCAGGCCCGCAGCAACCGCCCGAACACCTCGCCGTCCCAGCGCATCAACTGCCCCAGGGAGGGGTGGCCGCCCTGGATGGCGCTGCCGGCGCCGCGCACCAGTCCAATGGCACACCAGAGGTTGAGCAGCAGGTTCGCCGTCAGCCCGATTAGGTAGAGGATCCAGTCGAGGGGATCGCTGGAGGCCACGCCGCCGTTGCTGATCCGGCTTTGCAGGGGCTGGATCAGGAACTGGAGGGCGACCACCACCAGGGGAAAGCCCACGAAGGGCCCCGGGCTGCGGCTGAAGGCCCGCCAGCCCTCCTGAAGGGCATCACCGAAGTCGAGCCGGGGACCGTGCCGCCCGACGGGTGCGTGCATCAAGGCGAGGCCATAGACCCAGAAAGTTAGAGGCGCACTCGCAACTCCGCCACGGCGTCGCGCATGGCGGCCACGGCGATAGCGACGTCCGCTGCTGTGGTCCCCCGTCCCAGCCCGAAGCGGACTGTGGCGCCAGCGGCGCGGCGGTCGAGGCCGAGGGCGGCGAGCACGTGGGAGGGGCTGCCCTGGCTGCAAGCTGACCCGCTGCTCACAGCCACCTGGCGGCGCAGCTGCCGGTGCAGCCGGGTGCCGTCCACCCCTTCCACCGTGACACTCAGGCTATGGGGCAGGGTGTGGAGCGGCTGGCCGTTGCGGCGCATCCCGCCGAGGGCCTCCAGTTCCCCCCACAACCGGTCGCGCAGGGCCCCGAGGCGTTCGGCCCGCTCCTGGCGGTCGGCGAGGGCCCCGGCAACGGCGGTACCGAGGCCGACGATCAGGGGCACCGGCAAGGTGCCGCCCCGCAACCCGCCCTCCTGGCCGCCGCCGAGCTGCTGCGGGGCCAGGGGCACCCCTTCTCGGCGCAGCAGGGCGCCGACCCCTTTGGGCCCGTAGAGCTTGTGGCCACTGAGGCTGAGCAGGTCGATGCCGAGATCGGCCATGGCCAGGGGAATGTGGCCCACCGCCTGGGCGGCGTCACAGTGGAACAGCACCCCCCGCTCGCGGCAGAGGGCGCCGATGGCGGCCAGGGGTTGCAGCACCCCGATCTCGTTGTTCGCCGCCATCACCGACAGCAGCAGGGTGTTGGGGCCTAGGGCCTGGGCCAGCCGTTCGGCATCGAGCCGGCCATCGGCCCCCACCGGCAGCACGGTGAGCGGAAAGCCGTGGCGCTCCAGCCAGGCCATCGGCTCCAGCACGGCCCGATGCTCGCTGGCCACGGTCACCAGGCGGCGGCGGGGTTCCCCCCGTTCCAGGGCCGCCTCGGCCACCCCGCGCAACGCCAGGTTGTTGGCTTCGGTGGCGCCGCTGGTGAAGATCACAGCGGCGCTGCCCACACCCAGCGCCTCGGCCACCCGGCTGCGGGCGATGTCCACCGCCGCGCCCGCCTCCAGGGCCGGCCGGTATAGGCGGCTGGAGGGATTGGCGGCGTTCTGCGTCCACCAAGGCGCCATGGCCGCCAGCACCGCCGGATCGCACGGCGTGCTCGCGTGGTGGTCGAGGTACGTCAGCATGGGGACATGCTGAACCGTTTCCGCGCCTCTGGTGCCTGCCCGCTGGGGCTGCGGCCTGTCCTCCCCATGGCGTTGCTGGCGGTGTTCACCCTGGCGGCGGCCTTTGTGACGGGGGCCCTTGTGATGGTGGCCTCCAGCCTGGCCCTGCCCGGGCCAGCCGCCGCCCAGGACGACTCCCGCAGCAATGCCGAAAGCCGCCCGAAGGGCTTCAAGGTGCTGCTGGACCGGGTGACCCACCGGGGCCGGGAGGTGGTGGGCATCTACGGCCTGGTGAGTGAACCCAACCAGCCAGGGATGTGGCGCGTGCAGGTGTGGGAGGAGCTCGATGAACGGGTCACCGTTGCCACCGACAAGATCGGCTGCAGCCCCACCAGCCCTCTGAGGATCACCGGCAGCGCGCGCCGGCTGGTCATCCGCGAGCTCAACCCCGGCGGCGTGATCACCCCCGCCAACCGCCTCGACCACCTCATGTGGTGGGCGGTCTGCGTGCCCGAGCAGGCCGGCAAGGACCCCGCCAGCCTCGGACCCCTGGCCCGCCAGCTTGGCTACAGCGGCCGCTTGCCCGAACGGGAGCAGGTGGTGATTGGTCCAGGTCGATAGATTTCCCCCATGAGCGAAGACCCCTCCACCGCCTCCGGCCCCATCTCCGAGCCGTCCGGGACGGAGGAGGCGCCCGAGGCCGCCACCAGCACCCCGGTGCGGCTGCTGCTGGTGGACGACGAACCCGGCCTGCGCACGGCGGTCAAGGCCTACCTGGAGGACGAGGGGTTCGCCGTCACCACGGCCAACGACGGCGAGGAGGGCTGGACGGCGGCCCAGGTCCAGATGCCCGATGTGGTGATCACCGACGTGATGATGCCCCGCTGCGACGGCTACGGCCTGCTGAAGCGGCTGCGGGCCGATGAGCGGCTCGGGGGCACCCCGGTGATCTTCCTCACGGCCAAGGGCATGACGGCCGACCGCATCGCCGGCTTCCAGGCCGGGGCCGACGACTACATCCCCAAGCCGTTCGACCCGGACGAACTGGTGGCGAGGGTGCGCAATGTGGTGCGCCGTCAGGAGCGGCTGCTGGCTGAGGCGGCCCGCTTCGCCGATGCCGACATCGGCGCCATGGCCCGCCAGATCACGGAGATCCGCTCGATGCTGGGGGGTGGGGGCGGCTCCGGCACCGGCAGCGGCGGCAGTGCCCGCAAGCCCGTCTCCGACGTCAAGCTTGACTTCACCCCCCGCGAGGCCAGCGTCCTGCAGCTGGTGGCCGAGGGAATGATGAACAAGGAGATCGCCCGGCGGCTGGAAACCTCGATCCGCAACGTCGAGAAGTACGTGAGCCGGTTGTTCATCAAGACCGGCACCGCCAGCCGCACCGAGCTGGTGCGCTTCGCCCTTGAGCATGGGCTGGTCGATTGAGGCCCCCCACCTCCCACCCCTGAGCCTGCCGCCAGGCTGGCTGCCGGCCGAGGCCAACGACGGCTGGGCCTACCGCGACCGGATTCACACAGCCGGAGCCGGGCTGGGTGTGGTCGACTTTTACGCCGGCCGGTACCCCCACTCCAGTCCGGCGGACTGGCGGAGCCGCCTCGCCCGTGGTGAGATCAGCCGCAATGGCGAGACGCTGCGGGCCGAGGTGACCCTCTCCGGCGGCGACCGGCTGCTCTGGCGGCGTCCCCCCTGGCAGGAGCCCGCCGTACCAGCCTGCTGGGGGGTGATCCACGACGATGGCGATCTGCTGGTGATCGACAAGCCCAGTGGTCTGCCCGTGCTGCCGGCGGGCGGATTCCTTGAGCACACCGTTCTGCGGCTGCTGGAGCGCCAGAGCGCCGCCGGACGGGACGGGACGCCGCCACCCCGGCCGGTGCACCGGCTCGGGCGCTTCACCTCCGGCCTGCTGGTCTGCGCCCGCCGCCCATCCACCCGCGCCTGGCTGAGCCGGCGGTTGCGGGAGAGCAGCGCCGCGGGGGAAGCGGAGGCCCCGTCCTGCCGCAAGCTTTACCGAGCGCTGCTGGTGCCAGGGGCCCTCAGGCAGGATCTCGGCGTTCCCCTGTCGATCACCACCCCCATCGGCCGTCGGGCCCACCCATTGCTGGGGCGGATCTGGTGCGCCTCCCCGGACGGGCTGGCAGCGCGCAGCCTGCTGACCTTGCTGCGGCGTCACCCGGATGGGGATCTGGTGCAGGTGACGATCGCCACGGGCCGGCCCCACCAGATCCGCATCCACTGCGCCGCCATCGGGGCGCCCCTGCTGGGGGACCCCCTGTACCTGGTTGGGGGAGTCGCCCGGGCCGAGGTGCTTCCAGGGGAGGGGGGCTACCGGCTGCAGGCCCATCGCCTGAGCCTGACGGGGCCCGAAGGGGCCCGCCGCGTCTGGGAGGCGCCCCTGCCGGCCTGGGACCCGGGCTGAGCGCGGCCAGTTGGGACTCAGCCGCGCTCGAAGGCGATCAGCCGCGAGAAGTAGAAGGGCGCCTGGTTGAGGCTGCGGTGGACGGGGCGGAAGCCCGCGGCGACGGCCGCCGCCACGATCCCTTCCTCCCGCAGGGTGTACGCACGGGTGGTCTTGCTGGGTCCGGGGAACAGCTGACCGATCTGCTTGAGCACCGCCAGCAGCGGCGTGTAGGGGGCGAAGCTGACGACCAGCTGGCGTTCGGCCATCGCCGCCAGGTGCCGCACCATCGCTTCGGCGGCCGCCTGGGGGTAGTGGATGAAGACGTCCAGGCAGATCACCGTGTCGTAGCGGCCCTCGAGGCTCTCCAGGTCGGAGACACTGAAGCTGAGCCGCTCCGAGGCGAGACCGGCCTCGGTGGCCCGGCGGCTGGCCTCGGCCACCATGGCGGCGGAGAGGTCGCTGGCGGCGATCGAGCCGGCCCCGAGGGCCGCCAGGGGCAGGCTGAGGCTGCCGACGCCGCAGCCGGCATCGCAGAAGCTGCGGCTCGCGAGGTCGCCCTGCTGCTGCAGCCAGGCCAGCACCGCGTCCACGGTCTTCTGGTGGCCGATGCGGATGTTGCGCTGGACCCGGTTCACCTCCTCGCTGTCGCTGTAGATGCGGTTCCAGCGCTCGAAGCCGGTGCTCTCGAAGTAGGCCTGCACCTCGGCCTTCTCGGCCTGCGTCTCAGCCTGTGCCTCGGCGGGCGCGGGGGGTTGCGGTTCCGGGGGCATGGGGCGCAGGGCCGTTCAGGTGGGCGGGATCCTAGGGAGCGGGGGTCTGGGGCACGGTTTCGGGGCGCCGCCAGTCCAGGCGTCCGTCGGCCGCCGTGCTCCAGCGCAGGGTGTCTGCCAGGGGCCGCCCCATCAGTAGCTGCTCCAGCGGCTGCCGCTCCCCCAGCAGGCGCCGCGGGGCGATGGTGGCCGCGGCGATCGACGCCTGCACCAGGCCGCCCCAGCCGGCCAGCCGACGCACCCCCTCCAGCAGCGGCAGGGTCACCCCGGCCAGGGTGCCGTCCTCCAGCCGGCAGCTGCCGCCCTCCACCAGCAGGACGCGCTCGTCCCAGCGGTGGCGGCCGTCGGCCAGGCCGTAGGGGGCCAGGGCATCACTGACGATCAGCACCTGCCGCGGCGCCAGCCGCTGCAGCAGCACCGCCATGGTGGGGTCCACGTGGACGCCGTCGGCGATCAGCCCCAGGGCCACCTCCCCCTGCCGCAGGGCCTCCCCGACCGGTCCCGGGGCGCGGTGGTGCAGCCCGGCCATGGCATTGAAGCTGTGGGTGAGCATGCCCACCCCCTCGGCGAAGGCCCGGCGGGCCTGGGCCGCATCGGCGCCGCTGTGGCCCAGGCTGACCACCACGCCGGCGGCCCGCAGCGCCGCGATCACCTCGGCGGCCCCCTCCAGCTCCGGGGCCAGGGTCACCAGGGCGATATCGGCCTCCGGGCCGCCCGCGAAGCCGGCGATCAGCCGGTCGAGGGCGGCCCGGCTGGGGGACTGCAGGTGCTGGGCCGGGTGGGCGCCCCGTCGCTCCGGCGCCAGGAACGGCCCCTCCAGGTGGGCGCCCAGCAGCCGGCAGCGTCCGGGTCGATGCCGGCGGCGGGCCTCGGCCAGCACCGCCAGGGCCCGGCGCAGGGCCTCCGGGGCGCAGGTCACCAGGGTGGGACAGATGGCGTCCACCCCATCCCTCCACAGCAGCTCCAGCAGCGCCTCCAGGCGGGCCAGATCGTCGAGGGTCAGTTCGGGAAAGGCCAGCCCCAGGCCCCCGTTGATCTGCAGGTCCACGCCCCCCGGGGACAGCCAGTCGCCGCCCCAGTCCTCGCCAGCGGCCCGGCTCCCCGGCGGCGTTGATCGCACCCGCACGATGAGCCCGTCGCCGTCGATCGCCACCCGCCAGCGGCCCACCTGCCCACGCCCATCAGCCTCGTCGCAGGCCGGGTCATCGCCCGCCAGTCGCAGGTTGGTCAGCCAGCGCATCCGCTCAGCCGCGGGACGGGACAATGCCATCCTCGCCGCCCCAGCGCCATGGATCCCGAAGCCGCCCCGTCCGCTTCCACGCCGCCGCCCAGGGTGGCGATCGTGATGGGCAGCGATTCCGACCTGCCGACGCTGGAGCCAGCGGTGCGGATCCTGGAGCAGCTGGGGGTGGCCAGCGAGGTGCGGGTGCTCTCGGCCCACCGCACGCCGCGGGAGATGGCGGCGTTCGCCGAGGCGGCCGCGTCCCGGGGCCTGCAGGTGATCATCGCCGGGGCCGGCGGCGCCGCCCACCTGCCCGGCATGGTGGCGGCCTTCTCCATGCTCCCGGTGATCGGTGTGCCCGTGCGCAGCCAGGCCCTCTCCGGGGTGGATTCGCTGCATTCGATCGTGCAGATGCCGGCGGGCATCCCCGTCGCCACGGTGGCGATCGGCGGCGGTCTCAACGCCGGTCTGCTGGCGGCCTCGATCCTGGCCATCGCCGATCCCGTGCTCGCGCAGGCCCTGGAGGCCTACCGCCGTGGTCTGCACGATCAGGTGGTGGCCAAGGATGGGCGCCTGCAGGCCCTGGGCAGCGCCGCCTACCTGGCGGCGATGGGCCAGGGATGAAGCGCTGGCCGTTGCCGGCCCGGCAGGCCAAGCTGATGGGACTTCATCGATCCACCGGGGGCGTGCCCGGCTCCCGCTGATGCTTGAGCGGCTGGTGCTGCCCCCCTGGCTGAGGTTCTCGCTGGCCCTGCCCCTGCTGGTGCTCAACCTGTGGGTGCTGCGCCAGTTGCTGGTGCCCCTGGCGCCGTTCCCGGCCCTGTTCCTGACGGCGGCCCTGCTGGCCTTCCTGCTCGACATCCCCAGCCGCTGGCTGATCCAGCGGGGGCTGCCGCGGGCCCTGGCCCTGCTGCTGGTGCTGGGGCTGAGCCTCTCGGCGGTGGTGTTGGCGGCCCTGGTGCTGGTGCCGCGCCTGGTGGAGCAGCTCGGCGACCTGGTGCTCGCCCTTCCCAGCTGGCTGGCGGAGGGGGAAACCCTGCTGGGGCAGTTGCAGAGCTGGGCCACCGAACGGGGGCTGCCCACCGATTTCGGCGGGCTGAGCAGCGATCTGATCACCCGCACCAGCAAGATCGCCTCTCAGCTGAGCCAGCAGGTGCTGGGGATCCTGGGGGCCACCGTCAGCATCACCGTCAACACCGTGATCGTGCTGGTGCTGGCGGTGTTCCTGCTGCTGGGGGGCGAAGGCATCGCCAAGGGATTGGCGGAATGGCTTCCCGCCGGCACCCGCGCCCTGGTGCTCAGCACCCTTGATCGCACCTTCCGGGGCTACTTCGCCGGCCAGGTGGTGCTGGCCCTGATCCTGAGCGGCGCCCAGAGTCTTGTGTTCACCCTGCTGGGCATTCCCTACGGCGTGCTGTTCGCCGTGGCGATCGGCTTCACGACCCTGATCCCCTACGCCAGTGCCCTCACCATCGTGGGGGTGAGCGTGCTGCTGGCGCTCGAGGATCCGCGCACCGGCCTGGAGGTGCTGGCGGTGGCGATCAGTGTCGGCCAGGTGGTCGACCAGGTGATCCAGCCGCGGCTGATGGGCTCGATCGTGGGGCTGCAGCCGGCCTGGCTGCTGATCAGCTTGCCGATCGGCGCTCGGCTGGGGGGCTTGCTGGGCCTGGGGGAACTGCTGGGCCTGCTGCTGGCGGTGCCGGTGGCCAGTTGTTCCAAGACCTTCCTCGATGCCTGGGCCCTGCGCCTGCGTGCCGAACCGTTCAGGGATCTGCCGGAGCCGGAATGATGCCGCGCCGCTCCAGTTCGGCCATCACCTGGGCGACCGACTCGTCGAGGCTTTGCTCCCCGGTGGCCACCCGCAGTTCGGGGGTTTCGGGGGCCTCATAGGGGCTGGAGATGCCAGTGAAGTCCTTGATCTCCCCAGCCCGGGCCTTGGCGTAGAGGCCTTTGGTGTCCCGCTGCTCGCAGACCGCCAGATCAGCGGCGCAGTGGATCTCGAGGAAATCGCCCGCTTCCACCAGCGCCCGGGCCCGCTGGCGGTCGGCCCGGAAGGGGGAGACGAAAGCGGTTAGCACCACCACGCCGGCATCCAGAAACAATTTCGCCACCTCACCGATCCGGCGGATGTTCTCCTCGCGATCGGCGTCGGAGAAGCCCAGATCGCTGCACAGCCCGTGGCGCACGTTGTCACCATCCAGCACATAACAGGCCAGCCCCTGCTCAAACAGGGCCGAGTTCACCGCATTGGCCAGGGTGCTCTTCCCCGCTCCCGACAGACCTGTGAACCAGAGGATGGCGCTGCGGTGGCCCCTCTGGTGGGCGCGGGCGGCGCGGGTCACGGTGGAGTGGTGCCAGACGATGTTGGTGGCCTTGGCAGGCGAGGTCATCTCGGACACGGAACGCACAGAAGCATCGAGGCGCATTCTCCCCTACCCCCCCGCCTGCTTCGGTCGAAATCCTTGTGCCTCCAGCTCGGCCAGGGTGAGGGCCACCTGGTCGCCCTGGAGTTCAATCACACCGTCTTTGAGGGTGCCGCCGGTGCCGGCGCGGGTCTTGAGCCGCTGCAACAGGGCGCGCGCCTCGGCCTCTGGAATGTCCAGCCCCGTGATCGCGGTGACCAGCTTGCCGCCCTTGCCCGCCTTGGTGCGCTGCACCCGCACCCGCTGCTGGGACCGTGCCACGCCAGTTCCGACAGGTGCCGGAGGCCGCTGCAGGCTCTCCGAGCCGCTGAACTCCCTCCAACCGCCCTTAGGCATGGGTGCGGCCCCCCCTGAAGAGCTGCTTCATGCGGCGGCCAGCGGCGGACACCAGCCGGGACGGCAAGGATCTGGATCGCATCGTTTCCGGTAGAGACGGCGGTTCGGAGAAGTCGTAGCCCTCCCCGACGCGATGGCGGGCCATGGCCTTGTGATTCGCGGCGGCGGTGTAGTGGCAGACGTAGGAGCGGCGGGTGCGCGAAGGATCCGCCATGGGGGTGCCGCCGTGAATCAGGGCCCCGTGCCAGATCAGTAGGTCGCCGCGCCTGGGCAGATAGATGCTTGGTGTCCAGCCCTGCTGGTTGATCAAGCCGCTCAGGTAATGCCCATACCCAGCTGCCGTGTGAGGGTCGGTGTTGCGGCTGGCCAGAATTCCGCCCTGATCCCAGTCATAAAACTGATGCTCCACCAGGAGGTGGGAACCCTTGTAATACACAAGCGGCCCGGCCTGATCGCTGATGTCTTCCAGGGGAATCCAGGCTGCGGCCAGATGGCCCAGCCGGTTGTGATGGTGCACGTAGGAGAAGTCCTGATGCAGCGACTGTTCGCTGCTTTTCCAGAAGGTGAGTGATTGAATCAGGGCCGGTGCCGAGCCGAAGAGCTCATCGAGAAAACCGATGATGGGCTGTGAGAAGGCGAGATCGCGGGCTGAATCGAAATAGCGATGCAGGTCATTGAGCTTGAGCCCGGGTCCGGCCTGGCGTAAATCTGTGATACCCAACTTCGGAAGATTGCGCAGAACCCTGGCTTCGTAGTGATCAGCATTGCCATCAATGCCGATCAGGCCATACAGCAGGGAGGTCTGGGCCAGGCGCGGCAGGTCGTCCAGGTCGGCGTCCACCCGATCGAGCAGGGCAGGGTCCATCACCTGCGGAAAGATGATCACACCGTCCCGGAGGAACTGAAGCACTTGCGCCGAATAAATCTGGCTCGCTACTTCGGGCTGCTGACGATACAGCCGTTCCGCCAGAGTCAGGGTAGAGAGGTAGTGGCTGGGAAGCATCTCTGGCGTTCATTTGGAACTGGGCCGTCACCAGGTGATGCCCATGGTTTTGAGCTGGCACTCCGGAATCCGCGGGGCCGTCCCAGCCGTGCCGGGTGGTGCCTCCCTACTCTGAATCATCCCCTTCCGTACCGCCGGTGACCAGCACCGTCCCTACCCGCCGCGTCGATCCTGCCGCGCTGCAGCCGTCGGTCCGCCCGGATGGCCTGGGCCGTTTCGGCCCTTTCGGCGGTCAGTACGTGCCCGAAACCCTGATGCCCGCCCTGGCGGAGCTGGAGGCCGCCGCCGCCGAGGCCTGGGCCGATCCCGCCTTCACCGCCCGGCTGGACCACCTGCTGCGCCATTACGTGGGCCGGCCCAGCCCTCTCTACGAGGCTGAACGCCTCACGGAGCACTACCGCCGGCCCGAGGGCGGTCCGCGCATCTGGCTGAAGCGCGAAGACCTCAACCACACCGGCGCCCACAAGATCAACAACGCCCTGGGTCAGGCGCTGCTCGCCCTGCGGATGGGCAAGAAGCGGATCATCGCCGAGACCGGCGCCGGCCAGCACGGCGTGGCCACGGCCACGGTCTGCGCCCGCTTCGGCCTGGACTGCGTGATCTACATGGGCGCCGAGGACATGCGCCGCCAGGCCCTGAACGTGTTCCGGATGCGGCTGCTGGGGGCCACCGTCCAGCCCGTCACCGCCGGCACCGCCACGCTCAAGGACGCCACCAGCGAAGCCATCCGCGATTGGGTCACCAACGTGGAGACGACCCATTACATCCTCGGTTCGGTGGCCGGTCCGCACCCCTACCCGATGCTGGTCAGGGATTTCCATGCCGTGATCGGCCAGGAAGCCAGGTCCCAGTGCCTGGAGGCCTTCGGCCGGCTGCCGGATGTGCTGATCGCCTGTGTGGGCGGCGGCTCCAACGCCATGGGCCTGTTCCATCCCTTCGTTCAGGACGTCGACGTGCGCCTGATCGGTGTGGAGGCGGCCGGCGAGGGTGTGGACACCGGTCGCCACGCCGCCACGATCACCGAAGGGCGGGTGGGGGTGCTGCACGGCGCCATGAGCCTGCTGTTGCAGGACGACGAAGGCCAGGTGCAGGAGGCCCATTCGATCAGTGCCGGCCTCGATTACCCGGGCGTGGGGCCGGAGCACAGCTATCTCAAGGGCATCGGCCGGGCGGAGTACGCCGCCGTCACCGACGCCCAGGCCCTTGAAGCCCTGCAACGGGTGAGCGAGCTGGAGGGGATCATCCCTGCCCTGGAGACGGCCCATGCCTTCGCCTGGCTGGAATCCCTCTGCCCCAGCCTCGCCCCCGGCACCGAAGTGGTGCTCAATCTCTCCGGCCGCGGCGACAAGGACGTCAACACGGTGGCGGAGAAGCTGGGCGACGGCCTGGCCGGATAGGTTTCCCGCCCCGCTCGCCAGACTCTGGCCTCAGAGCGGATCCTGCTCCCAGGGGAAACGGGGCAGCTTGTTGAGGCCCTCCTGCATGTGGCGGGCCCACACATCCATGGTGTTCTGGATCTCCGGAGCTTCCTTGTCGAACTTCAGATGCCGGCCCACCTTGAACTCGTCGCGGCGCACCAAGGCGATCTCGAAGGGTGGCCCCACGGTGAGATTGGAGCGGCGGGTCACGATCTCTGACACCAGGCAGAGGCGTGCCGCGTCCTCCAGGGAGAGGTCCGGTCGGCCGATGTAATCGAGGGGAGGCTTGCCGTACTTGGTTTCGCCGATCTGCAGGAAAGGAGTGTCGGCGGTGGCCATGATCGCGTTGCCCTGGGGATACACCATGTAGAGCCCGTGGGGCTGGCCGGCGATCTGGCCGCCCAGGATGAAGCTGGCCTCGCCGCTGGCACCCGCCTGGCGCAGATTGGGATTGAACTCCTTCTGGACCATCACATTGAGGCGGCCGATGTAATCGGCCACCTCAAACAGATAACGGGCGGTGAGCATGCTCGGTCCGGCCGGGGGGTCGTCCTGGCGGCTCCACTGGGGACTGGGACCGGCTCCGTGGTTCTCGATGTCGCGGCGGATGCGATTGAGCACGGCCTGGGTGGTGCCGAGATTGCCGGCTGCCATCAGCACGAACAGCCGATCCGGAGCCGGTGCCAGCACATGCATCTTGCTGTAGCTGGAGATGTAATCCACCCCTGCGTTGGTGCGGGAGTCGGAGGCGAACACCAGGCCGCTCTGGAGCAGAAAACCGAGGCAGTAGGTCATCAGCTCAGGAGCCTCTCCAGGATCGAGGCCACCGACTGAACCGCTGCCCGGGCGGTGGCGTAGGCCATGCGCATCGGCCCCACCAACGCCACCTGGCCGCGGCCGCCGTGGCCCGTGCGGTAGGTGGCCTGGACCACCGAGCACTGGCCGAGGGCGGCGTGGGGGTGTTCTGTGCCGATCCAGATCGCGTCGCTGGCGATGGCGGCGGGGTCGCCGGTGAGCCCCAGCAGGGTACGGGGGCCATGCTCCACCAGTTGCACCACCGGAAGCAGGCTGGAGCTGTGGCTGAATTCCGGCTGGGCCAGCAGACCCCCCAGGCCCGCCGCCACCACGGCGTCGAGCTCCTCGCTGCGGATGCGGCTGTGGCTGTCGAGGGCCTGGCGCAGCAGGCCGCCGCTGCGGCGCAATTCGGCCGGCAGTCGCTCCCAGGGGATACGCCCGTCGCCGTTGGCGCGGAGCTGCTGGTTGCTCCAGCGCTCCAGGATCGGCAGCTCCTCCTCCAGGCCGGCCCCAAGACGCAGATTCAGGCTGGTGCTGAAGTCCGGTCCCTGGACGAGGAACACCAGAAGGCGGTCGCCGCTGGGCACCAGCCGCACCGCCTGCAACAGAGGACTGGGGCGCTGGGGTCGGGTGATCAGGCTGAGCAGGCCGGTGAGGTCGGCCAGGCGGCGGGCCAGGTGCAGCAGCAGATCATCCAGGGCGGCCCACTGCAGACTGATTCCGGCCAGTTCGCGCTCCAGCTGCAGGGCGGCGGCCCCAGGGGCCGGCAACAACTGATCGACGTAGAGGCGGTAGCCCCGCTGGCTGGGGATCCGGCCGGCGGAGGTGTGGGGCTGGGTCAGCAGGCCGCGTTGTTCCAGGGCCCCCATGGCCGTGCGCACAGTGGCGGGGCTGGCCGGCAGCCCGAAACGACGCACCAGGGTGTGGCTACCCACCGGCTCGACGGTGTCCACGTAGTGCCGCACCGTGGCCCGTAGGACCTCCTGTTGTCGGCGCGGCAGCGTGTCCAAGGACGGTGGGGAAACAGCAAGGAAAAGAGATCCTTAATCCTAGGTAAGCGGAGTGCCTCCCCAGGCCCGGGACGGGGGCTCAGTAACGGGGAACCTGGGGATCCACCTCCCGGCTCCAGGCGTCGATGCCCCCCTTCAGGTTCCACACCTCCCCAAAGCCCTGTTCCTGGATCAGCCAGCAGCCGAAATCCCAGCTGCGGATGCCGGCATGGCAGAGCACCACCACAGGTTGCTGTCGATCGAGCAGCGTCTCCAGCTCCGGCAGCCATTCGCGGTGACGGCCCAGGGGCAGATGCAGGACCTCAAGCGGCAACCTGGCCAGGGCCAGTTCTCCGTCCTCGCGCACATCCACGATCCGGAGAGGCTCGCCGGCCTCGAGGCGCCGTTGCAGGTCCGCGGCGGTGAGCGTCCGGGGGGTCCCCGGGCGGGTCGTCTCGTCCATGGCGGGCGTGGGAGGGGGGGTGGCGTCAGGATGGTCCCATCCTGCTGAGAACGCATGAAGGCCCGCCCATTCCTGGCGGTGCTGCTGGCCCTGGTGCTGGTGGTGTTCGGACTGGGGCTCGGTGGCTGGTGGCTGGTGTGGCAGCGCAGTGCCCTGCGGTTGCAGCGGCTGCCGCTCGTGGTGCCGCGTGCCGCCCAGTTCGTGCCTCGGGATGCTCCCCTCAGCTTCCATTTGTTCAGCGACGGCGACCAGCCCCTGGACTACGCCCGTGCCGTCGCTCCACCCCGCCAGCGGCGCCAGGCGGCGGCCGCGGTCGGCCGGCTGCGTGACGGGGCCTTCGCCGCGGCGGGTCTCGACTACGAAACCGAACTGCGCTCCTGGCTGGCGGCACCGGTGGGTCTGGCGCTGTTCGAGGCGGACGCCGGCGCCGCCGCAGGGGGCGCAAAGGGCGGCTGGCTGCTGGCCCTGGGCAGCCGTGACGACGACGGCGCCCGCCAGTTTCTGCAGCGCTTCTGGCAGACCCGCAGCCTGGCGGGCACGGATCTCCAGATCAGCACCTACCGGGGGATGGGTCTGATCAGCGGCCGGGGGGCCCTGCTGGGCCGCACACCGATGCCGCTGGCCACGGCCCTGGTGGATGACGACCTTGTCCTGATCGCCTCGGGGCGGGGTGTGCTGGAGCAGGCGCTGGATGTGTCCCAGATCCCTGAGCTCAACCAGGCCGGCCAGGCGTCCTTCCAGGAGGGTCTGCGGCGACTCGGCACCGGCGCCGCCCTGCTCCAGGCTTCCCCCGGCGCCCTGGAGCGCTGGCTGGGGCTGCCGCTGCCGGCCCTTGCCGACCAGCGGCCCGGTGGGCTGCTGCTGGCCCTGCGACCCGACGGCCAAAGCCTCCGACTGTCCGCCCTGCTCGGGCTGCCGGCGGAGATCGACCTGCCGGAGATCGGTGCCGATGCCGGCCTGGGCCAGGCCCTGCTGGCCGCCCTGCAGCGTCCCGCCGCCAGCCTCGCCCTGGTGCAGGATCCCGCCACCCTCGCCACGATCCCGTTGCTGCAGCCGCTGCTGGAGCGCCTGGTGGGGTCGGCGGATGCCGCCGGCCCGCTGCCCGCCCTGGTGGTGGGATCCGACGGGGGACCGCTGCTGGCGGCCGCCAGCGGCGATCGCTGGTTGCTGGGTACGGCGGCGGACCGGCCGGAGCCCTCGGTGCTGGAGGCGGCCCTGGCGGCCGATGGCCTGATCGCCGCCCCCCTCGAGGTCGACGGCCACCCACTGCTGGCCTGGACCCGGCTGCAGGCCAGTCCGGGCCGCCGCGACGGCAGGTCGGAGCAGTTGCAGGCGCCCCTGCTGGGCTGGCGCTGGCAGCGGGGCGACCAGGCCTGGTGGGGGGAGTCCCTCGGCCAGCTGGAGAGTCTGGGTGGGCCGCAGAAAGGGGGGGCTGGCCGTCTGCAGGGGCAGTTGGCTGCGCTTGCGGTTCCGGAGGCGTCCCTGCAATGGGCCCTCGATGGTCCGCGGACCCGTGACGTGCTGGCGGCCTGGAGGCCGTGGCAACGCCTCACCGCCCTGGCCGGGGGGCCGCTCAGTGAGCCGGTCACCGGCCTGGCCCTGGCGCTGCAGGGGGAGCCCGGTCTCCTGGCGGTGGAAGCGCGCCTCGATTTCGGAGCCGCCTGACCATGGCACCACCCGTCTGGGAGCTGCTCCTGCTGCGCCACGGCATCGCCGAGGAGCGCAGCCCCGCCAGGGTCGATGCCAGGCGGGAGCTCACCGCCGCTGGCCGTGCCCGCACCCGGGCGGTGCTGGAGCGGGCCGTCCAACTGGGTCTGCGGGCCGATCGTCTGTTCTCCAGTCCCCTGGCCCGGGCCTGGCAAACCGCCGAGATCGCCCGGATGGTCGGCCTGGCCCCCGCCCTTGAGCTGGCCCAGACCCTGGAGCCCGGCGGGGATCCCCTGCCCCTGCTGCCGGCCTGGTTCACCCAGGGCGGTGAAGCGCCCTCCTGCCGGCTGCTTCTGGTGGGCCATGAGCCGGATCTGGGGCTGCTGGCGTCCCGCCTGCTCGGGGCGCCCCCCGGTGCGATCGCCCTGCGCAAGGCGGGTCTGGCCCTGTTGCGCCTCCCTGTGGTGGAGGTCGATGGTTCGCTGGCCGGCACGGCCCGCCTGGAGTGGCTGGTCCGCCCCAGGCTCTGGCTGCCCCGCCCCTGACCTGGCAGCGGGCGCTACGCCAGGTGCCGGTTCCTGCGCCTAAGTTCATCCCATCCACAGGAAGCGGCATGGCGGCGGCGAGCACCCCAGAGGCGAACGACCCTCAGGGCACCCCTCCCTCGCCGTCGGCGCCGGCGCCCCCCACCTTCCGCCCCGGCCTCGAGGGGGTGCCGGCCACCCAGTCCGCCATCTGCGACATCGAGGGGCAACGGGGGCTGCTCACCTACCGGGGCTACCCGATCGAGCAGCTCGCCAGCCACAGCAGCTTCCTCGAAACCGCCTATCTGCTGATCTGGGGGGAGTTGCCGACGATCTTCCAGTTGCGCGAATTCGAGCAGGAGGTGCAGATGCACCGGCGGCTCAGCTTCCGCATCCGGGACATGATGAAGTGCTTCCCGGCCACGGGCCATCCGATGGATGCCCTGCAGGCCAGTGCGGCGTCCCTGGGGCTCTTCTATTCCCGCCGCGCCCTCTACGACCCCCAGTACATCGTCGACGCGGTGGTACGGCTGATCGCCAAGATCCCGACGATGGTGGCGGCGTTCCAGCTGATCCGGAAGGGCCAGGATCCGATCCAGCCCCGGGACGACCTGGCCTACTCGGCCAACTTCCTCTACATGCTCACCGAACGGGAGCCCGATCCCCTGGCGGCCCGGATCTTCGACGCCTGCCTGATCCTGCACGCCGAGCACAGCCTCAACGCCAGCACCTTCAGTGCCAGGGTTACGGCCAGCACCCTCACCGATCCCTACGCCGTGGTGGCCTCGGCGGTGGGCACCCTGGCCGGCCCTCTGCACGGCGGCGCCAACGAGGACGTCCTGGACATGCTCGACCAGATCGGCAGCATCGACCAGGTGGAGCCCTGGCTCGATCGGGCCATCGCCCAGAAGCAGAAGATCATGGGCTTCGGCCATCGCGAGTACCGCGTCAAGGACCCCCGGGCCGTGATCCTGCAGGGTCTGGCCGAGGAGCTCTTCCAGCGCTTCGGCCACGACGCCATGTACGACGTGGCCCTCAAGCTTGAGGAGGTGGCGGAGCGGCGGCTCGGGCCGAAGGGCATCTTCCCAAACGTCGACTTCTATTCCGGACTGGTTTACCGAAAGCTCGGTATTCCCCGCGACCTGTTCACCCCCATCTTCGCCATCGCCCGTACGGCAGGATGGCTGGCCCACTGGAAGGAACAACTGGGTGCCAACCGCATCTACCGTCCCTCGCAGATCTACACCGGTCCCGACGAACGGGGCTGGTTGCCCCTGGAAAGCCGTCCGGTTCCTGGCTGACCCCGTTTCCCCCTAGGTTCCCCCCACCGGAGTTCTCTGATGCTGTCCACTGGCCTGCTGGGTGCCACCGTTGCTCCCCCTGGTCTCGATCTCCAGTCGAGCTTCATCGACCTGGCCCAGGCCATGGGCCTCACCGCCGGTGCCGCCCGCCTGCTCTGGTTGCCACTGCCGATGGTGCTGGTGCTGGTGGGGGCCGTGGTCGGCGTCCTGGTGAGCGTCTGGCTGGAGCGCAAGATCTCCGCGGCGGTGCAGCAGCGCATCGGGCCTGAATACGCCGGTGCCCTGGGCGTGCTCCAGCC
This sequence comes from Synechococcus sp. UW140, assembly GCA_943372935.1. Classification (GTDB taxonomy): domain Bacteria; phylum Cyanobacteriota; class Cyanobacteriia; order PCC-6307; family Cyanobiaceae; genus Cyanobium. The sequence goes on from CALSAP010000019.1 coordinate 22,549, forward strand.
CCTGGCCGATGGCCTCAAGCTGGTGTTCAAGGAGGACATCATTCCGGCCAGAGCCGACTCCGTGCTCTTCAGCCTCGGCCCCGTGCTGGTGGTTGTGCCGGTGATCCTGTCCTGGCTGGTGGTGCCGTTCGGCCAGAACCTGCTGATCAGCAATGTGGGGGTAGGCATCTTCCTGTGGATCGCCCTGAGCAGCATCCAGCCGATCGGCCTGCTGATGAGCGGCTACTCCAGCAACAACAAGTACTCCCTGCTCGGCGGCCTGCGGGCGGCGGCCCAGTCGATCAGCTACGAGATCCCCCTGGCCCTGGCGGTGCTGGCGGTGGTGATGATGAGCAACTCCCTCAGCACCGTCGACATCGTCGCCCAGCAGACGGGGGCCGGCATCTTGAGCTGGAACATCTGGCGCCAGCCCGTCGGCTTCGTGATCTTCTGGATCTGCGCCCTGGCGGAGTGTGAGCGCCTTCCCTTCGACCTGCCGGAGGCCGAGGAGGAACTGGTGGCCGGCTACCAGACCGAATATTCCGGCATGAAGTTCGCCCTCTTCTACCTGGGCAGCTACATCAACCTGGTGCTGTCGGCCCTGCTGGTGTCCGTGCTCTACCTGGGCGGCTGGAGCTTCCCTGTGCCCGTCGAGTGGATCACCGGCTGGCTCGGGGTTTCCCCCGATGCCCCCCTGGTCCAGGTGATCACCGGTTCCATCGGCATCGTCAGCACGATCCTGAAGGCCTACCTGCTGGTGTTCTTCGCCATCCTGCTGCGATGGACCACCCCAAGGGTGCGGATCGACCAACTGCTCGATCTGGGCTGGAAGTTCCTGCTGCCGATCGCCCTGGTCAACCTCCTGGTCACCGCCGGCCTCAAGCTGGCCTTCCCCGTCGCCTTCGGCGGCTGAACCGGTCGCGCCGATACCAACGGCGACGCCCCCCGAGGGCCATCATGGTCCCCATCCCGTAACCCCCTCGCCCCCAGCCATGTTCGGGTTTCTGAAACAAGTCGGTGACTACACCCGGGAGGCGGTGAGCGCGGCCCAGACCATGACCCAGGGTTTGGCGGTCACCTTCGACCACCTGCGCCGGCGCCCGATCACGGTGCAGTACCCCTACGAGAAGCTGATCCCCTCCGAGCGTTACCGGGGCCGGATCCACTACGAACTCGACAAGTGCATCTCCTGCGAGGTGTGTGTGCGGGTGTGCCCCATCAACCTGCCGGTGGTGGATTGGGTGATGAACAAGGCCACCAAGAAGAAGGAGCTGCGCAACTACTCGATCGATTTCGGGGTGTGCATCTTCTGCGGCAACTGCGTGGAGTACTGCCCCACCAACTGCCTCTCCATGACCGAGGAGTACGAGCTGGCGGCCTTTGACCGCCACAGCCTCAACTACGACAACGTTGCCCTTGGCCGCCTGCCCACGAGCGTCACCTCCGATCCGGCGGTGTTTGCCCTGCGGGAGCTGGCCTACCTTCCCAAGGGCGCCCTGGACCCCCATGGTGTGCCCGCCAGCGAGCCCCGTGCGGGCCAGCTGCCTTCCCAGGTGCTGGAATCCCTCCAGAAGGAGCCAGCCCCCAGCGGCGCCGCCCCTTCCGACAGCACCGGAGAGTCCTGATGTCGATCGCCTCCACCACTCAGCAGATCTGCTTCCTCGTGCTCTCGGCCACCACCGTGGTCGGCTCGCTCGGCGTGGTCCTGCTGCCCAACATCGTCTATTCAGCCTTCCTGCTGGGCGGTGTCTTCCTTTCGGTCGCCGGGCTGTATCTCCTGCTCAACGCCAGCTTCGTCGCGGCGGCGCAGATCCTCGTCTATGTGGGTGCCGTCAATGTGCTGATCCTGTTCGCGATCATGCTCGTGAACAAGCAGGAAACCCTCGCCGCCATCCCTGGGCTGCTGGTGCGTCGCCTCCTGTCGGGGGCGGTCTGCGCCGGCCTCTTCGCCCTGCTGCTGCGGGTGGCCTTCACCACCACCTGGGTGCTGCCAGGTCCGACGCCCGTCGGCGAAGAGGCCACCATCCGCATCGGCGAGCACCTCTTCACCGATTACCTGCTGCCCTTTGAGCTGGCCTCGGTGCTGCTGCTGATGGCGATGATCGGGGCCATCGTGCTGGCTCGCCGCGACGTCTTCAGCACCGACGTGATCACCGGTGAGCCGGCCGATCAGGGGCTGATCGAAAAAGACCGCACGCCCCTGCTGATTGAGAAATCCGCCCCAGCGCCCACCCTCCTTTCCAAGCCATGAGCACCGACCTCGCCTCTCCGATCCCGCTCGAGGCCTTTCTCTCCGTCGCGGCCATGTTGTTCTGCGTCGGCGTCTGGGGGCTGATCAACAGCCGCAACGCCGTGCGGGTGCTGATGAGCATTGAGCTGATGCTGAACGCCGTCAACATCAACCTGATGGCCTTCTCCAACTACCTCGATGGCCAGCTGATCCGCGGCCAGGTGTTCGCCATCTTCGTGATCACCGTGGCAGCAGCTGAAGCGGCCGTCGGCCTCGCCATCCTGCTGTCGCTCTATCGCAACCGGGAAACAGTGGACATGGAGCGCTTCAACCTGCTGCGCTGGTAGCCGTGCACGTCTCATGCCATGCAGCTTGAGCGGGTCTGGCTGATCCTTCGCAAGGGCAGCCAGGCGGCCCAGCGCCAGGCCCGACGCTGTGCCCAGGACCTTCGTTCCCAGGGTGTCATCGTCACCACCGCCGTCAGCGGCCTGGGCTTGAATCCCTTCCCTGGCCTGCTGGCCACCGAGAGCGACCTTCCCGACCTCGCCATTGTGCTCGGTGGCGATGGCACGGTCCTGGCGGCGGCACGTCACCTGGCCAGCTTTGCTGTGCCGGTGCTCAGCTTCAACGTCGGCGGTCACCTGGGCTTCCTCACCCATGAACGGCGCCTGCTGCGGTTGCGGGGTGAGTCCAACGGGGAAGCCGGCAGCCACGACCCCGACGACACCCTCTGGCAACGCCTGCGGGACGACCGCTTTGCGATCGAGAAGCGCATGATGCTGGAAGCCCGGATCGATCGTGGGGACGGTGTGCCCCTGGAGGGAGATGTCCCCGCAGACGGCGATCTGAACGGGGTCGGCGATGGACCCCATGGCGCCCTCAACGACTTCTACTTCCGCCCTTACCTCGATGAGCTTTCTCCCACCTGCATGTTGGAGCTGGAGATCGACGGGGAGGTCGTGGACCAGTACCGGGGCGACGGCCTGATCATCGCCACCCCCACCGGCTCCACCGGCTACGCGATGGCCGCCGGTGGACCGATCCTGCATCCGGGCATCGAAGCCATCGTGGTCACACCGATCTGCCCGATGAGTCTCTCCAGCCGGGCGGTGGTGGTCCCTCCCGGTTCGCGGCTGTCGGTCTGGCCCCTGGGGGAGGCCAGCCGTCGGGTCAAGCTCTGGAAGGACGGAGCCCATGCCACCGTGCTCGAACCGGGCGATCGCTGCGTCCTGCAGCGGGGGCGCCACCCCGTGCTGATGCTCCAGTTGGAGCAGAGCCCCTCGTACTACAGCACTCTCACCCACAAGCTCCACTGGGCCGGCAGCCTTACCGCTGGTGAACCGTCCCGCAACTGAACGGCTCCGCTCCGCCCTGCCACCCCCTCCCCATGGCCCTGGAAATCGAGCGTCGCTTCCTCGTCAGTGGCGACCAATGGCGCTCCCATGCCCACCGGGCCAGGGCCATCCGCCAGGGTTATCTCTCAACCGGTCACGGGGATCTCACCCTGCGGGTGCGGCTGGCCCAGGCCCCTGGTGGTGCCAGGGAGGCGTTTCTCACCCTCAAGCTGCCGGCCGTCGACGCGGAGGCGGCGTCAGCCTCCGCCGGTCGGGCCCTGACACGGCAGGAGTACGAGTACCCGATCCCTGCCATCGATGCTGAGGCTTTGTTGGAGCAATCCGTCCATCAGGTGAGCAAGACGCGGTACGGCCTGGATCTGCCCGGTGGCGACTGGGTGCTGGATGTGTTCGAGGCCGACAATGCCCCCCTGGTGGTGGCGGAGGTGGAACTGGAGCGGGCCGATCAGACGGTGGCCGTTCCCGCCTGGTGCTCCAGGGAGATCACTGGGCGCCGAGACCTCAGCAATGCGGCCCTGGCGCACCATCCGTTGGTGGAGTGGCCGACGGCCGATCGGGAGTCTCTCCTGCTGCCCCGGAGTGGCTGAGCTCAGCTGGGCCTGGCAGGATCGACATGGGGCAGGGCGCAGCAGTTAAAGCCATCACGGCAGATCTTGCCGTGGTCCATGGCCCAGTTCAGCAGGGCCACCCGGTTCTTGGCGCCGGTCTTGGTGAAGATGTTGCTGACGTGGTTGTCGACGGTGCGCTTGCTGATGGTCAGCTGGCCAGCTATCTCGAGATTGGTGAGACCCGTGGCCACCAGCTCGATGATCTCGAGTTCCCTCTCCGATAACTCGCTGCGTACATGAACCATGGACCGCTCCGGGGACGAGGGCATCGATGGGGCCGGTGGCTTGCTCTCAGCCATCGGCTCCTCGGCGGTACCTATCACTCTAGGCAGCTGCTGCTCCATGATGCTCCTGTCATGGAGATGGCCGTTGCAGCTACGAGAGGCCCTGGCGGACGGCCGCTTCGCCGTCACGGCGGAAGTGACTCCGCCCCGTGGGGGCGATGCCAGCCGCACCCTCGAGGCCGCAGAGGCTTTGCGCGGTTTCGTTCAGGCGGTCAACGTCACCGACGGCAGCCGGGCGGTGATGCGGATGAGCAGCCTGGCCATGTGCCGCCTGCTGCTGGAGGCCGGCATCGAGCCCGTTCTGCAGATGACCTGCCGCGACCGCAACCGCATCGCGCTCCAGGCCGACCTGCTCGGTGCCCACGCCCTTGGCATCCGCAACCTGCTCTGCCTCACCGGTGACCCGGTGCGGGCCGGGGATCAGCCCGGGGTCCGGGCGGTGAATGAACTCGAGGCTGTGCGGCTGCTGCAGCTGGTACGGGCCCTGAACGCCGGCGAGGATCCGGTGAAGGGGGAGTTGCCGGATGGCGCCACGGCCCTCTTCCCCGGCGCCGCCGCCGATCCCCAGTCCCCCAGCTGGAGCGGCCTGCGCTCCAGGGTGCGGCGCAAGCAGGAGGCCGGCGCCCGCTTCCTCCAGACCCAGATGGTGATGGACACCGCCTGCCTGCGCCGCTTTGTGGAGGAGATCACCGCTCCACTCGGGCTGCCGGTGCTGGCTGGGGTGTTTCTGCTCAAGTCGGCCCGAAACGCCGAGTTCATCAACCGCGTGGTGCCAGGAGCCCGCATCCCCCAGTCCCTGATCGATCGCCTTGCCGGCGCCGCAGACCCGGCGTCGGAAGGCGTGGCGATCGCCGCCGAACAGGTGGCCGCGTACCACTCCATCGCCCAAGGGGTGCACTTGATGGCCATCAAGGCCGAGCACCGCATCCCCCAGATCCTGCAGTTGGCGGGCCTAGGGGGCGCCGCTGGCGGCGAGGTCGGTGCCGAGCAGCTCGGCCATGGCCTTCTGCTGCGGTGAAGGGGTGCCAACGTCCTGGCGGCGGGCATCGGTGATCAGCCAGTCGAGGGCGGCTTCCTGCAGATCGAAATGGTCGCCGTTGCGATCGACGCAATAGCGGCCATAGACCAGCTTCTCGACGAGCTGGACGCCGGCGCCGATGCGGGAATAATCAAAGATGATCGAGTTGTCGATCGTGGCGCCTTCACAGATGTGGCAGCTCGGCCCGATCATGGCCGGACCGATGATCGTCACACCGTTCTCGATGCGGGTCATGCCGCCCACGAAGATCGGCCCTTCGACGTGGATCTTGTCCCAATCGGCCGCCACGTTCAGGCCCGCGAAGATCCCGGGACGTACCTCCTTGCCAGGAATCTGCACCTGGCGCACGTCCCCCTGGAGGACGCTGCGGATCGCCTGCCAGTAATCCGGTACCTTGCCGATGTCGACCCATTCGAATTCCATGGGCAGGGCATAGAAGGGGGCCCCGGATTCCACCAGCCTGGGGAACAGGTCGGCGGCGATGTCGAAGGGTTCGCGGCTGGGGATGAAATCCAGGACGGCCGGTTCGAAGATGTAGATGCCGGTGTTGATCATGTCGCTGGCGGCCTCTTCCACTGACGGCTTCTCCTGGAAGGAGAGCACCCGGCCGGCTTCATCGGTCACCACCACCCCGTAACTGCTCACCTGATCGCGGGGCACCCGCTTGGTGATCAAGCTGGCCATGGCGCCCTTCTCGCGATGGCGCCGCACGGCTTCGGTCAGGTCGAGGTCGATGAGGGCATCGCCGCAGAGCACCACGAAGGTGTCGTCGAAAAACGACTGGAAGTCCTGGATCTTCTTCAGCCCTCCGGCCGAACCCATCGCTTCACCGATCAGCTCACCATCGCTGATCCGCCCTTCGAAGCTGTAGGCGATCTGGACATCGAAGCGCTGCCCATCACGGAAGTAGTTCTCGATCTCCTCCGATAGGTGGGAGACGTTGACCATGATTTCGTTGAAGCCGTGCTCCCGGAGCAACTCGAGCAGAAACTCCATCACGGGTTTCTGCAGGATCGGAATCATTGGCTTGGGGGTGGTGTGCGTGATCGGCCGCACCCGAGTTCCCTTGCCTGCCGCCAGGATCATCGCCTTCATCGGCGTCGTTTCATGTCGGAGGTGAAACGCCAGCCTAAGGAGAAAACTCAGGCTGCCACTGCCTCCAGAGCCGGCCCCCTATCTGACCCCTGACCTGGCAGTCGCGGCAGGCTCAGCGTTTCGGTCCTGTCCTCGCGCCGGCGACGCAGGCTCAGCGGACCGTAAAGGCCGCCGGCCTGCTCCAGTTCCACCTTGCCCTGGGAGGAGAGGAACAGCAGGGCCCAGAACACCCCGACCCTGTCCTGGTCCAGGTCCTCGTCGGCCGGCGCGCTTGCGACAGCCTCCGCCCAGGCGCCCACCAGGGCATCGAAGGCCACCCATTCGAGGCTTTCGGCGGTGGGGGACCACTGCAGCAGGAAGCGACTGAGGGCGGCGGTGGTTTCCGGCAGCTTTTCGCGGTGGGCCAGGGAGGTCACCTGGGCGATGGCGGCCCTGTCGCTGTAGCGGCGCGCCCGGGGCCTGTGGCGCCCTTCTCCTCCGTCCTGTTCGAGCCGCTCGGCGATGTCCTCGAGCTGCCGGATCAGTTCCCCCAGGGTGACGGGGCGCTGCAGGGGTGGGGGCGCCACCGGACGGCGGTGCAGGTGCCGCTCCGGCCGGCGGGGCAGGGCCAGGGCTCCCTGGTCCCAGCCCTCGTCGTCCTCGGCGGAGCAGGGGTCCTCCAGCAGGGGCTCGGGCGGAAAGGTGGCCGATTCCAGCAGCTCCGCCTTGAGTCCCACCAGCACCGAGGCCGCCAGGAACGCCTCGCTGGATTCGGCCAGATCCCGTTCGTAGCTGCCGCCCTGAGGGTCCAGCCGCCTGGGCCGTTCGATGCGTTGGCGCAACTGGTCGAGGAATCCGTCGACGACGGCGATCACATCAACGTCCCACGGGTCGATGTCGCCTCGCTCGGCCGCGTCCTGGAGCAACCGGATGGCGAGTCTGGCGCCCGCTTCTGCCACGCGCGATGTCCTGCTCGGGGGGCCTTCCGAGCGCAAGCTACCGGCTATGGCCGAATGGCACCAGTCGCGGTGGTCACTGAACCGGCCCCATGGGCCTCAGTCGGCGGCCAGCGTGAGGCCGTCTTCGCCCGCCTCACGGGACGGAGCCGAACTCTCCCCAGCCGCCGGCAACAGGCCGAGCTGGGCGTCGACAGTGGCCCGGTAACGGCGCAGATCGTTCTCAAGTTCGCTGATCCGCACCTGCTGGGCCTCGACATCGCCGCTGCTCTGCAGAGTTTCCACCTTGCGCACCACCCCGCTCCAGACCGCGTAGATCCAGGCGGCTGTGGCTCCGATGCCGCCCACCAGCAGCAGCAGGGCGGCCAGAGGCAGCGTGGTGCTAACGCCCGGCAGGAAATGCACCGTGGTGGCCGTGGTGTTCTCCAGGGTGAACATCACCGTGGCCAAGCCGAAGCTGAAGATCAGAAGGAAGTTGATCTGCCGCATGGAGAGCCTCGCTGTGCGATGGAGGAGCGTAGGCATCTTCTCCGCAGGACGGAGGTTTCTCCTGGGACCTGCGCAGCGTTTCGTAACCGGCCCCCGGGGCGGGGGGGCCGTCATTCAACCCAGGGCCGGGGCGTGCAGCAGGGCCGGTGGCAGGTTGCCGAAGGCCCCGGCCGCCATCACCGCTGGAACGGGGGGACGGCCCACCTTCACCAGGGCGACGGACTCCCGCTCGACCAGGGCCTCGATCGAGGCCCGGTAGCTGTCGGTCACCAGGCGCGGGTAGAGGCCGATGCCGATGATCGGCACCAGAAGGCAGGAGATGACATAGATCTCCCTTGGTTCGGCGTCGACCAGGTGGGTGTGGGAGGCCAGCTCAGGATTCTCCTTGCCGAAGAAGATCTCCCGCAGCATCGAGAGCAGATAGATCGGGGTGAGGATCACGCCGATCGCCGCCAGAACGGCGATCGCGATGCGGAAGCTGAGGCTGTAGGCCTCACTGGTGGCGAAGCCCACGAACACCATCAGCTCCGACACGAAGCCACTCATGCCCGGCAGGGCGAGGGAGGCCAGGGAGCAGACGGTCCAGAGGGCGAACATCTTGCGCATCTTCTGGCCCACGCCGCCCATTTCGTCAAGCTGGAGCGTGTGGGTGCGGTCATAGGTGGCGCCCACCAGGAAGAAGAGGCTGGCTCCGATCAGGCCATGGCTGATCATCTGGAGCATGGCGCCACTGGTGCCCAGGGCGCTGAAGCTGCCGATGCCGATCAGCACGAAGCCCATGTGGCTGATCGAGCTGTAGGCGATCTTGCGCTTGAGGTTGCGCTGGGCGAAGGAGGTGAGGGCGGCGTAGATGATGTTCACCACCCCAAGGATCACCAGCAGGGGGGCGAACTGGACGTGGGCCTCGGGCAGCAGTTGCACGTTGAAGCGCAGCAGCGCGTAGCCGCCCATCTTCAGCAGGATGCCCGCCAGCAGCATGTGCACCGGCGCGGTGGCCTCACCGTGGGCATCGGGCAGCCAGGTGTGCAGGGGCACCACCGGCAGCTTGACGCCGAAGGCGATCAGCAGGGCGGCGTAGCAGAGCACCTGGAAGCCGGTGCCGAATTCCTTGGCCGCCAGGACCGTGTACTCAAAGCTGGGGGCACCGCCGCCGTAGAAGGCCATCGCCAGGCCAGCCAGGAGGATGAAGAGGGAGCTGCCGGCCGTGTAAAGGATGAACTTGGTGGCGGCGTACTGGCGCTTCTTGCCGCCCCAGATGGCCAGGAGCAGGTACACCGGCAGAAGTTCAAGCTCCCAGGCCAGGAAGAACAGCAGCATGTCCTGCACGGCGAACACGGCGATCTGGCCGCCGTCCATGGCCAGGAGCAGGAAGTAGAAGAGCTTCGGCTTGAAGGTCACCGGCCAGGCCGCCAGACAGGCCAGGGAGGTGATGAAGCTGGTGAGCAGGATCAGCGGCATGGAGATTCCATCCGCCCCCACCGACCAGGCCAGCCCGAGATCGGGCAGCCACTCCACCCGCTCCACCAGTTGCAGGCCGGGATCGGCGGGGTCATAGCCACGCAGGTAGGCCGCCACGGTCACCAGGAAGGTGGTGAGGGCGACGCCAAGGGCGTACCAGCGGACCTGCTTGCCATCGCCCTTGTCGGGTACGAAGGGGATCAGCAGAGCGGCGCCGATCGGGAACAGAATCGCGGTGCTCAGCCAGGGAAAGGGCACAGAACGGTGCTGTCCATCTGGCCGGAGTGTAGAAATCCCGGCCTCCGCAACACCCACCGGATGGGCGTTGTCACACACAGAGGGGGCTCAGCCGAAGGCGCTGAACAGGAGCACCAGGCCGATGACCCCGCCGAACACGATCAGGGCGTAGAACTGGACGCGGCCGGTCTCGAAGTACTTCAGGCCCTCGCCGCTGCCCAGGGTGAGCAGGCCGGTCAGGTTGACCACCCCATCTACCACCTTGGAGTCGACGTCGAGCACCTGGCGGGCCAGCCGGCGGCTTCCCTGCACGAACAGCTTCTCGTTGATGGCATCGAGATACCACTTGTTGGCCAGGAACCGGTTGATCGCCGGGAAGCGCCCCGCAACGGCGGTACCGAGATCGATACGGTGGAGGGCGTAGGCCAGCACGGCCAGGCCGATACCGAGGCTGGAGATGGCCACCGAAGCGCCCGCCAGGGGCAGGAACTCCCCCCAGCTGAAATGTTCGGCGGCCTCGACGGCCTCTGTGGGATCGACGAGGAGGCCGAAGCGGCTGTTCCAGGGGGTGCCGAGCAGTCCGATCAGCACCGACGGGACCGCCAGCACCACCAGGGGGGCCGCCATCTGCCAGCCCGATTCGTGGGGATGGCTGGCATGGGCGTGGTGGCCGTCCTCGGCGGAACCGCCCGCCGGCTGGCCCGCGGCGCTGAGAAGCTGGGCGCGGATGTCAGCGTCCTGGCCGCGGAAGGAGCCCTCAAACGTGAGGAAATAGAGGCGGAACATGTAGAAGGCGGTCATCCCGGCGGTCAGGAAGCCCATGGCCCAGAGCAGCGGGAAGCTGTTGAAGGCCTGGCCGAGGATCTCGTCCTTGCTCCAGAAGCCCGCCAGGGGAGGGATGCCGCTGATCGCGATGCAGCCGATCAGGAAGGTGGCGGAGGTGATCGGCATGTAGTGGCGGAGGCCGCCCATCAGGCGCATGTCCTGGGCCAGCGCCGGCTCGTGGCCCACCACCTCTTCCATGGCGTGGATCACCGAGCCGGAGCCGAGGAACAGCATGGCCTTGAAGAAGGCGTGGGTGACCAGGTGGAACATGCCGGCCACCGGAGCCCCGCAGCCCATGGCCAGCATCATGTAGCCGAGCTGGGAGACGGTGCTGTAGGCCAGGCCCTTCTTCAGGTCCATCTGGGTGAGGGCGATCGAGGCGCCCAGGAACAGGGTGATCGTGCCGATCACGGCGATCACCAGCTGCACCTGCGGGAAGGGCGCGTAGACGGGCTGGAGCCGGGCCACCAGGAACACGCCGGCCGCCACCATCGTGGCGGCGTGGATCAGGGCCGAAATCGGGGTGGGGCCCTCCATGGCATCGGGCAGCCAGACGTGCAGGGGGAACTGGGCCGACTTGGCCATCGGGCCCATGAACACCAGCAGGCAGAGCAGCACGGCCACCCCTGGGGGTAGGCCGCCTCCGGCCACGGCGGCCGAGAGCCGTTCACCGATCTCCTCGAAGCCGAAGCTGCCGGTGGCCCAGAACAGGCCGAGGATCCCCAGCAGCAGGCCGAAGTCGCCGACCCGGTTGACCACGAAGGCCTTCTGGGCGGCGTTGGCGGCGGCGTCGCGGTCGTACCAGAAGCCGACGAGCAGGTAGGAGCACATGCCCACCAGCTCCCAGAACACGTAGATCTCGAGCAGGTTGGGGCTGATCACCAGGCCCAGCATCGAGCTGCTGAACAGGGCCAGGTAGGTGAAGAAGCGGACATAGCCCTTGTCGTGGGCCATGTAGCCGTCGGAATAGACCATCACCAGCAGGGCGATGGTGGTGACCAGCGACAGCATCACGGCCCCGAGCGCGTCGACGCGGAAGCCCATCTGCAGGTGGAAGGTGCCGGCGCCGGCCCAGTCGAACAGCACTTCGGTGGCGCCCGCGCCTGCCAGCTGCTCGGCCAGGATCGCGAAGCTCAGCACCGCGGCCATGCCCACGCTGGTGATCAGCAGGACGGCCACCGGCTTGCGCAGGCGGTTGACGGTGCGATTGAAGGTGATCAGCCCCAGACCAGTGAGGCAGGCCCCCAGCAGCGGGAGCACTGGTATCAGCCAGGCAAGTTCGGAAGCGGAGGGCATCCTGGAGGCTCTGTTGGGGCGAGTGTAGGCAGGCCCACCCGAATGGCCCCGCCTCTGTGGGGGCCTGCCCATCGACCTCCGCTGGCCGACGGGAGTTCAGCCCAGCCAGTGGGCCAGGGCGGTGCGCGAGAAGGTGGTGGCACCCAGGCCGATCCAGCGGTGGGCCCACCAGAACACGCCGATGGCGATGGCGATCCCCAGCTGGGAGGGCCGCAGGAATTCCGTCGCCACCAGCGTCTGGCGGCCATCCAGGACGGCGGCGAAGGGCAGCACCGAGGTGGACGCCCGCAGTTCCTCGAAGGCGGCGCCGAAGCGGTGGCGCAGGCGCCGGTCCCCGTTCCAGACGGCGAACAGGTGGTGGCCGATCAGTCCCAGGCAGGCCACCAGGGTGAAGCTGGTGCCGATCCAGAGAAGGTGGGTGGCGCACCACAGCACCTGGCCCACCGCCTGGGGATGGCGACTCACCCGGATGATCCCGGTGGCGTAGAGGCGCACCTGGGGCTTCAGCACGGCAGGGATCTCCAGCAGGTTGTAGGTGGCTGGATACAGGAACAGGAAGCTGATGGCCGTGCCGGTCCAGACCAGGGGCACCACCCAGGGCTGGTCCTGCAGGTTCCAGAGCCTGATCCCGTCGTAACGGTGGGCGAGGAAGTAGCCCACCACCACCACCGCCGAGGGAATGCTGAGCCCGGCGAACAGCAGGCGCCAGAGCCGGGCCCCGATCCGCTCCTCCCCCCAGACCCTCAGGGAGGCCCCGCCGCTGTGGATCAGGGCGAAGAGCACCAGCAGGGCCAGCATCACCACGCTGCTGTGCTGGGGGCCCGCGGTCAGCGGGGGAAGCGAGGGCATGGGGAGGCGGCGTCCTGGGGAGGATGTGAAGGGCCGATTCTCGCCATCGGGGGAGCCCCCTAGAGTTCCGCACGGCCTGCCGGCTCCGGCGAACGGTCCCCCCGCGGCCTCCCCGACCCATGGCAGATCTGCCTTTCACCCTCGACCAGCTCCGCATCCTGCGGGCCATCGCCAGTGAGGGCAGCTTCAAGAAGGCGGCCGACAGCCTTTACGTCACCCAGCCGGCGGTGAGCCTGCAGATCCAGAACCTGGAGAAGCAGCTCGACGTCTCCCTGTTCGACCGTGGCGGCCGCAAGGCCCAGCTCACCGAAGCCGGCCACCTGCTGCTCAGCTACTGCGACCGGATCCTCAGCCAGTGCCAGGAGGCCTGCCGGGCCCTTGACGATCTCCACAACCTGCGCGGCGGCTCCCTGGTGGTGGGGGCCAGCCAGACGACGGGCACCTATCTGATGCCCCGGATGATCGGTCTGTTCCGCCAGAAGTACCCCGACGTGGCGGTGCAGCTGCAGGTGCACAGCACCCGCCGCACCGGCTGGAGCGTGGCCAACGGCCAGATCGACCTGGCGATCATCGGCGGCGAACTGCCGGCGGATCTCAACGACCTGCTGCAGGTGGTGCCCTACGCCAACGACGAACTGGCCCTGGTGCTGCCCCCCAAGCATCCGCTCTCGCGCCTGCCCGAGCTCACCAAGGACGATCTCTACCGGCTCGGCTTCGTCTGCCTCGACGCCCAGTCCACCACCCGCAAGATGGTGGACCAGCTGCTCAGCCGCTCCAAGCTCGACGTGCAGCGGCTCAAGATCGAGATGGAGCTGAACTCCTTCGAGGCCATCAAGAACGCCGTCCAGGCGGGGCTTGGGGCGGCGTTCCTGCCGGTGGTGTCGATCGAGCGGGAGCTGGCCGCCGGCACCCTGCACCGGCCCCAGGTGGCCGACCTGATGGTGCGGCGCCAGCTGAAGCTGATCACCCACCCGGCCCGTTACTGCTCAAGGGCCGCCGACGCCTTCCGCCGCGAGGTGCTGCCGGTGTTCGCCAGCCCGGACAGCCCCCTGCGCCAGGTGCAGACCACGCCGGCGCTGGCCGAGCGCAACGGCCTCAGAACTGATCGGCCTCCGGCGTGATGCCGACGGCGTCATCGGCGGCGCCGGCCACGCCACGGGTCTGGAACTTGTTGCCGGTGATGTCGGTCTGGTAGACGCAGCGCACGACAGGTTTGTCGCGCACCGAGCCGATGTAGGCGAAGGTGTTCATGCGCTGCTTGCACTGGCGCATCTGCTCGGCGGTCACGGCCCCCTCCTTCTGCAGCACCGACCAGTTCTCCCGGCGGATGACGCAACCGGGCTGGAGCGTGGGCTGCGTCACGAAGCTGCTGCTGGGGTTCATCGTGGTGTACAGCTCGATGTCCATCACGAAGGCGCTGGCGCCCCACTGCTTGCAGAACTCGGGGTCGGGCACCGCCATGTCGAGCTGCTGGGCGCTGGCGATGTTGCCCTGGTTGCCCTGGGTGGTGCTGGTCACGGCGCTGCCGATGCCGATACCCACCACCAGCACCCCCGCCAGCACCGCCACGGTGGCCACATTCAGCTGAATGTTGGGGCCGCCGCCGCTCGGTGGACCGCCGCCGTTGCCGGAGGGAGGACGGCCGCCACCGCCGCCGGTGGTGCCCCGTCGGCCCTGGGTCCCGCGTGGGTCGTCCCGGCGGCCGGAGCCCGTGGAAAAGCGGTCGGGCCGCTCGTCGTAACGATCGGCGCGGGGGTCGTAGCGGTCGGGGCGGGAGGCGTAGCCGCCCGGCTCGGGCCGGCCACTGCTGCTGCGGGAGCGGGTCACAGCGTTTCCGGGCTGCGGGGCAGGCCCATGGAGTAATTGAGCACCCGGGCCTCAGGGTTGTAGCTCAGTTCACCGGCCTGGAGCATCTGCCGGACGAGGCCCTCCAGTTCGGAGCCAATGCGGCGCAGGCTGTAGTCGCTGAGCTCCTGGCCGGCCTGGGCCGCCACCAGCTGCCTGAACTGGCTGCGGACCTTCTCCAGGGCCGCTTCGTCCCAGAGGAACTCGTTGTCAGGGTCGATGTCGAGGGTCAGCTGATCCGGGTCGGGAATGAGATCGTCGTTCTCAACCCGCGCCGTGAACAGACGGATGTGGCGGGTGGTGGACTTGAGCAGCGTCTCGACCATGGGCTGGACCTCGGGGGCGGGGGATGCGGGAAAGGGGGGTCGGCACCCGTTGAGTGCTCCGTTGACTTTAGGTAGGCCGGAGCCCGAATCCGTCGTCCCGGGCCCGGGGCCGCTGCTCACCCCTGCCCTGGAGGGCCCGATAAGGTTGCTGCTGATCTCAGGTTCGACATGCGGGTTGTCATCGCCGGGGCCGGGCTGGCAGGCCTGTCCTGCGCCAAATACCTCTGTGACGCCGGCCATACCCCGATCGTGCTTGAGGCCAGAGATGTGCTTGGCGGCAAAGTGGCGGCCTGGCAGGACGCCGACGGTGACTGGTATGAAACCGGCCTGCACATCTTCTTCGGCGCCTATCGCAACATGCGCCAACTCTTTGCCGAGCTGGACATCGAAGATCGCCTGCAGTGGAAATCCCACTCGATGATCTTCAATCAGAAGGAGGTGCCGGGCACCTACAGTCGTTTTGATTTCCCCGACCTGCCGGCCCCGATCAACGG
Source organism: Synechococcus sp. UW140 (assembly GCA_943372935.1). Classification (GTDB taxonomy): domain Bacteria; phylum Cyanobacteriota; class Cyanobacteriia; order PCC-6307; family Cyanobiaceae; genus Cyanobium. The sequence goes on from CALSAP010000019.1 coordinate 37,893, forward strand.
CGTGGCGGCGATCCTGGGCAACAACGACATGCTGACCTGGCCGGAGAAGATCGCCTTTGGTCTTGGTCTGGTGCCGGCCATGCTGCGCGGCCAGGCCTATGTGGAGGAATGCGACAAGTACAGCTGGAGTGAATGGCTGCGCCTTCACAATATCCCGGAGCGCGTCAACGATGAAGTTTTTCTCGCCATGAGCAAGGCGCTCAACTTCATCAACCCCGAGGAGATCTCCAGCACGGTGGTGCTCACCGCCCTCAACCGCTTCCTGCAGGAAACCGACGGCTCCCGCATGGCCTTCCTGGATGGCAACCCGCCGGAGCGGCTCTGCCAGCCGATGGTGGATTACATCGAGGCCCATGGGGGAGACGTGCATCTCGACTCACCCCTGCGGGAGATCCGCATCGACCAGGACGGGGCTGTCACCGGCTTCCGCATCGGCGGCCTCAAGGGTCGCCCCGAGCGGGAGATTCAGGCCGATGCCTACGTCAGCGCCATGCCGGTCGATCCGCTCAAGCTGCTGCTGCCCGAGCCCTGGAAGCAGCTGCCCTACTTCAGCAAGCTCGATGGCCTGCGGGGCGTGCCGGTGATCAACATCCATCTCTGGTTCGACCGCAAGCTCACCGACATCGACCACCTGCTCTTCAGCCGTTCCGACCTGCTCAGCGTCTACGCCGACATGAGCAACACCTGCCGGGAGTACGAGAATCCTGATCGCTCCATGCTGGAGATGGTGTTCGCACCTGCCGCCGACTGGATCGGTCGCCCGGATGAAGAGATCGTGGCCGCCACGCTGGAGGAGCTCAAGCGCCTGTTCCCTGTCCATTTCACCGGGGCCGCCCCGGCCCAGCTGCGCAAGTCCGTGGTCGTCAAGACGCCGCTGTCCGTCTACAAGACCGTGCCCGGCTGCCAGCAGCTGCGCCCCTCCCAGGATTCCCCCATCCCCAACTTCTTCCTGGCGGGCTGCTTCACCATGCAGCGCTACCTGGCCTCGATGGAGGGGGCGGTGCTGAGTGGCAAGCTCTGCGCCGCCGCCGTGGACGCCCACCTCTCCGGCAGGGGCCAGGGCCCCGCCCCCGCCCAGAGCCTGGCGACGGTGTGAGTGTGCTGGCCCCGCTGCCCCCCTGCCTCTCCACCGATCTGCAGGACGCCTACGAGTCCTGCCGGCAGGAAACGGCACGCTGGGCCAAGACGTTCTATCTCGGCACGATGCTGCTGCCCCCGGCCAAGCGCCGGGCCATCTGGGCGATTTACGTCTGGTGCCGCCGCACCGACGAACTGATGGACAGTGCCCAGGCCCAGACCCTGTCCGCCGACGTTCTGCTGGAGCGCCTCGATGCCTGGGAGGAGCGCACCCGCGCCCTGTTTGCCGGCCGTGCCGTCGATGCCCTCGACAGGGTGATGGTGGACACGATGGAGCGCTTCCCCCAGCCCCTGCAGGCCTACCTCGACATGATCGAGGGCCAGCGGATGGACGTGCTGCGCGATCGCTATGCCAGCTTCTCCGACCTCCAGCTCTATTGCTATCGGGTGGCCGGCACCGTGGGTCTGATGACTCAGGAAGTGATGGGGGTCGATGCCGCTTACACCTCCGCCCCCTGGAGCGAGCGCCCTGACACCTCGGAAGCCGCCGTGGCCCTGGGCATCGCCAACCAGCTGACCAACATCCTGCGCGATGTCGGTGAGGATCGCGGCCGCGGTCGCATTTATCTTCCCCAGGAGGATCTTGACCGTTTCGGTTACTCCGAAGCCGATCTCATGGCCGGCCGTCTCAACGAGAACTGGCAGGCACTGATGCGCTTCCAGCTGGAGCGAGCCAGGGAGTGGTTCAACCGTTCCGAGGCCGGGGTGCGCTGGCTGGCTCCGGATGCCCGCTGGCCCGTATGGGCGTCGCTGCGGCTGTACCGGGGGATTCTTGATGTCATCGAGAGATTGGATTATGACGTCTTCAACCACCGCGCCTTCGTGCCCAGGGTCGGCAAATTGCTGGATCTTCCCTTTTCCTATGTGATCGCCCAGACGCGATGAAGCGGCGTTCCATCTGCCAGGCCCACGGGCTTTCTCAGGGCTGATCCCCCAGCGCCAGCCACTCCTCCAGCACCGGGTTCACCACGGAGGGATTCTCATCGTGGGGGCAATGGCCGAGGCCGGGCAGGATCCGCAGGTCGCGCACCGCGGCAAAGGCCCCGGCCCAGCGCCGGGCCTCGGCGATCGGCTCCCACGGATCCGCCTCCCCCCAGAGCAGTCGGACTGGAAGGGTCAGCTCCGCCAGCATGTCCGGGGCGAGCCGGTCGCGGAAAAGGTTGATGAAACCCCGGAAGCTCTCCTCAGCGCCCGGGCTGCGCGCCGGGGTCAGCAGCAGCTGCACCAGTTGGTCGTCGATACCGTCGCCGGAGGGGTAGGCGGTACGCAGGACCCTGCGGATCACAGCGGGGTTGGCCACCCAGCGGAACAGGCGGCCCGTGAGCCAGCGCTGCCGCACCAGCCGCTTCAGCAGGGGCCGGCCAATGCGGCGCAGGGGGGGCTGCTCGCCCAGACGGCGGTCATCGAGACTGCGCTGGGCGCAGTCGACCAGGATCACCTGGCGGGCGCCATCCCCGAGCCTGGTGGCCGCGGCGAGGGCCACGACGCCCCCGATCGAATTGCCGACAAGCTGGACCGGCGTGCCGATCACCTCCCGCACGAAGGCGGCCACCTGATCGGCCCACAGGTCGATGCCGTAGCGGAGCGACAGGCCGTCGTCTGGTTCGCCCTCGAGGCGGGAGGGCGGCTTGCTGCTGGCCCCGAAGCCCACCAGATCCAAGGCGAAGACAGGCCGTTGGCTCGAAAGCGGTGGCAGATTATGGCGCCAGTGTTCCTTGCAGGCACCGAAGCCATGGATCAAGAGCACGGGCAACGATCCAGCTGGGCCCGATGCCGCTGGGGAGCTGCGCACGTAGCTGACCGTCTGTCCTTGCCACGACCAGGTGTCCAACCAGTCGGCAGGGAAAATCTTGCTGCCGCTGGCCTGGGGAGTGGAGGGCATGGGGCTTCGTGACAGTGGCGTGAGGAGAGTCCTGTCCGAGGGACACAAAGCCATTGAGGGTGAAAAGACCCCCAAGGCAAGCGACTGTCCTACGCCAATCAAGCGGCCCTAGGCTCAGACCGCGGCTTTCTGGCTGGCCAGGAGGTTCTTGAGCTTGGCCAGTTCGCCGGCCCAGCGGGGATCGGGGGCGCCTTCGCCGACGGCATCGGCATGAACCACCTTGTTGACGCTCTTGCGGGCGGGCGTCGGGGCGCTGCCGGGGCGACGGTCGGCACCGGCGGCTCCGCGGCTGTCGCGGCGCTGCTCGGAAATCTCGATGCGCAGGCTGCTGCCGCCGAAGTCCTTGCCGTTGAGCTGGGCAATCACCGCCTCGGCCTGGGCCAGGTCCTCGACATTGGCAAAGCCGAAGCCACGGCAGCCGCCGGTCTCCCGGTCGTTCACGGCCTTGAAGCGCACCCCCTCTCCCACGTTCGAGAAGAGAGCTTCCAGCTCTTTGGCATCAAAGGTTTGCGGCAGATTGCCGACATAGAGGCGAACGCTCATGGGGAGGGGGCTCGGGAAAGGGAAAAACTCTGGCAGGCGGTGCAATCGCGCCATTGCATCCAGCAGTTAATCATGCCGTGGGTCCGGGTCCTTCGCCTTGCCCTGGCGAACCAGCCACGCCTGGGCCGCCACAACGGCCGCTTCGACCAACGCGTGATCCGCCAACTCCGCTGTCTCCGTTGCTGCTGTTCCGCCCAGGCGACCGAAGGCCCATTCGGCCGTGAGGTGGTCGATCAGCTGGCCGAGCCGGGGGCCCGGAGCGATCGCCAGCAGCTGTTGCAGGCGGCGGCCGTCCAGGGGCGGCCGGGGATGAAACAGGCGATCCGCCGGATCCCGCCAGCGCGGTAGCGCCCGCTGCGCCGCCGCCGGATCCAGGTGCAGCAGCAGGGCGGGCAGCTCCTCCTCCAGCTGGCGCTGCAGGGCCAGACGCTCCGCTTCCTCCAACGCCTCCAGCACCAGCGCCCCGGTGTCCCCTGGTGTCTGCCGGAGACAATCGAGCCATTGGCGCAGCCGCTGGCAGCGCTGCTGCAGCCGGCGGCTGGCCCGCAGCCGATCCAGGGTCGGGCCATCCAGCACGGCCGCCAGCCTTGCCAGGGGCAGGGCCCAGGCCGCCTCGTCGGACGTGAGGCCGCAGCGTTCCGGTCGCTCGGGACCAAGGGGCTGCAGCGACGCCTCGCTCCCGTCAGCCCCCCCCCAGGGCTGGAGCAGACCCGCCTCCAGCGCCTGAGCCAGGCCCTGATGCCCCTGGCCAGAGGAGGCCAGACGCTCCAGTTCCGCCAGCACCCTCTCCCCGGCCACGGCGGTGATCCGCTGGCAGTGGCGTTGGATCAGCTCCCAGGTGGCCGGGGCGATGGCGAAGTCCAGATCGCAGGCCAGCCGTACCCCGCGCAGCAACCGCAGGGGGTCGTCCAGCAGGTTGGCCTCGCTGATCGCGACCATGCGGCGCGCCGCCAGATCCGCGAGGCCGCCGCAGGGGTCGATCAGCCGCCGATCGGCGGCCTTGAGGCTGCCCAGGGGCAAGGCGATGGCGTTGACGGTGTAGTCGCGGCGGCCCAGGTCGGCCGTCAGATCGTCACCGGCGCAACGGGCCAGGTCGATCGTCCAGCCCTCCAGCACCAGCCGCGCGATCGAACGCTCCTGGTCGAGCACCACACAGGTGCCGCCATACAGCCGCCCCAGCTGCCGGGCCAGCTCGATGGCGTCGCCGGGCACCACCAGGTCCAGATCCGGCTGGTCGGCCAGCCGACCCAGCAGGCCGTCACGGACCGCCCCCCCTACCAGGGCCGAGCCCGTTGGAAACCGGTCGGGGGCCACGGGCCAGCGCTCCGGTGCCAGGGCCTGCCACAGCTCCGAGACTTGACGTCCCGGCTCGCACGCCACAATGGGCGCCCTGCTGGGCCGCGGCGGCATGTGCATCTGCGTGGATTGCCACTGGGTCGAGCGCTGTCAGGCCTACCACGCGGTCGAGCGTCAGCACGGCGTCGTCCACCTCACCTTGAGCCCCGATTTCAGCCCCCGGCAGCCCCGCATCCACGTGCAGGTGCTGGATCTCGACGACACTGCGGCCAGCGTCGGTGTGGAGTGGGACGTGCGGGCCTGCTCCGACTTCCGCTCCGATCCGGGCCGCTGGCGCCGCTGGTGCCCCGACGGGCCCCTGCCGACATGACCGGCCTTCCCGATCCGGACCGTCGCCCCTGGCTGCTGGCGCTGCACAGCTCCAGTGACAGCCTCGGGGTGGGGCTGCAGCGCCTCGGGGCAGTGCAGCCGGAGCGGCTGGAGCGTTTCCCCCTCGGCCGCTCCCTCTCCAATGGCCTGTTCGATTGCCTTGAATCGGTGCTGCCGGCCAGCGCCTGGCCCCGGCTGGTTCGTCTGGCGGTGGCCACGGGGCCTGGTGGATTCACCGGTACCCGCCTGACGGTGGTGCTGGCCCGCACCCTGGCCCAGCAGCTGGCCCTGCCCCTCGACGGGATCAGCAGTTACCAGCTGATGGCCCGCCGTTTGCTGGCCGGGCCCATGCCGCCCAGCGAGGCAGGCCCCTTCTGGTTGCTGCAGGAGCTTCCCCGTCGCGGGGTGGTGGCGGGGCTCTACGGAGCCGACCCGGGCCAGCCCGGTGGCGTGGCCGAGCTGGAGGCCCCGAGGCTGCACCGCTGCCGCGACGACCTGCCCCCCTTCCCCATCCACCCCGCCGAGGTTTGCCTGCCGGAGGACGTGGTCCAGCTGCTCGGCTTCAGTGCCGCCAGCGCCGCCGCCGGCCTGAGCGCCCCCTGGCAGCCGGTGCTGCCCCTGTACCCCACCAGCCCGGTGGAGGCGCTCCCATGCTGAGCCACCCCGGCCCCCAGCCTCGGCCCCGCGGCCGCCGCCCGCGTCGTCCGGAAAGCACCCGGCCGGCGCCGGTGGGTTCTGCCCCACGGGCCCGCCGCGCTTCTCCCACGCCGCGGCGACCTGGCGGAGGGAGGCGTGTGCTGGTGGGCCTGGTCGGACTGGGTCTGCTATGGCTGTCCCGGGGTGTGTGGTGGCCCACGCCGCCGCCGCCCCAGATGATCCTGGTGCTGGGGGGGGATGCGGATCGGGAGGCGGCGGCGGCCCGTCTGGCCCGCACCGATGGGCTGCCGGTGGTGGTCACCGGAGGCACCAACCCCGAGTACGCCCACTGGTTGTTCCAGCAGAAGGAAGGTTTGCCCTCCCGCCAGGTCCAGCTCGATTACCGGGCCCGGGACACGGTGTCCAACTTCACCTCCCTGGTCGACGATCTGCGCAAGTCCCGCATCCGCCACGCCCTGCTGGTCACCTCCACCGATCACATGCAGCGGGCCCTGCTGGTGGGACGGATCGTGGCCGGCAGCCGCGGCATTCACCTCACCCCGGTCTCTGTGCCCTGTGGCGATCTGTGCGTCGTCGAGGGCCGGCGGCGCCTCTGGGGCGATGGCGCCAGGGCGGCCCTCTGGGTGATCAGCGGCCAGGACATCAGGCCCTGGGTGGAAGAGCGGGTGGCTCCCTGGCTGGAGAAAGCAGGCTTCCGCTGATCGGGCCAAGGTCGAGCATCCGGTTGATCTGCTCCTGGGCGGCACGGGTCGCTGCATCCAGGTCGGGGCGTCGCCGCGAGGCCGGCGGTGGGATCGGTGTGCCGATGCGGATGTGGATCGGCACCAGCCGGGGCCCATGGCCGCCCGGACCCAGGGCCCGGTGGCTGTTGATGATCGCCACCGGCAGCAAGGGCACCCCAGCCCGGGCCGCCAGCAGGGCCGCCCCGGGCTGGGGCTGGTTGACGCGGCCATCCGGCTGGCGGGTGCCGTCGAGGAAGACACCGGTGGCCCAGCCCTGCAGCAGCCGGTCGGTGGCGGTGCGGATCGCTTCGCGGTCGCCGGCGCCCCGCTCCACCGGGTAGGCGCCGCAGGCCCGGATGATCGGCCCCAGCAGCGGCACCCGGAACAGTTCCGCCTTGGCCATGAAAGCCACGGGTCTGCCGAGGGCATGGCCCAGCAGCGGTGGATCCAGGTGGGAGCCATGGTTGGCCACCACCACCACGGCGCCCTCCAGGGGCACGTTGTCGTTGCCGGTGGTCTGGCCCCGGAACAGCACCCGGAAGACGGGAAAGACCAGCAGGTAGCTGATCAGCCGATAGGTCAGGCTCGGCTTAGGGGTGCTCAGCAGGGCGGGGGGATCGGCCGGGGGCCGGCGGCGGCGCCTCACTGGCCCAGGTCGCCCGTGCCGGCGATCTGGGCGGTGCCGAGCCCGGGGCAGCTGCGCTTGATCAGGCCACTGAGCACGTTGCCCGGTCCGATCTCCACCGCCGTGGTGATGCCCGCACCCTGCAGGCCTTCCATCGTTTCGCGCCAACGCACCCCCATGGTCATCTGCTGGCGCAGGCGCTCCTTGAGCACGCTGGCGGAGGTTTCGGGTCGCGGATCGGCGTTGCTGAGCACGGGGACACGGGCGTCGGCGAAGGACACCGCCTCCAGTTCGGCAGCGAAGGCTGCGGCGGCGCTGGCCATGAAGGGGGAATGGAAGGCGCCAGAGACGGCCAGGGGGATGGCCCGTTTGCAGCGCACCGTGGCGCTCACGCTGGCCACCGCCTCCGGGCTGCCGGAGAGCACCACCTGGGCGGCGCTGTTGTCGTTGGCGATGACCACCCCCTCGGTGGCCGCCACCACCCGTTCCAGTTCGTCGCGGTCGAAGCCCATCACGGCGGTCATGGCGCCGCCGCCGGCGGCGGCCATCAGTTCGCTGCGGCGGCGCATCAGCTTCAGGCCGGTCTCGGCGTCGAAGACCCCGGCGGCGTAGAGGGCCACCAGTTCGCCCAGGCTGTGGCCCGCCACCAGCTGGGCCGTGCGGCCCTGCCGGTGCAGTTCGTCCACCAGCAGGCTCTCCACCACGAACAGGGCCGGCTGGGTGTTGCGGGTGTCGTTGAGATCGCTGGGTGCGCCGGGGTCCCCGCTGCCGCCGGTTTCAGACCCGGCGCAGATGGCCAGCAGGTCGCGGCCGAGCAGGGCTGAGGCCCGATCGAAGCGCTCCCGGGCCCCCGGCAGGTCGATCACCCCCTCGGCCATGCCCGGCTTCTGCGAACCCTGTCCCGGAAACACCCAGGCGATGGCCATGCAAGCCTCCCGTGCAACGGCAGGAGATTAGGGCTCGGCTGGGGGGACCCCCGGACCGCTCCAGCGGAACAGGGCGGCGCCCCAGCTGAGGCCGGCGCCGAAGCCGCTGCTGGCGATCAGGTCGCCGGGGCCCACCCGTCCATCGCGCACCGCTTCGTCGAGCATCAGCGGGATCGTGGCGGCCGAGGTGTTGCCGTAGGCCGAGAGGTTGCTGAGCACCCGCTCGGCGGGCATGGCGAAGCGGTCGGCCACCGCATCGAGGATGCGCTGGTTGGCCTGGTGCAGCAGCAGCCAGTCGATGTCGGCGGCGGCGGTGCCGGTGGCCTCCAGCAGCTCCGCCAGCACGGCGGGTACCTCGCGCACGGCGAACTTGTAGACCTCCTGGCCGTTCATGTGGATCGGCGCGAAGCCGCCCACCTGGGCCGAGAGATCCCCCACCAGGGGCCGGTGCTCGGCCACCTGGGCCAGGGTCAGGCAGGCGTTGCGGCTGCCGTCCGAGCGCATGCGGAAGCCCACCAGGCCGTCGTCGCCGGGATCGCAGGCCTCCACGGCCAGGGCACCGGCCCCGTCGCCGAACAGGACGCAGGTGCGGCGGTCGTCCCAGTCGAGCCAGCGGCTCAGCTGGTCGGCGCCGATCACCAGCACCCGCCGCATCGTGCCGCCGCGGATGTACTGGGCCGCCGTGATCAGGGCGAAGAGGAAGCCGCTGCAGGCCGCCGTCAGATCGAAGGCCACCGCCCGGTGGGCTCCCAGGGCCGCCTGGACCCGGGGGGCGGTGCCGAACAGGTCGTCGGGGCTGGAGGTGGCCAGCAGGATCAGATCCACGTCCTCGGGGGCCCAGCCCGCATGGGCCAGGGCCGCCCGGCCCGCCTCGGCGGCCAGGCTGGTGACGGTCTCACCGGGGCCGGCCACGCGCCGGGCACCGATGCCGGTGCGGCTGCGGATCCAGTCGTCGTTGGTCTCGACCCGCTCGCTCAGCTGGTCGTTACTGATGCTGGCGGCGGGAAGGGCGCGTCCGCAGCCCACCAAAGCCATCCCCCGCAAGGCGGCCGTGGTCACCGTCGTGTCTGAGCCGAGCGGCACCCATTCGGTTCACAGGTGGCCACAGTCAACCACAGGTGGTTGCCACTCCGGCGCTCCCCTCGCCGAGGGCGTGCAGGTCGTCCATGACGCCGTGGCTGGCGGCGGAGTGGGCCAGCCGCAGGGCGCTCACCACCGAAAGCGCCCGGCTGCTGCCGTGGCCGATGACGCAGATCCCATCGACACCGAGCAGCAGGGCGCCGCCGTGCTCGGCGTGGTCGAGGCGCTTCTTGATCCGCACCAGGTTGCTGCGCAGGAACGCCGACCCCACCTTGCCCCGGCGACCCCGGGGCAGCTCGGCGCGAAGCACATCCAGCAGGACGCTGCCCACCGATTCGAGGAACTTCAGCAGCACGTTGCCGGTGAAGCCATCGCAGACCACGACGTCGAAATCCCCGGAGAGGATGTCGCGGCCTTCGCAGTTGCCGGCGAACACGAAGCGCTCATCGCCCGCCAGCAGCGGATGGGTGCGCAGGCAGAGGTCGTTGCCCTTGCACTCCTCCTCGCCGATGTTCACCAGGCCGATGCGGGGCCGTTTCACCTGGAGAACGTCGCGGCTGTAGATGTTCCCGAGCAGGGCGAACTGGTGCAGCCATTCAGGCTTGCAATCCATGTTGGCCCCGACATCGAGCACCAGGACCTGCTGGCTGGGGTCCTTGGTGGGGAACAGGGCGCCGATGGCCGGCCGATCGATGCCGGCCAGCCGGCCAAGGCGGAAGATCGCGGCGGCCATCACGGCGCCGGAGTTGCCAGCGGAATAGACGGCGGTGGCCTCGCCCTTCTTGACCAGATCCATGGCCACGTTGATGCTGGCATCGCGCTTGCGGCGCACCACCGTGGCCTCCTCGTGCATGCCCACCGTGGGGCCGCTGGCCACCAGTTCAATCAGGCCGCGCTGCACCGCCTCCTCCAGCTCGTGGCCCAGGCCCATCGTCGCCACCGCCTGGCGCAGCGGCTCCGGTTCCGCCACAAAGCGGATGCGCAGGGGCAGCAGGCCCACGGCCCGCAGGCATCCCTCCAGGATCGGCCCCGGGGCGTGGTCCCCGCCCATGCCGTCGACGGCGACCCAGAGGCGCTGACGGTCATCGATGCCACCCCCGGTGTGGCCCCCCTGCTGGAGCCGCCGCAGCGGATCGAAGACCAGGGGCTGAAGCACGGAGCCCGCCACGTTGGTGGCGGCGCCGGCCATACTGCCCGCCACCGACACCGCCCCCGAGGCGGCACCGCTGGCGGTGGCGGTGGCGGTGCCCACCAGGCTGGTGACGGCCGCATTGCGCCGGTACCAGATCACCAGGCGGCGGATCGTGCGGTTGGGTTTGGGGCGGTTGGAGGCGTAACGGCGGCTGTCGCGCCCTGCGCCTTCAGGATCCTTCGGTGGCAACGGGTTCAACGATGCGCTGGAACAGATAGCCGGTGCCCCTGGCCGTGAGGATCAGCTCGGGGTTGGCTGGATCATCCTCCAATTTGGAGCGCAGCCGCGAGATGTGGACATCCACCACGCGGGTGTCCACGTGACGCTCGGGGGTGTAGCCCCACACCTCCTTGAGGATCTCGCCCCGGCTGAAGGGTTCGCCGGAACGGCTCACCAGCAACTCGAGCAGGCTGAACTCCATGCCGGTGAGCCGGATGCGCTCGTCGCCCCGGTACACCTGCCGTTTGTTGGTGTCGATGCGGAGATCGCCGACCTGGATCACGCCGGAATTGGGAATCCCGGCGCCCGGGTCCTTCTCGACCCGTCGCAGCACGCAGCGGATGCGTGCCTCCAGCTCCTTGGGGCTGAAGGGCTTGACGACGTAGTCGTCGGCCCCGAGTTCAAGCCCCGTGATGCGGTCCGCCACGTCACCGAGGGCGGTGAGCATCACGATCGGCACATCGGACTCCTTGCGCAGCTCCTGGCAGACGCCATAGCCGTCAAGTTTGGGCATCATCACGTCGAGGACCACCAGGTCCGGCAGGACGCGGTGGAACGCCTCGATGGCCTCCTCGCCATCGCAGGCGGTGACCACCTGATAGCCGATCATCGACAACCGGGTCTCAAGGATCCGGCGGATGCTGGCCTCGTCGTCGACGACGAGAATGGTTTCTTTGGCGGTGGGGGAGGCCGTCATTGCGGCGCGGAGAATGCAACACGGTTCCGACCCACTGAACCGGCCGGAAGGTCGCGAATTCACCGAACGCCACCTTTCTTCATACACCCCGCCCGCTCGCCTTGGCCCGTCCCGGTTCCTCGTTCGTCTGCCAGGCCTGTGGGGCCAGGACGCGCCAGTTCTTCGGCCGCTGCTCCGGCTGCGGCGGCTGGAACACGCTGGTGGAGCAAAACGAGCCGAGCGGCGACAACCGCCGCCGCCGCCCGGTGGCCGCCGCGGCGGCTCCAGACGCCGCCGGGGCGCTGGCACCGGGCCGTCCCAGCCGCTCCGAACCGATCCAGGCCGTCGGGGACCTGCCCCTGCAGCGCCTGGCCAGCGGCTATGGCGAGCTGGACCGGGTGCTGGGTGGCGGCCTGGTGCCCGGCTCCCTGGTGCTCCTGGGGGGTGATCCGGGCATCGGCAAGAGCACCCTGCTGCTGCAGAGCGCCCGGGCCATGGCCTCCCGGGCCGTGGTGCTCTACGTCAGCGCCGAGGAGTCGGCCCAGCAGGTGAAGCTGCGCTGGCGACGCCTGGCCGAGGACGCCCCCGGCATGGCGGCAGTGTCTGGAGATGGCGAGGGGCTGCGCCTGCTGGCGGAAACCGACCTGGAGCTGGTGCTGCAGGAACTGGAGACCCTGCGACCCCAGGTGGCGATCATCGACAGCATCCAGGCCCTGCACGACGCCGAACTGGGCAGTGCACCCGGCTCGGTGTCCCAGGTGCGGGACTGTGCCGCTGCCTTGCAGCGCATCGCCAAACGCCAGCACACCGCCCTGGTGCTGGTGGGGCATGTCACCAAGGAGGGGATGCTGGCGGGCCCCAAGGTGCTTGAGCACCTGGTGGATGCGGTGCTCACCTTCGAAGGGGACCGCTTCGCCAGCCACCGGCTGCTGCGGGCGGTCAAGAACCGTTTCGGCGCCACCCACGAGCTGGGCGTGTTCGAGATGCGTGGCGCCGGCCTGGTGGAGGTGAGCAACCCCAGCGAGCTGTTCCTGGCCGGGGATGGACCCAGCCCCGGCACCGCCACGATCGTGGCCTGCGAGGGCACCCGTTCGCTGCTGGTGGAGGTTCAGGCCCTGGTCAGCCCCACCAGCTATGCCAGCCCGCGGCGCACCGCCACTGGCATCGGCACCAACCGGCTGCACCAGATCCTGGCGGTGCTGGAGAAACACATGGGCCTGCCCCTCTCCCGCTTCGACTGCTACCTGGCGGTGGCCGGCGGCCTGGAGGTGGAGGAGCCCGCGGCGGATCTGGGGGTGGCGGCCGCCGTGGTGGCCAGTTACCGCGACCTCACCCTGCCGGCGGGCACCGTGCTGCTGGGGGAACTGGGCCTGGGCGGTCAGCTGCGGCCCGTGGGCCAGCTGGAGCTGCGCCTGCAGGAGGCGGCCCGGCTGGGATTCGTTCGGGCCGTGGTGCCGCGCGGCAGTGCCATGGGGCCGGTGGCGGCCGGTCTGGGCCTGCAGCTGCTGGAGGCGGCCACGGTGGCCGAGGCCCTGGTCGCCGGCCTGGGAGTCAACCCCGCCAACGGGGAGTGAGCCCGGGTCTCTCAGAAGTACACGTCGACGTTGCTGCGGCCGGAGGACTTGAGCCAGTTCTCGATGTCCAGGTAGCCGCCTGGGTAGAGCCGCACTGCCTTGGTCCAGTAGGCGGCGGCCTCGTCGAACCAGCGGTCGGCGGCGTCCTGGTCGCCGGTCTCCTCGGCCAGCCGGCCCCACTTCTCATAGATCAGCCCCATGTTCTTGAGGCAGGAGGGGGAGTTGCCGTTGGCGTCCAGGGACTGGCGATAGAAGTCGAGGGCCTTCTCTTCTTCACCATTACTCATGAAGATGATCGCCATGTTCTTGAGGATCTCGCCCCGGTCGATGCTGTTCTCCTCGAGCTTCAGGGCCTCTTCGTAGTTTTCGAGCGCCTCGGCGTAGTCGCCGTCGTTCTGGGCCGACAGACCGTCGCGGTAATAGACGTAAGCCTCCTTGGCCTTGGGATCGATCGGCAGCAGCTTGACGATCAGGTCGGCCATGACCGTGAAGCTCTTGTCGATGAAATTGTCGTTGCGCTGCGAGCGGGGCAAGGGTCGAGGTCCGGATCGTGCCTCCATCCTGCCTTGGGCGGCTGATGGCGGGCCACGGCCAGGTGTTGATGAGCGTTGCCGCGGGCGAAGGGGTGGCGGCTCCCTAGCGTGGGGCCCCGGTCCGCGATCGCCCCGGCACCCCCTGCGTGAGCGCCACCCCCCCTGTCACCACTGCTGAGCCCTTGCTCCTCGATGTCGAGGGCATGAAATGCGGCGGCTGCGTGCGTGCCGTCGAGCAGCGCCTGCTCCAGACCGAAGGGGTGCGCCAGGCCAGCGTCAACCTGCTCACCCGCACGGCCTGGGTCGACCTGGAACCCCGCTCCGACGGTGCCGATGGGGTCGGCGTGGATCCCCTGCCCGCCCTGCTGGGCAGCCTTGAGGGCCTGGGTTTCCAGGCCCGGTTGCGGCCCCAGGTGCTGGAGCCGGCCAGCCAGCGGCAGCAGCGCCAGGCCGACCAATGGTGGCGCCACTGGCGCCAGCTGCTGGTGGCCCTGCTGTTGCTGTTCGTTTCCGGGCTGGGCCACCTGGCGGAGGCGGGCCAGCTGGCCTGGCGGGGTCCGTGGCAATTGCTGGGCAGCCCCTGGTTCCATGCCCTGGTGGCCACTCTCGCCCTGGCCGTTCCGGGTCGGCCGATCCTGATCCGGGGCGCGCGCTCGGCGCTGGCCGGGGTGCCCGGCATGGACAGCCTGGTGGGGCTGGGGGTGGCCAGCGCCTACCTCTCCAGCCTGGTGGGCTGGCTGTGGCCGGCCAGCGGCTGGCCCTGTTACTTCAACGAGCCGGTGATGCTGCTCGGCTTCGTGCTCACCGGTCGCTTCCTCGAGGAAAGGGCCCGCTACCGCACCGGCCGGGCCATCGAGGAGCTGGGCGCCCTGCAGCCCGACCATGCCCTGCTGCTCCTGGGCGACGGCCCACCACGCCAGGTTCGGGTGGGCGGGCTGCGCCCGGGCGACCGGTTGCGGCTGCTGCCGGGGGACCGGGTGCCGGTGGATGGGGTGGTGCTGGACGGTCTCTCCAGCGTGGATGCCTCCAGCCTCACCGGCGAACCCCTGCCGCGCTCCGTGGGGCCGGGCAGCGAGCTGGCCGCTGGCCTGCTCAATCTGGATGGATCCCTGGTGCTGGAGGTGCAGCGCTGTGGTTCCGAGAGCGCCATCGCCCGCATCGTGCACATGGTGGAGCGGGCCCAGGCCCGCAAGGCGCCGATCCAGGGACTGGCCGACCGGATCGCCGGCCGCTTCACCCTGGTGGTGCTGGCCCTGGCGACGGCCACACTGCTGTTCTGGTGGTTGTGGGGCGGCCAGCACTGGCCCGAGGTGCTGATCACCCTCCTCGCCGTCGGCCATGGACCCCATGGCCACGGGAGCAGCGCCAGCCCCGCCACGCCCTTCAGCCTGGGGCTGCAGCTGGCCATCGCCGTGCTGGTGGTGGCCTGTCCCTGCGCCCTTGGTCTGGCGACACCGACGGCCATCACCGTGGGCTCCGGCCTGGCGGCCCGGTCGGGCCTGCTGTTCCGGGGCGGTGACGCCATCGAAACCGCCTCCCGGCTGGAAGCGGTGCTGTTCGACAAAACCGGCACCCTCACCCTTGGCCGGCCCCTGGTGACGGCCGTCCGGGTGGTTGGGGCTGTGGCCGGGAGCCCGGATGAGGCGGCCCGGGCCGAGCGGCTGGTGCAACTGGCGGCCAGCCTCGAGCAGCACAGCCGCCATCCCTTGGCCCATGCCGTGCTGCAGCAGGCCCAGGCCCAGACTCTGCCCCTGTTCCCCGTCGCTGAGAGCCTGACCCTTCCCGGCGAAGGGGTGCAGGGCCTGGTGGAGGGTGCCGGGCTGGTGCAGGTGGGCCGGCTGGCCTGGCTGGCCCGCTGCGGCGTGGCAGTGGATCCCGGCCTCGAGGCCCTCCAGCAGGACCTGGAGGGCGATGGCGCCAGCCTGCTGGCGGTGGCCTGCGACGGCGGGCTGCTGGGTCTGCTGGCCGTGGAGGATCAGCCCCGCGCCGATGCCGCCGCCACCCTGGCCCGTCTGCGGCAGCAGGGTCTGCGGATCGGGCTGCTGAGCGGGGACCGGCGGGCGAGCGTTGAGGGACTGGGCCGCCGGCTCGGCCTGCGGCCCGAGGAGCTGGCCTGGGACCTGCGGCCCGAGCAGAAGCTGGAACGGCTCCTGCTGGCCCGCCGCCAGGGGGCCGCGGCGATGGTGGGCGACGGGGTGAATGATGCCCCTGCCCTCGCCGCCGCCGACCTCGGCATCGCCGTCGGAACGGGCACCCAGATCGCCCAGGAGACTGCGGCGCTGGTGGTGATGGGAGAGGGCCTTGACGGCATCGTCCGGGCGCTGGAGATCGCCCGGCGCACCATGGCCAAGGTCCGCCAGAACCTGGCCTGGGCCTTCGGCTACAACCTGATTGTGCTGCCGATTGCCGCTGGTGTGCTGCTGCCCGGGTTCGGCCTTCGCCTGTCACCCGAGCTGGCGGCCCTGCTGATGGCCTTCAGTTCCATCACGGTTGTCGGCAATGCCCTGCTCCTGCAGACCACCCACAAGGAACGGCCGTCATGAGCGGACGCTTCCTGGTGCTGGAAGGCATCGACGGCTGCGGCAAGTCCACCCAGATCGAGGCCCTGCGCGCCTGGCTGCCGCTCAGCGGCCTGATGGCCGATGGCGCCCGGCTGGTGGTGACCAGGGAACCCGGCGGCACGGCCCTGGGTCAGGCCCTGCGCGCCCTGCTGCTGCGGCCGCCCGAGGGAGCCGCCCCCTGCAGCCTCAGCGAACTGATGCTCTATGCCGCCGACCGGGCCCAGCACGTGGAGCAGTGCCTGCGTCCGGCGCTGGCGTCCGGCGACTGGGTGCTTTGCGATCGCTTCAGCGGCTCCACCGCCGCCTACCAGGGCTACGGCCGCGGACTGCCCCTGGACACGATCCTCCAGCTCGAGGACCTGGCCACCGGTGGCCTGGCGCCCGATCTCACCCTCTGGCTCGACCTGCCCCTGGCCGGGTCCCTGCGCCGCCGCGGTGACCGGGCCGCCGACCGTATCGAAGCCGCCGGCGAGGCCTTCCTGCAGCGGGTCAGTGACGGCTTCGCCACGCTGGCCGGCCAGAGGGGCTGGCAGCGGGTCGAGGCCGGCGGGCCCAGGGAGGCGGTTACGCAGCTCTGCTGCTCCCTGATCACAGAACACCTGGGCGGCTTAGGGGATGGGGGCCGTGGCTGAGCTGTTTGCCGATCTGCTCGGCCAGCCGCAGGCGGTGGGGCTGCTGACGGCCGCCCTTGAACGCCAGCGGCTACCGCCGGCCTACCTGTTCGTGGGGGCCGATGGGGTGGGCCGCCGCCTGGCGGCCCTGCGCCTGCTGGAGGGGGTGCTCACTGGCGGAACCGCTGGATCGGTGCCGCTGCGGCGGCGCCTGGCGGAGGGCAACCACCCCGACCTGCTCTGGATCGAGCCCACCTACCTGCACCAGGGCCGGCTGGTGAAAGCTTCCGAGGCCGAGGCCCTGGGCCTCAGCCGCCGCAGCCCCCCCCAGCTGCGCCTGGAGCAGGTGCGGGAGGTGACCCGTTTCCTGGCCCGCCGCCCGGTGGAGGGAGGCCGTTCCCTGGTGGTGCTGGAGACGGCCGAGGCGATGGCCGAGGCGGCCGCCAATGCCCTGCTCAAGACCCTCGAAGAACCAGGCCACGGCCTGCTGATCCTGCTCACGGCGACGCCGGAGCGGCTGTTGAGCACCATCCGCTCCCGCTGCCAGTCCATTCCCTTCGCCCGCCTGACCCCCGCCCTGGTGCGCCAGGTGCTGGAACGGCAGCCGCTGGCGGAAGGGGAACCGCCGGGGCCGGTGGTGGATCCACCCGAATTGCTCGAACTGGCCGCCGGCTCCCCCGGGGCCCTGCTGCGCCACCGGCGGGTCTGGCAGGGCCTGCCGGTGAGCCTGGCGGACCGGTTGCTGGCCCTGGGCCGGGAGCCGATGGAGGCCCTGGGTCTCGCCCGCGACATCAGCGAGGCCCTCGACGGTGAACAGCAGCTCTGGTTGCTCGACTGGTGGCAACTGCATCTCTGGCGCCAGCGCCTGGAGCCGGCGCCGCTGCGGCGCATCGAGCAGCTGCGTAGCCACCTGCTGGCCTACGTACAGCCCCGGCTGGCCTGGGAGGTGGCCCTGCTCGATCTGGGCCGTTGAGGGTCCAGATCGAGCAGGGCCACAGGCAGTCCTTAGACCGCGGCAGCCTTCGTCGTCACACCCACGCTGTTGTCGTTCTTGAAGAAGGCGCTGGGGCCAAGAGACTGATGCGCGCAAGCAGACTTGATAGGGCGTATCCGTCGGTACCCGCAACGTCTGGAGGTGACGGAAGTGAGTGGTTGTGGCGTGGAGAAACGCCAGTAGAAGAGAGGGTTGTCTTCACAGGATCTGGCTGGCGGAGGATTCAGCCGGCTTCGTTTGTTTTACTGGCGGCCTCCAGCCTGGCCTGCCTGGCGTCGCTGACGATGGTGGCCAGATTTTCCATCTGATCGTTGCTGGGGAGCTCCAGGCAGTAGCCGGCGCCGTAGACCGTCTTGATGAAGCGGGGCTTGCGGGGGTCGGGTTCTAGTTTGGTGCGGAGGTGGCGGATGTGGACCCGGATGGTTTCGATATCGTCGTCGGGTTCGTAGCCCCAGACCTCCCTGAGGATCAGGGAGGGGGCGACGGTCTGGCCGTGGCGCTGCAGCAGGCAGTGGAGCAGTTCGAACTCCGTGTGCGTCAGGCGGACGGGTGCGTCGAACCAGATGGCCTCAAAGCGCTCGGGGACCAGAGTCAGGGAGCTGAAGCTGAGGATCTCGTTGTGTTTGGCCGAAAGGGGCGCGCGCTCGCTGCGGCGGAGCAGGGCTTTGACCCTGACCATCAGCTCTTCGAGATCAAAGGGCTTGGTGAGGTAGTCATCGGCGCCGGAATTGAAGCCGCTGACCTTGTCCTTGGTGCTGCCGAGAGCGGTCAGCATCAGGATGGGAATTTTGGCGGTGCGCTCGTCACGCCGAAGGCGCTGACAGAGGGTCAGACCATCGACCTTGGGGAGCATCAGGTCGAGCAGGATCACATCCGGGCAGTACTGAACCGCGAGGGCCTGGCCTTTGATGCCGTCCTCAGCCCGCTGAACGTCGAAGCCCCCGTGCTCGAGATGGCCAGCGACCAGATCACGCATGTCGCCGTCATCTTCGATGAGCAGGATGGAGGGCTTCATGGGTGGGGTCGAGGCGTCGGGGGTGCTTCTGAAGGGAGCACAAGTGACGGGAGACTACATTTTCGCGTTCTACCGCTGCCGTGCAGGGAATCGGCGGATCCAGCTCCGCGGCCGACCACCGCCCCCGTTCGTGCGGGGGGGCTGGAGCTGAATCGTGCGGATGAAGAAACTCCCCGGGCGGGATTCGAACCTGCGACCAATCGGTTAACAGCCGACCGCTCTACCACTGAGCTACCGAGGAAAACACCCGGAAAGCCGGGTTCTGATGACCTTACCTTTCGGCCCCGCCGACGGGCAAGGGGGCCAGGGAGCGGCATAGGCTTTCGCCGCTCTGCCAGGCGCCGATCGCACCGGCTTCCATGCGGGCGGCCCCGTCACAGCGCTGCAGTTCCTCGAGGCGGTGGGTGATCCATAGCGCCGTGAGGGGTGAGGCGCTCCGATGACAGAGCCGATGGATCAGCTCCAGCACCTCGTTCTGGCTTTCCGGATCCAGCAGGGCTGTCGGTTCATCCAGCAGCAGCAGCATCGCGTCGCTGGCCAGGGCGCCAGCGATCGCCAGACGCTGCTTCTGGCCGCCGCTCAGGGTGTGGATGGGACGCTGCTGCAGGCCGCCTAAGCCCACCTGGGCGAGGGCCGCCGCCACGCGAGCGGCACGCTCGCCGGTGTCGAGACCCTCGGGGAGGGCCAGCTGCAGGTCGCTGCCGCAACTGGGCAGCAGCAGCTGGTGGTCAGGGTTCTGGAACACCAGCGCCGGCCTGCCCTGGCAGGTGATGGTGCCGTCGCAGGGCGTGAGCAGGCCCGCAATCAGGCGGAGCAGGGTGCTCTTGCCGCTGCCGTTGCTGCCGACGAGCATCCACAGTCCCGGCCCCGGAATCTGCAGCTGGCAGTCATTGAGCGCCTGACGGCCCTCACTCCAACTGAAGCGGAGCCCCTCGATGCGCAAGGGAAGTTCCACCGGTGCCCTTGTCGTCAAGGCTCGAAGCTGAAGCCGGGACGCTTGCCGCCGCCGGCGACCGCCGATTTCTCATAAATCTGGACGGCCACGATCTCGCCACTGAGGAGGCTGACGCGCTTCTGCTCGTCCTTCTCACAGGTCAGCTCCAGCACCTTGGGGTGCCCGCTCTCGAGCGCCTGACGCACGTCGCCGTACAGGGCCAGGGCGGCCTCCAGCTCCTTGCGCTGGACGGCGACGGGCATGGGGCTGAGCCGGAGGGAGATCTCGACGACGTACATGTACGGACGGAAGGACTGGCGCAGCCACTCTGGCGAATCGTGGCCCTTCGGGAAGGTGGTGAGTACTTGTGCTCATTCCTTGGGGCGGGAGTGCGGCCGGCCGCACTGAGCAGGCGCTGTCTTTTACGATCACCGTGTAACGCTTCGTGAAGCTCCTCCCATGACGATCGCCCTAGGGCGTGCACCGGCCACGCGTGGATGGTTCGACGTCCTCGACGACTGGCTCAAGCGCGACCGCTTTGTTTTCGTGGGGTGGTCCGGTCTGCTGCTGTTCCCCACGGCCTATCTGGCCCTGGGCGGCTGGCTCACCGGCACCACCTTCGCCACCTCCTGGTACACCCACGGCATTGCCAGCAGCTACCTGGAGGGGTGCAACTTCCTCACCGCTGCCGTCAGCACCCCGGCGGATGCCATGGGGCACAGCCTCCTGCTGCTCTGGGGCCCGGAAGCCCAGGGTGACTTTGTCCGCTGGATCCAGCTCGGCGGCCTCTGGCCCTTCGTGGCCCTGCACGGCGCCTTCGCCCTGATCGGCTTCATGCTGCGCCAGTTCGAGATCGCCCGTCTCGTCGGCATCCGCCCGTACAACGCCATCGCCTTCTCCGGCCCGATCGCGGTGTTCGTCAGTGTCTTCCTGATGTACCCGCTGGGTCAGAGCAGCTGGTTCTTCGCGCCCTCCTTCGGGGTGGCGGCGATCTTCCGCTTCCTGCTGTTCCTGCAGGGCTTCCACAACTGGACCCTGAACCCGTTCCACATGATGGGCGTGGCTGGCATCCTCGGCGGTGCCCTGCTCTGCGCCATCCATGGCGCGACGGTGGAGAA
>CALSAP010000020.1:0-57685 GCA_943372935.1 Synechococcus sp. UW140
GGCAGGCCCGGCCGTGGTGCGCATTGACACGGTCAAGCGCACCGTGAACCCCCTGGGCGGCATCTTCGGCCGGGGTCCTGCCATTCAGCAGCAGCAGGGCCAGGGTTCGGGCTTCATCACCCGCTCCGACGGGGTGCTGCTGACCAATGCCCACGTGGTCGAGGGGGCCAGCGAGGTGAGCGTGACCCTGCCCGACGGCCGCAGCTTCACCGGCAAGGTGCTGGGGGCCGATCCCCTGACCGACGTGGCGGTGGTCAAGGTGGTGGCCTCCAAGCTGCCGGTCGCCACCCTCGGCGATTCCAACAAGGTGCGGCCGGGGGAATGGGCGATCGCCATCGGCAACCCCCTCGGCCTCGACAACACGGTGACGGCCGGGATCATCAGCGCCATCCAGCGCACCAACGCCGTGGGTGAGGGCCAGCGGGTGCCTTACATCCAGACGGACGCCGCCGTGAACCCCGGCAACAGTGGCGGGCCGCTGATCAACGACCGCGGCCAGGTGATCGGCATCAACACGGCCATTCGCCAGGCGCCGGGCGCCGGCCTGAGCTTTGCGATCCCGATCAACACGGCCCGCCAGATCGCCGCCCAGATCCTCGAGCGCGGTTACGCCAGCCACCCCTACATCGGGGTGCGCCTCCAGGCCCTCACCCCCCAGCTGGCCAAGGAGATCAACGCCACCACCAACGAGTGCCGCCTGCCGGAAGTGAACGGCGTGGTGGTGGTCGAGGTGATGGCCAACAGCCCGGCGGCCCGGGGCGGGCTCAAGCCTTGCGACCTGATCGAGAAGGTGGGCGACAAGGCGGTCCGCAACGCTTCGGAGGTGCAGCTGGGCGTCGACCGGGGCAAGGTGGGCGATCCCCTGGCGATCACGGTGCTGCGCAACGGCTCCAGGCAGAACCTCACCGTCCGCCCCGCCGAACTGCCGCGCGAGGGTTGAGGCCGCCGCGGGGTCGGGGGACCGGACCACCCCAGCTGGTGATGCTGGCCCGCTGGCCGGCGCCCGGGCGCTGCAAGAGCCGACTCGTGCCCGGGGTGGGCAGGGCCAGGGCCGCCGCCATCCAGGCCCGTCTCACCCAGCACGGGCTGGCCGCCGCGGCCGAGGCCCGCAGGGCCCTGGCGGCGGCGGCAGGCGGGGGGCATGGGGGCAGCCTTGAGCTGGTGCTGGCAGCCAGCGGCGTTGGCCCCCGGGCGGCCCTGCGCTGGGGCCGCCTGCTCGGCGTCGACCGGGTGGTGGCCCAGGGCAGCGGCAGCCTGGGGTTGCGGCTGCAGCGTCAACTGCTGCGGGGCTGCCGCGAGGGGGCGGCGTCGGTGGTGCTGATCGGCAGTGATCTGCCCGCACTCGCCGCCGAGGACCTGGTGGAGGCCCTCCGGGCCCTGGAGCACGACGCCCTGGTGCTGGGCCCCGCCGGCGACGGCGGCTACTGGCTGATCGGCCGGCGCCAGGCCACGCCCCAGCTGTTCTCGGGCATCGACTGGGGCAGCCACCGGGTGCTGGCGCAGACCCTGGAGCTGGCACGGCAGGCCGGCCTGGCCCCGACCCTGCTGGCGGAGCGCCACGACCTCGACCGCGCTGCCGACCTGGATCCCTGGCGATGACGCCGCCCCTGAGCGTGGTGATCGCCGCCCGCGACGAGGCCCGGGGCCTGCCGGCCCTGCTGGCGGATCTGGCCACGGCACCGGAGCTGGTGCGGGAGGTGCTGGTGGTGGATGGCGGCAGCCGCGATGGCACCCCGCGGCTGGCCGCCCTGGCCGGCGCCCGGGTGCTCCACGACGGCAGCGGCCGAGGCGGCCAGCTGGCCACCGGGGTGGCCCGCAGCGTGGGCGCCTGGCTGCTGCTGCTGCACGGGGACGTGCGCCTGCCGTCGGGGTGGGCCCGGGCCCTCGCGGCGGCCATCGCGGCCGGCGAGACCAGCGCCTGGGCCTTCCGGTTGCGGATCTGTGGCGAGGATCCAGCCCTGCGTCTGGTCGAGCTGGCGGTGGAGCTGCGCAGCCGCTGGCGCCAGCTGCCCTACGGCGACCAGGGGCTGCTGCTGGCCCGGCGGCTCCATGACGCCGTCGGCGGGATCGCACCGCTGCCGCTGATGGAGGACCTGGAGTTCGCCCAGCGCCTGCGGCGCCAGGCCAGGATCGGCACCCTGGCTCCGGCCCTGCGGGTGAACGGCCGGCGCTGGCAGCGGCTGGGGGTGTGGCAGACGGTGCTGGCCAACGCCCGCCTCAGACGCGCCTGGCGCCGCGGCACACCGGCGGCCCAGCTCGCCGCGCTCTACTACGGCCCCACCCCTCAAGGGGCATACCAGAAGGCACAGCGTCGCTGCAGTGGCTCCAGCTCCCAGCCCTGAGCGGCGTAGAAACCGACGACGTCGGGATCGGCGAACAGGCTCACCCGGTCGATGCCCATGGCCCGCAACTGCTCGAGCACGTAGTCCATCAGCTCCTTGCCCAGGCCGGCACCCTGGTAGCGGGGGTGGACCGCCACGTCCCAGACGGTGGCTTCCACCACCCCGTCACCGGTGCAGCGGGCAAAGCCCACCAGCCGCGGCAGGCGGGCGTCATGGCGCCAGAGCCCCACCTGCAGAAGGCTGTGCTGCAGGGCCTTGCGCACGCGCCGCAAGGGACGGCGGCTCCAGCCCACCGCATCGCAGAGCGCCTCCAGCTCGATCCGATCAATCGGGCGTGCCTGGCTGAGCACCAGCTCCAGGCTGGGATTGGGGGTGACGCAGAGCCGGTGGCCGGACCCATAGAGATCGGTCATCAACGGCAGGGTCTCGGGCACGGCGTGGGGACTACGCGTTCTGAAGATCCTGACGGATGCAGGCAGGACTGCGGCAGGGTAGGAACTCCACCCGGCGACCGTCCTGAGCGTCTCCCCCACCAGCTCCGATTGGCCCCTGCTCGTGGGGGTCCATGGCTGGCTGCTGGCAGGCCGGCTCTGGCACCCGCTGCAGCAGGAACTGGCGCCGCGCTGGTCGCTGTGGTGCCCTGATCTGCCCGGCTTCGGCGGCACGGAACGGCCCCGGGGGCTGCAGGCGAGCCTGGCCAGCTACGGCCGCTGGCTGGCGGAGGCCGCGCAGCGGGAGGCCGCCGGCCGGCCGGTGGTGCTGCTGGGCCACTCCCTGGGGGGAAGCCTGGCGCTCCATGCGGCGACCCTGCTGGAGGGGCAGCTGCGGGGCCTGGTGCAGATCGCCGTGGGGGGTGGCGTGTACCAGCCGCGGCCCTTCGCCCGGGTCCGCCGCGGAGGGACCGCCTTCCTGCGCTGGCGACCGGTCTGGGCGGCCCAGCTGCCCGGCACAGGGGCGATCCGCAGCCCCCTGGTGGCCGACGGCCGCGCCGCGCGGGGACTGCTGGCCTGCAGCACCAACCGGGGCGCCGTTCGCCAGCTGCCGAGGCTCACGGCCGAACTCCAGGTGCCCAGCCTGTGGATCGCCGGCAGCCGCGACCGGGTGATGCAGCCCCGCTACGTGCGCCACCTGGCCGGCTACAGCCCTCGGCACCAGTTCGTGAGCCTCAGCGGGGTGGGACACCTGCCGATGGTCGAACAGCCCCGCGAGCTGGCGGCCCTGATCGACACCTGGCTGGAGGAGGAACTGGAGCTCCCCGCCCAGAGGCTCGGAGCTCAGAGCGTGGCCAGCCCTTTTTCCTGCAGCTCAGCCAGCTGGGCGTAGAGCCCACCGACGGCCCGCAGCTCGCGGTGGTTGCCCTCCTCGATCAGGCGGCCGCGGCGCAGCACCAGGATGCGGTCGGCGGCCTCGACGGTGGCCAGGCGATGGGCGATGACGATGGCGGTGCGGCCGCTGAGCAAGGTGTCCAGGTCCCGCTGCAGGGTGGCCTCGGTGGAGGGGTCCATGAAGGCCGTGGCCTCGTCCATCACCAGCACGGAGGGATCCCGGATCGCCACCCGTGCCACGGCCAGCAGCTGGCGTTCGCCGGAGGAAAGGTTGCCGCCCCGCTCGCGCAGCTCGGTGGCCAGCCCATCCCCCAGCCGGCCCAGCAGGGGAGCGAGGCCGAGATCGCCGCAGAGGCGCTCCAGATCCGCCTCACTGATGTCGGCATCAAGGCGCAGGTTGTCGGCCACGTTGCCGCTGAACAGGAACGTGTCCTGCAGCACCACCCCCAGGCGCCGTCGCAGGGTGGCGATCGGCAGTTGGCGGATGTCCACCCCGTCGAGTCGAATGGTGCCCTGCTGCGGTTCGTAGAGCCGGCAGAGCAGCCGGATCACGGTGGTCTTGCCGGATCCGGTGGGGCCCACGATCGCCACGTGCTCGCCGGGGGCGATGCGGAAGGAGAGATCGGTGAGGATCGGATCGTCGGGGCGGTAGGCGAAGGAGACGTTCTCGAACTCCACCTCGCCGGGGCTGAACCGTTCCGCCCCCGACACCATGGCGGCGGCGCTGCGCTGGCTGCTGGGCAGGTCGGCGATCTCGATCGGCTGCTCGAGCAGCTCACCGATGCGCTCCACGGCGGTGAGCCCCCCCTGAATCTGGGTGAAGCGCTCCGCCAGCTGGCGCAGGGGATCGAACACCCGCTGGGAGAACAGGATGAAGGTGGTCAGGGTGCCCAGGCCCATCGCCCCACCGGTGACCATGGCGCCGCCCAGGGCCAGCACCAGCGCCACGGCCGCCAGGGCCACCCACTCGATGAAGGCCGAGATGGCGCTGTCGTAGAAGATCGTGCCGGTCACCGCCCGGCGATAGGCGTCGGTGGTGTGGGAGAAGCGCTGGCCGTTGACGGCCTCCCGCCGGAACATCTGCACCACCTCCAGCCCCTGGAGGTTCTCCTGCAGGTCGGCGTTGAGCTGGCCCAGCTCCTCCCGCACCCGGTAGTTGGCCTTGCGGTAACGGCCCTGAAGCCAGAGCACACCAAGGGTCACGGGCACCTGGCTGACCAGCAGCAGCAGCCCCAGCCGCCACTCGATCGAGAGCATGGTGAGGCCGATCACCAGCAGGGTGACCAGATCGGAGAGCACCCCCACCGCACCGCTGCCGAACACCTCGGCCAGGGCATCCACGTCACTGGTGAGGCGGGTGAGCAGCTTGCCCACCGGCGTGCGGTCGTGGAAGCGCAGCGACAGGGCCATCGCATGGCGGAACAGGTCGTCACGGATGCGGGCCGTGAGGCGCTGGCCCACCACCTGCACGTTGTAGGTCTGGGTGCCCTGCAGGGAGAGGCGCAGCAGCACCGCCGCCAGCAGCATCGCCACCAGGACCCGCAGGGCCGTCGGTACCGAGAGGGGGGTCAGCCAGGGAAGCACCTCCTCGCCCCGGAGCTTGGAGATCACCTGGCCCACCAGCAGCGGCTGCACCGAGGCGGCCAGGGCCAGGGGGATCAGCAGCAGCAGGGACAGCAGCAGGCGCTTGCGATCCCGGCCCAGGTAGGGAAGCAGTCGCCGCAGGCGCTGGCCATCGAGGCTGCTCATCGGACCGGCACCTGGACGGCCTTGTGGGCGGGCCTCTGGACAGTGGCGATCCGCTCGACCAGGCCCTGCAAGGCCCCGTCATCGAGGCGCAGGGCCAGGGGATGGCCGATCAGCCGGGCCGTGCTGGTGAAGAGGTCCTCGATCGCCACCAGGCCGTTGTCCCGCAGGGTGCGGCCCGTGGCCACCAGGTCAACGATCGCCTCGGACATGCCGGTGATCGGACCGAGCTCCACCGACCCGGTGAGGTGGATCAGCTCCACCGGCAGATCCAGCTGCTCGAAGAAGGCTTCGGCGCAGCGGGTGAACTTGCTGGCCACGCGGCAGTGGGCCGGCAGATCGGCGGCGCGGCGATAGCCGCTGCTGGCCTTCACCGCCACCGCCATGCGGCAGCCGCCGAAGCCGAGATCCACCAGCTGGGCCACCGGCAGCTGGTGCTCCCGCAAGACGTCGTAGCCCACCACCCCGAGCTGGGCCTGGCCATAGGCCACATAAACGGGTACATCGGCATTTCGGACCAGCAGGGCCCGGGCTGTGCCGCAGCGGCTCGGCACCATCAGCAGACGGTTGTCCTCCTCCAGCAGATCGGAGAAATCCAGGCCGGCCGCCTGAAAGCGACGCACCGAATCCTTCAGCAGGGCACCCTTGGCCAGGGCAACGGTGATCGGGGACCGCTGGTTGGCGGTGATCATGGAAGCCAGCAGCAACCTGGACTGTAACGATGCCGGATCACACCCAAGCCAGGCCCGCCACCCCGCTCGAGGTGGTGTTGCTGCCGGTGCTGCGGGACAACTACCTGTTCGTGCTGCACGACGGCCGCCAGGCGGCGGTGGTGGATCCGGCGGTGGCGGAGCCGGCGATCGCCTGGCTGAAGCAGCGGGATCTGGAGCTGGTGGCGGTGCTCCAGACCCACCACCACAGCGATCACATCGGCGGCACCCCCGCTCTGCTGGCGGAATGGCCTCGGGCGGAGGTGGTGGCGGCCCTGGCCGATCGGGAGCGGATCCCCTTCCAGACCCGGGGGGTGGCGGGCGGCGACCACTTCACCCTGCTGGGCCAGCAGGTGAAGGTGCTGGCGGTGCCAGGCCACACCCGGGCGCACATCGCCTTCCACCTGCCCCTGCAGGGGGAGCTGTTCTGCGGCGACACCCTGTTCGCCGCCGGCTGCGGCCGGCTGTTCGAGGGAAGCCCTGAGCAGATGCATCACTCTCTGGGGCTGCTGGCGGCGCTGCCGGAGACGACCCGGGTGTGGTGCGCCCATGAGTACACCGCCTCGAATCTGCGCTGGGCCGCGGCCCAGCGACCGGGGGATGGGGCCATCGCCGAACGGCTGGCGGCGGTGTTGCTCGCCCGGACCCAGGACAGGCCCACCATCCCCAGCAGCATCGGCGAGGAACGCCGCACCAACCTGTTCCTGCGGGCGATGGATGCCCGGGAACTGGCCGCCCTGCGGCGCAGCAAGAACGACTGGTCGGACTGAACCTGTGCCGGATTAGGGCGAGGAGGGTGACGCCCTTGCACAGAAATGTGTTGCACAACACAACGCCGTGACCGTCTTGTCGGTCCGAAGCACAACCCAGGTAATGTCACTTGGTTCAATTTCCAGCGGTCATGATGCAGACGGCTTCGATCCGATCGGACGATGTCCTCGAGCCCGATGGCTCCATCAAGCTGCGCAAAGTTGTTCTGGCGGGTCGACTCGACATGCTGGGCATGGAAGACATTGCCCTCAAGCTCACATCGCTGACGGCCATCAAACCATTGCCGGTGATTCTTGATCTGCGCGACGTCAGCTTTCTGGCCTCCATCGGCATCCGCAGCATCATCTCCAGCGCCCGTGCCCTGGATCAGAAAGGCGGCCGCATGGTGATCCTGCTGGGCGACAACGAACTGGTGAAGGCCACGTTGGAGTCCACCGGGATCGACGACGTGATTCCGATGGTTGCCGATGAGGATCAGGCCGAACGGGACGCCCTGGCCTGAGGCTCGATCGATGGCGCCACCCCAGCCCGACGCCCCCACCCTTTCGGTCCAGCCCAGCCCCCTGGAACTGCGGCGCTGCTCTGAGTGGCTCACGGAACACTGTCAGAAGGAGGCCGTTCCCCCCGGGCCCACCGGCAAGCTGGACCTCTGCCTCAACGAGGTGCTGGCCAACCTGATCGACCACGGCGGGGCCGCAGACTTCAGCTGTCCGGTGGATCTCACCCTGGAGCTGGCCGATTGCGGCGATCGGGGTCTGGCCACCCTCACCATCGTCGATGCCGGCCCGGCCTTTGATCCCCTCAGCACCAGCCGCGGGCCCCTGCCCCGCACGCTTGCCGAGGCCGAACCCGGCGGTCTCGGACTTCTGCTCGTGAGTCGTTTCATGGATGAACGCAGCTACCAGAGGGCCGGGGACAGGAACGTGCTTAAGCTCGGCATCTACTTTTCAAAAGACCCCTGATCGGGAATGTGCGTCGAGCCCCCACCCTCCCTGGACCCCTCGACCACCGCTTCCCTGCCCTACAGAGACATTCCCCTCTTCCGGGATGTGAGGGAGGACGTGTTGCTGGCGGCTGTTCATCGCTGCCAGCTTCTGCCTCTGAGGCCCGGCTTTGTGCTTCTCACACCAGGGCAGACGAACGAGGACATCTTCATCATTCTGGCCGGAACGGTCACGGTTCACCTCGGCGCCGATGGGTACCGCAGCAAGGGGATCGCCATTCCCATCGGTCAATGCATCGGCGAGTTTTCCGCCATTGATGGCCGGCCGGCGTCGGCCCTGGTGCGGGCAGAGGATGACGCGACCGTGCTGCGGATTCCCCAGCATGTGTTCTGGTCGCACATGGTGCTGCTGCCGGGGGTGGCCCGCAACATGATGATTTCCCTGGTGGAGCGCACCCGGCTCACCAATCAGCTGACGCTGGAGGCCCAGCGGGAAGCCCTGGAGCTGTCCCACCTGCGCAAGGAACTCGACCTGGCGCGGGACCTGCAGCTGAACATGCTGCCGCCCCAGGGCTGCCTGTTCCCCGAGCATCCGCACATCGAGATCGCCACCCTGATGGAGCCGGCCACCACGGTGGCGGGGGATTTCTTCGATGCCTTCTTCGTCGACAACCAGCGACTGTTCATCTGCATCGGGGATGTCTCCGGCCATGGCCTCGGTGCGGCCCTGTTCATGGCGCGTTCGGTGGGACTGCTGAGGATCCTGGCGAACACCGAAACATCCCCGGACGCTGTGCTGCGGCGCCTCAATGACAGCCTCGCCGAAGGCAACGAGGCCGCGCTTTTCGTGACGATGTTCTGTGGCTATCTGGATGTGACCTCCGGCCAGTTCACCTATTCCAATGGCGGCCACTGCCCGCCCCTGCTGCTGCAGGACGGGGAGGTGCGTCCGATTGCGATGCCGAAGGGGGTGCTGCTGGGCGTCTTTGCCGGCCGCACCTACCAGAGCCTGTGCCTGCAGCTCGAACCCGGCGACCTGTTGATGGTGTACACCGACGGTGTCACCGAAGCGGAGAACATCGAAGGGGAGCCCTTCGGTGTTCAGGGGTGCCAGGGCCTGCTGGTCGAAGCGGGTCAGGCCCCCCTGGAGACCCTGATCCAGGGGCTGCGCCAGAGCCTGCGGGGCTTCACCAGCAGCCAGCACCTCGAGGACGATTGCACCCTGCTCCTGCTGAGGCGCCGGCCCGTGACCGGGCTCAGAGGGGGAAGCTGAGGCTCTCGGCGCTGTGCCCCTGGGGCAGGGTCACCAGGGGCCGCCCACCCGGGAACAACAGGGCCGACTCACCGGCACGGAACCGCAGCCGGCCCCGGCGGCCGTGGGGGTGGTCGGCCTCCAATGGCGCGCGCCAGCGCAGCCGCTGGTCACCGAGCTGCACCTGGTAGAGCCATTCCCGACCGAGGAATTCCCGACCGGTGATCCAGGCCGGCCCCTCCTCCTCGGGCAGAAACTCCAGAGCCTGGGGGCGGACCATCACCTCGACGGCCTCCGCTGCCTCCTGGCCGTCTGCCCCCCGGGAGAGGGGCTCCAGCTCGCCGAGCACGGTCTGCAGCCGGCGGCCGCGCCAGCGGGCCGGCAACAGGTTGGACTGGAGCACGAACTGGCCCACGAAGGCGGTGGCGGGCTGGTCAACCAGCTCACGGGGCGGGGCGCACTGGTGCAACACCCCATCGCGCAACACCCCCACCCGGTCGCAGATCGCCAGAGCCTCCTCCGGATCGTGGGTGACCATCAGGCCGCTGGCGCCGCAGCGGGCCAGCACGGCCGGCAGTTCGCTGCGCAGCCGCAGCCGCACCTCCACATCCAGGTTGGAGAAGGGCTCATCCAGCAGCACCACCGAGGGGGAGGGCGCCAGGGCCCGGGCCATCGCCAGCCGCTGGCGCTGGCCGCCGGAGAGTTCGTGGGGATAGCGGCGCTCCAGTCCGCCAAGCCCCAGCAGATCGAGCAGCCAGGCCACCCGGGCCGTGTCCTGGCCGCGGCGCAGCCCGAAGCAGGCATTCCGCCAGGCATCGAGATGGGGGAAGAGGGCATCGTCCTGAAACACCATGCCCACACCCCGCCGCTCGGGGGGCAGCAGCCGCTCCGGACCCGCCACCTGCTGTCCGCCGATGCTGATGCTGCCGCGACCGGGGCGCTCAAAGCCGGCGATCAGGCGCAACAGGGTGGTCTTGCCGCAGCCGGATGGGCCCAGCAGACCCACCAGTTCCCCCGCACCAAGAACGAGGTCGACCCCCTTGAGGGTCCAGGAAGACACGTCGGGACCCGGGTACCGATACCAGAGGTCGTCGATGCGGACGTGGTCGCGGGTGGCGGAGCCGGTGATCTCCCCGGTGCTCGAAGCCGTGTCGGCTGCAGTGGCAGCAGGAGTGGCGGCAGGCGTGGCGATGGTGGTGGAAGAAGCCATAAGATCCCAGTCCCGCATTGTCACCCGTCATGAGTTCCAGCGCTGGCGGGAGTGACGAAAGGCACAGCCCCTTGTCTCATCCGGTCCATACCGCGGCCGCCCCCGCGCCGGTGGGCCCCTACAACCAGGCCGTGGTCGCCGGTGGCGTCCTGTACTGCTCCGGCCAGATCGCCCTGGATCCGGTGGGCGGCACGCTGGTGGGGGACGGCGACGTGGAGGCCGAAACCGTCCAGGTGCTGAGCAACCTGCAGGCGGTGCTGGCCGCCGCCGGCTGCAGCCCCGAGCAGGTGGTGCGCACCACGGTTTACCTGGTGGATCTGAACGATTTCGCCCGGGTCAACGCCCTCTACGCCGGGATGTTCGGCGCCGGGGTCGCTCCGGCGCGGGCCTGCGTCCAGGTGGCGGCCCTGCCGAAGGGGGCGCGGGTGGAGATCGACGCTATCGCCGTGCTCGCCTGAGGCGGTTCTCTGCGAGGGCTCGTGGCCATCGGCTAGCTGGGGGGGCCGGACTGCGGCAACCTGGGGCGATGGAAACCCCCTTCGGCACCTGGTTTCACGAGGTGGTGGTGATGACACCGGGCCGCTTCGAGGAGGCCGTCGAGGCGGTGCTGGCGGTGCAGCAGTTCAAAACGGTGGTGCTCCACCTCAGCGCGATGGCGCCGGAGGAGGCCCAGCGCACGATCGATTTCGTCTCGGGCGGCGTCTTCGCCTTGGACGGCCAGTCGGAACGACTGGGGGACACGGTGTTCCTGTTCGCGCCGGCCCTGGTGACGATCAGCCGGGACGGCGATGAGCAGGACTGAGCCTTCCACGACTGGCTGCATCGCCCTTGTGGCGCCCTCCCCGGGGCAGTAACACGGGCATCGGACCTGTCCTGCCCATGAAGCGATCCACCGGCCTGGCCCTGCTGGCCCTTGTCTGGGGCCTCATGGCGCCCCCGGGCGACCCCGGCCCCAGGGCCCTGGCGGCTGGAAGCGGCGGTCAGATGGTGCTGGTGCGCACCGAGCGGCAGCTGCCTGTCACCGGCGATCCGATCTGGGAGCTGCAGCTCCATCTCCCCGGCCAGCCGCCACGGGCCTACGAGGCCCTGGTGGGCCGGGTACGGCGCCAGGACGGCGACCGGGGCCGGCTGGGCAGCAAGGCGCCATTGCCGCGGGGCCGCTACGCCGTGACCGAGATCACCCCCGTGGCCCCGACGGATGATGGGGAACTGGGCCGCTTTCTCTGGATCGGCCTGGAGCCGAGCTTCCCCACCGCCCGCCGGGGCCTGGGTATTCACCACGATCCCAGCGCCGGGCGGGGGCGTCTCAGCGGTACCGATGGCTGCATCGGCCTGATCCACGGCAACGACCTGCTGGTGCTGGGCGATCTGCTGCGGCGCAGCGGCACCACCGAACTGGTGGTGCGGGACTGAGCGGCGTTCGAGGGCGGCCGGTGTTCAGGCGCCGCCAGCCAGAGCCTCCTTCAGGCGCGGCTCCAGTGCCCTGCGCTGGGCCGGATCCCCCACCAGCATCAGGGTCCCGGTGCCGGGCCACCAGTTGAGGCGCAGGTTCGATTCGCCGTCCTCGATGACAAGCATCTCGAAGGCCCCTTGGTGCACCCAGTGACCGAGGCAACCGAGATCCGCGACCAGCGCCTGGAGTTCCTCCAGGGTCCCTTTGAACGTCACAGGTCCGTGGTGGAGTGGGTGGATTTTAGGGACTCCGGCGGGATCGTTCCTGCCACGTCCGACACGTCCCGTGGCCCCTGTTCCTGCGGCAGTTGCCGCCACCCAGGCAACCAGGCGTCGCGGTCGCGAAGTTCGCCCAGGGGAACCATCAGGCGGAAGCGGTGGTCGAGCACCGCCTGAAGCTCCACGCTCCGCTCCTGACCGCGCCCCCGCTGGCCCAGCACGGCGAAATGGCGGTAACCGCCGCTGCGTTCGGCCCGTTCGGGCTGGGCCGTCCAGGCGGCGGGGAGCTTGATCACGCGGGGGACAGGGCCGTGCTGGGGGTGGGATCGTGGATGGGTTCGTCAATCACCGGGTTGCGCAGCACACCGATGCCTTCGATCTCCACCTCGACCGTATCGCCGCTGCGCAGCCAGCGGGGTGGATCGGCCGCCATGCCCACGCCACTGGGGGTGCCGGTGAGGATCACGGTGCCAGCCAGCAGGGTGGTGCTGGCGCTGAGGAATTCGATGATCGCCGCCACCGGAAAGATCATGTCGGCGGTGCTGGCCGCCTGCACCGTTTCACCGTTGAGACGGGTCTGCAGGCTGAGGGCCTGGGGATCGGGGATCGCTGCGGCACTCACCAGACAGGGGCCCAGGGGCGCGAAGCTGTCGAAGCTCTTGCCGCGGCACCACTGGCCGCCGCCGAGGCGTTGCTGCTTCTGCCAGTCGCGGGCACTGACGTCATTGGCGCAGGCATAGCCCAGCACCACCTCCAGGGCCTCGGAGCGCGACACGTTGCGGCAGGTGCGGCCGATCACCACCGCCAGCTCCCCCTCGTAGTCCACCTGGTGACTGACCAGGGTGGTGGGCAGGGTGATGGGCGCGTCCGGGTGCTGCACCGCCCCCGGCGATTTCATGAACAGCACCGGATAGGTGGGGATCGCCGCACCGGTCTCGGCGGCATGGCGGCGGTAGTTCAGACCGATGCAGAGGATGGCCCGGGGCTCCAGGGGGGCCAGGATCCGCTCCGCCGCGGCCGGCTCCCCGGTGGGCACCTGTTCGCCGAACAGGTCGCCCGCCAGCCGCTCCAGGCCGCCGTCGGGATCCAGACGGGCGTGGTGGATGCCGCCTGCCGACTCCCGATAGCGCACGATCTTCATGGGGGGTGCACGGAGAAGCTGCCGGGGGGCTCCCGAAGGCCCGGAGGAACCACTCTCGCCCGTCAGCCCGTGGATGATGGGGGCACCAGCGGAACCAGGAGTACACCGTGGTCGCCGAACCCCGTCGCCAGCGGAGCACCACCCTCCGCGGCGCCGAGCTGCTGAACGATCCTTTGCTCAACAAGGGCACCGCCTTCAGCCGGGCGGAGCGCCAGGCCCTTGGCCTGGAGTCCCTTCTGCCCTGGCAGGTGGAGAGCATCGAGACCCAGGTGGAGCGCTGCCGACTGGCCTTCGGCGCCATGGGCAGCGACCTGGAGCGGTACGCCTATCTCCAGACCATGAGGGAGCGGAACGTCACCCTCTTCCACCGCTTCCTCGCCGATCACATCGAGCTGGCGATGCCGATCGTGTATACCCCCACGGTGGGGCAGGCGATCCAGCACTTCAGCCACACCTACCGCAGCCCCAGTCAGGGGATCTACCTGGCGGCACCGCAGCAGGAGCAGCTCGAGGAGCTGCTGGCCCAGGCCTGCGGAGACCACGCCCCGGCCCTGCTTCTGGTCACCGACGCCCAGGGGATCCTCGGCATCGGCGACCAGGGGGTGGGGGGCATCCAGATCTGCCAGGGGAAGCTGGCCGTCTACACCCTCTGCGCCGGGCTGGATCCGGCCCGGGGGCTGCCGGTGATGCTCGATGTGGGCACCGACCGACCCGAACTGCTCGCCGACCCCTGCTATCCCGGCCTGCGCCAGCCTCGGCTGCAGGGGGAGGCCTACACCGCGTTCCTCGACCGCTTCATCACGGCAGTGCAGCGGGTGTGCCCCGGCGCCCTGGTGCACTGGGAGGACTTCGGCGCCTCCCATGCACGCCCCGTGCTGGAGGCCTACCGGCACCGGGTGCCGAGCTTCAACGACGACATCCAGGGCACCAGCAGCGTGGCCGCCGCGGCGATCCTGGCGGGCCTGCGGGGCCTCGGCAAGCCGCTGGCCGACCAGCAGATCGTCATCTTCGGGGCCGGCAGTGCCGGTTGCGGCATTGCCGAGCGGCTTTGGCGCCTGTTGCAGCGAGCGGGACTCAGCGCCGCCGCAGCCGCCGATCGTCTCTGGTTGATCGATCGCGATGGGCTGATCCACTCTGCCACCCCGGGCCTGGCGGACGGCGCCCGGCCGTTTGCCAAATCGCAGCAGCAGCTGGCTGAACGGTTCGGGGCGAAGGTCGGTGAGAGCACCCAAGGGCCGGGCCTGCTGGCGGTGGTCGAAGCGGTGCGGCCGGGGGTGCTGATCGGCACCTCCACCGCCGCCGGGGCCTTCGACCAGGCTGTGGTGGAGGCACTTTGCGGCGGCGGCGAACGGCCGATCGTTCTGCCCCTCTCCAATCCCACCCACCTGGCGGAGGTCACCCCGGAGAACCTGCTGCGCTGGAGCCAGGGCCGGGCCCTGGTGGCCACCGGCAGCCCCTTCGCACCGGTGGTCCGCGCCGGCAGCGCCGGCCAGCCGATCGAACGGGTGATCGGTCAGTGCAACAACTGCTTCGTCTTCCCCGGCCTGGGCTACGGCGCCGTGGCGGTGGGAGCGACGCAGGTGAGCGACACCATGATCGACGCCAGCATCGAGGCCCTGGCCCGGGTGATTCCGGCCGCAAGCGATCCAGAGGCGCCGCTGATGCCGCCCCTTTCGGCCGTGCAGGCGGTGTCCCAGGCCGTGGCCGAAGCCGTGGCGATCGCGGCGGTGCAGGAGGGATTGGCGCGCCGGGCCAGCACCATCGAAGCTGCAAAAGCGAGACTAGATGACTGCCGATGGAGTCCCATCTATGGGAAACTTGAGGCATTGGATTAACTCTTAGTTCGTGATAGCATTTGCCCCCAAGCCCTTCTCAGTCGATGTCAGATCGAAAGGCGAAGACGCTCCCAGCTTTTGACATCAGCAACTGCTTAGGCTACTTACTGGCCGGGTCATCTTTTCTCTACGTTTTCTTCTCTCTGGTTGTGTATGCCGTTCCTTCGCTTCAGGAATGGCGCGGTCTGGCCTTCGCGCCGATCCGGCAGATCGCGATGGTCACTCCCCCCTTCGCCGATCTTTCCATGCTCACCCACAGCGCCCGCTGTTTCGGCGACCTGAGCGATCTCTACGACGGCCGGGTGAACTGCGACCCCTATGGCCGCCTGTTCACCTATCCGCCGGTGGCCCTGTGGATGTTCAGTGTCCTCGGCCTCTCAAGCGCCAGTCTCGGGTGGCTCGGCGTGGCTCTGGGGACGGCCGTGGCCCTGCTCACCGGCGCCTTCTTCTTCACCCTGATTCCCTCTGCTGCCGTGGCAGGGATTCTGGTTTCCTTGACCTACCTGTCGCTGCCATTCCAATTAGCACTGGAGCGCGCCAACAACGATCTGATCGTCTTCCTGCTCCTGGCGTTGCTGGCCCTGGCTCTGTCTGGCCAGAGACCGCGCACGGCCACGGCTGCGGCTCTTCTAGCGTTCTTGGCCGTGGCCACCAAGGTCCTTCCCCTGTTTGGCATCATCGCCACCCAGCTGCTGCATCCAGGTGGGGGATCCAGGGCCCAGCCTCGCGTGCGAAACCTGCGCTGGGCTCTTCTGGCAGGCGTCGCAGGGCTGTCACTGGTCCTGCCGTGGCTCGGCCCAATTCTGCGCAATTCTCCAGACCCCCCTGGTGCGCTCCTTAGCCATGGCCTGATGGCCCACCAAGTCTGTTTCGAGTGGATGGTCGCGTTCAAGCTCTCCAGAGTTCATTCCAGGATCCTTGCCCTGGCCTGCTTGGGGACCAAACTCCTTTTCATTCTGTTGGGGTTCTTTGGGGCCTGGCAGCAGGAGATGCGCCACCCCCTGCGCGCATTCCTGGCGTCGCACACCAGCCGGCTCAATTCCGGGCTGATCGCCGTAACGATCAGCCTGTTCTCGGGCACCTGGGTGGGAACCTACCTGTTCACCAAGTCCTACGACTACAAATTCATCTTCCTTGTGCCCGTTCTGGGACTCACGGGCGCCCTGCTGTCCCGAGGAGCCACCGTGACGGGTCAGCGCGGCTGGATGACCCTGATTCTGGTGCCGGTGCTGTTCTCCTGGATCGTTCCGTACCTGGCCCTCAGCTTCAACCAGCCGATGGGACTTTCGTTGGAGCTCGTCAATGACTTCGTGCTGATTCCACTTCTGGCGGGCGCCCTACTTGCCGCTTTGATTGGTTTGCGGTCCGCCCTGAGGGCGATCCCCTGAAACCGAGGGATCAATAAGAGCTGTGTCACCCACTCGCGCAGGCGACGTCCCTCGCCTTAGCACCTTGGGCAATCACCCCCGTGCGATGGGCTTTTTCGTCCGGCTCACCGACGCCATCGCCGCCCGTCAGTCGCTCCTGGTCACCGGCCTCGACCCCAACCCGGAGATGTTGCAGGCCTGGGCCCACCGCCGTGGCATGGGGGGCCGCTCGTTTCTCTCCCAGGCGCGTTACTGGATCAAGGCGGTGGTGGAGGCCACCGCCGACCACGTCTGCGCCTACAAACCCAGCCTCGGCTTCTATCAGGCCCTCGGCCCGGTGGGGCTGGAACTGCTGCGGGAGGTGCGGGAGCTGGTCCCCCTCGACATCCCCCTGATCATCGACACCAAGCACGGGGACCTGAACAGCTCCTCGGCGCTGGCCCACTACCTGTTCCGCGAACTCGGCGCCGATGGCGTCACCCTCTCGCCCCTGGCCGGCCAGGACATTGCCGCCCCCTTCCTGCTGTATCCGGAAAAGGCGGTGGTGATCACCTGCCACAGCTCCAATGCGGCCGCCCGGGTGCTGCAGCACCACCCCAATGAGGACGACCCCCTCTACCTGCGCATCGTTCGGGAATGCCAGCTCTGGGCCACCCCCGACCAACTGCTGCTGGAGGTGGGCACCAGTGACCCCGCCATCCTGGCCCGGGTGCGCCAGGAGGCACCCGAACGCTTCCTGATCCTGCGCAGTCTCTGGGGCGAGGAGGACCGGCTCGATGCCCTGCTGGAGGCCGGACTGAGCCCATCGGCCGATGGCCTGCTGATGCCCCTGCCCCAGAACCTGCTGGTGGAGGACGACATCGCTGAACGATCGGCCGCCCTCAAGCAACGCATCAGCGAGCGGCGCGACCGTTGGCTGGAGCGGCGGGCGCGGGACCAGAGCGATGTCTGCAGCCTGTGGCTGCCGGGGCGACAGCCGGAGGGCGGCGCTGGGCTCGCTGCGACCCCGAATGGCGATGGCGAGAGCGGTGGGGCCGGGGATCCCCTGGCCAGCCTGATTGTCGATCTGTTCGACATTGGCTGCCTGCTGTTCGGCGATTACGTGCAGGCCTCTGGGGCCGTCTTCAACTACTACGTGGATCTGCGCCAGATCATCTCCGATCCCAACCTGTTCCACCGGGTGCTGCATGCCTACGCCGGCCAGCTCGGCGAACTGGTCTTCGATCGCATCGCCGGCATTCCCTATGGCTCCCTGCCCACCGCCACCGGGCTGTCGCTGCAGCTGCACAAGCCCCTGCTGTACCCGCGCAAGGAGGTGAAGGCCCACGGGGCCCGCCGCCTGATCGAAGGGGACTTCGAGGAGGGCGACCGGGTGGTGGTGGTGGACGACATCCTGATCACCGGCACCAGCGTGCTGGAGGGCATCGCCAAGCTGGAAAGCTCCGGTCTGGAGGTGGAGGACGTCGTGGTGTTCATCGACCACGGCGGCCAGGCGGACACCAGCGCCCGCCAGCGGCTCGCCAAGAGGGGCTATCGCTGCCATGCCGTTCTCGACATTCCGCGCATCACGGGGGTGCTGCATGCGGCCGGACGCCTCAGCGATGCGCAAGCCGCGACCCTCGGCTACGCCCCTCCGGCGAGGGCCTTGGGCGTCGAGGGGCTCCTGGCCAGCTCGTAGAGTGGTCAGGCGCCCCTGAAAAACCCGGGTGCCCCCTTCCGCCATGCCCCAGGTCCAGGGTCAGCCCCCAACGATCGGCGAGCTTGAGGCGAAATATTCCCTGTACTGCAAGGCGATGCGGCTGCTTCTGAAGGAGGGCCGCACCATGGAGGCGATTCAGAAGACGGTCTGCTGGAGCCGCTTGGAGCAGCTCCACATCTGCCTTCCCAGCCGCTACAAATCCCCCGACTACCTCTACGCCGTGCTCAAACGCGACCTGCGCTGATCACAGGTCGCCTGACTCGCCTGCCAGGATCATCGGGCGAAAAGGGTCGGAGCCCACCCAGGCGATTCCGTGAAGTCGATCTCCGACCCCTTCCTGCGCAGGCCGGTGCTGACGCTGGTCGTCAGCCTGCTGATCCTGCTGGGGGGCCTGGTGAGCCTGCCGGTGCTGCAGGTGGAAAACCTGCCGCCGATTGCGCCTGGACGGGTCACGGTGCGGGCCAGCTATCCCGGCGCCGGCCCGGAGGTGGTTGAGCAGGGTGTCACCGCGCTGCTGGAAAAACAGTTCAACGGCCTGGAACGCCTCGACACGATCCGTTCCACCAGCTCCGCCAACGGCAGCACGATCACCCTGGGCTTCGAGGGGGGCAACCCGGAACTCAACCAGATCAACACCCAGAACGAAGCCACCGTGGTGGCCCGTCAGCTGCCGGCGCCGGTGGCCCGGTTCGGGGTCCAGGTGCGGCGCAGCTCCGATGATCTGCTGATGGTGCTGAGCTTCAGCGCCAGCCGCGGCACCTATGCCGACACCTTCCTCACCGGCTGGGTGGATCAGGTGGTGCGCGACCGGCTGCGCCGGGTCGCGGGGGTGGGTGATGTCAATCTCTTCGGCGGCAGCAGCCTGGCCTTCCGGCTCTGGCTCGATCCCGACCGCCTCCAGGCCCGCAACCTGACGATCGCCGAGGTGCGGCAGGCCCTGCAGCAGCAGAACGTCCTGGCGGCCCTGGGGCAGACCGGGGAAGCCCCGGTTCCATCCAGCCAGATGACCACCCTGCCCCTGCGCATGGAAGGCCGCCTGCGCTCGCCCCAGGAGTTTGAACAGCTGGTGGTGGCCCGCACCGGCGACGGCGGGGTCACCCTGCTCAAGGACGTCGGGCGGGTGGAGCTCGGCAGCGAGACCTACGACACCATCGCCACCAACCTGGACGGCAACACGGCCGTGGCGATGGGGATCTTCCAGCGGGACGGCAGCAACGCCCTGGAGGTGCGGCGGGGCGTGGAGAAGGCGCTCGAGGCCCTGGCCCCCCGTTTTCCCCCCGGGGTGGCGATGGAGGTGATCGTGGATGAGGCGGAGAACGTGCGCGCCAGCATCGACGGCGCCGTGGAGGCCCTCAGGGACGCGGTGCTGCTGGTGTTCCTGGTGCTGCTGCTCGGGCTGGGCAACAGCCGGCTGGCCCTGATCACCGCCGGCGCCGTGCCGGTGGCCCTGATCGGCTCGTTCAGCGTGCTGAAGCTCACCGGCAGCTCGATCAACACCCTCACCCTGTTCGGCATGGTTCTGGCCTCCGGGCTGGTGGTGGATGACGCCATCGTCGTGAGTGAGGACATCGGTCGGCGCATCGAGAACGGCCGCCCGCCCGTGCTGGCGGCGCGGGAAGCGATGGCGGAACTGGGCAGCGCCGTGGTGGCCACCTCGGTGGTGCTGGTGGTGGTGTTCCTGCCGGTGCTGACCATGGAGGGCAGCGTGGGCCGGCTGTACGCCCCGATCGCCATCGCCATCAGCAGCGCCGTGGTGTTCTCCACCATCAACGCCATCAGCTTCACGCCGGTGGCGGCCAGCCGCCTGCTCCACGCCGATCGGCGCGAACCGGCCTGGCTGCGGCGCTGGATCGACCCTCCCCGCCGGGCCCTGGAGGCCCTCGAAGCCCCCTACGGCCG
Organism: Synechococcus sp. UW140; assembly: GCA_943372935.1. Lineage (GTDB taxonomy): Bacteria > Cyanobacteriota > Cyanobacteriia > PCC-6307 > Cyanobiaceae > Cyanobium. The sequence continues at coordinate 19,912 of CALSAP010000020.1, forward strand.
CCTACTCGACGGGGTGCTGGCCCGGCGCCGTCTGGTGGTGGGGCTGCTGCTGGCGGGGCTGCTGCTCACGGTGTTCAGCCTGCAGCGGTTCCCCACCGCCTTCATCCCCCAGGAGGACACCGGCCAGCTGCGCGGGGTGGTGATCCTGCCGGACGGGACGGCCCTCCCCCAGACCCAGAAGGTGCTGGAGGAGGTGCGGCGCCTCGCCTCCAAGGAACCGGCGATCACCAGCGCCAACTTCTACGCGGGTCGCTCCTTCGGCGACAGCAGCCCCAACAAGGGTCAGTTCTTCCTGCGGCTGCGGCCCATCAAGGAGCGCCCCGAGGCCGACCAGACCAGCGTGGCCGTGGCGGAGCGGATGAACGCCCTCCTCACCAAGGGCATCCGCACCGCCGTGGTGCAGCTCAGCGAGGCCCCGAGTGTGCGGGGCTTCAGCAGCGAAGGGGGCCTGGAGCTCGAACTGCTCGACACCAGCGGCGGCGTGCTCAGCCTGGCCGCCTTCGAGCAGGAGGCCCGCTCCTTCATCGCCGATGCCCAGGCCAGCCAGATCCAGGGCCGGGCAGCCTTCCAGCGGGTGTCCACCCGCTTCAGCGCCGGAGCCCCCCAGCTGACCCTGGTGCCGGATCGTCTGCGCATGGCCTCCCTGGGGGTGGATCTGTCCACCGTGGTCGACACCCTGGGGGCCAGCTTCGGCAGCGATTACGTCAACGACAGCTTCGAGGGTGACCAGGTCCGCAAGGTGATCGTGCAACTCGACGGCCGCTCCCGCACCGGCACGGAGGACGTGCTGGCCCTCCAGGTGCGCAACCGGGAAGGACGGCTGATCCCGATGGCCGAGGTGGTGCAGGTGGAGCAGGGGGCCGGCCCGACCACCATCAACCACACCCGCCTGGTGCGTTCGATCAGCGTCCGGGCCCTGCCGCGCCGTGGCGTCAGCAGCGGCCAGGCCATGGCCCTGCTGGAGCAGGTGCATCGCAGCCGCGACTCCGGCGCCGTCGATCTCGAATGGGCCGGCCTGGCCCGGGAAGAAGCCCGCGCCGGTGGCGGCAACGTGCGCGTCTTCGCCCTGGGGATCCTGGTGATGGGCCTGGTGCTGGCGGCCCTTTACGAGAACTTCATCGATCCGCTGATCATCCTGGTCACAGTGCCGCTGGCCATGCTCGGGGCGGTGATGGGCCTGAGCCTGCGGGGCCTGCCCCTGGATGTCTATGGGCAGATGGGGCTGCTGGTGCTCTCCAGCCTGGCGGCCAAGAACGGCATCCTGATCGTGGAGTTCGCCAATCAACGGCTCAAGGCGGGCCTGCCCCTGGAGGAGGCGATCCACGGGGCCGCCGTCGCCCGACTGCGGCCGATCCTGCTGACGGCGATCTCCTCGCTGGCGGGCTGCATCCCGCTGCTGTTTCCCTTCGGAGCCGGTGCGGCGAGCCGCCTGAGCATCGGCACGGTGGTGTTCAGCGGTCAGCTGGTGTCCACGGTGCTCAGCCTGGCGGTGGTGCCCGCCGTTTACCGGATCGTCAAGGGCTGGGAGCTGCGCTGGCGCAGCGGAGGGCCGAAACCAGAGGCGCCGATGCAGGACCCTGGATTCGGGCCCATGGATCGCTCCGGAGCAGGTTCCTAGGGATCGGGCCGCCAGGCCCCAGCCACAAACCGTTCCGGCGTCAGCCCCTGGTTCCTGAGCAGGGCGATCAGCCCCTGCTCCCCCAGCAGGTGCATCAGTCCCACCACCACCAGCGTGTCGTCGGGGCGTCGCAGGAGCTCCCTTACCGGAGCCACCCAGGCCCGGTTACGCCGGACCACGAGACGCTGGTGCAGTTCGGGGCGTTGGCGGTAGTCCCCGAGCAGCAGGGCCTCGAGCCCGGCCAGGTCGCCGGCCCGCCAGGCGCCTTCCAGGGCCTCAAGCCTCGGCCCGGCGCTGTCCAGTTCCTTCAGGGTGACCTCCAGCAACTGCAGCTGGTCCGCCCGGCTCAGCCCATCGAACAACGCGAGTTGCTGGGCCGGGGTCTCCAGTCCGTCGATGGGCTTGCGGTCGGTGGCAGCCCGGGCCTGGAGCTGGGCCTCGACGCCGCTGTCCGGCGAGTAGCCCCGCTGCAGAAACTCGGTGGAGGCGAGCAGCAGGGCCACGGCCCAGGGCTCGAAACGGTCGATGGCCGCCTCCGGCAGCCCCAGGCCCGCCAGCCGCGGCTGCAGGACCCGCCAGGACGCCGGCGGCAGGCCGTCGCGCAGGGATCGGCCCTGGGAATCCAAGGCTCGCCCCAGCAGCTCAGCGGCCAGGTCCGCCGGGCTGATGGCGTCCATGTCGAGCTCCATCACCAACCGCTCCGCCTCGCCATAGGCCTGGCCATAGGACGGGGGCAGGGCGGCCCGGTCACGGCGCAGCTGGTGCAGCGAGCCGGCCAGGTACACCGTTCCGGCGCTATCGCGCAGCCGCCACAGGGTGCCGACCTCGGCGGCCGCCGCGGGAAGGGCGACCAGCCACAGCGCCAGCACAGCCAGGGAGCGGTGCAGCACCAGCGCTCGCATGGGCTGCATGCATCAACAACGTCCCGTGGACGCTAGCGACGCGGCTTCGCGGCTCCGCAAGTTGGTCATGCTGATCGTGGCCCCCGCTGCCGATCCGTGCTGCTCGCCGCATCCCAGCCGATCTGGTCGCTGCCCCTGGAGCAGGTCCATCAGGCCCTGCAGACCTCAGCGCAGGGCCTGAGCAGCGACGAGGCCGACCGACGCCTGGCGCAGTTCGGCCCCAATCGCCTGCCGCCGGCCAAGCGGCGACCCCTGGCCCTGCGCTTCCTGGACCAGATGGTCCACTTCATGGCCCTGCTGCTGTGGATCGCCGGAGGCCTGGCCTTCGCCGCCGGTACTCCCCAGCTGGGTTGGGCCATCTGGGCGGTGGTGCTGATCAATGGCGTCTTCTCCTTCTGGCAGGAATTCCAGGCCGAGCGCACCCTGGCGGCCCTCACACGCGCTCTGCCGCGGCAGGTGCAGGTGTGGCGCGACGGGCAGCTGGGCTTTCTGCCGGCGGAGGATCTGGTGGCGGGCGATCGGGTTTGTCTCGAGGAGGGGGATCGGGTCCCGGCCGACTGTCGGGTGAGCATCGCCCACGCGCTCTACCTGGATCTTTCCGTCCTCACCGGCGAGTCCCTGCCGGTGGCGCGCCGCAGTGACGCCCCTGAAGCCAGCCAACGGCAGGCGAAGGTCAGCACCAGTGAGCGGGCCAACCTGGTGATGGCCGGCAGCACGGTGGCCTCAGGACGGGGGGAGGCGTTCGTCTACGCCACGGGCGCCGAGACCGAGTTCGGACAGGTGGCCCGGCTGGCGGCCGGCACCAGCCGCGGCGCCAGCACCCTCGAGGTGCAGGTCAGCAAAATCGTCCACACGATCTGCACCATCGCCGTGACCATGGGCGTGGTCGCCTTCGGCCTCAGCGTTCTGCTGGTCGGGATGGCCCCGCTGGAGAGCGTGGTCTTCGCCACGGGGATCATCGTGGCCAACGTTCCCGAAGGACTGCTGCCCACCGTGACCCTGGCCCTGGCCATGGCAGTGCAGCGCATGGCAAGTCGCAAGGCCCTGGTCCGCCGCCTCTCGGCGGTGGAGGCCCTGGGCTCGGTGAGTGTGATCTGCTCCGACAAGACGGGCACGCTCACGGGAAACCGGATGGCGGTGGAGAGCACCTGGCTCCCCTTACCCGAAGAGGGCCTGAAGCGGCTGTTGCTGCGCGCCGCCTCCCTTTGCTCCAACGCCCGTCTGGAGGCGGCGGTGGCTGGGGCCGGTGGAGCCTCACCAGCGTGGCTGGGGGTGGGGGATCCCACCGAAACGGCGATGCTGGTGGCCGCCGCTGAGGCTGGTCTGGTGCCGGAGGCGTTGCCGGACCGGCATCCACGGCTTCGGGAGATCCCCTTCGATTCCCTGCGCCGCCGCATGACCGTGCTGGTGGACTGGAGCGACCAGGCCGACGACCTGCCGATTGTCACGGGGGGCTCCCTGCTGATCACCAAGGGAGCCCCCCTGGAGGTGCTGGCACATTGCACCAGCTGGCTGTCCTCCGCTGGCGACGCGCCCTTGCCCGGCGAGCTGCGCCAGCAGGTGGTGGCGGCCAACGATTCGCTGGCCGCCCGAGGCTTCCGTGTCATCGCCGTGGCGCTGCGCCGTGGCGACGGGCAGTCGACTACGGCGCCGAGCGATGACCTGGAGTGCGGGCAGATGTTCCTCGGCCTGCTGGGTCTGTACGACCCACCACGGCCGGAGGTGCCGGACGCGATCCGGCAGTGCCGCGAAGCCGGCATCAAGGTGACGATGGTCACCGGCGACTATGGCCTCACGGCCCAGGCGATCGCCCAGCAGATCGGTCTGCTCGACCCCCCCAGGTCCCCGGGCCGGACGACGGCGCAGCAGCAGGCCAGCGCCGACCCGGTGCGGGTGATCGAAGGCTCCACCCTGGCCCAGATCAGCGACGTGCAGCTGCGCCAACTGCTCAAGTACCGCCGCCGGTTGGTGTTCGCCCGCATGGCGCCAGAGCAGAAGCTGCGTCTGGTGCAGGCCTACCGCGCCCTCGGCGACGTGGTGGCCGTCACCGGCGATGGCGTCAACGATGCGCCGGCCCTGCGCGCCGCCGATGTCGGGCTGGCGATGGGGATCAGCGGCACGGATGTGGCCCGGGAGGCCGCCGACATCGTGCTGCTCGACGACAACTTCGCCACGATCGTCCAGGCCGTCCGTTACGGCCGCTCGGTGGTGACCAACATCGGCCGCTTCATCACCTACGTGCTGGCCTCGAACGTGCCGGAGGTGCTGCCCTTCCTGGCGATGGTGATCGCCGGGATTCCTGCCGCCCTCACGGTGCTGCAGATCCTGGCCGTCGACCTGGGCACCGACCTGCTGCCCGCCCTGGGCCTGGGGGCCGACCCACCGGAGCCGGGGGTGATGCGCCTGCCCCCGCGCCCCAAGGGCCTGCCGCTGCTCAACCGGGCCGTGATGGTGCGGGCCTACCTGGTGCTGGGGCTGGTGGAGGGCCTGGTGGCCATGGCGGGGTACCTGCTGACCTGGCGTGCCAACGGCGTGGGCTGGAGCCAGCTGCGCGTCCTGGCCCCCCAGCTGCTGCACCACACGGCTGACGCCGGCGTGGTGGCGATCCAGCAGCAGGCCACCACCGTCACCTTCTGCCTGATCGTGGCCGGCCAGATGGGCACCCTGCTGGCCTGCCGCAGTGAACGCCGTCCCGCCTGGGCCATGCTCGCCATCCCCAATCCGATGCTCTGGCTGGGACTGGTCAGTGAACCGCTGCTGGCCAGTGCCCTGGTGCTGGTGGCTCCGGTGGCGGCCGTGTTTGGAATGGCTCCGTTCCCACTGGCCTGGCTGGGGCCGATGGCCCTGGCTCCGGTGCTGGTGATCCTGGTGGATGCCCTCGACAAACGCTGGCGCCACCCTGGGCAGCTGCCGCCAGCATTCAGCAGATCCGTGGCAGCAGTTCGCCGCTGAGGGGGATCAGCACCCGCTCGCTGCCGAAGGGGGTGCGCAACAGCACCCGGCCCCGGTGGGGGCCGACTCCTGAACCTGCCGCCGCCACCCGGCCGATCCAGGTCCCCCCCGCCGGCGCCAGCACCGCCAGGGCCCGCTGCTGATCGGCCTCCGGCACCACCGCCAGGAAGCGTCCCTCGTTGGCCAGGTGCAGCGGATCGAAGCCCAGCAGCTCACAGGTGCGCCGCACCGGCTCCGCCACCGGCAGGCACGCCTCTTCAATCTGCAGCTCCAGGGCGTTGGGGCCCGCCAGTTCCTGCAGGGCGCTGGCCAGGCCACCCCGGGTGAGATCCCGCAGGCAATGGAGCCGCACCCCCGCGGCCAGCAGCGCCTCCACCGCCGGCCACAGGGGCATGCAGTCCGTGGCCAGGGGGGGCTGCAGATCCAGGCCATGGCGGGCGGCCAGGATCGCCACCCCATGGCGGCCCAGGTCGCCGCTGACCAGCAGCTGATCACCGGGAACGATCGCCAGTGGATCGATCGGATCGTCCACCTGCAGCAGGCCGATGCCGCTGGTGTTGAGAAAGGCCCCATCGCCCTTGCCCCGCTCCACCACCTTGGTGTCGCCGGTGACGATGGTCACGCCGCAGCGCCGGGCGGCCTCCCCCAGCGACGCCACGATGCGGCGCAACACGGCCAGCTCCAGCCCCTCCTCCAGGATCAGGCCCAGGCTCAGCACCAAAGGTCGGGCACCGGCCATGGCCAGGTCGTTGGCGGTGCCCGTCACCGCCAGGCTGCCGATGTCACCCCCCTCGAATTCGAGCGGCTGCACCACATAGCTGTCGGTGGTGAAGGCGAGCCGGCCGTGGGGCAGGGACAGGCGGGCGGCATCGTGCAGCACCTGGTCGGGATCGGCGTAGAGGCGGCGCAGTTCGGCGTCGATCAGCTGCTGCATCAGGGTGCCGCCACCGCCGTGGGCCAGCTGGATGCGGGGGGTGGCGGGCGAGGCCGGCTCAGCCACGGCGGCCGTAACGGTGGTAGGCGGCGCAGGCCCCCTCCGATGACACCATCGGCGCCCCAAGCGGATGCTCTGGGGTGCAGGCGGTCCCGAAGGCCGGGCAGTCCATGGGCCGGGCCCGCCCCTGCAGGATGGTGCCGCTGATGCAGACACCCGCCGGCTCCGGAGCCTCTGCCGGCCCACCCGGTAGGTCAGCGAAGCGGGCCCCGGCCTCCAGGCGGCGGAAGGGGGCCCTCAGCCCCAGGCCGCCCCCCGGGATCACACCGAAGCCCCGCCAGGGCCGGTCCACCGGCTCGAACACCGATTCCAGCAGGGCCCGGGCGGCCGGATTGCCCTGCTGGCGCACCACCCGGCCGTAGGCATTCGCCACCCTGGCCTCGCCCCGCTCCAGCTGGCGCACGCAGGCCACCAGGCCCCGCATCAGATCCAGGGGCTCAAAGCCGCTCACCACCACCGGCACCCGGTGCCGATCCACCAGCTGCCCCAGCTCCGCGGTGCCCATCACCGCACACACGTGACCCGCCGCCAGGAACCCCTGCACCTGGTTGCCCTCGGCCGTGAGGATCGCCGCCATGGCGGGGGGCACCCGCACGTGGGCCGCCAGCAGGGAAAGGTTGGCCGCCCCGGCGGCCATCGCCTGGCGCACCAGCAGGGCCGTGGCCGGGGCCGTGGTCTCGAAGCCCACCGCCAGGAACACCACCTGCCGGTCCGGATGGCGCCGGGCCAGGGCCAGGGCTTCCAACGGGGAGGTGAGCAGGCGCACGTCGCCCCCCTCGGCCCGCACCCCCAGCAGATCCCCCGCTCCGCCGTCGGCGGCGGCGCCCGGCACCCGCAGCATGTCGCCGTAGGAGCAGAGGATCACCTCGGGCCGGCGGGCCAGGGCCCTGGCGGCATCAATGGTGGCGGCGGGGGTGACGCAGACCGGGCAACCGGGGCCGTGGATCAGCCGCAGTCCGGGGGGGAGCAGCTGGTCGAGCCCCCAGCGCACGATGGCGTGGGTCTGGCCGCCGCACACCTCCATCAGCGTCCAGGGGCGGGTGGTGATCGCGGCCAACTCGGCCGCCAGCTCCCGCACGGCGACCACCTCCGCCGTCAGCGCCACAGGGTCGTCCACCAGGGGCTGGTTGCCCCGGCAGCATCGGTGGGCAGGAAGGTCTGGACAGCGCGCATGTACTGGGAACGTTCGTACTCGCTGGGATCGGGGCAGCGCTCCTGGCTCATGCAGCCGATCAGCTCCCGGGCGGTGGCGTGCTCGTGCTCCAGCAGCCACTGGCTCAACTCCTCCTCCAGACCCGCGATGCGGCTGGGACCGTGGCGCAGCAGGGCGGCCACCACCTGGGTGATGGCGGCACCGGCCATCAGCAGGCGCACCACGTCGGTGCCGCGGTGCACGCCGCCGGTGGCCGCCAGATCCAACGGATGGCGGCCGTGCAGCAGGGCGATCCAGCGCAGCGGCAGCCGCAGGTCGTGGGGGGTGGACAGCAGCAGGTTGGGCCGCACCTCCAGTTCCTCAATGTCGATATCGGGCTGGTAGAAGCGGTTGAACAGCACCAGGCCATCGGCGCCGACGGCGGCCAGCCGCTTGGCCATGGCGCCGAAGTTGGTGAAGAAGGGGCTGAGCTTCACCGCCAGGGGCAGGGTCACCTCGGCGCGCACTTCCGCCACGATCTCCAGCACCTGGTTCTCGATCGCCGCGCTGGAGAGATCCGGATCGGTGGGGACCGAATAGATATTCAGCTCCAGGGCACTGGCGCCGGCCGCCTCCATCCGCCGCGCCACCTGCACCCATTGGCCGGGGTGGGCACCGTTGAGGCTGGCGATCACCGGCACCGACAGCCGGGAACGGGCCTGCTCCAGGTGGCGCAGGTAGAGGTCGTGGCCCACGTGGAAGATCGAGGGCTCGGGGAAGTAGCTGAGCGCCTCCCCGTAGCTGTCGGCGCCCTGCAGGGTCACCCGGTGCAACTCCAGCTGGTCGCGCTCGATCTGCTCCTCGAACAGCGAATGCAGCACCACGGCGGCGGCGCCGGCCTCCTCCAGCCGCAGCAGGTGGTCGATGTCCTCGCTGAGGGGCGCCGCGGCCCCCACCACCAGCGGACTGCGCAGCTCCAGGCCCAGGTAGGTGACGGAAAGATCGGGACGGGTCATGCCGGTGCCTCCAGCGGGGATTGGCTCTGGGGGCTCGCCTCGGGACCCGTCGGGGTGCCGGCGAGGGCCCGGTAAATGGCCCAGCGGCGGGCCACCTCCAGTTCCGCCTGGCGGGCCAGGGCCCGGGCCCGCTCCGGCTGGCTGAAGGAGAGCATGCGGAAGCGGTTCTCCGTGGCCATCGCCTCGGCCAGGGGCCGCTTCTGGCCCCGGCTGTCGATCTGCAGGGGGTGCTCGCCCCGTTCGGTGCGGCGCGGGTCGTAGCGGTAGAGCAGCCAGCGGCCGGAGTCCACCGCCGCCTTCTGCTGCTCCATGCCCCGGGCCATGTCGATGCCGTGGGCGATGCAGTGGGAGTAGGCCAGGATCAGCGAGGGCCCCGGGTAGCTTTCCGCCTCCAGGAACGCCCGCACCGTGTGCTCGTCGCGGGCCCCCATGGCGACGCTGGCCACGTAGACGCTGCCGTAGCTCATCATCATCAGCCCAAGATCCTTCTTGGGGGCCGCCTTGCCGCCGGCGGCGTACTTGGCCACCGCCGCCCGGGGCGTGGCCTTCGACATCTGGCCGCCAGTGTTGGAGTACACCTCGGTGTCGAGCACCAGGGCGTTGACGTCCCGGCCGCTGGCGAGGACGTGGTCGAGGCCGCCGAAGCCGATGTCGTAGGCCCAGCCGTCGCCCCCCACCAGCCAGACGCTCTTCTTGACCAGGGCATCGGCCAGGTCCAGCAGGCGGGCGGCCTGGCCGTCCCGGGGGGGCAGGGCCGCCCCGGAAGCCTCCCGGACCACGGCGTGCAACAGCCGCTTGAGCTCCTCCACCCGGTGCCGCTGGGCGACGATGCCGGCCTCATCGTGCTGATCGGCGTCGCGGATCGCCGCCACAAGGCCCCCGGGAAGCAGGGGGTCAGGCCGCTCCGGTGCCGGTCCGAGCCGCTCCAGCAGTTCGAGGGCCATCTGGCGCTGCTGGTCGATCGCCACCCGCATGCCCAGGCCGAACTCGGCGTTGTCCTCGAACAGGGAATTGCTCCAGGCCGGGCCGCGCCCCTCGGCGTTGGTGCTCCAGGGGGTGGTGGGCAGGTTGCCGCCGTAGATGGAGGAGCAGCCCGTGGCGTTGGCCACCAGCATGCGGTCGCCGAACAGCTGGCTGGCCAGCTTGAGGTAGGGCGTTTCGCCGCAGCCGCCGCAGGCGCCGGAGAACTCGAACAGGGGCTGCTGCAGCTGCTGCTGGCCGATCCTGTGCAGATTGAGGTCGCCGCGGGCCATCTCGGGCAGCCCCAGGAAGTAGTCCCAGTGGCCCCGGGCCTGCTCCCGCAGGGGGCGCTGGGGGGCCATGTTGATCGCCTTGCGCTTCGGTTCGGTGCGGTCGCGGGCCGGGCAGACCTCCACGCACAGGGAGCAGCCGGTGCAGTCCTCGACGGCCACCTGGATCGTGAAGCTGCGGCCCGCCAGGTCCGGATCACGGGCCGGGGCCTGGCGGAATCCCTCGGGGGCAGTGGCCAGGGCCTCCGGCGCCACCGCCTTGGCCCGGATCACCGCATGGGGACACACCATGACGCACTTGCCGCACTGGACGCAGAGGTCGCTCTCCCACACCGGCACCGTCTCGGCGATGTTGCGCTTCTCCCACTGGGCCGTGCCCGTGGGCCAGGTGCCGTCGCAGGGCAGGGCGCTCACGGGCAGGGCATCGCCGCGCCGCTCCAGCAGCGGCCCGATCACCTCCCGCACGAACAAGGGAGCGTCGGCGAGCCGGTCGGCCGCAGGGGCCGGGGCCGGCAGGTCGTCCTCCGCCGGCAGGCGGCTCCAGTCGAGCGGCTGGAGGTTGTCCAGGGTGGCGTCGAGGGCGCGCAGGTTCATGGCCACCACCGCCTCCCCCTTGCGGCCGTAGGTCTTGCGCAGGGAGACACGGATCTGCTCGATCGCCTCCTGGCGCGGCAGCACGCCGCTGACGGCGAAGAAGCAGGCCTGCATCACCGTGTTGATGTGGTTCCCCATGCCGGCCTCCCGCGCCACCCGGTAGGCGTTGATCAGCCACACCGACAGGCCCCGCTCCCGGATGCCGCAGCGCAGCGAGGCCGGCATCCGCCGCCAGCTCTCCTCGATCGGGAAGGGGCTGTTGAGCAGCAGCACCCCACCGGCGTCCAGGCCCGCCAGCAGGTCGAAGCGGTCGACGAAATCCCACTGGTGGCAGGCCACCAGGGTGGGCCGCTCGATCAGGTAGGGGGCGCGGATCGGCCGGGGGCCGAAGCGCAGATGCGAGACCGTGACGGAGCCCGACTTCTTGGAGTCGTAGACGAAGTAGGCCTGGGCGAACAGGTCGGTCTGCTCCCCGATGATCTTGATCGTGGCCTTGTTGCCCCCCACGGTGCCGTCCGAACCCAGGCCGTAGAACACGGCCCGCACCTGGTCGGCCCCATCCACATGGAAGTCCGCCGCGACGGCCAGCGAGCGGTGGGTGACGTCGTCGTCAATGCCGACCGTGAAGTGGTTGCGGGGCTGCGGCAGCAGAAGGTTGTCGAACACCGCCTTGACCATCGCCGGGGTGAACTCCTTGGAGGAGAGGCCATAGCGGCCGCCCACCACCCGGGGCAGGGGCCGATCGCCATGGCAGGACTGCCACTCCTCACTGAGGGCCGCCACCGCATCCAGGTAGAGGGGCTCGCCGCCGGCCCCGGGCTCCTTGCAGCGGTCGAGCACCGCCAGGGATTGCACCGTCGGCGGCAGGGCGGCGGCGAACAGGCTCGCGACGAAGGGCCGGAACAGGCGCACCTTGAGCACGCCCACCCGTTCACCGGCGGCGTTCAGGGCCAGGGCGGTCTCCTCAGCGGTCTCGCAGCCGGAGCCCATCAGCACCACCACCCGCTCGGCGTCGGCGGCCCCCACGTACTCGTAGGGGCCGTAGCGGCGGCCGGTGAGGCCGGCGAACTGCTCCATCGCCTCCAGCAGGTGGCCGGGGAGGGCGTCGTAGAAGCGGTTCACCGACTCCCGCGCCTGGAAGTAGACGTCCGGGTTCTGGGCCGTGCCCCGCAGCACCGGATGGTCGGGGGAGAGGGCCCGCAGGCGGTGGTCCGCCACCGCCTGCATCGGCATCAGGGCGTGGAGCACCGCATCGTCGATCGGTTCAATCTTCTGGATCTCGTGGGAGGTGCGGAAGCCGTCGAACATGTGCAGGACCGGCAGCCGACCCAGCAGGCTCGCCCGGGTGGCGATGGCGGCGAAGTCGCCGGCCTCCTGCACCGAAGCGGAGCAGAGGATGACGCAGCCCGTGCCGCGGCAGGCCATCACGTCGCTGTGGTCGCCGAAGATCGAAAGCCCCTGGGCCGCCAGGGAGCGGGCCGCCACGTGCAGCACGGCGGGGGTGAGCTCGCCGGCCAGCTTGTAGAGGTTGGGGACCATCAGCAGCAGCCCCTGGGAGGCCGTGAAGGTGGTGGTCAGCACCCCCGCCTGCAGGGCGCCGTGCACGGTGCCGGCGGCGCCGGCCTCGCTCTGCAGTTCCACCACCGCCGGCACCGTGCCCCAGAGGTTGGGGCGACCCTCGGTGCACCAGGCATCGGCCCACTCGCCCATCGGCGAGGCGGGGGTGATCGGGTAGATGGCAATGGCTTCGTTGAGGCGGTAGGCCACCAGGGCCACGGCCTCGTTGCCGTCGACGGTGATGGTCATGGGGAATCGTCCTCGACGAGGCTGAGGGCCAGGCCCACGTGCACCAGCACCCGGTCGCCCACGGCCGCCTCAGGCAGGCAGGCCAGGCTCACCTGCTGACGCACCCCACCGAAATCCACCTCGGCCATGCGCCACAGGCCGTCATCGGCCCCGCTGGGCTCAGGCGCCCCCTGCGGCGGCTGGATCCGGATCGAGAGGATGCGAGCCGGCACGGCCAGGCACATGGGGAGAGTTCGGCTCGTTGGCACTCCATCCGGTTGTAGGCGCGGCGGCCGAATCTGCCCACGGCCCGCCCACCGCCCAGGCCTGCCCCAGGGCCAGGCCGCCGTCATTGCAAGGCACGACCTGCGGCCAGAACGGCTGCAAGCCCCTGGCCCTCAGGCCTGTGATCGCGGCCTCCAGCAGCAGCCGGTTCTGGAAACAGCCGCCGCCCATCGCCACCGGCACCTTCGCGCTGCTGGCCATGGCGGGGGGGCAGCGCAAGGCAGCGGCGAGGGCGGCCGTGTCGGCCAGGGCCTCGGCCAGGGCGTGATGGAATCGGGCGGCACACAGCGCCGGCGGCGTGCCGGCAGCGATCGCCGCCAGCAGCGCCGCCATAAGCGGTTCCCAGTCGAGCCAGCCCAGGCTCGGCCCCCCGGCGGCGTTGCCCCCCGCAACGGCCTCGGGCGGCACCAGGGGAAGGCTCCAGCAGCCAAGCTCCTGGGGTGCGCTGGCGGCAGCCCCCTCCAGGCGCAGCCCCCCCTCGCCCTCGTAGCTCTGCACCTGCACCAGGCCCAGCAGCGCGGCGACCGCATCGAACAGCCGGCCGACGCTGGTGCTCAGGGGGCTGTTGCAGCCGCTGGCGATGGCCTGCAGCAGCAGCTGGCGATCACCGGCCGTGAAGGCCGCCTGGCTGTGGCGGGCGCCGGGGTGCGCCAGGGCCCAGGGGCCGGCGGCGGCCAGCAGCCCCAGGGCCGCCCGGCGGGGTTCGGCCATGGCCCGCTCACCGCCCGGCAGCGGGAAGGGCCTCAGGGCCACCAGACGCTCGCAGGCCGGAGCGCCGGGCCCGCCCAGCAGCAGCAGCTCTCCGCCCCACAGCTGGGGAACGCCGTCGGCGCCCGGGGCGTAGCCCAGCCCATCCCAGGTGACGGCCAGCAGCGGCGACGGCAGCCCGTGCTCGGCCAGCACCGCCAGACCGTGGGCCCGGTGGTGCTGGACCGTGCGCCGTGGCCACGGCTGATCGGCGGCGAGCTGGTGGCTGAGGTAGCCGGGATGGGCATCGCAGGCGATCCCCGTCAGCTGTCCGCCCCAGCGCCGCTCGATCGCCGCCAGACCCTCGGCCAGCCTGGAGAGCAGGCGACCCTCGGCCAGGTCCCCCAGGTGGGGGGCCAGCCACAGCCGCCCGTCCAGCGCCAGGGCCGGCGCACTCTTGAGATCGCCGCCAAGGGCCACGACGCCATCGGGCGCCCCGGCTGGAGCCGCCGCCAACGGCAGGGGCTCGGGGGCGTAGCCCCGGGCCCGGCGCAGCAGGGCCGGCCGGCCATCGATCAGCTGCAGCACCGAATCGTCCAGGGGCCGGGCGATGGCGCGGTCGTGCACCAGGAAGACATCGGCGATCGGTTCACCGGCCCCGTCCCCCAGCCGCTCCAGGGCCTCGGCGGGATCGGTGCAGAGCGGCTCGCCGCTGGGGTTGCCGCTGGTGGCCACCAGGGACCGGCCGAAGGCATGCGCCAGGAGATGGTGCAAGGGCGAGGCCGGCAGCATCGCCCCCAGGCAGGGGCTGCCCGGAGCCACGCCCGGCAGGGCTTCCGGGGCCCCCAGATGGCGGCGCAGCAGCACGATCGGGGCGGCGGGATCCGCCAGGGCCCGCCGCCCCTCAGCCTCGATGAGGCAGAAGAGCTCCAGGGCGTCGGCCTCGGCCACCAGCAGGGCGAACGGCTTGGCGGGCCGTCGCTTGCGTCGCCGCAGCCGGGCCACCGCCGCTGGGTTCGTGGCATCCACCAGGAGCTGGAAGCCGCCCACCCCCTGCAGGGCCAGGATCTCCCCGGCGGCGAGGCGCCCGCAGCAGGCCTCGATCATGGCGGTGGTGCCGCCGTTGCCGCCGGCAACCGCCAGGGACCTGCCGGCGCCATCCCACAGGGCCAGCCGCGGCCCGCACACCGGGCAGGCGATCGTCTCGGCCTGGAAGCGGCGATCGGCCGGATCCTCAAACTCCTGGCGGCAGGCCGGGCAGAGCGGGAAGGGGGCCAAGGTGGTGTGGGCCCGGACCCAGGGCTCGGCGGTGGCGATGCTGAAGCGGGGACCGCAGTCGCAGCAGCTGATGAAGGGATAGCCGAAGCGACGATCGGCCGGATCGGCCAACTCTCCCAGGCAGGCGCGGCAGGGGGCCCGATCGGCCACCAGGGCCGTTGCCACCAGGTCGATGCCGAAGTGTTCCGCCCTCCCGGCCTGGATCCGGACCCCCGCCGGGAGCGCCCCGGACGGCAGCCAGAGGGGATCCAACCCCTCCAGCCGGGCCCCGGGGGGCAACTGGAGTGGCAGACGCCGCAGGAACGCCTCCAGGGCAGGGCGCTCCCCTTCCAGCTGCAGCCGCACCACGCCGGGGCCGTTCTCCACCTCCCCGCTGAGGTCGAGGTCGGCGGCCAGCCGGTGCACCAGGGGCCGGAAGCCGACCCCCTGGACCACCCCGCGGCACGCGAGCTGCAGCCGGGCCCGTCCGGCCCCACGCGGCCCGCTCACCCGGCGACGGGCACCCGCTCCAGGCCGAGGGCCGCCAGCAGCCCGGCGATGCCCTCACCGGTGCGGGCGGAGACCTCCACGATCCGGGCCTGGGGGGCCACCCGGGCCACGTTGCGGCGGGCCTGGGGGGCATCGAAGCCGCAGGCCTCAGCCAGGTCGCCCTTGCTGATCACCACCACGTCAGCGGAGTGGAAGGTGGCCGGGTACTTGAGCGGCTTGTCCTCCCCTTCAGTGACCGACAGCAGCACCACCCGCAGGCTTTCGCCCAGGTCGAAGGCGGCCGGGCAGACCAGATTGCCCACGTTCTCGATCACCAGCAGCTCCAGGCCAGCCAGGGGATGGCCGAGGTGGTCGAGGTCGTGCAGAGCACGGTGCACCATCGCCGCCTCCAGGTGGCAGGCCTGGCCGGTGGTGATCTGCAGGGCCGGCACCCCGGCAGCCCGCAGGCGACGGGCGTCGTTGTCGGTGGCCAGATCCCCCACGATCACCGCCATCGGATGGCGTGCCGCTGGCAGGGCCGGGGCCAGCTCCAGGGCCAGCCGCTCCAGCAGGGCGGTCTTGCCGGAGCCGGGGGAGGAGAGCAGGTTGATCGCCCGGACGCCGGCGGCGGCAAAATGCTCGCGGTTGGCCGCCGCCTGGGCATCGTTGTGCACCAGCAGGCGCTGGCCCAGCTCCAGGTGCCGGGGTGCTTCGGTGGTGGCGGTCACCGGCTGGCCGCAATTGCAGTCGACACACATCGCAGGATCGACCCCAGACAAGAGAGCGGCACGGAAAAGCCCCGCCGGGGCCCGGCCTGGCCCGAAGGCTAGGCACGGAGCTCCGACGGGGCCCGGATGGCCATCGGGGCCATCCGGTGTTCACCAGAGGCCGCGGATCGGCGCGGGGGCCGGTTCGGGCTGGAAGACGGGCGCAGGAGCCGGTGCGGGCTGGATGGGCTCCGGGGTGGGAGCCGGTGTTGCCGCGACAGGGCGGGCGCCGAAGCGGTAGCGGAAGCCGATCTTGCCGCCGAAGCTGTTGAAGGCGTCGAAAGTCACGTTCTCGGTGGAATAACCGCCAGCGCCTTGATAGACGCCCTCAAGATAGACATCGGAGTTGTAGCTCATGGCGTAGCTCACGCCCACCTTGGCTTGCCAACCGAACAGCCCCTTGTTGACACTGCTGGTGGGGAAGCCGTTGAGGTTGAAGCTCGGGGTGCTCAGGTTGGTGTACCCGATGCCACCCCCGATGTAGGGCGTCCAGCGGCTGTTGGTCTCGATGTCGTAGTAGAGGCTGGCCAGCACATCATTCTTGTTGATGACGCCGGAAACATTGTTGGTGAAGGGCACAATGCCGAAGGCACCGAAGCCGATCGGATTGGCGGCACCAACGGCGTTCAGGCTGGCCCGGCTGTAGCCGTAGGTGAGCTCAGCGCGCAGGGCACCGAAGTCGTAACCGACGCCGACGTCACCGGAGAAACCACCGCCCAGGTCGAGCTTGGTGGAGTTGTTGTTGCCGAAGTTGAACAGCAGTGGCGCGAAGAAGGGGGAAACAAAATTGCCGTTGCTGTTGACCGTCTGGTCGCTGGGGGTCTGGGCACCAGCACCAATGGTGAGGTACCAGCCCTTGGCGGAATAGACCTCCTTCACCTCCGGCTGGGGGTAGGTCTGGGCGATGAGGGTGGCCTCCGGCGCGGCTTGGGGAGCCAGGCTTGCGCTGGGGGCTGGAGCGTCACTGGGGGCGGCTTCGGTGAACCCGGGAAGGCCTGCCGACGTTTCCAATGCCACAGGATTGGTCACTGGCTCGGTGTTCTCGCCAAGGGACATGACCTCCGCCATGGCGGGGCCGCCCAGGAGAAGACCGCCCGTGGCAGCGATTCCAACACCGCGGAGAAAAGTCCGATTGAATGTCCTCGTGAAATAAGTCATGGGGTTTGCGTTCCTCTCACTCATTTACAAATAAACCCGCGCCATGGTCGAAATGTCAGGTCATGGACAGCATCAGGCCTGGCACAGAGTGGTAAAAAAAAGAAAACTTGCGCAAGATTTCAGTTCATGCTTGAAACTGGCTGCATTTTTGCCGCGAGCGCATAATAGAGCGAATTTTTTCCAGTCCTGATCGGGATAACCGCCGACCCTGGGCTGGGGCTGCGGGGTCCGCGGCGGCCTGTGCCCCGTCCCGGTGTGGCGGGGGTGGCAGGCAGCCAGGCCCGCACTGGCTCAAGCCTCAGTCGAGCTCCAGGGAGGCCAGCTGGAGCTCTCGGCCCCGCAGCAGTTCCCGGCTGATCCGGCCGCAGCGTGGGCAGTCGCAGCAGCCATCGGGCGCCGGGAACGGCTCGCGGCAGGCAGAGCAGAAGCACGCCGCGGGCACCGCCTTGATCACCAGCCGGGAGCCGGCGGCGATGGTGCCCGCCATCACCACCGTGTGGGCCAGGCGCAGGGCCTCGATCTCCACCCCCGCCAGGCTGCCCACCCGCAGGCTGATGGCGGTGATGCGGCGGGCCCCATGCAGGGCGGCCTGCTCCAGGGCCTGCTGCCGCACCGCGTCCATGAGGCTCAGTTCATGCACGGGGCGCCGCAGCCCCCTGCAACCAGCCCCGCAGCAATCGGCGCGCCTGGGGCAGCTGGCGCCGCAGCTGCGGCGAGAAGCGCTCCCCCCAGGAGAAGTCGAAGGCCGGCACCAGCAGCTCGTGGGACGGCACGCAGCGGTCGAACAGCTGCTCGGCCAGGGCCAGCAGCCGGGCGGGCGCCACCCGGTGCGTGTCCCGCTCCCAGCCGCCTGAGGCCACCAGGGGCCGCAGCAGGCAGTGGCTCCGGGGCGGCGCCAGCCAGGCATCGACGATCAACAGCCGCTCGGCCGCCGCCACCGCCTCGGCCAGCTCGGGGGTGAGCTGGTGGCGCTGCAGGCCCAGGCCCTCCACCAGGTGCCAGCCCACGCCGTCATCGCCCCGCAGGGGGTTGCCGATGCCGATCAGCAGCGCGCCTCCGGTGCCGAGGCCGGCGCCGGTCATCACCGCAGGCGCTCGGCCAGCACCGTGCCATCGGCGGCCAGCAGCTGCAGGCGCAGCGGCATCTGGCCGGCGGCATGGGTGGAGCAGGAGAGGCAGGGGTCGAAGCAGCGGATGCCCGCCTCCACCCGGTTGAGCATCGCCTCGGGGATCTCGGCGCCGGCGGGCACCGGATCGGGAATGTATGCCTGGGCGATCTGGTGCACGGTGCGGTTCATCGCCAGGTTGTTCTGGCCGGTGGCGATGATCAGGTTGACGCTGGTGAGCAGGCCGTTGTCATCCACCTTGTAGTGGTGGAAGAGGGTGCCCCGGGGCGCCTCGCTGACGCCCACCGCCTCGTTGCGGTTGAGGGAGGCCCGCAGGCGGATGCGGCCGTGCTTCAGCTCGGGATCCTGCACCAGGGTCTCGATCGCCTCCAGGCAGGCGACGATCTCCACCAGCCGCGCGTGGTGGTACGCGAAGCTCGAGGTGACGGGCTGGCCGCTGCGCTGGCGCAGCTCCGCCAGCTCCCGGTCGGCCCAGGGGGTGCCGACGCTGTCGCAGACGTTGAGCCGGGCCAGGGGACCCACCCGGTAGATGCCGTCCGGGTAACCGAGGGGCTTGTAGTAGGGGAACTTGAGGTAGCTCCAGGGTTCCACCGCCTCACCGAGGAACTCGGCGTAGTCGTCCTCGCTGAGCTGGTCGGCCACAATCGCGCCGGTGGCGTCCCGGAAGCGGATGCGCCCCTCGATGTGCTCCCAGAGCCCCTGCGGCGTCACCAGACCCATGAACAGGCTGGGGAAGTCGCCGAAGACCCGCTGCTCCTTCTGCAGCGGGCCATCGAGCAGCTTCTTGTAGAGCTCCAGCGCCAGGGTCACGGTGGCGCGGGCCTCCGGCAGGCGATCCAGGATCCAGTCCTTGGCCTCCTGGCTCAGGGGGGAGCGCACGCCCCCGGGCACCGCCCAGGCGGAGTGGATCTTGCGACCGCCGAGGAGCTCCAGGATCTGCTGGCCGAACTGGCGCAGGCGGATGCCGGCCCGGGCCAGGTCGGGGTCGGCGGCCATCAGGCCGAAGACATTGCGTTTGGCCGGATCGCTCTCCCAGCCCAGCAGGAAATCGGGGCTGCTGAGGTGAAAGAAGGAGAGGGCATGGGACTGGGTGAGCTGGGCCAGATTGAGCAGCCGCCGCAGCTTGTCGGCCGCCGGGGGGATCGAAATCGCCAGCAGCTTGTCGCCGGTCTTGGCGGCCGCCAGCAGGTGGCTCACCGGGCAGATGCCGCAGATGCGGGCCGTGATGCCGGCCATCTCGGTGAAGGGCCGGCCCTCGCAGAATTTTTCGAAGCCCCGGTACTCCACCACGTGGAAGCGGGTGTCGGTGAGGTGGCCGGCGTCGTCGAGGTGGAGGGTGATCTTGGCGTGGCCCTCGATGCGGGTCACGGGATCGATGATGACGGTGCGGGTCATGGCGTTGTCCTCATCCGAACCGCAGCATGGCGGAGCCCTCCATCGCCGGCCGCTCACCGGCCAGCAACGGCGTGATCGCCTCGCGGATGCGCTCGGCGGACGGGGGGCAGCCCGGCAGGAACAGATCCACCGGGATCACCTCATGCAGGGGCAGCACCCGGGGCAGCAGTTCGGGAACGATGCCGGGGGCGAAGGGCAGCTGGCCCGTGGCGTCGGCCAGCTCCAGGTAGCCGCGCTCCAGCACCGCTTTGGCGCTGTCGTGACCGGCGTCGAGCAGGTTGCGCAGACCGGGCACATTGGCGGTCACGGCGCAGTCGCCGAAGGAGATCACCAGGGCGGTGCGCTGGCGCAGCTGCAGGGCCAGTTCGAGGTTGTCGACGTTGGCCACCGCCCCCTCCACCAGGGCGATGTCGACGTTCTCGGGGTAGATCTTGACGTCGGTGCCGACCGGCGAGAACACCACATCCACCTTCTCGGCCAGATCGAAGAGGAACTCGTCGAGATCCAGAAACGACATGTGGCAGCCGGAGCAGCCCGCCAGCCAGACGGTGGCGAGGCGGAGCTTGGCGGCGGGCGGGGTGGAGGTCATGGGGTGGGGGGTCACTGGTTGTGCCAGCGGCGCTGTTCGCGGGCGGTGCGCAACAGGGCGGGCAGGGTGGTGTTGGGCTGCTTCTCGGCGGTGGTGTCGCTGTTGCGGAACAGGGCGCCGGTGGGGCACACATCGACGCACTTGCCGCAGGAGGTGCAGGCCTGCACCTGGCCCCAGGGCTCATCGAGGCCGGCGACGATGTGGCAGTGGCCGCCGCGGCTGCCGATGTCCCACACATGGGCCCCCTCGATCTCGTCGCACACCCGCACGCAACGGGTGCAGAGGATGCAGCGGTTGTGGTCGAGGGTGAACTGGGGGTGGGTGGCGTCCACCGGCCGCTGGGGGTACTGGTAGGGAAAGCGGGAGTGGTCCATGCCCACGGTCACGGCCATGTCCTGCAGCTCGCAGTGGGTGTTGGCCACACACACGGCGCAGACGTGGTTGCCCTCGGCGAAGATCAGCTCCACCGTCATGCGCCGGTACTCCCTGAGCCGGGCGGTGTGGGTGTGCACCACCATGCCCTCGGCGGCGGCGGTGCTGCAGGCGGGCAGCAACTTGGTCGATCCCTCCACCTCCACCAGGCACAGCCGGCAGGCGGACACGGGGGTGAGGCCTTCGAGGTGACACAGGGTGGGGACGTTGGCCTCCGCCGCCCGGGTGGCCTCCAGCAGGCTGGCCCCCGCCGGCACCGCCACGTCCTGGCCATTCACCGTGAGCGTGACGACGGCCATCAGTGAGCACTCCCGGTGGCGACGGCGTCCGCGGGCTCGCGGCAGGCGGCCTCGTACTCATGGCGGAACCAGCGCAGGGTGCTCAGCACCGGATTGGGGGCCGACTGGCCCAGGCCACAGAGGCTGGTGACCTTGACCATCTGGCAGAGGGCATCGAGGCGCTCCATGTCGGCGGGGGTGGCCCGGTGTTCCACGAAGCGATCGAGCAGCTGGGCCAGCTGCACGGTGCCGGCACGGCAGGGCACGCACTTGCCGCAGCTCTCGTTGACGCTGAAACCCATGAAGTGGCGGGCCACCTCGGGCATCGAGGTGCGGGCCCCCATCACCACCATGCCGCCCGAGCCCATCATCGAGCCGAGCTCCACCAGGCTTTCGTAGTCGACGGGGGTGTCGAGCCGTTCGGCCGGGATGCAGCCGCCCGAGGGGCCCCCCGTCTGCACCGCCTTGATCGGCGAGCCATCGGGCACGCCGCCACCGATCACCTCCACCACCGTGCGCAGCGGGGTGCCCATCGGCACCTCCACCAGGCCGGTGTTGACCACCGCCCCCGAGAGGGCGAACACCTTGGTGCCCTTGCTGTGTTCGGTGCCGATGGCGGCGTACCAGTCGCCCCCCTGCCGCAGGATCGCCGGCACGGCGGTGAAGGTCTCGACGTTGTTGATCAAGGTGGGGGATCCCCAGAGACCCGATTGGGCCGGGAAAGGGGGCCGGGGCTGGGGCATGCCCCGCTGCCCCTGGATGGAGAGCAGCAGAGCCGTCTCCTCACCGCAGACGTAGGCGCCGGCCCCCACCCGCACCTCCAGCCGCAGGTTGAAGCTGGTGCCGTCGATGTGGTTGCCCAGCAGGTGGCGGCTGCGGGCCTGCTGCAGGGCCAGCCGCAGCCGCTCGATCGCCAGGGGGTACTCCGCCCGCACATAAACGAAGCCCCGCTCGGCGCCGACGGCGTAGGCGGCGATCGCCATCCCCTCGATCAACCGGTGCGGGTCGCTTTCGAGCACGCTGCGGTCCATGAAAGCGCCGGGGTCCCCCTCATCGGCGTTGCAGACCACGTAGCGGGGGCCGGGGGGCTGCAGGGCCACCGTGTCCCACTTCAGGCCCGTCGGGTAGCCGGCTCCGCCGCGACCGCGCAGGCCGCTGCGGCGCACCTCGTCGCGCACCTGCTCGGGGGTGAGCTCCTGCAGGACGCGGTGCAGCTGGGCGTAGGTGCCGAAGGCGATCGCGTCGTCGATGGATTCGGGATTCACCTGCCCGCAGCCCTCGAGCACCACGGGCTGCTGCAGGGCGAAGAAGGGATCCTCCAGATCAAGGCGGTGGGCCGCCAGGGCGTCGCCGCTGCTGGGGACAGGGCCGGCGGCAAGGCCGGCGGCGACCAGATCCCCGGCGTGCTCCGGGGCCACGCCGCCGAAGAGTTGGCTGGGGCCGGGGCCGTCGCAGGCCACCAGGGGGCCGCTGCCGCAGAGGCGCAGGCAACCCACCGGCTTGATCGCCAGCGCCTCAGCCGTGAGGCCGGCGGCGTCCCGGGCGCCCTCCAGGGCGCTGCGCAGGGCCTGGCCGCCGGCGGAACGGCAGCCGCTGGCATCGCAGCAGCGCAGCTGCGGAGTAACGGGCATGGGGACCGGTGGCGCCTAAGGCTTTGCTAGCCAGGAAAACGGCGGGGCGCCGCTCATGTCTGCCTGGCCAGGGCTTTGGCAATGCTGTCCACCGTGGTGGGCAGGGGGGTGTTGGCCGGGATCACGCCGTTGGCGTAGAGCACTTTGCGGATCTTCTCCAATAGCGGGGGCAGGTTGTTCTGGGCAGGGTCCAGCAGTTCGTACTGCTCCTGGCGTCCGGGAAAGCGGATGCCTTCCCACAGGGCAGCGGCCGCACCGGAATCAAGGCCCAGGTACTCGGCCATCGCCTGGCGCACCGAGGCGGGCCGTTGGTTCTCCTCCTCCCGCATCGCCTTCCAGCCCTGAACGAGGGCCATCACCGCGTCAGGATGCTGGTCGAGCAGCTCGGGTTCAACGGCGAGCACATCCAGGACCTCGTAGGGGAGTTGCCGGCTGGTGAACAGCGTTTGCAGCGGCAGGGCTCCAAGCAGCTGCTCGCTCCGGGGTGGGAAGGTCACCGCCGCCTGCACCTCCCCCCGTCGCAAGGCCGCTTCCCAGGAGGCGGCAGGCAGGAAACGCAGCTGGGACGGCTCAGGGGGCGGCAGTCCCACGGTCTCGAACGCCCGCGACAGAACGTACCGGGACAGGCTGCTGCGGTCGAGGGCGATCGGTTGGTCGGCCAGGCCCTTGAGGTCCTTCACCCCCTGGCGGGCCAGCACCTGATCAGCGCCGCGGGATTCATCGATCACGTAGACGATCACCGGACACCTGTCTGGAGCCACCCCGCAGATGGTGACGGCATCAATCGTGGTGGTGGCGATCGCCTGGGCCCCACCAGAGACATAGGCCTCCATCACGCCTGCCGGGTCGGCGAAATTGCGCAGATCAAGGTTGATCCGGCGGACGTCGTAGTGGCCGCGGGCCTTGGCCAGTGCGAAGTAGGCGTACCCGGGCCATGGGTTCACCGCCAGCACGAGACGGGGAGGCTGGCGCTGGCAGCCCATCGCCACCGCCAGCATCAAGGACCCCAACGCGGCGAAGCAGCCAAGCCGCTGCCGCCAGCCCCTCTGGCGCCTCCTCGCTGGAATGGCGATGCTGACGTGAGCCCCCACGGGTGGACCCGAAAATATAAAGAAAGTATGATGGATGTTCGAGACGAACGTTGCCGTTGCCCCAGAGCCCGTCGCCCCCACCCCCCCTGTCGACCCTGCCCCCAGCCGACGAACGCAGCGACCGGAAGGGACGCCTGCTGGTCATCGGCGTGGTGGCGCTCGGACTTCTCGGCACCACCCTGCTGACATGGGGCAGCCACAGCCAGTCGAGGCGGGAGCATGCCAACCGTGAAACGTCCGCGTCCGATCTGGTCTATGCCGCCCTGCATCGGAATCTGGCCAACTCGGAATCCTTGGTGCGGGCCCTTGCCGGTCTGGAGCGGGCCTCTGAGGAGGTCACGCTGGCCGAGCTGCAGCGGTTCGTCAGTGCCATGGAAGGCGGTGGCCCGGCACTCGAGGGCATCGGCACCCTTGGCTATGCCACGGCCGCATCCGGCAGGGCCCCGATCCGCCTGATTGCGCCGCTGAATCCCGACAGCCGCCGGTTGTTGGGCAGCGATCTGCGCCGCATGCTTCAGAATTCCGGCCAGGTCCTGCGGCAGGACCCCATGCCGCAGGAAGGCTGGCTGTTCCGCGGACGTCCCGGCCCGGGAGAACCTGCCTTTCTGGTGCAGGTCCTTGCCGTCGGCGCCAGCAACAGCACAGGCAATGGCACAGCAGGCCCAGGAACGGCGCCACCGTCAACCTGGGCCTTCGCCACCCTGCCGCTGCGGGATTTTCTGCTGGCGGCCCTCGACCACCCGTTGATGCGACTGAAGGAGGAGGTGGATCTGCAGCTGTACAGCGGCGACCGTGCCGATCCCACCCAGCTCGTTTACGACTCCCGCAACCGTCCAGGGGCCGAGGTTCTGCCCCATGCGCAGACGCGGCTCTTCGAAACCGGTGGCCAGCGTTGGCTGTTGCTGGTTCAGGTTCCCCTGCAGGTGTCCGGCCCCTGGCTGCCCACCTGGGAAGTGGTGCTGCTGCTCGGACTGACAAGCAGCGTTCTGGCCGGCCTGCTGAGCCAGCAGTTCCTGCGAGGGAGTCGCGCGGTCGAGCGGGAGGAGCAGCGCCTGGGCGCGATGCGGCGCAACTGGGACGCCAGCCTCGAATGGTTCCACCTCTTTCGCGAGGCCTTTTCCCTGCTGCAGGAAGGCGTGGTGATCACCGACAGCACGGGATCGATCCTGACCTGCAACGAGGCCTATTCCGCCATCACCGGCTATGGGCTGGAGGAGCTGGTGGGCCGTAACCCCCGCATGATGCACTCCGACTACCAGTCCAAGGCGTTCTATGCGGAGCTCTGGGAACAGCTGCTCGCCAGCGGTCGATGGCAAGGGGAGATCTGGAACCGCCGCTCCAACGGGGAGATCTACCCCGCCTGGATGCAGATGGGGGTGGTGCGGGACGCGTCCGGAGCCCCCAGCCACTTCGTCACGGCGATGGCCGACCTGACGCGACTGCGGGAGAAGGATTGTCAACTGGAGCACCTGGCGTATCACGACACCCTCACCAGGTTGCCCAACCTGCAGATGGCCGAGCTGCGGCTGGGCCAGCTGTGCCAGCAGACGCAACCGCTGGTGGTGATCTGGGTCGAGCTGGACGGCATCAAGCGCATCGAGGAAAGCTTCGGCCAGGCGAAGGGGGATCAGTTGCTGCAAGTGGTGGTCGAGCGGTTGCGCCGCTTCGTGGGGCCTACGGATGTCCTCGCCCAGGTCGGCAGAAGTGAGTTCCTGATCGTGCAGTCGCTCGATCCGGCCGATCCCACGGGTCTGCAGATGGCGGGCCGGATTCTGGCTGGGGTGGGCGATCCGATCGGACCGGCGCCAACGCTGGAACTGGCCCTTTCGGCCTGGGCAGGGGTGAGCTGCTTCCCGGAGGACTCCAGGGAGCCGGAAACCCTGCTCCTGTTCGCCTCCACGGCCCTGGGACAGGCCCGACGCGGTGGAGCGCAGACGATCCTGCGGTATTCCGCCGAGATGACGGTCCGCAGCCGGCATCGCCTGGCGATCGAGGCCCACCTGCAGCGGGCGATCGAAGCGGGCCAGCTCGAACTGATGTATCAGCCCCAGGTGAATGGCCAGGGGGATCTGCTGGGGGCGGAGGCCCTGCTGCGTTGGCACAGTCCGAAGTTCGGTCCTGTTTCACCGCTGGAGTTCCTCCCGATCGCGGAAACCAGCGACCTGATCCACCGGATCGGCGCCTGGGTGCTGGAGGACGCCTGCCGCCAGTGGCAGGCGTGGGTGCAGGCTGGACTCGCCCCTGGTCGGCTGGCGGTGAACCTCTCCAACCGACAATTTCAGGACCCGAAGCACAACGTGCCCCATCTGGTGGCGGCGTGCCTGGCCCGCACGGGCCTTGGCCCCGAACGGCTGGAGCTGGAGATCACCGAGAGTTGCCTGATGCCGGCCCTCGGGACTCGCGAACAGCTTCTGGAACTGGAGTCGATGGGGGTGGAACTGGCGATCGACGATTTCGGCACCGGTTTCTCCTCCCTCAGCACCATCCACCGGTATCCGATCCACAAGTTGAAGATCGATCGCTCCTTTGTCGATGGTGTCGACACCAACCCCAACTCCCAGTCGATCGTGCGCGCCACCCTGGCGATGGCCCGGGGGCTGGGGGTGAACACCCTGGCCGAAGGGGTGGAGCGCCCCGAGGAGCTGGATTTCCTGCTGCGCTGCGGCTGCCCCGCCTTCCAGGGCTATCTGTTCAGCCGTCCCCTGACTCCCGCCCAGTTCGAAGTCCTGCTCCAGAAAGGAACAGCCACAGGCCCGATGAACGGCACTGAGCCGGCCGGGGTGACCCTGCCATGAGCTCCCCCAGCCGCACCATGGGTCTGCACAGAGGTCTGCTGCTGGCCCTGCTGGCCGGGCTGGCCGTCCTGGGGAACGCCTGGCCGGTGCCCCTGAGCTTCAGCATCCAGATGCTGCTTGGATCCATCGCCTCCACCCTTGCCCTGCTGTGGCTGCGGGGCTGGTGGAACGTGGCGATTGCCGTCCTGGCGAGCCTCTACACCTGGGCGCTCTGGGGCCATCCCTGGGCCATCGTGATCTTCAGCGCCGAAGCCCTCTGGCTGGGTCTGTTCGTCAATCGCTTCAGCGGCCCGCCCGCGAACGCTCTCAACGGCCGGATCATCCTGGCCGACGCCGTCTTCTGGCTCCTGGTGGGGACACCCCTGGTGGTCTTCTTCTATGGCTCGGTGCTGAACATCGATCCCGCCAATGTGGGTGTGGTGGTCGCCAAGCAGGCGGTCAACGGCGTCGCCAACACGGTGCTGGCCTTCCTGCTGTTCGTGCTGCTGCAGGTGTGGCGCCAAAGACACCACCAGGGGCTGCTGCTGCCCCTGAGGGGCCTGGTGTTTTCCGTGGTGCTGACCTCCGTCATCGTGCCTTCGCTCGTCGTCACACTGCTCTCGTGCAGCCAACTGCAACGGGCCAGCCTGGAGGGGGTGATCGAGAACCTGCAGACGGTCGCCGAAGCCGCCGCCCGGATCGAGCCCCATCAACTCGGCGAGGGCGCCTGGGGACTGCCGGCCAGCATCGGCTCGGCGGCCTTCCAGCTCATCGACCGAGAGGGCAACCGGATCAGTTCCAACCCCGGGTTGTTCCTGCGGCTGGAGGACCATTTCCGACCCATCCCACCGCAGGACATCGCCGTGAGTGGCTTGCAGATTCTGGTTCCCAAGGAGCGGCGTCCTGCCCTCAAGGTGTGGGTCAATGGCTATTGGAGCACCACCATCACCTCCCCCCGCTACCTGGTGCAGGTGGTGCAACCCGCCGCCCCGGTGGTGCTGAAACTGCAGCAGCAGAGCACCAACCTGCTGACCACGGTGCTCTCGGTGATGCTGCTGGGACTCCTGCTCAGCGAAATCACGGCCAGAGCGGTGCTGCGGCAGTTTCAGATTCTGGCCAGTCCCTTGCCTGATGGCACCGAGGGACCCGTTCTCTCCGCCAGCCCCGAGCCCCATGCCCTTGAAGTCAGCAGCAGCATCAGCGAAGTCCAGAAACTGGCGAGTCGCCTCCGGGAACAGAACAGAAAGATGCTGTGTCTGAGCCAGGACCTGCGCGTCGTCAACAACAGTTTCAACCGGAGCATCAAGCGGCAGCAGGAAATCGTCAGCACCGATGGGCTCACAGGGGCCCTCAACCTCTCGGAACTGCAAAACAGGCTGGCCCAGATCTGCGACCGGGCCCGTGCCTGCTGTGTGAACCTGAGCTGCCTGGCCTTCTCGGTGCATGGGCTGCGGCAGATCAATAGCCTTCACAGCAGGTCGAAAGGGGATCAGGTCCTGCAGGACCTGATGGCCAATGTGAAGCAGCTTGTCCACTCCAACGACACCATCTTCCGCATCGGCGGCAGTGAATTCCTGTTGCTCCTCTGGGACCATTCCCTCGAATCGGCCCGCACCACCGCGGAACAGATCCGCAAGATCGTCAGCGAGGCGCCTTTACCGCTGGTAGATGGCACGACCCAAAAACTGGCAATGAGCGCGGGAGTGAGCCTGCTGGACGCCTCAGACACCAGTGGCCAGGAGATGCTCTCCAGGGTGGAGCTGGCCCTGAGCCAATCCCGCGACCTGGGAAGCCATCAGGTGGTGGTGCGCTGAGGCAGGCCGGCGGCCTCCAGCCGGGCGTCCAGGGCCTCGGGAGGGTCCGCAGGCAGCCGCGTCATCAGCTCCCCATCCACCACCAGCACCGGCGCCTGGCCGCAGGCCCCCAGGCAGCTGACGTGCTGCAGGGCCCAGACGCCATCACCGGCCGGATCGTCGAGGCGCACCCCCAGCCGCTGCTCGATGCGCGCCGCCACCTGGGCACCCCCCTTCACGTAGCAGGCGGTGCCGAGGCAGACGGCACAGCGATGGGCGGTGGGGGGCTCGAGCCGGAACAGGTGGTAGAAGCTGGCCACGCCATGGACGCGGCTCAAAGGCAGCCGCATCCCGGTGGCCACATCCCGCAGGGCCTCCGGCGCCAGGTAGCCGTGGAGCTCCTGCACCTGATGGAGAACCTCGATGAGCGCATCCGCCCGGGCTCCGTGTCGACGGATCACCTGGGCGATGCGCGGGTCGGTGCTGGCCGGGGCCGAAGGGGTCATGCCGTTGTGCTCCCACCACTCCTTGCTAGCCACCGCCACGGCCACGGTCAGCAGAGCGCGGCAGGACTGCAGCATCCAGGCCAGCCGCGAGAAGCTGGCGGCTACTTATAGTTCATGCGACGAGGACCCCTACGGCATGAACCCTGCGTTTCAAGCTCCTTTGCGAGCCATCGTGTTGAGTTTTGTTCTGTTGTTCAGTTCAGCGGCCATGGCCTGCGAAAAGCACATCAACGGCCACCAGAACAGCTCCGACACCCATTCGGAAAGCATCAACAACTAACCGCCTTCACCACCATCTCGGTGAAATGGGCGGCCTATGATTAGCAGTCTTTTTTGTTAGTCAGAATAAGTTGATTCCTTCCCACCCTCGTTACCATCCAAGAATCGTCGTCTCGGCAGTTGCCCTGATCGGCCTCTTTGTGCTGGATCTGGCCCTCACCAGAAGCCTGGGATTCACCCTGTTTCCTTACTACTGGATCCCCGTACTCCTGGCGGCCTCCTTCGCCACGCCGCGCCAGGTGGGTGGGTTCACGAGCCTGGCGATCGTGCTGACGGTGGTCTGGTCGCTTCAGGCTCCCCAGCCCACAACACTGGAACTTCTGCTGCGGCTGGCCGGGCTGATCGGGATGGCCTGGGTGTCCTTGCATCTGGCCCGGGAGCTGCAGGCCAAGGACCGCAGCAACCGGGAGCTCAAGCAGCACTACCAGCTGCTGGTGGAGAACGCCCCGGATGTGGTCCTCAGCAGCGACCTGAACGGGAAGATCGCCTGGATCTCCCCGTCGGTGCACCAGTTGCTGGGCCATGACTCCCGACAGCTGCAGGGACGCAGCATCGACGAACTGCTGCTGGAGGCGGACAGCGGGAAGCTGGATCAGAGCATCGGCCTGGTCCTGCAGGGAAACAGCAGTGTCTGCGAGCTTCGCTTCCGGGCCGCCGATGGGGGCAGCCGCTGGGTGTCCATGGCCCTGCGGCCGGTGCTCGGGGCCGCTGGGGAGGTGCTGGGGATGGTCGGCAGCTGGCGCGACATCCAGGGGGAGGTGGAGGCACGCCAGGCGGAGGAGCGCACCAAGACCGACCTGGCGGCTTCGGAAGAACGGCTGCGCCTCACCATGGAGAACGCCTCGACCGGCATCGCCCTGCTGGACGCCAGCGGCCATTTCCTCTCCATCAACCCCACCGGCCGCAGCCTGCTCGACCGCGACGGCGCTGGGCTGGAGGACCTCACCTGGCAGGCGTTCTCACCGGCCGCCGACCAGGCCAGCGAAGCCCCGCTGATGCAGGAACTGCTCAGCGGCCGGCGCACCTGCTATCGCCTGCGCAAGCGCATCGAACAGAGGGGCGTGGGCCCCATCTGGGTGGATTGCAGTGTCTCCTGCTCGCGCCATGCCGATGGCTCCACGGCCTTCGTGATCGCCCAGTTCAACGACGTCACCGAGATGGTTCAGGCGGAAGTCGCCCTGGCCACCTCGGAGGAGCGCTACCGGCTGCTGGCGGAGAACTCCAGCGATGTGGTGCTGCTGATCAAGGACGAGCTGATCAGCTGGATCTCCCCGTCGCTCACCTGCATGCTGGGTTGGCAGCCGGGAGACTGGATCGGCCATCCCCTCAGCCGCTTCATCCCCGCCGACGAGCAACCGGCCCTGGAGCGCAATCTGCACGCCCTCGCGGCGGGTCGAACGGTGGTCAGCAGGCTGCAGGCCCTGGCCCACGACCACAGCCAACGCTGGGTGGAACTGCATGCCAGTCCCTACAGAGAACTTGATGGCCGCCTCAATGGCATCGTCGGATCCTTCCGGACCGTGGATCAGGAGGTGGCCGCCGAACGGGAGCTGGCCCGCCGCGCCTGCACCGACGAATTGACCGGGCTGGTGAACCGCCACGAGGCGTTGGAGCAGATCACCGCCATCGCCGGCCGTGTGGTGCGCCAAGGCCATGCGACCGCCGTGTTGTTCTGCGATCTCGATAACTTCAAGGAGATCAACGACACCTTCGGTCACGTGCCTGGCGATGAACTGCTCAGGGCCGTGGCCACGAGAATCCGCCTGGGCCTGCGCAGCGGCGACATGGCCGCCCGCATTGGTGGCGATGAGTTGATGGTGGTGCTGCAGGGGGTGCGAAATCTGGGCGATGCGGTGACCATCGCCGAAAAATTGCGTCGGGCCGTGGCCGAACCGATCTCCACCAGCGCAGGCTTTTTGTCGATCACCCTGAGCATCGGCGTCACCATGGTCGAACCTGGCGAAGACTCCGACGAGACCATCTCCAGAGCCGACCGTGCCATGTACCGGGCCAAACAAACCGGGCGCAACCAGGTGCTGGCCTTCAGCGACCAGAGCGATCTGTTCGAAGACCGAAATCCCAGCTGGCAGCCTGCGCTCTGAACGGCTCAGGCGACCTCAGCTTCAGCCACGCCAGGTGGGCTGGCCCCCCCTGGCCAGGGTGCCCCGGTGACGCCAGAGGGCGGCTGGGCTCACCTCGATGCCGTGCTGCCTGGCCAGATCGGACGCCGCCTGGGGCGAGTCGGTTGTTTGCAGGGCGCCGGAGAACAACGGATCACGCTGGGCCAGGTCCTTCACCTGATGAAGGGCTTCCGCGGCGTTGGGCTGGGCATAGGTGGTTGTACTGGATAGCTCACAGGTTGTCACGGGATTTCCTCCGCTTTTGACTCATCCTAATCAGAATGAATCGTCGGCAAGATGAGTGGATACACCTATCCATTCATCTCACGATGTCTGGAAGTAAGCTGCCCCCTTGCCACTGCTGGCGGCCGCCCCATAGATCTTGGTCGAAGGAAAGTATTCGGCCTCGAGCTGCACTTGAGCGGCCGCTTCTTCTCCTGCCATTTCAGCAATGAATTGCAGGGTGAGATCGATGCCCGACGAGATTCCGGCCGCCGTCCAGATGGCCCCATCCCGGGTGAAGCGCTCTTCCACCACCTCCACATCACCGAGGGCCCGCAGGCGCTCCAGGGAGGCCCAGTGGGTGGTGGCCCGCTTGCCGCTGAGCAGGCCGGCGGCCTGCAGCAGGAACGCTCCGGTGCAGACCGACAGCACCGCCCGGCAATGGGCCGCCTGTTGGCGGATGAAGGTGATCAACGCCGCATTGTTCACCTCGGTACGGGTGCCCAGGCCGCCCGGCACCAGCAGCACCTCCAGGGGCGGAGCCGTGGCGAAGCTGGCCTGGGGCAGCAGCACCAGGCCCTTGGCGCAGGTGATCGGACCCTCGCCCTGGCCGATCATGAGGCACTCCCTGGGGCCTCCGGGCTGACGCGCCCACAGGGCGGCCATCTCCCAGGGTCCGATGGCGTCGAGTTCCTCCACCCCTGGGAACAGCAGGATGCCGAAGCTTCCGGCCCGGCTGCCGGTGGACGCGGCTGGATCCATTGTCAGCCCCGCCCGCAGCCCATGGCATGGACGGCGGCATGGCAGGCCTCGATGGCGGTGCCGTTGGGATGCAGCCGGATCGTCAGACCGGCCTGCTGGAGCACCCGCTCGCAGGTGGCCCCATAGGGCGCCGGGCTCACCCCCACACCGATCGGCACCACGCAGAGATCACCGATCACCTTCATGGCGGAAGTGAACAGGGGCCTCGATCATCACCAGGTGCCGATGCTGAACAGCAACTGCAACAGGGCAAAACCCGCCAGACAGGTGGCGGCCAGCAGCGGAGCGACATGAACCAACTTCGGGATCCCACGATGACTTCGGTCTAGGCGGGGTGGTGCCCCAGGGGAAGAGCGTGGAACCGCTGCGTGTGGAGAGCCACAGACACAGTTGGTGATGAACTTTTGTCCTGGCTGCCGTGGGTCGCGGCCAACCTCGCGCCAAGGGGCAGGGGGACTTGACCCCCCGCAGCCTCGTGGCCAGCGGATGTTGAGTTCGCGTGACGTCCCCTCTCTAACAGGCATCTTGGCCACAGCGTGACCATTTTCTGACCACCACGGCTCCCGACTGTGCTTTGGTGGGACTGAAAAACGCCTCTCCCGCCGACGGATCTTGCCGCCGTTCAGCGCTTGGAACACGACCGCCAGGCCTGAGTCAAGGGTCCCAGCCCGGCTGAATGACCTGACTCGTTTTGTGGGAGCGATCACCCCTGGTCCTCCCACCGGGCCAACGCCACCCCCCTGTCTTGCTAGACGGGGGGTTTCTCGCGTGATGGGTCGCTCGTCGGGCATTCCACCCGTTCCTTGTTCTGCAAGGTGCCCTTACCCCGGCGGTCGCTGCATCAGCCATGGGCCTCCGCCAGGACCGCATGGGTGGGATGGCAGGGACGATCCTCACAGCGAGACAGGGGGTAGCGACCAGCCCAAGACCAAATTCGACTTCTCGAAGATGCACCCTACATAAGGCGATCTTATCAACTAGTGGTGCCATCTCCACCCCATTCACGCCAGCCGCCACTCGCTAACGATGGGCACTGTCCAGAAAACCAAGTCCGCCCCAATGCGCGACGCGCTCCTGGCCATGGTTTCCCTCAATCACACACAACAATCTGTGTCTGCGGCAACTGAGATGGTGGCGCCGCAAAGGAGGCCCAGCGCAGATCTCGGCCGGAGGCTGCTCACAAATCTGAGACCTGGATGGGGCTCGGCTGGTGGAACTCCGCGGCCACGCTGGTCTCCGCCGAGGGCACAAGACAAGCCTGTGATCACACCATCTCTTCCAGCGCAGGAGATTTGAGCGTTAGGAGTTCCTAACGCTACACACTCATCAGACCAGACTCACCCCCACCACCCCCTGGGGGCAAGGGTGCCTGGGAGCCAGGTGAGTGTTGGGTGTAGTATTCTTGGGTGTGCCATGGTGCTTATGAGGGCTGCATGAACTCACCTCTCACCCACTTTCATGACAGCAAGGCCTTATGGGGCCGGTCCAGACCGATCTCTGGCTCAGCCATGGCACCGCTCATATGTCGGCTTGACAATCACTTTTCAAGCACGCTCAGGATTCACCAAAGTCTGTGGTTGCCTCGCCATCGCCAACAAAGCAGCAGGGCCCCAGCCCGGACAGACGCAGCAGATATGAAGACAATATGATGACCTTTCCAGAATCCACACGGCCCTTTTTCATACCATTTACGGGTTTCACCTGCATTCACCAGACTTAGCCTGATTCGTCATTCAATTCTCTCCGATCAACAATTCCTCAAATGATGTCCAAATTTGTTAAGGCCATTTCAAAACGTTCTTTGACCAATAGCTTCCTAGGAAAGGTTGCTTTTGGCACGTCCTTAGCTGCCAGCGCATTGATGGCAGGATCAGCACAAGCAGCCCCTGTTGTTTACAATTTTTATTACGATTCAGTCATTTCTGCAGGAAAACCTGTTACTTCGCTTCCAGGTTCTTTTTTGCCTGTCGACCCGACAACCGGCAAGATTCCGGTCTTCTCTGCAACGTTTACCGATGCTGGCACAGGGAAAGTCAATCTCACAGTTGCCACTAATTTCTCAGATCCTAAGAACTTTATTGACGATATTGGCTTCAATTTTACCAATAGCATTACTGGCCTAGCGATAGACAGTTGCAGCGAATCTGTAAATACTATTTGTGCTCCCGGAGACACTTCACTGGTTGTCAACCCAAACGGAGTGTCAGTGAACGGTGGGGGTAGTATAGGAGTCGGGTTTGACTTTCTAGTTGATTTTCCGCCTCCTCCTGGGTCTGGTGGAAATCCAGGCCCCAAGAGATTAGGTGGATCCGGCGAAACCATCACATTGACTCTCAAATCAACCAATCCTGGCGGTTTGGCTCCTGGCGACTTCTTTACACAAACCTCTAACCTTCTCTATACTTCTGCTCACATCCAAGGCTTGGCTGTCGGCGGGAGCACCAATATTGTTGGCACTCCGCCAGGCAACACACCGCCTCCTCCAGCGCCGGGAGATGCGGTTCCTGGGCCACTTCCTCTGCTTGGAGCTGCAGCTGCTTTCGGTTACAGCCGAAAGCTACGGGGACGCATCAAGGCTACCCATCAATTCAAGCCGATAGCGAACAACTGAATTAAAGACGTACATTTGTATTCACTGGCCCTTTTCCTTATGGACAAGGGCCTTTTTAATGGTCTTCAGTGCATCGGCATTTTAACTGTACCCAAGAGCTGATATGAATAGGAATATTCGAGAGCCATTGGATCGATGATAATGATTAAACAGCCCACTCTATCTTGCCATTCAAGTCCACCCAGCTGCATGCAGCAGAGCAAGCACAAGCAATGCACAGCATGCAGCTAGTACGATCAGCAAACCAGATCTTGGCTAGATACTTCTCGCACATGTACGCCGAAATGTCAGAATTGGCATACTTCATGAAGGAATGACTTCTAGCCTTCAACGCCATACCAAGCAGACACATGCCATCTCATTCAAACATCAAGAATGCGAAAGAGGGCATGCGTTTTCCTTTGATTTTCACTTCGGACATCAGACTCGTTGAACAGATACCGAACAAGCTTCTCTAGAAAAGCCGCCTTCATTGAACAAGGCGAACCGCCAAACGGGCAGGCCAATGAAAAAGTATCACCTTGACCGCGCCAAGCCATCACTCTTATCACAACGCCCTGCCTGTCGGGCCTACGTCTAAGATAAAGAAGTTCCTATAGCCATCCTGTTCTGGCGTCCTAGGGTCTACTGCGTTTCCTACAGCCATAGCCCAACGGGTTCAAGCTGTTCGTCCAGCCGAACGCAACATCACTCAGGATTGATACATCGACCGAAATCAGGGTCCACCCTTGTTCTTTACGTCATTAGACCCATGGCCAATCCAGAAACCGTCACTGCATCTGACAGAGCAGATATCTACGGCGCAACTGTATTGGCGGACAGACTTGGCATCTTCGCTGTTGCCCTGATTGTTGTTTATCTCGCGGGACTGCTTACTTCTATACTTCCACCACGAATTCTGGATCCAGTCTGGCAGCTCAGCGCTATCAAGGTCTTCATTGAAAGTGCTGCTCTACCACTGTTGAGCTTGGGCCTAATCCACTTGGCTGCCTTCCTCGCACCTCATGACAACCGCCTTAAGCGACGAAGAGAAGCAATGGCCCGCATGGCTATTTTGGCCGCACTCGGATTTCTCCTAATCATTCCCCTGCAAAGCTACTTAGTCTGGAAGACTTATACAGATACCAAGGCCAGCGTCACCACTCAGCAGTCCGAGTTCACCGCGAAAGCAGAATCCATACGCCAGGCGGTTGAACTGTCCTCCAGCCCACAAGACCTTCAAAAGCGCCTACAAGCGCTTCAAGGACCAGGTCTGCGCATCAGGTTTGATCAAGCTAACTTTTCAGCCATCCCACTGGCTTTACTGAAACAACAAATCCTTAGCCAGCTGAACCAATCGGAAGGTCGTTTCAAAAGCACCATCAGGGATCCCGATCAAAATGCTGTTGAGGGGGTGATTCGGGCAAGTCTCAAGACCATTATTTCCGCAGCAGCATTTGCCGTTGCTTTCGCCGCTGGTGCCCAGAGAAACCGCAGTCCAGTGCCTTTTCTTGTCGAAGTGCCCTCCCTGCCAGGCCACATGATTCGTTCGCTAAGGCCTCGCCGGTCCCGACCCGGCCAGGGGAATGCTGGGACAGGCTTCCTGAAATCCCCCTCCAGGCGTGAAGAGGAACTCTTCATGTCTCTTGCCCCTCCGGAGGATGAAGAGCCACCGGCCCCCTGAATGATCGGGCCTCCTCCATGGCGGATATCTGGCTTCCCTGGCGTGTCACGCTGTCGCCTTCCAATGCACCGTTCACGAGCTCAGCTCCAGGTGCCCCGGACCCAACGGGAAGTCCCACTGGAACCCTGGCCCCAGGTGCCAGCGTCAGTTACTCCGCCCCACCAGCCAGAATCCTTCTGAGCCCGGTGGCCTCGCCACCGGGCTTTGTCGTGACCCCGAATGCCATGGCTGACCTCGCCCGTACCCACCAGGTCCTCACTGAGGACTACCGCTGGGCCTTACAGATCGCCGCCGGCAAGCTGCTGGCCCTTCCCAGCTGGTCGCTGGACGCCACGGTGGCGATCATCCACACCCAGGTGGAAGGAATCACGATCGGTGCGGTGAGGAGCCTGCCCGCCTTCCTCAAGCACAGCCCACCGGAGTTGGATGCGTTCGTGCGGCTACAGGACCAGGGGGTGAGCTTCGAGGAGGCCTACCAACGCTGCCTTGCCGAACAAGGGCAGGAGTTCCTCGATGCCATCGAGGTCGCCGAAGCACGTGGGGCGCTGGTCACCCACGACAACCTGGCCCATTTCGCGACCCTTTCCCCGAAAGGCTTTGCCCGTGACCCGTGACCCGTGAGCTGCCGGTGCCGGCCCAGTGGCCTGAAAGCGTCACCGGGTTTCTGGTGCCGTGTCAGCCGTTGCGGTGACATCGGCACGAGGAGCCCGCCGCTGGAAGGTTCACTCCTCCTCGTCAGCCCCGCCAACGGGAACCAACCGGATCTGCTTGCGACCCAGCTTGATCTCGAACTCGTCTCCAGGCCTGAGATCGAGCAGGGCGGTGTCGCTGAGCTTGCGGCCGCTCTTGAATCTGCCCCTGCCGCACTGGGCGCTGAGGCCCTTACAACAGAGAGGCCAGTCAACCGAAGCCGGGAAGCCGCTTCAGGTGATCGCCACAACCTGATCGCGGCCCTGCTGCTTGGCGGTGTACATCGCCGTATCTGCCCGGGCGATCAGCTCGTCCGGTGATTCGCCGGCACAGGCCAGGGCCACGCCGACGCTGACGCTGATCCGCACCAGTCCCTGAGGGATCGGTACCGCTTCGCTGGCCAGGCGGCGCAACTTCTCTGCGATGGTCAGCGCATCCGGGAGACCCTGCAAGCCAGGCAGCACCACCATCAGCTCATCACCACCGATGCGTGCGGCCAGATCCGAGCCCCTCAAGCAGGAGCGGATCCGCGTGGCCATGGCCTGAAGCACCACATCGCCGGCCTGGTGGCCGTAGCTGTCGTTCACCTCCTTGAAGTGATCGAGGTCGCAGAAGAGCACTCCCAGTTCCCCGCCCTGGCGCCGGTCGTCGGCCAGCAGCCGACCCATCTGCGCGAACACCTCCTCGCGGTTCAGCAGGGCGGTCAGGCTGTCGGTGGCGGCCCGGTGCTCAAGGGCCTCTTCCATCGCGATCCGCTCACTCACATCGCGCCATGTGACGCTCAGCTCCTCGGACACCTTGACGGCGCGGATGTCGAAGTAGCGGAGCCCGCCCTGCTGGGCATGGTGCAAAGGGAAGTTGTCGAGCACCAGCGGCTTGCCGCTGCTGAGCACCTCCAGGTAGCGATCGAACAGTCCACTGGCCAC
>CALSAP010000021.1:0-57402 GCA_943372935.1 Synechococcus sp. UW140
AGCGCTGGGCCTGGTACCCCAGGCCCAGCGCACGAAGGTGAGCCTCTGGGCGGATCTGCTCAGTGCCCTTCAGAACGGCTCACCGTCGATCAGCATCTCCGCGGAGGAGATGGCCGATGACGTTCCCAGCGACCTGGTGAAGCCGGTCAACAGGGAATTGCGTCAGATGGGATGCAGCTTCCGGGTCAACCCGAAGCTCAGGACAACCGCAGTCCCTGGGCCTGCTTGCTCGCCTGCTCGAGCATCTGACGCAGCCGGTCCTCGTCGGTCGTGCTGAGGTTGGTGCGCAGCAACTTGGCATGGGGGGCGTGAACCCTCAGCCGCTCGATCAGCCGGTCGGGGGTGGCATCACGCAGCAGCAGGCAGAGAGCCGCACTGCCGGGGGGAAGTGTTTCTCCCACCTCGCGCATGAAGCCGTCATTGATACCCAGATCGGACAGGGAGCCTGAAGCGGCCCCCAGACCCACCCCCACGGCGGCCCCAAGCAGGGGGTTGAGGAACAGCAGGCCCACGAGTGTGCCCCAGAAACCACCGCCGAGAGCACCCGCTTTGGTGAGGTTGAGTGACTGGTGCAGGCGGACCTTGCCGTCCGGCTCCGCTTCCACCACGACCGCATCCTCCAGGGCGATCAGTTCCTCCTTCTGAATCTCCACCAATTGACGCCGGACCTGGTCCGCTTCCGCCACGGACGGAAACCCAACAACCACCAGGCTGCTCATGGCCGACATGTTCTCAATGACGAGATATTCCTAACCCACTTCGGTCCGAACTGGGGTGTCCATGACTCAGGGACGTCGGCGGCTGGAGCGCGGCAGGGGCCGACCGTCGGCTGGTGGGTTGGCCACCACTTCCGGGGGTGCGGAACGATCGCCGCCCGGCGGACGTTGCCACCGGGGCAGGGTGAAGCTGGCGTCATCGGGCCAGTCACCAGCATCGGTGCCGGCGGTAGACGTGCTGGGACGGGGTTCAGGAGGCGGCGGCTGGGACGGGGCGGATCCCGACCGACCGCGGCGCGAAACGGCCTCCAGCCCCTGGCGGCGCGGAGGGCCCGGAGCGGCGGGCTGCTGCTGCGGAGGCGGCGGCACAGGCGTGGTGCGTTCGGGCTCCTGCCACGGTTCCCGCCAGTCGTCCCCGTCATCGAGCAGCCAGTCGAGTCGCCCCTCCACCCAGCGGCCGAGCTCGTCCATGCGGGGCCGCAGCGGCGGGCGGCGGTCGGCACTGCGTGGCGCCGGTCGGGCGCCAGGACGCGAGCCCGCCACCCCCTCGACGAACTGACGCCCAGCGGTCACCCAGCGGTCGACCCGTTGATCCAGCGGGTCGGTGCCGCCCCTTGGCCGCCGGGACGGTTCTCGCTCCCGCGACTCACGTTCTCGGGGATCACGGTCTCTGGGGTCCCGTTCGCGGCCGTAGCCCTGATCCGTCGTAGGCATCAGGCCAGTTTAACGGCGCCGACCGGACAGCCAGTGCTCCCGACCCATCCCCACCAGGGCAATGGTGAAGCCGCCCCATTCCAGGGTCCACAGAAACGTTGCCATCGGCCCCAACACCTGCGGCGAACCTAGGCGGTGTTGGGCTCGAACACCAGCAGACAACTCGCATCCCAGCGGCCGCCATGGAGGCGCTCGCAGCAGTGGCGGCAGGCCAGGCCCTGCCGGCGGCGCTGGTAGGGCGTCCGGCTGCCGCAACGCGGGCAGCGGGCGATCCAGCGGCTGGCGACCACCGGCAGGGGGTAGCGGTGCCGCAGGCTCACCTCAAAACCATCCTGGGCCT
This sequence comes from Synechococcus sp. UW140, assembly GCA_943372935.1. GTDB lineage: Bacteria > Cyanobacteriota > Cyanobacteriia > PCC-6307 > Cyanobiaceae > Cyanobium. The sequence continues at coordinate 1,771 of CALSAP010000021.1, forward strand.
GGTTGATCGCCGCCATCCGGGCCCGGAAGTGGGGGCCGTGCACCTCCTGCACCACCAGCACCCGGTCCACCCAGGAATGGATCATCTCGTGGCAGAGGGTACCCAGGATGGCCTGCCGCGGCAGCGGCTCCAGCAGGGGCCGGGAAAGGACGATCTCGCAGAGGTCCCGCCCGTCGGCCAGGCGTCCCCGCCGGTAGAAACCGGCGGTGCGGGTGAGCCGGCCGTCGCTCCAGCGCACGTCCACCAGCGGCCTGTCCGCGCGGGTGAGCTGGCCGTCGAAGTGCTCGCGGTTGAGCCGGTGGAACAGGGGCAGCAGCGGTTCCAGGGGCATCGGCCCATTCTGGTGGGGTCGTCCGTCAGACTCTGCAACGCTGCGAACGGATGGGAACACCATGGACTGGGGACTGGCCCGCGACATCGGCACCAAGCTCCTGCTGGCGGGAGCCGGTGGCTTGCTTCTGTACTGGACCATCTCAGCGGTCCGGCTGGTGCTCAGCGCCCGGGGCATCAATCCGCTGATCAAGCAGTTCTTCACCCAGGTGGCCTCCGGCCAGGTGGACGGGGCCTACCTGCTCACCACCCGCAACTACCGCTCCCACGTCAACCGCCAGCAGTTCATCCGCTTCCTGGCCGGGCTGCAGCTCAACAAATACCGCAACCTCAAGTCCGGCCGGCCCCGGCTGCAGGAGGGCCAGGTGATCCTGACGGTCAAGCTCAAGACCGACGGCAAGGAGGAACTCCCCCTCGACTTCACCTTCGTGAAGGTGGAGGAGGCCTGGCGGGTGGATCGCATCACCCGGCTGGCGGCCGCCTGAGCCGTGGCCCAAGCCCGGGCGGAGGAACTGCGGCGCCTTCTCAACCGCGCTGCCCATGCCTACTACGTCCTCGATGCTCCGGTCATGGAGGATCCGGTCTATGACCGGCTCTACCGGGAGCTGCTGACCCTGGAGCAGGCCGATCCGGCCCTGATCCAGCCCGACAGCCCCACCCGCCGGGTGGGGGGAGCACCGGCCGAAGGCTTCACGAGCGTGACCCACAGGGTTCCCCTGCTGAGCCTCGACAACGCCTTTTCGCACGGGGACCTGGACGTCTGGTTTGGCCGCCTGCTGAAGGTGCTCGACCGCGAACCCCAGGAGGGCGCCCCGGCGCCGGCCCTACCGATGGTGGGCGAACTCAAGATCGACGGCAACGCCCTGGCCCTGAGCTACGAGCAGGGGGTGTTGGTAAGGGCCGCCACCCGGGGGGATGGGGAGCGGGGGGAAGAGATCACCGCCAACGTGCGCACGATCCGCAGCGTGCCCCTGCGACTGGAGCTGGCGTCGCCGCCGGCCTGGGTGGAGGTGCGCGGTGAGGCCTTCATCCCCGAAGCCACCTTCGCCGCCATCAACGCCGAGCGCGCCGAGCGGGGCGAGGCCCCCTTCGCCAATCCGCGCAACGCCTGTGCCGGAACCCTGCGGCAGCTGGATCCGCAGGTGGTGGCTGCGCGGGGCCTGTCGTTCTTCGCCTACACCCTGCACCTGCCCGGGGACTGGCAGGCCGGGCCCCGCAGCCAGTGGCAGGCCCTTGACTGGCTCAAGGCGGCTGGTTTCCGAGTCAATCCCCATTGCGCCCTCTGCCCCGACCTGGCGGCGGTGAAGGCCTTCTGCGATCGATGGGAGCAGGAGCGCCGCGGTCTGCCCTACGCCACCGACGGGGTGGTGGTGAAACTCGACGACCTGCGCCTGCAGGAGGAGGCTGGCTTCACCCAGAAGGCCCCCCGCTGGGCGATCGCCCTCAAGTACGCCGCCGAAGAGGCCCCCAGCCGCCTGCTGCGCCTCACCTGCCAGGTGGGCCGCACGGGGGTCGTCACGCCGGTGGCGGAGTTCGAGCCGGTACCTCTGGCCGGCACCAGCGTCAGCCGTGCCACGCTCCACAACGCCGATCGTCTGGCGGAGCTGGATCTCTGCGCCGGCGACACGATCGTGGTGCGCAAGGCCGGAGAAATCATCCCCGAGGTGGTGCGGGTGCTGGTGGAGCTGCGGCCGGAGGGAGCCACCCGTCTGGAGCTGCCCCCCACCTGCCCGGAATGCGGTTCGGCCCTGGTGCGGGAGGAGGGGGAGGCCGCCACCCGCTGCGTCAACAACGGCTGTCCCGCCATCCTGCGGGGCTCCCTGCGGCACTGGGTGAGCAAGGGGGCCCTTGATGTGGACGGCCTGGGGATCAAGCTGATCGAGCAGTTGGTGGACCGGGGCCTGGTGGCGTCGATCCCCGACCTCTACCGCCTTGATGCCGCCCTGCTGGCCAGCCTGGAGCGCATGGGGGAGACCTCAGCCGCCAAGTTGGTGGCCGCCCTGGAGGCGTCGAAGCAGCAGCCCTGGCACCGGCAGCTCTACGGCCTCGGCATCCACCACGTGGGGGAAGTCAACGCCAAGGCCCTGGCCAAGGCCTTCCTCAGCGCGGCCGAGCTGGAGTCCGCCGCGCTGGCGGCTGACGGGGAGGACGCCGTGCCGGATCGGCTCACGGCGGTCTTCGGCATCGGCCCCGAGATCGCCCAGTCCCTGCGGCAGTGGTTCGCCACCCCGGCCAACCGGTCGCTGCTGGAGCAGCTGGGGGCGCGGGGCTTCTCCCTGGCAGCAGCCCCGGAGCCGGACGGGGGCGGGGCTGGGGGGCCACCGGCGGCCACACCCCTGGCGGGGCTGACTTTCGTGCTCACCGGCACCCTGCCCTCCCTGAGCCGCTCCGCCGCCCAGTCCCTGATCGAGGCCGCCGGGGGGAAGGTGAGCGGTTCGGTGAGCCGCAGGACCAGCTTCGTGGTGGCCGGCGAGGAGGCCGGTGGCAAGCTCACCAAGGCCCGGGAGCTGGGGGTGAGCGTGCTGGACGAGGAGGGTCTGCGGGCGCTGCTGGGGGCCGATCCGGTCTGAATGGTTTCCGCTCTTGCGGCGTCCACGCCGGCGGCTGCGGCCAAAGTGGGACGGCACGTCTGCGGCGGGGCCATGCGACGACGGCAATTGATTCTTCTGGCTGGCGTGGGGGCCCTGGGCTGGAGTGTGGCGCGGGCTCTGCCGCCGCCGGGCGCGTCACCGACTCTTCAGGCGCTGGCGGCTGCGCGCGGCCTGCGCTGGGGCACCGCCGTCACGAACGCGCAGCTTCAGAACCCCGACCTGCGACGCCTGGTGACCAGCCAGAGCAGCCTGATCGTGCCCGAATGGGAACTGAAGTGGGATGGGGTGGAAGCGGCGCCCGGGCGCTTCGATTTCAGCGCCCCGAACCGGCTGCTGGCTTTCGCCCACGAGCATGGGCTGGCGATGCGGGGTCACACCCTGGTGTGGCACGAGCAATTGCCGGCCTGGGTTAAGGCCCTTCCGGCGGCGGATCTGGACAAGGCCCTGGCGACCTACATCCGCACCGTGGTGGGCCACTACCGCGGCAGGTTGCCGTCGTGGGATGTGGTGAACGAGCCGATCGCCGACGACGGCACGGGCCTGCGCCGCACCCTCTTGCTGGAGCGGCTGGGCCAGGACTACATTGCCCGCTCCCTGACCCTGGCCCATCAGGCCGATCCCGCCGCAGCCCTGGTGATCAACGAATACGGGCTGGAGGGAGATGACGCCAAGACGGCACGCAAGCGCCGCTCGTTCCTGGCCCTGCTGCGCCAGCTGCGCGACCAGGGCGTTCCCCTGAACGCCGTGGGGCTTCAGGCCCACCTCTACGCCAACGGCAGCGGAGCCACCACCTATCGCACCCTGCCCGCCTTCCTGCGGGAGCTGGCGGCCCTGAATCTCGACGTCTACGTCACCGAGCTGGATGTGAACGACCGGGAACTGCCCGCAGCCATCCCGGAGCGTGACCGCGCCGTGGCGGCGGTTTACGCCGCCTTTCTGTCGGCGGTCCTGCCGGAACCCAGGCTGAAGCTGATCACCAGCTGGGGATTGAGTGATCGGACCACCTGGCTGAATTCCTTCTTCCCAAGGACCGATGGTCTGCCACAACGACCGTTGCCCTTTGATGCAAACAACCAGAACAAGCCAGCAACGACAGCTATCATGGCAGCTTTGAGCAAGTCCTGATTCGATCAGATCAGCGTCGTAGAGAAAAGTCAATCAATCCCACACAACGAAGCGATAGAAGGGCTCATCGCCTGACAAAAAGTACGGCTCTGGCGAAATCAAATTTCGCCGTGAACCGTCGGAATGTCTTCAACTTCCGCTGGCGCGAACAATCTTGAGCCGCCGGTCCCGGCCCTGACTCGCCAGCGACGGATGACGACGACGCGATTCCCAGCTCTCGCCGGGCCGATCTCACGATCCTGCTGATTTCAGCTGGGCTACTGATCACGGCCCTGGCCATCGTGATCAACGTCTTCACCGCGCGCTCCCGCGATGCGGTCATCAATGCCAACCCGATCGTGCTCAGGAGTCCGGTCACCGGCATCCTGGAAAGCCTCACAGTGAGAACCGGCGTAGAGGTCCGCACCGGCCAGACCTTGGCGATCGTGGTGAACCCCATGGCCACCCGTGATGCCCACACGGACCTGGAGACCCAGCTGGAAACGGCCCGGGGCCGGCTGGAGGAACTGCGCACACGCCGGGATCTGCGCAGGAAGCTCGTGGCCCAGCTGAACCTGGACGCCAGGCAGCAGCGCAGCCTGGAAATCTCCCGCAACCAGAACGAGCGGGACAACCTCGGCTTCGCGCTGGATCGGGCCCGCACCACCGAACAACAACGTGCTCGTGAAGTGCGGGGCCTGGAGGCCCAGTTGGCCGGCCAGCTGGCGGTCCTGAAGGCCTCAAACAACGACCTCACCTTGCGCAACAACCGCAGCAATCCGATCCGGTGGTGCGGCTTCAGGAGGCCACCATCGCCCTGGAGAACGCCGAAGGCGATGTGCGCACCCAGACCTTCCAGGTCAGTGGCCTGGAGCAGCAGGTGAACGTCGCCAGGAAGGAATGGCAGGAGCGCAGCCGCTCCCGACTTGTCACCCCCCGCAGGGCGGTGGTCTGGCAGCTGGGGGCCCAGAGGGGAGACTCCGTTGACGCGATGCAAACGGTGATCAAGATGATCGACTGCAGCCAACGCTGGCTCACGACCACGGTGGCGGAAGAGGATCTCAACCGGATCCGACCAGGCAGTAAGGCGAGGATCGAACTGGTGGGCAGCCGCAACAAACTGCGGGGCGAAGTGATCGGGATCCGCTCCGGCATCGGCCGTACCTAACTGGGCGAGGAAGCTCCCCAGCCCGTGTCGATCCATCTGGCCAGAGAAAGCGAAGTGAGAATCCGCATCCTCAATGATTTTCCCGCTGCTCCCGAGGCGTTCTGTTACGTGGGGTTCACGGCGAAGGTCAGCTTCGAACGATGAAATTTCTCCACTCGTTTACGGATCCCACCGGCAACACGAGGATCTCACCGTTGGCCTGGATGGTGCTGCTGGTCTCCGGGGCCAGCCTTGTTCTGGCGGTACTGCTGGCCCATCTGCAGGCGTCCGTGGTGGCGATCGGTCTGCTCAATCCCCTGAGCTTCCGGGTTTTACCTGAGCTCTGGCAGGTTCGGGATCACTGGGTTGATGTGCTGCTGCCCCTGGCCGTAGCGGTGCGGTTCTGCCTTGGGGCGAACCTCCTGCCCAGGCGTCCTGCCGCCTATCTGCTGGCCGCGGTGATGCTATCGCCCTTTGCGACGCGTTACTTCATCTGGCGAGCGACAACCATCAACATGGCGCATCCTTTCAGCCACTTCTTCAGCCTGGTCTTCTTCCTCTGCGAGATCACCAAAGCGTAGATCTATGGATTCCAACTTATAATGAATCGGAGTGCATGGTTCGACGCTGTGTCATGGCATGCGCAAAAATTCATTACGCCCAAAACAAGCGATTTACGTGCTCGATGACGGCCACCGCCCCGCCATCGCCGGCCCTGGCTCACTCCCACGGCGATCTGATCGCCGTTTTCGATTGTGACTTCATCCCCTTCATGCGATTCCTTGATCGCACGGTTGGCTTTTTCAAGGATCCCTAGGTGGCCTTGGTGCAAACCCCGCAGCACCACTTCAACTCCGATTTCCATCATCGCAACCTCGGCCTGGACGTCCTTGTCCCCGACGACATCGACTATTTCTTTCGCTACGTGCAAGTGATTCGCAATCCCTTCAATGCCGTGGTGTGCTGTGGCACGTCCTATCTGGCGCGACGCTCCGCCCTTGAGTTCATTGGTGGCTATGCCACCCATTGTATCGTCGAAGACAACCAGGCCGGCACCCGACGACTCACCCATGACTGGCGCATGACTGGCGCATGGTTTACCTCGATGAGGTACTGAGCCTCGGGGAGGTGCCCCGAACCTTCCGTGATTACCTGGAGCATCGGCTTCGCTGGATGCAGGGCAGCATGCAGGGGTTCACGACCCCCAAAGAGCTTCCGATGTGGAAGACCTTGAATGTCTGGCAGAAGGTCCTTTACCTGAATCTTTTGCTCAGTCTTCAGACTCCTGTTTTTCGCGCCGTCTACGTCATTTTACTTCTGATGTCGATGCTGATTGGCTTCACGCTGCTTGCCGCACCTCCGGTGGAATACATGGCCTACGGACTGCCATTTGTGATCATGCTGTATGTTCTGCCCTCCTGGCAGACCAACGGCCACTACTTTCATTTCTGGACGGAAGTCCATGAGTCCCTGTTCTGCTTTCCAGCCTTGAAGAGGATGTCGCAGATCCTGTTCCGGCCGTTCCGATCCGTGGGCAGCCCGGTGACCAACAAGGACGTCAACAACCCGAAGCAGAGCCTCGATCTGCGTTTTGCCTGGCCGTTCCTGACCTACCTGTTCCTACTTGAGGGTGTTCTGGTGCTGAACTACGGCCTGCCGCTGCTGGACATCCGCTGGTCCAGATCCGTCTTCGAGGGCGAAGGCCTGATGGTCGGCTGGAACCTTTGCAACGGCATCCTGATGTTCATCTGCCTGCTCGCCTGCCTGCTCGCCTGCATCGACGAACCGATCCGGCATCAGGCCGACCGCTTCCCCCTCGGACTGGTGGCCTGCCTCGAGGTGGAGGGCACGGAGTACTGGGGTATCACCAACGATGTCTCCGAGCAGGGGGCGAGACTGCTGCTCAATGCCCCTGACCCAGGCAAGGGAGAGGTACACGGCCGACTGTGGGTACCCCAGTACCACCTGGAGTTGCCCGTCCAGCTGAAGAGGACCAACCGTCTGCGCCAGCAACATCTGTTGGGTCTCACTTGAGAGATGCCGGCCCGCGAGACGGAAGCCGCCCGGATCCAGCGCATCTACGGCGAAAATGCCCGGTTCCAGAAGGTGAAGCGGGTGGGCAGCATCGAGGCCCTCTTCCTGCTGATGGGCAGCGTGGTGCGCGCCGAACCGATCCTGCGCCACTCCTGAACTGACACGCTGCGCAACCGCTACCAATAGATCTGGAATCGTCGGTTCAGCCCCAGAATGCCAGCGTGAACGCTGAACCTGTGCCCGTCGCCCACCCCTTGGACCACGACATCAGTCTCGATCCGCCCGTGCCCCCCTCCAGGCCACCGGTTGTGGTCGAGGTGAAGCCGCTGCCTGAGATACCCAGGGTTCTGCGCCGCCAGCTGGCCCGCCACCAGCTCCTGCTGCCCCTGCTGCGTCAATCGGTGATCGCCACCGCCGTGGCGGGGGTGACCCTGACGGAGCCGGAGCGGCAGCAGGCCCAGCAGGCCTGGGGGGCCAGCCACGGTCTCCGTTCCGTCGACGACCTGAAGAACCACCTGCAACGGCACGAACTCTCGGAAGCCGACGTGCTCTGGCAAGCGGAGCTCCCCACCAGAATCGATCGCCATTGCCAGGAGCATTTCCTGCACAGGGCGGAGCAGAGGTACCTGGCCCGCAAGAACCAGCTCGATCAGGTGATCTACAGCCTGCTTCGGGTGGAGGACGGGGCCCTGGCCCGCGAGCTCTACCTGCGCATCGCCGAGGGGGAAGCCGATTTCGCTGAACTGGCAGCCACCTATGCCAAGGGGCCCGAACGCTCCACGCGCGGGGTGGTGGGTCCGGTGCCGTTGCTGCAGGCCCACCCCTCCCTCGCCGAACTGCTGCGCACCAGCCGCCCGGGGCAGCTGCATCCCCCCCTGCGCATCGACCGCTGGTGGCTGGTGGTGCGCCTGGAAACCCTCCGCTCGGCCAGCTTCGACGACGAGATGCAGAAGCGGATGGCCCGGGAGCTGTTTGAGGAATGGGTGGATCAGGAAGTGACCCTGCAACTGCGTCCGGGGCAGGGGCCATGACCTCCACCGTCCCCGGACGCACCGACTGGCTCACCCTGGCGCCCTTCGACGGCCTCTCCGCCGTCGGCAGGGAGCGACTGCTGGCGGAAGCCCGCCCCTGCCGGTTCAGCGTCGGCGAAGACCTCAACAACGCCAGCAGCATCGGCGACCGCGTCCTTGTGCTGCACGAGGGTGAGGCCCGACTGCTGGCGGAACGGGACGGACGGCCGTTCACCCTGGAGCGGCTGGGGCCTGGCGCCATCGTGGGGCTGGTGTCCCTGTTGCGCGCCGAGGGGATCGAACCGGTGAGCGCCGCCTCCGACCTTCTGGCAACGGCGATTCCGGACACGCTGATGCTTGAGCTGCTGCTGACCGAGGACGGTCTGCGGCAGTGGTGTGGCCGCCACCTCTGGACAGCCGAACTGCACCAACTTCTGCTTCAACGGGAAGGAGCTGCGGCGGGGCACTTTGATCCGCCCCTGTGGCGCGAAAGGATTGAACGCCTGCGCCTGCGGGCCCGGGGTGTGCTGCCGACCAGCGACGGGACCATCGCCCTGCAACAGGGCGAAGAGCTGCTGCTGGCCAGCGCCAACGTCCCCGACCTGGCCATCGGCTCAGTGCTGACGCCGGCAGAGGCCCTGCCCCAGCCCCGGCCCCCCCTGCCCCTGCGGCTGCTGGCCCTGGCCCCCGCGCCCGCCGTGGCGCCTGGCCCGGACATCACACAGGCAGGCCAGGCCATCGTCCCCATTGAGGCCAACGCCGGCGGCCAGGCCCAGCCCAGCAGCCTCGATCTGGGTCAGGACCGTGCCGACCGCCACCTGGTCCTGGTGCGGGGCAACGGACCACTGGAGGAGACCCTGGCCTGCTTCCAGATGCTCGGCAAGCTGCTGGAGCTGCCCTACCGCCGTGACGCGGTGGACAAGATCCTGCGCGACAAGATGCGCCGCGGCCAGCCGCCGGATCTGCAGCTCTGCGGCCAGATCGCCGCCATGCTCGGCCTGCTGGTCACCGGCGCCAAGGTGCCGGGGGCGTCCGCCACCCGGCTGATCACCCCCTGCCTGGTGCCCTGGAAGGAGGGCTTCGCCATCGCCACCGCCAGCAACGCCGCCGGCCTGCGGCTGGCTTCGCCGGCCGAGGGCTGGGTGCAGCTCAGCCCCGCCCAGATCGCCGAGCAGTACCCGGAGGGGCTGGAGCTGCTGCTCCTGGAGCGCAGCATCGACACCCCGGAGCAGACCTTCGGTCCGGGCTGGTTCTGGCCAGCCCTGAAGCGTTACCGGGGCATGTTGCTCCAGGTGCTGCTGGCCTCCTTCGTGGTCCAGCTGTTCAGCCTGGCCAACCCCCTGCTGATCCAGGTGATCATCGACAAGGTGATCTCCCAGCGCAGCCTCGACACGCTGCAGATCCTGGGCATGGCCCTGGTGGTGGTCACCCTGATGGAGGGGGTGATCGGCTCGTTGCGCACTTTCCTGTTCACCGACACCACCAACCGCATCGACCTGCGCCTCGGCGCCGAGGTGATCGACCACCTGCTGCGCCTGCCGCTTGGCTACTTCGACAAACGCCCCGTCGGCGAGCTGGGCACCCGCATCGCCGAGCTGGAGAAGATCCGCAACTTCCTCACGGGCCAGGCCCTGATCACCCTGCTGGATGCGGCCTTCTCGGTGATCTACATCATCGTGATGGCGATCTACAGCTGGCTGCTGACCCTGATCGCCCTGGCGGTGCTGCCCATCCAGGTGGGGCTCACCCTGCTGGGGGCCCCCCTGTTCCGGCGCCAGTACCGCCAGGCGGCCGAGGAGAACGCCCGCACCCAGAGCCACCTGGTCGAGGTGCTCACCGGCATCCAGACGGTCAAGGCCCAGAACGTGGAGATGGTGAGCCGCTGGAAATGGCAGGAGCTCTACGCCAAATACATCTCCCGCACCTTCGAGAAGACGATCACCGGCACCTTCCTCAACGAGACCAGCTCGGTGCTCCAGAAGCTCTCCCAGCTGCTGGTGCTCTGGGTGGGGGCCACCCTGGTGCTCAAGGGGGAGCTCACCCTGGGCCAGCTGATCGCCTTCCGGATCATCAGCGGCTATGTCACCCAGCCCCTGCTGCGCCTCTCCTCGATCTGGCAGAACATCCAGGAGCTGAGGGTCTCCTTTGAGCGCCTCGCCGACGTGGTCGACACCCCGGAGGAATCGAGCGAAGCCGATCGCGGCCACATCCCCTTGCCGCCGGTGAAAGGCGACGTGGTGTTCGAGAACCTCAGCTTCCGCTTCAATCCCGGCGGACCCGAGGTTCTGACCAACGTCAGCCTGCACGTTCCCCCCGGCACCTTCACCGGGATCGTGGGCCAGAGCGGCAGCGGCAAGAGCACCCTGATGAAGCTCGTGCCCCGCCTCTATTCCCCCACCAAGGGCCGCATCCTCGTGGACGGCTATGACATCGACAAGGTGGAGCTCTATTCGCTGCGGCGCCAGATCGGCATCGTGCCCCAGGATCCCCTGCTCTTCTCCGGCACCATCAGCGAGAACATCGCCCTGACCAATCCGGAGGCCCCCAGCGACGCCATCGTCGAGGCCGCCCGCATCGCCGGCGCCCATGACTTCATCATGGAGCTCTCCGCCGGTTACAGCACCCCCCTGGGGGAGCGCGGCGCCTCCCTCTCTGGCGGCCAGCGCCAGCGCATCGCCATCGCCCGCACCCTGCTGAGCCAGCCCCAGCTGCTGGTGATGGATGAGGCCACCAGCGCCCTCGACTACGACACCGAACGCCAGGTGTGCGACAACCTGCGGGAGGCGATGAGCCAGAGCACCGTGTTCTTCATCACCCACCGGCTCTCCACCATCCGCCGTGCCGATCTGATCGTGATGATGCACCAGGGCGCCATCGTCGAGACCGGCAGCCATGAGGAACTGATGGCCTTGAAGGGCCGCTATTTCGCGCTCTATCGCCAACAGGAGGCGGGCTGATGGTTCCCCCCACCCCAGGCAGCCTGCTGCGCCGGGCCCAGAACAGCCTCGAGCGCAGCATCCACACCGACAGCGACGACGTGGTGCTGCAGCAGTCGCGCTTCTGGGCCCGCTCGATCACCTGGACCCTGATGGGGGTCACCCTGTTCGGCCTCGGCTGGCTGGCCTTCGCCCAGACCGAGGAGATCGTCACCGCCCCGGGCAAGCTCGAACCCCTGGGGGTGGTGAAGGACATCCAGATGCCGGTGGGCGGCGTGGTGGAGGCGGTGATGGTGAAAGAGGGGGAGCGGGTCAAGAAGGGCCAGGTGCTGCTGCGCCTCGACACCGAGACCACCCTCGACCGCCAGGCCAGCATGCAGCAGACGATCCGGTACAAGCAGCAGCAGCTGCGGCTCAAGCAGGTGGAGCTCGACCGCTACCTGCAGTTCAATGACACCGAGCAGCGGGTGCTGCGCCAGAGCCTGGTGCTTGAGAAGGATGTGCTCGGTCGCCTCGAGACCCTCAACAAGGAGGGCGCCACCGCCGAACTCCAGTACCTCTCCCAGCGCAACAAGGTGCAGGAGGTGGAGGGCAAGCTCCAGGAGGGTCAGGTGGACCGGCTGCGCCAGCAGGCGATCCTGCAGCAGGGCATCCGCGAAATCCAGAGCGAGCTGGCCGACCTGCGCAGCAAGCTGACCGAACTCAACGTCAACATCCGCTACCAGGTCATCCGTTCTCCGGAGGCGGGCGTGGTGTTCGAGCTCAAACCGAAATCCCGCGGCTTCGTGGCCCAGACCAGCGAACCGGTGATGAAGGTGGTGCCCTTCGACAAACTGGAGGCGCGAGTGGAGGTGCCCAGCCGGGAGATCGGTTTCGTCTCGGTGGGCAAAACGGCCGACATCAGCATCGATTCGTTCCCGGCCACCGATTTCGGCGTGCTGCAGGGCACCGTGCGGCGCATCGGTTCGGACGCCCTGCCCCCGGACCAGATGAACAACTTCTACCGCTTTCCGGTGGACATCCGACTCAATTCCCAGCAGCTCAAGCTCAAGAGCGGCAAGGTGCTGCCGCTGCAGGTGGGGATGTCGCTCACCGCCAACGTCAAGTTGCGCAAGGTGACCTACCTGCAGCTGCTGCTGAGCGACTTCAAGGACAAGGCTGACGCTCTGCGGCAGATCTGAGCCGCTCCATGGCGAGGTAGTGGTCGGGGATGATGCGGGTGCGCAACCCCGCCAGGGGCTCCAGCCAAGGCAGCAGCAACCCGTCGAGGCCGCGGTTCACCAACCAGCCGGCCACACGGAAGGCTCGCCGCCAGCGGGCCTGCGGCGCGATCAGATGCAGGGCGCGCTGGTGCACCGGCCCATCGATGCAGACCAGCCAGGCCGGATCCATTCCCGCCTGCGCCATCGCCACCTCGAAGCTGCGGCGGCTGTGGAAGCTGATGTGCTGACCGTTGCCGAAGGCGTAGTACCACCAGTCGGGAGCAGGAATCTCCCCCGCCTGGCGCATCAGGGTGGAGAAGACGAACAGGGGCGTGGCGCCCACCTCGTCGCGCAGGAACCCGGGGGTGCCGGGCACGTGCTCGATCACCTCGAAGGCGGTCTTGCAGCCGATCGGGCCATCGCCCGGCGGCTCGCAGAAGGGGCGGATCAGTTCCATGGCCGCATAGGCGTCGGTGCCGTGGAAATCGAAGCCGTGGTCGCGCAGCAGGCGCGGCAGCATGCCCAGGCCGGTGCCCAGGTCGCAGCCCGGCTCGCTGGGGCCGAAGCGACCCAGCCGGCCGATCACCAGCAGCAGCCGCAGCAGGCGCGAGGCATGCAGGTTGCGATCGACGTAGCCCGTATCGCCGTAGAAGGAGTCCTCGTAGGCCACCGCCAGCCAGGAGGGCTCGCCCAGAAAGAGGAAGTCGCAGCTGCTGCAATGGACGAGTTCAGCCTCCACCCGGGCCTTGCTCACCCGCTCCCGCCGCACCAGGGTCAGGCTGCCGCCACCGCAGTTGGGGCAAGCGCCGGCGGAGGGGCTAGGGAGAGTCTCGGCCGTCACCATCGCTGGCCTGCATCGCAACGTGGGAGGCTACCCCGCGTTCCTCCAGGGCCAGGCGCACCTGGCGGCCCACGAGCAGCAGCGCCGCCAGGGTGGCGGCCACCCCCAGCAGCCGCAGGGCCCAGGTGACGCCATCGGCCGGGCCGGCCAGCAGCGCCGCAAAGCGGCTGGGATCGCCTGCCGCCGCCCCCAGGGAACAGAAGAGCACGGTGCCGGGGAGGATGCCGATCAGACCAATTGAATAGTCCCGCAGGCTCACCTCACTGAGGCCGTAGGCCAGGTTGAGCAGGCTGAAGGGAAAGGCCGGCGACAGCCGGGTGAGCAGCACCAGGGCCAGACCCTGGCGGCAGACCGCCCGCTCCACCGCCAGCAGCCGCGGCGCCCCGGCCAGGCGGCGTCGGGCCCAGCCCCGCCAGCGACCGCGCCCCAGCAGGAACACCGCCTGGGCCCCCAGACAGGCCCCGGCGAACACCAGCACGCTGCCCCAGAGCGGGCCGTAAAGCACCCCTGCCAGCATCGACGCCCACACCCCCGGCAGCAGAAAAGTCACCCACAGGGCATAGAGGGGCACGAAGGCCACGGCCCCGACCGGGGAGCGCAGCCAGGGCAGCAGGTGATCCGGCAGCCAGAGCGGGTCCATGGGGCCACCGTATCGACCCTGCCTACGCTTGGGTCTGCTGCCCGTGCTGCCATGGCTGACCCCTCGGAGCTGGCGCAGCAGGTGGCCCGGGGGGCCCTGTTCCGCGGGCGCCACTGCGTCACAGGCGACGGCGAGCCCCTGGAGGCCGCCGTGGGCGGCACGGTGCTCCCGGCGGGCGGGGGCAGCACGGTGGGCTGGCAGCTGTGCCGCAGCCGCCAGGAACTGGTCCAGTCACTGCACGGCGGCAGCTCGCTGGGGATCGGCCTGGGCCCCCTGCAGCTGTTGCAGGCCAAGCAGGCGTTCCGCGATTCCCTGAGGACCACCGCCTTCAGCCTCTCGCTGGTGGTCTGGGCCCGCCAGGTGGCTGCAGCGCTGGAGGTGAACCAGACCCACCTGCTGGACGGGCTCGCCGTGCCGGCAGACCCCGCCGCGCTGGAGGCCTTCGTGGCCCTGCACGGGGATGGTTTCGTGGCGGCGGCGGAGGTGGGCGGGGAGTGCCACGGCGTGTTCACCTTCTATGCCCAGTCACGGGAACAGGCGCGGATCGTGGAGCGGGAAATCGGGGCGGGACTGGGCCTCGGCGGACTGTCCCTGAACCCCGCCCTGGTGGAGACCGTGACGGCGGTCGCCCGCACGGCTGCGGTGAATGTGGGCTTCCGGATGCAGGTGATCGGCAGCCGGGCCCAGCCACCGGCCGAGGCCGCCTCCCTGATCCCCTTCGCCCGCGACTTCGCCGGGCTCCCCCTGGATCAGCCCGCCCTCATCGGCGTGCGAACCAGGGGCTACGAGCGTGTACCCGCCATCGGCGCCGCCTTCGAGGCAGTGGCCGCCAACCGGCGGCTGTTCAGCGGCGACGCCTCAAGCGAAGGCCTGCTGGAGCGTCGCGAGCGGGTGGTGGAACTGATCCACCAGATGGACTGGGTGGCGGAAACGTACCGGCTCTATGGCGTGGTGCCGGACCCGACACTGGCCGTCCGGCGCGCCGCCGCCGCAACCGATCGGCGGGCCATCGACGCCTGTCGGGCCGCCTACCGGGACGCCGCCGCCACGCCCCTCGAGGCCCCGGCGCTGACGTCCCTGGCGGCGGGCAGCCCCGAGCTGAATGGGACCCTGGCCGAGGAGGTGCCGTTGGGGGGGAACGGCGGTGTCCCCTTCGCCTTCCCCGGGCGGGCCGACGCGATCCGCCGGCGGCAGCGGCTGGTGGAGGTGGGCCTGCGAACCGGCTCGCGGGTGGACCAGATCCGGCTGCGCTATGCCGGCGAGGGCGATCCCCTCGGGCCGGAGCTCCATGGCGGTGGCGGCGGCAGCGACCGAGGCGTCCTGCAACTGCCGGAGGGCATGGTGATCCGCCGCATCGAAGCCCTCAGCGGCACCAGGGTCGACCGGCTGTTCCTCACCAGCAGCGACGGCCAACGGATCGGCGGGGGTGGCGAGGCCGGTGATCGCCCACTCGACTGGACGGTGCCGGCCGACTGCGTGGTGCTGGGCTTCAGCGGCCGCAGCGGCCGGGAACTGGATGGCCTGCGGGCTGTGGTGGCCCGCTTCGGGCCCCTGATCTGGCAGCCGCTGGAGGCGGCGGCCGAGGGGCCCTGAAAGGCCATCGATCAGACCAGCGGAACGGTCTGCTGGATCAGGTCGATCTGGCCCCCCTCCGCCAGATAGCCGGAGCCGTTGATGTTGCCACCGCCGAGGCTGTGGGCCTGAACGTTGGCCACGAAGAAACTGCCGGGGGCGGCTCCGTAGATCTTCGAAACATCAATGATGCCCGAGGACTCCCAGTTGCCCACCCCGTTGGTGCTGGGGTCGGTGACCACACCGGGCTGGCTCTGGCCGTAGGCGGTGGGGACGGCGGTGCGGTCGATCTGGGCCCAGCGCTCCGCGGGCGCACCCGTGATCGGATCGATGGGGCCGCTGGGGTTCAGCTTCCAGATCGAGGCTTCCTGGGTGCCGAAGTTGCCGTTGGCGATGTCGAGGCCACCGCCGTTGGCCCGGTCCTCCTGCAGATACAGGGAGCCATCGGCGCTCCAGGTAAGGTTGTCGGGGTTGCGCAGGCCCGTGGTGGGGTCGGCGAGGCGATCGGCGTCATAGATCACCCGCAGGCTGCTGGCACCGGTGCTGGCCAGGCGGCCATCGGCGCCGAAGGCATCGGTGAAGCTAAGGGTGTAGACGTTGCCATACAGGTCGCCACTGGTGAAGTCCTTCGTGCCCGTGGAGACGAAGGCCGCCTGCTGGCCGTT
Organism: Synechococcus sp. UW140; assembly: GCA_943372935.1. Taxonomy (GTDB): domain Bacteria; phylum Cyanobacteriota; class Cyanobacteriia; order PCC-6307; family Cyanobiaceae; genus Cyanobium. Next base: position 17,843 of record CALSAP010000021.1, read on the forward strand.
GAGGGGGTTGACTTCCCCGTCCTCAATGCGGCTGAGCTGCAGGGCACCGAGGTTGTTGGCCAGGGTGCGGATCTCGGCATCACTCAGATCGGCGTAGCTGGCCTTGCCTGCAGGCTTCTCGATCTTCACCCAACGGCCGGCCAGGGGGGACCCGAGGGCGAGGGCCTTGAGGTCGTCGGAATCGGGGCCGGCCGAGGCATCGACACCGGTTTCCGCCAGGGCCGTGGGCACAAAGGTGTACAGGGCACCGTTGGCCTCCGCCAGGCCGTTGCGCTCCAGGAACCCGCCCGCTGTCTTCTCGCCGACCCAGAGCCGCAGGGGGGCCTTGGCGTCATCGAAGAGCAGCACGGCAACGGTGTTGGCACTGCCGGTGTCGATGGCCGTGGCGGATTCCCAGGTGCCCTTGCCGAAGGCCTTCACCTGATGCAGATCGCTGTTGGCCGTATCGAGGGCATAGAAGGAGCCGCCCCCACCGCCGAACACCTCCTCTCCCGTGAGATAGATCCGATCAGCGAAACCACGGCCGGCGCCGAAGCTGTTGGCCTCCACCAGGTTGGCGGAGCAGAAGCGGTCGAAGCCGTTGGGGTCGTCACCGATCACCTTGTCGTAGGCGAGGCCGCCACTGAGGATGCGCGACTGGAAGCCGTTGGAGGCCTTGTCGTCGGCATCGATGTCAACGATGAAGCGGCTGATGCGGGAGCCGGTGACCGAGGCGTTGAGGCCCTCGGCGGTATAGGCGTAACCCGCGCTGGCGCCGAGTTCGTGGTTGACGAGCAGGGTGTAGGTGCCATCGCCGTTGCTGTAGGCGCCCTGGCCATCGAAGATGCCCGGCGGCACGTAGACGCTGCCCGGCGCGGTGCCGTTGGTGAATTCTCCGTTGGTGATCAGGCTGGAGATCTTGAGCTCGGGGCCGCCGGCCACGTCCTTGAGCATGGTGGACGTGAAGGTGCCAGCACCGGCCACCGGAGGCGCGGCGATCATGGCCGCCAGATCGATGAAATTCAGGGTGTTGGACACCTCGTTGGACACCACCAGCAGATCCCGCTTGGTGGGGCTGTCCTTGGCGTCGATCACCAGCAGGCCCTCGGGGGAGACGCTGCCGGCCAGCACGGTGCTGGTGACGAAGCTGGCCTCGGCAGGCTGGGTGATGTCGAAAACCGCCAGCAGGCTGCTGGTGCCCCGTTCGGCACTGACGATCGCGTAGGTACGGCCGTTCAGCTGCTTGACCACCACGCCTTCGGGCTCGACGCCCTTGTCATCGCTGCGGGTGTCGTCGTAGACGCCGGCGGCGATGGCGATGGTCTGCAGGGTGTTGCCGCTGTCCCAGACCAGGGAACCGGTCTTGGCATCGAAGATGCTGACGCTGCGGCTGCCGAAGGCGGTGAAGGGGGCGGTGGTGTCGTCACTGAGGGTCTTGAGGCGGCTGCTCAGACCGGTGTTGCGGCGGGTTTCATCGAGGTAGTAGCCCGGGGTTCCGGGGGTGCCGTACTCGCGGCCATCGCCCTCGTTGGCGGTGATGAAGTAGTCCTTGCCTTTGGTGCTGAAGGCGGCCACCCCGTCCGGCATCCGCAGGCCCGCCACGTTGTTGCCGAGGACCGGCTTGATCAGGGGTGTTCCGGTGCTGCTGCCAGCGGGGGGGGGGCCGTCCCGGTCGGTGATGTCGACGAGCTGGGTGCTGAAATCGACGCTGCCGAGGGCGAAGATCGACTCGATCGTGTTGGTCTTGAGGTTGACCCTGGCGACGCCGTTGTTCTCCTGCAGGGTCACGTAGGCGGTGTTGCCCAGGATCGAGACGTACTCGGGCTCGATGTCGTTGGCCTGGGTGGTGCCGGCCGGGCCGGAGAGGCGGAATCCGGTGGGCAGGGTCAGCCCGGCGAAGCCCAGGTCGGTGTAGGTGAAGCTCTCTTTGCCTTCCTTGCCCTTGATGTCGATGATGCCGATGCTGCCGGGCCGATCGATCGCATAGTTCGCGATCGGCTCGCCCTCATTGGCGATCACCAGCTTCTTGCCGTCGTCCGTGAAGGCGATGCCATCGGGGAGATAGCCCACCTCCACGTCCTTCACCAGCGTGAGGGCGCCGGACTTGTCGATCCGGTAGAAACGCACCAGCCCCTTGCCGGCGTTGGTGGCGTAGTCGCTGGGGGAGAGGGCCACCGCCACCAGGTCGTTGTGGGTGGCCACCGACTGGCTGTTGTAGGCCCCGAAGGAGACCCGCTGAGGCGCCTTGGGGGCCGTGGGGTCGGTGGCATCGGTCACCTGCAGGGTGCTGCCGCCGCCGGAGGAGAGGATGAACAACTTGCCGCCCACATTCACGTAGGCGGAGATCTCCGTCTGGAACTGCTCGGTTGGGGCGGCGCCTGGGGCAGGAGGCGTCGGCGAAAGGTCGATGCTGGCCAGCAGGGGATTAGCCGGTGCAGGGGGCTTGCCGCGCCCGCCGCGGTCGTCGTCGTGGCCACGGTCGTCGTCCCGGCCACGGCCACCACCGCGGCCGATGCGGTCGTCATCGCGATTCCGATCGACGTCGAACCTGGACTGCTGGAATCCGGCGAAGCCAAGCGGCGCCCCGGCGGGAACCTTGGGCTCCCCGTTGGACACCAACGGCGTCCGGGAGGGGATCTCCAGGCTGGAGGAGCGCCGGAAGAAAGCGGAATCCTCCAGGAAGGAGAACAGGGACCGGATCGCGGTGGTAGGCACGTGCGAGATCGGCGAGGGGATCGCTAGAACCCTCATGCAGCCAAGGCCCCCGCTCGTTAACGACGGCTTATGGGGCCTTTAACAACCCGCGATCAGTCCCCCAGATCCGCCAGCCGCTGGCGGGCCAGCGCCGCCTGGGCCTCGGCCTCCGCCAGGTTGGCCAGGCATTCGGCCACCACCTCGGGGGGCGCCTTGCCGGCGAAGTTGGGGTTGGCGAGGCGGCCGGCCAGGCCGCTGATCTCCTTGGTGGCCTTGGCGATGTCCTTCTCCAGGCGACCGCGCAGGGCGTCGAGGTCGACCAGTCCCTCCAGGGGCAGCAACACCTGCAGCTCACCGCTCACGGCGGCCAGGACCCGGGCCGCGGGCCGCTCGGCTGCTGCCACCGGATCCAGCACGGTCACGCTCTCCGCCCGGGTGAGGGTGGTGATGTCGGCGGAGCCCTCCCGCAGCACCGCCGCCAGCTCCTCGCGGCCGGTGATGAACAGCACCGGCGCCCCCTGGGAGGGCTTGAGGCCGGCCACGGCCCGCAGGTTGCGCACCACCCGGATCGCCTCGATCAGCTCGCCGAAGGCGGCCTCCAGGCCTTCATCGAGGGCAGCCTCCTCGGCCGCCGGCCAGCTCTGCAGGGCCAGGAAGGCGCCCTCGGGGGCGCCGGTGAGCCCATGCCAGAGCTCCTCGCTCAGGTGGGGCATCAGCGGATGCAGCAGCACCAGCAGCTCCGTCAGCACTTTGGCCAGCACCTGCCGGGCGACCCGCTGGTCGGCCAGAACTTCGGGGCTCAGGGGCTCGCCTTCCACGGCGGGGCGGGGATTGAGGCGCCGCTTGAGCAGCTCGATCGTCCAGTCGCAGACCTCATTCCAGGCGAACTCGTAGAGACCCTTGGCGGCTTCCCCCAGGCCGTAGCTGGCGTAGCGATCCGCCGTCTCCCGCTTCACCCGCTCCAGCCGCGACAGGATCCAGCGGTCGGCCAGCTGCAGGTGCGCCGGGTCCGGGGCCCCCAGGCTGGCGGGCGTTTCACCGCCCAGGTTCATCAGGGCGAAGCGGGTGGCGTTCCAGAGCTTGTTGGCGAAGTTGCGCGCCGCCTCCACCGTCGCCGAGCTGCCGTCGGTTCGGTCGTAGTCGAGGCGGATGTCCTGGCCGGCACCGGCCACTTCCCGCACCAGGGCGAAGCGCAGGGCATCGGCGCCGTAGCGCTCGATCAACGGCAGCGGGTCGATGCCGTTGCCGGCGCTCTTGCTCATCTTGCGGTTGTTCTCGTCCCGCACCAGGCCGTGGATCATCACGTCGGCGAAGGGCATCCAGGCCTTGCCGGCGCCGAGGGGCTGCATGGCGCCGGCCAGCATCGTCATGCGGGCCACCCAGAAGAAGATGATGTCGAAGCCGGTCACCAGCACGCTGGTGGGGTACCAGCGGGCCAGATCGGCGGCCTCCGTATCGGGCCAGCCCAGGGTGGAGAAGGGCCACAGGCCGCTGGAGAACCAGGTGTCGAGCACGTCCGGGTCCTGCTCCAGCTGCACGTCACCAAACTGCGCCTCCGCCTTGCTGCGGGCCTCCGCCGCATCACGGGCCACCACGTAGGGCGTGGCCTCGGTGATCACGCCGCCGGTTTCGCTGACCACGAACCAGGCGGGGATGCGGTGGCCCCACCAGAGCTGGCGGCTGATGCACCAGTCGCGGATGTCGGTGAGCCAGTCGCGGTAGACCTTCTCCCAGCGCTCCGGCACGAAGCGGGGCGCGCCGCCATCGAGGGCCTCCCGGCAGCGGGCCGCCAGGGGCTCGGCACGGGCGAACCACTGGGTGGAGAGCAGGGGCTCCACCGGCACCTTGCCCCGATCCGAGAACGGCACGCTGTGGCGGTGGGGCTCCACCTTCACCAGGAACCCCTCCGCCTCCATCGCCGCCACCACCGCCGCTCGGGCCTCGAAACGGTCCAGACCGGCGAAGCGCCCCGCCGCCGCGTTCATGCTGCCGTCCTTGGCCATCACCGTGATCAGCAGCAGGCCGTGGCGGCTGCCGATCGCGAAGTCGTTGGGGTCGTGGGCGGGGGTCACCTTGACGCAGCCGGTGCCGAAGGCCGGATCCACGTGCTCATCCGCCACGATCGGGATCTGGCGGCCCACCAGGGGCAGGGTGATGGTCTGCCCCACCAGGGCGGCGTAGCGGGGGTCGCTGGGGTGCACGGCCACGCCGGTGTCACCCAGCAGGGTTTCGGGGCGGGTGGTGGCCACCACCAGGTGGTCGGTGCCGTCGGCGGCCGGGCCGCCGCTGAGCGGATAGCGGAAGTGCCAGAGGTGCCCCTCCATCTCCTTCATCTCCACCTCCAGATCGCTCACCGCCGATCCCGAGGCCGGGCACCAGTTCACCAGGTACTCGCCGCGGTAGATCAGCCCCTGCTCGTGCAGCCGCACGAAGGCCTCCACCACCGCCGCGCTCAGGCCCGGATCCAGGGTGAAGCGCTCCCGGCGCCAATCCACCGAGTAGCCCAGCCGGCGCAGCTGGCCCACGATCGTGCCGCCGCTCTCCCCCTTCCAGGCCCAGGCCCGCTCCAGAAAGGCGTCGCGGCCCAGGTCGTCCTTGCTGCCGCCCTCCGCCTTGATCTGCTTCTCCAGCAGCGTCTGCACCGCGATCGAGGCGTGGTCGGTGCCGGGCAGGCACAGCACGTTCTTCCCCTGCAGACGCTGGAAGCGCACGATCGTGTCGATCAGGGCCGTCTCGAAGCCGTGGCCCATGTGCAGGCTGCCGGTCACGTTCGGCGGCGGGATCACCACTGAGAAGGGCTCGCCCGGCGCCTCCGGATCGGGGTGGAAGGCGCCGGCCTCCTCCCAGGCCGCCTGCCAGCGCGCCTCGGTGGCGGCCGGGTCGTAGGTCTTGGGCAGGGAGGACTCGGCGGACAAGGGGGGGCCTGTGGCAGTGGGCCCATGGTCGCAAAAGGGGGGCCACTCCTAGCCTGAGCCCATGGCTGACGGCTGGGAGTCACGGCTGGAGCGCTGGCGGCAGGCGGGCCTGATCGACCCCGCCGGCGCCGAGGCCATCCGGGCCTGGGAACGGGCCCAGCCGGGCCGCCGCCGGTTGCGGGTGCCGGTGCTGGTGGCGGTTGCCCTCGGGGGTGTGCTGGTGGCCGCCGGACTGCTGCTGTTCGTCTCCACCCACTGGGCGGCTCTCGGCCCCGGCCAGCGCTTCGGCCTGCTCCTGGCCCTGGTGGTGGGCCTGCACGGGGGCGCCGCCGCCCTGGAGGAGCGCTTCCCGCCCCTGGCGGTGAGCCTGCACGGCGTGGGCACGGTGACCCTGGGGGCAGGCCTGTACCTGGCGGGCCAGCTGTTCCACCTCGAGGCCCAGTGGCCGCTGGGGCTGCTGCTCTGGGCCCTCGGCGCCGGCCTGGGCTGGGCCCTGCTGCGCCAGTGGCCCCAGCTGGCCCTGCTCGCCCTGCTGGCGCCGGCCTGGCTGATCAGCGAATGGCAGCGGGCCGTGGACGGGGCCACTGAGGCCCTCCAGCGCGGATCCGGGGATCCGACAGCGGTGGCGGCACCGGCGGCGGGCCTGCTGCTGCTCAGCCTCTGCTACCTGGCGGCACCGGCGGGGCCGGGACCCGTGGCGCCGGCGCGGCGGGTGCTGCTGTGGCTGGGTGGGCTGGGCCTGCCGCCGGCGGCCCTGCTCTGGCTGCTGTTCACCTACTGGGCCCCGCGCACGGCGGTCCTGCCCCTGCCCCTGGCGCTCGGCGGCTGGGCCGTCGCCCTGGGGGGCCCCCTGCTGCTGGGCGTGTGCCTGCGGGGTCGGCGCGCCTGGCCCCTGGCCGTGGCGATCGGCTGGCTGCTGCCGGGGATGGCGCTGGCCTGGGGGACCCATCAGCACGCCGGGGTGTTTACCTATCTGTGGTGGGCGGTCGGCGGCCTGCTCCTGGTGGCCTGGGGGGTGATGGAGGGCCGCTCCGAGCGGGTCAACTTCGGCGCCGCCCTGATCGCCATCGACCTGCTGACCTTCTACGTGTCCCAGGTGATGGACAGCCTGGGCCGTTCCGCCAGCCTGGTCGGCCTTGGGGTGCTGTTCCTCGGCGGCGGCTGGGGTCTGGAGCTGCTGCGCCGCCGGCTCGTGGCCCGCGCCGTCGGCCGGGGGACCCCGTGATGCCCGGGGCGGGGCGGGGCCTGCTGCTGGCCCTGCTGCAGGGGGGCCTGCTGCTGAGCCTGGGGGGCCAGCTGCTGCTGGATCGGGCGACCCGGCCCCGGGGCTGGATGCTGAGCGCACCGGTGGATCCCCATCTGCCGATCCGGGGGCGCTACGTGAACCTGGCCCTGCTGGTGCCGGCCCCCGTGGTGCCGGCCGGCCAGGACAGGCCCTGGTCGGGGGAGCGGGTGGTGCTGCACTCCGAGGCCGGGCAGGTGCGGGCGGAACTGGCCACGGACGCCACCCCCCGCCCCCGGAGCCTGCCGGCGACACCGCAGGACGAACGCTGGCGCCTCGGGCCATCGGTGGCCTACTTCATCCCGCCCGAGGTGGCGGATCCCTCCCGCCGCCCGGCCGGCGAGCAGCTCTGGGTGGAGGTGACCCTGCCGGCCCAGGGTCCGCCGCGGCCGATCCGGCTGGGGGTGAAACGGGGCGACGGACCGATCACCCCCCTGCAACTGCGCTGAGGCGATAGGGGAGCCAGCCGCTTCAGCGCATCAGGGCCAGTTCGCCGGGGAACGGCGTATGGCGCAGCAGTTCCTCGAGCCCCAGCCGCTCCCGCCAGGTGCCAATGGGGGTCGCCCAGCCCTCCTCCCAGCGCATCGCCAGCAAGCGGGGACCCAGGCGGCGGGCCACGTCCAGGCCGAAGCGGATGCCGTCCCAGATCAGGGCGTCCTCCTCGGGCGCCAGGAAACCGTGGACCATCCAGGCCGAGAGCACGGCGATCGACCCCGGTTGGCGCAGGGCTGAGGCGTAGTAAGCCGAACCACTGGCCTCACCGGCCACGTCGGAAGGGATCGCCAGCACGACGTGGTGGAGATCATGGGTTGCACGCAGCCGCAACTGCAGATAGCCACCCGGTCCATCCATGCGGCTGGTGTCCGGTGGCGGGACGGCGTGCAGCCCCAGGCGCTCGAAGCGCTCCTGGTGGAGTCGGCCGAGGCTGCCGGGCGGCATCTGGCGCAGCTCTTCGGCCGCTGGCCAGGAGCCCCAGTACTGCTCCTCCGCCAGGGTGCGCAGCGCGTCATCCCCCAGAAGCTGCTCCCGACCCAGTTCGCCGAGGGGCGAGTTGGTCAGCAGATCCAGCATCGGCAGGGCGTGGGTGAGGGTGTGCTGCGGATCGCGAGCCGTCTCCAGAACCCCCACGGCCGTGCGCAGCGCCCGATGACGCAAGGTGGGATCGATCTTCATCGCTGAGACGGGGCAACAGCTGGACGCGGGGCCATTCTCCCCATTTCTGTCCGCCTAACCTCCGCCCATGGCCACCGCCCCGCCGCTGGAGTTCCTGCCCCCCCGCCTTGATGGGCGGGTGCTGGCGGTGGGCAGGATGGTGCTGCCGCTCTGGCTTCGCTGGCGCTGTCGGATCGACACGGTCGAGGTGGATGGCATGGCCTCGCTCGTCGAGGCGATGCGTTCCTTCCAGGCCGGGGAAAGCCGGCTGCTGCTCGCCTTCCGGCACCCCAGCCTCGACGATCCCCTCTGCATGGCCCGTCTGCTGTGGGTGGAACTGGCCAGGGCCGGCCGCCAGCAGGGCCTCCGCTTCGATCCGCCGCCCACCGGCCAGTTCCTGTTCGACCGCGGGATTCCGCTGTGGGCCGGGGCGCCGATGGGCTGGCTGTTCACCCACCTGGGGGGAGCATCGATCCAACGGGGCAAGGTCGATCTGCCGGCCCTGCGCACGGCCCGGAAGCTGCTGCTGGAGGGGCCCCACCCCTTCGCCCTGGCTCCGGAGGGGGCCACCAACGGCCACAACGAGCAGCTCAGCCCCCTGGAGCCCGGCACCGCCCAGCTCGCCTTCTGGACGGCCGCCGACCTGGCCGACGCCGGCCGGAGCGAGCGCATGGAGCTGCTGCCGATCGGCCTCCAGTACAGCTTCATCGAACCGGTCTGGGGGGCGATCGAAGCCCTGCTCTGTGAGCTGGAAGCGGGGGCCGGGCTGGCACCCCCGGACAACCACGACCCCGCCCCGGAGCGGCTGCATGGGCGGCTGGTCCGCCTGGGGGAATGCATGCTCGACCAGATGGAGGCGTTCTATCGGGACAAGGTGCAGCTGACCTTGCCGGCCAGCGAGGAGCCGCCATCGCAGACCGGCGCCTCCGATTTTGGACCTCGGCTGCATCGCCTGATGGATCTGGCCCTGCGACGGGTAGAGCGATCCTTCGGGCTGGAGCCCACGGGCAGCCTCACCGAGCGCTGCCGGCGCCTCGAGCAGGCCGGCTGGGACCGGCTCTATCCCGTGCCCCACGCCCCGGGATCCTGCAGCCCCCTGGCCCAGGCCCTGGCGGACCGGCTGGCGGAGGAGACCGCGGCCCAGCTCTGGCACATGCGCGTGGTGGAGTCATTCGTCGCGGTGAGCGGCAGCTACGTGCGGGAGCGGCCCAGCCAGGAACGCTTCGCCGACACCCTGCTGCTGCTCTGGGACACCCAGTGCCGGATCCAGGGCCACACCGCCAACCAACGGCCACGGCTGGGCCGGCGCCGGGCACGGATCACCATCGACCGACCGATCGCCGTCCACGATCGCCTGCCGGACTATCGCCGCGATCGCCGCGGGGCCGTGCAGGCTCTCACCCGGGAGCTCGGCCACCGGCTGGAAGGGCTGATCGTGCCCTCGGCGCTGGGTTGAGAACGCCTTAGCCGGCGGCCAGTCGGGCCACGTAGGCGTCGAGCGTGCCGGCATTGATCCAGCCGGTGGCGATGGTCTTGGTGTGGCTCTGGCTGATGCGGCCCCGATGCAGGTGGGACAGGCTGGCGGGAAAGATCGCCAGCTTCCCCTTGACCGCCTCGACGTGGTGGTCCTGCCAGTGGAATTCCGTGCCACCGTCCGGCACCGTGTTGAGGTAGAGAATCCAGGCCAGCACCCTTCGGATGGGCTCGGTCGCCTCGTCGCTGGTGTTCCAGTCACAGTGCCAGCTGTAGAACCCCTCCCCTGGCGCGTAGCGCTGCAGGTTGAAGATCGGACTGACGAACAGAGAACGCTCCGGACAGCAGGAGAGAAACAGGGGGCGCTCGGCCAGGTAGCGCTTCAAGCCAGCGGACACACCCCGCATGATCACGTCCGCCAGGCCCTGGGCCTCGGGATCGGAGCGGTCGAGCCACACCAGGCTGATGTCGGTGGAGATCTTGCCGGGGTCCCCCGCCGCCCCCCCCGCCGCGCCGGGATCGCCGTCGCTGCAGAAGGAGAAGGCCACGCCGCTGCGCTGCAGGTCGCTGCGACGATCGAAGAACGCCATCGCCGCATCGGCCAGGGCCACGTAGCCAGGATCCTCGAAGCTGCCGATCAGCCGCATCCGCGCCAGGGATCTCGCTGAAGGGCAACCTAGAACCTCGACACAGCCAGCATCCGCTGGGAAGGCGGTATGACCGCGCCTCAGCCGCTCACGGACCGCCAAGGCACCGCCAGCAGCGCCTCCAGCGACTGCCAGCGGCTGCGGTCGGGGGTCACGCGGTCGGTGAGGCCCACGGCCTGCAGGGCGGTCTCTGCCGCACCGAAGTCGACGTCGAGACCGGCGTCCAACGGCAGCAGCAGCACCTGCTGCTCGGCCGGATCGGCCATCACCCGCAGGTTCAGCTCGGGCAGCTCCCGCTCGAAGAACAGCCGTCGCATCCGGGCCGTGAGCGCTGGGCCCAGGGCGGCCGCGAAGGCCTCCAGGGCCCGGGCCTCGCCGGAGCAGCCGCAGCTGAGGGCCAGCCAGATCATCAGCTTGGCCCAGCTCTCGGCCGTCCAAAGGGGCGGGAAGCTCTCGCGATGGCCACGCACCAGCTCGGCGATGGCGAAGTCGAACAGGGTGCCCTGCAGGGAGGCCACCGATGGCAGGGGTTCCTGATCCATCCATCCATCCTGACGACCAGGCGGCAAACTGCAGAGGCAACGTCCGTCCCTGGAGACGCCCGATGGCCCTCGATCTGAACGATCCTGAGCTCGAGTTCGCCGATCTCGTCACCGCCTACCAGAGCTGGGTGATGGCCGTGATCAACGACGAGAAACTGGGGGGCGAGAAACTCCTCACCGACGACATCGCCGACGACGCCCTGAACGCGATGCGTTTCCTACCGGATGTGGTGACCAGCGCCATCGAAACAACCCTGGCGCGGGTCTACGACGTGGACCCCGACGAACTGGCCGAGCTGCTCTACCCGGAGGACTGATCCATAACGGCAGGGGTGCCCGCCGCAGCGAACACCCCTAGCCTCCCGGTGTGATTGCCCTCTGCCGCCGCTCCCCCGCCCCACCTGCTCAGGGCAGACGGCCGCTGGCCTTCAAGATGCTCAGCGCCGGATTGGCCATCCCGCTCCTGACGTCCCTCGGGGGCTGCCGGGGCCAGCGCCTGCAGCCCATGCTCCGCCCCCTCGAAGGCACGCTGTACATCGCCGTCGGGGTCAGCCAGGAGGCCATGGACACCGAACTGCAGAAGGAAATCCGGGAACGCTCGGCCCTGCTGCAGGCCTCGTTCCGGACCCTGCAGCCGCGGGTCCGGCTCCAGGTGGAAACCTTTAACGAGGAAAGGCTGCGTAATGAACTCCTTGTCCGCAACCGGACGGGCCTGAGCCCCGACCTGCTGCTGGTGAACGAGTCCACGGCCCAGGAGCTGGCCCGGGAGCGGCTGATCAGCACCGTGTCCTTCCCGGCCGTGGTGCTGGATCAGCTGGATGCGGCCTCCGTGGTGCGGGTGCGGCGCTCGGATGGAACCCTGACCGGCCTCCCCATGGAGCTGCAGCCCCTGGTGGCCTGCTTCGATCGGCGCCGCGTCCAGCGCAGCCCCGCCACCCTCACCGAACTGCTGGCCTACAGCGCCAAGGGGATGGAGGTGGGGCTGTCTCTGGATGCGGTGAACCTGGCCTGGACCCTGGGACCACTTGGGGCGATCGACGCCGTGGGAAACCTGCTGGCCGGCGCACCGGCCACCCCGGCGACGCGGACCAGCCTGAATGGCTGGCTGCAGTGGTTGCGCGCGGCGGACCTGCAACAGCACGTCACCTTTTACCCCACCGAGACGGAACTGCTGAAGGAGCTGATGGTGGGGAGCCTCGACTGGATTCCCTGCCGCAGCATCAACATCACCCGGCTTCGTTCGAAGCTGGGCAGGAACCTGGGCGTGTCCCCCCTGCCCTCCGGCCCGTTCGGCGCCGCCAGCCCGATCACCCGGGAGCGGGTGCTCGCCTTCGGGGTCAACTCCAGTCCGGACCAGCGCCAGCTGGCCCTGGCCCTGGCCCGATTCGCCATCAGTCCGCTGCACCAGCGAGACATGGTCCTGCGCAACCAGTACGTGCTGCCGGTGAACCGGAAGGTGGCTCCGCCGGTGAGCAGTTCCTCCGTGGTGGCCGCCATGGTGGAGGGGCGACAACAATCGATTCAGAGCTCGACGCTTCGCCTGGTGGGGAAGACCAGCAAGAGCCAGAGGGACGCCTGGCAGGCGCTGCTCACGCGCTTCCTGTTTGATGACCTGAGCCAGCAGGACACCCTCAAGGGCCTGATCCAGCTGCTGGGCAACGAGAGGTCCCGATGAACCTGCTGCTCCTGGAGATCCTCGGCTGGTTCGGCTACCTGCAGCGCATCGAGGTGCGCGTCCAGGTGATCCTGCTGCTGCTCGTGTTCCTCGGCCAGGGCCCCCTGGGCCGGCGGCTGGCCCGCCGGTTTCCCCCGGCAGGGCGTCCGAAGGTGATGATCCCCAGCCTGCTGGGCCTGCTGTCGCTGGCCCTTGGCCTGGGCGGCCAGCCTTACGGGCTGCTGTTGCTGGGTCTGCTGCTGTACCTCGGCTGGCTGGGCCTGGGCGGGGCGCGCCTGCTGCTGGGCCGCTTCATCCAGCCCCAGCAGATGCAACTGCTGGAAACCCGGCTGATCCGCCCGGCGTACCTCCTGGTCGCCGTACTGCTGGTGATCCGGGTGTTCGACAACCCCCAGGATCTGGCCCTGATCCCCATCGGCGAATGGTTCGGCTCGGAAGTGACCCTGGGCAGCTTTTTGCTGGCGGTGGTGATCCTGTATGTGCTGGCCATGGGGACGGGACCGCCGGCCCAGGGGATGGCCTGGCTGGTGCAGCGCAGCGTGGGCATCAGCAACGGCAGCCGCCGCGCCCTGGCCCTGATGATTCGTTATGCGGCCGTGGCCTTAGGAATCGTCTGGGCTCTCGATCATGTGGGCTTCAACCGCACCGCGATCCTGGCGGTGGCCGGTGGCCTCTCGGTGGGCCTGGGCTTCGGCATCAAGGAAGTCTTCTCCAATTTCGTCAGTGGTTTGTGGCTGCTGTTCGAGGGATCGGTGCGGCCCGGTGAGGTGCTGTTCATCGATGGTGATCCGTGCGAAGTGCGCAGCCTCGGCCTGCGGGCTGCCGTGCTCTGGCGCGACCGTGATAATGCCGAGCTGGTGATCCCGAACCAGACGTTCTTCACCAGCACCACCGTGACCTACACGGGCAGCGACACGCTGCGGCGCAGCCAGGTGCTGGTGAGTGCGGCCTACCACCATGATCCGGAGGAGGTGATCGCCCTGCTGGAGGCGACGGCCCGCAGCCAGAAACGCATTCTTCCCAACCCGGCGCCCAAGGGCCTGTTGCTCCGCTATGGCGATTCCTCCATCGACTACGCCCTGCGCTTCTGGATCGCCAATCCGATGGATAACGTCTCCATCTGCAGCGAAGTCCAGGCCGGCATCTGGCGGGCCTTCCGGGACCGGGACATCGAGATCCCCTTTCCCCAGCAGGTGCAGTATCAGGTGGAGGGTCCACCGAAGAGCTGACGGGGATGGCGGGCTCGCGGTTAGCCTGCGCAGCCAGATTACGTCCCTACGGCCATGGTCACCCATCGATGGGGAGAGTACAGCCGCCGACACCAGAGCGGCGGCAATGCGAAGGGACAGAGGGCGGGGAGAGCCGCACCTGGCCGAACTGGCGATCGCAGGCCCAAGATGTACAATTTCGCCCAATACCAACCGCCATTGCATCATGCTCAAAGGTGCTGATCTGCTCGCCAAGGTGAAAGAGCTGGGAGACGCTTCAAAATCGGACCTGGTCCGCAGCTGCGGCTACGTGAGCACCAAGAAGGACGGCAATGAAAGGCTGAACTTCACGGCTTTCTACGAAGCGCTTCTCGATGCCAAGGGGATCAACCTCGGCGACGGTGTGGGCAAGGCGGCCACCAAGGCCGGCCGCAAACTCGGCTATACCGCCAAGGTTCAGTTCAACGGCAACCTGCTGGTGGGCAAGGCCTATACCGCCATGCTGGGCCTCGAGCCGGGCGACGAATTCGAGATCAAGCTGGGTCGCAAAGCGATTCGCCTGGTGCCGGTGGGCGGCTCCGACGACGACGAGTGAGCCGATCGCGAACGGCAGCTGGCCTGTAAAGGAATGTGCAGGCCTGCGCTGTAGCCGTTACTGCTGATCTAGAACGATCTAGTGGAGCAGGGAGACTGATCAACTCCCCACTGCTTTCGCAAAGTAACCCCCTTGGGCCCGCCCCGAGGGGGTTACGCATTTTTGGGGACGGAACCGGCCGCCATGTGACTTGGAATGCACACCAAGGGGGTTGTCGTCAATCATTCTGCAACTTTCTGTTACGTTTAGGGCTGATGCGTGGTCTGACCCATGCCTTACCCCACCCCCCACTCCTCCGCAGCTCCCCACCCTGGCGGCTTCGTACAGCTGACCAGTCGCCAGGGCGGCACCTACCAGGTCATCAGCATCGACGAAGAAACCGACAGCTGCTGGGTGCGGCGCTGGCCCCTGACCCGCCACGGATCCCCCGCCTTCTCCGTGGCCCTGCCGGACCTCCGCCCCCTGCAGACAACGGGCCGCTGAGTCTTTTCCCCTTGCCCTCAAACGGAGCACCGCCATGATCCCGATGGGTTTCGTCGTCGCCTCACGCCTGTTCTGCCGGGCCGGTCGCCTGGTTCTGCTGGCGGCTTCCCTGGCCCTGGTCTGCGAGGCCCTGGCCCACACACCCTCCTGATGGCAGGGGTGCCCGGGCAGCCTGGGTACCCTGGGCCGATGGCCGTGGACATGGCGGAGGGATCGACCCTGGTGGGACTGCTGCAGCTGCCGTTCATGCAGCGGGCGCTGCTGGGCGGGCTGTTGAGCGGCGCCCTCGGCGGGCTGCTGGGCAGTTTTGCCGTGCTGCGCCAGCTCTCCTTCTTCAGTGACGCCCTCGGCCATTCCGCCCTGCTCGGCATCACGCTGGGCATCCTGCTGGGCATCGATCCCACCCTGGTGCTGATCCCCTTTGCGGTGCTCTTCGCCCTGATGACAAACCAGCTGGTGCAACGCAGCCGCCTACCGGCGGATGCCCTGCTGAACATCGTCTACTCCTCGTCGCTGGCCATGGCCGTGGTGGCCCTGAGCCTGCTGCGGGTCTACAAGGGCAGCATCCAGCAGCTGCTCTTCGGCGACATCCTGGGGGTCACCTGGCTCGACCTCAGCCTGATCGGGCTCCTGCTTGTCGTCACCACCGGCTACCTCACCCTCACCCGGCGCGACCAGGTGCTGCTTACCCTCGACGAACCCCTGGCCCGTTCGCGAGGGGTCGCGGTCTCGGTGCACCGGCTGCTGTTCCTGATCCTGCTGGCCGTGGTGGTGGCCATCTCCGTCAAGGCGGTGGGGGTGCTGCTGATCAGCGCCTTCGTGGTGATCCCCGCCTGCGCCTCGCGGCTGGTGAGCCGCCGCTTCGACACCTATGTGGTCCTGGCCGCCGGGCTGGGGGCCGCCTGCGCCGTGCTGGGCCTGCTGCTCTCGGCCGCCTTCGCCCTGCCGTCGGGCCCGAGCGTGGTGATCGCCCAGCTGGTGGGCTTCCTTACCGCCCTGGCGCTGGCTCCATGGCGGGGTATGGCGGCGCCAGGTGGCCGGTCTTGACCCAGATCAGGCAGCCGCTGCCACTGAAGGGCGCATGGCGGCTGCCGGGCGGGTTGCGTAGCCAGGTGCCCGCCGGATAGGCACCCTGCTCGTCTTCGAACACCCCGTCGAGTACGAAGATCTCCTCCCCCCCGGGATGGGCGTGGAGAGGGAAGCGGGTGTCCGGTTGCCAGCGCACCAGGGCCACCTGTTCGGTCCCGAAGCCGTGCAGGGGCAGCACGGTCAGCCCGGCGACCAGGCCAGGCACGAAGACAGAGCGCTGGGTGTCGATCACGACCCGTGACTGGTCGTCGGGATCCATCTGCCGCAGTTTCACCAGGATCGTGCAGCCGTCCGCACTGAAGGGGGCATGGGCGGAGCCGACCGGGTTGCGCACGTAGGTGCCCGGGCCGTAATCGCCGTGCTCATCGGAAAAGATACCCTCAAGCACAAGGAACTCTTCGCCGCCGCCGTGGTGATGGGGGGAAAAGCGGCTGGCAGAGGCGTAGCGGACGAGTGAGGTGGCCCGGGCGACCTCGCCGCCGTCGCGCTCCAGCAGGCGCCGCTCCACCCCGGCCAGGGGCGATGGATGCCAGGGCAACGCACCGCTGTCGACGACGGCCCGCTGGCCAAGATCGGCATGCAGCTGGGTGGAGATGGGTGTCATGGCTGGGCGGGGGAATCGTGGAGCAGGGCGCGCAGGCGGATCAGGCCTTGGCGGGCCCGGGTCTTGACGGTGCCGAGGGGCAGCTTCAGCAGCGCGCCGATCGCCGACTGGCTCAGACCCTCGTAATAGGCCATCTCCAGCACCTGGCGCTGGTTGGCAGGGATGCCCTCAAGGGCCTTCCGAACCCGCCGCGCCAGTTCATCCGCCTCCGCGTGTTCATGGGGTGTCGGCACGGCAGCAGGGAACAACTGCTCCGACCAGCGTTGCATCAGCCCCCAGCGGTTCTGGCGCTGGCTGATGCGGTTGAGCGCCATCGAACGCGTCAGCAACAGCAGATAGGCCAGGACCGGTCCCCTGGACGGGTCGTAGCGATCCTGCTGCCAGAAGCGCAGGAAGACGTCGTGGGTGAGGTCTTCGGCCTCCTGGCTGGAGCGGCACAGCCGCAGGGCCAGTCGATAGACGGGTCCGCCGCAGCTGTCGTAGAGGGCACCCAGGCCCTGGGACCTGGCCTGCTGTTCCCGCCGGTGGGTCCCCAGGCCTGTGCCGCCCGTGGCATCCGGGTCGGGGGGAGTCACGGCCAAGGGGGCACCGGAGCGGGGGCGGCAGGAAGGAATACCGACGTCGGCCCGGATCGGATCGGCCAGCGCCAGCGACTGGCCAACACTCCGGCCAGCACCAGCGCCGAACCGGCCAGGCTCGCCCCCTGGAGGGGTTCCCCCAGCAGGACGGCCGCACTGAGCAGGGCCACCACCAGCGACAGGGAGCTCCACAGGGAGACCTGCGCCACTGGGAGGTGGCGGTAGGCGAGCCGCAGGGCCAGTTCCCGGCCGAGGGGGAGGGTGAGGGCATAGAGCCCGATCACCCCCATCACCCACCAGAGCTGCAGCAGCAGGAAATGGTGGGGACCGAACAGCACCAGGGCGATCACGCCGAAGATCAGGGCTGACACCAGGTTGGTCAGGCCGACACTGACCGTCAGGGGAAGACGGCGGCGGGCGACCAGGCGACCGCTCACGGACGCAGCCCCATAGGCCAGCACCCCCACCAGGGCCCAGGCCAGACCCGGCGTCCCATCCATTCCGCCACCGGCCGCCGCCATGGACACCGACGGCAGCAGCAGACCGACAGTGAGGAGAACCAGGCTGATCCAGAAACTCCGCGGCAGGGCTTCCCCCAGCCACCAACGGGCCAGCAGGGCCGAAACCGGCAAGACCAGGGCGAAAAGCAGCGTCTGGCTGATGACCGACAGCGACTCCAGGGCGAGGTAGTAGGCAACAGGGCCGAGAAACAGCCCCAGAAAGGCATCGAGGGCCAGCAGCCGCCGATCACCCGGGCCCAGGGTGGCCAGATCGGCCGCCAGGGTTGCTTGACCCGGCAACAGGGTCGCCAGCCCCACCGCCAGCTGGGCAAAAAAGAACAGGTTGCAGAAGCTGATGGGGTCCATGCCCTGTACTGGGTGGTGACTCCCGAACGCCTGCAGTCCCTTGAGCACGGTGGCGTCGAGTCCCCGCAGCAGCACATAGAGCAGCAGCGGCAGAACGCCCCTGCCCATCAGAT
This sequence comes from Synechococcus sp. UW140, assembly GCA_943372935.1. Lineage (GTDB taxonomy): Bacteria > Cyanobacteriota > Cyanobacteriia > PCC-6307 > Cyanobiaceae > Cyanobium. Next base: position 35,738 of record CALSAP010000021.1, read on the forward strand.
CCTGCTGGTGAGCACCAGGCGACCGCTGGGGCTGGCCCCCACCTGATCGTTCTCCACCGTGACGCTGACGCGGGTGGCCACACTGGTGGGCATCGTCGGAATCAGCATCGCCACATGTCCCTGCGCCGTGGGCACAAAGGCGACGCAGCCCACCGGCTGGCCGTCCACATCGGCCCAGAGGCGATACACGTGGTGGGGCGGCGGTGGGGGCAGATCATTCAGCATCAGCACGTTGTGGGTGGGGTTGCCGGTGACCATCACTTCCCCTGAAGCGGGAACGGAGGGATCGACGGCCGCCAGCGCCATGCGGCGGGACGCCCCAGCCACGGGAACGGCGACCTGGAGATGGCCCTGGATCTGCGCCAGCTGCTGACGGGTCTGGTGCAGCTCGTAGCCCAGCCCCAGCAGGGCCAGCCCCACCACGGCCGGCCACGCCCACCGAGCGGGGGTCGGCCCACGGGTCGGTCTTACCGCCGGCACTGCCCCCTGCCGGTGCAGCAGCCGCTGGCGCAGCCGCGGCGGGGGCGTGGCCGTCTGGGGCAACCCCAGGGGGATCAGTTCAAGTGTGGTGCGGAACTCGTTCAGACGCTGGCCGAGCTCGGGCTGCTCACGCAACAGGCCGGCGAGTCGGTGGCGCTCCGCCTCATCCAGATCACCGAGGGCGTGGCCCGCCAGCAGGGCATCGAGGCTGTCGTCAGGGGTGGCATCGTCGGAGATCACGGCAGACTCAGGAATGCCTTCGGAGGCACCCCGCTGTGGGCCTCGGGCCTCAGGGTAGGGCGTGCAGGCCGGCCGGAACGGGGGTTCGGCATGGATGGGGAGCGCTCCGGATGCCCGCGACCGGGTGGGGACATCGGTACTACCGGCGATGGGACCGATCGGATCTGCACACCTTCTGTTCTGGCGTCCGGCTGCGGCCCCCGTGCGTCTGCCCAAACTCCTGCACCCCCTCCTGGGACAACCGCAACGGGCCCTGGGCCATCAGCGCAGCCCCTGGACCAGCCTCTGGCGCCAGCCCGTGTCGATGGCGATGCGGAGGCCCTGGCCGGTGTTCTTCCTGGCGATGACGCTCATCTACTGCCGCTGCTGCAGGTCCATGACTACCGCATCGAGGACATTCTCCAGGGCCGGACCGTTGCCGACCTGGTGTCCATCGACAGCCGGGGGCGTCACCTGGTGAATCTCGAAGCCCTCCACCGCACCGTGTCGATCGCCTGAACCGGCACCGGATCGAATCCGGAGCGGCCGCCCACGGGTATCTGCTGGTGAGCGCGGGTTCTGGCGTCGCAACGCCCGACCTGTCCCTCGCCCCTCACACCCCATTCGCCATGACCCGCTCCCCCCGCACCGTCCTCACCGGCGCCCTCACCCTGGTGGCGGCGGCGGCCTTTTCCGGCACCGTCCTCCCCGCCCGCAGCCTCGGCCTCCCCGCCGGCGAAGCCATCACACCTGCTCTGGGTTCGGTGGCCCAGGCCATGGCGATGGCCAGCGGCAGCTTCCGCAAGGCGGAGGCTCCCGTGAGCGGCGGCTTCTCGATCAACGAGCAGGGCGGCAAGACGGTGCTCACCCTCAGCGGCGACTTCAAGACCAACGACATGGCCCCGGATCTGAAGGTGATCTTCAGCCCCTCGGCCACGCCCCTGGCCGCCACCAAGGCCCCCGGCTTTCCGCTCAAGTCGGGCAGCTACACCGTGCTGGCCCCGCTGAAATCCAGCAAGGGGGCCCAGAGCTACGTGATCCCCGCCTCGATCGATCTGAAGGCCCAGAAATCGGTGCTGATCTGGTGCCAGAAGTTCAACGCCACCATGGCCTGGGCGCCCCTGAAGCCCTGAGCGGCGCAGGCCCCCATCAGAGCCCGGCGAACCACTCGTAGCCCCTGTCCTCCCAGGTGCCACGCCGATCGCCCAGGCTCGTCATCAGCTCCAGGCCGGTGACCCATTTGCTCTGCTTGTAGCCGAGCTTGATGGGGCTCGCCAGCCGCACGGGGGCGCCATTGGCCACGGGCAGCGGCGCCCCGTTCATGTGGGTGGCCAACAGGGTCTGGGGGTGCAGGGCCGAGGCCAGATCCCAGGTTTCGAAGTACTGGTCGGCCGAACGGATCGCCAGATAGGCCCCGAGGGGTGAGGGGCCGGCCAGGGCCAGCACATCGGCCAGGCGTGGGCCCGACCAGGCGACGATCGCCGCCCAGCCCTCGACACAGACGTGGCGGATGACGCACTCTCGCTGGGGCAGGGCGGCCAGGGTCGCCAGATCCAGGCTCAGGGGACGGCGCACGGCCCCGTTGAGGGTGAGCCGGTAGCTGCCGGGCGCAAAGGTGGGTGTGCCGTTGAAGCTGTTGACCAGCAGGGCTTCGGGTTCCACCTGGCTGCGCCGGAACTCGGGCAGCGTGCCCTGGCCCTGCAGCAGGGCTTCGAGCCGTTCGTTCAGCGGCTGGGTGGCCTCCCCCACCAAGCCACTCCAGCGGTTGAGGCCACAGCCGCCGAGCAACAGCGAAGAGCCGCTGGCCAGCAGCAGGCCGAGGGAGCGGCGGCGACTCAGGGCCTCGGACGAAGCAACCATCTCAGAGCAACATCGCCCGCAGCAGCCGCGGGCCGCCCACCCGCCAGGAGAGCACCACGTGGGCCACCAGCAGCAGGGCGATGGCGGGGATGGTGGCGAGGTGGCACACCCGCAGGGTCTGCCAGCTGGAGAATCCGGCCGGTTCGGCGAAGGCAAACAGCGACACCAGCCACCACAGCTGGGCCGGTTTATACATCGCCAGACCACTGATCAGGCTGAAGGCCAGCAGCACCAGCATCAGGGTGTAGGTGAGCCGGTGGCTGGCCAGGCGGCGGCGGGGGGGGCTGACGCTGGCGCGCAGGGTGTCGAGATCGCCGCTGCCGGCCAGGCGTCGGTGGCGACGCCACAGCAACAGGCCGATCCAGAGCCCGAGGTTGGCGGCATAGAGCCCCATGACACCGAAGTGCCAGTCGCGGCCACCGGCCAGCCAGCCGCCAAGGGTGAACAGCTGCGGCACGGTGGCCCCTTCCCTCCCGCCGAAGACCGGATTGGCGTTGTAGATCTCCAGGCCGCTGGCGGCCATCAGCAGGAGCAGCAGCAGGTTGAAGCCATGGAAGGCCCGGGTCCACAGGGGGCTGGGGCGCATGGCCTCAGGCGGTCTGGAGCTGATCCAGCTGCTGCTGCAGGCGCTGCTTCATGCGCTTCTGAACCAGGTCACAGAGTTCCTCCACCAGCTCGGTGTCGGCCCGGTAGATGAGGCGGACCCCGTCCCGGTCGCAGGTCACCAGGCCAGCCCGCTGCAGCTGGGACAGCTGGCGGCTGATGTGGGACTGGCTGAAGCCGGTGGCCTCGATCAGGGAGGCGACATCGGCCGAACCCTGGCGCAGGTGGCAGAGCAGCTGGAGCCGGGCCGGTTCACTCAGCAGGCGGAAGAACTGACTGAACTCCTCCAGCAGCTCGGGACTGGGAATGGAACCGGGGCCGGCAACGCCCATGACAGAAGGTTATGACGCTAGAGGAATTATGCAGGCTTTCCCCGGCCGTGGTGGGGACCGGAACGGTTCCGCAATGGAGCAGCCCTCTGCAGCGACCTGCATCGTCCTCGCTGCCACTCTTTCGTCGTTGTATGCGTGTACAGTCATAACTGTCCAGGCAGGTTGCGTCCATGGCGTCAGGTCCCCCCGTCCCCCAGGACGCCGCCGTCTGCGGCATGGCCGGCCTGCTGGCCGTGATCCCCTTCAACCGGGTGCGTCCTTGAGCGCCGCCGTCCTGCTGCTGATGGCCGGCGGCGGCGCCCTGATCGGCTTCCTGCTGGCGGTGCTCGGCGCCGGCGGCTCGATCCTGCTGCTGCCCCTGCTGATCAGCGGCGCCGGGCTGCCCACCCGGGAGGCGGTGCCCCTGTCGCTGCTGGCGGTGACCCTGCTGGCGGTGGCCAACGCCGGGCCCTACCTGCGGCGGCGCCAGGTGGCGCCCCGGCCCGCCCTGCTCCTGGGGGTGCCGGCCCTGGCGGGCAGCTGGATCGGCGGCTCCCTGGTGAAGCACGGCCTGGTTTCCGAGCCCATGCAGCTGGCCGTGTTCACCGCCGCCGCCCTGGTGGCCGCCTGGTTGCTCTCCAGCCGCTCGCGCAGCACGGTCGGCACCCCCACCGCCGCCCCGCGGCCCGGGGGATCACCCCTGGCACTCGCGGGCCAGGGGGTGCTGGTGGGCCTGCTGACCGGCATCGCCGGCGTGGGCGGCGGCTTCGCCATCGTGCCCGCCCTGGTGCTGCTGGCCGGTCTGCCGATGCCCCTGGCCAGCGGCACCAGCCTGGTGCTGATCGCCACCAACAGCCTCGTGGCCCTCGCCGCCCTGGGGCACTGGCCCACGTCAGGCCTGCCGCTGCTCGGCCCCCTGGTGGTGGGTGGGCTGGTGGGGGCGATCGCCGGCCAGGTCCTGGCCCCGCACCTGTCGGATCGTCACCTGCGCCAGGGCTTCGCTGCCCTGCTGGCGGGTTCGGCCCTGCTCACGGGCGCCGAAGCCCTCCAGCGCCAGCGCCACATCAGCTCCGCCAGTCCCTCCACCCACACCGTCCCGCACCAGCCATGAGCCAGCTCCTGTTCCAGTTCCGCCTGCAGAGCCGCCACGGGGCCGCCGGCGACAGCCTCAGTGTCGACGTCCGCAACGGCGAGCTGGAGCCCTGGCAGCCGCTGCAGCCCAGCCTTCAGACCCCCGGCTTCCGGCTTTTCCTGCTGTCGCTGCTGCTGTGCCAGCACCACTACCTGGTGGCCAACGCCCTCGAGCGGCACCTGCCCCTGGCGGCGGTGGACGGGGAGCTCAGCGTGACGGCCTCCGCCGACTGGATGGTCGAAGCGGTGGACGGCACGTTCCAGGTGCGGCTGGAGGCGGCCGATGGGGCGGCGACGCCAGAGCTGGATGAGCCCAGCCGGGCCTTCCTGGAGCGACGCATGAAGGTCTGTCCGGTGTCGCGGAATCTGCCCGGTACGGTGACCAAATCGATCGTGGTGCAAGCGGCGGGATGATCCGGGCGTACGACCCTGCCGACTGGCCAGGGGTGTGGGCGGTGCTGGAGCCGGTGTTCCGGGCCGGCGAAACCTTCCCCCACGACCCGGCGATCGACCGCGACGCCGCCCGGCAGGCCTAGGTGGGGTCCGTCGCCGCCACCTTCGTGGCCACCGAGGCGGACGGCACGATCCTGGGCACCTACTACCTGCGGCCCAACCAGCCGTGCCTGGGCGCCCACGTGGCCAACGCCGGCTACGTGGTGGCCGAGGCCGCCCGGGGCCGGGGGGTGGGCCATGCCCTCTGCCGCCACTCCCAGGAGGAGGCCCGGCGGCGGGGCTTCACGGCGATGCAGTTCAACCTGGTGGTGAGCACCAACACCGCCGGGGTGACCGCCTGGAGCCGCAACGGCTTTCGCACCATCGGCAGGCTGCCCGGGGCTTTCCGCCACCCCCGGCTGGGGGAAGTGGACGCCCTGGTGATGTTCAAGACGCTGGCCTGAGGTCAGGGGCTCGGGTGCTTCTCGCAGGGCATCCAGAGGGAGCCCATGGCATGGGCCCCGTCGCAGCCGAGGTCCTTCGCCTTCCTCAGGGCCTCCTCGCGGCTGGGGTAGGCGTAGAGGTTCGGCTGGCCCTGGCTGTGGTCAGGGCTGTGGTGGTGCACCTGGCCGCTCGGGCTCCCCAGCCGGTAGGGACCCATCCCCTCCATCCCCACCCACCAGACGCCCATCACGTTCACCCCGGCGATGAGGATGCCCATGCCGACGACGGAGGCGTTGATCACCCCCATCGCCACCGCCCCCAGGCTCAGCACCCCCATCGGCACGACGCCGATGCTGATCACCCCCATGGGGACGATGCCGATCGAGATGATGCCCAGAGGGGCGATGCCGATGGCCAGGATCTTCGGCCGGCCACCGCAAGCCGAGGTGCCGATTGAGGGAGGGGTGCCGCCGGTGGGAGGGTTCTCCGGCGCGACCGGGTCAGGCATCAGTGGGAGCCGTGGCCGGACGTCCCGCCTTTGGTTTCGCCATGGGTGGCACAGGGCATCCACCGGTTGCCCATCTTGTGAGCCCCGGTGCAGTTGAAGTTCTTGGCAGCGGCCTCCGCTTCCGCCTTGGTGGCGAACAAGGCCTGCTGGGCGCCATGGCCAGGCTGCTGCGCCAAGGCAGGGGTGCCGCCGAAGGCGGCCAGGAGACCGGCGGCGGCCAGGGGGGCGAGGGGCGGCCGAAGGCGCGACACGGCGAATTCAGAAACGACGATCATCCTGGCAGTGCTGATATCAGGGCTGAGGTCGCAGGCAGCTCAGGGGTTGTCATCGCTGGGCACGGGGGGATCGCCGTCCCGGCCGAGGCGGCGGCTCGCCGTTTCCCTGGCACCGGTGGCCGGCTGATGGGTTCCCGCCCGGGCCAGGCCGAAGCGGGGCATGTTGCCGTAGACGCATTCGTAGCGGCCGGTCTCCACCAGATAGGTTTCGTGCCAGATGCCGACGCTGCCACTGGCGCCGACTGCCTGGTTGAAGCGCTTCCAGGCCGTCAGATGGGAGGCCTTCGGATTCTTCGAGAAACTTTCCAAGGCCTCGAAGGAACGCCAGTACTGAACGAGGGCGGCACCGCGCCAGTAGACGAACGTCTGGGCACTGAGCAGGCCGAGCTCGGGACTGGCCAGAAGTTCCCGCATCATGGGGCCCATCGCCCGTGCCACCGGGAGCCATTGGTGCAGCGCCCAGAAGCGATTCACCCGCAGGCCGATGAGGAACACCACAAAGGGGCCCTCGATCTGGGCGGTGTAACGGCCGGGGAAGATGGGGCTCATGGGGGGAAGGCGCCAGCTGTCACAGCGTGCCCGCCTCCAGCTGGTGGAGATAGAGGAACTCCGGGGATTCGACACCGGCCTGCCGGCGCATCTCCACCAGCTCGGGGGACTCGAAGAACGCCTTCGCCCTGGCCACCGATTCCCAGCGGGAGAAGTGCACCACCTTGCTGGGGTCGCTCGCGTCTCGGAGCACCTGGAACGATCGCTCGCCAGCGTCACGGCGCAGGGTGGCCGCCGCGTCGAACACCTGTTTCCACGCCTCGTAGTCCTTGACGGCGTGGATGATCAGAACATGGTCCAAGGGTTCACTCCAGGGGATTTTGATGACTGGCCTGCTCCTGTGACGTGGACCCCAGAAACTGAACCAGCCCTGTTGAACAACTGGCCCGATACCATGACCTATTCACGGGAGCAGATCTCCGCGTCATGACCCACTCCCGTCACCAGCTCCCGGTGATGGCGTGCCACCGGCCTTGATGCTCGATGCTGTTCAGCAGCAGCCCCCTGCCCCCTTCTTCAGATCCAGCTCCACTCCCAAAGCAGATGGGCACCGATGAGGCGCTTGTTTGACAGCCAATCGGCCTTTGAGACATCAAATCCTGCCTCCTTAGCAAGTATTACTGCAGCATCAAGATTGGCAGCACTTTTGAGTTTTTCCTGCAACTCTGTATCTTCTTTGAGCTTGAGAAGCAATGCTTGAAGTTGGTCTTTGGCCATCGTCAGAACGTATTGAAGATACTTACCAGTATACGCTCCGCCAGCTCCAGTGGGAGCAGGTCTGGGCCAACTTCGGCCCCCCGCTTGACGTGGACTCCGGAAACTGAACCAGCCCTTAGGAGAGCTTCCAAACCGGCCAGACTTGGCCAGGAGAAGCCCCAGGAAACGTAAGCGACGCACCGCTGAGCAGCTCCACGGCGCCATGGGCGCTGGGGTCGACGTCTGGATGACCAGCGCCTGGGGCTCGAAGGCTGGAGCGTGAACCACCCGTGGGTGCAACGGATCTGGCGCGAGGAGGGTCTCCAGCGGACCCTGCCACGCCAGCGGAAGCGCTCACGCCCTGCCGACGGCTCAAGGGAGCTTCTGAAAGCTGAGTACCTGCACCTCGCCTGGGCAATCGACATCCAGTTCGATCAGACGATGGATGGCAGAAGGCTGAAGTTCCTGACTATCGTGAATGAATACAGTCGCGTCTGCCTGGCCATTCGTGTCGGCAGACGATGCAAAGCTGTCGAGGTGATCGACACCATTGAGGGACTTGTCAGGCAGTATCCAGCACCCAGCCTTCTGCGGATGGACAATGGACCTGAGTTCATTGCCCATGCACTTCAGGAATGGCGCACAGGCAGCGGTTCCGGCACGGCATAGATCGCGCCAGGTTTACTCTGGGAGAATCCATTCGTGGAGTCGTTCAACAGGCGATTCAGGGATGAATTCCTGACCATCGAGCTGTTCGCCTCAGTGCCAGAAGCCAGACTGTTGGCAGAGTCGTAGCGAACGGAGTACAGCACCTGCAGACCGTACGCCCCTGGAAGTCCTTCAGCAATGGAGAGCGGCCTGACTACCCCACCAGCTCTCATTGGAACTGGACCACGGATGGGGGTCACGTCACCTGCGCCGCTTGCACGGCAAGTGTCAGATACGCCTTCAATTGCTTCCCGTTGCTGGCATCGATGCTCCTGTGCTTGATGTGACTTCGCCACAGAACCAACGGAGACGGACAGGATGCTGCAGCCGGAGGTCAGGCCTGGCGGGCCGAGGGGATCAGGCGCCTGCCGCAGAGCACCGCGCCAAAGCCTGACACGTACATCAGCAGGCTGTAGACCGCCGCCGGCACCGCCATGTCGGGATTGTTGAGCAGGCCGGCCGTGATGGCGATCGCCAGGGTTCCGTTCTGAATCCCCACTTCGATCGCGATGCACACCTGCTGGGCCAGGGGCAGGCGGAACAGCCTGCCGGCCAGGAAGCCCGACAGCATGGCCAGCACATTGAGCAGCGCGATGGCCAGTCCCATCTGCGCCAGAAACCCCGGCAGCCTGCTGGCCTCGCGAATGAACAGCAGCAGGATGATCAGCGCCAGCAGGCCCCCGGCCAGACGGCCCATCTGCTTCTCCAGGCGCCGGGCTGTTCCGGGAAAGCGATGGCGGATGGCCATGCCGATGGCCGTCGGAAGCAAGGTGATCAGAACGATCTGCAGCATGGTGGTGCCGATCGGCAGAGCGATGGCGGCCCCTTCCCCCATGAAGTGCTGGAGGGCCAGGTTGGTGAACAGCGGAATCGTGAACACCGTGACGATGCTGCTCACGGCCGTCAGGGTCACCGACAGGGCCACATCCCCCCGGGCCAGGTAGGTCATCAGGTTGGAAGACGGCCCGCCCGGACAGACGGCCACGACCACCAGACCCGCCGCCATCACCGGCTCCATGGGCACCACCAGGGCGATCAGGGCCCCCAGCAGCGGCAGCACCAGGGTCTGGCAGACCGTGCCCACCGCGACCGCCCGGGGGTAGCGGGTGATGCGCCGGAAGTCCTCGGGCACCAGGCTGAGGCCCATGCCCAGCATGACGATGGCCAACGCCACAGGCAGCAGGACCACCGTGAAGACGCTGCTCTGCATCAGCTGCTCTGGATCACGTGCTCAGCATCAGTGAATGGCCATGCCCCGCATCACCGTGCCCATGATGCTCACCCGCGCCCAGCGCGGCAGGGGCACCAGCGACCAGCTCAGCAGCTTGGAGAGCGCGCCCGGCAGCACCGTGGCCTGCCGCCCCAGGGCCGCCAGGATCGGCTGGGCGAGGGCCTCCGGGTCCATGGCCGCCCCCATCCGCATCCCGGCCCTGGCGGCGAAGCCGCTGTGGGTGGGCCCGGGTGCCGCGGCCAGCACGGCGATGCCGTCGCCCTGGAGTTCCACCTGCAGGGCCTCGGCCAGGCTCTGCACATAGGCCTTGGTGGCCGCGTAATGGGCCGCGTACGGCATCCCCTGGAAGGCGGCGATCGAGCTGAGCAGCACCAGGCCGCCCCGGCCCCGCTTCCGCAGGCGGCGGCCGAAGTGGTGGCAGGCCTGCAGCACCGCCCGGCCGTTGACCATCAGCATCTCGGTTTCGCTGGCGATGTCGGACTCCAGGAAGGGGCCGGAGCCGCCGAAGCCAGCGGCGGCCACCAGCAATCCCACATCCAGCGGATCGGTGACCCGGCGGATCGCAGCGAGATGGTCGTCCCGGGCCAGGTCCACCGCGATGACGTGCACCTGCACGCCGTGGGTGGCCACGAGGCTGGCCGCCAGGGTCTCGAGCCGGGGGCGAGTCCGGGCCACGAGCACCAGGTTCAGCCCGCCGTCGGCCAGGCGGCAGGCGAGGGCGCGGCCGATGCCGGAGGAGGCCCCGGTGATGACGGCCCAGGGTCCGTAGCGTTCCAGGAAACGCCGCTGGCGTCGGGTCGGGGCGAATGGCATGGGTGCTGCGGTGAAGGGGGGAGAGAGGGGGGAACTCAGCGCGGGAAGCAGGCCGCGAAGCGGGCCAGCAGGCGGCGGTCGCCCGTGGTCCGCAGGCGGCGGCGCAGCACCGCCCACACCGGGCTGCGCCGGCCGCTGGCAATGGCGAGCCAGAGGCGGGCATCGGCCTGCACCAGCAGGTCTGGCCTGCCGGTGAGTTCGCCGGGGGTCACCTGGAGCTGGCCGTCGTCGATGCGCACGGTGGCGCGCACCGCCTCCGGGCCGCTGAGATCGAAGTGGAAGGTGGCGGCCCAGCCCATCGCCGGCCCCCGCTGGAAGATCAGCGGCAGGGCGCCGAAGAACTCCCGGGGCCGGGTGGCCCTCAGGCTGGAGCGGATCTGCTGCACCTTCTTATGGGGGAAGCGGCGACGCACGTGGGCCTCGGCGTCGGAGCCGGCCACGACGTAGACCGTTTCCTCCCGCTCGGTGAGCGGCTTGAGCACCCGTTGCACGTGGCCGGTGCGGTCATGCACGAAGCCGCCGAGCACGTCGTCGCCGGCGGGGCAGACCGCCACGCAGTAGGCGGCCTTGTAGCTGGGCTTGTAGGCCAGACCCTGCCAGGTGGTGACGGCCTCGTGCAGGGGGACGCGGTCGCGGAAGTCGTGGCGGTCACGGCTCTCCACCACCTCTTCGAGGACGTCGGCGAAACCGCTCATGAACTCGCGGTAGTTGTGGTCGTAGCAGGCCGAAAAGCGAAAGCCGCCGCCGGGCTCGATGGCGCCGACGGGGCAGGCCACCACGCAGAGCTGGCAATCGATGCAGGGGTTGTAGGCCAGCGGCGCTGGGTCCTGGTCCACCTCGGCCGTGGTGAGCACGGTACCGAGCAGTACGAAGGAGCCGAAGCGGGGATGGATCAGGTTGCGGTGCAGGCCCATCGCCCCCAGCTGGGCCGCCTGGGCGACGCGCTTATGGGAGACGATCCAGGAGCGGCCGGGGAAGGAGCTCATGTCCATGGGGAAGGCCATGGGCGGGTTCAGGGCCCGGTGACCCAGCCCGTCAAGCTCGCGGGCGATGCGGGAAGCGATCTCGTCCACCGCGTGGCCGGTGCGGTGGAACTCGAGGTTGGCCACGTTGCGGCGGGGGCTGCGCACGTTCTCGGGGTGCATGCGCAGCACGATCGCCACCAGCGAGCGGGCGGCGGGCATGGCGGCCAGCACGTGGGGCACCTCCTCGGCCAGGTCGGGGTGATCCAGCGATACCCAGCCGGCGTCATCGGCGCCGGCCTCCAGGGCGATGGCGCGCACCTGCTCCAGGGTGAGGGGCGCGGGCGGCGGGAGGGGTCCGCGGGCGCGGGCGGCCGTGAGGGCGGGGTGGTCGGGGGTCATAGCCATGATGAGCGTCATGCCATAGGGCAAAAAAAAGAGATTGGCCGTCTCAGCTCCCAGGCGAGGCCGCCGCCGCCAGCAGCCGGCGAGCCAGGGCGGGGTCGTCCACCAGGCGGGCCAGCACCACCGCCCCCACCATGGCCGAGGCCAGATGCAGGGCTGCATTGCTGGGCTCCGCTGCCGGTTGGCGCGGATGCAGCTTGCTCTCGATCATCGTCAGCAGCCCGCGGGCGGCGGCCGCGAAGGCGGCACGCACGGGGGCCGGCTGGCGGGCCCCCTCGGCGCCGAGTGCCGCGATCACGCAGCCCCGCTCGGGATGGGCGAGGTGCTCGGGGGAGAGGTAGAGGGCAAGGGTCTGCTGCAGCGGCAGCTCCGCGGCCAGGGGGCCGTCGGCGCTGGCGGCGGCTGCCGTGTGGATGGCTTCCGCCACCAGGGCCTCCCGATTGGGAAAATGGGCATAGAAGGCGCCATGGGTGAGTCCGGCCCGCTGCATCAGGGCGGGGATACCGATGCCCGAGAGACCCTGGCGGCGCAGCTCCTCGGCCGCCGCCTCGACGATGCGCGCGCGCACGGCCTGCTTGTGACCTTCGGGGTATCGCATGATGAGCATCATGCCATGAATTCAGCGGCCGGGGCGTGGCAGCGCGTAACGCAGCTCGGCCAGACCCGAGCCGATCTGGCGCACCGACAGCAACCGCCAGGGTGGGTTGGTCACCCGACGGGGGAAGAGCGGCTTGCCCTGGCCAAGGGTGACCGAGCCGATCTGGATGATGGCCTCATCCAGCAACCCGGCATCGTGAAACTGCACGGCGAGGGCCCCGCCGCCGGCGATCCAGATGTTCTTTCCCGCCGCCACCTCGAGCATCGTTCGGTGGACGTCCTGGACGCTGCCCTGGACAAAGCGAATGTCGGCTCCATCGATGCCGGGAAGCTCGCGATGGGTGAACACCCAGCAGGGCTGGGTGAAGGGCCAGGGGGAACCCGAATCCTCCACCACTTTGTCGGAATGGCGCAGCATCCATTCATAGGTCGAGGCGCCCATGGCGATCGCACCGACCTGCGCAATGAAGGCGGGATAGCCTGCCTCTTTGACATCGCCAAGCGGGAACAGCCAATCCAAGTCGTCGTCTTCGGTGGCGACGAAACCGTCGAGGCTTGAGGCGGTGTAGTAATGCGTCGTCATGGCGCTGGTGAGACGCTGGGCGCGCTGAGGTGGCCCGACGCTAGGAGCTCGCCGCCCGGCAGCCGGAGGACGTCGGCAGCGGCGGGCTCAGGATTGGAGCTCGATGGCCCCCGGCCGCCAAGTCTTGTTGAACCAGGGCTCCAGAGGTCCATAGAGGCGCAGGATCATGAACCACCCCTTGCCGGGGATGGTCTGCACCCAGTTGCTGGCCTTCCCGGCAGGGGCCTTGGGGCCGAACCAGACGTCAACGGAGCCGTCGGGGTTGGTCTGGATGCCCTTGTCCTGGCTGCTGACGCTGGGCCGGGGCTGGTCGGTCTGCAGCATCGAGCGGGTCTGGTTGTCGTAGACGATCACGGACCAGAAATCCTTCACCGGAATGTTCGGCGGCAGCCGCAGCCTGTAGGTCCTGGCGCCATCGAACGGGTTGCCCTTCGCATCCAGTGACGCCCAGGGATACTGGGAACCCTGGCCCACCATCTTCTCCTCCATGGCCGGCGTGACACCGGTGGCGAAGTAGTAGTAGAAGATCGCCCCATCGAGGTTGGCCACTCCCGGGGAAACCTCAAACCTGTAGCCACCGAAGAACGGCAGACGCCAGGCGCTATTGGGGTAGAAGAAAGCCTCGGGTTCGCGAATCTTGAAGGCCAGGGTTCGCGCCGTCACCGCACCGATGTTGGCGGCATCGGTGAGGATCTTCCTCATGCGCGCGTCGGGCTGGAAGGGTTTGCCCTTGACGATACCGATCGAGGCGAACAGGCCCAGGGTGGTGGGATCAGCTCCTTCCGGGGGTTCCTCCTGGATCACCTGGTTGAGCAGGGTCCAGAAGGAATCGTCACCCGGGGCGACGAAGTTCGCCGGTACTCCCGAAGCATTCACGAACTTGATCGGCGGTGGGTTGGCGGCATCGGAAAGCTGGTAGATCTTCAGGTGCTTCCGCACGGACTCCACCCCGGGCTTGGGGGAACCATCGACCAGAAAGGAACGGAAGGGCATCCAGTTGCCGTAGGTTTTCGGCCGAATAACGACATAGCCCGCGGGAATGGCCCCCTGATAGCCCGGTGGCAGGATCAGGTACTTGCCTCCCTGGCCCTTGTCGGGGCCGGTGATGCCGACGTCCGTCACCCAGCGATACCAGAAGTCATTGATGGCACCGAGCACCTTGGGGGGGATTTCCACCACCAGGGGACCCTTGCGGGTATCGAGCCAGATGAAGCTGTAGATGGTGTTGTCGTTGGCCGTGAGTTCAACGGTTCTGGAATCCACCAGGTTTTCCCAGATCACGTTGGTCGTGTTCACGGGACCAAACTTGCGCAGCGAGTCGCGCATGCCGGCCTGGTTGACGATCGGGATGGCGAGCAGATAGGCCTGCAAGGCCCGGGAGCGATCCAGGTTGTCGTAGATCGTCGTGATCGTCTCCGGCTTCGGCACACCATCGCTGAGGTTGAGGGTGCCGATGGAGGTGTCAACCCGATCCGGCGTGGCCACGCCCGGGGCCTTGGGCGTCGTCATCCGGAAGGTCTGGGCGGAAGCCGCCGACGCGAACGTCGCGGCCAGGAAGGCCGCCGTGAGTCCGGCGCGCAGTTGGAGACATGGCTTCTTCAAGATGTTTCCTCGTGCAGTGAATAGAGGGATTTCACTGTATCTCAGCGATCTGTTGCCTTCTCTGCAGGATTGGGAATGACAAGGATCGCCCTGCATGGGCAGCAGAGGCTGCCCAATCGCGGAACCAATGGCCTTGGCGTTGGGGCAGGTGGCGGGACCCGCAGCGAATTAGGGCTGTGCCTCCACATAGCTCTTGAAACGGTCAAGGATGCTCTGCCAACCGCTGCGCTGCATTTCGATCGGGTTGATTGATTCGGGTGTAAAGGTTTCTCGCACGATGGTCGCATCGGCCTCGGGCTCGAACACGACTCTGACGTCACGGGCCTCTGCGCCATCCCCAATCCGATAGGCGATCAAGGCGTGGGTCTGAAGCTCGGTGTAGGTACCGCTGAAATCGAATCCCTCGCTGCCGTCCTTGGCTTCCATGCGGCTTGTGAAGCTGCCTCCGACTCTGAGGTCAATGGTTGCCGACGGCGTGTGCCAGTTCTCTGAAGCTGCGTTCCAACGTGTGATGTGCTCCGGTGTCACCCAATGGGTCCATACCTTGGTGACGGGTGCGTTGATTCGGGTTTCGACCGTGACGAGGTCTGGTTCGTTGGTCATGGGTTGTCGTGGTTGTGTGGGTGGGGCGGGCTGGCCATGGCAGGGCACCAGCTACCAGCAGATGGCCAGGGACAACGAGAACTGTTCAGCGATTCCACGCGGCGTCTCGGCGCCTGCGGGAACGACGCACCACTTGCCATTGATTGGTTGCTATGAGAAGAGCCACTTTTGCACGATTCGGGTGTAACGCGGCATGATCAGATACACCATGAGAAACACGATGGCCGCTGTGACTACCAGTGTGTTCAGTGGTGGATAGGAGGGTACCCCAAGAGTGCGCAGAATCGGAAGGATGACCAGGGGCAGGACAAGGACAAGCGGATAGATGGCGGACCACGTGATGAGGAACTGCTTCCAGCGCATCGGCACCTTGGCCCTCGCGCCACCGGGAACGAACCAGAAGTCAAGGCCACTGCTGATATAGAAGTCATCAGCACCAACAAGGAGCGGTTTCACGGCTTTGATCAGCCGCTTCCGGTCAATCGATTCCATCCAGCCCTTCAGGTTCTTCGTCGTATCAAAGCGGATGATCACCGTGTAAGTGGCAGTGATTCCGGGGATGGGGCGCACAATGTGCGAGTCCAGGAAGCCGGTTGCTGCCTTGCAAAGAGGCGAAATCGTTTCCATCCAGGCCTCGTACGCATCATGCCGATTGTTTCGGATCCGATGGGTGATGACGACAGTGGCTCCGCCATAGGGCGGAATGGCTGGCTGCGCCATGGGAATGCCTCCTAAGGTGTGCCTGAGTGGGAATGGGAAAGGCTAACCCGCAAGATCAACGGCGCGACTTGATGCTTCCGCTGACATGGCATGGCCAGACGCCTTTGCGTCAGTCGTTACCACCTTCAAATACTACCGTGGAAGGCGCGCTAACATCTTTTGGGATAGAAACGCATACTGTTCGTACATCGAACAGCGGAAGCCCCGGCAGATGGTAAATATGAGTGCGATGCGCTGGTGGGCCAATCAGCATTCGTCGCCTTCCTGAATCTCCAACCATCGGATGGTTCTGCGGCGTGAGGAATGTTGCTTCCAGCCCTGCAACAAGCCGTTCAGCCTCGCCATGGGAGACGCGAAAACTCACGATCACAGTGGAATCAGTAAAGCCAGAACAAGTTACATTGCCTACATCAATCGAACTTGGCAGTTTCTCCAAGAAATAGTCGCGAATCGCCCCTTCCTGAACAGTCTGCAGGCGTTTGCCGAAACCAAAGTCGCACGGTCCTCCTATGGCAAATCCGTTCTGGCAGACATCCAAGAGCAGTGGCAGAGGGATCAGCGCCAGAAGAAATAGCATTCTCATTGCCGTCTTCATCTCAAGCGTAGCGCCCAAGATCAGCGGCGGGCAGTAACTACACGGGCTCAAAGCCCGATGATGCGGGAGAGACGACCGAAATGAAGACAAGCGGTTCTTGCCCAGTGCTAAGCACACCGTGAACTTCTCCACGATGGGCCACCAGCACATCACCCTTGGCGATAGAAATCGACTCCCCGTTAACGCTAACGCGGTACTCGCCGCAACCTGAAAGGATGGTCCATGTATCCTGGCCATAAGGATGTACATGAGACGAGATACTCTGGCCAGGCTTGACATACCAAGCAACGACAGCCGCTTCAGCCGACTCCGTGATGACTGAGCGAATGGGCTCGCCGTCTGCTGGTTGGAGGTACTCTGTGAACTTGAACAAACGCTCCTGGCTCATGACGGTCTCGATGGAACGATTATAGACTCGTTCTAGCAAGAATGGCGTCGAAGCGATTCTTCGGGGCCCAACCCAGCGCTGGGTTGGGCGTCTGACCGGAGCCACGCGAGGACGTCATCGGCGTTGCGATCGGGAGGGAACACCGGATAGAACACTGTCCGTATCATGCCGTCCTCGCCAACTAGCGTTAGCCGCTTGAACAACTCCATGCCCGCAACAGTGAAAGTCGGCAGCCGCAGCGCACCCTTCAGACGGAGCGCACTGTCGCTCATCAGTTGGAAGGGAAGATGCAGACGGTCTCGGGCCTCATGCTGATACTCGGTTGTCTGAGCGCTCAACCCGAAGACTCCCGTTCCAAGCTGCTTGAGTTCTCCATAGTGGTCTCGAAAGCTACAGGACTGGGGGGTGCAACCTCGCGCACCTGGGATGCCATCCCATCCGTCCGGCAAGGGCACATCGGGGCGCCCAGTCATCGGATAGACGTAGATGACGAATCGGCCCTTCAACTCGCCTAGGATGACGGCACCGCCGTCCGTGGCATGGAGCACAACACTCGGCAGAACGGACCCTTCAAGGTGCGCTGCCGCACCATCATCAACCGGGCGGGGCAAGTCGGATGGCAGCTTGGACAGATTGGTGCTCATGCAACCTTCTTTCGATGAGACGCCCAACGCCAAGATCAGCGGCGGGACGAGACTGATCGGCCTGACAAGCCACTCCTGCTCCCGTCTTCTGGATCTGGATGTTGGGCATCACCGGTCGATATCAGGAGTGTCCAGATCTCTCGTAAAGATCACGCGGTCTTCACCCACCCCGTCATAGTCCAAAAAGACGTGTACGCCGTCGACCGTATAGTCGGAGTCGACGAGAGAGAAGCCCATTCGACGATGGAAGGCAACCGAGTTGCGATTCACCGCAGCGGTCACGCATCGAGCAGTGCGACAGCCAAGCGAGGCAGCCCTTGCAAAGAAAGATTCATAGAGGAGTCGCCCCAACCCCTCCCCACGACGTGAGGGATGCACACCAAGGAAGTGGATATAGGCCTGGTCGGGAAAGGTCTGCGAAACAAACCCGATGACGAACCCTACGATATGTCCATCATCCACGGCGGTGAAGCTGGTGGAGTTGAAGTGGACGAAGAAGAGTTTGGGGAGCATTGCGGCCATAGGCCGACCACCCCACCATTCATCGACGACCAAGATGATCGGTTGATAGTCGTCCTGCACTACATGTCTGATGACGATCACGGCCATAGCCTCATCCTCAGTACACAGTATACCTAACGCTGGCCATGAGTGGCAGGCACAGACTCTAGAACGCAAGCAGGGAATCAATGGTGGTCTGTCCACTAGAGGGGCTGGTTAGGCGTTCTTGATACACCAAGAGCGATTGAGCCTGAGCTTTCCTTTGTCGCTATATGGCGGTTAATGCAAAGGAAATACCCTCGTATTCCCTTTGCTTTTCAGCAGAGCAAGTCTGAGCACTTCAATAGTCGTTTGTGCTGCTGCATCCGCTGCGGGGATGTTGGAGGCTCCAGTAAGGCCCTTGGGCGGTGACGCTCCATAGGGTGGAGGCTCCCCCAGCAGTGAATCTGCAAGCATTATGGGTGGGTTGGCCATCTCTTAATGGATCCCCTCTCCCTGATCGTCGCCGCCCTCGCCGCCGGGGCCGCCGCCGCCGCCAAGGACACCGCCGGGGCCGCCATCAGGGACGGCTACCAGGGATTGAAGGAACTGATCCAGAGGAAGCTCGCGGGCAATCAGGCGGCCGTGGTGGTATTGGAGGAGCACGAGAAAGATCCGCAAACCTCTGAGGCGCTGCTGAAAAAGAAGCTGGCGGAGGCGGCCGTGGATCAGGACCCGGAGATCCAGCGGTCCGCCGAGACGCTGCTGGAGCAGTTGAAGGCCCTCCCGGGAACGAGCCAGGTGATCAACCAGTCGATCAGCAACGTGAAATACGCCGCCACCTCAGGATCCGGCGACGCCAGCATCGGCCCCATCCACGAGCAGCCCCCCGGGCATGGCTAAGCCGCAGGAGGGAATCCGGCAGGATATCTCGGAGGCGCAATACGCGGCCACCTCCGCCACGGGCAACGCCACGATCCAGATCACCAATTACTACTACCGGGAGGGGCCGGAATCAGCCGCGCAACCAGCGGCCGGGCCTGCCGGTGCGGCCGACGCCGATCTCCCCTGCCCCTACCGCGGCCTCTTCCACTTCGGCCCCGATGACGCGGCGCTGTTCTTCGGGCGAGATGCCGTGGTGGAGAGCCTGCATCAGGCCTCGGGAGCCGCGCCTTCCTCCCCCTGCTGGGGGCCTCGGGCAGTGGCAAGTCGTCGGTGGTGCTGGCGGGGCTGGTGCCCCGGCTGCAGCGCGACGGCCACTGGCGCTTCACCCACTTCCGGCCGGGAGCTGATCCCTTCCATGCCATGGCGCTGGCCCTGGTGCCCCTCTATGCGCCACAGTTGAACGCCACCGAGCGCATGGCCCAGGCGCGCCAGCTGGCGAGCTTTCTGCGCTCCGGCGAGGTGCCTCTGCCTGATGTGCTGGCCCAGGTGCGGCAGAACTTCCCCGACGATCTGGTGTTGCTGATCGCCGATCAGTTCGAGGAGCTGTACACCCTGGGCGCCGACGATTCGCTTCGCAGGCAATTCCTCGACACCCTCCTGGCTGGCTTCCCTGGCGATCGCAGCGACGCTCGGGCCAGCGCCGCACACCAGGCCCGGTTGGTGCTCACCATGCGGGCCGATTTCCTCGGCAATGCCCTCTCCTATCGGCCCTTCGCCGATCTGCTGCAGCAGGGGGATTTCAAGCTGGGGCCGATGAACGCGGAGGAACTTCGCGAGGTGATCGAGAAGCCGGCTGCAGCCCGGGGTGTGAGCTTCGAATCCGGGCTGGTGGAGCGGATCCTGGAGGAGGTGGAGGCCGAACCCGGTGTTCTGCCGCTGCTGGAGTTTGCCCTCACCGAGCTTTGGGCTCGCCGGGAGGGGCAGACCATCACCCATGGGGCCTACACCGCCATTGGCGGGGTGGAGGGGGCCCTGGCCCGCCATGCCGACGACAGCTACACCGCCTTGAGCAAGGAGGAGAAGGAGGAGGCGCGGCGCGTGTTTCTGCAGCTGGTGCGGCCGGGGGAAGGCACCGAGGACACCCGCCGGGTGGCCACCCGCCAGGAACTGGGCGCGGCCCCCTGGGCGCTGGTGAAACAGCTGGCGGATGCCCGCTTGGTGGTGACCAACCGCGGCGAAGACTCCGCCGTAGAAACGGTGGAAGTGGTGCACGAGGCCCTGATCCGCCACTGGGGCGAACTTCGCGGCTGGATGGCCAGCGACCGGGCGTTCCGCACCTGGCAGGAACGGCTGCGTTCCGACCTGGCCCGCTGGGAGGCCAGCCGGCGCGATGAAGGCCTGCTGCTACGGGGTGTGGCACTGGCGGAGGGGGAGGAGAACCTGAAAAAGCGGGAGGGGGATCTCAGCCCCGCCGAGCGGGAGTTCATCGTGGAAAGCGCGGCGGCCATCGAGCGGGCGCGGCGGCAGGAGCGGCGCCGGCGCCGGCTGCTTTTCGGCGGGTTGGGGGGTGCCCTGGCGGTGGTGACGGTGGCGTTGCTTCTGGCCTGGGGCCAGCTGTTGCGGGCCCAGCGCCAGCGCGGTGAGGCCCTGGCCGCCACCGCCAAGCTCACGGCGGCCAGCCGCCCGGCCGATGCCCTGCTGGAGGCCCTTGCCGCTGCCGGGTTCAGTCGCTACGGCCAGTTTCAGCCAGCCGACTCCCTCCTCCCCTCCACGGCCACCGAAGCGCTGATCAAAGGCGAGTTGCGCAATCGCGAACGTAATCGCCTCTCAGGCCACAAGGGATGGGTGCTGTCGGCGGCGTTCAGCGCCGATGGGGGCCGGATCGTGAGCGCCGGGGACGATGGAACGGTGCGGCTGTGGGACGCGAAGAGCGGGATGGCGCTTGGAGAACCGCTGCGGGGCCACCAGGGAGTGGTGGTGTCGGCGGCGTTCAGCGCCGATGGGGGCCGGATCGTGAGCGCTGGCCAGGATGGAACGGTGCGGCTTTGGGACGCGAAAAGCGGCAAGGCGTTGGGAGAACCGCTGCGGGGCCACCAGGGAGCGGTGTGGTCGGCGGCGTTCAGCGCCGATGGGGGCCAGATCGTGAGCGCCGGGAACGATGGAACGGTGCGGTTGTGGGACGCGAAAAGCGGCAAAGCCCTGGGAGAACCGCTGCGGGGCCACCAGTCTGCGGTGTGGTCGGCGGCGTTCAGCGCCGATGGAGGCCTGATCGTGAGCGCTGGCCAGGATGGAACGGTACGGCTGTGGGATCCCGCCTGGACCAACCCCATAGGCATGGTCTGCCGCTCGTTACGCGATCACCAGAGCCTGGCGGCCCCCGCCACCGATGTGCAGGGGGAGGCCAGAAGCACCTGCCAGAGATGGGGGTGGCGTTGATCAGGAAATTCCGCGAGAGTTGCTAAATCAGGTATTGATCCTTCGAACGCTCAAGATCAGAAGCGGGCGAGCGAACTTGGGCATTGCCGACTTCCTTCGCTCCCGTCTTCTGTATCTTGATGTTAGAAGGTCCACTCATCGGTAGACATCTCTTCTGTGGCCAACCTTTACAACGTCGACAACCCGCGACTGATCATCGACGATGTAAATGACCCGATAGTTGCCTTGACGGACACGATAAAGGTTTGGCCTTCCCGCGAGCTTTTCAGACCCTAATGGACGCGGTTGAGTGGCCAGTGACTTGATCTTCTCAATCAATTGCGTGAGCGTCGCCTTGTCAGATATCGCCCGTAGTTCTGACATGGACCCCAAAAACTGATCCAGTCGTTATGAGAGCTTCCCTACCGGCCAGACTTGGCCAGGAGAAGCCCCATGAAACGCAAACGCCACAACCCCGAGCAGATCATCCGCAAACTGCGGACGGCAGACCAGCTACTGAACCAAG
>CALSAP010000022.1:0-56858 GCA_943372935.1 Synechococcus sp. UW140
GCATCGGTGAACTGATCGGCACCACCCGGGTCACCACCACCCGGCTGATCTCCCGGATCCGGGCCGCCGAGCTGCTGCAGGTCCCCAGTGGTGAAACCGGCCTGCGCCTGGCGCCGGCCCTGGTCGACGGCGCTCCTCTGGCCGCCTGACACGTGATGCCAAGCACCACCCAGACCTCAGACAGTCTGATCGGTAGCCTCTGCCGCGAAATGGACGCCCTGCGCCAGAGCTGGCGGCAGCTGGACGGGCATCTGTCCAGTTGCCACGACGCCCAGCTGCACCTGCGCCTCCGGAGGGAAGCTGCACGCCTGCAGCAGCGCCGACTGGCCATCCAGGGGCTGGCTCGCACCATGGCGCGCCTGCCCCTGCGCGATCCCCTCGGGGCGAGCTTCCTGATGGAGCTGGCCAGCAGGCCCCTGCCCAGCTGAAGCTCTGGGCAGGGGTGCGGCCCTTGTCAGGCGAGGGCGGCAGCCGGCTGCTGGGCCGCCGCCAGTTCCCCATCGATCAGCAGCATCGACGCCGCCTCCAGACGGCCGAAGCGGACCCGACCCAGCAGGTGAGCGGCTTCGTTCTCGGCAGCAATCTGGCCCTGAATCAGGGGGTCGAGGAACACGGTGCTGCGCACGTCCCCGGCACGCTCGGCCATGGAGTAAAGGAGCTGCAGGGAGGTGGTGACGTCGGCTTCCAGCCGGAAGGCGTCGGCCAGCAGCGCCTCGGCATCGCTCCACTGCTGGCCAGGGGCGGGCAGAGCACCCAGATGCACCGACTGGCCGCGGGCGAGCAGGTAGTCGGCCACCAGAGCGGCATGGTGCTGCTCCCCACGGGATTCCTGCATCAGGTAGGCGGCGAAACCACGCAGTTCCCGCTCGGCGAACCAGAGGGCCATGGCCCAGTAGGCGGCGCTGGCCTTGCGCTCAAGGCCCAGATGCTCCTGCAGCCCCTCCAGCAGCCCGGCGTCCATGGGTTGGGCCATGGCCCTGCCGGCGGGGCCGGTGGCGACGGCGTTCTGGGACAGGGACGAGGTCGAGAAGGTCATGACGATCGGCCTGGGGGGAAGGGCCCATTCACCGCCCGTTCAATGTAAAGAGCTCGGCAACGAACCGACCCGATCCGGTCCCGAGGGGCGTGCGGCTGCCCAGACTTGCAGCACCCTGGAGCAGCCCCATGGCCGGTGCCATCGACCATGGCCTGCGCCTGCGCAGCCTCTGGGTCGCCTGGCTGCTGGCCATGCTGTTCCACGTCAATCTGGGGCTGATGCCCCTGTTCCACGGGATCTCGCCGGAGATCGACAGCCACGTGCCGGCCGCCCAGCTGCCGTTGCTGTTCGGGGCCATGCTGGGCTACTTCCTGGTGCCTCTGGCGGCGTTGGTGCTGATCGCCTACGCCGCCAGCGATCCGTCTCACCCTGGGCGCTGGCGCCGCTGGCGCCTCTGCCACTTCTGGCTCAGCGTTGTGTACACCCTGACCAACATCCCCCATCTGGCGGCCGACATCCTGGTACCCGACGCCCGGATCGATCAGATCGTGCTGATGCTGGCCATGGTGGTGATCGGCCTGCTGATCAACCGGGAGGGCTGGCTCTGGTGGCGTCTGGGGCCGTAGCTCCCAACCCCAGCAACGTGGCCACGTGGGCAGCGCTGGCCGACGCCAGACCCCCAAGCTCGTAGCCGCCCTCCAGGACGGACACCAGCCGCCCTCGCGCCGACGTCGCGGCGATGTTGAGCATCAGCTGGGTCAGGGCGGCGAAATCGCCATCCTCCAGCTGGAAATCCCCCAGGGGATCTCCGCCCCTGGAGTCGAAGCCCGCCGAGATCAGCACGAACTGCGGCGAGAAGGCCTCGGCCAGGGGCACCAGCTCGTGCCGCCAGGCCGCCAGCAGTTGCCGGCCCGTCGTGCCGGCCGGCAGGGGGCAGTTGCGGGTGAAGCCCAAGCCGGGCCCCTCTCCTTGCTCCCGCCGGGTGCCAGATCCCGGGTAGAGCGGGTCCTGATGGCTGCTGAAGAACAGCACCGAGGGATCGCGCCAGAAGATGTCCTGGGTGCCGTTGCCATGGTGCACATCCCAGTCGACGATGAGGATCCGCGCCAGCCCATGCACCACCTGGAGATGGCGGGCGGCAATGGCGACGTTGTTGTAGAGGCAGAAACCCATGCCACGTGTGGCGCTGGCGTGGTGCCCCGGAGGCCTGACGACCGCAAAGGCCTGACGCACCATCCCCTCCATGACGGACTCCACCGCCGCCAGCACACCGCCAGCGGCCAGTCGGGCAGTGCGCTCGGAGTGGGTGCTGATGGCCGTGTCGCCAGTGGAGAGTTGGTCGCGGCCCGCCAGGATGTCTTCTTGAACCCGCTGCAGATACTGCGGGGTGTGGCAGCGCAGCAGCTCCCGGTCCGTGGCCGGGCGCGGAGGGATCAGCTGACACCGGCCCAGCAGACCGCCGCGCTCCAAGCCCTGGATCACGGCGTCCACACGAGCTGCGCATTCCGGATGCCAGGCTCCCGTGTCGTGCTCCCGGTAAGCGGCACTGCAAACAAGGCCGGTGCCGGAGCCTGGCGCCGGTGCAGTTGTCTCCCGTGGGACGACCTTCAGCGAGGCAGCAGGCACACCGAACTGGCATTCCCCTTGACCCCCACCGCTCGGCTCGGGACCTGGGGCAACCATTCAGGCGAAGGCAACGCTTCATCCTGCTGCATGGCCATGGCATCGGCGGAGAGTTGCTCGCTGAGCACGACGCCCACCGCATCTTTCGCCCAGACCTCCACATCACTGGCTGGGGGACAGTGAAAGGTAAGCACCTCAAACGGGAAAACAACCCTTTCGAGAAAGAAATCATCCGGCCCACAGCAGCGGATGATCCGCATGCGTTCGGAACAGTTGCGATAGCTACAAAGTAAAGCGTTCATGGCAGCCTCCATCCCGTCTCGGATATCCACACACGGCCAGAGTCGGCTGTCAGTTACCGATGTGACGAAGACTCGGCAATGAGTGTTTGTACCGTCTCGGAAACCACTCAGCTCCGCCGCAGCCAGTTCGGCGCACCGGAGAACCAGTCGCCCAGGTCGTCCCGACTGGGATCGAACGCCTTGGTGTCACTGGTTTCCCCCAGATCCATTGGCGCCATGAAGCGTTCGAGATCGGTGTCGGGTTCCCCCCGTCGCTGTTTCCGCTGAGCCCGGCGTAACCAACTCCAGACGCTGGCATCGCGGTCAGCGAACTTCTGAACATAGATCCGCTCATTTAAACTGATCGGCTGCGAATCGGCGATTCTGCCGATGATGTCCTGCAGCCGCAGACGGGTGCTGGGTGTAAGCATTGTTCCATCATCCAGTGGCAGAAGATTTAGCGGTTCTGGGGGATCGGATGGTGCCGTGGGCCACAGAATCCGGTGACCTGTCAGGACTTGCCGAAACACGCCCGCGGGCGCTCCGCGCCGTGGAACCGCCACCGATAGCAGAATCAAGGACTGGATCGACGCCCCCATACCCAGGCCCTTGACCGTGCCCACTCCCTCTGCGCTGAGCGGTCCATCCGCCCGGCCGCTGAATGCAGGCCAGACGCTGCTGCTCGTCTACGACGGTGGCTGTCCGTTCTGCCGCCATTTCGCCCTGAGCAGTGAACTGCGCAGCGGAATTGCCAACCTGCGCATCGTCGATGGGCGGGCCGACACAGACCTGCGCCGGGATCTGCGGGCGCGGGGCCTGCCATTGGCAAAGGGGGCGGTTCTGCTCCAGGCGCAGAGGGCCTGGCATGGGGCCGACGCGGTGCGGCACCTGTGCGGCCTGATGCGGCCCAGCGATCCCCTGCTGCGGTTGCTGGTTCCCCTGTTCAGCGGTCCATCCCGCAGCGAGCGGCTCTACCCCCTGCTGCTGGGGGCACGGCGCCTGGCCCTGGCCCTGAAGGGACTGCCGTTGGATCCGGACAGGCCCTGAACGGCACGGCTCGGTGGGGGACCGGCCCAGGGACTCAGGGCAGCGGCGGCAGGGGCGCCCGTCCCGCCACGGAGGCTTCCGTATCGATCGGTTGCAGCAGGGGCGACGGGTCCACGGCCACCAGTCGCCCCTGCCGCCTCTGGCGCCACTCGAAATGCAAATGGGCCGTGCTGGCCGAGCCGCTGCTGCCCACCCGACCGAGACTCTGGCCCGCGGCCAGGGTGTCGCCTGGCAGAACCGCCACATCCAGCAGGTGGGCGTAGAGGCTCTGCCAACCCAGGCCATGGTCGACCACAACGATCAGCCCATAGCCACCCACCACATCCACCAGACGCACCGTGCCCGGCAGAACATAGAACACGGGTGTGCCCTCCGGGACGATCAGGTCGAGGCCGGTATGCATCCGCCAGGCGTTGCGGGAATCGGCCAGCCGCCAGCCGAAGGAGGCCTGTTCCGTGGGGCGCTGCCCGAGGGGGTAACCGAGGGCCCCGGCCTGCAGGGCCGGGACCGCCCCGGTGGCGGCCGGCCGGTAGCGGTCGCGCAGCGACTCCGGCAGGCGTTCGTTCTGTCCGAGTTCCCCCACCGGCACCTCCAGGGGAACCTCCGTCGGCCGGGGAGGCAGCTCGCCCGTGGCCAGCGCGGGCAGCGGCAGCAGCGACAACGGCACCAGCCAGGGCCATGCCAGTGCGCTCAGAACGCGTCGAAACCGGGAGGCCATCCGCCTGTTCCATCGAGCCTTGAAGGCCTTGGTAACGCCCCAGGGCGTTGCTGCCAAGGCGTCGCCGCCGTTCGGTGGACAACTCAGGTCCCGGCTGGAGTCTCCGTGGCCTCGGGCAGGATCACCATGGCGTTGGCGATGGCGGTGTCCATCACGATCCGCAGGGCCAGACAGGGATCGATCACCTCCCGTCCCAAGGTGATGGCCTTCTGGGCCAGCAGGCCATACAGGATCGGCCATTCCGCCGGGTCCGGGCAGAAACGAAGCACCATGGGCAGCAGGGCCGGCCAGAGGCTCGGCAACGACTGCAGGGAGTCCGGCGAAGGCCTGTGCCGGCTGGGCACCTGCGGCACACCGAAGCTGTCCTGGCCCAGGCTGTCCATGCCGTGACGCCACAGCGCCATCGGATCCGGCAAAGCCGAGCAACCCGCCTGCTGGGCGGCGGCGGCCGCCAGGCCCCAGGTGGAGTAACGATCCTGGAACAGCCCCTGGGCCAGCCCTTCACCAACAAGGAATGAGCCCCCGTTCTGGGTGCCGACCACGTGCAGTCCCTCCGGCTCCATCTGGCCCACCGCCCGGGCGCGTGCCCTCAGGCTCGCCTGCCAGGCATGGCCCGCCAGGGCACCGCAAACGGCCAGCAGCGATTCGACATGCACGCCCTTGTCCGTGGCCATGGCCTGCAACAGCCGGCGGCTGACCTCTTCGGCGCCGATCTTGGCGCCCACCAAGGGGTCCTGGCTCCGGCGGGCGTCGATCGCCTCATCCAGGGGATCGCGAGAAGCAGCGGTCATGGCCAAAGACGGCAGGGGTGAGGATCCAGAACCAGCATTCCCGGGCTACGTCCTCGGACGGGACGCCGAGGCCTGCCGCTTGGGTGCATGGACCACCACAGTGCCGGCGAGCTTGTCGTGCCATCCCTGGCAGCGGGGATCCCAGAGCACCCAGAAGAATCCCAGCAGCAGGGGCACGGTGGAAAGGACGTAGCCGACATAACGCAGGCACCATTGGCGCAGGTCGGGCTCAGCGCCGCCATCGGCATCCACGATCCGCAGGCGCAACAGCAACTTCCCGGGAGTGCCCTGCTTCCAACGCCAGAACAGGATCACCAGCAGGGCCGAGAACACCGTGCTGAGTCCAAGCACAGCCGTTTCGCTGGGAAAGACAAAGAGCAGCAAAGGAAAGGGTGCCGTGATGAGCAGCATCAGCACCGAATCGATCAGCGAGGCGGCCGTGCGAATCCAGAATCCCGCATACACCACGGACGGGTCTGGGGAGGGAACATGGCTGGCCATGGAGCCATCTTCCCGTCATGACAGCGGCAATGACCAGAGCGGTGTTAGGACAGGTTTGACTTGCCCCCTGGCCCATGCGTGCCCTGTCCTTCTTTTTCGCCCTGATGGTGGGTCTGGTCCTCGCTTTTTTCGCCCCGGCGATGGCTGGCGGCCGTGGTCAGGCACCTGAAGCGATGATGGCACCTGAGGCGGCCGAGATCAGTACCGAATCCAGCGATCAGCTGGCTGCCGATCTGCTGGCTGAACTCAGCATCGATCTGGCCCCCGCCCTCGACGCCGCCTCCCTCGACGCCTCGGTCTGAGGCACGCCCACCCACCATCGCACCGGCCGAGCTGGCACCAGAACCCATGGCTCGCACCTTGTTCGACCCACGCGTTTCTTTGGTGTCACTCCGACCGGCAACGGCCAGCAGCCCTGCTGAGGAAGGTCCCCAGGACCCACCCAAGAAAGGCTTTGCCATGCGCTCGGGTGGCAAAGCCAAACCTGCCGGAACCAAGGGACGGCGCAAGAAAGGCACCGGCCTCTCCGCCGCTGACCACGGGCCTCTCGGCCGCAGTCCAGGCCTGGAGGCGATTGAAGCCCGCTCCAGACTTGGCTTGGCCCTGTCAGGACGGCTGCGCGAATCGGACGTCACGGTGGCCTGGAAGCAGGCCGCCGCCGAGCATCACCCTGACCGTGGCGGCCGCCACGACACGATGCAGGCCGTCAACGGCGCCAGGGACGTGCTGCTTGGTCGCGGCCTCAGCTGACGCCTAGATGACACCCGGCACCAGCCACCAGCTGCTTTGGCGGTAGGCCTTGAAACCGGGGTAGCGCTCCGCCATCGCGGCCTCCTTCTGGATCATGCGGGGCAGGTACAGCGCCAGCACCGAAGCGGGCAGCAACCAGGCCCAGAGCGAACCGGCGATCACCGCAAAGCTGCTGTAGCGCAGCAAGTCGCCCAGGTAGTTGACATGGCGGACACGGCGCCAGGCCCCGTCCGCCACCAGGGTGGCGCCCAGCTCCTTGGCCGTTCCTTTCTGCACATCAGCTGCCGTGTTCAGGAGCGATCCGAAGATGTAGAGGCTGAGCCCCAGGGCGATGGTCAGCGGCTGCAGGAGCTGGTCGTTGGCCATCGCCAGCCAGCCCGGCAGGGCATAGAAGACCCCGACATAGAGCACCACCACGGCGGCCTGAACCGGCGGAACCACCTCGGTGAAAAGATGGCGGGAACGCCAGGGGAACAGCACCTCCTCAAGCAGCCACCAGAGGCAGTAGCTGAGATGCAGGGAGAGGTAGATCACCACTCTGGGAGACTCCAGCCCAAGCACCAGGGCCGGGATCAGCAGCGCCACCATGGTGGTCACCTTGGCGATGTTGATCGCTTGCAGCTGGGTCATCCAGGGCCAAGGAAGGGGGATCCATGCTGGCAGGGTGCGTCAGCGTCCGGGAGGGGCCGACCCAGGGAACCGCTTCAGGAAGGTGCTGACCGGCAAGGGTCTGGACTGGTTGTAGCCCACCGGCAGCCAGAGGTCACCGGCGGCGGAGTTGTAGTGAATTTCCCAGTGGTAGAGGCCTGTGAATGCCTGGGGGTCCTGGCGGAGCAGCTCGGCGTAATGCAACACACCCCGCACGTAGTGGTTGCTGTTGTTGTACCCCCAGAGCCCCTTGCGGATGTCCTTGAGCCCCCCCCGACGCACCAGGTAGCGGGCGGCGGCATGGATCGCATCCTCCGGGTCACGAATGTCCCCCTGGCCGATGCCGCGCTGGGCCCAGGTGCTGGGCAGGAACTGCATCGGTCCCCTGGCATCGGCGACGGAAACCCCATCGATGCGGCCCATGCCCGTTTCCACCAGGTTCACCGCGGCGAGCACCTGCCAGGGGATGCCTGTGGCGGCCGCCGCTTCGCGGTAGTAGCGCAGCAGATGGGCCGCAGGCTCCGGAGGAATGATCCGCCAGGCGGGAACGACGGCCGAACGCGGACCACCCCGGTGCATGGCCAGGAACTCGCGGCGGGCCGCCAGGTGACGGTCGAAGACACCCTGCCAGCGGACGGGGAGGAACCCACGCGCCCGAGCCGCCAGGGCCGGATCGGTGGCGAGCCGGCGGTAGATCACCTGCTGACGGTGGGCCAGTTCGGGCAGCTGATCGGCCGGAGTTTCTGTCGAACGCAGGGCCGACTCCAGGGACGCCAGCTCGGCGGCAATGGCGGCAGGCTCCTGCGGCAGGCGGGGGTAGGCACGGGGCGCCGGCGTTGGTGTCGTCAACGGCGGCGCCAGCGGCTGGGACGGAGCCACAGGGGCACCGGCCCCGGGGGGCCGCTCCACCGTCACCGTCGACACGGCCACGGCGGCAGAGGCCAGCAGGAGGGCCAGCAGAACGGGGGTGGCGACGCGCATGGGCAGTGGAGCCATCGAGCGTGGGGGCTTCAGGTCTTGGTCAGCCAATAGAAGTGGTAAGCCTGCAGCACGATGCGACTGGAGGACTGGGACGGGCTGCGGCCCGAGTGGAGATCGATGAGGCGGTCGTGGCTGCTGAAGACCGAGGGCACCAGGCTGTCGAGGTCGAAGAACTGGGGCTGGTTGTTGAAGTTGGCCACCACCAGGACCAGTTCCGAAGGTCTCAGGTGATTGAAGCGCACGAAGGCCAGAAGGTGCTGATTGTCTAGCTGCAGAATCTCACGGTTATTGAAATCGGCAAAGGCAGAGATCTCCTTACGGATGGCAATCATCTTCTTCATGGCCGAGAAGATGGAATGCTCCACCGTTCCTTGCTTCCGCCTGAGCTCTGCTTTTGCCCAGTTGATCTTCGGGCGGTGCACCCAGCGGCTGTCGTTGCACTTGCTGGGATCGTCGTAGAAACTGTAATCGTTCAGGACTCCCAGGGCATCGCCGTTGTAGATGAGTGGAATGCCACCGAAGGAAAGGATGATGCCATGCATCAGCAGGATGCGACTGATGGCCGTGGCGATCAGCTTCTGATCCTTTAACTCCAGCGCTGATTCCAGGCCGACCAGGGAAGCCAGCGACCCACAGATCCGCGCATCTCCGGTGGTGTCGTTGGGCATGAAGGCCAGGCCCCGGGGAATCGCATCGAAATCACCCTTGAAGTAATCGATCAGGAAGCGACGGTGGGCCCGGGGTTCATAGCCCACTTCTTCAATGTCCTGATCATCGAAGCCGAAGCCGATGTCATCGTGACAGCGAACGTAGTTGAGCCAGGTGGCCCGCTCCAGTTTGTTCGGCAGGCTCTTGAGCCCCTGCGACAGCAGCTTGGTGTTCCGGGTGGCCACGCTGTCCCACAGCAAGGCCATCAAAGTGGCGTTGTAGGCGATTTCGCATTCCTTGGCCACGATCGCATCTTCGCCGAAGTACTTGGTGATCTCGGTGGGCGCCACGATCGCCTCAGCAATGAACAACACCCCGGGCGCGGTCACCTGGCAGCAGTCCTTCATCAGCTGCAGGATCAGATGGGCCTTACGTTCGTTCTGGCAGGTGGTGCCAAGCTTTTTCCAGAGAAAGGCAACGGCATCGAGACGCAGGACATCCACACCCTGGTTGGCCCAGAACAACAGCACATCCAGCATTTCTATGAAAACAGCTGGGTTGGAATAGTTCAGATCCCACTGGTAGTCATGAAACACGGTCATGACCCATTGGCCCATGTCCTCGTTCCAAGTGAAATTGCCGGGATCGGACTCCGGAAAGACTTCGGGCATGCTCTGCTCGAAGACATCAGGGATGTCCCTGCTGTCGTAGATATAGTAATAATCTCGGAAGTGCTGCTCTCCAGAAATCGCCCGCCTAGCCCACTCGTGTTCATCCGATGTATGGTTCAGAACAATATCCAGAACCAGCAGAATGTCTCGCTTCTTGAACTCCTCGGCGATGTGGCGCAGGTCGGCGATGGTACCGACCCTCTCATCAATCTGACGAAAATCACTGATCGCGTAGCCACCATCACTTTTGCCCGCTGGACACCTCAAGATGGGCAGGATATGCACCATGTTAATCCCAAGCTCCTGGAAATAGCCAATCTTGCTTTCCAGATCAGGCAGATTCTCAGCAAAGCCATTGGAGTACACGGCCATCCCCACCCACTTCTGGGAGAGAAACCAGTTGTAGTCGTCTTCTCTCTGAATATCGAGAGTCTCGAGTTCCCGTGATCGATCAATGTAGCCACGTGCCATCGTCTCAACAAGGCGCAGTAGCTGGAACTTGAAGTCGTCGCGGTGACCGTAGAGGGTGACGAACAGGGAATGGATGGCGTAAAAGTTGGCACCCAGCCTTGTGTAGAAATGGCGCAGATCCTGACGACGAATCTCGGGACGGAGATCGTCGAGAATGGAATTCAGCAGCGAGTGGGAGATCTGTTCGTACATCGCGTCAGCTCGAGCTCCATGACATCAGAAACTGCTCATAAACGCTCAGATCGTCAATCGTGGCGCCCCTGCGTGATACCAGGGCCCCAGCGAAGTCGCGGGCATGCTTGAGGGTTTCCAGCAGGGGCCACTGCTGGCAAAGACCGAGTAGAAAAGCGGCGGCAAAGCCGTCCCCCGCCCCCACCGTGTCGACCACGTGGGTGCTGGCGGCGGGGCCAACGGAGACGCTCTCCCCGTCCCTCCAGACCAGAGCTCCCAGGGCACCACGGGTGAGGATCAGGGTCTCGAGATGGTGGCGCCGGGCGAAGTGATCCATCGACGCCACCAGATTGGCGCCATTGGCTTCAGCCAAGTTCTCCGAGGTCAGCAGGGCCAATTCCGCCGCGTTGAGCTTGACATGATCGGCGTCATCCACCAAAGGCAGAACCGATTCAGGCGACCACCAGGGGCTGCGCAGGTTCACGTCCAGGAAGATCTTTCCCCCATGCCGAGCCTTGAGGGCTGCCATTGCCGCAGCCGAAGCGGAATGACGCAGGGCCAAGGTGCCGTGATACAGAAGATCGGAGGCTGGCAGCTGGGAGAAACCGTCGGACTGGATGACGTCGTAGGCACTCCCCGGCACGATCTCGTAGTGGGGTTCGTCGTCCTCGAAGCTCACGGCCACCCGGCCCGTGGGACAGGAAGGATCTGTCTGCAGAAACGACGGTTCCAGTCCCCAGGACGTCATGGCGGACCGAATCGCCTCACCGCGACGATCCGTGCCAACGCGGCTGATGAAGCAGGGAGCCAGGCCAAACCCCCGCAGATGCCAGGCCACATTGAACGGGGCGCCCCCAAGGACCTCCATACCGTCGGGATAGCAATCGAAAAGGACTTCTCCGAAAACGGTGATCGGACAACGCGTCAGCATCAGATCAGCCCAGCATCCGGAGGGCTTCGGCGTGAAAATGGCCCATCCCTTCCAGGATGCCCGCACTGTAGTTGCCGTTCATGCCCAGAAACCCACCCCTGGCGACGTACAAACGATCCGCCGTGCCGTTCCGCCTCACCTCCGCGGCAGCCAGCTCGACCACGGCGGAATGGGCATTGGCCACGAGCACCGCCGGCAGCGAACTGGTGAGGACCGAAAGATCATTGCCACTGTCGCCGGCAAACAGGGTCTGGTCAGCGGTGAATCCCAGCTTCCGCATCAGGAATTCAATCGCGTGGAGTTTGCTGGCCTGCTGCGGCAGGATGTCAAGCAGACCGATCGCCCTCTGCTCATCGACGCTGTGGATCAGGTTGGCCACGAGCGCCCGTTCTTCTAGCCGTATCTCGATAGCCTGCATCAAGCCAGGGAGGTCAACATCCAGAAGTACGAAGTAACTCAACTTATGGGTGTTCTGCCGCTCGTCCGGCTGCAAGTTCAAGCCCGGGAGTCCTGAGAAAAGAACGGCCAGATCCTTGGCCACGAGCCCCTGCCAATCGGCGGCAATGTGCCGTGACCATGGTTCCAGCAGGGACCAGCCATGGCTCGCTCGCTGATAGACGGAGCTGCCGACGTCAGCAAGAATCCAGTCAGGCTGAGGCAGCCCATACAGCTGAATTGACTCTTCCACCAACGCCAGGTGCCGGCCACTGACATAGGCCAGGGAAATCCACGGCTGCGCCACCACGCGGGCGAACAGTTCCCGGGCCCCAGGGGATTCCGGAGCCTCGCCATTGGGGAGAAGGGTACGGTCCAGATCCGTACAGAGAAGCAGCCGTTGCTCCCGTGCGGCCCGGGATCCCAGCAGATCAGTGGAAGAAGTCATAGTGCTGAATCGCCTCCAGGATGCCAGAGGCATGGGATCCCGAAGAGAAGTACACCCGTTCGGAATCACTGAGCTGGGCCAACTCCTCTCGGAACTGACTGTCCACCACCACACCGAGGGTTTGGCCCCGCAACATGTCCTCATCACCGCGGGATCCGCCGTTCACCAGAACACGCTCCAGGGGGATCTTCCATTTGTTGGCGACAAAGCGCAGCGCCTGCCCTTTGGAGGCCCGGGCGGGGACGAAGTCAAGAAAGTGACCGAAGGAGAGACTGGTATGGGCGGAAAGCTCGTGCTGGCGCAACAGCGTGAGAAGCTCTTCCATGGATGGAGCCTGCTGCCCATCGTAGAAATAGGACAGCTTGAAACGGCTCTGATGCTCCTTCGGCTGCAGGATCAGTCCCGGCAATGGATCCATCAGCCGCTTGATCACCTGCGGGGTCCATAGATGGTCGATGTGATTAGTCCAAGAGATGTCTGTCGTCAGCTGGGGTGGGGTGTAGATCTCCGTCCCAAGACTGGTGATCAGGACATCGGGCATCGGGATGGAATGAACCTTCAGGATCTTGAGCACCGAGTTCAGGCGTCGGCCGGTGGCAATACCAAACAGGACCCTGCGATGCTGCTGCCGCAGCACCATCACAAGCTGGGCAAGGGCCTCGGGATCGCCAAACAGGGTGTCATCGATGGCCGTGAAGAGGGCGCAGGTTCTGGTCTGGACAGTCGGGGGCCTGGACAGGGGTGCCGGTCGGGATAGATCCCGGCTCTGAAGCACCAGAGTCTGCAACCTTTCAAGGTAGCTTTTGGCATGGGCTTCCCATGAATAAAACCTGGCAACATTCTTCAGTCCATTGTCTGAAAACGTCGACCACAGATCCCGATCTTCCAGAATCTGGAGCAAGGCTCCGGCGATCGAAGCCTCATCCAGGGGATCAATCAGCAGACCATTTCTGCAGTTTCCGATGATGTCCACGGGTCCGCCGACCTCCGTCGCCACAAGCGGCAGTCCACTGGCCGCCGCCTCAAGCAGGGTCAGACCGAAGGGCTCGGTAAGGGCTGGATTGACGAACACACCCTTCGAGAAGGCTGCCAACCGATAAATGTCGGCCACATCACTGGAGGAATGGTGTTTTGGCAACGCCACAAGTCCGTTCAACTCATGGCAGTCGATGACAAGCAGCAGCTCCGTCAGGACAGTCTGAGCGCCCTCATTGAGTTCACGGATGTCATTACGATTACCCGCCACGATCACAAGGTTAGCCACCTGCTGGAGACGCTTTGAGTGTCCGTAGGCTTCCAGAAGCGAGACGATATTCTTGCGTTGATCCGGCCTTGAAAGTGCCAGGATCATCGGCTTTTCAGGCACCCTGAGGTGCTTGTTCAGAGTGCTGGCAAAGGCGACAGTTCCGTCCCTGGAGGTGGGAGGATGGAATTGGTTCAGATCGGTTCCAGGTGGAATCACCGCCATCTTGTCTGGTGTGTAGCAGTCGTACAGTTCGTATTGATCTTCGATCTCATTGTGCGTGCTCGTGATCACGAGATTGGCACTGTTCAACACCTCCTCTTCCGCACTGATCCGTTCAGACATCCTGTAGCGCTGCTGGATCTCCTCGACGGACAAGCCCAGGGCAAGCAGCCGGCGCACCTTGTCCCGACCGAGGGAGTGGCCAGTGTGGATGAGTGGTAAGCCCGTGAGGTGAGAAAGGCGAACGCCGACATAGCCGGCATCGGCGTAGTGACTGTGCAGCACGTCCGGCAGACGGGGCTCACGATGGAGCCAGGTGAACAGCTCATCGGTGAATGTATCGAGATGGCACCAGAGCTCTTCCTTGGGAATGTAGGCGTCTGGTCCGGCCGTGATGCGAATGAGGCGTGCCTTGGGATCCAGCACCTCCGTCGGGCTTGCATAGTCCGCGGAGACGCCCGCATCACGTACACATCGGGTGACAAGATCCACTTGCCCAACAGAGGACTGACGGGCCAAGGCCCTTGTTAACTCCACCACGTATTTCGTCTGGCCACCGGTATCAGCATCTCGGCCCAGTTCAAGATCCTCACCACGGATCAGGCCATGAATGCTGATCATCAAAATGTAGAGAGAATGGCTCTTGGCACCCATCGTCATGTCTCACGTTGCCGTCCTTCCCCCTTCCAGTGTGACCAGGCAACGCCGCATTGAGGCTGGCCAGGGGCAGGCGGTCGGACGACCGGCGATGCGGCCCTCAGCCCAGCAGCCAGTGCAGCATCAGGGCCAGCTGACCGATGACGCCCTGACCGGTGAGCTGCTCTCCGATCAGGGCCGCCGCGAAGCCCAGCATCGCCGCCCGTCCGTTCAGCCGTTCGACCCCCGTCAGGGCACCGAGGTTCCAGGGACGGGAAGTGGTCAGCCCTTCCCCGAAGCGTTCGATGGGCTCATAGAGAAACGCCTGTTCGCCGCCTTCCTTGCTGCCGTCGCCCATCGCTTCAACCCCGCAATCCCTTCACCCTATGCGGCGCCTGGGCAGCATTGCGTTTTCGGGCTACAGTACAGACGTACCAGAGCTCGGCCATGGCACCCGGTCAGATCGATCCCGCGGTGGCTCCCCTCAGGAGGGCCAACCCCCAGCGCTTCCGTGAGGCCCGCCCGGGCCATCTGGCCGTGGTGGCCATGGCCGGCCGGCCCTGGTTCATCGGCCGGATCTGCGACCTCAGTGGCCCAGCCCCGACGGACTTCGCCCGGGTGCTGAACATCGACACCGGCGATATCGAGCGGATTCCAGCCCCCTGGATCGTTGAATTGATGGGCGAGGGGGGACTCGGGATCAGCCGCTCTCTGCACCAGTCGCCACGCCGTTCTCCAGCAGATTGATGCGGTAGAGCACTTCCTCGAGGGCATCAGCGGCACGGATGGCGCTGTAGCGCTGGGGGTGGTCGGGCCCACAACAGGACGCCACCGGAGCCAGGATTGTCCAGGGCCTGGCGTGGCAGAACTGGACAACGCTGTGACGCTCATCGGTGGCCCCTGCCGGCGCCACCACCCGGTGCCAGCCGGTGGGGATGCGGCCGTTGGAGAGGCGCTCCAGCATGAGCCCCGTGTTGATGATCACCCGCCCCTCCGGCGGGGCAGCCTCCAGCCATTCGCCAGCCACCCGCACCTGCAGGCCGGGTCCCGTGGCCCGCGGCAGGGCAGTGATCAGGTTGATGTCCCCATGGGCCGCCGCCCAGAGATGGCCCTGCGCCGGGGCCTCGGCCATGGGCGGGTAACGCAGGGCCCGGGTGAGGGTCGGGGCCTCAGACACCATTTCCTCGAAGAAGTCTTCGGCACAGCCCATGCCCAGGGCGATCACCCGAAGGAACCGCCGTTGCAGATCGGCGATCGCCCGGTGGAACTCGCCCAGCAGGGCCGTGATGCCCGGCACGGCCGCCTCCGGCAGGACCTGCTCGGGATAGAGCTCCGGGAACCGTTGCCGCAGGGGATGGCCCAGCGGCAACGGGGCCGACCAGTTCAACATCTCCTTCCAGTCGGGATGCGCGCTGCCGGCGGCGGTTTCCACCAGCAGCTCTGTGTAGCCGGTCTGGCCGTTGGCGCCCGAGGGGCGGAAGCGCCGCTTGGCCCCAGCCTCCAGGGCGAAGAACCGCTGCAGGAGGCCGTAGGCGGAATCCAGCAGATCCACGGGGAGATCGCTGCTGGTGTAAACGAAACCGGTGGCCAGACTGCGTCTGACGCCATCGACCACGGCCTCCCTGGCCCGTTGGCTGCCCCGCTCGAAGGCCAGCAGATCCACGTCGAGAATGGCTTCAGCCATGGGAGGCGGATTCAGCGGCGACCGTTGACAATCACCGGGTTGCCGCCCCCGGCCGCCCCTGGCAGGGCGGGCACCACCGACGTCTGACCGTCCCACTTATCCAGGAACAGCTTGTAGAGCACCTGGTCATCGAGGCTGGAGTTGAGGGTCTGGTAGCGCTTGGCCTCCTGCTCGGCGATCAGCACCTCCGTCTGGGCCCGCAGCAGCTGTTGCTCGGCGATCTGCTTCTGCTCGATCGCGGCGCGGTACTCCTCAGCGATCTGCAGACCGGTGAGATCGAGGCCCTGGACGGTCACGTAGTCGAACTTGCGCAGCTCCTCGGCCACCTTCTCCTGCACCAGTTCGGAGATCGAGTTCCACTCGGTGGCGATGGTCACCAGTTCGTACTGGGAGAACACCGACTTGAGGGCCTTCAACAGGGACGGCTGGATCACCCGCGGATAGATCTGCTGGTCGTCGGTGGCAATCGTTTCGTAGATGCGACCCGCCTCGGCGGGCTTCATGGCGTACTTCACCGTCGCGGTGGCCTGGATCACCTGCAGGTCCTTGGTGAGGGTGGAGAACTGCTCCGGCCGCACCTGGGTGCGCACATCGAACAGGGACGTGTTCTGGGCCAGGGGGACCTTGAAGTTGGCCCCCGGCTGCCGTGGCGCGCCCGTGACCTTGCCGAGGGTGGTGACCACGGCCACGCTGCCCGCAGGCACGATGAACACCGTCTGGGTGAGCAGCACCAAGCCCCCCAGCACGGCGGCAAAGATCAGCTGCCAGAGGCCGCCGAAGCCGTTGTCTGCGCCGGAGCGCATGGGGGATTGCATCGGGAGCCTGGGAACCATGGGGGTGCCACGACCCTAGGCAGCGTTGGTGGCCCGGGGCCGCCATCGTGGGAGGTCCGGCCGCTGGGGGAGGGCTGGTGCTGCGCTTCCTGCTCGAACTGGTGCCGGCCCTGGGGATCGGATTGTTGCTGGGGCTCCGGTTCCCTGGGCTGCCGGGGAGGCTGGCCCCACCCCTGATTGCCTGGGGCATCCCGATCAGCCTGGTGGCCCTGCTGCTGCGCGCGGGCTTCCAGGCCAACCTGCTCACGGCGGCGCTGATGGCCGCCGCAGCCTCGGGACTGGGGCTGCTGCTGCTGCGCCTGCCGGCCCTGCGCCGACGGATCCCCGACGGCAGCCTGCAGCTGGGCTGCATCGTGGGCAACACCGGCTACTGGGGACTTCCTGTGGGGCTGGCCCTGCTCCCCGCCGAGGCCATCGGCTACACGATCGCCTTCGATCTGATGGCCACCCTGATCACCTGGAGCCTCGGTCCGCTGCTGGTCGACCGGCGCGCCGGCAGCCTCCGCCAGCAGCTGCGGGTCCTGACCACCAGCCCGGCCATCCGGGGTCTGGGGCTCGCCCTGGTCGTGCACCAGACCCCCTGGAGCGCCACGCTGGCCCAGTGGCTGTGGTGGCCCGCACGCCTGGTGGTGCTGGTGGCCCTGGCGATGGTGGGGATGCGGCTGGCTCTGGTGCTGCGGCGTCGCCATCCGAGTCCTGAGAGCCCCCCCGGGCTGGGGATGGCCCTGGCGGGTAAGCTCCTGGCGTTGCCCCTGGCCATGCTGCTGCTGGCCAGCCTGCTGGGATTGCCGTCCCTGCTGCGGGACGCTGTGGTGCTGCAGGCGGCCGCACCCACCGCCGTCTCGGTGCTGCTGCTCTCGGAAGCGGCCGGCGTGGGGCGGCAGGAGGCGGCCTCTGCCAACCGGCAGGGGGCGGCGGAAGCGGTGGCGACTCTGGTGCTGTGGAGCACGGCCCTGGCCCTGGTCTCGGTTCCGCTGTGGTGGTGGCTGCTGCGCGGTCCGCTGGGGAGCTAGGACAGGCGCGCAACGCATTGCCCACCCGACGGCGGCCATGGCCGGATCTCTCGCCCAGCGGCTCGACCGCAGCCTGTCCCACCTCAAGGGTGTGGCCGTGCTGCCCCTGTTGATCCTGGCGGTGCCCTGGATCCAGGAGATCATCGACCAGCTGGTCTTCGGGGGGCGCTGGAACCTGCCGATGGTGCCGGGGGGGCCCTTCCTCGGCGTGCTCACAGCCCCCTTCAGCCATGGTGGCTTCGGGCACCTGATCAGCAACAGCCTCTGGTTCCTGCCCCTCTCCTGGCTGGTGCTGGCCAAGAGCCGCGGCGACTATCTGGCCGTGTGGCTGGGGGTCTACGCCACGGCCATTCCGGTCTGGCTGTTCTGGCACCAGGCCAGCCATGGCCTTTCCGGGGTGATCTACGGCCTGCTGGGTTACCTGCTGCTGATCGGCTGGCTGGAGCGTCGACCACTTTCCATCCTGTTGTCGCTCACGGCCCTGTTCGCCTACGGAGGGGCTCTGCCCAGCCTGTTGCCCTTCCTGAGTCCCCCGGGAGTGAGCTGGATCGGCCACGCCTCCGGTTTCGCCGGGGGGGTGCTGGCCGCTCTGGCGATCCACCGCGAGGGGGGGAGCTAGCGACTTGTTGTTCCTGCCCCAGCCAGGGCTGAGGCGGCGTCCCCAGCGCCGCCGCCGCTGGCCTGCCCTCCTGCTGGCCATCGCCACCCTGGCGCTGCTGTCCCTGCCCCTGGCAAGGGCGGCCCTGGCCCAGGCGGGGCCGCCACCCCCCACCAGCTATGACCTGGCCTGGCGGGCCCCCTTCAACCGTCCGGCGCACTATCCCCTGGAGCGTCGGCCGGACCCAGCCCTTTACCGCCCCCACGGCGACTGGTTTGGGCGGCTGATACTCCCCCCTGCCGCCGCCATGGCCCAGGGCGCCGAAGACTGGGTGTGGCTGGAGGTGGAGCAGGCCCCGGCCGGCCATGACGACCTGATCGGCCGCCGTCTGCGTCTGGGCTGGCTGGACGTCCCGAAGCTGCACGCCCTGGTAAGCAACGTGCGAACGCCGGTGCGGCTCGGGGCCGAGGCCCGCCTGGCGGCCCAGCAGGGCAATGTGGTTCCCACCCGGCTCAACGGCCGCGCTGACGTGGGGCCGCTGCAGTCCCTGGCCGGGGCCCACCCCCACGACGACATCACCGTGGCGCTGGAGGCGGTGCAGGTCGAGCAGCGGGACGGGGAGCCCATGTTGCGCATCGGCCGTCCGCCGCTGCAGAGCACCGGCCGCTGGGTGGGCCTGGTGCAGTTGCTCTCCTGCGATCCTGCCGATCCTGAACGTTTCCGGGTGCAGCACTATGACCGGCGCCGGGGCAACTTCAGCGGCGCCATCGAGACCGTCAGGCTGCCCCGTCAGCCACCCGATCGCCACGGCCGGCGCTTCTTCGATCCGGAGGGGCTGCTGGAGACACCAGCGGGCGCCGACGGCTGGTACCTCTACGGCGCCCCGGATGGGGCCGGCACCTTCACCGCCCAGGCCCTTGAGCCCCGCCGGCTCACCTCCCTGGCGAGCGACCGGCTGCTGCGGGGCACCACCGCCGGGCTGAACCACATCAGCCGGGTCAACTGGAGCGACGACCAGACCCGCCGGGGCCGCGCCAACCGGGTCGACCTGCTCCCTGGCCGTGACCAAACACCGTGGCAAACCGGCGACCGCTCCCTGGTGATCCACAACTTCGGCGGCATCGGCGGCCCGGAGGGCGAACCGATCAGCGGATTCACCGTCACGGGCCATTTCGCCTTCGGCGCCGCCCGGGTGGTGGTCGATCCCTTCACGGGCCAGCCCCGGTTCGAGCTGCGCTACCACCAGATCTATGCCAACAACCCCAACGGCATCGTCTCCGGCAGCCAGGACTGGAGCGCCTACACCGGCAACCTGCAGCGGGGCTGGCTGGGCACCCGTCCGATCTCCGACGTACTGGTGCGCACCGAGCCGCTGCTGCTGGAGGAACTGGCGATCCAGGCGGAGGTGTTGATGGCCCGCTACCGCAGCGGCGACGGCAGCGGTGTATCCCTGGTCAGTCCGGCCATCTCCTGCGTGCAGGATTCCAGCCAGGCCCTCTGGATCGCCATCGACCAGCTGCGTCGCCGTC
This sequence comes from Synechococcus sp. UW140, assembly GCA_943372935.1. Classification (GTDB taxonomy): domain Bacteria; phylum Cyanobacteriota; class Cyanobacteriia; order PCC-6307; family Cyanobiaceae; genus Cyanobium. The sequence goes on from CALSAP010000022.1 coordinate 19,850, forward strand.
GCCGGGCGCTGGACGGCCGTGAACTGCCCCGGCTGGCGTCGCTGGCCCAGGACCTCGATGCCCTGTTGACTCCCTTCGGCATGGTGCGCGACGACTGGCGCCACAACGCCTCGCTCATGGACAACCCGGGCGATGGCCCGGACCAGTTCAAGGCCAACCGGAGCCTCTGGGATGGGGTACTCAGCTGGCGCTCCATGCTGCCCCGCCGGGCCCACGATGAGATGGCCGGGGTGTTCCTGCGCCATGGCGACCCCATGCGTCTGTTGCGCACCAACCAACTTCCCGGAGCTGACCAGCTCCTGGCCCCCCTGGCACCGACCCAGCTGCTGGGCCAGCTGCCAGTGGTGGCCGTCGTGTTGCCCCGGCTGATGGACGCCTTTTTCACCCCCCTCTCCGGTCGTGGCCTGGCCCTTGGCGCCCTGCTGCTGGGGGCCTACGCCGCCGTGGCCCTGGCCCTGGGGCGTGGCACGGGATTCCTGCCGGCGCACCGGACAAGAGTGCGGCCCCTCGTACTGGTGCGCCAGGCGATCGTGCTGCTGCTGACCCCGTCCCTGATCGAAGAAACCCTTTTCCGCGCGGCCCTGATGCCTCACCCGCTCGAAGGTCTGGGCGTCTGGGACAGCCTCGCCTGGGGGGCTCTGAGCGTGGGGTTGTTCGTGGCCTGGCATCCCCTGGCCGGCAGGCTCTGGTATCCCAAGGGACGGCACCTGTTCGATGACGGGCGCTTCCTGCTCCTGGCCGGTCTGCTGGGCGTGGTCTGCGTGGTCGCTTACCTTGCCACCGGCTCGATCTGGCCGCCGGTGCTGATCCACTGGCTGGTGGTGCTGATCTGGCTTGAGCTGCTGGGGGGCCGCTGGCGGCTTGGCCAGCAGGTTCAGGGGTAGGCGTTAGGAACGAAGAACTGCTCGTTCATCGGGGGCCGCTGGTAGTCGCCGCCGCTCTTGCGGGGGGGCAATTCGATGGCGGCCGGGGTCATGTCCTCGTAGGGGACCTTGCTGAGCAGATGGCGGATGCAGTTGAGCCTGGCCCGGCGCTTGTCGTTGGCCTCCACCGTGAACCAGGGAGCCTCCGGGATGTTGGTGTGGGCAAACATTTCATCCTTGGCCCGGGAGAACTCCACCCAGCGATCGCGGGATTCCAGGTCCATCGGGCTGAGCTTCCAGCGCCGGGCCGGATCCTCGAGACGGGAGCGAAAACGGATCTCCTGCTCATCGTCGCTGACGGAGAACCAGTACTTGATCAGGGTGATGCCGCTGCGCACGAGCATGCGCTCGAATTCCGGGCAGGACAGCATGAACTCGTCCACCTGCTCCGGCGCGCAGAAGCCCATCACCTTCTCAACGCCGGCCCGGTTGTACCAGCTGCGGTCGAAGAGCACGATTTCCCCGGCTGAAGGGAAGTTCTCGACATAACGCTGGAAGTACCACTGGGACTTCTGCTGGTCAGAGGGGGTGCCCAGGGCCACCACGTTGCAGCCGCGGGGGTTCAGGGGCTCGGTGATCCGCTTGATGGTGCCGCCCTTGCCGGCGGCATCACGGCCCTCGAACAGCAGGATCATGCGGTAGCCCACATGCTTCACCCAGTACTGCATCTTGACCAACTCCACCTGCAGCCGGGCCAGTTCCTTCTCGTAGAACTTCCGGTCCAGCTTGGTGGGACGGCCTTCTGGATGGCTGGCGAGGTCGTCGAAAAAGGGAGAGGGGTGGTACAGATCCGCTTCACTGATCCCGCCAGATCGGTGAGCATTGCCGGATTTTTTATCGGACTTGCCCTTGCCGCTCAGCGCTTTGGGCTTTTCGGCCTTGACCTTGGCACCACTTTTGTCTTTCTTACCCATGCCACTGCGGAAGGTGAGCTATTGACGAAATAGCCGATCTACGGCGGAGAGACGGCAACAATGGTCACCCCGGGACAAACAGGCAACGTCGCTCAGGCACCCTCAGGCGGGAGAATCGGAGCCCTGGACCCACTGGGCAATCAACTGCTCCTGTCGTACGAGCCGATAGCGGCTTGTCTCGCAGGGATTGCGCCGGTACTGATCCTTGAGGCTCTCCAGCCTGGAGACCAGAGAGTGGTAGACGGGATGATTTTTGTTCATGGCCTCAGCAGAGAGGTATCGATATCTTATTGAAAATTCATCAATGCAAGGCTTGAGGTGCAGGTCGGCTCAGACAGCAACGCTGAAGCCTGGGGCCCACTGGGAGATCAGCTTCTCCAGGCGGACAACGCGGTAACGGTTGATTTCGTTGGGCAGACGGCTGTACTGCTCGTTGAGGGAGCGGAGCTGCGCCAGCAGCGCATTCAGAACGGGATGGTCAGCGTTCATGGCTGGTGTCGATCTGTTGCCAAAACCTTAACCGAATCGGAAGGGGTGCAGCGCCATCGCCGCGATCGGGTCAGCGAACCCCCATGGCCGGCCCCCATCGGCGCAGCCGGCAGCACCGGCCCCTGGCGGTGCGTCCAGCGGCAATGTCCCCGTTTGGGGGGCGCGCCATGGCCGGCCATGACCGACAGTGGAAGGATCTCTGCGGGGCCTGCCCCGAAGGATGGCCGATGAGCGCCCGATCGCTTCCAGCGTCCCTGCCGAAGGCCACGATCCCGAAAGTCACCATCGGTGAACTGGAGGCCAACTATTCGATGTATTGCAAGGCCCTGCGCCTGTTGGTCCGGGAAGGACGAACCCTGAAGAAGATCCAGCGAACGGTCTGCTGGCACCGCCTTGAGCAGCTGCACCAGTGCCTGCCGAGCCAGTACAAGGACCCGGACTACCTCTTTTTGTTGCTGCGCCGCGAAACCAACCGCAAGGCGGCGGGCCTCCCCTGCCCCACCTGAGCCGACCAGGGGGTTCCGGTAGCAACCGTCACAACGACCAGCTCCATGGTCCTTCACCATGCCTGAGCGGAAGTTGCTTCTAGGGTTCCGATCCCCCACAGCTGGCTCTGCCACCAGTGGAAGGGATGCCTGGTCCGAGAGAAGCACATTCGCTGTGTTGTGTGGCCCACGGCCCCGATACAGCGAGTGGCACGGAGGGACAAAAGCCCGGGAGACCGCCCCATTCCCACCGTGCCCAGAGGTCTGAATGAACGAACCGTCCAGCGGCAGCGCTGCTGATGCGGCCAATGCTTTTACGCGGGGTGGTCACCCTGCCGGCAGCGAAGGTGCCCGGGCCCTGGAGAAAGAAGCCACCCTGCCCCTGACGGGCTGGCAACAGGAGGTTGACCAGGGCCTTCGCTATGGCCTGGAGGCGGCCAGCAGCATCGTCGATCGGCGCATCTCCACCTTCTCCCGCGGTGAACTGCCCCACTACGCGGGCATCAACACCTTCATGAAGGCCCCGTACCTGGAGGATGTGAACCGGGTCGGGGAGTTTGACGTGGCGGTGGTGGGGGTTCCCCATGACAGCGGCACCACTTACCGCCCCGGCACCCGCTTCGGCCCCCAGGGCATCCGGCGCATTTCAGCGCTGTACACCCCCTACAACTACGAAATGGGGGTCGACCTGCGCGAGCAGATCACCCTCTGCGACGTGGGTGACATCTTCACCATCCCCGCCAACAACGAGAAGAGCTTCGACCAGATCTCCAAGGGCATCGCCCACGTGTTCGCCAGCGGCGCCTTCCCGATCATCCTGGGCGGCGACCACTCGATCGGCTTCCCCACCGTCCGGGGTGTCTGCCGCCACCTCGGCGACAAGAAGGTGGGCATCATCCACTTCGATCGCCACGTCGACACCCAGGAGACCGACCTCGACGAGCGCATGCACACCACGCCGTGGTTCCATGCGACCAACATGGCCAACGCCCCGGCCGAGAACCTGGTGCAGCTGGGCATCGGCGGCTGGCAGGTGCCGCGGGAGGGGGTGAAGGTCTGCCGGGAGCGGGGCACCAACGTTCTCACCGTCACCGACATCTGCGACATGGGCCTGGAGGCGGCCGCGAAGTACGCCATCGAGCGCGCCACCGACGGCACCGACTGCGTCTACATCTCCTTCGACATCGACTGCATCGATGCCGGTTTCGTGCCGGGCACCGGCTGGCCCGAGCCCGGCGGTCTGCTGCCGCGCGAGGCCCTCAAGCTGCTGGAGCTGATCGTGCGCAACGTGCCCGTCTGCGGTCTCGAGGTGGTGGAGGTCTCCCCCCCCTATGACGTCAGCGACATGACCTCCCTGATGGCCACCCGGGTCATCTGCGACACCATGGCCCACCTCGTGGTGAGCGGCCAGCTGCCCCGCAAATCGGTGCCGGCCTGGCTGCACAGCGACTGCAACATGCAGGTCGACCGCGCCTGGAGATAGGGCATGCATGAGGTCGACATGACACGCTGCCTGCTGCTGTCCATGAACGAGTGGAAGCAGCAACACGCTCCCCGGGTGCCGGCGGTGGATCGGGTCCACCTTGAGGTGGGCACCTTCACCTGCGTCGAACCCGACCAGCTGGTGGTCACCTGGTCCGATGCCGTCAAGGGCAGCTGGCTCGACGGGGCCGAACTGGTGATCGAGTCGGTGCCCCTGGTGGGGCGCTGCGTCCGCTGCCAGGCCACCTACAGCCCCGATCCCACCGACGGCTTCCGCTCCCCCTGCTGCCGGCACCCGATGGAGGAGATCGTCAGCGGCCGCGAACTGCGGATCCGTTCGGTCGCCTACGGCTTCGAGACCGCCACCCCACCGCCCACCGCTTCCTGCCCCACCCCCGGCTGCTGATCCGCCATGCACATGCCCCTCGAAGACACCCTTGGCCTCAACCTGCTGGCGGCCAACCAGCACCGGGCCGACCACAACCGCGAGCACTTCGACGACTGGAACCTGCTCTGCCTCAACGTGATGAGCAGCCCCGGGGCCGGCAAGACCTCCCTGCTGGAGCGCAGCCTCGCCGCCCTCGCCGGCCGCTGGGCCATGGCCGTGCTGGAAGGCGACATGACCACCCTGCTCGATGCCGAGCGGCTGGAGGCCGTGGGGATTCCGGTGGTGCCGATCACCACCGGACGCGCCTGCCACCTGGATGCCGCGATGGTGAGCGGTGGGCTGAAACTCCTGCAGCAGCGCCTGGACCCGGCCGGACTGGACCTGCTCTGGGTGGAGAACGTGGGCAACCTGGTCTGCCCCGCCGAATTCGCCATCGGTGAGCACCGCAAGGTGGCGCTTCTGAGCGTCACCGAGGGCGACGACAAGCCGCTCAAGTACCCGGTCATGTTCCGGGAAGCCGACTGCGTGCTGATCACCAAGGTGGACCTCCTGCCCCACCTGCCGGTGGATGTGGAGCGGATCGAAGCCCACATCCGCCAGGTGAATCCCCGCTGCGCCGTGTTCCGCCTCTCCGCCACCAGCGGTGAAGGCTTCAACGCCTGGCACGACTGGCTCGCCGCCCAGCTGACCAGCGTTCAGACCACCCCCGCCCTGATCCACGCCTGATGAGTCACCAGCATCCAGCCTTCGACCCGACAGCAGCCCTGCAGGCCGACCTGCGGGCCAAGGGGGTCCGTTACGCCCTGGCGAGCTTCGTTGATCTGCACGGCGTCAGCAAGGCCAAGGCCGTGCCCCTGGCGCACCTGGGCCAGATGATGGCCGGCTCCGAGCTGTTCACCGGAGCGGCCCTCGATGGGGTGCCCCAGGAGGTGAGCGACGACGAGGTGGCCGCCGTCCCCGATCCAGCCAGTGTCACGGTGCTGCCCTGGCAGCGGGAGGTGGCCTGGTTCGCCAGTGACCTGCATCTGCACGGCCAGCCCTTCGACGCCTGCAGCCGCCACATCCTCGGCCGTGTCCGCCAGGAGGCCGCTGCCATGGGCTTCCGCTTCAACCTCGGCATCGAGACCGAATTCTTCGTGCTCAAGAAGGGCGCGGCGGGCGGCTGGGTGCCCTACAGCGATCGCGACACCCTCGACAAACCCGCCTATGACGTACGCGGCCTGCTCGACAACCTGCCCTGGCTGGACGAGCTGGTGCAGGCCATGAACGATCTGGGCTGGGGGGTCTATTCCTTCGATCACGAGGACGGCCCTGGCCAGTTCGAAACCGACTTCGATTACGCCGAAGTCCTCACGATGGCCGATCGGCTCACCTTCTTCAAGCTGATGGCGAAGGAGATCGCCCATCGCCATGGCCTGCTGGCCACCTTCATGCCCAAGCCCTTCGGTGATCGCACCGGCAGCGGCGCCCACTTCAACATGTCCCTGGCGGATCTGCAGACAGGCGCCAACCTGTTTGCCACCCCCGAGGCCACCCCGGGGAAGGTCACCCGGCTGGCGGAGCACTTCATCGCCGGCGTTCTCCGGCACGCCCCCGCCATCTGCGCCGTGATCGCCCCGACGGTCAACAGCTACAAGCGCCTCGTCGCCCAGGGGAGCATGTCGGGATTCACCTGGGCACCGGTGTTCGTCTGCTACGGCAACAACAATCGCACCAACATGTTGCGCATTCCCTCACCGGGGGGACGGGTGGAATGCCGGGCCGCTGACATCTCCTGCAATCCCTATCTTGGCGCCGCCCTGATGCTGGCGGCCGGGCTGGAAGGGATCCGCGAAGAACTCGATCCTGGAGCACCCAATCTGGTCAATGCCTACACACTCAGCGCGGCGGAACGGGCTGAACGGGGCCTGACCATGCTGCCGCGAACCCTTGGTGAGGCCGTCGAGGCTTTCGCGGTGGATCCACTTGCGAAAAGCGTATTCGGTGATGCCATGTTCAAGGCGTTTATCACCTACAAACGTGAAGAGTGGGAGTCCTACCACTCTGCGGTTTCCGAGTGGGAGCAGCAACGTTATCTGGAGTTCTTCTGACAACTTCTCCAAAGGCCATCCTACGATCACGGGCCTTCCTCGTGATCACCCGGAACGCCGAAGTCAGCCCTGATTCCCATCTCCAGACGCCATCCTTTCCTCGATTCCCCTGATGTTGAAGCTTTCCTCGATCCGTCGTCAACGCCGGACGATTTCCCTTGTTCTGGTGGCCGCCCTGGGTGGAGGATTTCTCACCGGTTGCCAGCAACCGGCCAGCCAGGAGGCACCCGTCAAAATCGGCTACAGCGCCTGGCCAGGCTGGTTCCCGTGGAAAGTCACGGAAGTCAAGGACCTGTTCAAGGCGCAGGGTGTGGCGGCCTCGATGCAGTGGTTCGACGGCTACCTCGACTCCATCAATGCCCTCAACGCCGCCCAGCTTGACTGCAACAGCCAGACCCTCAACGACACCATCAGTTCCGTGGCTGGCGGTGCCGATCTGCAGGTCGTGCTGCAGAACGATTTCTCCACGGGCAACGATCAGATCATCGCCGCAGCGGAAATCACCTCCATCCCTGGCCTGAAGGGTAAGAAGGTGGCCGCCGAGGAAGGTACGGTCGACCACTTCCTGCTGCTGAAGGTGCTCAAGGAGGCCGGGCTCTCCGCCAAGGACATCACCTTCGTCCCGCTGGAAACCGGCGCCGCTGCTGCGGCCTTCGCCGCCGGCAAGGTGGATGCGGCGGGCGTCTATGCCCCCTTCACCACCCAGGCCCTGAAGCGTCCGGGCAGCCGGGCCCTGGCCACCTCCAAGGACCATCCGGGGGCGATCAGCGATCTGCTCGTCTGCCGCACCGACTTCATCGCCAAGAATCCTGAGAAGGTCCAGAAGATCGTCAACGCCTGGTTCGCCACCCTCAAGACCATTGAGGAGGATCCAGCCGGCACGCTGCCGATCCTGGTGGAGCGCTCCGGTGTCAGCGAGGCGGAGTTCAAGGCGTACAACGCCGGCACCACCATCCAGACCCTCGCGGAAAACCGCAGCAACTTCAAACTGGGCACCACGATGCTGTCGCTGCCCTATGCCGCCGAGCAGATCAGCGTCTTTCTGGTGGAAACGGGCCTGGCCAAGAGCAAGCCTGACCTGACCAACCTGCTGAATTCCCAGTTCGTCGACAACGCCCCTTGACCGCCATGGTCTGGTTCCCTGCCCTGCGCCGCTTCTTCCATCACCCCTGGGTCCTGGGGGTGATCGGCCTCCTCACGGTCTTTGTCGTGTGGTTCCTCGCCACCTCCAGCGGCATGGTCGACAAACTTTTCCTGCCCGGGCCTGGGGCAGTGTGGCTGGCGGGCAGCGATCAGTTCCAGCAGGGGATTCTGGTCAGGGACGCCATCGCCAGCATCCAGAGGGTCTTCCTGGGATTCGTGATCTCCGCCGGGCTGGCCTTGCCGATCGGCATCGCCATGGGCACGAACCGGACAATCTGCTATCTCCTCGAGCCGCTGATGGGGTTGATCCGGTACATGCCGGCGCCGGCCTTCATTCCCCTGCTCATTATCTATTTCGGCCTGGAAGAGCTACCCAAGGTGATGCTCATCTTCATTGGCACCTTTTTCTTCAACACCCTGATGATCATGGATGCGGTGAAGTTCGTTCCCTCCGAACTGGTGGAAACGGCCCTCACCCTGGGGGGCCGAGGACTGCCGATCCTCACCAGAGTTGTGGCTCCTTTCATTGCTCCCCAGGTGCTCGACACCTACCGGATCAATATGGCGTCGGCCTGGAATCTCGTCATCGTCGCCGAACTGGTGGCGGCCAACGAGGGTCTGGGCAAACGCATCAGCCTGGCACAGAGATTCCTGCGCACCGATGAGATCTTCGTCGGCCTGATCGTGATCGGCCTGATCGGCCTGATCATCGATCTCGGCTTTCGATTCCTGATGCGTCGGGCCTGTTCCTGGGCCAACTGAACCCCATGCATCTCCAGGTTTCCAACGTCTCCAAGAGCTTCGGTGAGGGGCGTGATCGCAAGCTCGTGCTCGAGAACATCAGTTTCGAACTGATCTCGGGTCAGTTCATGGCCCTGGTGGGGAGTTCGGGATCCGGCAAGTCCACCCTGATGCGCCTGATCGCCGGTCTCGAGCGGCCCAGTGAGGGCACCATCCACCTTGATGGCGTGCCGGTCCGGCGCCCCGGCTCCGACCGCGGCATGGTGTTCCAGAAGTACAGCCTCTACCCCTGGCTGACGGCGGCCCAGAACGTCGGCTTCGGCCTGTCGCTGCAGGGACGGGGCAAAGTGGAAATCCGCGAGCGGACCGCCTACTTCCTCGACGTGGTCGGGCTGGCGGACGCGGCCCGGCTGCTGCCACGGGAACTCTCGGGGGGCATGCAGCAGCGGGTGGCCATTGCCCGGGCCCTGGCCAACGAGCCGAAGGTGCTGCTGCTGGACGAACCCTTCGGGGCGCTGGATCTGCAGATCCGCGAATCGATGCAGGAATTCCTCCACGACCTCTGGAAACGCACCGGGCTTACCGCCCTGTTGATCACCCACGACATCGAGGAGGCGCTGCTCCTGGCCGGCACCGTCCACATCCTGGCGCCGCGGCCCGGCAGGGTCGTCCACACCGTCGACGTCCAGCTGGACCGCTCCGACCTGCGCCACCTGCGCGTCTCCCAACCCTTCCTGGAACTGCGCGAGGAACTCGCCAGCCGCTTGCGCAGCCTCGATGGAGCCCTTCTCTGAGCGTTCGTTCCATGGACATCGCCACCCGGACCACCTTTCTGCCAACGGAGCTGTACGGCTCGGCATCCGTGGCCGCCCTCGAGCGCAAGCATTACGCCAGCCGCTTCTGGCACCCTGTCGCCGCCGCCGCCGATCTGCCGCAGGGGCATGTGCGGGCGCTGGAGCTGCTGAGCCTTCCTATGCTGCTCTGCCACGGCGCCGATGGCCTGGTGCGGGCCTTCCGCAACCGCTGTCCCCACCGGGCGGTGGCCTTTCAAGAGCCTGCTGAGGGCAGTGTGGCCTGCCGAAAGCTGGTGTGCCCTTACCACGGCTGGACCTACGACCTGGGCGGCACGCTGCTGGCGGCCGCCCGGGAAGGGGAGTTCGTCGACCCCTTCGATCGCGAAGCCTGGCCGCTGGAGGCTCTCGGCTGCCAGGTGCGGGCCTCCTTGATCTGGGTGGCCCTGGGGACCGATCCGATCCCCCTGGATGAGCAGCTCGATCTGCCGCTGCAGGAAGCCTCCGAAGCCCTTGCCCGAACCCTGGTGCCCCTGGCCTTCCATGAACGGGGGCTCGCCTGCAACTGGAAGATCGCCCACGACAACACGCTCGACGATTATCACGTCGCCATCGCCCATCCCACCACCCTGCATCGGCTGCAAGGCCCGGTGCGCAACTACCGCCATCGCTTCGGCACCTGGGCCAACGTGCTGTCGACCCCCTGGCCGGAGGCGGAGGGTGAGTTCCTCACCTTCGGCCTGCCGCCGTGGAACCACCTGCTGCTGTGGCCGGACGGACGGCTGGCGATGATCCAGTTCCTGCCCGATGCGCTGGACACCTGCCGGATGCAGGTGTGGTTGCTGGGCCCCGCCTCACGCCTGCCCGAGGGGGAGGCGCTGATGGCGGAGATGGTCCACTTCCTGGCCGAAGACCGCGCCCTCGTGGAGTCGGCACAGAGGGGCTACGGAAACGGGTTCCGCCCGGGCCCGCCGCACAGGCTGGAGGCCCGGATCCTGCATCAGCAGGCGATCTACGCGTCGCTGCTGGAGCCCTGGTACGCGTCGGGGCGGATGCCCAGGTAAACGGCCTCCTTGAACAGGGCGCGCTTGGCATCGGCATCCTGGCGCTGCTCGGCGATGGCGTAGCGGGCACGCAGGGAAGCCACCAGGGTGGCCTGGCGGGGATCGGAGCCTTTGCTGGAATGGCCGGCCGACGGTGCGGCGGTCGGGGCGTCGATCACGTTCGTCACGACGTAACTCTGTTCATGCTGAACACAGCTTATCGCTGTTTTCAGCTAACGGCTGGCTGCGCAACCACTGCGCTATCGCCCGGTTGATCGTCAGCAGATCGGCCACCGGGCGGTCGGTGAAGGGGAGGGTGGGCATGTAGCCATCCGGTCCGAACTCGGGCGTCAAGCTGGGCGGCGGCGCACCGCGCTGGAGCGCCTTCTCGGTGAACAGGCGCCAGCAGGCCCGATGGGCCGCGAGTGCCTTCGCATGCTCGGGGGCGAAGGGATGGGACACCTGGGGACCCTGGGCATGGCCCACCCGGGCATGGATGTGGTCGACCCGGTCGGCGATCGCCCGCACCGGCTCCAGATCCGGGGTCATCAGCCGTTCGGCCACGACGCACCAGTGGCTCAGGTCGGCCGTGAGCCGCAGCCCGGGCACAGCCTCCAGCAGCGGCACGACCGTCCAGGGCATCCCCAGGCAGCGGGACCGGTGGGTTTCGAAGCTGACCGGCAGGCCGCTGGCGGCGGCCAGCGCCTGGGCCTCGGCCAGGAAGGCCCGTTGCCGCTCCAGGGACCAGGCGTCACTGCCGGTGAGCACGGTCACCCGGTGGGGGCGGAGGTCGGCACAGCGGTGCAGCTGGTCGCCCAGTTCCGCCAGGTGCTGGGCCGGCGTGACGGCCAGCTCCGGCACGTAGCCGCCGCCGGTGACCACCTCCAGCACCAGGAGTCTGCCGGACTCCAGCAGGCGGGCTTGCCCGTCCGGGTCCCCGACCAGGGACGGATGGTGGATGTTCAGCTCCAGCCCGTCGAAGCCCCCCCCTGCGGCCGTCTCCAGGGCCGTGGCGAGGGAGCCCTTGAAGCCCCAGAGCGAGAAAAACAGCAGGGAAGGCACCGGGCCGGCACATCGCAGGTCCCACTCTTCCCTGCCGCCGCGCGCCGGCGGGTAACCATCCCCACAGGTCGCCAAACCCGATGCGAGTGTTCGTGACGAACGGTGGCCGGCGGACCCCGAGCGGGACAGTGGGTCCACGACATCTCCCTGCGCCGACCAACGGCGACCTTCTTGACCGCCTCCCCACCCTCCGCGCCACCGGCGGCCGGCCCGGGCGCCGCAGCGCCGCTGCTGTCCGCTCCGCTGCTGCAGCGCCTCAACGAGCGTCGGGACGGGCCCGGCTGGCGCCGGTTGACCGTCCACCTCACGGTGCTGGGGCTGGGGGCCCTGCTCTGGGGATGGCCCATGCCGCCCGCCCTTCCCGCCGCAGCGTTCTGGGGCCTGCGGCTGGTGGGCCTGCTGCTGCTGGGCTGGGGCCTGGCCTTCGGCTTCTGCGCCATGCACGAGTGCGGCCACCGCACCGCCTTCGCCGGCAAGGGCCTCAACGACACCGTGGCCTGGTGGGCCGGGCTGCTGAGCTTCTACAACGCCGATTACTACCGCCGCTACCACCAGTGGCACCATCGCTTCACCCACCAGCCGGGCCTCGATCCGGAGCTGGAGGACGCCCCCCCCAGCACCCTGGCCGGCTATCTGCTGGAGCTGAGCGGCCTTCCCTGGTGGATCGGCAAGCTCCGGGGCCACGCCGCCGGCCTGCGCGGTGACTTCGGTGGCAGGCCTTATATCCCCTCCGAGGCGGCCGCGGCCGTCACCCGCTCGATCCGCCTGCAGCTCGCCATTTACGCCTTGCTGCTGGCGGGCTCCCTGTGGCAGGCCAACGGCGCCCTGTTCTGGTTCTGGCTGCTGCCCCTCGCCGTCGGACAACCCCTGCTGCGCTTTGTGCTGATGGCCGAGCACGGCGGCTGCAGCACCGACACCGACGGCCTCAGCAACACCCGCACCACCCTCACCCTGGGGCCCCTGCGCTGGCTGATGTGGGAGATGCCCTTCCACGTCGAGCACCACCTTTACCCCTCGCTGCCCTTCCACGCCCTCGCCGAGGCCCACGGCCATCTGGCCCCCCACCTGTTGCACTCGGGCCAGGGCTACCTGGCGGTGCACCGCGGCTTCCTGCAGGACCCCGCCCGGCTCGCCCTCCCCTGAGTCCCGATCCCTTGCCACGTCCGCCCGCGTCCCCGCGTCGCTTCGCGCTCGGGGATTTTCCCCTCGCCGGCGGGGGGCAGATGGCCGCCGCCTGGCTCGACTACCGGGTCTACGGAACCCTGGCCGAAGACCGCTCCAACCTGGTGCTCTACCCCAGCTCCTATGGCGCCTGGCCCGAGGACATCGACTGGGTGGTGGGTCCGATCCTTGATCCGGATCGCTGGTGCGTGGTGCTGGTGAGTCAATTCGGCAACGGCCGCTCCAGCAGTCCGAGCAGCGGAGATCCGGGGCTGGCGGGCGGCCGCTGGCCCGTCGATCACCGCGACAACATGGCCGCCCAGCGCCGGTTGCTGGAGGAGGTCTTCGCGGTGACCTCGCCCGCCCTGATCTATGGCTGGTCGATGGGCGCCCAACAGGCCTACCACTGGGCGGTGCTGGAGCCGGAACGGACCCAGCGGGTCTGCTGTGTCTGCGGCACAGCGCGCACCACCCCCCACAACAGGGTGTTCCTGCTCAGCCTGCGCCAGGCCCTCACTGCCGATCCCGCCTGGGATGGACGCCGCTTCCGGGGTATGCCGGAGCAGGGATTACGCACCTTCGCCCTGATCTACGCCAGCTGGGCCGCCAGCCAGCCCTTCTACCGCCGTGGCGCCCATCGGCAGCTGGGTTACGCCAGCGTCGAGGCCTATGTGGAGCAGGCCTGGCTGCCGGCCTACAGCCGCCATGACCCCCACGACCTGCTGGCGATGCTGGACGTCTGGCTGGCGAACGACGTGGCTGCCGCCGCGGGGCTCGCCACGGGGGACGCCGAGGCGGATCTAGCCGAGGCCCTGGGCCGGATCCGGGCCCGCACCACCGTGATCGCCGGTCGCCACGACCTCTATTTCACCCCCGACGACTGCCAGGCCGAGGCCGCCCTGATCCGCGGGGCCCACTTCGATGTCCTGGAGTCCGACCTGGGCCACCGGGCCGGCAATCCGCGCGACGCCCCGGCCGAGCAGCGCCAGCTGCGGGCCGCCATTGACCGGCTCTGCGCCGATTGACGGCTCTTCGCCCACTGACGTCCCCCAGGCCCCTCATCCCCCATCCCCCCCACCTCCGACCGATGACCGACCTGGCCCGCTTCGCCGCCACCCATGGCATCCGGCACTTCCTGTTCTCGTTCTGCGATCTGTTCGGGGTGCAGCGGGCCAAGCTGGTGCCTGCGGCCGCGGCGGCCGAACTGGCCCGCTCCGGAGCTGGTTTCGCCGGTTTCGCCGCCTGGCTCGACATGACGCCGGCCGACCCGGACGTGCTGGCGATCCCCGATCCCACCAGCCTGATGGTGCTGCCCTGGCAGAAGGAGGTGGCCTGGGTGGCCACCGACCTGCAGGTGGAAGGGGTGGCGCTGGAGCAGTCCCCCCGGCGGGTGCTGCAGCGGCAGATCGCCCGGGCGGCCGCCCTGGGCCTGCAGTTCCGCAGTGGCGTGGAGGCGGAGTTCTTCCTGATGGACCCGGAGCGGGACGCGATCGCCGACGGCCTCGATCGGCAGTCGAAGCCCTGCTACGACCAGCTGGCCCTGATGCGCCATTACCCCCTGATCAGTGAGCTGCTCGAGGGCATGGAGAGCCTCGGCTGGGGGCCGTACCAGGCCGATCACGAGGACGCCAACGGCCAGTTCGAGCTCAACTGGACCTATGCCGAATCCCTCCTGACCGCCGACCGCCATGCCTTCTTCCGGGTCATGGCGGCCGCCCTGGCCGAACGCCATGGCGCGCGGGTGAGCTTCCAGCCCAAGCCGATTGCGGCCCTCACCGGCAATGGCGCCCACCTGCATGCGTCCCTCTGGGATGAAGCGGGACACAACGTGTTCCACGACCCGGCGGGGGAGAAGGGCCTGTCGGAACTCGCCTATCAGTTTCTCGCCGGCCTGCTGGCCCACGCCCCGGCCCTGTGCGCCCTCACCAATCCGGTGGCCGGCAGCTACCGGCGCCTGGCCCGGTCCGTCACCAGCTCCGGCGCCACCTGGTCGCCGTCCTGGATCAGCTACGGCGGCAACAACCGCACCCACATGGTGCGCATCCCCGACGACCAGCGCATCGAACTGCGACTCGGTGACGGCGCCGCCAACCCCTATCTGCTCCAGGCCGCCGTGCTGGCGGCAGGGCTCGACGGCATCGAACGCCGCCTCGACCCTGGCCCCCGCAGCGACCTGAACACCTATGTGCAGGCTCCGGACGGTGCGCCCTCCCTGCCCACCTGTCAGGCCGATGCCCTGGAGGCGTTCCGCCACGACGGACCGCTGCGGGACGCCCTCGGGGAGGCCTTCTGCACGGCCTACGAAGCCCTCATCGCCCAGCGCAGCGATGGCTGAGATCGCCAGGGGCCCGTCATCTCCGGGCCAGGGGAAGATCGGCAGAACTGCCTATGGCCAGGGCGCTCCAGAAGGGAGAGAGTGAATGCATCAACCAGGAGGCTCCAGCGATGGAAGAGACACCGCCCGGTCAGATGTCAGGAGTTCGTTGACGGCAAGCCCCTGCTCCAACAGTCTTGTTCCCACAAACGGTTTCCCGTTCTCTTGCAGATCACCCTATGCATCGTTCAGGTGCCCACGGGTCTACGGAAACCAGCTCCTGGATGCCCCGGCCCCAGGTGCCACCGCCCGCAACTCCGACTCCGAAAACCACCCCACGGGGACTCCCACGGATCCCCATCTCAGCTGACCTCTTTTCGATGGCGCGTTCATGACGACGTGGGCATCCTCGGCCCCGTTTCGTCATCACCCATCAACGGTCCCCAAGGACCTGATCGTCAGCCCTTCTGATCGTCCAAACACACACTGACATCAGACCCATCAACACAAGCCAGGAACGATCCCCGTTCCACCCCAAGCCCGGCTCTCCTGGAAGCCGGGCTTTTTCATGGGCGACGCTGGCGTGGAGGAGGGCCGCGGCCGGGGCCCGTGGAAACCACCTAGGTTTGCTTAACAATTGGACAGGGTCGATGACGCGCTTGCCCTGGGCCGTGTTGCTGCTGACCTTGCTGGGGGTCCGCTACCTGAGCTGGCGCCTCAGCGCAAGCCTCAACCTGGCCACCCCTCTGTCCACCACGTTGAGCCTGCTGACGCTGGCCGCCGAACTGGTGCTGCTGGCCGGCTTCTTCCTTCAGCTCTGGTTCACCCTGCTGCCCGAGCGGCCCGCGCCTGCCGCAGGCCCGATCCCGATGCCGGCCCCGGCGGTCGATGTGCTGGTTCCCAGCTGTGGGGAACCAGCCGATCTGGTGGAACGCTGCCTTCGGGGCTGCCTGGCGATGGACTACCCGGCGCTGACGGTCTGGCTGCTGGATGACGCTGGGCGGCCGGAGCTGGCCGAGCTCTGTGACCGCCTTGGCTGCCGCTACCTCGCCCGGGACGACCACGCCCACGCCAAGGCCGGCAACCTCAACCATGGTCTGCGCCACTGCCAGGGCGATCTGGTGGCGGTGTTCGATGCCGATGTCGTGCCCCTGCGGCCGTTCCTGAGCCGCACGGTTGGCCTGTTCACAGATCCGTCCGTGGGGTTCGTGCAGACCCCCCAGAGCTACATGAATGCCGACCCGGTGATGCGCAACCTGCGGCTGGAGCGCTGGCTGCTTCCGGATGAGGAGAGCTTCTACCGATGGATCCAACCCACCCGCCAGAACCTCAATGCGGTGGTCTGCGCCGGCACCTCCTTCGTGATGCGGCGCGATGCCCTGGAGCGGGTGGGGGGCTTCGAAACGGCCACCCCCTCGGAGGATCTCGCCACCGGCATCCGGATCACGGCCGCGGGCTACCGGAACCACTACCTCTCGGAGAAGCTCAGTGCAGGCCTGGCCCCGTTCACGGCGGCGGCCATGGCCCGGCAACGCTGCCGCTGGGGCAGCGGTTCGCTGCAAACCCTGCGCACGGGCGCCGATCCGCTGCGGATCCCCGGGCTAAGCCCACTGCAACGGCTGGCCTACAGCGAGGGCATCCTGCACTGGTTCAGTTTCCCGGCCCAGTTGGTGCTGCTCTGCACACCGCTCAGCCTGGGCTTGCTGGGGATTGCCCCGATCCTGATCGGCGGGGAAGCGCTGGTCAGCGTGGCCCTGCCGTTCTTCCTCTGCCAATTGCTGCTCACCCGCTGGCTGAGCGGCCACGCCCGGGCGGCGATCCTGCCGGAGCTTTACCGCTGGATCTTCCTGGTGCCGATCTGCGCCGCCGTGGTGTCCACGGCCCTGGGGCGGCCGCGACGGTTCCGGGTCACCCCGAAGGCGGTGACCGGCCAGGGGCCCACCGGCCCCGACGCGGGCCTGCTGCTGCCGCTGCTTGTGCTGCTCGGCCTGCAACTTCTGGCGCTGGGCAACCTGGCCTGGGGTCGACAGCCGCTGCTGGCGGGCCAGGGGGGGGCACTGCCGGTCTCGGCAGCCACCCTCGGGGTGCTGCTGGGCTGGAGCCTGCTCAACGGTCTGCTGCTGCTGCTGGCGATCCGGAGCTGCTGGGATCGGCCCCGGAATGATGGGGTGCCCTGGTTCGCCCTGTCCCTGCCGGTCCGGCTGCACCACCCGGGGGGGATGGAGCAGGGACGGCTGCAGGCGATCAGCGCCACTGGCGCCGAACTCAGCCTGGAGAGCAAAGACGCTGCCCGCGCCCTGGAGGCCACCGCCCCCCTCTGCGTGGAGGGCCTTCTGCCAGGCCAGACGCTGCCGTTCGTGCCGGTCGCCCAGCGCGCCGCTGCCGTCGGCGGAACCTGGGGAGCGCTCACCCCCTTGCAGCGGGATCAGCTCGAGACCTTGCTCTACCGACGCGAGGGGCTTTGGCCCACCCTGCGGGCCCCCTTCGAGCTGCGCACCCTGCCACAGGTGCTGCTGCGAACGGTGCAGCGAATCGCGCCGGAGAGCTGGTTCCGCCGCAGCCTCATTCCCCAGCTTCCCCCACTGGAGGCGCTGCCGCTCCCCAGGCATGCAGACCTTCCAGCACGGGCAGCAGTGCCTGACCACGCTCGGTGAGTCCGTACTCCACCCGGGGCGGAACTTCGCTGAAGACGCGACGCCACACCACGGCATCCGCCTCCAGCTCCCGCAGCTGGGCCGTCAGCACCTTGTGGCTCACCCCCACCAAAGACCGCTGCAACGACGAGAACCGGCGCACCCCGCCGCTGAGCTCACGCACGATCATCAACTTCCAGCGTCCGCGCATCACCCGCAGGGCCAGTTCCGCCGGGCAGACCTGGGGATCACCGCTGCTGCCAAGGTCGTCGAGAAACGTCGTCACGGATACGGGGGGTTACCAGCGGGTGACCCAGGCACCCATCGGTGCGTTCTTGTCAGGCACGGGCCGCGTCCGCCAGAGTCTTCCCATGACCTTAACGATCCCTACCCGTCCAGGTTGTTTCCACTCTCCCTTGCCGGTCTCCGCACGATGAGCGACCTGTTCACTCCCCTGACGGTGGGTCACCTGGAGCTGCCCAACCGGGTGCTGATGGCTCCCCTCACCCGCGGTCGCGCCGAACCTGGCCACGTCCCGGGCCCACTGATGGCCACCTACTACCAGCAGCGGGCCAGCGCCGGTCTGCTGATCGCCGAGGCCACGATGGTGATGGAGGGCAACTCCGCCTTCTGGCATGAACCTGGCATCCATTCGCCGGCCCAGGTGGAGGGCTGGCGACTCACCACCGAGGCGGTGCACGCCGCCGGTGGGCGGATCGTGCTGCAGATCTGGCATGGAGGCAGGGCTTGCCACCCCCTGCTCAACGACGGCCATCAGCCAGTGGCACCCAGCCCGATCGCGATCACCGGCGATGAGGTGCACACCCCCGAGGGGAAACAGCCGTACGTCGTGCCCCGGGAGCTGGCCGATGAAGAACTGCCGACGATCGTGGAAGGATTCCGGCTGGCCGCCCGCAACGCCACCGCCGCCGGCTTCGACGGGGTGGAAGTGCATGGCGCCAACGGGTACCTGCTCGATGCGTTCCTGCGGGACGGCAGCAACCGGCGCAGCGGCCCCTATGGCGGACCGATCGGCAACAGGGCCCGGCTGCTGCTGGAGGTGCTGGAGGCCGTACAGCACGAATCCCCCTTGGTGGGCTTGCGGATCTCTCCGCTGAACGGCTACAACGCCATGATCGACAGCGACCCCATCGGACTGTCCAGCTGGCTGGCGGAGCGGCTGAATGGAACCGGGCTGGACTACCTGCACGTGATGCGCGGTGACTTCCTCGGCCAGCAGCACGGCGACGTGCTCACCCCGATCCGGGCGGGCTTCCATGGGGTGCTGGTGGGAAACATGGGCTACAGCGCCGAAGAAGCCAACGCCGCCATCGCCGCCGGCCAGCTCGATGCGGTGGCCTTCGGCAACGCTTTCCTGGCCAACCCCGACCTGCCCGAACGGATCCGCCGCGGCGCCCCCCTGCAGGACCCCGATCCCTCCACTTACTACACCGCCGGTCCAGCCGGCTACACCGACTACCCCTTCCTGGAGCCCGCCTGACATGGCCCCCGATCTTCTGGCGCTGAGTGCCAGCAACGGCGACAACCTGGCCCTCGCTGAACGGTTTGCCGCCGCAGCGCAAGCCCGCGGCATGGGGGCCGAGGTGCTCGACCTCACGGACCTCACCCTGCCGCTCTACAACCCCCGCACCCACGCCGAAGCCGGCCTCCCCGCGGAGGTGGGCCCGCTCAGCGAGACCCTCGGGGCCGCCCCCCGCTGGGTGATCTGCGCCCCCGAATACAACGGCTCGCTGCCCCCGGTGCTGACCAGCACCATCGCCTGGCTCTCGGTCCAGGGGGAGGGTTTCCGCAGCCTGTTCAACGGCCGACCGATCGCGATCGCCACCCATTCCGGCGGGCCCGGGGTGGAGGTGCTGGCCGTGCTTCGCATCCAGCTGGCCCACCTCGGGGCCCATGTGGTCGGTCGCCAGCTCTCCTGCAGCCGCCAGAACCCCGCGAAGGACAGCAGCATCGACGACATCGTGCACCGCCTCCAGCGGATGGAACTGATCCAACCCTGACGACCCCACCCCAGGCCCCCCAAGCCCATGACCCTCGTCTTCCGACCTGCCTCGGAGCGGTTCCACACCCAGCTCGACTGGCTGGACAGCTGGCACAGCTTCTCCTTCTCCCACCACCACGATCCGGCCTGGATGGGCTTTGGGCCGCTGCGGGTGATCAACGACGACACCATTGCCGCCGGCCGGGGCTTCGGCATGCATCCGCACCGGGACATGGAAATTGTCACGGTGATGGTGGAGGGCCAGCTCAACCATCGCGACTCCATGGGCCACAGCGAGGTGCTCCGGGCCGGAGAGGTGCAGGCGATGAGTGCCGGTACCGGCGTGGTGCACAGCGAGATGAACCAGGGTGAGCAACCCTGCCGCCTGCTGCAGATCTGGATCGAACCGAGCCGCGAGGGCCATGCCCCGGCCTATCGCCAGGAGCCCTTCCAGGTCCGCCCCGGCTGGACGCCGCTGCTGGATCCGGACGGGCGGCAGGGTGCCCTGGCCATCCACCGGCCGGTGCGCCTCTGGCGGGCACGGCCGGCGGCGGGGGAGCAGCTGGAGCTGGCCATCGCCTCCGACGCCACCTGCTGGCTGCAGCTGATCGATGGCCATGGCACCGCCTTCGGGCGGCCGCTGCAGCGGGGCGATGGCCTGGGCTTCCCGGCGGTCCCAGCCGGGCGCTTCGAGGCCGGCGCCGATGGGGCTGATCTGCTGCTGTTCGAGCTGCGCTGAGCGGAGCCGGCGGGCGGCGGTGGTGCACTACCACGCCCCGGATCCAGGATGGGGGGAACAGCCGGACGTCATGGCCCGTTTTCTGCTCCTCTTCCGGCCCCGCCTTCCCCTGCCGCCCATCGAGTTGATCGGTCAACTCGATCCCCTGATCCAGCGGTTCCACGCCGACGTGGAGCATCGCTCCCCCGCCCACCTCAGCGCCATGGTGCGAGGGGAGCACGAGACACTGAGGCTGCAGCTGATCGCCGACGTGCAGGCCAAGGCGGATGGGCCTGTGCTGGAGCTGGTGCTGATGAGCCGGGAAGCCATGGGGGCCGGCGCGCCCCACACCAAGGCGGTGTTTGAGACGCTGGTGGCGATCGCCGGTCAGGTGATGCCGGACCTTGACCTGGTGTTTCGATCCGACCGGGACGGCGCCCTCCCCGACCGCAACTGAGACAATGACGGGGATGCAGACGCTCCTGTCGACACCGGCCGCCCTGGCGGAACTCCAACCACCGCGCGGCTATCGCGTCCTGGCCTGGCTCGGACTCGTGGCCAACCTGCTGGTCCTGCCGCTGGGCCTGGCGGCGATCCTTCTCACCAGTACCTGGAGAACGGCCAATATTGTCGTTTACACCAGTGCCGTGCTGCCCGCGGTGGCCCTGGGGGTGGTGGCCTGTGTCGCGTTGCTGAAGTGGCGGCTCTGGGGCCAGGTGCTGGCGATCGTGGCGCTGTCGCTGGATCTGGTGATTGAGATGGCCTACGGCATCGTGCGGATGACCCTGGTGGGCGAGGAGCTTCTCCTGCTGGCCGTGGCAGCTCCCCTGGCCTGGGGCCTCACCCTGACGGCGCTGGTGTTCTGGTGCCGGCCGGCGATCCGCTCGTACCTGAGCTAAGGGGTCGGCCCTGGCCACCGGGCAACCTGGCGTTCTGTATCAACGGCTCCACCCATGGGGCAGGACACAAGGATTGGATACCCCCCAGCCGACCAACGCTGTTTCCATGCCCAGCCCCCAACGCTTCGCCGCCATTCAGGAAATTCACCAGCGTCCCCCGGTGCAAACGCCCCCCATCGAGTCGCTGGATGAGCTCTGGGCCAGTGACGTGTTCAGCCTGGCCAAGATGAAGGCGGCCCTGCCCAAGGACATCTTCAAGTCGGTGCAGCGCACCATCAAGGAGAACGGCAAGCTCGATGTCTCGGTGGCCAACGTGGTGGCCCAGGCGATGAAGGAGTGGGCCACCGGCCGGGGAGCCCTCTACTACGCCCACGTCTTCTACCCGCTCACCAACGCCACCGCCGAAAAGCACGACGGTTTCATCTCGGTGCAGGGCGATGGCTCGGTGATCACCGAATTCACCGGCAAGGTGCTGGTGCAGGGGGAACCCGACGGCTCCTCCTTCCCGAGCGGCGGCATCCGCACCACCTTCGAGGCCCGCGGCTACACCGCCTGGGACATCACCAGCCCGGCCTTCCTGATGGAGACCCCCAACGGTCTCACCCTCTGCATTCCCACCGTCTTCATTTCCTGGACCGGCGAGGCCCTCGACAAGAAGACCCCCCTGCTGCGCTCCAACGCCGCCATGAACAAGCAGGCCCAGCGCCTGCTGCGGCTGCTGGGTGAAACCGAGGTGGCTCCGGTCAACTCCAGCTGCGGCGCCGAGCAGGAGTACTTCCTGATCGACAGCGCCTACGTGCCCCTGCGTCCCGACATCCTCCTGGCCGGCCGCACCCTGTTCGGCAAGCCCTCCGCCAAGGGACAGCAGTTCGACGACCACTACTTCGGCGCCATCCCCCAGCGGGTGCAGGTGTATATGCAGGACGTGGAACGTCAGCTGTACAAGCTGGGCATCCCCGCCAAGACCCGCCACAACGAGGTGGCACCGGGCCAGTTCGAGATCGCCCCGTTCTTCGAGGCGGCCAACGTGGCCACGGATCACCAGCAGCTGATCATGACCATTCTCAAGAGCACGGCACGCCGCCACGGCATGAACTGTCTGCTGCATGAGAAGCCCTTCGAAGGCATCAACGGCTCCGGCAAGCACGTCAACTGGTCGGTGGGCAACCCCACCCAGGGCAACCTGCTGGATCCAGGCAGCACCCCCCACGAGAACATGCAGTTCCTGCTGTTCTGCGGCGCCGTCATCCGCGGGGTGCACAAGTTCGGCCCCCTGATGCGGGCCGTGGTGGCCACCGCCGGCAACGATCACCGCCTCGGCGCCAACGAGGCCCCTCCGGCGATCATCTCCGTCTACCTGGGCAGTCAGCTGGAGGACGTCTTCCGCCAGATCAAGGAAGGGGACGTGACGGGCTCCACCCATGCCGGCGTCATGCAGCTCGGTGTCGACACCCTGCCCGAGTTCCCCAAGGATCCCGGCGACCGCAACCGCACCTCGCCCTTCGCCTTCACCGGCAACCGTTTCGAGTTCCGGGCCGTCGGCTCCAACCAGTCGGTGGCCGGCCCCCTGGTGGCGATGAACACCATCCTGGCCGATTCGCTGGCCTACATGAGCGACGAGCTGGAGCAGAAGATGGCCGCCGGTGAAAGCCTGCCGGGTGCCGCCTTCTCCGTGCTGAAGCAGATCATGACCGACCACGGCAACGTGGTGTTCGGTGGCGACGGCTACTCCAGCGAGTGGCACCGTATCGCCGTGGAGGAGCGGGGCCTGGAGAACCTGCCCACCACCGCCGATTCCCTGCCGGTGCTGCAGCGGCCTGAAGTCCGCGACCTGTTCGCCCGCCAGGGCGTGCTCACGCCCCTGGAGCTGGAAAGCCGCTTCGAGGTCTACGCCGAGCAGTACGTGCTGGCCATCGACGTGGAGGCCAAGCTGGCCGTGCAGATCGCCCAGACCCAGATCTACCCGGCCGCCATGCGCTACCTGGGTGAGCTGGCCAGTTCCCTGCAGCTGCAGACGTCGATGGGCCTCCAGGTGTCCCCGGAAACCCAGCACAAGGTGGCGTCCCTCAGCGCCAAGCTGATGGAACTGAGCGGTGCCCTCGAGAGTGCCATCAGCAGCGCCCCCCACGGCACCATCGCCCACATGCGTTACTCGGCCGACACCCTGATGCCCCTGATGCACCAGCTGCGGGAGGCGGTCGATGGCCTGGAGGCCGTGGTCGACGACAACCTCTGGCCCCTGCCCTCCTACCAGGAGATGCTGTTCATCCGCTGAGCCCCCCAGGCTTCAGCAGCGGGAGGGCCCTTCGGGGCCCTCTTTTGTTGGGCCTCCGGCTGGAGAGAGCTCACGTTCTGCGCGCTTGGTTCCCTTCGGCACAGTCGCACCGTGGCGGGAGGTGCTGGAGTCGTTGGATGCGTCCTCCAGCCGACCAGCTCCCCGCCGCCGACGGATCCGCCGAACTCCGGGATCTGGAGGATCGCTACGGCTCCTACTGCCGGGCCATGCGCATGCTGGTGCGGGAAGGCAAGAGCCTCAAGACCGTGCAGCGGACCGTGTGCTGGCAGCAGCTGGCCCGCCTGCACGACAGTCGCCCGGCCCGCTACCAGGAACCCGACGCCCTCTATCTGAAACTGTGCCGGGAAGGCGGAAACGGCGGGGCTGCGGCGGCCAGGCGTTGAGGCCCGAAGGGCAACACCGGGGACTCTTTCGTGGATTCGGTCACATCGGCCACTGACAGGCACCCCTGGAGAGAACGATGACAGGTGTTTCTTGCTTTTGACGCGATCCATGGACGCACCTACGGCCTTCGCCGCGGTCGCACTCGCCGCCGTCTCCTGGGATGGTGCCCTCACCATGGCGGGCACACGGGCCCTGCGCCACGCCCTTGATTACCGCGCCCCCTTCAAGGGTCGCAGTGACAAGGACATGATCACCCTGATGGACACCCTGCTTCAGGGCCTGCGGGCCAAGGGGTCGATCGGGCTGATGGAGGAAGCGGCCTCGGTGCTCGATGACCGCCAGCGCCACACGGCCTACGCTGTGGCAGCGGAAATCATGCGCTCCGACGGCCCACTGCAGGATCAGGAGGAGAAGATTCTCGCCGACCTCGCCACCACCCTGCACCTGGATCCAGAGGAAACCAGCAAGGTCCTGGAGGTGATGGACGTCCTCCATGCCAGCATCCTGGAGCCCGCCGTGAGCGCATGAGTTCCGCCCCCGCCGGCCTTCGCATCGCCGTGGTGGGGGCCGGCAGTTCCGGCCTGCTGCTCTCGGTGATCCTGCAGCGCCAGGGCCACAGGGTCACCCTGTTCGAACGCTCACCACGGCTGCGCACCGAAGGCTGCGGGATCCTGCTGGTGAAGAGCGGCGTTGAGGCGGTGGCCGCCGCCGCGATCCCCGGTCTGCTCGACGATCTGCTGGCCGGGGGCCATCCGGTCCAGCGGTTCGTCTTCCGCAACCTGAGGGGTGATCTGATCGAAGCCAGCCCTGCCGAACGGGAGACCGGCGACCTGCCGTCGCTGCTGATTCACCGGCGCGCCATCCTGGACGCCCTCTGGCGCCATTTGGATCCCGCTGGCTTCCAGGGCGGTCGCTGCCTCGTCAGCTGGAGCCAAAGCCAGGAAGGCGTCGAAGCGCAGTTCGCCGAAGGCCCCCCATGGAACGGGGATCTGCTGATCGGGGCCGACGGAATCTTCTCCAAAGTGGCTGCCCTGCTCCGCCCCGAGCGGCGCCTGCAGTACCTCGGCGATCGGGTCTGGCGAGGGGTGGTGCCCGACGAGACCTTCTGCGCGGGCGGGGATTTCTTCGTCTATGCCCGTGGCCGGGGCATCTACGCCAACTTCTTCGATCTGGGCCCCGATGGGGAGGGCCGGGGGCGCACCCACTGGGGCTTCTTTCAGGAGGAGGAGCTGCCCGACGACCGCGGCACCCGGCAGAGGCTGCTGGAGGAGGGGGTGCCGGCCGCGGCCCTGGCCAAGCTGCCCGCCGATGCCGCCGCCATCATCAGCGCCACCGACCCGGAAGGGGTGGTGGCGAACTGGTCGTTCGACATCGATCCCCTGCCCGCCCTCGTCGACGGGCGGGTGGCCCTGATCGGCGATGCCGCCCACGCCATGAGCTCCTCCCAGGCCCGGGGGATGACGGCGGGGCTGGAGGATGCGGTGGCCCTGGCGGCACAGCTCGCGACCGGTGCCGCCGCCACACCGCAGCTGGCGCTGCAGGCCTACCAGGAGGAGCGGCTCCCGATCGTCCACCGCTACCAGGAGCGCAGCCGCCAGGTGAGCCACCGCACAGGGCGGAAGCGCCCACCGACCCGGGATCCCGCCGGCCCTCCTGTAGCGGAGCAACACCGAAAGATGTTGTGAAGGTGACAGTTCCGATCTGGCACAGGGGGCAGAATGTCATTCCTGTATACGAGGCAAGACGTGGCGATCTCCTTTCCTCAGACCCGTCAGCGCAGCAGTTCCCAGTCCTGCCGCACCTACCGGCTGGTGGATCAGCAGGGTGATCCCCATCCCATCCTCGACGACCTCTACGAGTCGCTGGATGCGGCCTGGAGTGAGGCGCTCCACTGGTGGCAGGAAGAATTCGGCCCCGTGCAGGGACCGGTGGGCATCGGGGTGGAAGTGAGCACCCTCAGCGGTGAATGGCGCACCCTGCGCTACCCGGGCACCTGAGGGGCTCAGCCCACCGTCACGCCTTTCCAGAACGCCACACGGCCCCTGATGTTGCTGGCGGCCTCTTTCGGCTCCGGGTAGTACCAGACGGCATTGGGATTCTCCTTTCCCCCCACCACCAGGTCGTAGTAATGGGCCTCCCCCTTCCAGCCGCAGAATGAGCGGTGGCTGGAGGGCCGGATGCAGGCGGCATCCAGCGACTCCGCCGGGAAATAGGCATTGCCTTCCACCGTCACGATGTCCTCGCTGCTGGCGATCACCGTTCCATTCCAGCTGGCCTGCATCACTGACGCCCTCAAAGTGGCGTCATTCTGACGCCTTCCGATCGGCTTACCAGTCGTTGGGCTGGTAGATCCGCAGGGTTCCCACCCCCACCGGGCTGGCCACGGGGCCGGGGCCGGCCGGGCTCGCTGTCACCTGGAACAGGTAAGTGTCGGCCTGCATGGGGTTGAACCAGGGCCGCAGCGACACGGTGACGGTCTCGCCGGGGGGAACGGGCTCGGGGAAGGTGAGGGTGAAGCGCCTGGCGGCTGGTTCGAAGCTCGCCTGCACCGGAATCTGGCGTCCCTCGCGGCGGGGGAGTCCCAGGAAGGCGCGGGTCCGCTCGACGGCAAAGGGGAACTGCCAGTCAGCACCACGGGTCTGCTGGATGGTCATGGCGCCGAGGGAGGCGCCCGCCTGGCCATCGAGGCTGAGGGTGAAGAAGTACTCCGCCGGGGACTGGCCCACGTTGGTGGTGTAACTGGTCAGGGCCACCTTCCAAGGGGCCCGCACGAACTCGGTGCGGCCTCCCAGCTCCAGGGCACGGACCCCGGGCGCCCCAGTGGCCAGGAGCAGAACGAGGGCCGCCAGGGGCGGGATGGCGGCGTTTCCCCCCAGGGGCCCGGGCCAGGAAGGACGGACCATGGCCACATCCAGAGTCAGTTGCAACGCTAGTGGGACGGCCAGCCGGAGGGGTTCGCTCCGGCCAGGAATGGGGACGGATCCTGGTCGCGGCGATGCTGCACCGGAATCGCTTCACCCTGGGCGCTTGGGTCGGAGGAATCCAGGCAGGCGGTGGTCTCCAGGGCGCGGCGCAACCGACGGGCGGCATGCAGCGGCATGTCCCTCGGCACGCTGATGCGATCGCGCAAGTAGCGCAGCCCTTTGGCCGATCCAGCCGGCGGCGGACACTCCCGACCCGTGATCAGGAGGGTGAGCGCACAGCGCAACGGCCGATCCAGCCCGTCCCGGCCGAGGGGATTGCGCGCCATCAGGGTGTCCCGGTGACGCAGCACCCTGGCCAGGGCCACCCCGGCCGCATCCGGCGGCTCGCTCTGACTGGTTTCGGGGTCGGCCCCGGGCGAGCCCACCACCGGCCAGGGGCCGGCATCGATCCGCTGCGCCAGATCCCGCTGTTCCGCCGTACCACTGGCATGACAGCCCCCCATCTGGGGGGGCAGGTCGTGGGCGTGGGTGTGGAAGTCGCTCTGGGTGCCCAGGTAGGTGGAGCGCTGCTCAAGGGCCTGGAACCAGCGATCGACGGCCGGGTAGCGCTCCCTCAGCAGGTACCCCTTGTAGTAAGCCAGGCTGGCGCTCATCCGTTCGACGTAGGGCGCGAAGACCAGATCCGCCGTGCCCAGGTCCCCCAGCAGAAAAGGTCCGGGGTTGGCGCTGAGGGCGCTGGCGAAGCGTGCCGCGAAACGATCGAAACCCTGCTGGCCCCTGGCCTCCTCAGCAGCCCCACCGCTCGGGACGCAGAGCCACTGGCACCAGGCCCGGAACAACTGGCGCTCCAGCTGGCGCAGGGGAAGCACCTCGCGAGCGTTCATGCCCTGCCCAAGCGGCCCGAAACAGGCCTCCAGGGCTTCAAGAATGCGGTCGCTTTCCGTGATCAGGCGGCCGTCCAGCTCGAGGGCCGGCAGCAAGCCGCCCCGCACCAGATCGGTGTACCAGGGTTCCTTCTGCCCGTAGCAGTGCATCGTCACCTTGCGGGTTCGATACGGCACCCGCCGCTCCTCCAGCCACAGCCAGACCTTCTGGCAATAGGGGCACCAGGCGTGGTGATCCCGGTACAGCGTCACCCGGATCTCCGCCTCAGGACGGCCGAACGGACGCAGGAGCGCCTGCGGGCTGGTGGGCCCTGTGGCCGGATCCGTGAAGGCAGGCGTCGCCAGCGCTGGTGCCGCCTCCCAGGCCAGCTCCTTCCAGTTCAACGGCTCAAACAGCGCGGTGGCGGAGCCGGCCATGGAGGGGCGAAACGGGAGCCCAGCCTAGACAGCTCCGATGGGGAAAAACCCTGCCGGCCCTCGCGCCCCCACGGACGACGAACCTAAGGTTGGGGAACTCACGCTCTCCAGCGACACCCCATGTTCGACGCCTTCACCAAGCTCATCGCCCAGGCTGATGCCCGCGGCGAATTCCTCAGCCCCGGTCAGATCGATGCCCTGGGAGCCATGGTGGCCGAGAGCAACAAGCGGATGGACACCGTCAACCGCATCACCTCCAACGCCTCCAAGATCGTCACCAACGCGGCCCGCGATCTGTTCGACCAGCAGCCCGCCCTGATCGCCCCCGGCGGCAACGCCTACACCCACCGCCGCATGGCCGCCTGCCTGCGCGACATGGAAATCGTTCTACGCTATATCACCTACGCGATCTTCACGGGCGATGCCTCCGTGCTCGAGGACCGCTGCCTCAACGGCCTGCGTGAGACCTACCTGGCCCTCGGCGTCCCCGGCGCCTCCGTGGCCGAAGGCATCCGCAAGATGAAGGACGCCGCCATCACCATCGCCAGCGATCGGAACGGCATCACCCAGGGGGACTGCGCCGCCCTGATGTCGGAGGTGGGCACCTACTTCGATCGTGCCGCCGCGGCGGTTGCCTGAGTCGAGTCGCTCAGCACCATCACAACGCTTTGCTTTGCCGGGAGTCTCTCCCGGCTTTTTTGTGACCATTTGCTCGCCAGACAGGAGGTTTGTTGCTGTTGCTACACAATGTTGTCCCCTATACCCAGAAGGTGAAACCTGGCCCATGAGCAAGGGATCCTTCACTTCAAATGCACAGTTCACCTTCCGGTGAAGCTTGGTCCGTCGCAACGACCTTCGAAAGCTTCCGCCATCGCTTTCTGGAGCGCTTCCAGGATCCACAGCTGCGTCGCATCGCCTTTTTCCTGCTTGCGATTGGAGCCGGCCTCCTGCCGTTGATGGCCGGAGCCGCCAACGCCGCCCTGACCATGGCCCCAACCGATGGGGCCGACACCCTGCTGATGCTGGTGGGGTCGGCCATGGTCCTGCTGATGACTCCGGGACTGGCCTTCTTCTACGGCGGTTTCACCCGTTCCAAGAACGTGTTGAACTGCATGATGATGAGCTTCTTCCTGATGGGGCTCATCGGTGTTCTCTGGGTGGTGATCGGCTACAGCCTCGCCTTTGATGGCGGCTTCGGCAGTCCCTTCATCGGCGGCCTCGGATCGATGTTCCTGCATGGCGTGGGAGGCGAACTCGGAGACAAGGCACTGGCCCCGGGCTTCCCGATCAGCGCCACGTCGTTCGCCCTCTTTCAGGGCATGTTCGCGATCATCACCCCGGCCCTGATTTCCGGCGCCCTGGTGGAGCGGATCAGCTTCAAGGCCTGGTTCTGGTTCTGTCTGATCTGGAGCCTGGCGATCTACTCCCCCATGGCCAAGATGGTCTGGGGTGGGGGCTTCATCGGACCCTTCGGCTCGATCGGAGCGATCGATTTCGCCGGCGGCACGGTGGTCCACATCGCCTCCGGTGTGGCCGCCCTTGTGGCAGCAGCGATCATCGGGCCCCGCACCACCTGGCCCAACAGCAAGCGTCCTCCCCACAACGTGCCCTTCATCCTGCTGGGGGCAGGCCTGCTCTGGTTCGGCTGGTTCGGCTTCAACGGCGCCAGCATGTTCGCCTCCAAAACCGCCGGCTTCCCCTTCCTCACCACCACCACGTCAGCCTCCGCCGGCCTGCTCACCTGGTGCCTGATTGAATGGTTCAAGGACGGCAAACCCACCGCCGTGGGTGCGGCCACCGGTGCGGTGGCCGGTCTGGTGGGCATCACCCCCGCCGCAGGATTCGTCTACATGGAGCATTCCATCCTGATCGGCATCCTGACGGCCATCGCCTGTTTCGTCGCCGTGAGGGTCAAAGCGGCCATCCAGTTCGATGATTCCCTCGACACCTTCATGGTCCATGGGGTGGGAGGAACCGTGGGCGCCCTACTGACCGGCATCCTCGCCTCGAAGACCCTGGTGCCTGCGGATTACTTCCCTCTATCGGCGAAGATCATGGAGGAGTCCGGTAACTTCGGTCTGTTCATTGCCCAGCTCAAGGCCACACTCCTTACCTACGGTTTCGTGGCCCTCGGCACAGCCATTATTCTCTGGGTTCTCGGCGCCCTGATGCCTCTGCGGGTCAGTGCCGAAGACGAAGAACGCGGTCTCGACTTCGTGGCTCACGGGGAAGAGGCGTACGATCCCATGACCAACTGATTTCCAACCCTCCATGAAAATGATCACGGCCATGGTCCGCCCCTCCAAGGTGGACGCCATCAAGACAGCCCTTGTCGCCCTGGACATCATCGGCATGACGGTCACCGATTCCCGTGGCTTCGGTCGCCAGAAGGGACAGGTGGAGCGCTATCGGGGTACGGAGTTCACCGTTGAGTTCCTGCCAAAGGCCCGAATCGAGATCGTCGTCACCGATGAAAAGGTCGATGCGGCGATTGCCGCCATCACCGAGGCTGCCCGCACCGGCGAAATCGGCGACGGCAAGCTCTTCGTCACCGCCGTGGAATCCGTGATCCGGATCCGCACCGGTGAATCCGGAGAAGCCACTC
The DNA here is from genome assembly GCA_943372935.1 of Synechococcus sp. UW140. Lineage (GTDB taxonomy): Bacteria > Cyanobacteriota > Cyanobacteriia > PCC-6307 > Cyanobiaceae > Cyanobium. Next base: position 50,638 of record CALSAP010000022.1, read on the forward strand.
TCTGACCGGACGGCTTCACCGTTCGAAGATCACCACCTGGAGCTGGCTCTCACGGCCAGCTCCTTTTTATTGGTGGCTCACCTAGTGACCCGTCGATGCAGGCCCATCCATGGCCCAGTCCCGCACGCTGCTGATCAGCGGCGCCAGCCGGGGCATCGGCCGCGCCATCGCTGAACGGGCCCTGGCCGATGGCCATCGGCTAAGCCTCGGCGTGCGTGATCCCGCCGGGCTGCCGGCAGGCCCGCTTCTGGAGGCCGTTCGCCGGTACCCGGAACAGGTGCTGCTCCATCCCTACGACGCCAGCGACCCCAGCCAGGCCAGCAGCTGGGTGGCGGCGTCCGTGGCCCATTTCGGCGCCATCGACGGGCTGATCCACTGCGCAGGGGTGTTCTCCCGGGTGGGCCTGCTGTTCGAAGCCGGCCAGGAGGCGGAGATCGAAGCCCTGTGGCGCGTCAATCTGATGGGTCCCTGGTGGCTCAGCCGGGCCGCGTGGCCGGCCCTGGTGGCCAGCGGCGACGGTCGGGTGATCACCCTGGTGTCGATGAGCGGCCAGCGGGTGAAGGGATCCCTGGCCGCCTACCCCTGCAGCAAGTTCGCCCTGATGGCCCTGTGCCAGTCGATGCGCAACGAGGGCTGGGACGCCGGCCTCCGGGTGACGGCGATCTGCCCGGGCTGGGTGAACACGAGCATGGCCTCCCAGGTGACGGCCCTGCCGGCCGACGCCATGACCCAGCCCGAGGATCTGGCCGACCTCACGGCCCAGTTGCTGCAGCTTCCCGCCAGCGCCGTGCCCTTCGAACTGAACATCAACTGCGTGCTGGAACGCTGAGGCCGCTCAGATCAGCCGCGATCCGGAGGCCGCCTGGCGCTGGGAGGGGTCGAACACGGCCGCCACGGTGCGGATCAGCCAGCGGCCCGAGGCGGTGACCTCCACCAGGCCCCGGCCGTCAGCCTGGCTCAGCCGAACCAGGCCGTCGTCGGCGAGAAGGGTCAGATCGGCCCACTCGGCGGCGTAGCGCTCCGGATCGATCGCCACCTGGAAATGGCACATCACCTCCCGGATCAGTTCCCGGCGCTCCAGCACCTCCGGATCGCTGACCACCAGCCCCCGCTCCACCGGCAACTGGCCGGCGGCGATGCTGGCCCCGTAGGCCTTCAGATCCCGCTGGTTCTGGCTGAACAGTCCGGGAAACTGGCTGATCGCCGTGGGGCCCACCCCCAGCAACTCCAGTTCCCCGCCGGTGGTGTACCCCTGGAAGTTGCGGTGCAGGCGCCCCTGCCGTGCCGCGACGGCCAGGCTGTCGCCGGAGAGGGCGTAGTGATCCATGCCGATGGCGTCGTAGCCGCACCCACCCAGCCGGGAGGCGGCACTCTCCAGCATCTGCAGCCGCTGCCGCTGGGAGGGCAGGTCGTCCGGCGCGATCTTGCGCTGCAGAGGCAGCTGGTCGGGGAGGTAGGCGAAGGAGAACAGGGACACCCGATCGGGGCGCAGGTCCTGCACCAGGGCCAGGGTGGCGTCGGAGCGCTCCGGGGTCTGCAGCGGCAGCCCGCAGATCAGATCCACGTTGACGCTGTCGAAGTCCGCCTCCCGCATCCAGGCCATGGCCCGGCGCAGCTGGTCGACCGGCACCACCCGGTTCACCGCCTGCTGCACCCGAGGATCGGCATCCTGGATACCGAAGCTGATCCGTGAAAAGCCGAGGCGACGCAGGGCGAACACGTCGTCCCGACTGAGGGCCTCCGGATTGACCTCGATGGAGGCCTCCAGGTCGTCCTCCAGGTCGAAGTGACGCTCGATCAACCTCCAGAGACTCTCGCGCTCAGGGATCGTCAGATAGTTGGGGGTGCCCCCACCCCAGTGGAGCTGGGCCAGGCGCCGCCGCTGGGCGGAGTGGCGCGCGACCAGCTCCAGTTCAGCCGCCAGGGCCTCCAGGTAGGGCCCCACCACCTTGGAACCGGCGCCGGTGGTGACACGGTTGCAGCCGCAGAACCAGCAGGCGTTGCGGCAAAAGGGCACATGCACGTAGAGCGACAACGGCTCGTCGGTCCGGCGGGCCAGCTGGGTCTCAAGGTCGGCCGCCGTGACGCCCCCGTGAAAGGCCGCGGCCGTGGGATAGCTGGTGTACCGGGGCACGGGCCGGTCGTGCTTGAGCAGCAGATCGATCGTGGTGGCTCCGGGCGCTGAAACGGTGGCCGCTGGGGTCATGGTGTGGGGATGGCGTAGGGCGGGAGAGAGTGGGGAGAGGGGCTCGGGCGGGGCGGCTAGGTGGCGAGGTCCTCCAGTTCCGCCAGCAACCGCTGGGTGTCGTGGAAGGCGATCACCGATTCCTCCAGCAGTTCCAGCTCCTCGTCCTCGCTGAGCTCCATCCGTTCGATGGCGTCATGCAGCTCCTGCTTCAGCTCGGGGATGGGGCGCTGGAACTCCCAGAACCTCAGGGGCGGCAGGCCCTGGCTGGCGAGGATGGCATTGGCCTTCTCGGCCAGCTGCTGACCACCCGAGAGATCGCCGCCGTAGCGCACGTAGATGTGGGCCATGAATCGATGGGGAGCCTGCTTCGCCAGGCGCTGCAGATGCTCCAACCAGATTTCGGCCGCCGCGGAAGCCGGCGTGGTCGGGACCACAGCCAGCTTGGCGATGTCCTGGCGCAGGGCCTGGCGACGGGCCAGGTCAGCCCAGGGGAACCCGCTGGCTCCCAGGGCAGCGGAGAGCAGGGGACCCTGGGCTTCGATCAGGTCATAGGCGGGGGCGAGGGCACGGATCAGGGCCGCCAGCTGCCTGGGGCTGGCCTGGCCCTCCAGCAGGGATCGGGAGAAAGCCATGCCCTCGGCCTTGTGGTGGGCGGCACCGATGCGGGCGTGAAGCCGGCGCACCCGGGGGCCGAACCCCTTGCGCGCAAGCACATCGGCGGGGCTGGTGTGGTCGGAGATGGCGGCAGGGATGGCGGTGGTCATGGAGATCGGCACCAGGGGGAAAACGTGGGCCCATGTCGGGCACAGATGCAACGCTATAACGGTACTGTTGTCTAGTGCTTCTATGGCAACGATTTCGTTGCAACCCGCGCATCCGCCTCCCACCCACCCCCCACGCCCGCACGCCGCCATGTCCGCCACCCCCCAAGCCTCGACCACCGAGCCCGTGCCCTCTCTGTCCTTTCTCGTGGCTCCGCTGGGCCAGCTCAGCGAGGACGGCCAGCTGCGTGAACTGATTGAAGAACGCCGGCAGCGCAAGGGAGCGGCAGTGGAGCTCTGGTACCTGGGGCCGGATTTGGTGGAGGAGCTCTGTCTGAGGCCAGCCTTCAGCCACCCTGAAGGTGAAGGCGACGAGCACCGCCCGAGCGAGAAACACATCGAGGCGATTGTGGCCGGCGAAGCGGCAGTGATCACCTGGCTGCAGCTGCGCTTCGGCGGCTGCGCCGGTACTCTCGCCATCCCGACAACCTGGCTGCAGGAACGAGCATGCCGACTTCCGCCCCTGGCGCCTGCCAGCAAAACGACTAGCCGCAGTGGGTCCAAAAAGACCTGGGGACAGCCAGGCCCTGGGTAGAGCCTGCAAAACGTTGGGTTCAGTCGATCCAGCGCCTGATCTGCAAGCGCGCCTCAGCTGCCGCGGGAATGGGCCATGGGAATCCTCTCCTCGATGGCGACAGGGAGGAACAGGGGCAGGTCCGCTCCTGCTGGGCGCACTTTCGCTCAGTGCCGTTGGCCCATTCTCACGCATCTGGACAGGTCGTTCCGCAGCCTCCTGAGCTGTAGATGTCAGATCATGAGAAAAATCAAGAATGTCCACACTGGGCCACCCTCGAGCTCTTATGGAACCGCCAGGACATATCAAAGACTACCGATGCCTATTCCAACTGAGCATGAATGGAGTCGTCCAAGGAGCGCATGTCGGCGGCGAGAGCGGGAAGACCTTCCTGGCCTCCTTCTGCTGCCATGAGTCGGGGTTGAAGCCAGGCGGATGTCGCGCGAATGAATGAAGAATATCGCTATCGGTATCAGAATTTGAAAGTCAGCAGACGCGTCTTCGCCAGAGCAGGAAGCGAATGGATACCCCGGAGCAGGAGTCACTTCGGGAAGAAGTCTCCAATGATGAAACCGGTCATGACCGAGCGTGCCTTGATCAGTTTGGCAGAGGTCCTATGCCTTGGGCGTGAGTCTTTTGGGTGCGGGGCATGTTCAGGTGGACTGGCAGGTTATCCAATAGATCCCCAGCAGGGTGCGGATCTGAAGGTTCGCCGTCTCCCCAAGATTGTGAGGCTGGCCTCGCCATGGATTTGGTCGCCCGCTATGTTCAACGCATGCACTTTGGCAGCGGTCCTAAGCGAAGAGTGCACCAGGTAAGATGCAGCATCACTCCCTTCTCGCGCAGCTTCTGCATGACACCTTCCAGGATCTCCGAGTCGATGCGGTGCACCTCCTGCGTCCATGAGGCAGAAAGGGGGAGCATACCTGCAGCAGGCGAATCCATTGCATTACCTCAAAAGAAAACGGAGACCACAACCTTTGAGTGTCACCGAGTGACAACAGGGCACAATTCAAGGGCAGAAGCATGTCCCATGGAGTGAATGGTTCCGTGCTAAACAGAATCGCAGGGGTCCCCTTGCCTGTCTTAGCACCTGTCCGCTTGCAGTCCATGATGCGCAGCTGGAGCAAGGCAGAGACAGCCAAATTCTCCGCCGTTGGCTGACACCATTCTAACGGCTATCCAGAGCCCTTTTTGATTGCAGCCAGGAGTAAAAGAATGCCAAAGGAAGAATATAGGCCAAGCTGAGACGGCCAGCCTCCTGCCCGCCGTTGCCCACAATCGTAAAGAGGAGAGGCGCAAAACAGGCCAAAGCCGAGAGAAGCAATGCTCTTTTAGTTACACTTGTCCAGAAATTGGCAAGAATTATGCGCAGAAGAGGGTAGTAGAGAAAAATGCAAAGAGCTGCCCACATGAGCCATTGCAGCGCCTCCTCAAGACCTGCTGCTGGGCTTGGGAGCTGAGTGTACTTCCACGGTGAGAAGGGTGCCGGAAAAATGATTCTTGCCAGACGCTGAGGCTCTAGAATATCACTCATGGCGCTTAGCGGGTCAGACAGAATATAGCTCTTGATGGCATGCTGATTCCCCTTGCAATACTCAGCTACTTCGATTCCACTATGAACCGACATATCGATAGCGCCTTTGATGTTCGGTGCACGCACAAAGACCTCAGCAAGATTACAGCCTGTGTAGTTTGACAACATATATGTGTTAATCAAGCGATGCTGATTGACGTGGTAAGGCGATGTCAAAAGGAGTCCCATCAGAAGTCCCAAAGTCACCAGCAGTTTTCTATTCAGAACCGATGACAAGACAATCAATACCAGGACATAGGGAGCGTAGGGCCTCGACATATCCGCATTAAATGCAAAGAAGATGGCAAGCAGACATACTGAGATGCCAACCGAAAGGGTGACAGGTTTGTCACCACACAAGTGAATCAACGCAAGCAAACCTATAATAGAAGCTGGATATAGAGCATCAACAAATGATCCGCCTGAATACAGAATAATGTAGATGGGAAAAATGAACAAGATCCATCGCGCCCAGCGCTGCTCATGTGGGAGTTGCGCTGGCGCTTCAAGGATACGGAAAAGGGTTCTCGATAACAACAGAACGCCAAATAGCAACGCCGAGAAGTAAATCAAGTCATAATATAGTTGTAGACATGGTTCTCCACAGGCATGCCCAAGCTCCTTCTCGATATGCAGAGAAGGGCGCATGACTGAGGTAACAGTCTGAAAGGCGAGTTCAGCATGGGATTTCAACAGCAGAGACCGAAGGTCTGGGATGCTCCTGCACCACCCATAGTTGGGGGTGTGATTCTTCAAAAAGGCGCCGGCGGAGGCCACCACCAGCGAATAGGCCATGGATTTAGTTACCACCATTGCTCTCGGCATGGGCAGTGGCATCAGCAGCAATTTCACTCCTGAAGCTAAGGCCAAGCTCGCCATGGAGGCGTCAGCCGTCGCAAGTCGCTCCAATGGATCGCCGGCGACCTGAGGCGCACCCGATCCAGGTGAGCCAATGGAAGGGGCTGCTGTTGGATATCCGGCGACAATCTGGTTGAGGGGTCGCGCCAATCAGGTTGACCCCTCCTGAGGGGCTGCGCTGAATCCGGTTGCCATGCGCAGGGCACCGGGCCATGCCTGCTCCCCTCACCGCTCAACAGATTGCGCTGTACATGTCCAAACGAC
>CALSAP010000023.1:0-55042 GCA_943372935.1 Synechococcus sp. UW140
CAGAGCAGCACCGAATCGAGTACAACACATACAGACCGCATTCGGCGCTCCAGGGGCGTACGCCCTTGGAAGTCCTCCAGCAATGGAGAGCGGCCTGACCACCCCACCAGCTCTCATAGGAACTGGACCACGGATGGGGGTCACGTCAAGGTGGCTAGGCGGGCAGCCAAGTTGATTGAGGGCAGAAATAGCTTGGAATTTGAACCTCAACTTCGCTCTGTATTGCGGCCTGTCTGCCCTTCGTAATGCTCAAGAGGTGCCTCACTACCACCATTCACCAGGACCCCTTGGATGCCCTTGTAGAAAACCTCCTGCCGATCGTCTTCGGCCCATCTATCAGGCGCGGGAGTCGTCGCAGGGTGATTAGGTTGCGGAGGCGTCATGTCACGATCAGCGCCGCATTGGCCCGCTCGAAGGCTGCCGAGGTGCCGGCCTGGCTGGCCCACGGATACGACCGGCAGTGAACCTCAAAGCTGTGCCCCATGCTCAACGCAACAGAACCCGCATCAATGCCTCGCTGGTGGCCCCTGAGGCTGTAGCTGTGCCGGAAGCTGTAGGGAACCGCGCGCTCCCCTTTGGTAGCCATCGCAGCCCGCAGGGAACGCCAACCGAGCTGGCGGTTGAGATAGGTGGCGATTGCATCGCCGGCACCGTTACCGCTCGACAGCGGCGGAAGCTGAATCAGCCCGGCATGCCATCGCCCTAGCAGGTTCCACCGTTGCGGGATGCCGTCGGCATCGACCAGCGGCAAGGGATACACCCGCCGCGGTTGCGTGTCGCCGCCGCCGCTGCGCTTCCTGTAGCTGCACCACCAGTACGGCTGGCCGGTGGCCGGATCATCCCGGACGCTGAGGTGGCCCAGCTCGACAGGCCGGAGGCCCAGCTCCGCGAGAAGCCGTAGGGCATCGGCCCAGCGGATGCCGACTGCATCGATCGGCAGGGAGACCAGCAGGTTAATGATCTGTTGATCGGTGAACGGATCACCCTTGAGGCTAGGCGTCGCCTGGCTGCCCTTGGCGCCGACGTGGGAGCCGAGATCGGCAGGGGGCAGCCACAGTGCCGGGAAGTGCTCGCGCGTGACGCAGTACCGCAGGAACTGCGCGAGTGATTGCGCCCGGATCTGTCGCATCCGGCTACCTGGTGGCCACTTCCTGATCACCTGATCGAGAAGGTCCGCGGGATTGTTAGCTTGCCGCCTGCCGGTCAGCAGATCGACCGCATCCGTCAGCACCGGCCGGTAGGAGTGCTCCCACGTTGAGGGCTTGACGGTCCGGCCGTGCTGAAGCTTCTGTACCTGGAAACGATCAAGCGCGCCGGACCAGTCCGCCACCGGTTTCGGTGCTTTGCCGTCCGCAATCTCCTCGGCGCCCTTGAGGCTGTGACCCTCGGCTACCAACTTGTAGATGGTGCGGACCCGGCTGAGCACGTCACCGGAGGATGCCTTGCACCAATCAAAGGGGAGCCGGACAGTCTGTTTCGGTTGGCCTGGCTTCCTGAGCTCCAGCTTGACCCTGCCCCCGTGTTCATAGACGTTCCACCCCTCCGCTGAGCTGGTTCTTACGGACGTTCGGAGGCCTTCTTCCCACTTCTCGATGCGGCGGGTCGCAGGCATGGCAATGGCCCTCAGGCAGGACCGAGGGGGCAAAAAAGGGGCAAGGACAGCCTAAACGGTCTGGACAGCCCCGGCCAGCGTCGGCCAGAACCCTTGTAAACATTGGAAACCACCTGCAGCGCCTAGGCCCCTTGACCTGCTTTGGGAGCACTAGGTCGCAGGTTCGAATCCTGTCGCCCCGACTGACTTTTCAGGGATTGGCCAACTACCGCGTACGACGGTGGTACGACGGGAGTGACCTTTTGTTCCTCCGTCGTAAATCCGATGGTTGTACTCCTGTCGGGGGGGAGTTGGGTTGTGCATGTCGGCCGTGGATGGCAGCGCGACGGTAGTGACACCAGCAGACGCCAAGGAGATCGTGTAAGCCCCTAGAAGCGACCTGGAGGCCCTGTTGGCGGCGATCAGGGAGACGGGAACGGATGCAGCTGCTGACCCCCTCCTGCGGGCTCTGGGGCTGGCGGAGGCGGCCGATGCCGCCCTGGTCTTCACCGCCACCTATCTGGCGGCTCTGCTGGGCCAGGGCGTCACGGCCTGGCGGAGCGGGCATGAGGCCTGTGGCTACTGCTTGAGCGCCATCAGCAGGGCCGGCAGGTGCTATGGACCGTGGCCCGTGCGATCACTCCCGGCTCTCCAGCGGGGGTGCGTTCCCTTTCTGGAGTCAATGCAACCCCCAGCGGTGAGCGGCGCGTTGGATTTGCGGCTGAGGCAGTCGTCGATGTGCCCTGGCGGATGGCCGACACGACGGGCACCCGGCAGTTCCAGCAGAACCGTATCGGCTGATGAACGCGGCTGGCGGAGTGTGGTGCCGGTGAAAGGGGATTCGGGCGCAGGAGATCCTGCCTCCCTGGGATTGCCAGGGTGCAGGACAACAACAACTACCGGGCGCAAGACCGGCCCGAGGCAATCACTCATTCCGAGCTGAGTCATGCCTGAGCGGTGACGAGGTCAGTAGACCCAGCTCAGCTGCAAGTTCAGGAACAGGAGGCGGTCCTGCCCATGACGTCGAAGTGCACCTGCGCCGCTAACAGGCAGGAGTGGGGCGGAAGGAGGCTGTCAGCGGGCGATGTCACGGGAATGGATGCATGAAGTCACGGCGGAACAGCCCAGCAGACGGTCGACGATCTCGCGGTCGCGGTGGCCCAGGGGGTGGGTGGCCTGGGTGCCGTGGAAATTGGTCATGGGGTAGTGGACAGTTCGGGAATTGGACGTGGGGAAAAGGGGCGGAATGCGTGACGTGTCTGTCGCCCTTCCGCGGGGAGCCTGATAGGCTGTTCGGACAGGGAAGCCAGTCCAGGACAGGGATGTGGTTTCTCCGAAAACTTTTTCGATTGCCCTGGCCGTGTTCACAAAGCGGGGGGTGTCACGGCGGAAACCCCTGACGGCAACAGGTTTGGAGGGGGCGACGGGGGTGGCACCTGAAATCCCTATCCTTTTGTCAGATATTTATTCCCCCTTTTCAGCTCGATATTCGGTTTTTGGGGTGAGTCACTTTAGGGGGTGAGCGACACGGAGCGTGAGGGGTAAGAGAGGTCATGCAGCAGGTTGAGAGGGTGGAAAGCCGCAGATGGGAGGGGTGTCAGGGTGGAATTATTTTCTGACGAGAGGATAGGGATTTCAGGTCCTGAGCACGGCACAGCCTGAAACCTGTTCCCGTCAGGGGGATTGCCCGTGACACCCTCCCTTCTCGACCTCAGTCCCATCCGGGACGAGACGAGACTGGGACCGAGCGACCGCCCGAAGATCCTTGACCTGCCTGTGATTCCGGCAGGTCTGTGCCAGTTACAAGATTGCCGTGAGACACAAGAGACGGGCTGTGGTTCGACGGCGCCATCCACACCCGTGTGATCTTCCCGAAGATCCGGATCCGCTTCGGGAGCCAGCCCAGCTGCTTCATGATGTCGGTCACATCGACCTGGACCCGGGCGAAGTCCTTCACGTCGATGCCCATGGTCTGCAGCACCTCGGCCAGCAGCACGTAGCTGCGGCTGCCGTAGAAGCCGGTGGGGTTGCGGTCCAGGGCCCGGGCCACGGAGTGGGCGATGGAGATGTCCCGGGTGAAGCCGCCGATGTAGAACTCCACTTCGGCCAGCTCGCTGCCGCTGAACAGGCGGGGGCGGCCGGCCAGGTGATCGACGATGAGCTGGTCTCTGGTTTCGCTTTGGTGCTCAAGGTGCCGGTCGATTCAGTGCGTTCTGCCTTCGAGAAGAGGTTGCCGCTGGACTGAAGACAGGACTTGTGGTCGTCAGAATGGGAAGGAAGAACAAGGACCTCCGGCGGAGTCGGCCTCGCTTAGAAAAGGTGACTGTCGCTCGCCCTGCAGCTCCTGGCTTGCAACGGCGGCTGAACCAGAGTCCAAAGTGATCGAAATGTCGGTGGTGAGATTGGCTTTCAGCATGCGATGGGATTGCGATGAGGCTTGGAAGCTCCGTAACCTGTGAACTGCCCGGCGGCTCGGCGGTGGTTGATGGCGGCTTGGGCACCTGTGCCCTTGGGCTGCCAACCGTGGACGAGGTGCGCGAAATGGACGGGCTCGTCTTGGTAGGCGTAGTGGTCGTCGAAATCCAGGTGTAGACCCAGACTGCGCGCCTCTGCCTCCGTTTGAACGACGCGTGCGCTTCGTGGGAAGTGGTCGGCGATCAGGTCGTCGTAGCGCCCGCCCCAGCTTGCGACGATGCGCAGGTTGTCAGGGATGGGTTGGTTGATCCAGAAGGGCAAGGCCTTGGTGTAGAGGTAGACGATCAGCGGCTTGACGCTGTGGGCGAACAGGATGATGCCGCCGGCCATGTCCTGCTTGAAGGCGTCGCCGCTCTCGAAGAAGCGGACGCGCTCGGTGTAGCTGCGGCGCTGCTGGAAGAAGGCAGTAACCAGGTGGTGCCCGATGGCGTCACAGTCGAGGGGCGCCAGCAGGTCCAGATTCCGCCAACGGAGACTGCGGACATTGGCGCGGTACCGCTCTTGAGAGCTGGCGAAGCAAACGAACCGGGAGTCCGGACCGAGCCAGGCAGAACCGCCGTGGCGCGGGACTCGGGCAAGGCAATCCTTGGCGCCGGGGCAGGTGTGGCCAGCTGGCAAACTGAGGATCATCGTCGAGTTCGGCAATTTAGAATTACCGTGGCTATATCTGACAAGTTCCTGGGGTTTCGCATGTATCAAGCAGGAACGAAGTTGCTTGCTGCTGATCATCAATGGATCGAGTCTGGGGCAGCAAAACACCCCTCCCTGAGTACAGGAAGGGGTAGAGAAATGCTCAGTCGATGTGAGTCCAGGCCTTGCGTTTGATAATCACAGAGAGCGTGCCTCCGTTTATATTGAAACGACGGTCCAGCTCACGCTTTATCACGTCACCTGCGGCGTGGAGAGCGCAAATCTCCACGACTTGCTGATTGGTATGTCAAGCGTTGGGATGCGCCTCCCCAGGCGGGGTCTAGTCTTGCCGCGCTTCCTGGCGACCATGTCGGCGATGTTGTCGCGTCGGGCCTCGAGGAAGAGGTGGTGAGGACTGAAGCAAGCGGGACTGTTACAGGAGTGGCAAACCCATAGGCCACTGGGAATGGGTTTGCGATGGTGAAGTTCTCACGCAACCTGATGGGCGCTGATCACGCCGTTGCGGCCACCCCTGCCGATCTGGCCTTAGCCGACTCTCTTCTTGGTGCCTTGCCATTCCCAGCAGGCGTCTGTCATCAGGGCGATCGGCTGGAAGAAAGCGCTCGAACTGATTGCGCAGGGGAATGAACTGACGACTTGTCACTGCTGAGTCCTCCGTCTTTGCCGGAGGTCGTGTTGATCACGCCGCCTGCAGGACGCCGCAGACCATGTCCGCGAAGATCTGGCCTTCCATGCGCTCGTGCGTCACGTCGCCGTCGTTGCCGACGTGGTGCGCCACCTCGTGCACCAGGACCTGCAGGGTCTTGGGCAGGGAGGTGAGGATGGCGCGGCTGAGCACGATCGTCTCCTCGCCGTCTTTGCGGATGTGCAAACCCTGGGTGTCGGGATCAGAGAAGCGTGCGATCTGGGTGATCTTGCGCGGATCCGGTAGGCCGTGCTGGGCGCTGGCTGTGGCGACAAGCTCCAGTGCCTCGCAATAGACGGCCAGCTCGACGCGGTTGAGGGAGTCGGAGGAGATGTAATCGGTGATTTCGTTCTTGTGGGCCTTGGCGGCGGTCTCCATGTCCAGGCCGGCACGGGTGAGGACGCGATGGAAGGCCCGGGAGACGACGACGGGCGTGAGGCCGTAGTGCTCCAGGCGCTGGGCCTCGAGGAGGTCGCGGCAGGGCCAGGCCTTTTCACCGTTCTCTGTGAGGAAGGCGTCCTTGAGGGCGTCGGACTCCTTGGCATTGAGGTAGCTGTAGACCTCCTCGATGTCGGGCGCGTCGGCCTTGAGCAGGTCGATCAGCTTGGGCTGATCAGCGGTCCGCGCTTGCCAGGACCAGTAGAGGCCCATGGCGCTCTTGACCACGTAGGGGCTGACCATCTTGCGGTCGCGGTCTGTGCTGACACCGCTGGCGAAGTTGTAGCCGTAGGCCAGTTTGGAATCGGTGCTGACCAGGATGCCCCGGACGAATAGCTGCCCCTTGAAGGAGGGGTGATCGAGCCGCTCGGTGGGCTGGGCGTCGCCGGTCAGGGACTGGTAATGGGGGTTGAGGCGCAGGAAGCAGCGTTGCGTGGCTTCCCAGTCGGAACTTGATACACCCTTGATGGCGACCGAGAAGTTCCCGGTAGGGGCGGCAGCCCTGGTGCGTACCGTGAGAACTGTGCGGTCAGGGAACGCATCGCTTGGCTCCAGGGCAGGGAACCAGGACTCGTCGTCGTTCCGCATGACGATGGAATAGCCAGCTCGAATGATGGCGAGCGATCCCAGTTTAGCACCTTCGCCATAGCAGCCAATGTGGGAGTCAGCGGTCTTGGTTGTTTCGCCGAGAAGCCAGATGGAGCGACTGAGTTTGGCTCCGACGTTGGTTACTGTCAGTGTGCCGCCGTCGGCTGAACTGTAGTCAATTTGCATCGGATAGCCATCGGACTCACCATCGATGGCATTCTGCAAAATCTCACGCAGCCCCTCGTAGAGGGTCCAGTCTTTCACGTAGTCTGCAGAAATAGTCAGGGCGAATTTAGCCATGGTTTTCCAGTGAAGAGGGGAATAAGTTGGCTGGTCAGTCAGTCCAGGGAGTGAGTGATTCAGCCGGCGTCGATGACGACCATGCATTCGAGGCCGTTGGTGAGGCCGAGGCGGTCGATGGCGTGGACCAGGGCGTCGACCTGCTACGTGATCGCGGGGGCCTTGCCGTCGTCGCGGGGGCCGACCTGGATGTGGGGGTGGGTGCCGTTGATCTGGGGATCCAGGCAGCGGGGCCCGTCGAAGCGGATCACGATCCCGAGGCGTTTGAGGACACCGGCAAGTCGCTCACCGGCGACGAACTGGGCGGGGGCTGTAGAAGTTCATCCGCTCTGGTGGTAGTTCATAAGGGCGACCTGAGAGTTGATCTCCATATGCCAGTGGGCACGCTCGATCTGTTCGGCGAGCTCGTTGTCGGTAAGCCACTCAATGCCGCTCTGCGCAAAGTCGTCGTTGTGGGGATCGCGCTCGTCTGCCGGAAGGCAGGAGGGTGCGTACATGGGGAAAGTGCCCCGCATGTGCGGGGCAGTGAGGATGTATGCGGCTGGCGAGTATTTGCCGGTTACTCAGAGCCCGATGAGCTGGCGGGCAGCGATCTCAGCGCGCTGGACGATGCGGCGGCCGGTGCCGAACATGGCGGAGTGAAAACGTCTCCGGCTGTTTGCAGCATCGGGGAGGCGGCCTTCCACCTCAGTCACGGAATTAAAAGCGGCCCAGGCGGTGCCCTTCACGCCAGGGATGTCCTGACCGATGCCGTGCTGCCAGGCGTTCATCAGAGCGTCAGCCTTGGTGGGCATGTCGCGCAGGATGTCGCCGGGGCGGCTGCTGCCGTCGGGACTGAAGACCTGCGGGAGAGCGTAGACCTGGTTGAGGTAGCCGCGGAAGTCGGCGTCATCGAGCTGGACATCGCGCATCATCTGGTAGAGCGTGATGGTCTCCGGGAAAGATTGGCGGGCGAAGTCGATCTGCTCAAGGATGCGATCGATCTGGGCGATCTCGTAGGCACAGTGACTGATCGAGAACTGGCCGGAGCCGGACTGGCCGTCGGTGTGCATGGCCAGGCCGAGGGTGTTGGCGCAAACGACGCGAACATTCGTGAAGAGGCCACCGAAGCCGGTCTTGCCGTCATGACCCAGATAGCCCACGATGTTGCGCTTGATGCTGTCGCCGGGGACGACGACACATTCAAGGTCGCGGAGCTTGGCGGTGAAGGCGATCTTGGCGCCGGCGCGGAGGACGACGACGGCGTCGATCTCTGCCTCCTTCTCAATGCGCTTGGCGAAGTCGAGCAGGACCTGATTAGGGATGACCTCATACCCTGGCCCGGCGGTGCCCAGGATGTGCTGGGTGTCAGGGCGCCAGATGGCCTTGCGGTGGTCCTTGATGGGAACCATCTTGTCGGGCTCGGCGGGGTTGCCGCCCCAGAGCTGGAGGGGTTCAACGGGGAAGAGAGCCTCGGCCCTATCGAAGAAGGACTGGGCGGTGATGTCGGTGGTGGTGACTTCACCAAGGCCGTGCCAGGCGGCGTCGGTATTGAACACGCCGGATTCGAATTCGTGACTCATGGTGATCAGGAGGACAGAGAACGGGGTGATTGGAGGGAGAGCTTCAGCTCTCTTGTTCGTCTGCATAAGGGAGCTCAAGCTGCTCAGCAGCTGCGCTGGGCAGGCCGAATTGAGCGGGGAGGCCGAGGGAGCTGCGGCAGGTGTCGACGGCGGCTTGCAGGTCGGCTTCGCTGTCGCCGATGCGATCAGCGCGCACCTGCTGCAGGCCGTCGGGGTCGAGATAGACGTTCGTGAAAGTCGCCTTGGCACCACGACTGGGCTCGAGCTTCAGGGGCGTGGAGGCCAGGTCGACGGTGGCCAGGCAGCCAAGCAGGCTGCGGACACTGAAGGGCGTGTGCCGCGCCCCGGTGCGCGGGTCGGCGTAAGCGCAAGGCAGGGTGAGGATGTAGCGAATGGCCGGCGTCTCGCCGAGCATGGTGACGTCCAGGTAAGGACGAGGGCCGAAGTCGCTGGTCCGCGTGGCGTGCACCACGACCTGGACGTCCAGGATGCGGGGGGTGGCCAGGGCCTCGACGGGGGTGCGGTTCTTGGTCTTGGCGGTCTCGCCGTAGAGATACCAGTCGCCGTCCTGGCTGACGCCGACGCGGTGAACTGTGGGCTTGACGGTCTTGGTGGTGAGGCCGAAGCGAGCGGGCGGCTCGACGATCAGCAAGGCGGAATCGTCGACAGGAGAAGTGGGAGGCGTGAGAGACATTGGATGCAGGAAAAATGCACAGCGAAAAGCTGCACAGGCCCAACCCCTTATCGGTGGCAATTACATAGGCGACCACGATGAGCCATGGCAACTTAATAGCCGTCGACGGACCAATTGCGGCGTTGAACGAGGGAAAGCCCCTCGTAGGTGCCGCCCTTTTTGAGGAAGTCCTTGATAGCAGTCTTGTCGAACTCGTACTTGGTGCGCCGGAGCTCATCGGGTAGCTTCTCGGGATCGACCAAGTCCTCGTCGATCGCGACGACCTCGGACTTGCGGGACTTGAGCTCGTGCATGGGCAGCGTGATGCGGGTGTCGCTCGGGTGGGCCAGGCGCAACACCTTGATGGCGATCTCTTGGAGCCGCTCGATCTGGGCTTCGTCGGCTTGAGCCAAGCCCTGCAGGCGCTTGGCCTGGGCCCGACGGAGAGCGGACTGGCCGATGAGCAGGTCGGCCAGGGCCAGGGCGGTGTCGCAGCGCTCGCCGAGGGCGAGACGGCCGCCTTCCTCGGCGGCAAGCTTGGCTTCAAGTTCGGCAGTGGCGTGAGCCACCACTTCGGGGTCCCCGTCGGCGAGCATCTCGGCAAGGCTGCCGATCTCGGACTCGACGACGGAGAGCTGAATGCCGGCGGCGTAAATCCGCCGGATGGTCTCAGCGCTTGTCGGCCGTGGCGTCAACGAGGCGGTTGGTGCAGCGGTCGGTGTAGCCAGCCCTGAGCTGATTGACGTAATTGTAGGCATAAGTTTCTGCCGGGAAGATGTAGAAGTAGGGAACCATGCGCAAGCAGTCTTGAACCTTGGGCAGGAAGCTGGCATGAGGGCTTCTCAGCAGGAGAAAGTGTTCTCTCCAGTGGGTGGGGATCGGGATTCGTAGCTGTTGACCAGCTCATGTACCGAAATAGGCAACTTTTGTGCTGTCCCATGCCATGCGGGGCATAAATTCAGACTGAGGTGTCTGCAGGTTGCTGGTTTAGATGGACTGGAACCGGCGCTCGTACCTGAGCCATGGGATCATTTATGGCGCGCCAGGAAGCGCGGTCGCCGTGTATGTCGACCGCGCAGGATGCAAAACGCAGTGGGCACCGGGCCCGGGCGTCAGCCGGCGATGGCAGCCGCCGCGCCGGAGGCAGCGGAGAGGCCTGCCTTAGTGGCGTCCTTGCGGACTTGCTCGGCGTAGACCTGCTGGGCAGTCAGGACGTGGACGGCGCCGCCGGCGGTGATGGCGACCTTGCCGTAGACGGTGTCGCCGGCGGGGGTGATGTAGGTGTCGTGCGGGTTGTTCTGACCCGTGAGCTCCAGTAAATGGTCGGACTTGAAGCCGAGTCGGACCGCCGTCTCACGGGCGGCCATGCCGGCGTTGCGATTCGTCCAGAAGCTCAGATCGAGCTGGGACCAGCCCTGTCCGCCGCCGATGCGGGCGGAGAAGGGGCCGAGGTCGAGTTGCTTGAAGAAGCAGTCAGTCATGGGAATGGAAGCGAAGGGATGAAAGGGAAGGAAAATGCACAGCAAGCCTTCCCACAAATGGACCCCTTCTCCGCCGGAGAAAGGGGCTTGCCTCAAAGCGGAAAGCCCGCCAGCAGGGCTGAGACCGGGCAGGGCATTTCGTTGGGCAGGCCCCAGGCGGCAGCCTGTCCCTGGGTGAAGTGGCGGGCATCGGCCAGGTTGAGGGTGACGTCCACGGCAGGGCCAGCGGTCACCGCAGCGGATGGGCTGATCAGAGTGCGTCGTCGAGTTCGTCGAAGGTGGCCGAACAGGCCAGGCGGTCTGCGTCCTCCCGGACCATGAGCACCTCGCGCAGGTCGGTGCCAGCACGGGTGAGGTCCATGGCCAGGGAGCTGGCGTCCTTGTTGGCGCCGTGGAGCTTGAGCAGGCCGATGGCCGTCTTGATGTCGGCGGTGGCGTCGGCCAGGAGGGCCGCGTTCGTGGTCATGGGGTCAGCCGCAGTGCAACAGGCCGTCATCGCCCCGGTAGACATGGATCTCCGGGAATCGCTGGCGGCAGAAGAACGTGAGGTCACAGGCCCAGGGCTGGTGCCAGTCGCCGTCCCAGAACCCGGCGCCGTGGCGATTGCGGGTCAGGATCCAGTCGTGGGCGGCGTAGCACCAGGCATCGCCCTGGGAGGAGTCGTAGCAGGTGGCCCGGTCCCGTTCGGGGTCAAAGCCGAGGGACTCGAGCAGCTCGCGGAACTGGTCCCACTCGGTGCTGAGCCGTTGGTGCAGCTCAGGGGAGACGTCCTTGAGCTCGTAGGGGTAGCCCTCTCGCTCTTCGTCCTCGGACCAGAGAAGCGTGACCAGGGCGTGGTGAGCGGGGTCGAGATTCATGGCTTTTCTCCCACGTCCTTGATCTCGCGGCCGGTGGAGCGGACGATCTCGGCGATGGCGTCGAGCGTGTCGGGGTTCCACTCGTTGCCGGACATGAGGTTGGCGATCAGGTCCAGGGCTGAGCTCTGCGGCCAGCGCTTGTCGCCCCGGACGGGTTCGCCGTCGTCGTAGAGGTCGACGCGGACGTTGTCGGCCCCGTCGTCGGCCTCGTAGTCGCGCTCCTGGGCGTCCTCCCAGCGGCCGCGGGCGTCCTCGGGAGAATCGGCGTCCACCAGGCAGGTGGCGCGCAGGCTGATCAGGTAGGTCTTCATGACCGGGAGGTGGGGGTACGGGGGCTTGGCCTCGGCCCCGCGGACTGCGGCCTCGGGTGTGGGGACAGGACCCTCGGCCCCTGGGGACTGGGGACTGGGCCCTGGGGACTGGGCCGTGGGGACTGGGGTGTGGGGTTCGACCCGGCTTCGCCGGTGGGCCCCTTAAGGAATCCTGAGAAACCACGGTGGTCAGGGCCCGCAGGGAGGGATCAGCCGGGCTGATCAGTCACAGAGGTGAGGCTCATGGCAGGGGCTCGTCGGGTCGGAGCTTGCTGAACAGCAGCCGTGCCGCGCGGTCGGCGCCGTGCCGGGCGGGGCTTGACAGGAGCAGGAGCCGGGGCTGACACCTCTTCGGCCGGTGGCGCGAGATCGGGGCGCAGCATGCGCAGCGCGGTCAGGCTGTCGAACACAGGACTTGGCTCCGGCTGGTCGGGGTACAGCAGTCCGCCGTCCAGCGCGATTGCCAGAGCATGTAGCGCCTTGGCCAGGTAAGGCCGGGCCCACTCGAAGCCGATGCGGGTGAGCCGCCCGGCGGTGTGAGTGACGGCGATCGCCCAAAGGGTGATGGTGATGAAACGCTCCCACCACTGCTGCAGCCGTTCGCGGCTCGGCAGCTGAACGGCGGGGAATGCAAGAGACGGATGTATGTAGACCATGTGTGTCTCAGTGGGTGAGGGTGTTGCGCTCCGGCTCTCGTAACGGGCAGGGGCCGGAGGGCCTAGGTGGTTGATGCCCACTCGGGCGTGGTTTGGATCAGTAGGGGGTTGGCTCAAAGGAGAATGGGGCCGCAGCGGTGGCCTCGCCCAGCTCGGGCCTCTTGTACGGGGTGATGCTCAGCACGACGAAGTCGCTCTTGCGCGCCCCGTTGGTCCAGGGGCTCTCGAAGGCAGTGATGGTCACCAGCCTCTCGCCGGCGGCGGTCAGCTCCTGGAAACGTTCGGCGGTGTCTCCATAGGCGACGAAATTCCAATAAGCGCCATAAATGCGACAGCCGTCGGCGTTCTTGACGCCCTTCTGAGCGGAGAACTTGACGACCAATCTGTCGGACTTAGTGCGACCGGTCGTGACCAGATCGCTGAGCCACAGCGTGCTCTTCATCTCGTACTTGTTGGCCTCCTTGAGGGCGGCCTCCAGCTCGGTGATGTGAGCTTCCAGAGTGGCGGTGTTGGCGGTGGTCTTGGTGGCGTTCGTCATGGGAAATCAGCCCTGTTTCTCACAGGGGGGGAAGGAAACGTGAGGCGCGCAGCCGTACACGCCGGCCCTCCCCCTCCAGCCAGTGGCCAGAGGGGGAGACGGGTTGAATGCAGGCAGCGCTCAGCCCAGCAGGCCCGACACTCGGCCGTCAGGGCTGGAACGTCTTGGTGCGGTCGGCTGGAAGACGTGATCTATGCATCGGGCGCATGGCCCCAAATGCGGAGTGTGTCCGGCGTCAAGCCCGGCTGCTCAGGCTTCCGCCATCGCGCGCGCCTTGGCCAGGCTGCCCGTCGGCAGGGTCTCAACCTCCACCCCGGCGGGATGGAACGTGAGGTGCACCGTGGTGCGCGTGCCTGGCTTGGCCGCCAGAAGTTCGATGCGGCCCTGGCTCCGTTTAGGGCAGAGCAGGCCCTCAAAGCCCATGGCCTTAAAGACTTTGGACTGCTGGCGAGCCAGCTTCAGGGCTTCCTCAAAAGAAGTGATGGCGTCCATGGCGGTAGCCCGTGAACATGCACGGGGAAAAAGGACACGCAAAAACCCCCACCCGGCAATGCCAAGAGGGGGAAAGGTCAGCTGATGAACAGAGGGAAGAGCGGGTTGACGAACAGCCCGAGATCCCCATGGGCCAGCCCCAGGCGGAGCAGGCTGCCGAGAAAAAAGCAGCCGCCCAGGTATAGCCCCGGGCGACGCCCGGCGAATTCGGCAACAGCCAGGAAGGTGTTAGCCATGTCGGTAACCCCGAAAGTCCACGGGGCAAGAAGGACACGAAAGAAGCCCCTCTGACCAGTGGCCAGGGGGGGGAAGCCGGAGCTCAGACGACTGAGTGCTCCAGCTCACGAACGTGAGGCCGAAGGGCCTCAACCCGGGCCTGTGCCCGGCGGATCCAGCGCAGGTCCGACTCCTGCAGCTGGTCGCCGTCGACTACCAGATCGAGAAGGCTTGAAGCACGCTGGAAGGCGCGCTCGAACCCGATCCTGAGCTGCCCGCCCAGGAAATCGCCATTCGCGCTGCAGAGCACATCACGGCGTGCAAGCAGCCGCAGCCGCTGGCTCAACAGGAATAGAGAACTCTCGCTCATCTCGGTAACCCCGAAAATGCACGGGGCAAGAAGGACACGAAAGAACCCCCTCCCAGCTGTGCCAGGAGGGGGTTGGGGTTAGAACGGGCACTCAGGGGTGCCCTGAAGCGGCGGCTCTTGCCGGCCGAGCAAGACGGGAAGCAGGCTGTCCTGTCCGTAGTCACCTGTCACTCAGGCCAGAAACACCATCTCGGGGCTGTAGCCGAGGTCGATGGCGCTGTCGTGAACGTTGAACCAGAAGGCTGATGCCATGATCGAGATCCCGAATATGCACGGGAAGTAACTACAACCGACCACCCCTGTGCGCTACTGCCCCTCTTGGGTTGGCTTGGGAGGCTCTCGCACTCACTGGCTCAACATGGGCGCCAGATCGGAGTGCGCACCAGCGCACGAGCATGAAACGCGAGCGTAGCGAGCTCCGCTTAACTCACACTCACTGGGCACCGCTGATACCCAATCACTGGGACCCCAGCCTTCATCGGTGGTGACAGGGGCGTTCATGGACTCACTGGGCACCGCTGTCTACGCATTGGGAAGCTGGGGCGGTGTGCGGAGGTGGGAGATATCAATAAGGGCGCATAGACGCTTGTAGTGCAGGGGCGCAAAAGCGGCAGGGGAAGAGGCGGGAGCGCAGGCAGGCGTGCAGCTGATGCAGCTTCCGACAGCCATTGCCGCTCGCCTACGCACACACCCGCAGGCCCGTGTTGCACAAAATCAGTCTAGAGATGAGAGTGGTTCCCATTCTCGAATCGAAACAGCGTGCGCAGTGCTCATGCTGCAGCCAATGCAGCTCGAGATTCGCTTGAGACGCTCAAGCGTGCTCACTGAAGCGGTGCGAATGCGACTCGTGAGTACAACCAATGGAAAGCAAAGTGTACCTCCAGCGCGAACGTGCGGGCTGCGCCCGCCGAATTCGGCGTGTACTTCGAGGCCTAGCACGTCACGCTCCACCCTCCACGACTACGGGTACCGCAGTTCTTTTTTGTGTCGGGTATCGCAACTTGACGGGGTGTATTAGACGTCAATTAAAAAAAATTATCGTGAATCTGAACGACCCTAATGGTAGGGGGTTTGATGTTACTTCAGATGGAGTCCTCTGAAGCTGCATAAGCGCACAAAAGAGCGCCAGAATGGGTCAAAAGTAGGCAAAATCTCCGAACTTGGCGTCCTTGTGTAGGACTCACCAGACTCACAGGCCGGTTATGAGGCGATGACCTACAGCAGCGGCGGCCTAGGGAGCGATCGAGGCGCGATGCGCCCGGGTAGCCGGCGGAACTGGGGCATGGAGACCCCCAGGAGGCGCGCCCTCGCAGTTGGCGGACTGGATGCGCCCCCGGAAGACGTTCGAGGACGAGGTGAACGCCTATGCGCAGGCGCTGCGGGAGCAGGAAGCGGTCGCTGGCGGGGCTGTCGTGGGCGATCGCTGGGGTGCGGACGGGGAGAACGTGCTTTCCGTGGAGCAACTGCCGACCGGCGAGACCCGGCGGGTGCTGGTGCCGGGTTATCGGGGCAACTTGCGGGCCAGGGATTGCTTCCGGACCTCGCAGTTCCAGGCGGAGTGGTCGCGGATCAACTTGGCGGACGCCCTGCTGGACAGCCTTAGCGAGGGTGGGCCCGGGGTTGCCGACTCGAGGGGGGTAACGATGCCGGTGGAGCGGCTGCTGGAGGAACTGGGGGAGTGGGTCGGAGTTGATGGACGGCCGCTGGAGACGGGGGGATTGCGCAGCGAACCAGGGCCTCCCTGGCCACCTGGATCAGATCCTCCCGCTCCACCAGCGGGAACAGGCGCCGGGCGGTGGCGGAAGCGATGGAATCGGCCAGGGGCAGGTGCTCCAGCACCAGGGCATTGCGGGCACGCAGGGCAGAAGTGCTGAGACCTGGGGACTGCTGCTTGTGGCCAGAGGGGGAAGAGAGGGAAGCCAGCTGGGGGACGGCGGAGAACCCCACCCCCACCGGCCGGCCGCAGCGCCGTGACAAGGACGCCCCCCTGGGGGCGCCTGGCCCGATCCTTGACGCGGCGTGAGGACTGGCCGAGGGATGCGGTGGGTGTGCGCCGGTCCGGTGGCCACCCCCCCTCCCCCACTGCCGGTGCTGCAGGGTCCCCCACCGCAGGGACCGCCCAATCGAACCGTCAGGCCGATGCCGTGGGCCGAGTCGCGCTGGGACCTGTTGCATCCACCCGCTCGCTGGGGAGGGAGGCGATCCATTGCTCCAGGAAGCCCAAGCCCACGGGCGGTGCGGCGACACCAGAAAGCCGGAGGCGAAGGGCCTCCGGCCAGCGGAGCTCAGAGCACCCGCACCTCGGCCTGGGGGCCGAGCACCCGCTGCTGATTGGCAGCCAGGATCAGGGCCTGCTCACGGGGCACGTAGTGCGGCTGGGCGGAGATGTGGCCCTCACGATCGAGGAACAGCACCCGCAGCAGCTGGCCGGCGGCATCGAGCAGATGCACCGAGATGATGCGGATCGGGCAGGAGCGGCTGAGGGGAATGGCGGCCATGGCTGGGCTGGCGAACGACACCGCCGATGAGCCCCGGCGCCGTCAGCGCCGCGCAAGGGTCGCGGAGCGACTCGCGTCAGCCCATGCGCGGTGCGCAAGCCGGGGCAGGCCGGGTGGCGTGATCGCCAGACCCCAGGGCCTGCCCTGAATCAGCAGGCTCAACTCCCATCCGCCGCAGGTGCTTCAGGGCAGACCAGATCGGCAGCTTTGCGGGCATCACTGAGCACCTGCAACAGCACCCGCGGCGATTCTTTGAGCAGCTCCACCCAGTGGCCCAGATAGGCGGCGTGATTGGCCATGGCACTGCCGATCTCAAGGCGATCGCCGAGCAGAACCGCGCCCAGCTCGGCCACCAGCTCCTCGCGGGCATAGGCCCGGCCGCCATCGCCGCCCTCTCCCATGCCGCCGGAGAGATCGCGGGCAAGCCGGGAGCTGTGGCCCGTGGAATGAATCACCTCGTGGGCCCAGGTGGCATAGAGGGCCGCTGCCGAATGAAAGGCGGTGCGATCAGGGATCTGGATTCGATCGGGCACCGGCAGATAGCAGGCCTGATCACCCCCGACGCAAACGGGCACCGGCCAGCTGCTGAGCACCGCCTCTGCATCGGCCAGCCGCGCCGGCTCGGGCCGCAGCACAGCCCCTTCGGCCTGGCGGCGCTTCTGGATCAGCGCCTCCAGAGCCTCGCCTTCCAGATCAGCCGCATTGAACAGTGCCACCGGCCGGTAGCTGACCCAGCTGCGGCCAGGCTGAACCGACTGCTGGCCATCGGCACCACTCGATCTGTGGCCACCCTCAGAAGCCGAGCCTGACTCCGCCAGCCGGCTTTCGCCGCCCTGATGCACCTGGGGCCGCAGCACAT
This sequence comes from Synechococcus sp. UW140, assembly GCA_943372935.1. GTDB lineage: Bacteria > Cyanobacteriota > Cyanobacteriia > PCC-6307 > Cyanobiaceae > Cyanobium. The sequence continues at coordinate 17,242 of CALSAP010000023.1, forward strand.
GCACCGCCTTGCTGCCCTTGCGGGGAAAGATCCCCAGGGCCTTGGCCTCTGCGAAACCACACCAATAGGGCAGGGCTGATCCCCTCAGGTGCATGCCCAGGGTGAGCAACGCTGGATTGGCACCGCGGTAGCGCCGGCCGGAGAGCAGATTCACGTGGTGGCTACCAGATGCGGGATCCCACTCCCGCCGCCAGGGGGTGGTGCCGGCCTCCAGCAGCGTGATTAGGGAGGCCACCAGCTTCTCCTCGGGCGAGACCTTGGCAGCAGCAGCTCCTTTGGCTGACCGGGAGGAGCGGGATGGTGAAGCAACAGCCACGGGTGGGCAAGCGCAGGACCGCAAGCGCCAGCGCGGCCAGCGACAAGGGCCGGCCACAGCGCTCCATGAACCCAGTGCCACCGGCGTCTCATCGCCTGTGGCGGGCCGGCTTGCGAAGCCCTTGCGCGGCCGCGCACGCTGAGGATTCCTGCGCGTCGCTTCCCTGGGTCTTCAGTGAGAGCCCGAGCCCGCCGAAGGCTCGTGCTCGTCCGGTTTCTGCGCCATAAGCTGCTGGGCAAAGCTGGCGAGTGCTCGCGGCGCCATGGAGTTGAAGTTCCGCGTCATTCAGTCGAACGACCGCGGACTGATCACGCAGCTGGGCGATCGCACGTATGCCCGACGCGGACCTGCGAAAGGACAGGAGGTCCTTGAACTGCCGACCCTGTTCATATGGGTCAGCCGCAAAGACCGCTACCTCGCCCGTTGCTGGACACAGTGGACAGGCGAACGCCTTGGGGATGACTTCATTTACGTCGTCACCCGGTTCCGGGATGTGATCGATCTCCATGGTGATGCCCGGTATCACCAGTGGTGCTCAAATCAGCTCCGCGCCCAACTTTGGTCACTGGAGCGATCAGCTCTGGACCTGGCAGGGGTGACCTGTCCGCCTCCTGAAGCTATCTACGAAGCTGACAGACACAAATCCGCCATTTATCTGCAAAGAAGGAAACAGCGCCTGCGCGAGCAAACGCCAGCACTTAACACAGAAGAATCCGAGCTGATCCAGCATATCTACGACCAACGGAACAGGCTCAATCAAGATGCGGGCTTCATTCAGTACCACGTGGATCACATCATTCCTCTAGCGAGGGGTGGCTGGCATCATCCCGATAATCTCCAGGTGATCAGCGCCAGAGACAATGTCCGCAAAGGAGTCAAGGTGTCAGTCCCGATCGAGTAGGCAGGTAGCATCCAGGCATAGCGAGCACCGCTTAACTGGGGCTCATTACAGCCCTTCCATCAAATCCTTGATCTGCCCCTGCTTGTCGGATAATCTGTTGAGGTCGTTAAGGATCATCTCCCAGCTTGGGTAGGGGTATTTCTGCAGCTTGCGCCAAGACTTCTTGACCCAAATGCATTCATTCGGGATGTCAGATTTCACGACTTCCCAGAAGGCGAGATACATCCAGCCCCACGATGCCGACTTCCAGGGAACCAAAGCCTGTTCTGCCTCCCAGAACTCAGGCGGGTGATGGACCAGCTTGCCATCAATCTCCCTGGCCGGGACTTTCAGGTGCAGGAGCTCATGGCGCAGAACATGTTCAATCACTGGCTGTGGCACGTCAGGCCGGTTGAACAACGAGTGGAAGAAGATATCGCCACCCGGCTTCCCCTCTTCCCAGCGGATACAAGCCAGAGTCTCCATCGTCTGCAGACTGAATGTGACGGGACCGTCTGCATCCAGTCCCATTTCATGCTGGAGCCTGGCCAGTAGGGCAACAACGTCAAAAGACAGGAAGCTGATTTCGGGGTGCCCAACGGGCTTCTTGCGTGACAGAGCCATGGCGTGGACCTTGGCTGAACCTCAGTAGAGTTGCGGGTTGTCCAGCTTCAGTGCCGCTGCGTTCTCCAGCACGATGCGGGCGGTCTGGTCGTCAATGCCGTTGGGGGCTTTGACGTGGACCTCCACCGACAGGTTCACCTCGGCGCCGGGAAGGGCCTGCAGGTGACTCATCACCTCCTCGAGGAACTGACCCATCTGCAGACCGGCCCGAACGGGGTCGAGCTTCAGGGAGCCCGTGAAGGTGGTGCGCTGCGACGGCGCTGGCGGGGGTGGTGGATTGACGCCAGTCCCTGGCTTGCCAGTACCTTCAGCGGTTTTGGTGTTGGTCGAGCTTGTGCCAGTCCCAAGACCAGGACCAGTGCCCTCGCCACTGCCGGTTCCTTCTCCAGGGGGAGGATCGATGGTCTTCGCTCGCTGCTCCGCCTCGATCTGCGCCAGGGCCACCTCGTCCTTGACGATCAGCATCCGCATGGTGGCGGCGCTCTGGAACTGCCCTTGAGGCTTGATGCCGAGGTAGCGGCCGCTGGCCTCATCGAAGCTGTCTGCCAGATGGAAGGTGGCATCGCCCTGCAGGGAGGCCTGGGGATTGGTGAGGCCGTTGAGGATCACGGCATCGCTGCTCAGCCGGGGCAGGTAGAGGTACTTGTGGCACCAAGTCACCAGCTCCTGCACGCTGATCGAATCACGGTTCGGCCAGAGGAAGTTGTCGAGGTTGCGGCGGATGCGGCTGGCACCGATCTCCACGTAAAGAGCCTCCTCTTCCTTGCATTTTTTCGAGACCCGATCTGCGAGGCGCGGTTCCCCGCCGGTGAGACGGAACTCATCCCACGATGGCCTCTGGTTGCCGGGCTGGGCCTGGTGGGGGAGGAGCAGATGACACCAGGTCTCCGGGATGCGGACATCAATCGCATCGGTGGCGTCCTTGATGCGCTTGGCGGCCAGGTTCACCTGGCTGAGGGTGAGATCGAGCTCCTCGCGGTTGTCAGAGATGCGCTGCCAGGCCTTCTGGGAGGCGAAAGCGTCCACCAGATCATCCAGGGCCCGCTCGTCGGCCGCGAGGAACACCAGGGTGTTGGCGAACTGGCGCGGGCTGGAGCCGCGTGAGGCGAGCACCTCCTGGGCCCAGGTGAGAGCAGCACTTTGTCCACCCTTTTTATGGGTGTACTGGGAGGGCACCACCACCAAGCGGGTGGCCGGTTCATCGGGCACGGCCGCGCTGTTAGGGGGAGTGAGTTGCAGGCTGGAAAAAGCACCACGCGCCTTGCCTTCGCGGTCGAGCTTCTGGTTCAGCTCCACCAGCAAGCTGGCGCGATCATTCACGTAGCTCTGTTTGTGCTCGTCGGCTGTGCGGTTGAGGTTGGGCTTGGTGTCAAGCCAGTAGCGATCGCCGTCCTGGTTGAGGAAGCGGGCCTGATCACCGAGCCGCCTGAGGGCGTCGCCAAACACCGCCGGGGCCTCACCGGGCATGGCACAGGCGAGCTTGATGCGCTGATCGCCGATGCCGGGTTTGGCCGTACCGGAGCCCGGGGCGGTGCCCATGTAGATGCTGCGGGCTACGCGTTTGCAGGCGCTGAGGCGCCCCAGGTTGATGTTGTTGGCGTCGATGCGAACAGGAATCGAGCCTTCGCCATCGACGTCCTGGGAAATGATTGGCTCCCACTCGTTGGGCAGATAACGCAGGAGCTCGTTCTTGACCTTGTTGTCATCCAGCGGCATCGAGGAGGGCATGATCATCACGTCCTTGCTGCCGGATTCCCAGAGATCTTCGATGGTCTTGGCAAGCAGCCGCAGCACACCGCGGGTGCGCTGGAAGTTGGGCAGGGTGCTCCAGTCGTCGTAGAGGCGCTGGAACAGCTCGGGGTGGATGGGGTAGGAGGCCGTCAACTTGTCGCCGTAGTCCGCCTCGCGGGTTTCGGCGGGGAACTCGTTCTTGTTGAGCGCGTACATCTCCTTGAAGGAGCGCACCACGGCGTCGCGGTGGGCCCCAGCCTGATCGTTGGGAATCGGCTCAAACAGGCGCCGGCGCACGATCTCGAAGCCTTCGTTTGGATTGGCAGGCCGCCATTCCGTCGCAACGCGTTGCAGCACATTGCGCAGACCCTCCAGCGCCTTCTCGCCATTGGAACCCCCGATCTCGTTGGTGCTCTGGGGCACGGAGATCAGCAGCAGGGCATTGGGCACCTGCTTGGCGGCTTCCGTAAGCGCCTGCGCGAAGGAGATCTGGGAGTCGTAGGTGCCGGCAGGCAGATCGGCCTTGCCGAACAGGTTGCGGGCATAGGCCACCCACTCGTCGATCAGCACCAGGCAGGGGGCGCTGTGGCGGAAGAGTTCGGCGAGGTCGCGGGCACCGGGGGAGATGCGCTCGCGATCGCTGTTGGCCACGATGGCGTAGCCCGCTGGACCACCCAGCTGGTAGGCCAGCTCACCCCAGAGGGTGTTCACCACGGTGCCGTCTGCTTTCGTTGTGGGTTCTGCCGCGCTGAAGGCAGTGCCCACCAGCACGGCCGTGTTGGCCTTGGGGACAGAGTTGATGCCCACCTCAGCGCAGACCTCCTCGAGGCCGGAGAGGAGGTTGAGGGGGGTGCCGGAGCAGAGGTGATAGAGCGCCAGCATCGAGTGGGTCTTGCCGCCCCCGAAGTTGGTCTGCAGCTCGATGACTGGGTCAGCGTCCTGCCTGTTGAGGCGCCGCAGGGCGATGCGCAGCAGATCCTTGAGGCCACCGGTGATGTAGGTCCGGCGGAAGAACTCCGCCGGATCGGTGTATTCCGAACTCCCCTTGCCCTGGCGCACCTGATCGAGGTCGGCCGCGAACTCGGCCTGCTGATAGCGACCGGTGATCACATCCGGGTGCGGGGTGATCACATCCCGCCAGGGCACCAGGCCGGCCTTGACCTGGTTCTCGGTGGTGGTCTTGTATCGCACCTTGTTGCGGGCTCGCTCGGTGAACACCACCTGCTGGAGCTCGGAGCGCAGGTCGCGGATGGCTTCCGCCTGGGGCACGGCGTTGATGCTGCGGCAAAGGCGTACGGCCGTGTCGAGGTAGCGGTCGGTGTCGTCTGAGGTGATGGGGTCGGAGTGGGCCCACTTGTTGCGGGCCACCTTGAGCTCGCTCACATAGGCCCGGTCTTCCTGGCTGAGCAGCTGCTTGAAGACGCCTCCCCAATGCTCCATGAACAGGCCCAGCAGGACGTTGAGGTCCTGGAGGTTGACGCCGAGATCGAGCCGTTCCTGCCAGCCTGGACCGAGCTTGTCGTAGAGCTCACGGCTGATGTAAGGGAGCAGCCCATCGCGGACTTCGTTCAGCGCCTTGCCGACGCGCTCACTGTTGGAGAGGGACATGGGGCTTGGTGGGGGTTACAGCAAGGAGGGCTGAACGGGCCTGGCAGAGTCGGCTGCCAGCTTTTCGAGCTCGGGCCAGGCGATCACGAGGCCGTTGTAGGCACGGGCTTCCTCTGCCTGCTTGGTCTTCTCGCAGTGGTTATAGAGGCGATAGGCCAGAGCACGACAACTTGCGGAGAGATCACCATGACCGGTAATCTCTTTGAGTTGAGCCAGAAGTGCCCCTGCTGAGGTCTCACCACGCTCGAGCCTCTTAATTAAATACTGAGTGGCCTCCCACACACAAAGTCGGCTATCAAGCGCTGGATCCCAATCTTTGAGGAGCTGATCGCGATGTAACAGTTGAGCCTTACCTGCGATCGCATTCATGATTCCTGAGCGAACAACACTCTCTACGGAGATATTTCTTGCAACAGCAAGCCCCTCGGCTTCGCCATAGGGGCGCTCGTCATATCCATAGCTCTCGAAAAAAGTTATTGCGAAACGAGTCTCTGGATCTAGGGAGGCCTCGCCATGAGAAAGATGCTCATCAAGAGCCAAATTAATTTCAACCAATGCATCCCGAGTTGACATTGGCGAATCATCTGGATTTAGAACTACTTTCGCGCTGCTAAAGATTGACATCCCTGGGCCAATAGCAGCTTGGGCTACGTCAACGGGTGGTATGTTAAGCTGCTCAAGTTTAGCAAGTTCATCGGGCAACAGCTCGCGCAGCTTTCTCTTGAACTGATTTTTAGTCAATGTTTGGCTATTGGGGCTTTTCGGATAACAGACGAGCACGATGCTGGTCGCAAGCGCATTGGATCCCACTCCCCGTTGGCGATTATCTCCTTCAGTTCGAAGAGGCCATGTAGTGGTTATAGAAAGACCTGCCGAGATTACTGAAGAGAGAAATGTTTCCCATCCAGTACTTGAGAAGCCTTCCTCTTCGCCTGATTCGCTTTGTTTAAATGCATAGTAGATAGTTACTGGGTATCCCGGATAAGAGACTTTCTTGATCTCGGCAAGCGCATCCGACATGCCCTCTAGAAAAAAATCACTCGCATCACTTTTTGATCCGCTATGTCTATATGCAAAAGCAACAAGTTCGTCAGCCTTCGGGCAAGCCACCGTTGGAAACAAATCAGGAAATATTCGAGACAGGCAAATCCTTGTCCAAAAATAAAAGTAATCAGCTAAGTCGCTATATGGTACATTGTCATAGTAAGGTGGATCGGTCGATATTATGAACTTTCTGCCCGCTGCAAGATTGGCTAATCCTCGAGCGTCACACTGTTTTGCCGATCCTTTGCCGGTGTGGGGTAGCATTCGTATTGCATCAGCCACAACCTTGATGCACCTAGAAATACTTGCGCTTGATTTTCCAAAAATATTGCCTTCGGTAAAGTCCCAGGACATCTGAATTGCTTGCTTTGGAAAGACTTGTCTTATCGCAGAGTCCTTTGGAAGCCATGTGCAGGCCGTGCTGTTGTGATGCAAGACCCTGTTGACAGCTATTGCTAAATATGTAGTAACAGACTTCGCTAGCTGTATGGTTTCGTCTGGGTCTACTGCTTCGCGACGTAGGCACTTTGTTTGGCTATTTCGGGCGTTTTCAAGATCCTCAACGATTTTCTGTTCCATCTCAAGCACATGCGAATACATGGTTTTTAGAGAGTATGCTTGCCTTTCTGTAAATAGCTGCAGGAAGCTGTCAAGTCCATATACTTTCACCCCCATATACTGACTGGTCCCTGAGATCTCGAGATCTGAAATATTGATCTTGACGCTATGGAGCCTCGATGCAGCTATTTGCTCCTTGGTGGGTGGCATATAGACTCGACCAACCGGGGTATCAATTACTGTTGAGACAAGGCAGTGGTCCAGGGTGCCTTCTTGGGAGCATCTCTTCACATATTCTGGTGTTATTAAATCGCCCGACAATATGCATTTGAAATTGGCTCCCCTCGCCGCCTTGGTGCCGCTAGTAGCTTTGGCGGGAGCATTCTCCTTTCGAATCACAAAGTCATACTTACTCTCCTTTACTTTGATGTCTACCCATATCTTCCTCCCGTCTTTAGAGCTTAGGACAAATGAAGTCATTAACGGGACTCTGCAGTCTTTGAAGCCAGGATTTGGGCTTGGAACGGTTCGGGTCCAAATCCATGCCGCAGGCACGAACGAGCCACCCGCCAGGCCTTCTAGCTCTGGCTGTGAAGATGCCATCTCTTTTGTTACCTTGAGTTCGGGATAGGCTGAGCTCATAGACTCTTTAAGTCTTGCTATCAGCAGCGATCCATAGTGCTCTACTAGCTTCGCAAGAATGCTCGTTCGTGTATGTGTATCCAGATCGCCGGTAATATTCCCGCAAAGCTCTGCCAGGGCGGGATTATCAAGTATCCCAGGCAGCTCGATCAATCCTTTGTTAATCAGGACAGGAATTGGGTTGAGATCCCATGCATTTGCCTCGAGGCCTAGCCTCTGAGCCTCAAGCGGAATTATTCCGCCACCCGCAAAAGGATCAAGGAATGGTGGCATCGAGCCAATTGCTGAAGACCTTGCCGCGTCATCTGTCAGGCCATTGTCCTTGAGATGCCTTACCCAGGTCTTGCTGATCTCGCTCCATACTCGAGTCTGAATCGTTCCATTTTTGCAGTTCTCCCAAAGGCATACCTCTTTGATCAGGGAGGTGAGCCGGTTTCTCTCGGCTTGTTGCTCTTCTTTAGTTGCGAACTCCTCGGGTACTGATCCAGGGTCGTCAATCAATTGCGCGGCCAGTACTGCGGCTGCAGCCGCAGATGGCCGTTGTGCCCACCATTTGTGAAATGAAGTGGGAAAACCACCTGGCGCTTTTCTTTTCCGGCGAGAAGACTCCGCATTGATCGCCTCCAGAGGTATGGCGACCTCGATCAGCTTCTTGCGGCGTTTGACGGGATGGTCGCTGGTCATGGGTTAGTGCGGATTTTCGGCGACTGAGAGGAGATCTGAAAGAGCAAAGTTCTGACCGGTGGAGCCAAAGCCAGGGCGGCCCCAGTCGATCCCACTCACGTACAGCGGCGCTGCGGCCCGATCGCCAGAAACGGTGCTGATCGCCAGGCGGAACTTCTGCGGCTCGTTGTTGCCGCATTTGAGCTCGTTGTAGGTGAGGGTCACCGAGTCGGCCCCCTCCACTCGGCCCTTCACCTCGATGAACACTAGGTTGCCTTCGGAGTCCGACGACTCGATGTCGAAGCCAATCCCCCGCTGCTCGCTTTTGTCGATTGGGGTGCGGCCCAAGGCCCGCTCAGCTGCAACCACTGCTTCCATCGCCAGCAGCTCCACCCGCTTCTTGGCTTCTGCATCGACGCTGGCATCGGGTGTTTCTCCCTTGAGCTGACTCAGCAGGCCCGCCGGCACGATCAGCGCACCGCCCTTGATCAAGGGTACCCGGGCACTGATCTGGGCTTCCGCATCGAGTGCCGCAATGCGTTTGCCGAGGCGATTCACCAGCAGCTCCGCCCGCTCCTTGGCCACCTGGGCCGGCAGACGGGTTTTCTTCCCAGCGGAATCCTTGTGCTTGAGCTCCTCGTACTGGCGGCTCCAGTGGTTGATCTGCCGCTGCATGCGGGCCTGGATCTCCTGGCGTGCCTTCTCGATTCGCCCTAGCCGCTCACGCCTGATTTCTTCTAGGTGCTCAGGCACAAGGGTCTGCATGGCATGGGCCAGCACCAGCTGATCCCAATCCTGGTTCAGCCAGCCATCCCCCAGCAACGGCTGGATCAACCCCCGCTCCCCATCCCGCAGGGGCCGGTAGTCGAGATAGGGCGCTGAGCCGGCGGTCTTGGCACCGCCGGAGCGAGAGATCTCCAGGAACTGCATCCGGTTGGAGATCAATTGCTGCTGCCCTTGGCGGTTCTTGCGGCCGTCTTGCAGGCCGTGCTCGAGGCAGAACAGCAGCCTTGGTTCGGCACCCGGGTCCTCGTTGTCGATCAGCACCGCCCCCTGGCCCAGCACCTCGCCATGGCGTTCCCAGATCAGGGAGATGCAGGCCTCCAGCAAGGGATGGCTGGGGCTCACCAGCTCAGCTCGGGGGCTCTGGCCCACATGCTCCTTCTCAAAGCAGATGCGCTCGTAGCGCGGCTGCACCGGCACCCCCACGCCGATCTGCTGGTCGCGATCGAGCAGCTGGGGTGACACGTGCGTGATCTCGTAGCGGCCCTGTTCCCGCGGGAAGGCCTTGCCGCCCAGCCGCCGGAACGCCTCCAGGAAGAAGTCGTGAACGTAGTGGGGGTGGATGCGGCGCGCCATCGCCCGCTCCATCTGCTGCCTGAGATCCCGCACCTTGCTGGTGTCCATGCCCTGCTTCACCAGAGCGCGGCGCTCCAGCAGCTCCAGCAGATGATCGGAGTTCACCGCCTCATCGATCTCCTGCATCCGCGCCTTGACAGCCGGATCGGCGTTGTAGCGCACCGCATCCATCAGCAGCTCCCGAAGCGAACGGCCGGTGAACAGCTGGCCGAGCACATCGAACACCTTGTCGCCCAATGCCTTGCGGGCGTTGTCCAGCTTCTCCAGCAGCTGGATGTACACCTCGCCTTCACGGGTGTCCTGGGCTAGCAGATTCCACAGGTGGCAGACCTCCTGTTGACCGATCCGGTGGATCCGCCCGAAGCGCTGCTCCAGCCGGTTGGGGTTCCAGGGCAGGTCGTAGTTGACCATCAGGTGCGCCCGCTGCAGGTTCACGCCCTCCCCTGCGGCGTCGTTGGCGAGCAGCACCACCACCTGGGGGTCGTTCATGAAGGCGTGCACCACCTGCCGCCGCCGATCCCGGGGCACACCCCCATGGATCTCCACCACCGCTTCGTCGCGGCCGAGTCTGTTGCGGATCTTGCGGGCCAGGTCGGTGAGGGTGTCCTTGAACTCGGTGAAGAGCACCAGCTTTCGCCGCCCGCCGTTCTCATCCACCATCAGCGGGTCATCGAGGATCCGATCGAGCTGCTGCCACTTGGCATCGGTGCCGGCATTCACCACCTTCTTGCTAAGCACCTCCAGCTCCTTGAGGGTTTGGATCTCGAACTCCAGCTCCGCCAGGGTCTGGGCCGATGTGGCGTTGTCAATGAAGACGTTCTCGGTTTCCTCGATCTCCGCCGCCGTGTCCTCCTCGTAGAGGTTCTCGATATCGTCGAGATCCAGAGCTGCCAGCTTGCGGTCCAGCTGCAGCCGATCCCCCACTTGCCGGCCCTGCAGCAGCAGGCGCTCCTCCTTGAGGCGGGCCTCCAGGCGCTCACGTCTGCGCTCGATCGAGCGGTGGATGGCGAATGGTGAGCTCGCCAGCCGCCGCTGCAGGGTCATCAACGCGAAGCCCACGTTCACCCGCCGCTTGCCGCCGCCTTCGGCGTTGGCGTTGCGGTCAGCCCGGTTCATCTCGTCGCGCACGTACTCGGTGACGCGCTCGTAGAGCACCTTCTCGCTGGGGCTCAGCTCGTACTGGGCGGTGTAGCTGCGCCGCTCGGGGAACAGCTTCTTGCCTTCAAAGGTGTAGAGGTCCTCCTTCACCAGCCGCCGCATCAGATCCGTGGGATCGCTGCGGTGCACGGCGTCCTTCTCCTGCCCGGCAAATCGGTCCTCATCCAGAAGCGCCATGAACAGCTGGAAGTCCTCCTCCTTGCCGTTGTGCGGCGTGGCCGTCATCAGCAGCAGGTTGCGGGCATGGTTGCCCACCCGCCGGCCCATGGCATAGCGCTTGGTGGTCTTGAGTTCAGCGCCGAAGTAGTGGGCGCTCATGCGGTGCGATTCGTCGCACACCACCAGGTCCCACTCGGGCGCCTGCTCCAGCCGGGTCTGCAGCTCCTCATCGCGGGAGAGCATGTCCATCCTGGCGATCAGCAGCGACTTCTCGGCAAAGGGGTTGCCCAGCCCCGTGGAGTTGATCAGGTCGCGGGTGAGTAGCTCGAAGTGCAGCTCGAACTTCTCCTTGAGCTCGTCCTGCCACTGCTCCGTGAGCGAGCCCGGCGCCACGATCAGGCAGCGCTCCAGCTCGCCGCGGATCAGCAACTCCTTGATCAGCAGGCCGGCCATGATCGTCTTGCCGGCGCCGGGATCGTCGGCCAGCAGGTAACGCATCGGCTGCCTGGGCAGCATGTGCTCGTAGACCGCACTGATCTGATGGGGCAGCGGGTCGATCGTGCTGCTGCTCACCGCCAGGTAGGGGTCAAACAGGTAGGCCAGCCGGATCCGCTCGGCCTCGCTCACCAGACGGAACTTGTCGCCATCGCCTTCAAAGCTCCAGCGACGACCGCTGGAGACCAGCTCGAGCTCGGCCTCCTTGTCGCGGAACAGGATCTGGGAATGGAGGTTGCCCTGCCCGTCTCGATACACCACCTGACAGGCCTCTCCCATCATCTGGCTGCTGACGATGCGCACCGCCTCCTTGCCCACCAAACCCTGGACGAGGGTGTCGGGCTTGAGGTCTTCCAGGCGGGTGGTCATGGGAGCACCGATTGCCGCGGCTGCGTCGGCATCGGGGTGCGGAGGGGGAGCCTTCCAGCAGTCTGCTGCGGCATGAGGCTGTTGGGAACCGCTAGCGACCTGCATTGATCTTGAATCTGCATCGCTATGCACCTGGCGCATACTTCTGGGCTGAGCTGTAAGCCAACCGCTCGGCGGTGTGGGCCAGCACCGCCTGCTGGCGCCAACCCTCCGGCAACACCAGCCACAGCGGCCCCCGGATCGGCTCAGGCAGGGGCAGCCGGGTGAGCGGTTGCCACCAATCAGCAGGCGCCACCTGGGGGAAGGGCATGGCCAGGCCGGCCTGCTGCAGGCGCGTCAGCCACTGGGCCGGCGTGTGGCAGGCGTTGCCGGCGGTCTTCAGTGAGAAGCCATGCTGCTGCAGGGCCCGCTGCAGACCTTTCGCCACTGCCCAGTTGGGCACCAGCACCTCCGGCTGGTCGCTATTGGGGAGGGGATAGCGACCAGAGACCATCAGATCGAGCGAAACCGCTCCCAGAGCCAACAGCTCCAGCTCCTTGGCATCCGGCGGCTCCTCTCCCTGAAACTCCAACCCCGACACCAGGGCGCCATCGAGCACCCCCTGGCGCACCAGTTCCAGCCAGCCGTCCAGCGGCCGAAACCGCGGCGGTGCTGGCAGCAACCAGCTGCAGCCGGCCAGCAGCGGCTGGAGGATCACATCAGCCCCCAGCCGTGCCACGCCGGCGGAGAGGCGATGGGCGCGGCAACCCAGCCGCAGCAGTCGCATCGCGGTGGAGGTGCCGTAGCGACAGCCCCGCTGCCGGCGGCGGCTCACCTGCAGGTTGAAGTCATCCGCCAGGAGCCGGCTGCGGCGGCTCACGGTGGGCTGGCTGAGGCCGCAGACGCGGCCGGCCTCCAGGGTGGTGCCGCTGATCTCCAGCAGATCTAGCAGGCGGATGTCCTGCAGCAGGGCCGGCAGGCGGTAGCGGTGGGCAGGCTTGGGAACCACCGCAGCGGTGACGTCCATCAGGGATCTCTGGGGTGCTGCTGGAAGCTTCTGGCCCCTGTGCCCCATTCGGATACTTTCTTGTGCGAAAGAGCAGCAGCTCCTGGCTAAACCCCAGTTACCACAGGAAAATTCATCTGCTCTTTCGCAGCAAGTGCTTGCTTCTGCCCGCGTTTGCGGTCAGCCTGCGGCCATGACTACGGTCTCCTCCCAGCCCCTGCGCTGCCACCTGCTGATCGGCCCGCCCGCCAGCGGCAAGACCACCCTGGCCGGGGTGCTGGCCGAACTCACCGGCGCTGTGGTGCTCTCCACAGATGTGGTGCGCGGTGAGCTCTTCGGGGACGCGGCGGTGCAGGGGCCCTGGCGCGACATTGAGGTGCTTCTGCACCAACGCATCCGTGAGTCGGTGGCGGCCGGTGTGCCGGTGATCGTGGATGCCACCCACGCCCGCCGCCCCTGGCGCCTGGCGCTTACCCAGGCCCTGAGCCTGAGCGCGCCGGTGGAGTGGATCGGCTGGTGGCTCTACACATCTTTGGGTACCTGCCTGCAGTGGAACCAGACCCGCAAGCGCCTGGTGCCCGAGCCGGTGATCCGTGAGATGGCGGCCGCCCTGGCCGATCCGGTGTTCGGGCCATCACGGGCGGAAGGCTTTGCGGCGGTGGTGGCCGTGGTGCCCACCCACCAGCGCGAGCTGGCACCCCTGCTGCGCGATGAGCTGGCCCGCCTCGATCACCGCATCCGCTCGGCCCGCAACCGCGAGAAGCACTTCGCCCTCCATGGCTACTCCCGCCTGCTGGATCTGGAGCGCCTCCTGTACCTGCTCAGGCTGCTGAGCACCTACCCGGAGCTGTCCGCCACCGATCCCGCCACCCGCGCCGAGCTGGAGGCGATCGTGTCGCCCTTGCCGGAAGGCGACCTGGCGGATCAGGCCGCCGCCTACCTGCGCCGGCTGCACGGCGAGTGCTACGGCGACGGTGCAGCGATTCGGGGGGATCTGGCCTGGCTGGACAACAACGGCTTTTGCCAGAGCGAGCCCGCACTGGCACCGATTCAGGTGGCGCCAGCCCATCCCGAACCGTCTACAGCAGGCCTCTGGCCTGGCGGGGGGAATGGTGGTTTCCCGCCCCTGGGCGACGCCCCGGTGTTTCAGCGGGTGCTCACCCTGCTGCGTCACCTGCTGCAGCAACCCTTTGACCGGGAGCCCGGCACGCCGTTGCCGGAGCACCTGATCGCCCAGCTCGAGATCATCCCCGGCGCCTACCTCGCCGGTGAGGCGGCCACCCTGCGCAAGGACCTTGAGAAGCTGCTCACCCCCTACGGCTTCCGTAGCCGCAACGACAACGTGCGCCATGGCTATGCCATCGGCACGGCCCTGCTCTCCGCCCACCGGCTGCGCGAGATCCACGGGGTGGTGAGCCAGGCCGCGGGGCGCCTGGCGGATCCCACCGCCCAGGATCTGCTCAGTGAGCTCAAGCAACGTCTCGCCTGGGGAGGCATCGAGGTGGACGGCTCCTCCCCGGTGCGGGCCTTTGCCAATCGCTCCATCGTGAGCAGCGCTTTGGTGCGCCCCGATTCCCTGGCGGCTGAACGCCAGGCAGAAGCACTGGAAACGGCGATCGTGGAGCGGCGGCGCATCGAGCTGGAGCGCTACGCCTCGGTGGGCTCCTTTGCCGACAGTCCCGCCGGCTCGTTTCGGGTGTGGCCGCTGCAGCTGCTCTTCCACAACATCGGCTGGTACCTCGTCTACGAAGAGGACGCCATCGGCACCAGTGAAGGCCTGATCCGCAGCGAACGCATCGACCGCCTGGCCCTGCGCCGCAGCGAACGGGGCAACCGCCGCGGTGATGACGCCCACGCCCAGGCCCTCAAGCGCCTGGAGTTGCTGCTGCACCACAGCGGCGGCATCTATTTCGGCGACAACCTGGACGGGCAGCTGCGGCTGGCCAGTCCCAACCCTCGGCTGCGGGCCACGCAACTGGTGACGCTGCGCATTTGCTGCCAGGGCTGGTGCTTTGCCTTCATCCGCGAGGGTCTGCAGCGCTACCCGATCGAGCACACCCGCTTCTCCAAGCCCCTGCCTGGCGAGCGCTGGTGGCACCATCCCAAAGCACCGCATGTGCTGGAACCCGGCTCGGCGGCCGACAGCCACCCCTACCCAGTGGAGCTGGATCTGCCGCCATGGACCGTGGAGCGCGACATCGACCTGCGCAACTGGCTGTTCGGCTTTGGCGCCGGCATCCGCATCGACAGCCCCCAGCCGCTGCGAGATGAGCACCGCCAGAAGCTCCAGAGCGCGCTGGCGGTGTATCAACCGGCCTGAAGCGGCTGGAAGTTCAGTTGAGTGAGCGGGCTCGGCGTTGTTTGCGAGTGGCCTGCTCGATCGCCTTCAGCTCCGCGGCCTCGTCCTGCAGCTCACCGGAGAGGACCTCCATGTCGTCGGCGGCCTGGCGCAGCTGGGCGCTGAGCTTGAGGCCCTGCTCAATCGAGGTGCTGTAAGCCGCCGCTGCCTGATCGATCTCGGCGAACAGCTCCTGGTATTCCTCCGGCGGGTTGTGATCCCAATCGGGATAGGCCGCCGCGGCCTGTTGCAGCACCTCCAAAGCGGAGCGCCAGCTGGCCTTGAGGCGGAAATCGAGATGGCGCAGATCCACGTTGGTTCGCTTGAGCTCCTTGGTGCTGGAGACCTTTGCCAGGGCCAGGACCTGGCGCTTGAGCTCAACCAGCGAAGGTTCCTTCTGCCGCGTGGACCTGGCCTTAGCCGGCGCTTTGGATGTTGCCTTGACCGCTGCTTGGGTCTTGGCGGCTGGCTTGGCTCCTTTCGCTGGTGGGGAAGATTTGCGGGGCATGGTGCTCACTCAGCGAGGCCGAGCCCCAGTTGCTCGCAGCCGCGCAGTTGCTCCAGCTCGCGCCGCAGGGCCTGGCTGGTCTGCCGTTCGATCCTGAGGGCTTCGCTCAGCTCATCGCGCTCGCGCCGGTAGCGGTTGGTGTGGGCAACACGACCACCTAGGCTCTGGTTGTTTTTGGCCAGTTGCTTGCGGCGCTCCACCTCCGCCTCATAGGCCCGTTGCAAAGCGGCGAGTTCCTTATCGAGCTGGCGCTCCGCCTTGGATTGCTGCTGCTCGGTGCGCAGCGCTGCATTCTCTGCATCCAAGGCCTTGATCCGCGCCTCCAATCTCCCGATGTAACTTTCGCGGCCTCTGAGGATGTCCTTGAGTTTGCGGATCGCGGCGAGAAGCCCCCTCTCCTTCTGGCGGTGATCGAGGGCCTTTTCTTCACATTGGCGGGCATAGTCGCGCAGCAGCCCTGTACGCCGCTGCAGCACCTTGGCGGTGCATTCATATTTGATGATTGCGATGACCCGGCAGCGCTCCAGTTCATCGAGCTCCTGAACAGCTTTCAGCCGCCGCAGTTCGTCGTAGTTGGTGCACTCATGCCGCAGCTCCTGCGTTGTGACGTGCTCGCGAGCCCCCAGACGTTTGAGGTTGGTCAGCCGCACCCGGTCGTGCCAGTAATCGAAGAGGGCTTTTTGGTCTGCACCGCCGAGCATCCCGGAACCCTCCTGACCCGCTATTGGTAGCCAACCGATCCTAAGGAGGGCCATTGCTGCTGCCCTCAGCGCAGAGGAGCCGGGCCTGCGCTCCGGCGGCTCTCCAGCCGCAGGATGCGTTGGGCATGCAGGTCGTTCTCGGCAGTCCATTGCACGGGCGGCTTTGGCACCTCGGGTGGTGGCTCCGCCGCCGTCACCCGCGGGGAGGTTGCGTCCATGGTGGCGACGAGCAGCAGCACCACCAGCACCTCAGCAACCAGGAGCAGGTCGATCAGGGGCATGGCGAGAAGGGATCAGGTGTCAGTGAGCACAGCCTCAGCCTCTTGGCTCGCTTTCGGATCAGTTCTCCTGCGAAAGAGCAAGCGCCGCTTGCTGAACGACGTTGCCCAAGCCGCAATCAAGTCGGCTTGGCACCTCTCTTGTGAGCATCTGTGAATCTTTTGGGACCTGTGCGGCCTGCCACGGGTCTGCCTACAGCCCAGTTCCAGCAGGCCATCGCGCCGTGAGTATGCAGCCAGCGCATCGTTCTGCAGCCTGATTCACCTTGGTGAAGGGTGATGCAGGGGGCAGGATTGTCTCCGAGTGGCATGCCGCATGGTTTTTCTACCCCCTACCACTGATTTCCCGCCTGACCCCGAGCCCTTGAGCCGGGACGATCTCAATACCATCTATCTCGAGCTGCGCAGCTGCTACAAGAGCTCAATGATTAGCCGGGGGCAGTACCGCAGCCGCTCCATCAAGGCGCGTGATGAAACCGCCGCACTCAGGCTGAACTTGCTGGATCTCGCCGCCCGGGAAGCTTCCGTGCGCACGGACATCTATCAGATGCTGGAAATCGTCACGGCGATTGCTGGCGACCTGGAAGATGCTGGTGATGACATTGTCAATGAATTCGGTCGCTACAAACTTGGTCGCAAGACCTATCAAGGTGGCTCCTTTCTTGGCGGGCTGGTGCAAGCTGTGATCCGCTTCATCGGCCGCTGGAGCCAAGCCAAGGAGCGAGTGGTGCAGCTGGATCAGAAGCGCCAGGAGTTCATCGAGAAAACCAAGGATCTGCCCCCGCTCAGCCTGGGAGGTAATGGCCACGGCGGCCCCGTGAACCAGACTGAACCGTCTTCCCCCGCCAAGGTGGAGATCGTGGACAGCCCAGCGGCCCAGCAGGCCCAGGAGGTCAAGGCCGATGGGACAACTCACTGACACCCTCAGGGCCACCCTGCGGGACCTGGCCCACTCCGATGCCCGCCTCTACCGCGGGCTGCAGCAGGAGCTGGGCGACACCAGGCCAGCCAGCAATCAGCCCGCAGCGCTGTTGGCTGGTGACGTCCCGGCAAGCCGCGAGGAGTTGGAGCGGTTGTCGGTGGCTGCCCTCTGGAGTCTCTGCAAAGGCAGGGGCATCAAAGGTCTGAGTAATGGCCCCAAGCCGAAACAGGTGGATGCCCTGCTCAGCCACCCCGATGGACCGCCCCTGCGCAGCGCCCTGCCCATCAAGGCCACCAAGGGCAGCAAGGGTGGGGCAACCGCCGGCAAGGCCATGGCCAAGGCTGGCGCCGCCGAGCTGCGGGCCCTGGAGCAGCGCCTCGATCGGCTGGAGCAGCTGGTGCTGCTGATCGCCCAGCAGGTGGGTGTGCCTCCGGCAGCGCTCGCCCAACTGGCGACACCCGCAAGCCTTCCGCCATCCTGAAGGCCCTCTGCGCTGGCCCCAGCCGATGACGGTGAACCGGGAGACGCCGGAGAAGCTGGGCCGCTTCCTACTGCGCGGCCTGCGCATCGGCGCCAGCACGATCTCGATCGTGGAGCTGCTGCGCAACGACTGGACCGGCGGCATCAGTGCTGGCGTCGCCTGGCTGGTGTTCCTGCAGGTGGAGCGGAGCCTGCCGCCCCTCAGCGCGGAGCCTGAGGACTGATCCGCAGCTCTGCGTAGCCGGTGACCGGATCGAGCTCCCGGCTGAACCGCCAGTCCGGCAGCAGGCCGATCACCAGCTCCGCGGTGGTTCGCACCAGTGAGCCCGCGCAGAGGTGTCCACCGATCACAGCGCCCCTGCTGTCGGCCACAGCGATGTGCAGGTGGGCACCATCGGGCGAGAGGGTGCCGCAGAGGCTGAGGATCTCCAGATTGCCCTGGATCACCGTGGCCTTGGTCGCCCCCGCAAAGCGCAACTGCGCCACTGACAGGCTGCCGACCGCGCTGATCACACAGCCGGCCAGCTCCTCCTGCTGATCCATCCAGGCCTCCAAGGCCGAACGCAGGTCGTCGCCGGGCTGCAGGCGCAGCGGCACCACCTTCATGGGGTTGGCCCCTCCACCAGCCCCTGGACCATCACCAAGGCATCGACGTAGCCCAACTGCCTGTGGCGGAATGCCCCTGGCAGGGTGCCCACCACCTGAAACCCGTTGCGCTGCCAGCAGCGGAGGCCGGCGCTGTTGGTGCTCACCACCAGGTTGAACTGCATCAGCCGAAACCCGAGCCGCCTTGCCGCCTGAAGGGAGTGCTGGCAGAGCCGGCTGCCGACACCCTGGCGCCGGCAGTGCTCAGCCACCACGTAGCCCGCGTTGGCGACGTGGGCACCAAGGGCCAGGGAGTTGGGCCTCAGGTAGTAGGTGCCCACCAGCGCACCAGCGGCATCTACGGCCACCATCACCGCCTGGCTCTGCTCCACCCAGGCCATCTGGGCCTCGGCCTCGGTGATCGCTGGGTCGTGGGGGAAAGCTTCACCAGCGCGGAACACCGGCTCCAGCAGCGCCCACAGCGACGGCCAGTCGCCGGGCCCATAGGGACGGATCTGCAATGGCGATGGGGCGGGAGTCAGAGATCAGGAGCGCGGTCCTGGTGATTGTCTCGCCAACAGGAAGGCGCCCCGCACGGGGCGCCTTAGCACCGGTTGCGGCGGTCACCTCCTCACACCAAGGACTGCCGGTCGGGTGTCTGTGGTTCACGCATGCCCTGTCTTGGGCCTGGCAGGGAAGGAAAGGAGATCACGTCTGGGAGAAGAGATGCTCAAGGCTTGACCTTCTCGGTTGTGATCACGGCTCGGGTTATGCAGCCCGGGGTTTGAACACGCGGGAAACAGAACTGGCGTATCGCTCTCTGCGGCTACGGGATGACGCTCGCGCTGCGCCATCACGTTCACCTGTTGTGTGTCGCATCGTTGGCGCACCTCCGCTGTGCGCACCGGCTCGGGTGATCCCCGGCCGGACTCTCTTGGAGGGTGAGGGTCAGGTTGGCTCTCCCGGGCCTCCCCTCAAGTTCAAAGTACGCCCCTTTTCAAATCGAGGTGGCCGGCTGGAGTGCCTGTTCCCGTACCTTTTGAAAGCCAGTCAGCGCAACGATTCACAGGCTTCCCCATCGCCGTTGCCATCAAAATAGGTGTGCCCCTGACGCAGCAGCTCCTGGGCAAGGGCGTAGGAGCTGATCTCACTGCATCGGTAACGCCGCCCACCGGGAGTGGTGCCATCGGGGATCACCGTTGTGCCGCGGCCTCGCCGGAAATCCCAGGGCCGGGTGATCCCTCCCTCCACCTGCCAGACCCCGTACCGGCGCCGGCTGGCCCGAAATTCGGCATCCAGGTACTCCTTGGCATCGCAGCCGCCCAGATATGCCCGATAGGCAAAGGCCTGGCCGTCTTCCACCATCGCCAGGTTGATGTTGATGTCACTGATCACCTCCGCCACCAGGCGGCGGTAGCGATCGGTGGTCTTGACGTCGAGCGACACCTCATGGCCAATCGGCAGACGCTGCTGCACGTAGCGCCGTGCCTGCTGTCCCCAGGGGCTCTGGGCCGTTTCGGGAGCATCAATGCAGGCCAGCCGCACCGTGATGGCCCGGCCACCCTGGCGGACGCGGATGGTGTCGCCGTCACCGATCGAGATCACCTCTCCTTTCAGGGTCTGGGCCGACCCTGCCCCCGGCAGGAGAGCAGCCAGCACCAACAGCGGGGGCAGCCAGCGCAATGCCATCGCTGGAGTCTGCATGCTTGCCACTTTTATGCGCTGGGCGCATCAATTTGCAGCTGACCGCACCGGCAAGGCAACCTGAGTTGCGCCTCTGAGTGTCGATGCAACCACCCTGGCTGTGGCTCCCCTTGGCACTCATCGTCGCTAGCGAGTCGGCGCTGGCCCAGCAGCCGGTGCGTCCCCTCCCGAAAGTGGGTGGCTGCCCGCTCGGTTACTACAGCTCCGGCAGCTACTGCGTGCCGAGCACCGGCAATAACACCCGCGGCGCGATTGAGAAAACGGGCAACAGCTGTCCCCTGGGCTGGTTCAGTTCCGGTAGCTACTGCGTCAAGAGCCGCTGATCACCATGGCCTTCCGCTTCCGCCGCTCCGCCCGCCTGGGCCCATTGCGTTTCAATTTCGCCAAGGGCGGATTGAGCTCGATCTCCGTTGGTGGGCGTGGCGCCTCGTTCAACATCCCGGTGAGCGGCAGCGGCGGGGCCCGCACCACCGTGGGGCTGCTGGGCACCGGCCTGAGCTGGAGCGCGGAGCACACATCCGATCGTCCCGCCGCAATCCAGGACGTTCCTGTGGCGGGCCTGCCCACCAGCCGTCGGCTGCGGCCCGGCCAGCTCGATGCCTTCAAGCAGTCGCTGCTGGCCGTGCTGCGCCAGGAGCTGTTCGCTCCCGGCTCCACAGGGGAGCAGCTGTGGGAGCACAGCCTGGGGAGCCGTCTGCTTGCGGATGGCTCCATCGGTGCGAGAACCACTGGCTTACTGGCCGCTAATCGAAACGCCGGAAGCGATGGAAAACTATCTGCTGCGGGCCCAGGGGCAGGACGATGCCAAACGCCGCGCTCAGCGGTGCATCACGGCCGTGCAGGAAGCCGCACGGCTGGCCGCTGGGCGGGGCTGGCCCGCCTGAGACGGCAAGGGCAGGTGCCCGCAGGGCCGGTTCCCCGTATCCCCACGCACCCGCCAGAACGACTGGGCAGGCCAAGGATGGAGCCGGAAAGAAGGAGATACCCCGCATGCGAGAGGTCGTGTTCCGCGTTCTGGCTGAACGCCCTGGCCACCTGGAAGCCCAGGCCGAAACCCTGCCCATCCGCATCACCGCACCGACTCTTGAAGAGCTGCAGCACGAGGCCCGCGAGGCCCTGATCGAACACCTGGGGCCGGCCCACTGCACGGTTCGGGTGCGCGTGCGCCGCGGCTCCAGTGCTGCCGGCAGCAGCATTCGGCCGGTGGGCCGCCCAGCAGCTCTCTGCCGCTGAGCTGGGAGGCCCGAGCCAGAGACCACGGCCATCACCGGCTCGATCACCAGCTCGCTCGTGCTGGCTGCCGACGATTCCGCCGCCCTGGCGCGGTTCTGTGGGGCTCTGCTCAACGTGGAGCCGCAGCCCAGTCTCAGCAGCACGCACTGGCGGGTTCCGTCGCCGGCTGGTGGCTCGCTGGAGGTGTACGCCCCATCCAGGAGCCGGCCGCAGCCGCGGAAGCCGGGGCGATTGGCGCTCTGCCTGCAACGCCAGGCGGAGGCAACAGACGCCCTTGCCGTGCTCCATGCCTGGATCTGCACAGCTCAGGAGCTGGGCGCCAGCGTGGGGGATTCGCCGCGACAGGAACCGTTCGGCGCCGAGGCCTGGCTGCTGGATCCCGAGGACAACCGCCTGCTACTGCTGGTGCTGGCTGCCCCGTGATGGCCCCCTTTGGACCGGTGCCACAGCTCAGCCCAGGCCCCCCAGCCGGATCAGGGCCCCCACCACCACGAAGGCGATCGCCAGGGCGGTCATGCCGCGGATGTGCCGGGCCAGGCCGCCCAGGTCGTCGTCCGTCAGGTTGGGGATCAACCGCAGGCGGGCGTGCAGGGCAAGGGCGGCGGTGCCGGCCAGCAGCAGCAGCTTCACGCCCACCGGCATCCCGATCGAATTGGCCGGATTGAGCAGCCCCTGGAAGCCCGGCAGGTAGATCCAGCCCATCCATAGGCCGGTGATCATCTGGATGGCCAGGGCGGGGAGACCCAGCGGCTCGAAGGTCTCCTCGAATGCGCGGATCTGGGCCACACTGCGCTCTCGCAACGCTCTGGGCAGCACCCCCAGGTCCAGCACCAGATGCCCGCCGGTCCAGACCGTGGCGGCGAGGGCATGGACGATCAACAGCAGCGGGAAAACGGACACGGCAGCACCCGGGCAGCTGCTCCCACGATGGGTGCAGTCGAGGGGGGTGGCCGTGAAGGTGATCGTGGATCTGTGCGTGGTGCCGATCGGCGTGGGCGTGCACCTGGCGCCCTACATCGCCGCCTGCGAGAAGGTGCTCACGGAGGCCGGCCTCAAGATCCAACTCCACCCCAACGGCACCGCCATCGAGGGCGAGTGGGGCCCGGTGTTCGCCGCGATCGAGGCCTGCCACCAGGCGGTCCACGCCATGAGTTGCCCGCGCATCTACACGACCGTGAAGATCAACACCCGCACCGACAAGGACCAGACCCTGGAAGACAAAGTGGCCAGCGTGCGGGCCCTGCTCTGATGTCAGGCCACGGGGACAAAGCGGCGGAGGTTCTGGAGTTTTGGTTCGTGCAGAGCCGGCCGCGCCAGTGGTTCGCCAAGGACTCGGCCTTTGATGCCCTGCTGCGGGAAGAGTTCCTCGGCCTGACGCGGCGGGCAATCGCCGGTGAGCTCGACACCTGGGATGCAGAGCCGACCGGTGGCCTGGCGCTGGTGCTGCTGCTGGACCTGTTCCCGCGGCAGATCTGGCGCGACGCCGCCATGGCCTTTGCCGGCGATCCCCAGGCCCTGGCGCTGAGCCTGCAGGCGGTTGAGCGGGGCTGGCTGGAGGCCGAACCCGAGCAGGCGCGGCGGCAGTTCTGGCTGATGCCGCTGATGCACAGCGAAGACCTGGAGGTGCAGGAGGCGGGCCTGCCTCTCTTCGAGCGGTTCACGGATCCAAGAACGGCCGACATCGCCCGCCGGCATCGGGATGTGATCGCCCGCTTTGACCGCTTCCCCCACCGAAATGCCGCCTTGGGGCGGGTGTCGGGTGCGGAGGAGCTGGCCTTCCTGCAGACGCCGGGTTCCCGGTTCTGATCGGCTCAGCGCACGTCAGGAGCGGGAGGTGGTCGCCACTGGGGTTCACAGGGCTGCCAGCCTTGCTGACGCTTCTGGGACCAGAGCTTGATCGCCTGCTCGCGGGTGAGCTCTCTGCGCCGCTTGAGAAGCGGTGGCTGTCCGCCGGGCATCACCTCCCCGAAGGTCACCTCCAGGCTCTGACTCCAGCGGTCGTAACGCCGTGGCCTGAAGTGCAGCACCTGCCGGCCATCGCTGATCCAGCCTTCTTTGGGCGACAGCGGGGGACGGCGAGGCCTGTCCGTGACGTTCATCAGGAGCGATTCAGGCAACCTCCGGGCACCAGCCCCGCTGGCGCAACATGTCTTTGGTCCAAACCTGACAGCGGCGGGTGAGGTGCTCCCCTTGGGCGAGCAGGCCCAGATGCAGCTGGCAGGTGAGCACAGGGATGCAGTTCACCCCGGCGTGGTGGCGAAACCAGTGGCAGGTCATGCAGACCTTGCGACTACGGCTGGCCACCAGCACCTCCTCATCGAGATAGGGCCACTCCTCGTATCCGTGATCTTCTGCGGCTGAGCTGTGCGCCGGTCGGGTACCGCGAGAGCGGGGCGGGGAGGCAGCCACGGCGACACTATCAAGGAGAACGCCTGTACTAGCAGAAGTTGTCTGGCTCTTGCCAGCTCAAGCGCGACCTCATGTGGAGCCTCTGCTGACACCGATGCGCTGAAAGCCAGCTATTGGGTCCGGCACCCAGGCCCGAATCTTGGTCACCGAGGCCACCTGCCAAGCGCTGCCCGATCCCTTGGCCAAGTAAGCGCAAGATCTGTGAGACCGGCTGAGGGGGCACTCTCGTCGCTGATCCGGATTGCTGCAACCGCGGGCGAACGCAGCTCAGGTCAGCACCGATATGGGGTGACCCTGATTGACGGCGCCCCAAGCCGCCGCCGCCCTCGGTGTCTCAATCTCCACCCTCTATCGCTGGCGCACCCAGCAGTTACTGGTGCCCGGTGAGGACTGGTATCGCAAGTTCCCCAGCGCCAGAAGCCCGCTGCTTTACAACGTGGAGAAGGTGCAGCGCCGGATCGCGTCACTCTCCACCCGCAGCGCTCAGGAGCTGGAGTCCGTGCTGGGTTGAAGAGGGTGGTGACACGGAGATTGGGGCCTCAGCCGTCTGTCAGGCAGCGCCGCTGATCGAGCCGCCGACCGTCGAGCCGTGCCGGTGCGTCTCCGGTCGCTCCAGGTACCCCGCCGCCCACACCGCCGGGGCGATCCCATGGGGCACCAGGCGCCCGTAGGACACACTGAAGAGGATCTCGTTCACCGCCTCACCAAGCAGTTCGTTGGAGCGGCTGCCGGGCAGTCGTTGATTGAGGGTCTGATGGATGCGCAGCATGTACCAGGCGGTGCCATCAAGTCCCGCCTTGAAGCGCTCCCAGCTGCCTGGATCGCGGCGGGCATCGAGCACCATGTCGCGGGCATTGTGGGCCTTGTCAGCTGCAGTCAACCCGCAACGAGCCCTCACTTTTGTACTCAAGGGCGGCCACGTAACGGGTCTTGCGAACCAGCCAGGGTTCTTTGCCGGCACCGGTCAGGCCCTCGGCGGTGTCCGTGCAGTCACGCACGATGGCGGCCACCTCCTCGCCAAAGCGCTCGGCAATTGCGGTGTGGCTCTGGCCCGCATCCTCGATGGCGTCGTGAAGGAGGCCTGCGATCGCCTGATCTTCCGTGCCGCCGTCCTCCCGGACCAGGCCGCTTACGGCAATCAGGTGGGAGATGTAGGGCACCGGCTTTCCATTACGGGCTTGGTGGCGGTGCAGCTCAGCGGCCCAGAGCAGGGCCTCGTCGTAGCGCTCGCTGTGGGTGGGGGGCTTGTTCGTCATCAACAGATCCTGGATCGCTTCCGGGTTCGGCGTTGGCCTGTGCCTCTCTCTCCTGCAGGGCTTGGTTGCTCGAGTCGAGGTGCTCCAGCTCCACCACTGCAGCAACGGCTTCAACCCCTCAGGCATAAACCCCCTATTGCCCTGGCCGGCAGGCCGACCGATTGTTGATGCATCGGATTCGGAGGCCCAGCCATGGATGACACTCCCCCCGGAGCAGACACCAGGAGCGCGCTGACGATCCGGCCCCTGCTCCAACACTCTCGACGGATCTCTGATGTTCCAGGCGTGTCACGCCGTCGCCGTCCACTGCACCGCCTTAGGTGCCCAGGACCCAACGGAACGTCCCACTAGACACCTGGCCCCAGGTGCCAGCGCCAGCGGCTCCGAACCTTCAACCCAAGAATCCCAAGGCCCGGGGCCAACGCTCTGGGCTTTGTTGTGGGCATGAGCCGACTGCATCCATCCAATGACTGATGGAGGAAAGCCGGCGGCGTGATCTGTCTCCGATGCTCAGCAGGCAACGCACCGCTGAGCTGGGCGACTCAGCTGGGCAGCGCGGTGTCCCCGACCTCCTCCAGCCGGCAGAGGCAACGGAAGCGCAGGGCGACCAGCTGGTCGTAGAGCGGGTTGATCTTGCACATCGGCGGGATGTGGACCAGCTTCCAGCCGAACAGCTTCACGTCGCGCTCAAAAGGGCACTGGGCGGGGATCAGCCGCACCAGGAAGCGGGCGACCTCCGGATCGGAAGGCTCGAGCGCGTCCATCCAGTTCCGCACCGCATCGAGACGCCCTGGGTGCTGATGGGTGTCACAGCAGACGTCGCTGGAGCCGTCGCGGATCATCGGCGTCTTGAGCAGGTCTTCGATCAAGACCTGGCCCACCTGAAGCACCTCACTCCAGTGCCGCAGCTGTTCACATTCGATCGCGCTGAGATGGCCATCGGCCAGGGCCACCAGCACAGCGGAGCGCAGGAACTCCTCCGCAGTGGGCGTGCCGACCCCGAAGCGGTGGACCAGGGCCTCGTCGCCGGGATGGTGAAGATCGTCGATGGTCAGACCGGGGAGATCCCTGGTCAGCTGCTCCGCCAGCAGCCGTTCCTCTGCAGGGGAGAAATCGCCGTCGGCAAGCGCCAACTGGTGCAGCGCAGCGAGCCATAGCCGCCGTCGCGCCGCCTTGGCGTCGAGGCCGTCGATGGCAACAGGGTGGGCCATGGGATGGGGGAGGCCGGTGAAGAACATCCGCCGCAAGTCAGGCGGTGAGGAGCGGCACGGCAGGCAGCCACCCGTCCCATTCTGAGCTCACAAGGACCATCGGCGTTGCTGATCGATCCGCCATGGGACCGCTGCCGCGCTGCAGGCCCCTGCTTGAACAACCACGGCGATCCTGGGCTGGCTGGGAGTTGTCCCAGCAGCCAGATCAGGGGCCCTCAGGCCCCCAGCCCCTGGCGGAGCTGGGCCAGGGGCAGATGCTCAACGCGGCTGACGCTCGAACGGCTGATGCCGAGTTGCAGTGACGCTTGGCGGCAGCCGAGACCGTTGAGGTGCCGCAGCCTCAGCACTGCGGCCTGCTTCGCCGGAAGCTGATCGAGCACGACTACCAGCTCCGCGAAAGCTTCGCTCTCTTTGCTGGCCTCGGATGCCCGATCGACGACCAGATCCAGCAGTGTGACCTCACCGCCAGGGAGAAGCTGGTCGAGAGAGGTCAGCACCCAGCGATAGCTGGTGCTGGGCTTCTCTTGCTCACGCCGTGACACCCGGATTGTGCGGCCAAGATCGCGGGCGTGATGGAGCAAGGCGCCGCGAACGCATTGCGACAGATAGGCGGGGGTCGCCCATCGACTTGCCCCAGATGAACAGCCGTTGCTGAGGCCACTCCGTCTTCTCGAGCGGCACCTGCTGGCGGAACGCCTCCTGCTGCACAAGCATCCTGTCGGCCCCCTGGTGGCTACCCGTTTCGCGCATCCAATCCATGTAGGGAAACTCAAAGCGCACCACCCGCCGGCCCGACTCAGCCAGTCCGCCAGCGATGGTCGCCATGAACGTGCTGTCCATCGGTGCGCCAGCGCCATGGGCCAACAACACGGTCGCCGGCGCACTGTCGGGACCATCAATCAGCCGGGGCGCGGGTGGAAGGTCAGGGTTCATGGCTCGATCTTTTCGCGGAACCGCCGGCCTCAATCGGATCACCTCAAGGCCGCCGCCCCAGGCGAGAACGATCAGCCCAGCTGCCGTTCACTCCTCCTCGTCGGTCCCACCTGCAGGAACCAGCCGGATCTGCTTGCGACCGAGCTTGATCTCGAACTCATCGCCGGGCCTGAGATCCAGCATGGCGGTGTAGGCCTTGCCCACCAAGAGGTTGCCATTGCCCTGCACCGTGGCCACATAACTGAGGCTGCGGCCGGCCTTCCCTTTGCCGTTGCCGTTCCCTTCCCCAAGGCTCACGCCTTTGGCCTCGAGTAGGGCCTCGTAGAAGGCGGTGAAGTTCAGCCTTTCGCTGCCATCTTTCTTGGTGCTGACGTAGCCGGCAGCCCGCACCAGGTCGGACTTGGAGGCATCACCTTGCTCCTTGACTTTGGTCAGCAGTTCAGATCCAGTGAGGGCCATGTTGATGCGGTATCGGTTAGCTGGACCATAACAAACCTGCCGATGTCGTCCAGCGCAGCAAGGTGCGGTTGCCCGACCCTTCAGCGCAGCGCTTCGCAAGCTTCTCCATCACTGTCTCCATCCAGGTAAGTGTGCCCTTCTCTAAGCAACTGCTGGGCATGCTCCCAAGAACCCACAGTCCTGCAGTACCAACGCCTGCCTGTGCGCGGGCTGGCTCCACCATTGATGATCGTGAGGTTCACCGGCCGCTGAGCCCGCTGCCTCGGCCTGCTCTCTCCTCCCCGCCGGGTCGCCCTCCAGTCCCAGGGGCGCTCGATGCCGTCAGCAGATCGCCAGACACCGAGCCGGTACCGCTCGGCCAGTTTCTCCCGATCGAGGTAGGCCCACGCGTCGCATTGCTTCAGGTACTGCCGGTAGGCGAAGGCATGGCCCTGCTGGACAAGACTCAGTCCTGCGTTCGCGCCGTTCTGGGTGAAGACCTCAGCGACGGTACGCCCATACCGGTCCTTGGTTTGAACCTTGAGGGAGACGGTAGAGCCGATCGGCAGCAAATCCTGGAGAGCCTCCCTTGCCTTCTGGCCGAAGGGCGACTGCGCCATCTCCGGTGCATCGATGCAGGCAACACGAATCGTGATCTTCTTCCCGCTTTCATCCACCCTGATGGTGTCGCCGTCACCGACCGAGATCACCGTGGCGGCAGCGGCGGCCAGAGGGGTGAGCAGGGTGAAGATCAAGAAACTGAGAAGTGGGGCGACCCGCATCTGAGCCAGTGGAGATGGCTTGATCATGGCGTTCCAGCTGCTGATTGGAACTGGGTTCTGCGTGATGTTGATGGTCTTGATCCAGGGGTGTTCAATGCGCTCCTGGCTGCTCGTCACGTCACTGACCACTTGCAAGACCGAGTGGTGAATCGCTTCTCAGCCTGGGTGCCTCATCGTCACACTTGCCCAGAGCGACAGGCACTTCTGGGAAAGCTTGGGCGTTGTTGTTATCGGGGGGGCTTGCGACATCTCGGGCCCGTCGAAGGAGGTCAGCCAGATCGTGAGTCGCTGCTGACACCGCTGCACTCGGATCGTGTCACCGTCACCGATCGAGAGCAGCGTGGCATGTACCTCGGGTTCGGCCTACGCCCTCGAGGTTGTCGCCTCCATGGTCATCTCCACAGCCAGCAGCAGAGCGGCGAGTGCTGGCGCGTGCATGGGGATCCATTCCGTCGAGATGCGGTCCGACCACCTACCTTCTGGCCTCTTCAAGGGGGCGACTCCGGTCTCTCAAGCGCCGCTCCCAGCTCCGCGATGAATGCCTCATCCAGCTCGGTGGCGGTGAGTTCCTCGCCCACCAAGTCCTGGATCAGGGGGTAGAGGCGCACCTCGAACCATTTGCGGAACACGGCGTAGGTGCGCTCCGCCGGCCAGGTGCCGGTGTCGCGATGCCAGTAGTCGAGCTCGGCTTCGAAGATCGCCTCGTAGACCTCCTTGAGGATCTCCTCAGCCTCCTCTTCCGTCTCGTAGTCGGGAATCAGATACAGGCAGGGCTCCCTGGCTCCAGCCGCATCGACATCCAGGTCGTGCTGCCGCGCCCACGCAAGCAGTTTCTCGCTGGGGTAGATCCCCACCGCGCAGCGGTTCACCACGGCCATGGCCCACCCTGCGGTATGGACTTAACACTAGGCCTGGCTACCTGAGCAACCGTGGCGCTGCCGGGGAAGCCGGACACGTTTACCGCGAAGAGGCAATGTCCTGAAACCCAGCACAGCTGCAGAAAGGCTGGCCACGCCCCCAATGAGAAGGGCGCCCCGTATCGAGCGCCCTTGGGCCGGTTGCAGGGTCTGGGCTCGCGCTGCCCTGGTCGTGGCCTCTGATTCATTAATAGATCCGCCTGGTTTGGTTGTCAGTACGGCAAGCCGACCACGGCGGTGGGGGCCTCAACTGCAGACAGAACCAGGTCACCACTGAGGGTTACAAGGCGCCCAGCCCGCCTTGCGTTTCTCACCCCAGAGCTTGAGGGCTACCGTTCGTCTCATCTCTTGCCTGCGCTTCAGCAAAGGGATCTCCTGATCGGGCAGCAGCTCACAGGTGATGACCTCGGCCTTTGGTTCTGTCAAGCGACATCCGGAATTAGTGCTGGACCAGTATTCGCTGTCGCCTGACATCCTGAATGAAGACTACGGACACTTCTGCCCTGACACTTGAGGATATGGAATCAGAGGAGTGGGTGATGATGCGGTCAGTCCAGCGAACGTTATGAGACATCCACATGCCACAGCTACTTTTAAATGATAGCTTGATCGCTATGAGTCAAACCAAGGAAGTGTCAGGCCAAAGGCATCGATTTGATCCATTACGATTTTGTTGAGAACACGACCTACAACTACTTGTGGTTCGTCAGCACGAATTGGGACGACCGGATGTTGGATGGTCTTCGATTGATTCGACCCTTTGACGATTTTGCGCCTGATCAGGGAGTTTCCTGCTTCCAGCCCACAAACATAGGCTCTTTCCTGACAAAGACCTTTGGCACCATGCTCTTTGTCGCCCATCCGCACCCAGTCACCAGCGCAGACGATCGTCTCTACTGAGGTTTCCAAGGGTGGGCGCTTCCTGAAACTGCCGGGAGAGAAGTGAGACACAGAATCTGGATAACGCCGTACCTCGTAATCAACTACCTTCGCGCTCCTAAATACAGGGTGAGCAATTGGAAGCAAGTCATGCATAAGTCGATCAATAATCTCTTGATCATTCATCACTGCGATGGCAGATGCGTTGTAAAAGTCGCTTGCAATCACGGAACCCTGCGGCTGGTCATGACCCCATAGCGCCCGCTCCGATTCTTTTTGCAGTTGGTCAAGCATGAAAAAGGTGCCTCCAGCGCCCTTCAGTGATTCGAAGCGAGAGAAAACATTGGCTGGGTAAGCGATTGGAACATAGCGATCCAGCCACAGACGTGTTGAAACGACATCGATCGAACCGAGAGAAGCAGCGGCAACAAGCTCTGGCGCTGCCTTGCTGCATTCTGGAGATTGTGACATCAGGGATTTTAGTCCTTTAGCACCCACCGCTAAAACCACAGCATCGACGTCATCAATCACCTTGACTTCTTTTGTTTTTACACTTTGAATTTCAACCGAGCTGATGCGTTGCGTCTCAGATGAAACATTCAACCGTGTCACGAAGGTTCCCCCAAGGACGCGCAGATGATGGCGAGACATCAGCCTTCGAGCGAGAGGCTCAAACAGATGTTCGGCAATGCTTTTTGAATTAATCCAACGAACATCAAATGAGTCTTGATGTGCCAGGGCATAGTAATAAAGGAGCTCCATGGTGACAGCGGCCGAAACCTCTTCGGGAGGCTTGAACAAGCCAACCAGCATGATCGGTCGCAAGAATTCATTAATTAGTCGATCGCTGATGCCTAGCTTTAGAAATAGTGATTGTGCGCTAAGGATGTCGTATTTCTGGAAAATCTTGTCGCTTCGATAGATGTCCAGCATGGCATAGAGAAGTCCTGCGATGCTTAGTCGATCTTTAATGGGAAGTCGCTTGAAGTTGTTGATTGTTGCAATCACTTGGCCTAGGGGGCTTGGCCATTGGGGCGATTCTCCAAAAACAGGAGCTGTCGCTTCCAATCCATCGGGTGACCAAAAAGCACTGGTTGTGAAGTCAGTGAATATATTGCCAACTTCGAGTTCTTCCGTGAGGGCATTGATGTTGGGATAGTCCTTCCAAAAGCCCCTGGTTCCAGCCTCAAAGGGTTTACCGCTTTTGGTTGTGATTGGTTGACTGCCGGTTGGATCGGGCATCCCATCGATCAAGGTCACGTCAACGCCGGCTTCGCAGAGTGACTTTGCGGCACCCCAGCCAGCCCATCCGCCTCCGATGACGACCACATGAGATTGTTTTCTGTCGGGCATGGTGTCGTCTGGCATGGCTTGTTCTAGCTGGCAGCGGCGGTGTGAGCGGTTTTGGCGGTCGCGACGCCCGCCAGGGTCGATAGGGTGCCGTCAGCGAGGGTGCGCGGATGGCTGAATCAGCACGGGACGAGGGCCAGGCCCCGCCGGCGGGCTGGAGCCAACTCACGGCGATCAACACCGCCAAAATGCTCACGATCGTGCTGCTGCTGGTGCTGGCGGCCGTGGTCGGGGTGAAGGACATGCGCCAGGTGGTCTATCTCAGCCTGCACATCAGCTACTGCCTCTGGTGGCTGCTGGAGCAGTGGCTGTTTCCTGAGCGGGCTCGCCAGCTGTTCAGCGAGCGTGTGGGGGTGGTGGGGTTTGGCTTCGCCCTGCTGTTCATCGGGGTCCTTTACAGCCTGCCGGGGCTGCTGGCTTTTCTCAATCCCGTACCGATCTCCCAGGCCGCCGTGGCCGTGGCGCTGGGGCTGTTCAGCTTCGGCAGCCTGATCAACGCCAGCGCCGATGCACAGAAAACCACCGCCAAAGCGATGGGTGCTGGCCTGGTGAGCGACGGCATCTGGCGGCGCGTGCGACACGTGAACTACCTCGGCGATCTGCTGCGCTACCTCAGCTTCGCGGTGGTGGCCGGTAACGGCTGGGCCTACCTGGTGCCGGCTCTGGTGCTGCTGATCTATCTGCAGCGCATTGGCCAGAAGGAAGTGCAGATGGCGGCGAAGTACCCGGAGTTCAGCGCCTGGCAGCAGCGCAGCGCGCGGCTACTGCCAGGCCTCTGGTGAGGCTCACGCAGCCGGCATCAACCGCGGCAAGCAGCTGGTGATGCCGATGTACACCAGATTCCGCTGGAGCATGGCGTTGTGCTGGGTGAGCAAAGGGATCACCTCGGTGGGGACATTCGCTGCCTCGGCTCCTGTGGATCGTGCAGACGTAGGCGGGCACCAGGTTGTTGAGTTCGCCACTGGGTTCTGGGACACGAAAGACACCCCCACCCCCTTACCTGATCCAGGCGGCGTCCTTCGTTGGCCCGCTGCACACTGAATGGTGGGCCACCGGCCCGTGTCGTACGCCTGAGCTCGATGCCAGCACCGATGGTTGCCGCCAGCACCCCCATCAGCGTGGAACTGGAGCAGGGGAAGGAGTACTTCTATTGCGCCTGCGGAAGGTCGGCTGACCAGCCCTTCTGCGACGGCTCCCATCAGGGCACCGGGTTCAGCCCCCTTCCCTTCGTGGCCGAAACAACCGGCAGGGCCGTGATGTGCCGCTGCAAGCAGACCGCCACACCGCCCCATTGCGACGGCAGCCACAGCCGGGTGCCGGCCGATCGGGTCGGAACGGCCTACAACGTCGACGCGATGCCGACGCCCCAGCCCACGCCGGAAGAGCCCAATGTGGCGCTGATCCACGAGCTGGCTGAATATGGCCTCGATCGGGTGGGCCTCGAGGGGCCGCTAGCGGCCATGGGTGTGCCGTGCTCCCAGCTGCCGCTCTGGGACGACATCCAGATCCTGGTGGCCCAGCTGGCCCGCCAGCCCCTGCCGAGCGCTGCGGCGGTGGGCACCGAGCTGGTGATCGGCCCCCAGGCGCGGCGACCCCTGCGGCTGGAGATTCCCCTGCTGGTCTCCGACATGAGTTTCGGGGCCCTCTCCGAGGAGGCCAAGCTGGCCCTGGCCACCGGGGCCGAGCGGGCCGGGACGGGCATCTGCTCCGGGGAAGGCGGGATGCTTCCGGAGGAGCAGGCCGCCAACAGCCGCTATCTCTTTGAACTGGGTCCGGCCCGGTTCGGCTACCGCGAGGAGCTGCTGCCGTTGGTGCAGGCCTTCCACTTCAAGGCCGGCCAGGCCGCCAAGACCGGCAGCGGCGGTTACCTGCCGGGCAGCAAGGTCACTGCCCGCATCGCCTCCATCCGTGGCATCCCTGAAGGCCAGCCGATCCACTCACCTCCCACCTTCATCGATCTCCACTCACCGGGCGATTTCCGCGCCTTCGCCGATCGGGTGCGGGAGCTGACCGGTGGCATTCCGGTGGGCTTCAAGCTCAGTGCCCAGCACATCGAGGCCGACCTGGACTTCGCCCTCGAGGCCAGCGCCGACTACCTCATCCTCGATGGCCGCGGCGGCGGCACAGGCGCCGCGCCCCTGCTGCTGCGCGATCACATCGGCGTGCCCACCATCCCTGCCCTGGCGAGGGCCCGGGCCCACCTCGACCGCCGGGGTGCCAGCGGCCGCGTCACCCTGATCGCCACCGGCGGTCTGCGCACTCCGGCCGACTGCGTCAAGGCCCTGGCCCTGGGGGCCGATGGGATCGCCCTGGCCAATGCGGCGATCCAGGCGATCGGCTGTGTCGGCGCCCGGATCTGCCACACCAACCGCTGCCCTGCGGGCATCGCCACCCAGGATCCACAGCTGCGCCGCCGGCTGGATGTGGAGCATGCCGCCCAGCGGCTGGCCAGGTTCCTGCAGGCGGCGGTGGCGCTGATGCAGGTGCTGGCACGGGCTTGCGGCCATGACCATCTGCGCGGCTTCTCCAGGAACGACCTGGCCAGCTGGCACCGGGAGGTGGCGGATCTGGCCGGGATCGCCTGGAGCGGCTCGGCTCTGGACGCTCCGGAGGGTTAGGAGTTTGCCGAAAGAATCGACCAACACTCACGCTATGGCTCAAGGCAGCAGCAAGGCTGTGGGTTGCGGCTGTGGAGCCGAGCAGGCGGCTGAGCTGCAGCGCCGCACCCTCTGGGTGGTGCTGGTGATCAACGCCGCCATGTTTGTGTTGGAACTGGCTGTAGGCCTGCGAGCAGGCTCCACCGGCCTGATTGCTGACTCCCTCGACATGCTGGCCGACGCGGGCGTCTATGGCCTCAGCCTTGGAGCCGTGGGCCGCAACATGACGCAGCAGCGTCGGACCGCCGTGCTCAGCGGCCGGCTGCAGATCATCCTGGCGATCTGGGTGCTGCTGGATGTGCTGAGGCGCACCGTGCTGGGCAGTGAACCAATCAGCGCCCTGATGGTGGGCATTGGCGCCCTGGCCCTGCTGGCCAACCTGCTCTGTCTGGTACTGGTGCGCCGGCACCGCGAGGGCGGCGTGCACATGCGGGCCTCGGTGATCTTCTCCACCAACGACACCCTGGCCAACCTGGGCGTGATCGTGGCCGGCCTGCTGGTGGCCTGGAGTGGCAGCCGCATCCCTGATCTGATGATCGGCATGGCCATCAGCCTGCTGGTCCTGAACGGCGGCCGGCGGATCCTGCGGGAGGCTCGTGCCTCAAGCGTCTGAGCCATCGGGCCACTGGGTGGTCGGCAGGTGGCCGGTCTTCACCCAGATGGTGCACCCCGCCTCACTCCAGGGCCGGTGCACGCTGTCGGGCGGGTTGCGCAGCCAGCTGCCGGCCGGATAGCTGCCCAGGTCGTCCTGGAACACGCCAGAGAGCACCAGGATCTCCTCGCTGCTCGGATGGCCATGGGGCAGAACCTCCAGGCCGCTCACCAGGCCCGGCAGCCAGGCTGCTTTGTTGGTGTCGATCACCTGCCGCTGCTGATCGGCCGGGTGCATCTGCTGCAGCTTCACCAGGAGAGTGCAGCCTTCTTCACTGAAGGGTGCATGGCTGGAGCCGACCGGGTTGCGCAGGTACGTGCCGGCTGGATCGTCGCCCTGCTCGTCGGAGAAGCTTCCCTCCAGGACCAGGATCTCCTCGCCGCCACCGTGACTGTGGCGTTCAAACCGGCTCCCGGGCGCGTAGCGCACGATCGAGGTCGCACGAGCCACTTCCTCGCCACGCCGATCGAGAATGCGCCGCTCCACTCCGGCCATCGGCGAGGCGGTCCAGGGCAGGCTGCTGGTGTCCAGCAGGGCGCGCTGGCTGAGATCGGTATGGAGCTCCATGGGGCCGATTCTCGTCAACGGGGGTAGAGGGAGGCCTGCGGCACCTACTCGGGCGGGCAAACCTGCCAGCCCTGACGAAACATCTACCGCCACAGCCTGAAGGCCTCCTCGCGCGACAGTTCCCGGCGCCGTTTGAGGAGTGGTGCCGGCTGGCCGGGCCTCAGCTCGCCGCTCATCACCGCAAGCGTCTGGCTCCAGCGGTTGTAGCGGACGGGTCTGAAGTGCAGCACCTGGCGGCCACTCAGGATCAGCCCACCTCCGGGCACCAGCCCCGCTGGCGCGTCATGTCGTCGGTCCAACCCTGGCAGCGGCGGGTGAGGTGCTCCCCATGGGCCAGCAAGCCCTGGTGCAGCTGGCAGGTAAGCACAGAGATGAAGTTCACACCGGCGTGGTGGCGGAAGAAGTGGCAGGTCATGCAGACCTTGCCGCTGCGGCTGAGGTCAGGTCGATTGGCAGGGGCACATCCGCCGTCTCTGGCCGCTCAAGCAGCCGAGCTGAGCAACCACCAGCGCGGAAGGAGTTTTGCTGCTGCAGAAGGTACTGCACTACCCCCGATTGAATGTCTGGAGCGATTGAGGCAGAGAATAGGAATCTGCTGACTATAGAAAAATAAGCTGCTGGCTCGCTTCCGGCCAGCAGCAACACTTCCAGCAGCCGAATCAGCTGATACCCAATATCCCGCGGGTGAAGGCCTCGCCACCTAAGGCGTACTCGGTGATGAGCAGAGCGACGAAGCCGATCATGGCAAAGCGGCCATTGAGCTTTTCGGCACGTTCATGGAAGCCCCAGCCACGCTCGGCATTCACCACTTCCATGCGCGGTTCAGTGGCGAAGGCATTGAGGCGGCCACCGTCCTCGGTGGTCACCGCGGCGCCGCGGATGGAGGAGCGTTCCAGAGCGCTCGGAGTTGTTGGGGTGTCTTGGTCCATGGGACTTCTTGAAGGGATCACAAAACTGTAACAGCCATAGCTAGACAAAATGCAGGTCAATTGATCAGGTCAGTATTAACTCTTGTGGCCCACTGCTGCATCCTATTGGCCTCAAGAAAGTATGAAGTGTTGATGCAGACAGCCGACTCCGTCAAGCGGCGTCAGTAGGGCTAACCGTCCCCCTTGGTGGTGCTGCATGCAAGCGACCTGCAGGCGTCCTCCATACCTGCGAGAAGCGAGAGCCGACCGCTTCAGGCTGTGGATCTGGGAAGAATGGAGTCTCGACCGGTTTGTAGCTGAAAAGAGAGCCCCAGTTTCCATAGGGTGTCTGAGCTCTTTTGCGGCTGATCGGGGGGTTTCGTTGGCCACCGCTTCCTACGATCGTGGTCGATCAGCGGTGCTCCATGACCAGTCAATGGCAGAATTTCATGCGCAACCTTGGCGAGTGGCGCGGTAGTTTCACCACCATCACGGCCGATGGCACGCTGCGGGAGAGCACTCCTTCGGTGCTGACGCTCAAGAGTGAAGACAACGACCAGCTGGTGCGCTTCGGGCTGCGCCGCTGGCCTGCCGGCATGGCGATCGCTCCGGGCGGCGGGCCGGCTGATGGGGCTGGCGAACCCAGCTATGCCATGGAGCAGGACTACCGCAGTCTGGGTCGCCAGGTGGTGTTCTTCGATTCGGGGGCGTTCAACAAGGGTTCGCTACAGGTGGCGCCGAATACGGTCTTTGGCGGCGAGTTCGGCTTCATCGGGCTGAACCGGCGCCACCGGCTGGTACAGCTCTACAGCGAAGCCGGCGCCTTCGACAAACTGGTGCTGATCCGTGAGTTCCGCGCCGGCAGCGGGGCTGAGGAGTGTGTTCCAACAAGCGCCGATCAACTGCTGGGAACCTGGGCTGGAGTGACGGCCACCATCAGTGCTGACTGGCCCTCACCCGACATGGCCGATTGCAGGCTGGAGCTTGGCTCCGCGGAGCTGGAGGGCCTGAGGTTGCTACCCGATGGCGGCTTCTGTCGCCTGCCGGAGCGGATCAGCCACCGCGAGGCGTTCGTTCTGGAGGGCGGCTGGCTGCCCGCCCCCGGTCAGATGGAGCGACTGGTGCGCCGATACGACGCCACTGGTGCCTGGCTTTCGGCCAGCCATGAAGTGATGACACGCTGCTGATCGGTCCAGACCATCACCTGGGCTGCGGGGGGTGGTGACTCGGCTCTAGAGCCCCAAATAAAAAGCCCCCTTCTCAGAGGGGGCTTTTAAGTTGGAAGCAGGTCAGCTTCAGCCGATGGCCGGGGCGGTCAGGGCCACAGGCGTGGCGCTGGCAGCCGCCAGGTCGAGCGGGAAGTTGTGCGCATTGCGCTCGTGCATCACTTCCATGCCGAGGCCGGCACGGTTGAGCACGTCGGCCCAGGTGTTGATCACCCGGCCCTGACCATCAAGGATGGACTGGTTGAAGTTGAAGCCGTTCAGGTTGAAGGCCATCGT
>CALSAP010000024.1:0-51316 GCA_943372935.1 Synechococcus sp. UW140
TAACCGTGGGCAGCCACGATGTTGTAGGTCTCTTCCTCTTGGCCGAACTTGTAGCCGTAGTTCTGGGACTCGCTCTCGGTGGTTTCACGCACCAGGGAGGAGGTCACCAGCGAACCGTGCATGGCGGAGAACAGGGAGCCACCGAACACACCGGCCACACCCAGCATGTGGAAGGGGTGCATCAGGATGTTGTGCTCAGCCTGGAACACCAGCATGAAGTTGAAGGTGCCGCTGATGCCGAGGGGCATGCCGTCGGAGAAGGACCCCTGGCCGAAGGGGTAGATCAGGAACACCGCGAAGGCCGCCGACAGGGGGGCGGAATAGGCGACGCAGATCCAGGGGCGCATGCCCAGGCGGTAGGAGAGCTCCCACTGGCGGCCCATGTAGGCCGAGATGCCGATCAGGAAGTGGAAGACCACCAGCTGGTAGGGGCCACCGTTGTACAGCCACTCGTCGAGGCTGGCGGCTTCCCAGATGGGGTAGATGTGCAGGCCGATGGCGTTGCTCGAAGGAATAACGGCACCGGAGATGATGTTGTTGCCCTGGATCAGGGAGCCGGCGACGGGCTCACGGATACCGTCGATGTCGACGGAGGGCGCCGCGATGAAGGCGACGATGAAGCAGATGGTGGCGGCCAGCAGGCAGGGGATCATCAGCACACCGAACCAACCGACATAGATGCGGTTGTTGGTGGAGGTGACCCAGCTGCAGAAGCTTTCCCAGCTTCCGGAGCGGCCGCTGCGGAGGGCAGTGGTCATGGAAGTAAGACGGGTGGAAGAGTTCAGAAATACCTCCACAAGGGAGGTCGATTCACATTAAGTAATGCCTTTCTGGCTGCGGCGATCTCGCAATGATCCTTCAGGTAATCGACCTGGTGCGCAATGAAAAGTCATGAAGAGACTTCATGAACATTCTTTATGAGCTGGCTGGTACCGAGCCGCTCGCTGGCGAGGCCAGCTGCTGGCCGATCCAGTCCCGTCCCTGCTGCAGGAACCCCGGCCAGTCAAGCTTTTCGGCCTCGGCCGCCCGCGCCACCAGCAGGGGGGCCTCCCGCTTGATGTGCTCCAGGTCCGGCGCCTCCACGCCAGCCGAGAGGGCCAGCACATCCGCCATGGCATGGCTCACCACCCGGGTGAGGTAGGCCGCGCTCAGGGCCTGGAGCGCCCCGCCCACCAGCCAGGTGGCGCCGTGGAGGCGCACCGCCGCCGCCAGGGCCTGGCTGCTCCACTCCACCACCCCCAGCAGCAGCGAGGCCTTGGCCAGCTCGACGGCGGCGGCCTTGAGCTGCTCCACGCTCCAGGGGCAGTCCCAGAGACGGGCCATCTCCTGGAGCATCAGACCGTTGGCTGCCGCCAGCACCACCAGATCCAGCGAGGGCAGGGGGGCGGCGAACACCCCCGCCGCCACCAGCCACTGGGTGCGTTGCTGCAGCTGCACGAGTTGTTGCCGCCGCAGGCGCTCCAGCTCCGCCTGCCAGTGGCGGTGCAGCTCCTCGCAGCGCCGCAGTGGGGTGCCCCGCCGCAGGGCCGGGGCTTCGCTGTTCAGCCAATGGCCCAGCGGCCGCAGGCTGTCGGTCAGGCTTTCGGGGTTGCCATCCCAGCTCAGCAGCCGCTCCGGCACGGCGGCCGGCCACTGGGACACCAGTTCGGCCGTCAGGCCCTGGGGGTCGCAGGGGGCCTCCGGTTGCACCAGCAGCCAGACAGGCTGTCCCGCCGGCACCGCCTCCAGCCAGCGCAGATCGGCGGCCCGCAGGGGGGTCTTCAGGTGGAACAGCACCACGTCGGCGGCGGCCAGGCCGTCCGGCCAGCGGCGCTCCGGGCTCACCGCCGGCAGGGCTTCGCCCCAGCGCAGGCAGAGGGCAAGCCGGCCGCGCAGGGCCCGCTGCAGCTGGGGCGCCCAGGCGGGGTCCGGGGCCATGGAGCCCACCAGGGCCAGATGCAGACCGCTCCGGGCCCCCTCCTCGCGCAGGGCGGCGAGGGCCTGACGGCGTCGCGCCTGGCCCTCACCGGGCTCCCCTTCCAGCTGTTCGAACTGGCGCAGCAGGGCGTCGCAACGCCGCAACCAGTCCTCGAAATTGCTCGGCAACGTGGGCGCCGCCAGCCGGGAGGGCCGCCGCCCCAGCCACCACCAGCCGGCGGCGAGCCCCGCCAGTCCCATCAGGCCCCAGCCTTCTCCGGGCAGCGCCCGCAGGATCAATTCGCCCCCCAGCACGCCCCCGGCCAGCAGCAGGGCCTGCCGGCCCCAGCCGGCGGACAGCAGCGACGACAGCGGTGAGGACAGCAGCGACGACAGCGGCGACGACAGTGCGGCTGGGCGCAGGGGATCCTGGGGCGTCACGGGGGGCTGCCGGCGGCAATGCCTCTCTAGCTCAGAAGTGCTGGGGCTCACACCCCCGACCAGCTCCCTTCAGCCGAAGCCCCTGCAGACCCCGGCGGGACCCAGCATGATTTGTGGTGTCGTCCGGGTCCCCACCGTGCCGTCTTCCGATGCCCGTGCCGGCCTGGCCGCGACGGTGGATGGCCTCTTCCTGCTGGAGGACCATCTGGAGCAACTGCGCTGCTCCTACGAGGAACTGCGCCGCTCAGACCATTGGCACGGCGGCCTGCCGGTGCTGTTGCTGGAGCGCTGCTGGCTGCGCCTGAGCCGGGTCTCGGTGGAGCATCTCGCCCAGCGGCTGCCCCCGGACTGCAGCCAGGAGGCCCCCGAACTGTGTCGTTACCGGGAGCTGGTGGCGGCCGGCCTTTCGGCGTGGGAGGCCGAACGGGTCTGCTGGGAGGACTTCGGGGCCGACGCCTGCCGGGACGCCCTGCGCAACTACTGGAACGCACAGGAACGGGGGACCCAGGGCTGGACCCTGGAGACCTACCTCGAGCTCCTTCAGCAGTACCGAGAGCGTTTCGCCCTGGAGAGCCCACGGCCCGTGCCGCTCCTGGTGCTGGCCCGGCGGGAGGGCCCGGCACGTCTGGGCAGGCATCGGCTGCTGTGGCTGGGGCCTGAGGCGGCCGGCGGCCGGCCGTCGATGCGCGACACTTGCCCCTGATTGCAGGCTGCGGCCATGGGCGACGACACCAACACCCCTCAACCCGTGGGCTCCGGCCGGGGGGACTCCCCCGAGCGCGGCGGCCGTTCCGGGCCGAACCGGGAGCCGGGCGGTTTCCGCATCCGCCTCAGCGATAACGAGCTGCAGGCGGCCCGCGCCCTCCAGGACGCGTTCGGCCTGCGCTCCACCGTGGCGGTGCTGGGATTCGCCCTGCGCACCCTGGCCGACCAGCTGGAGAAGGGTCAGCTCGAGGCCCTGGTCGCCGAGCACAGGGCCCAGGCGGGCTCCCGCGCCCCCGTTTCCCGCGGTGGTGGTGAGCCCCGCCGCGTCATCGGCGGCGACGGCCAACCCCGCTCCGGCGGCCGTGGCGGCCAAGCAGCCGTCCGCATCGATCCCTTCGCCCGGCCCAGCAAGCCCCCGGTCCCCGTCGAGGTGAGTGAGCCCGAAGCCCCTGAGGAGGAGCAGGCGGCTGAAGCGACGTCTGAGGCCGTCGAGGTGGCTCAGGACGCCGTCGCCGAGCCTGCCGAAGCCCCGCTCACCGCTGCCGGAGCTGAGGTCGACGCCACCCCGGACGCGTGAACCAGACCAGCACCGCGCCGGCGCGGCCCCGGGTGCTCTCCGGCGTCCAGCCCACCGGCGCCCTGCACCTGGGCAACTGGCTCGGGGCGATCCGCAACTGGGTGGATCTGCAGGACAGCCACGAGACCTTCTTCTGCGTGGTCGACCTGCACGCGATCACGGTGCCCCACGATCCGAAGCGCCTGGCCGAGGACACCCTCACCACCGCCGCCCTCTACCTGGCCTGCGGCATCGACCCGCAGCGGGCCACGGTGTTTGTCCAGAGCCAGGTGAGCGCCCACAGCGAGCTGTGCTGGCTGCTCAACTGTGTGACGCCGCTCAACTGGCTGGAGCGGATGATCCAGTTCAAGGAGAAGGCGCTCAAGCAGGGCGACAACGTCTCCGTCGGGCTGCTGGATTACCCGGTGCTGATGGCCGCCGACATCCTTCTTTATGACGCCGATCGGGTGCCGGTGGGGGAAGACCAGACGCAGCACCTCGAACTGGCCCGCGACATCGCCCAGCAGCGCATCAACGCCCGCTACTCCCCCGACCCGGAGCACCCGATTCTCAAGGTGCCCGAGCCCCTGATCCTGAAGGAGGGCGCACGGGTGATGAGCCTCACCGACGGCAGCGCCAAGATGAGCAAGAGCGATCCCAATGAGGGTTCCCGCATCACCCTGCTGGACCCTCCTGAGCTGATCACCCGCAAGATCAAGCGGGCCAAGACCGATCCAGTCATGGGGCTGGAGTTCGGCAACCCGGAGCGGCCGGAGGCCGACAACCTGCTGGGGCTCTACGCCCTGTTGTCCGGCGTCGGCCGCGAGCGCGCGGCAGCGGAGTGCGCCGCCATGGGCTGGGGTGGCTTCAAGCCCCTGCTGGCGGAGGCCACGGTGGAAGCCCTGCGGCCCGTCCAGCAGCGCTATGCCGAGCTGCGCGGCGATCCGGCCGGCCTGGAGGCCGTTCTGCGGGACGGACGGGAGCGGGCTGCGTCCGTGGCCGAGGCAACGCTGCAGCGGGTGCGCAGCGCCCTGGGATTTCTGGGCCCGAACTGAAGCGTTGCGGCGTCCCGATGGCAAGACGCTGTCGCCAAGCGTGAATCATTCGTTATGTATTGATCACCACAGCTGATCGTTCGGCGAGGTTGTTCGGCGTCATGGGTGGTGCCGGGTCGGCGCGGGCGGCGGCCAGCACGGGGCCGGCCATCGCCCGCTCCTAACTGAAGTTTTCCTGAGAGATGGTCTCCCGCCAGCGCGGCCCATGCACGTTGGGCCCCGTTCTGTCCAGTACGGGCGCAGGGGTCTCGCTTTCTGGGGCTGGGGCTGGCCAAGGTCAGGGTCCCCTGACGACCGCTTGCCCTTGCGTCGCCCTTTCCAGTCACCACCGAAGCCGCACCAGCACGGCCCGCTTGCCCTGGTGCTGCTGCTGCTGCTCCCGATCGTGCAGCGGCCGGCCGCGCCGGAGCTCCCGGCGGCGGTGCCGAAAGTGGTGCAGGCCGCCGCCCGACCGACGCAGGCAGCAGGGCGGCCACCGGTGGGTGGCCCTTACGGCATCACCCCCGAACGTCGAGCCCTGCTCAACACCATCCGCTTTGCCGAAGGCACCTGGATCGGTGGCAGCCAGGAGGGATATCAGGTGCTCTACGGCGGAGATCGCTTCGAGGATCTCAGCCGCCATCCGGACATCGTCGTGCGGCGCCGTTACGCCAGCGCCGCCGCCGGGGCCTATCAGTTCCTTCCCACCACCTGGGACCAGGCCGCCGAGGAGCTCCAGCTGAGGGATTTCCGTCCCGCCAGCCAGGATCAGGCGGCCCTGCATCTGGTGCACGAGCGGGGGGCGCTGC
Source organism: Synechococcus sp. UW140 (assembly GCA_943372935.1). GTDB lineage: Bacteria > Cyanobacteriota > Cyanobacteriia > PCC-6307 > Cyanobiaceae > Cyanobium. The sequence goes on from CALSAP010000024.1 coordinate 5,442, forward strand.
AGCGCTTCGATCGCCACGGCCTCACGGCTGAGGTGCTGGCGCGGCTGGCGCCGGAGTGGGCCTCCCTGCCGACGCTCGATGGTGTCAGCCACTACGGCCAGCCGGTGAAGGACCGCAGCGAGCTGCAGCGCTTCTACCAGCGGGAACTGGAGCGGCTGCGCCGGCTCACCAGCGCCTGAGCCGGCTCAGGGCTCCCGGTAGACCACCCGTCCCCGTTCGTCGTTGCCCACATCCAGCAGGTGGTTGAGCAGCAGCCGCTCAATCTCGGCACTGACCACGCTGCTGTTGGCCTGGGGGGGCAGGTGGAGTTCCAGCAGCGCATCGTTGAGGGTGAAGCCGGCCTTGCCGGCCCGCCGGGCCAGCTGCAGCAACTGCCGTTCGATCGGTGGATAGGCCGCCGTGTCGCTCCCGGCCAGGGCCTCCTCCAGCAGCAGGGACTGGTTGGCCTGACGCACCATGTCGGGCACCAGCACCAGATCCAGCAGCTGGCCGATGCCGCAGAGCCCGAAGGTGAGCAGCCAAAGGGTGCCGCTGAGGGGTTTGCGGTTGTAGAAGCGCGGCAGGCCGCACAGCCCCACCAGGCAGGTGCACCACAGCAGGTAGCTGAGGGCGACACTGCGCCGTTCGGCGGAGCGGTTCAGTGCCAACCCCGCGGGGCGGCTGGGGGCTGGCCGCTGGTCCGGGCTCTGGACGGGTCCTGGCGTGGTTCGGGCAGCCATCAGGGTGCTCAGCTCCACCAACTTAGGGCCGCTGCTGGGTCTCACCGGCCCCTGCCGGCGGCCTGGGGGAGGGGGCCAACGGTGGGCCTCGATACCATGACTTCAACAGGTGCCCTTTATGACGTCCGCGCCCCCTTCACCGGTGCCACCGGCCTCCAGCCCCACCACCGATGCCACCCCAGACGGCATCGCCATCGCGCTGCCGAAAACCAGTGAAAGCCCCCAGTTGCTGCGGATCCGCCACTCGATGAGCCATGTGCTCGCCATGGCGGTGCAGAAGCTGTTCCCGAAGGCCCAGGTCACCATCGGCCCCTGGACCGAGAGCGGCTTCTATTACGACTTCGACAATCCGGATCCCTTCACCGAGGCCGACCTGAAGGCGATTCAGAAGGAGATGGGCAAGATCATCGCCCGCAAGCTGCCCCTGGAGCGGATCGAGGTCAGCAGGGAGGAGGCGGAGCGCCGCATCCGGGGCCAGAACGAGCCCTACAAGCTGGAGATCCTGGCGGGGCTCAACGAGCCGATCACCCTTTACACCCTGGGGGACCAGTGGTGGGACCTCTGCGCCGGTCCCCACGTGGCCAACACCGGCGAGCTCCATCCCAAGGCCTTCGCCCTCGAGAGCGTGGCCGGGGCCTACTGGCGCGGCGACGAGAAACGCGCCCAGCTGCAGCGCATCTATGGCACCGCCTGGGAGACCCCGGAGCAGCTGGCCGAGCACAAGCGGCGCAAGGACGAAGCCCTGCGCCGCGACCACCGGCGACTCGGCACCGACCTTGACCTTTTCTCGATCGAAGAGGAAGCGGGTGCTGGCCTGGTGTTCTGGCATCCCCGCGGCGCCCGCATGCGGCTGCTAATCGAGGACTTCTGGCGTGCGGCCCACTTCGAGGACGGCTACGAGCTGCTGTACACCCCCCACGTCGCCGACCTCAACCTCTGGAAGACCTCGGGCCACCTCGATTTCTACAGCGAGAGCATGTTCGGGCCGATGGCGGTGGATGAGCGGCAGTACCAGCTCAAGCCGATGAACTGCCCCTTCCATGTGCTCACCTACGCCAGCCGGTTGCGTTCCTACCGGGAACTGCCGATCCGCTGGGCCGAGCTCGGCACGGTGTACCGCTATGAGCGACCCGGGGTGATGCATGGGCTGATGCGGGTGCGCGGCTTCACCCAGGACGACGCCCACGTGTTCTGTCTGCCGGAGCAGATCTCCGATGAGATCCTGCGGGTGCTGAACCTCACCGAGCGCATCCTCTCCACCTTCGACTTCCGCAGCTACGAGATCCACCTCTCCACCCGACCGGAGAAGTCGATCGGCGAGGACGCCGTCTGGGAACTGGCCACCGCCGGCCTGGTGGAGGCCCTGGAGCGCAAGGGCTGGGCCTACAAGGTGGACGAGGGGGGCGGGGCCTTCTATGGCCCCAAGATTGACCTCAAGATCGAAGACGCCATCGGCCGGCTGTGGCAGTGCTCCACCATCCAGCTCGACTTCAACCTGCCGGAGCGCTTCGATCTCCACTACGTGGCGGCCGACGGCAGTCGCTCGCGGCCGATCATGATCCACCGGGCCATCTTCGGCTCCCTGGAGCGCTTCTTCGGCGTGATGGTGGAGAACTACGCCGGCGATTTCCCCTTCTGGCTCGCCCCCGAGCAGGTGCGGCTGCTGCCCGTCACCGATGAGGCCCTCCCCTGGGCCGAAGAGCTCAAGGGCCAGCTGGCGGCCGCCGGCATCCGCGCCGGCATCGACCACAGCGGCGACCGGCTGGGCAAGCTGATCCGCAACGGCGAGCAGATGAAGATCCCCGTGCTGGGGGTGATCGGAGCCCGGGAGGCCGAGACCCGCAGCGTCAGCCTGCGCAGTCGCCGCCAGGGGGATCTGGGCAGCGTCGAGGCGGAGGCTCTGGTGTCCGCCGCCGCCGCAGCCAATGCCGGCCGGCTGGCCACCCTGGCCCTGGCATGACCCTCCTGCTGGCGGGCGACATCGGTGGCACCAAGACCCTGCTGAGCCTCTGGCGCTCGGACAGTGACGGGCTTGAGCGGCTGGTGGAGGAGCGCTTCGTCTCGGCGGCCTGGGACGACCTGGCCCCGATGGTGTGCCACTTCCTGGCCACCGCCGGTGCCGCCGGCGGGACAACCCCCGCTGCCGCCTGTTTCGCCGTGGCCGGACCGGTGGAGGGGGGGCAGGCCCAGCTCACCAACCTTCCGTGGCGCCTCGACACGGAAGGCCTGGCCCGCAGCTGCGGTCTTCCGAATCTGGAGCTGGTCAACGACTTCGCCGTGCTCATCTACGGCCTTCCCCATCTCGAGGCCGCCCAGGTGGCGCCCGTGCGGGAGGGTCGCCGCGACCCGCAGGCGCCGCTGCTGGTGCTGGGGGCCGGCACTGGGCTGGGGGTGGCCATGGGCCTGCCCACCGGCGCTGGTCTGCGGGCCATCCCCAGCGAAGCGGCCCATGGGGAATTCGCCCCCCGGTGCCAGCCGGAGTGGGAGCTGAAGCAGTGGCTTAAAGACGATCTGCACCTGGAACGGGTATCGATCGAGCGGGTGGTGAGTGGTACGGGCCTGGGCCATGTGGCCCGCTGGTTGCTCGGCTGCCGCCACCCCGAGGGTGACCATCCCCTCAGCCCCAGTGCCCGGCTCTGGAGCGAGGCCGGCGATGGGCCCGCACGCGCCGACCTGCCCGCCGAGGTGGCCATGGCCGCCGCCGCCGGCGAACGCCTGGCGGCCGACGCCCTGGACCTGTGGCTGGGTGCGTATGGCAGCGTCTGCGGTGATCTGGCCCTGGCGGCCCTGAGTCGGGGCGGGCTCTGGCTGGCGGGGGGCACGGCCGCCAAGCTGCTCGACAGCCTGCGCACCCCCTCCTTCCTGGAGCCCTTCCTGAACAAGGGCCGACTGCGCTCCACCCTGGAGCCCATGCCGATCACCGCCGTGCTGGATCCGGGGGTGGGCAGCTTCAGCGCAGCCTGCCGCGCCCGGATGCTGCTGGGCTGAGGCCAGCACAGCAAAGGGTCGGCTGCAACACTGAGCCCAACGACAGGTCACGTATGGTCCGGCCCCAGATCGGCCAGGGGGTGGTGGTGGAGGTTCCGGCCACCACCGCCAACATCGGCCCGGGATTCGACTGCCTCGGCGCTGCCCTGGCGCTCGGCAACCGCTTCGAGCTCAGGGTGATCGAGGGGGGCGGTGAGCGCTTCGAGCTGATCATCGAGGGCCCGGAGGGGGCCCACCTGCGTGGCGGCCCCGACAACCTCGTCTACCGCTCCGCCCAGCGGGTCTGGCGGGAGGTGGGGCTGGAGGCCGTGGCCCTGGAGGCGCGGGTGCAGCTGGCCGTGCCCCCCGCCCGGGGGCTGGGCAGCAGCGCCACTGCCATCGTGGCGGGCCTGATCGGCGCCAACGCGCTGGTGGGGGAGCCGCTCAGCCGGGAAAAACTGCTGGAGCTGGCCATCGACATCGAAGGCCACCCCGACAATGTCGTCCCGTCCCTGCTGGGGGGCCTGTGCCTGACGGCGCGGGCCGCCTCCCATCGCTGGCGGGTGGTGCGCTGCGAGTGGAACCCACTGGTGAAGGCGGTGGTGGCGATTCCCACGATCCGGTTGAGCACCAGCGAGGCACGCCGCGCCATGCCCCGCAGCATCCCGATCAGCGATGCGGTGATGAATCTGGGCGCCCTCACCCTGCTGCTGCAGGGGCTGCGCACCGGCAACGGCGACCTGATCGCCGATGGCATGCACGACCGCATCCACGAGCCCTACCGCTGGGGGCTGATCCAGGGGGGGCGGGCCGTACGGGAGGCGGCCCTGGAGGCCGGCGCCTGGGGCTGTGTGATCAGTGGCGCCGGACCCAGCCTGCTGGCCCTGGCCCCCTCTGGCTCTGCCGAGGCGGTGGGGGTGGCCATGACCCGCGCCTGGCTGGGGGAGGGGGTGAGCAGCCACAGCGCCGTGCTTGGCGTCCAGGATGGCGGCAGCAGCTGGGCCCCCCTGGCCGAGGGGAGCCACCCACAGGCCATCGCGGGCGACTAGAACAGTCCCGCTGAGTAGATCTACTCAGCTGATAGGCTCTGCCGCTTCGGGACAACCTCCCTGGAGGCCGCCTCGACCGCCATACTTCCTGCCTGGAGCACCCCTCAGTGATGGACGCCAGCCTGCCTCTTTCGCTCGCGTCCTCTTCGTACCCTTCCGCCCTGCCTGAGGCTGGGGCTTTCCCCTGGCTCAGCCTGATCGTGCTGCTGCCGGCCACCGCGGCGCTGGTGATGCCGCTGCTCCCTGGGGATGGCAGCGATCCCCGCCTGCCACGCACGTTTGCCCTGGGGGTGCTCGGGGTGGATTTCGCCCTGATCCTGTGGGTGTTCGCCCGCCACTTCGATGGCGGCCTGGCGGAACTGCAGCTGGTGGAGCGGGTGTCCTGGGTGCCGGCCCTTGGCCTGGAGTGGTCCCTGGCGGCCGATGGTCTCTCGGCCCCCCTGGTGGTGCTCAGTGGGCTTGTCACCCTGTTGTCGGTGGCGGCCAGCTGGAACATCCGCCTCAAGACGCGCCTCTATTTCGGGCTGCTCCTGGTCCAGGCCACCGCCCAGAGCCTGGTGTTCCTCTCCCAGGATTTCCTGCTCTTTTTCCTGGCCTGGGAGCTGGAACTGGTGCCTGTCTATCTGCTGATCGCCATCTGGGGCGGCAAGCAGCGCCAGTACGCCGCCACCAAGTTCATTCTCTACACGGCCACGGCTTCCCTCCTGATCCTGATCAGCGGCCTGGCCCTGGCCCTCTCCGGCGACACCTTCACCCTCAACCTCAGCGAACTGGCGGCCCGTTCCCCCGGTGGCACCTTCGGCCTGCTCTGCTATCTGGGCTTCCTGGTGGGTTTCGGTGTGAAGTTGCCGATGTTCCCGTTGCACACCTGGTTGCCCGATGCCCACGGCGAGGCCAACGCGCCGGTGTCGATGTTGCTGGCGGGGGTGCTGCTCAAGATGGGGGGCTATGCCCTGCTGCGTTTCAACGTGCAGATGCTCCCCGACGTTCATCTGCGCCTGGCCCCGGCCCTGATCGTGCTCGGGATCATCAACATCGTCTATGGCGCGCTGAACGCCTTTGCCCAGGACAACGTCAAGCGCCGCATCGCCTGCAGTTCGGTGAGCCACATGGGCTTCGTGCTGCTGGGCATCGGCGCCATCGATGCCCTCGGCATGAGCGGCGCCATGCTGCAGATGATCAGCCATGGCCTGATCGCCGCGGCGATGTTCTTCGTCACCGGTGTCTTTTACGAGCGCACAGAAACCCTCTCGATTCCCAACATGGGTGGCCTGGCCAAGGTCCTGCCGATCACCTTCGCCTTCTTCCTGGCCAGCTCGCTGGCCTCCCTGGCCCTGCCCGGAATGAGCGGCTTCATCAGCGAGATCACCGTCTTCCTCGGTGTCACCTCCTACGAGGGCTTCACGATCGGCTTCCGCGTCATCGCCGTCTTCCTGGCTGCCATCGGCCTGGTGCTCACCCCCGTCTATCTGCTTTCCCTGTGCCGGCGGGTCTTCTTCGGTCCACGCATCCCGGCCCTGGCGGTGGTGGGCGACATGAAGCCCCGCGAGCTTGTCATCGGACTCACCCTGCTGGTCCCCACCCTGGTGATCGGCTTCTGGCCGCGGGTGGCCATCAATCTCTATGAGGCCAGCACCAATGGCCTGGCGTCCGAACTGGCCAGCCATGGGGCCGTGGCCATGGGACGGTTGGCCGCCCTCGGCTGACCCGCCATCCGGCACCGGGGTGGGCTGAAATGGGGTCTTCCATCGAAGCGGCCCCCCGGCGATGACCAGCACCCTCCAGAGTCCCCCTGCCCTGCTGGCCGGAGAGGGTCTGCCCCGCTTCGAGGCCATCACCCCCGACCAGGTGCGGGCCCACATCCCTGAACTGCTGAGCGGCCTGCAGGCGGAGCTGGACCGGGTGGAGACCGACCTGGCGGCGGCCGCCGCCGCGGAGCGGCCCCTGAGCTGGGCCGAAGTGATGGATCCCCTGCAGCGCCTCGGCGAAAGGCTGCGCTGGAGCTGGGGCGTGGTGAGCCACCTCAACGGCGTCTGCAACAGCCCCGAACTGCGGGAGGCCCACGCCAGCCAGCAGGCGGCGGTGGTGGCCTTCGGCAACCGCGCCGGCCAGAGCCGGGTGCTGTTCGAGGCCCTGCGGACCCAGCAGAGCCAGGGGGGTCTGGATGCCACCCAGGAGCGGATCCTCACGGCGGAACTGCGGGACATGGAGCTGCGGGGCGTGGGCCTGGAGGGCGCCGCCCAGGAGGCCTTCAACGCCGCCAGCCAGGAGCTGGCGGAGCTGGCCACGGCCTTCGGCAACCGGGTGCTGGATGCCACCAACGGCTGGACCCTCAAGCTCACCGACCCGGACGAGGTGGAGGGGTTGCCCGAAAGCCTGAAAGAGCAGCTGGCCCAGGCCGCCCGCGATGCTGGGGATGGCCAGGCAACGGCCGCTGCGGGGCCCTGGCTGCTCGGACTCGACATGCCCCGCTTCGGCCCGTTTCTGAAGTACAGCCGCCGCCGCGACCTGCGGGAGATCGCCTACAAGGCCCATGTGAGCCGCGCCTCGGGTGAAACCGATGGCAACTGGCCGGCGATCGAGCGGATTCTCCGCCTGCGCCGTGAACAGGCCCAGCGTCTTGGCTATGGCTCCTGGGCCGAGGTGAGCCTGGCCTCGAAGATGGCCGGCTCGGTGGCTGAGGTGGAGGCCCTGCTTGAGGACCTGCGCACCGCCGCCTACCCGGTGGCCCTGCTGGAACTGGAGGCGTTGCGTGCCTGCGCGGGCCGGGAAGGAGCAGCCGAGGCGGCGGACCTCAAGCCCTGGGACGTGAGCTTCTGGGCGGAGGTGCGGCGCCAGGGGGCCTTCGATCTCGACAGCGAAGCCCTGCGGCCCTGGTTCCCCCTGCCCCGGGTGCTCGATGGCCTGTTCGGGCTCTGCGATCGCCTGTTCGGCCTCCGCATCCGGCCTGCCGATGGTGAGGCGCCTGTCTGGCATCCGGACGTGCGCTTCTTCCGCGTCGATGACGCCGGCAGCGGCCAGCCCCTGGCCGCCTTCTATCTGGATCCCTACAGCCGCCCGGGCAGCAAGCGAGGCGGCGCCTGGATGGATGAGTGCCTGGTGCGTTCGCTGGACGGGGCTGGCGCTCCCGTGCTGCCCGTGGCCTACCTGGTCTGCAACCAGAGCCCTCCGGTGGGGGAGACCCCCAGCCTGATGACCTTTGAGGAGGTGGAGACCCTGTTCCACGAATTCGGCCACGGGCTGCAGCACATGCTCACCACCGTGGAGCGTCCCCAGGCGGCCGGCATCAACAACGTGGAATGGGATGCCGTCGAGCTGCCCAGCCAGTTCATGGAGAACTGGTGCTACGACCATGCCACCTTGATGGGCATGGCCCGCCACTGGCAGAGCGGTGAACCGCTGCCGGAACCGGAGTTCGCCAAGCTCCGGGCCGCTCGCACGTTCATGGGTGGTGCCGCCACCCTGCGCCAGGTGCACTTCGCCCTCACCGACCTGCGGCTGCACAGCCAGTGGACGCCGGAGTGCGGCAGGACGCCGGAACAGCTGCGCCGGGAAATCGCCATCACCACCACGGTGCTGGAGCCGATCGAGGAGGACGCCTTCCTCTGTTCCTTCGGCCACATCTTCGCCGGTGGCTACTCCGCCGGCTACTACTCCTACAAGTGGGCAGAGGTGCTCAGCGCTGATGCCTTCAGTGCCTTTGAGGAGGTGGGCCTGGAGAACGAGGCGGCGATCCAGGCCACCGGCCGCCGCTTCCGCGAGACGGTGCTCAGCCTCGGCGGCAGCCGCCACCCCGGCGAGGTGTTCGAATCGTTCCGGGGCCGGGCCCCCAGCCCGGAGGCCCTGATCCGGCACTCGGGGCTGGTGGCGGCCGCTGGCTGAGAGCTGGGCCGGGCCTGAACTGGCGGATGTCGGTTCAGGGCCGCAGAAGCTCTTCCACAATCGGATCGAGGGCCCGGGGGTCACGGACCAGGTTGCGGTGGTTCCACGGCGGCAGCAGGGTGCTGTTGCCCACCGGCAGCAGGCAGCTCCTGGCCGGCACCACCATGTGATCGAAGCGGCCGACATAGCTGTGGCACTCCACTCCCTCGAGGCTCGAGAGGTCGTCGTTGAGATGCCGCAGCAGAGGGCTACCGCACTTCATGTCGGCGATCCCGGCCAGCAGCCAGCGGGGCCAGGGCTGGGCGATGAAGGTGCCTCGCTGGGGGGAGGCGACGGAGTAGAAGCGGTGGGTGCGCCGGTGCCCCCCCAGCCGCTGGATCCAGGTGCGGGCGATCACCCCGCCCATGGAGAAGCCCAGCAGATCGATCGGGGTGCTTGGGCCATAGTGCCCATTCACCTGGACGCCGAGCCGTTCAGCCAGCGTCAGCAGAGGCGTGGCCCCCAGGCGATGGGGCAGATGGGGCACGAACAGATCCGCACGGCGACCGGCGAGGCGTTCCTGCAGGCGGCGGAACAGGCGCGGATCGTCCCAGAGCCCGTGGACGAGCACCAGCGGGATCGCCGCGGAACCTTGGTGTGCGGTCGGCAGATTCAGGAGCGACTCAGCCTCAGCCTCGCGATTTTGGCATCGTGCCAGGCGGACCTGAGCCTGCGGAACCGTGATGGCTCCACCGTTAGCGAAGCTGACCATCAAGCTGACACGAGGAAGGGCCATGGCCAGCGAAGCCCCCGCTGCCGGGTCGTCGGTTGGACAGTCAGCTGCACCAGGGAGGCCTCCGTGGTGATCGCGCTGGAGACGCCTCTGGATCTGGCTTTCCGCAGGAGGGCCACCACAACCGAGATCGGCTTCCCTTCACGATTGATGACCTCAGGGGGATGCCCAAAGTTGCAATCGAGCAACCTGGCGGACAGGTTCTTTCAGTAGAGGCTAAGGTTATTTAGTCGAAAGCTTTGCAATCTTTCATGTTCAATCTGAACATCAGCGTCGCCCTCCGCTCGTCGCCGGGCAAGACGAAGCAGAGCGCAACGGCGCCGCGTCAGCCCATTCAGAGAGCCATCTCCAAGGCACTCCTCGGCACCGCCCTCCAGGCGACTGCTGCCGGCTCGCTCCTCTCTGGCGGAGTGGCCCAGGCAGCCAATGCCTATACCTGCAGTCCCGCTAGTCCCGGAGCAGGCGGTGGCATTTATTCTATCAATTTCTCGGAACTTCGTGCCGGCGATACGGTGACCTGCGCCGATAAGCAGTTTACGATCAATTCCTTCAATTTCGCCAATCCCGGTTCGGCTACCTTTGAATGGGCACAGATTGATCCAGGCCCTCCTATGTGGATGACCTGTTCAGTGTTGCCTTGAATTTCACTCCTTCCATCGTTGGCGTTAAAGCTGGCTTTTTTGACTACACAGTTCAGATATTGGATCCGAGCTACATCTTTTCAGCGGTTAAACTTGACAGCACTGTTGCAATTAGTCCTACTAGTACCGGTGCAACGAGTGTCATTAACTCGACTGTAGGAGGCCCTGCCCTCGTCTCTCTGGACGGAGCGGAATTTGGCCCCATTCCATTCGTAGTTCCCGGTCCGCTCACCCAGCTCCTGACCTGGAATGTGGTGAGCAGAGACGTGCTGACGGATATCAAAACAACGTACACACAAGAGTCGACGCAACCCCCCGTCACTCCAGACAGCGTGCCCGGCCCCTTGCCTCTGCTCGGCACGGGTCTGGCCTTTGGCTGGAGCCGCAAGTTGAGACGCCGGGTCAGACGTGCCGCCACACGGAACGATCAGCTCGATTGAACGCAGGCTTTCATCGTGTTACTGCTTCATTTGTTTTTGCCTCTGCCGATCGGTGGGGCCTTTTATGTGGTGTCTAGAAAGAAGGAATCAGCTGTTGCGGAGTGTTCGGCTTGATGTGGGTTTCGCCAGCGGCAATGACCTGCCGGCGAAGGCGTCCGCAACGTGGGTGACCTCGCGATCATGAGCCTGCTGGAAACGAGGAGTCCCCGATTCTGCTGCACTTGCACGCCTTGGGGCAGTGGCGAGGTGTCCATGGAGATGGACGCAGCCGTGCAGGTCTTGCCGTTTCCTGCCTTCCTCCAGATCGGCCACCAGCTTCCCCTCAGAAGCAGGTTGGCGTGCTCCGTGTCCCAGTCGTCCGGAGTGGGGTGCCGCTCGATGCCCAGGCCCAGGCCGTTGCCTCGATAGCCTGAACCGGGATTGCTTCCTACCCGGTGATCCCTCCTCCCCTTGACGGAGACACGTGATGGGAGCCCAGCGAATCCTGGTGCTGGGCGGTGGCTTTGCCGGGCTCTGGAGCGCCCTTTCAGCCGCCCGCCAGCTTGATCAACTGGGGATCGGCCCGGACACCATCGAGGTGCTGCTCGTCAACCGTGACGCCTTCCATGGCATCCGCGTGCGCAACTACGAGGCCGACCTGGCACCCCTCAGGGTTCCCCTGGAGTCCGTCCTCGCGCCTGTCGGTGTGAGCTGGCTGGTGGGGGAGGTTGGTTCCATCGACCTGGCCGCCCGCACCGTCAGCGTCCTGAGCGAGGCGGGCCCCCAGTCCCTTCGCTACGACCGGCTGGTCTTCGCCCTGGGCAGTCAGTTGCTTCGCCCTCCGGTCCCCGGCCTGGCTGAGCACGGCTTCGATGTCGATACCTATGCCGGCGCCTCCCGGCTTGAGCAGCACCTGGAGTCCCTGGCGGAACGTCCCGAGGCCCCCGGCCGGTTCACGGCCGTGGTGGTGGGGGCTGGCCTGACGGGAATCGAGGCCGCCTGTGAATTGCCGGCCCGTCTGCGGGCCAAGCAGGAGCGCGCCGGTCTGGCCGGGCCGGTGCGCGTCGTGCTGGTGGACCACAACCCCCAGGTGGGCTCCGACATGGGGGACTCGGCCCGGCCCGTGATCGAAGAGGCCCTGGCAGCCCTGGGCGTGGAGCTGCGGCTCGGCGTACGGGTAGAGGGCCTCGACGGGTTGGAGATTCGCTTCGACTCCGGTGAGGTCATCGGCACCCAGACGGTGGTCTGGTGTGCCGGCATGCGCGCCAACCCGGTGGCCGCCGGCTGCGGGGTGCCCACCGATGCCCTTGGCCGGCTGCCGGTGGATGCCGCTCTGCGGGTCGAGGGCCTTAGCGGCGTGTTCGCCGCCGGTGACAGTGCCCGTCTGGCCCTGGAGGACGGCCACAGCACGGTCATGTCCTGTCAGCACGGCCGACCTATGGGCCGGTTCGCCGGCCACAACGCCGTCTGCGATCTGCTGGGGCTGCCGCTCTTGCCGCTGCGGATCGACTGGTACACCACCATTCTGGATCTGGGTCCCTGGGGGGCCCTCTACACCGAAGGCTGGGACCGCCAGGTCGTCGCCACCGGGGAGCCGGCCAAACGCACCAAACGGCTGATCAATGGCGAGCGCATCGTTCCGCCCCTGACCGGCGACCGGGCTGAGATTCTCGCCGCCGCGGCTCCGGTGGTCCAGCGCCCACCACAGCTCCAGCCCGAGGGGCGGCAGCCATGAGCTCCCCAGCCCAGGACAAGCCCCCCGGCGCACCGTGGGGGCGCCTGGTGGCGATCGCGCTGCTGCTGGCTGGGGTGACACTCTTCTTCAGCCAGGGCTGGTACCGCCAGCTGGATCTCGCTGCCCTGCAGGCCTCTCGCGCCCAATTCGTGGCCTGGCGCCAGGCGGCCCCGCTGGCCACCGCCGCCGGCTACCTGCTGGTGTACGTGCTGGTGACGGGTCTCTCCCTGCCCGGTGCCACCGTGCTCACCCTGGCGGGAGGGGCCATCTTCGGCCTGCTGCAGGGCACGGTGCTGGTGTCGATCGGCTCCACCCTGGGCGCCACGGCGGCCTGCCTGCTGGCCCGCACCCTGTTGCGGGAACCGGTGCGGCGCCGCTTCGGCCACCGCCTCGGGCCGATCGAGGCGGGCGTCCGCCGTGATGGGCCCGCCTACCTGCTCAGCCTGCGGCTGGTGCCGGTGGTCCCTTTCTTTCTGGTGAATCTGCTGATGGGACTCACTCCCATGCCCCTGAGGTCGTTCGCCTTTGTCTCCCAGCTGGGCATGCTGCCGGCCACGCTCGTGTACGTGAACGCCGGCACCCAGCTGGGCCAGCTCACCAGCCTGGGCGGCCTCCTCTCACCGGCGCTGCTGGCGTCCTTCGCCCTGCTGGGCCTGCTGCCCTGGATCGTGAAGCTGCTGCTGGGCCGCTGGCGGCTCTGGCGCCTCTACCGCCCCTGGAACCGCCCCCGCCACTTCGATCGCAACCTGATCGTGATCGGTGCCGGGGCGGCCGGCCTCGTCACCGCTTACATCGCCGCCACCGTGCGGGCCAAGGTGACCCTGGTGGAGCGGGCCCGCATGGGCGGCGACTGCCTCAACACCGGCTGTGTGCCCAGCAAGGCCCTGATCAGCTCGGCCCGCCTCGCCGCCCGCCTGCGCCATGCCGACCGCTACGGCCTGACCCCCCAGGAGCCCCGGGTGGATCTTCGCCGGGTGCTGGAGCGGGTGCGGCAGAAGGTGGCGGCCATCGCCCCCCACGACAGCGTCGAGCGCTATACCGCCCTCGGGGTGGACGTGCGGCAGGGCCACGCCCGCCTGATCAGCCCCTGGGCGGTGGCGATCACCGCCGCCGACGGCAGCGAGACCGTGCTCACGGCTCGCGCCATCGTGCTGGCCACCGGCGCGGCGCCGGTGATTCCCCCCCTGCCCGGCATCGAGACGGTGCGGGTGCTCACCAGCGAAACCCTCTGGGAAGCACTGGCCAAGCACCCGTCCCCGCGGCCGAGCCTGGTGGTGCTGGGCGGCGGCCCTGTCGGCTGCGAACTGTCCCAGGCCCTCGCCCAGCTGGGCCTGCCGGTGACCCTGCTGCAGCGCAACGACCGCCTGCTGCCCCGGGAGGATCCCGAGGTGGGGGCGACGCTGCGCGAGGTGCTGGAGCGTGACGGGGTGCGGGTCCACACCGGCTGCCGGGTGGAGCGGGTGGGGCCTGCCGATTCCGGTGGTTTGCAGGTGGAGGTGGCGGTGGGCGGCGCCACCCTCCTGCTCGAGGCCGACGAACTGCTCTGCGCCGTTGGGCGCCAGGCCCGGCTGGAGGGCCACGGCCTCGAGGCCCTGGGCATCCCCACAGGCCGCACCATCGACACCGACCCCCACCTCCAGACCCTCTACCCCAACATCTATGCCGCCGGCGACGCCGCCGGCCCCTGGCAGTTCACCCACACGGCGGCCCATCAGGCCTGGTATGCGGCCGTGAACGGGCTGTTCGATCCGGTGCGCTTCTCCGTCGACGGCCGCGTCATCCCGCGTACCACCTTCACCGACCCGGAGGTGGCCCGGGTGGGGCTGAACGAGACCGAGGCCACCGCCCAGGGGGTGGCTTTCGAGCTCACGCGCTTCGACCTGGCCGAGCTGGATCGGGCCATCGTCGAATCGGCCGAGACCGGCTTCGTCAAGGTGCTCACCGTGCCCGGCAGGGACCGGATCCTGGGGGTGACGATCGTGGCGGAGCAGGCCGGGGAGCTGCTGGCCGAATTCGTGCTGGCGATGCGCTGGAACCTGGGCCTGGGCAAGGTGCTGGGCACTATGCACGCTTATCCCACCCTGGCCGAAGCCAACAAGTACGTCGCCGGAAGCTGGAAGAAGGCCCACGCCCCCCAGCGCACCCTGGCCCTACTGGAGCGCTTCCACACCTGGCGCCGGGGCAGCGGATAGGAACGGGTCGGGGTTGTTCAGGGCGATGCTCAGCGCCACCGCACTGGCCAGCAGCAGCCACAGCATCCGCAGGCCGATCAGTCCGGCGGCGGGTCGATCCAGGCGGACCGCCGCCGCCACGCTCAGCACCGCCACCAGCAGGCCCGCCAACGTGTCGGCGGCCGCCAGCACCGGGCTGTGCAGCCAGAAGAAGAACGTGGTGAACACGGCGAACAGCAGCCAGCCCAGCGCTTCCGAGACCAGCACCAAGCCCCGGGGACGGCCGGCGCCGTCTGGCACCTCCAGGTTGGCCACCCGGGACAGAGCCACCAGGGAGGTGATGTTCAGCACCAGCCACACCGGGGCGAACAGCCAGCCCGGCGGGGCGTAGGGCGGCAGGCGGAAGGCGGTGTAGAAGGCGGAGTCCCCCAGCACCCCCGCCGGCCAGAAGCTGACGGCATTGGCGGCCATCAGGATCGCGGCGCCGTGCCACCAGCGGAAACGCGCTGCCGGGGCCGTGGCGCTCACGTCTGGGAGTGGAGCCCGATCGTGTTGCCTTCGGTGTCGAGCACCAGGCTCATGAAGCCATAGGCGCCGATCGACATCTTCGGCTTGATCACCGTGCCACCAGCACCCGCCACCCGGCTCTCCTCCACGGCGCAGTCGTCGCAGTGGAAATAGATCAGGGTGCCGCCACCGCCCGGGGCCATGCCCTCCATTTTCGCCAGGGCCCCTCCGGCCCCGACCTTGCCGTCGTCCATCGGGAAGGCGGAGTACTCCATGCCCACATCTCCCATGGATTCGAGGTTCACCTCGAACACGGTCTCGTAGAAGGCCTTGGCCCGGGCCATGTCGTTGACGTACAGCTCGAACCAGATGACGGGGTTGACGGCCATGGCTGCGAGGTGATTTTTGGGCCAAGATTAGGCTGGATCTTCTGGATTCAGCCCGTCACCCCCTGCTCCTGGCGGGGGCTGGCGGGGTTCCAGTTCTCCTTCACCAATTGGCGTGCCCGGCCCAGGGCCAGGGCCCCGGCGGGCACGTCCTTGGTGATGGTGGAGCCCGCCCCCACCGTCACCCCCTCCCCGAGGGTGATCGGCGCCACCAGTACCGAATTGGCCCCGGTCTTGCTGCCGCCGCCGATCACGGTGCGGTGTTTGCGCACGCCGTCGAAGTTGGCGGTCACCGTGCCGGCGCCGATGTTCACCTCAGCGCCCAGGGCGGCATCGCCCAGGTAGCTGAGATGGTTGGCCTTGCAGCCCTCGCCCAGCTGACTGTTCTTGACTTCCACGAAATTGCCGATGCGGCAGCCTTCGGCCAAGTGGGCCCCGGCCCGCAGCTGGGCGAACGGCCCGATGACGCAGCCGCGTTCCACGTGGCTGTCACGCAGCACCGAATGGATCACCTCCACCTCGGCGCCCAGGTGACTGTTCTCGATCAGGCAGCCGGGGCCGATGCGGCAGCCATCACCGATGCTGCTCACCCCGCGGAAGTGACACTGGGGCTCCACCAGCACGTCGCGGCCGAAGCGGGTGTGCTCGCTGAGGGTGCAGCTGGCCGGATCGGTGAAGCTCACCCCCTCCGCCATCCAGTGGCGCCGCAGCCGCTCCTGCAGCACCGCCTCGCAGTGGGCCAGCTGCTGACGGTCGTTGATGCCGGCCACCTCATCCGGGTCGCCCACCTCCAGGTGCATGGCCGGCCGCAGCAGGGCCACGGTGTCGGTGAGATAGAGCTCCCCCTGGTCGTTGTCGGCGCTCAGGCTGGGCAGCACGGTGGCCAGGCGGGCCCAGTCGAAGCAGTAGATGCCCGCATTGGTGAGGGTGTTGCCGAGCTGCTCGATAGAGCAGTCGCGGTGCTCCACGATGCCGCTCACCTGGCCCGCCCCGTCGGCGAAGACGCGGCCGTAGCCGGTCGGGTCCGCCAGCCGGGCGGTGAGCAGGGTCACCGCGGCACCACTGGTCCGATGGGTGGAGAGCAGGGATTCCAGGGTCTCCGGCCGCAGCAGGGGGACGTCGCCGTTGAGCACCAGCAGTTCGCCCTCGAAGCCCTCCAGCGGCCCGAGCAGTTGCTGCACCGCATGGCCGGTGCCGTTCTGGGGCTGCTGCAGCACGAACTCCAGGCCCTCAATGCCGGCGAGGGTGCGCTCCACCCGGTCGGCCTGGTGCCCGACCACCAGCAGCTGGCGGTCGGGGGCGAGCCGGTGACAGCTGCCCAGCACCCGTTCCACCAGCGTTGCGCCGGCCAGGGGCTGGAGCACCTTCGGCAGGGCACTCTTCATGCGGGTCCCTTTCCCGGCGGCCAGGACGGCAACGGCGAGCATGGGCGGCGGCAGGGCGTCTGCGCCGGAATCTACCGGTGCCCTTCGGAGCGGCCCAGTCCGCCGGGATCCACCGGCGGCCGCAGCCTCCCCGGTGGGGCGGGGCTGCGCTGCTGCTCCCGCCGCCGCCGCTCCAGGATCTCGGCGGCGCTGGCGTTGCCGCGGGGGTCCCGGTAAGGAAGGCCGGCACGGCTGGCGAGGTGTTCCCGTTCGAAGGGCTCCAGGGGCCGCAGGGCCGGATGGGGGGCCAGGGGGGTGAAGCTGGCCACCGTTCCGGCGCTCCAGCGCCCGGATCCGTCCCCGGACGGCCGGATCGCCTGCACGTCCAGACCCAGCTCCAGCAGGCAGCGCCGCACCGCCGCCGCGGAGCTGTAGGTGAGCAGGCGGCCATCGGGCCGCAGCAGCCGCACCAGCCGCTCCAGGAACTCCCGGCTCCACAGCTGGGGGCAGCGGGTCGGGGAGAAGGCATCCAGCAGCACCAGGTCGCAGCGACCCGCCTGGGCGGCCACGAGCTCCGGCAGCCGGCGGCGGGCATCGCCGAGCCGCAGGCGTGGGCTGTGGCTGAGCTCCTCCAGCCGCCGGATCACCGCGGCGGGCCACTGGGCCCGGAAGCCGGCATCCGCCAGGGCCAGGGGCAAAGGCCGCTGGTCCACTTCCAGGCCCCACCAGTCCAGCTCCAGGCCTGCGGCCGCCGTCGCCGTAAGCAGCGCGGCCGTGTTGGTGCCGGTGCCGACGGCCACTTCCGCCACCAGCAGCCGCTGGCCCGGGGCGAAACGTTCCAGCGCCGCCGGCACCACGAACTTCTCCTGGGCTTCATGCAGGGCACCGGCCGCATGGTGGAAGCCTTCCTCGACACCGCGGCTGTAGAGGCTGAAGCTGCCGTCGCGCCCCAGCCGGGGCAGCAGCTCCGGCGCCGGGATTGTCTCTGCCGGTTCAGTGGCGCAGGCGGGCCAGGTCATCCCAGAAGCCGGGGTAGGAGACGGCGGCTGCCTCCGGCCGCCCCAGGTGGGTGTCGCCGCGGGCCACCAGGGAGGCCACCGCCAGGCTCATCGCCACGCGGTGATCGGTTTCGCTGTCCACCTCGGCCCCGTGCAACGGGGTGGGCCCTTCGATGCTGAGGCCATCGGCGTGCTCCTCGAGCCTGGCCCCCATCGCCGTCAGCTGGCGGGCCATCACCGCCAGGCGGTCGGTCTCCTTCACCCGCAGCTCGGCGGCGCCGCTGATGCGGCTCACCCCTTCGGCGCAGCAGGCCGCCACCGCCAGCACGGGGATCTCATCCACCAGGCGCGGGATCATCGGCTCCTCGATGCGGAAGGCCCGCAGGGGGCCGTGCTGCGCCCGCAGATCCCCCACCGGCTCGCCGGCCACGTCGCGGCTGTTGAGCACGGTGATCCGGGCGCCCATCTCGGCCAGCACATCGAGAATGCCGGTGCGGCTGGGGTTGAGCCCGACGTTCTCGACCGTGAGATCGGCCCCCGGGGTGATCGCCGCCGCCACCAGCCAGAAGGCGGCGGAGCTGATGTCGCCGGGCACCACCACGGTCTGGCCCCGCAGGGCAGGTCCGGGCCGCACGGTGATGAACCGTCCCTCGTCGCCATCCACCTCCAGGTCGGCACCGAAGGCCCGCAGCATCCGCTCGCTGTGGTCGCGGGTGGGGGCCGGTTCGATCACGGTGGTGGGCCCGTTCGCCGTTAGGGCGGCCAGCAGCAGGGCGCTCTTGACCTGGGCCGAGGCCACCGGCGTGCCGATGACGCTGCCGTGCAGGGTCTGCCCCTGCACCGCCAGGGGGGCCAGGTTGCCGTCCTCGCGTCCCTGGATGCGGGCGCCCATCTGGGCCAGGGGGACCCCCACCCGGCGCATCGGCCGCGAGCGCAGGGAGGCATCGCCCGTGAGCACGAAGTGGCGCCCCGCCCGGCCGGCCAGCAACCCCAGCATCAACCGCATGGTGGTGCCGGAGTTGCCGCAGTCGAGCACGTCGGCGGGCTCCCGCAGCCCGTCAAGGCCCACCCCCTCCACGATCACCACCTGCCCGTCGGCGATCGGCGAGACCGTGACGCCCATGGCCCGCAGGCAGGCGGCGGTGCTGAGGGGGTCTTCGGCGGGCAGCAGCCCCTCGATGCGGGTGGTGCCCTCGGCGATGGCCCCGAACAGCAGTGATCGGTGCGAGATCGACTTGTCGCCGGGCACGGTCACGCTGCCGCGCAGGCTGCCGCCTGCGGGCAGGACCAGGGGGGCCGGCAGGGCGGCCACGCTCGCATCGACACCCACGGAGGAGGACAAGAGCAGTGGCGCCAACTGGGGTGATCCTATGGAGCGGCCGGTTCCGGCCCCCCTTCAGGGCCGAACGCCGATGGCCCGCAGCCTCGCCGACAGGCTCCAGACCTCCACCACCAAGCGGTGCCAGGGGGTGATCGTCTCCATGGCCAGGCCCATCGGCTTGGGCGCCGCGGCCCGCAGGGCCCGCGCCGCCGCCAGGGACCGGCGGGCCTCATCGAGCCGCTGGCGCAGGTGCTCCTGCTCAGGGGCGGCCATCACGGACTCCGGGCAGTGGTCGAGCAGCAGCAGGCCGCGATCGAAGGACTCGGCGTAGTCCTGCAGCAGCGGCACCAGGATCTCCTCCAGCAGCGGGCCGGTGGGATCGGGCAGGGAGGGGGCGGGAACCATGGGTCCAGCGTAGGAATCGTTGCCGTGGCTGCCCCGGTACGGATCTCCAGTCCCCGGATGGCCGTGGAACGATGGGGTTCGAAGGGGCGCCCCATGATCGATGTCACTGTGTGGGATGGCCTGCTCCGCCGCCACGTCGATGGCCGCGGGCGGGTGGACTATGCCGCCTGGCAGCAGCAGGGGGCAGTGGAACTGGAGCACTGGCTGGCGGACCAGCGGCCCTTCGATGCCGAGCCTGACTCCAGCGCCAAAGCCATGGCCCTGTGGATCAACCTTTACAACGCCCTGGTGATCCGCCAGGTGCTTGCGCGCTTCCCGTTGGCCTCGATTCGCCCCACCATCGCGGCGGTCCCCAACTGGCCGGCTTTCCTGGCCTTCTTCTCGCAGCCGGTGATCACCCTCCAGGGCCAGCCCCTCAGCCTCAACCGCATCGAGCACGGGATTCTCCGTCCCCGCTTCGGCGATCCCCGCCTCCACTTCGCCCTGGTCTGCGCCGCCGCCGGCTGCCCCCTGCTGCGGGCGGAGGCCTACCGGCCCGAGCGGCTCGAGGCCCAGCTGGAGGAGGACGCCCGCCGCTTCCTGCAGCATCCGCAGAAGCTGCGCTTCGAGCCGGCCAGGGGCCGCCTCTGGGTCAGCCGGATCTTCCAGTGGTACCGCGGCGACGTTCTGGCGGTGGCCCCCTCGATCCCCGCCTATGTGGGCCGCTATCGCCCGGAGCTGGCGTTGCCGGCTGATGTCCGGCTCCGCTACCTGCCCTACGACTGGGCCCTGAACGGTCGGGACTCAGTCGCGGATGTCGCCGTAGAACCGCTTCAGCCGTGAGGCCGGCACCCCCAGGCCCCAGAGCAGGCCGATCATCAGGTACACCCCGGTGGCTTTCCAGGAGCCCCAGCGCGCCACCCGACGGTCGGAGGATTCCACCACCCGGTTGACCTGGCGGATCCGGCCCAGCCGGCCCAGCCGCTCGCAGAGGTCGGCGTCCTCCATGATCGGAAGGGTGTCGTCAAAGCCCCCGCAGCGCTCGAAGTCGTGCCGGCGGCAGAAGATCACCTGGTCGCCGAACAGCACCCGGAAACCGTTCAGCACGTAGCGATGGGGCCGGAACAGCAGCGCCGCGTAGTGGGTCTTGAGGGCGTTGTGAAGGCTCACGCCCCAGCGGGTGCTCCGAGCACCCCGCATCAGCGCGATGAAGCCCCCGCAGCTTGTGGCCGGATCGGCCAGGGTGGCCCTCACCAGCAGCACCAGATCCGACGGCACCAAGGTGTCGGCGTGAACGAAGCAGAGGATCTCGCTGCGGGCCTCAGCTGCCCCCCGGTTCATCTGCACCGCCCTCCCCACGTGCTGGCAGCAGATCACACGGCAGCCGTGCACGTGGGCCCTGGCCAGGGTGGCATCGGTGCTGCCGCCATCCACCACGATCACCTCATCGGCGGCCGGATCGAGGATCTCCAGCTGGTTGAGGGTGCGTCCCAGGTGACCGGCTTCATTGAGGGTCGGGATAATGATCGAAACCGACGGCGCCGTCACCTTGTTGCGCAACAATCTCTCATTCTACGATCAACAGGCGGCCGTCTGGTGGGATGAGAACGCCACCATCTTTCCGCTCCGTCAACTTAATCCACTGCGCTTTCTCTGTTTTGATCAGTTGGTTGCCCAATGGAGAGATCTTCGCGTCCTGGATGTGGGCTGTGGCGGCGGCTACACCTGTGAATTCCTGGCGCGTCGGGGCGCCCGTCTGAGCGGCGTCGACCGTTCCGGCCCCTGCATTGATGCGGCCCGGAGCCATGCGGCCGAGGCGGGTCTGGCGATCGATTACCGGGTGGGACTGGCGGAGCAACTCCCTTTCGCCTCCGAACGTTTCGATGTGGTGATCTGCGTCGATGTGCTGGAGCATGTCGATCGTCCGGACGCCGTGATCGCGGAGATCGCCAGGGTTCTGGCCCCCGGAGGAATCTTCTGCTTCGACACCATCAATCGCACTTTCCGCTCCCGGCTCACCATGATCTGGCTGCTGGAGACGCTGCTGCGGCTGATACCGGCCGGGGTTCACAACTGGGAGCGGTTCGTGACACCGGAGGCCCTCGAGGGTTGGCTGCTGGCCAGTGGCTTCAGCGCCATCCGGATGCAGGGCATGGATCTCTTCGGCCGTGGTCCGCTGCGCACCCTGGGCCGGCTGCTCCACTACCTGCGCACCGGCGGCTTCCAGGTGGCCTTCGACCAGGATCTGGACGTGATGTTCATCGGAACGGCCCGGCTCAGCCCAGCAGCAGTCCCCCGGATTCGCTGAAGGCCGCCTGGGCGCTGCGCAGATCAAAGAGCAGGTCCTCCAGGGTGAGGCGGTCCAGTTCCCGCTCCAGGGCCTGCAGCAGGCGTCGGTTGAGCACCCGGGTCACGCGGTCGCTGGGCTGGGGGTCTTCCTCCGGCTCCGTGGCGGCCACCAGGCTGGCGGCCGGGGCGTCCACCGCCGCCAGGATCGCCGCCAGGGGCAGGTCGGCGGGCAGGCGGCGCAGCCGGTAGCCCCCCTGTCGGCCGCGCCGCGACTCCACCAGGGCAGCCCGGCGTAACTTGAGCATCAGCTGCTCCAGCATCGGGGCGGGCAGGTCCTGGGCTAACGCCAGCGCGTTCACCGACTGCCAGCGCGGCGGATCCAGGGCCAGCTCCAGCAGGGCCTTGAGGGCGTAGATGCCGCTGCGGCGCAGCATCAGCGGCCGGCCGCGAGGCGCTCCAGCACGTGCTCCAGGGTGTAGCCGAACAGGGCGGGATCGGGCTCGCCGCGGCCCAGATCATCGAGGCCCAGTTCGCTCCAGCGGCCGTCCACCCGCGCCTCCAGGGCGGCATCGCGGCCCAGGGCCTGGCCCCAGTCGTGGCGCTTCTCCGGGCCGATCTTGGTGGTGGCGTCGATGGCGAGCCTGCCGCCGAGCCCCAGCCGTTCGCTGGCGAAATCGAGCGAGTCGAAGGGGGTGTCCTCCAGCACGAACAGGTCCCGCTGGGGGTCGACCTGGGCGCTGATCGCCCAGATCACCTGGCGCGGGTCCCGGATTGCGATCGACTTGTCGACCACCACCACGAACTTGGTGTAGGTGAACTGGGGCAGGGCGCTCCAGAAGGCCATGGCCGCCCGCTTCGCCTGGCCCGGGTAGGCCTTGTCGATGGCGATCACGGCCAGTTTGTAGCTGAGGCCCTCCATGGGCAGGAAGAAATCGACGATCTCCGGGATCTGCTGCCGCAGGATCGGCGTGTAGATCCGGTTCAGGGCGATCGCCAGCATCGCCTCCTCCTTGGGGGGGCGGCCGCTGAAGGTGGTCAGGAAGATGGGGTCACGGCGCTGGGTGACGCAGTGGAAGCGCACAAGGGGCGAGTCCTCCTCACCGCCGTAGAACCCCATGTGGTCGCCGCAGGGGCCGTCGGGGAGCACCTCGCCGGGGGTGATGGTGCCCTCCAGCACCACCTCGCTGTGGGAGGGCACCTCCAGATCGAGGGTCTTGCAGCGGGCCAGCCGCACCCCCTCGCCGGCGTAGAGGCCGGCGAACAGCCATTCGCTCAGCTGCACCGGAATCGGCGTGGCCGCCGCCATCACCAGCAGCGGATGGACGCCGATGGCCACCGCCACCTCCAGCTTGCGACCCATCGCCGCCGCCTTGCGCAGGTGCCGGGCGCCGCCCCGCACGCTCAGCCAGTGGACGGTGGCGCTGTTGATCGACTGGCGCTGCAGCCGGTAGACGCCGACGTTGGGCACGCCTGTTTCGGGGTCCTTGGTGATCACCAGCCCGAGGGTGATCACCCCGCCCGCATCCCCCGGCCATGGGCGCAGCAGCGGCAGGGACTCCAGGTTCACCTGATCGCCTTTGAACACCTGCTGGTGGCAGGGGGGGGTCAGGTCGAGGTCGGGCCGGGCCCGCACCAGGTCCCAGAACACCCCCCCGAACTTCATCACCTCCTTGAGGCCCTTCGGCGGCCGGGGCTGCTGCAACAGAGCCAGGCGTTCACCGAGGGCTTCGAGCTCCTCGGGCCGTTCCATGCCCATGCTCCACAGCACCCGTTCCACCGTGCCCATCAGGTTCACGGCCACGGGCATGGGGGAGCCGATCACGTTCTCGAACAGCAGGGCCGGGCCGCCCATGGCCAGCACCCGATCGGCGATGGCCGCCAGTTCCAGATCCGGATCCACCGGCGCCGTGATGCGCCGCAGCTGGCCGCGCTTCTCCAGCAACGCCAGGAAATCGCGCAGATTGCGCTGCCGCCCGAGCGCCTTGCCGCTCCCGATTCCGTCAGCCACCACCCTCGCCACCGTCGTCCTGCGCCGTCGAGCTGCTGCCTACTGTGACGCACCCCCGTAGCGATCGCGTCCCGTGCTGCTCTCCTACTTCCATACCTCCGAAGCCGTTCCCCCCCTGCGTTCTCTCGAGGAGGACGGCCCCGATGCGGCCGTGGTCATCGACGTCCTGCGGGCCACGACCACCATCGCCTGGGCGCTGCAGAACGGGGCCGAAGCGATCCAGGCCTTTGCCGATCTGGGCGCCCTCGAAGCGGCTGCCGCCAACTGGCCGGCCGCCCGTCGGCTGCGGGCCGGCGAGCGTGGTGGCAAGCGGGTGGAGGGCTACGACCTGGGCAACTCCCCCCTGGCGGTCACCCGTGAGCGGGTCGAGAGCAAGCGCATTTTCCTGAGCACCACCAACGGCACCCGCTCCCTCGACCGGGTCCAGGCGGTGCCCCTGCTGCTCACCGCCTGCCTGCCCAACCGCACCGCCGTGGCCCGGCGCCTGATCGAGCGGCAGGCCCTGCGGGTGTGGATCGTGGGCAGCGGCTGGGAGGGCGATTACTCCCTCGAGGACAGCCTGGCGGCGGGGGCGGTGGCTTCGGCCGCGATCGAGCTGGCGGTGGCACCCCACATGGGGGTCCGCTGCGCCAACGACGAAATGCTGGCGGCCCTGGCCCTCTGGCAGCAGTGGCGCCATGACACCGAGACCTGCCTCCGCAGCGCCAGCCATGGCCAGCGCCTGATCGGCCTCGGCAACCACGACGCCGATTTCGCCTGCTGCGCCGCCGTGGACAGCCTGGAGATCGTACCGATCCAGGCCGAACCTGGGGTGCTGCGCGCCAGTTGAGCCGCGCCTTGCCCCGCTTGGCGGCTCCCTTACGATTCGCCGGTCTTGGAGCGGTCCGGCGGTGAGCAGTTTTCTGGCAGCGGCGCTGCAACTCACCAGTACGCCGGACCCGGACGCCAATTTTTCGGCGGCGGAGGAGCTGATCGAACTGGCGGCCCGCCGCGGCGCCGACCTGGTAGGTCTGCCCGAGAATTTCGCCTTCATGGGCGACGACGCCCGCCGGCTGGAGCTGGCACCGGTCCTGGCCGAACGCTGCAGCCGTTTCCTGGTCACCATGGCTCGCCGCTACCAGGTGACCCTCCTGGGAGGGGGTTTTCCGGTGCCGGCCGGGGAGGGCCAGACCTTCAACCGCGCCGAGCTGGTGGGCCGCGAAGGCCAGCTCCTGGCCCGTTACGACAAGATCCACCTCTTCGACGTGGACCTGCCCGACGGCATCACCTACCGGGAGTCCGCCACGGTGCAACCCGGTCACCAGCTGCCGCCCGTGGTTGATGTGCCAGGGCTCTGCCGCGTCGGCCTGTCGATCTGTTACGACGTCCGCTTCCCCGAGCTGTACCGCCAGCTGGCTGGTGCCGGTGCCCAGTTACTGATGATCCCAGCCGCCTTCACCGCCTACACCGGCAAGGACCACTGGCAGGTGCTGCTCCAGGCCCGGGCGATCGAGAACACTGCCTACGTGCTGGCGCCCGCCCAGACGGGGCTCCACTACGGCCGCCGCCAGACCCATGGCCATGCCCTGGTAATCGACCCCTGGGGCACCGTGATGGCCGATGCGGGGGTGGAGCCGGGACTGGCGATGGCCCCGGTCGACATGGCCCACGAGGCCAGGGTCCGTGCCCAGATGCCGAGCCTGCAGCACCGTCACCCAGCCCTTTTCTGAGTGTCCATGGGAGTGCGTGCGTCGCGATTCGCCTGGTTGCTGAGCTTGCCCCTGCTGATCGGGGCCCTGCCCGCCCAGGCGGCGAGCGCCCTTTCCGCCTGGCGCCTCAGCCGCGAGGGGGTGCTGGAGCTGCGCACCTCGCCGGGCGTGCGGCTGCAGGCCTTCTACGAGGAAGGTTCCGGCCCCACCGGCCCCAGGGTGTGGGTGGACCTGCCCGGTGCGCCCCAGCGCAGCCGTTCGGTGCCCGTCGGCGGCCTGGTGAGGGAAGTGCGCATCGGCCGGCCCGATTCCGGCACCACCCGGCTGGTGCTCGAATTCAGGCCCGGCACCCGCCTCGATCCGCGCCAGCTGCGTCTGGTGGGTACGTCCCGCGATCGCTGGCGGCTCACCCTCACCGGTCTGCCCCTGAGTGGCTTCACCCGCAATGTCGGCGAGGGCGACATGGACGCCACCCCTTCGAGCTGGACCGCCTCCCGCCCCAGTGGCTTCAGCACCAGGGGAAGGGCCACCTCGGGACGGCCACTCTCCACCGACGGTCTGCCGGCGGTGCCCCGGGGGCGCTTCCGGGTGGTGATCGACCCCGGCCACGGCGGGCCTGACCCTGGTGCGGTGGGGATCGGTGGCCTGCGGGAAACCGATGTGGTGCTGGATGTCAGCCTGCAGGTGGCCCAGCTGCTCCAGGCCCGGGGGGTGCAGGTGCTGATGACGCGCACGTCGGACGTGGACGTGGACCTGCCGCCGCGGGTGTCGCTGGCCAACAGCAGCAACGCTGATGTCTTTGTGAGCATCCACGCCAATGCCCTGAGCATGGCCCGCCCGGATGTGAACGGCGTCGAGACGTTCTATTTCCAGTCGGGCAGCTCCCTGCGGCTGGCCCAGGCGATCCAGTCCCAGATCATGGCGATGTCGCCTGGGACGCCCGATCGCGGCGCCCGCCCGGGCCGGTTCTTCGTGATCCGCCGCACGGTGATGCCGGCGGTGCTCACCGAGATGGGTTTCGTCACCGGCAGCCTGGACGCGCCCCGCCTGGCCGATCCCAACTTCCGGCGCCGCCTGGCCGTGGCGATCTCCACCGGCATCCTCAATTTCCTGCAGGGGGCCTCGTGAGCCTGCTCGTCGGCCTGTTCGACAGTGGCCTCGGCGGGCTGACGGTGCTGCGCCAGGTCCATGCCCTGTACCCCCACTCCCCCTGCCTCTATCTGGGGGACACTGCCCGGGTCCCCTACGGGCAGCGTTCGAAGGAGGAGATCCGGGCGATTGCCTCGGAGGTGGTGCACTGGCTGCGCCTGCAGGGGGTGGGGGTGCTGGTGATGGCCTGCAACACGTCCAACGCCCTGGCCCTCGACGTGGCCGTGGGCGAGGCGGGCGTGCCCGTGGTGGGGCTGATCGACAGCCTGGCCAGCGAACTCACCAGCGACCATGTCGGGGTGCTGGCCACCCCGGCCACCGCCGCCAGTGGCGCCTACCGGCGCTCGATCCAGGCTTGCCGTCCCTCGGCCCGGGTGCTGGAGATGGGCTGTCCCGCCTTCGTGCCCCTGATCGAGGCGGGTGATCTGCAGGCTCCTGAGCTGCGGGCCGCCGCCGCCCGCTACCTGGCCCCTCTGCTGGCGGCGAACGTGGACACGATTGTGCTGGGCTGCACCCACTACCCGCTGCTGCGGGCGCTGCTGGCCGAGCTGCTCCCCCCGGATGTGCAGCTGGTGGATCCCGCCCTGGCGGCCGCCCAGCGCCTCGGGCCCTTGCTGGCCAGCCTGGGCGATTCGCCCGAGGTCGACCAGGCGGTGGAGTCGGTGCGGCCGCCCCTGGAGCGGACCCGTTTCTGTGTCACCGGGCCCGCCGAGGCCTTCGCCATCGCGGCAGCGGCCTGGCTGGGCAGCCGCCCGGCGGTGCGCAGCGTCAGCCTGCAGTCGCCCACCCGCGCCTATTGAGGCACGGCCCCTAGGATCCATTCATCGTGGAGGTGACGTGGCGACGGTTGCAGAGTTGCTCCAGCCGGTGGAGTCCGACCTCGATGCCCTGCTGGCCGATTTGCGCAGCCTGATCGGCGCCGGCCATCCGATTCTTCAGGCCGCTGCCGAGCACCTGTTCGCGGCCGGTGGCAAACGGCTGCGGCCGGGCATCGTGCTGTTGCTGTCGCGGGCCATCGCCCCCGACGGGGGCCTCAGCCCCCGCCACCGGCGGCTGGCGGAGATCACCGAGATGATCCATACCGCTTCGCTGGTTCACGACGATGTGGTGGACGAGGCGGCCACCCGCCGGGGCGTGGCCACGGTGCACAGCCGCTTCAACCATCGCGTGGCAGTGCTGGCCGGCGATTTTCTCTTCGCCCAGGCCAGCTGGCACCTCGCCAACCTCGACGATCTCGAGGTGGTGAAACTGCTCTCCCGCGTGATCATGGACCTGGCCGATGGCGAGGTGCGCCAGGGGCTTTTCCGTTACGACACGGGCCAGAGCTTCGAGACCTACCTCGAGAAGAGCTACTGCAAGACGGCGTCGCTGATCGCCAACAGTGCCCGCGCCGCCGGGGTGCTCACCGGTCTGCCCGAACCGCGCCTGGACGCCCTGTACCGCTTCGGTCGCCAGCTCGGCCTGGCCTTCCAGGTGGTGGATGACATCCTCGATTTCACCGCCAGCGACCAGCAGCTCGGCAAGCCAGCCGCCAGCGATCTGGCCTCGGGCTACCTGACCGCCCCGGTGCTCTACGCCCTTGAGGAGCGGCCCGCCCTGGCCGGGCTGATCGAGCGGGAGTTCTGTGAAGCCGGCGACCTCGACCAGGCCCTGGCCATGGTGCGCGGCTGCGAGGCCATTGGCCGGGCCCGTGCCCTGGCCGAGGGCTTCGCCCGCGAGGCCCACGAGGCGATCGAGTGGTTGCCCCCCTCGGAGCCCCGCAGTGCCCTGCGCGCCTTACCGGAATTCGTCCTCAGCCGTCTTTACTGATCCAGCTCCACCTCTTGCAAAGAGTTGAGGCAGATCACACCTTCGGGGTAGGCCTGGCAGCTCACCCCCGGGGGGAGCAGCACATGCACCCGGCAGCCCGCGCCCAGGGCGGCGGCCACACCGGCGCTGGAGTCTTCGAACGCCCAGCACGCCGTGGGTGCCACCCCCAGGCGCCGGGCCGCCAGCAGGAACGGGTCGGGGGCGGGTTTGCCGCCGCCCAGGTCCGGGTCATCGCCGTGGACCCGTTCGCGGATCAGGGCCATCCAGGGGTGGGGGGCCACCTTCATCGCCACCGCCTGGTGTGCGCTGCTGGTGGCCAGGGCCATGGGGATCCCCTGGGCCGCGCAACGGCGCACCAGGGCCTCGGCGCCGGGCATGGCCGGGGCCGTGGCCAGCAGGGCTTCGGCGATCGGCTGACGCACGGCCAGCAGCTCCTGGACGCTGAGCGGCGGCCCGCCGGCGGCAACGATCCACTGCTGCACCTGGCTGGCGCAGTCGAGGCGCCGCCGGCCCCGCAGGCTGAGCAGCTCGGCCCCAGAGAGGGGGCGGCCGAAGCGGCTGGAGGCCTCCTGCCAGGCCCTGGCATGGGAGGGCTCGGTGTCCAGCAGCAGACCGTCGAGATCGAACAGGCAGGCGGCGGGTCGCTGGGGCATGCCCCCAGCCTGCATCAGGACGGATCGTTCTCGGGGTAACGGTCCTCCAGGGCGGTTTCCAGGGTGGTGAGCAGCAGCACCAGGGCGGCCCGCTCATCGAGTTCGCTGCCGCCTACCTCATGGATCCAGCGGTGGCAGAGGGCCTCGATCTGCTGGAACAGCCCGGTGCCGCCCCGTAGCAGGGTCATCACCTTCTCGACGTTGTCCTCATCGATGTCCGGCGGCAGACCCACCACGTAGCGGCGACCGTCGTCCCCCACGTAGGTGAGGTTGCCATTGGCGTCCCGGGTCGGGCCGGCATGGGGCGTGATGGGCTGCTCCTCCATGGCCTTGCGCTCCATTCCCGTGGGTTCGCCCCCTGGCTAACGCCGCCGGGCGAACTTGCCAAGCAGCGATGAGCAGCCCTGATCGGCCCGATCGGTGCTCCAGGGCCTGGGGGCCTCAGCGGTTCAGCCGCTGCATCCGCCAGGTCACGAAGGTGCCGATCGGGCTCCAGAGCAGGAACGGCAGCAGCAGCAGGCTGGCGGGCCGTGACACGGTCAGCAGCGCCAGGGCCAGGCCCAGTCCCCAGAGCCAGCCGGCCAGGCCCGCCGCCGTTCCCCAGGCGAGCCGCCGGGTGCGGCAGATCAGCAACGTGTAGCTCTGCACCAGAACGAGCAGCAACAGGAAGCCCCCCATGGCCAGGGGCGCCGTCACCCCACCGGCCCACCAGCGGATCAGGGCCGAGGCGTAGAAGCAGACGTAGACGACCGACCAGATCACGGGGATCCAGCGCTCGAAGGTGAGCCAGCGGGGGCGCCTGAGCCGCAGGAACCAGGCGAACTGCTGGCGGCTCGGGGTCAGGACGGCGATCACCAGACCCATCACCAGCAGGATCGTCAGCCAGGCAGGCATGGGAAGGGAGCCGTGTCCCTCCAGCGTGGCCTGTCTGCGGTTGAATGCACCATGCCCCAGCCCGCCCGGCAGGCTTTGCCATGACCCAGGACTCCTCGCCCACGATTGAGTCGGTGCTCCAGGAACAGCGGCAGTTCGATCCGCCGCCCCAGCTGTCCGCCGCGGCCCGCATCGGTTCGATGGCCGCCTACGACGCGCTGGTGGCGCGCGCCCAGGCCGATCCCGATGGCTTCTGGGGGGAGGCGGCCCGGCGCGAGCTGCACTGGTTCGAGCCGTTCGACACGGTGCTCGACTGGAGCAACCCGCCCTTCGCCCGCTGGTTCGAGGGGGGCACCACCAACCTCTCCTACAACTGCCTCGATCGCCACCTGGAGGGCCCCCGCGCCGACAAGACGGCCCTGATCTGGGAGGGGGAACCGGGCGACGTGCGCCGCTTCAGCTACCGCGAGCTGCACGCCGAGGTCTGCCGGGCCGCCAATGCCCTCAAGGCCCTCGGTGTCGGCAAGGGGGACCTGGTGGCCCTGTACATGCCGATGGTGCCGGAGGCGGCCATCGCCATGCTGGCCTGCGCCCGCATCGGAGCCCCCCACTCGGTGGTGTTCGGCGGCTTCTCGGCCGAGGCCCTGCGTGACCGCCTGAATGACGGGCAGGTGAAGCTGGTGATCACCGCCGACGGCGGTTTCCGCAAGGACAAGGCCGTGTCCCTCAAGCCGGCCGTGGATCAGGCCCTCTCCGAGGGCTGCCCGAGTGTCGAACACGTGCTGGTGGTGCGCCGCACCGGTGAGGCCACCGCCTTTGAGGCCGGGCGCGACCTCTGGTGGCACGAGCTGGTGGACGGACAGAGCGCCGATTGCCCAGCCGTGCCCATGGCCAGCGAAGACCGCCTCTTCGTGCTCTACACCTCCGGTTCCACCGGCAAACCCAAGGGGGTGGTGCATACCACCGCCGGCTACAACCTCTGGGCCCATCTCACCTTCCAGTGGATCTTCGACATCCGCGAGGACGACATCCACTGGTGCACCGCCGATGTGGGCTGGATCACCGGCCACAGCTACATCGTCTACGGGCCCCTCTCCAACGGCGCCACCACCCTCATGTACGAGGGGGCTCCCCGGCCCGCCAAGCCGGGGGCCTTCTGGGAGGTGATCGAGAAGCACCGGGTGACGATCTTCTACACCGCCCCCACGGCCATCCGGGCCTTCATGAAGAGCGGCCGTGAGGTGCCCGACCGCTACGACATGTCCAGCCTGCGCATCCTCGGCACCGTCGGTGAGCCGATCAATCCGGAGGCCTGGATGTGGTACCGCGATGTGATCGGCGGCGACCGTTGCCCCGTGGTCGACACCTGGTGGCAGACCGAGACCGGTGGGGTGATGATCAGCCCCCTGCCCGGGGCCACCCCCACCAAGCCCGGCTCGGCCACCCTGCCCCTGCCGGGCATCGTCGCCGATGTGGTGGATCTGGAGGGCAACAGCGTGCCGACGGGGCAGGGGGGCTACCTGGCGGTGCGGCGCCCCTGGCCGGGCATGATGCGCACTGTGCACGGCGATCCCGACCGCTTCCGCCGCAGCTACTGGGAGCACATCCGGCCCGCCGACGGCAGCTACCTCTATTTCGCCGGTGACGGCGCCCGCCGCGATGCGGACGGCTACTTCTGGGTGATGGGCCGGGTCGATGACGTGATCAACGTCTCCGGCCACCGGCTGGGCACGATGGAGATCGAATCGGCCCTGGTGAGCCACCCGGCGGTGGCGGAGGCCGCGGTGGTGGGCCGGCCCGACGACCTCAAGGGGGAAGGGATCGTGGCCTTCGTCACCCTGGATGTGGGCGTGGACGGCGACGCGGCCCTGGAGGCGGAGCTGCGCCGCCACGTGGGCCTGGAGATCGGGCCGATCGCCCGGCCCGACATCATCCGCTTCACCGATGCCCTGCCCAAGACCCGCAGCGGCAAGATCATGCGCCGGATCCTGCGCTCCCTGGCCTCAGGGCAGGAGGTGAGCGGCGACACCTCCACCCTGGAGGACCGTTCGGTGCTCGACCAGCTGCGGGTCTGAGGCTCTTCGTCCGCCCGGATGGCCTCAGGCCGTCCGGGACCAGGTGCTGATCTGCTCGGCCAGCCGCTCCATGCCCCGCTGGCGGGCTGGATCATCGGCCCACTCCCCCAGGAACTGCTTGCGCAGGCCGCCGCTGGCCGGGGTGAGGTGATCCCCGGGCAGCTCCACCAGGCTGGAGGCATCGCCTGCCCTGGCCTGCAGTACACCGATCAGCCGGCCGCTCTGGTCGATGGTGTCGCGGCTGAAGCGCACCAGCAGGTTGTGGGGCTGGCGGTAGCTGCTGCCGATCTGCAGCAGGGTGTCCTCCGGGGAGGGGCTGAACTCGCTGCGGAAGCGGAATTGCTGGCCCAGCTCCGCCAGGAAGGGGATCGAGCGCTCGGCCGAGAAGTTGTTGAAGCTGAGCGCCACCAGGCCATCGCAGCGGCGGCCGCCATCGGGGGCGAGCAGGTGCAGCTTGCAGCCCAGGCTGTGGCCCAGCCGTAGCAGCTTGGCTTCAGGCTGCTGCAGCTGCTGCTCCCGCCACTGTCGGAACAGGCGCCAGGCGGCGTTGGCCTGGGCCTGGTGGTCGAAGCCCGGCACGTAGCTCCAGGCATGGATCCGCCAGCCCCGGGCGGCCAGGGCCTCGAGAAAGCGCCGGTAGCTCAGCTGGGGGGTGGCGGCCAGGTAGCTGCCGCCGATGAACTCGATCAGCCCTCGGGGCCGGCCCGTGGGCTCCAGGGTCCAGAGCTCCCCCTGCTGTCGCCACGGTGTCATCGGCCCTGTTCCTGCCTATGCACGGCGCGGCTCAGGACGCCTGGAGGCCCCGCAGGGCCTCCAGGGCCTCGCGCCGGTGGGCCGGGCCGTCCAGCAGGTTGTTGAACACGTGGCGGACCACCCCCTGGCCATCGATGACGTAGGTGACCCTGCCGGGCAGCAGGCCCAGCACGCTGGGCACGCCGAAGGCCTTGCGCAGCCGGTTGCCGCCGTCCACCAGCAAGGGGAACGGCAGACGGTGGCGGTTGGCGAAGCGCCGGTGGCTGGCGGCATCGTCGCCGCTGACGCCCCACACCTCGGCCCCGAGGCCCTGCAGATCGGCGTAGCTGTCGCGGAAGGCGCAGGCCTCCATGGTGCAGCCGGGGGTGTCGTCCTTGGGGTAGAAGAACAGCACCAGGGCTTTGCCCTCCAGCCGGTCGCTGCGGCGTTCGGTGCCGTCCTGGTCGGGGAGGGCGATCAGGGGGGCGGTGTCGCCG
Organism: Synechococcus sp. UW140; assembly: GCA_943372935.1. Classification (GTDB taxonomy): domain Bacteria; phylum Cyanobacteriota; class Cyanobacteriia; order PCC-6307; family Cyanobiaceae; genus Cyanobium. The sequence continues at coordinate 38,530 of CALSAP010000024.1, forward strand.
GGGGCAAGGGCTGGAGCCACGGAAGGCGGGGAGGACTGGGGGTTCGCCCAGCCTAGGAAGCACGGCCCCGGCGGGGCCTTGCCCGGCTTGCGACGATGGTGGTGCGTGCGGACGGCGCCCGATGCAGGAGCAACCCGGTCTCTGGCAGCAGAACGACCTGCTGGGCATGGCCGCGCCGGGGCCTGTCGAGCCGCCCGCCGCCGCCACGGATCCGCCACGGGTGTCAGCTCCGGATCCAGCTCCCGCCGAGCCCCCCCGCCCGGCCCCCCTGTCCCTGCCCTCCTGCGCCGGCCGCCCAGCACGGGCCCTGCCACGGGTTCCGGAGACCCTGCTGATCCTCGATACGGAGACCACCGGACTCTCCAGCCTGCAGGGCCAGTGCATCGAGGTGGGGGCGATCCTCTTCCATGTGCCCCACCGGGCCGTGCTCACCCAGGTGTCCTTCCTGATGCCCTGCGCCGGTAACCCCGCCGAGGGCATCAACGGCATTCCCGCCGCCGTGACGCGCCTGGAGCAACCGTGGCAGGACGCCCTGGCCTGCTTCCGGGCCATGGTGGCAGCCTCTGAGGCCCTGGTGGCCCACAACGTCGCCTTCGACCGTCAGTGGTTCGGCCTGGGGCCGCTGCCACTTCTGGATCGCCCCTGGATCTGCTCGATGGAGGACATCCGCTGGCCGGCGGAGCGCCAGCTGCGCAGCACCCCCTCGGTCCGTGACCTGGCCCTGGCCTATGGGGTGCCGGTGTGGGCGGCCCACCGGGCCCTGACCGACTGCATCTACCTGGCCCAGGTGTTCGAGCGCTGCACCGACCTGGAGGCCCTGTTGCAGGCCGCCCTGGAGCCCCGCAGCCTCTACCGGGCGGACCTTCCCTATGCCGAGCGTCACCGCGCCCGGGAAGCCGGCTTCCGCTGGAACGAAGCGGTGCCAAGGGCCTGGAGCCGCCGATTGAGCCGGCGGGAGGCGGAGGCCCTGGCCTTTCCGGTCCTGTTGGTGCCCGATCCCTCCGCCACCGAAGTCCTGGCCAGGAGTGCCTGAGGCCGGCGCCGGATCTTCCGTTTTTGTTTCGATGGTTGAAGCAGATCCGATGATCCGGGGCGCTTCGCCGCCGCCTCCCCACCCTTGGAGTGTTGTTTCGGCGCCGCCGTCATGGTCACCCGGCTGCCAACCAGCTCCGGTGAGGGCGCCGAACCCGCGCAGCATCGCGTGCGCCGCTGGCAGACGGCCCGTACCTGGGCTCGGCTGATCCGGGAGGCGGAAGCCCTCTGGCGGGTCGATGTCCGCGCCCTGCGCCGCCTGGCTTCCCAGGAGTTGTTCCAGCTGGTGCAGGAGGTGCCGCCCCGCCTGCGTCGGCGCGTCAACCTCTGGCTGGTGCGCTTCAACGTCGCCACCCGGCTGCACTGACGCTTCGCCAGGCTCCGGTAACGCGATCCGGGCAAAAAAAATCAGCTGATGGGATCAGCTGAAGGAACGAACAACAACGGACGACCCCATGGGGGGAACGTTCGGTGGACCGGCTGAATCGGAGCGGCGGGATTCGAACCCACGACCCCCACTACCCCAAAGTGGTGCGCTACCAAGCTGCGCTACGCCCCGGCGGAATGAAGCTATCACAGCGTCCTGGGGGTGCCGCGGCGTCTGGACAGGCGCCGCATCAGGCGATTGGTGAGGCGCTGGCGCCCCATCACCGTGTAGCCACAGAGACGCTCACGCCGGGCCATCAGCCGCAGCTCCGCCAGCCCCATCGTGGCCAGCTGAAGCTCCGGCAGCCGCTGCCAGGCCATCGAAGGCAGGGGCAGCTCGGAGCCCTCCCGACCCTCCCGGAAGCCCTTCAGGGCGCCGCCGGCCATCCATTCCGGTACCAGCACGAACAACACTGCCAGCAGGCCGTAGAGCTCGACCAGCCCCTTCGGCAGCGGATGGAGCTGGCGCCTCGGTTGGTCCTGGTGCTGATCCTCGGTGGGGTCGTTCACGAGAGGAAGGTCGGCGCCTGGGCACTGGGCCCCTGGCGCCACTGCAGCGGCGGTTCGCCGGAGGGATGCAGACGGACGGTCCAGAAGGCCAGCGCGAAGCAGATCCCGACGGCGGCGATCAGGGCCACGATCACCACCCGATCGGAGAGGGGATTCATACCTGTTCGCTGCGGACGCAGATGCGTCGACTGGGCAGCTGTTCGAGGGTGAGTTCATCGCCGCGCAGGATCACCCGCAGGCTCTCGTTCTGGTAGCGAAGGCCCGGAGCGTCCGAGGCCTCCCGGAACAGGGTCGACCGGGTGCCGCCGGCGATCAAGGAGGCCTGGGAGGCGTTGCGCTCCAGCACCACCGAGACGCGGTCACCGCAGAGGAATCGTTCGCGTATGTCGTAGTTCTCCCACCAGGGGGACTGCATCGCCAGCAGGGGCAGGAGTCCGAGCGCGAGCAGCGGGGGGGCGGCCATGGAGGGGGTGGTCAGACGAGGGCGATCGGCGCATTGTCGCCGCGAAGGACGCAATGGGGGATAGCCCAGTCATAGCTTTCCCACACGTTGGCGGGAAGGAGATAGGTGGCGCCGGGGAAGGGGCCGAGGCGGATTCCCGTGGGCTGGGCGGAGCAGTAAGGGCGGCTTCCGGGCTTGGCCAGGTACTGCTGGTGGTAGGGCTCGGCGAAGTGGAAGCGTCTGCCGGCGCCGATCTCGGTGGTGATGGCTCCAGCACCGGCGGCGTCGAGAGCCGCCTGGTAGGCGTGGCGGCTGGCCTCGGCGAGGGCCAGCAGCGCGGGGTCGTCCACGAAGATGGCGGATCGGTACTGGCTGCCCCGGTCATTGCCCTGGCGGTTGCCCTGGGTGGGGTCGTGGCATTCCCAGAACAGCTTGAGCAGATCGGCGAACGAGACGCGCTCCGTGTCCCACACCACTCGCACCACCTCGGCGTGGCCGCTGCGGCCGCTGCAGACCTGCTCGTAACTGGGGGAGGTGAGCTGGCCGCCGGCGTAGCCCACCGCGGTGGAGACCACCCCGGGCAGGCGCCAGAAGCCCTTCTCCGCCCCCCAGAAGCAGCCGCAGCCGAACTGGGCCTCCGCCTGACCCTCCGTCGGTGGCGCCGCCAGCGGGGTGCCGAGAACGGCGTGGAGGCCTGCGGCCACCTGGCCGGCTTTGGCGGGGGCCGGGTTGCCGCTGCCGCCCGAGGTGTTGTTGAAGAGGCCGAACAAGGCGCTATGCCGTCAGACGTCCAACCCTAGGAAGCGCCCTGTTGGTCCTGTTGCGGCACCAGGGCGATGTGGTTCAGCAGGGTGGTGATGAAGGCGAACAGCAGAAAGGGCAGCGAGAGCACCAGGATCAGGCCCACCCCCACCAGGGCGAACAGGGGCCGGCTCGCCCCCATCAGGGCCAGACCCGCCGCCAGGCTCACGAAGATCACGGCCATCCAGATCAGGACCTGTCCGTAGATGTCACCGAAGGTCAGGGTGCAGCGGACGTTGAGCGGCTGGCTGAAGGGCGACGGGGTGGGGGCCATGGGAACGGCGTGGCAGGCGGTGATGGAACCACGGGCTATCCAGATAAGCCCAGCCACCGTCCCTGGGAGGGGCAACTCAACATCTGTTTGAAACATGGTGCCGAAAGCTCCTGGGTGCGGGCCCGGCTGGCTCAGGCGGCCTGGAGCTGGCGGACCGCCTCTTCCCGGTCCCAGAGACGGCGGTAGGTGCCCTCCTGCTTCAGCAGGTCGTTGTGGTGGCCCTCCTGGACGAGATGACCGGATTCGAGCACCAGGATCCGGTCGCAGGCCGCCGCCGCCGAGAGCTGGTGGCTGATCATCACCACCGTGCGCCGCTGTTCCTCGCGCACCGAACGCAGAATCCCTGCCGCCGTGGTGTTGTCGACACTGGCCAGGGCGTCATCGAGCACCAGCAGGGGGGCCTCGACCAGCAACGCCCGCCCCAGGGCGGTGCGCTGGCGCTGGCCGCCGCTGAGGGTGATGCCCCGCTCCCCCACCAGGGTGCGGTAGCCATCGGGGAAGCCCTTGATGTCCCCCTCCAGCCGGGCCTGGCGGGCGGCCTCCTCCACCCGCTCCATGCCGGCCTCGGGATCGCCGTAACGCAGGTTGTCGGCCAGGCTGGCGGTGAACAGGTAACCCTCCTGGGGCACCAGGGCCACCTGGCGGCGCAGATCGCCCAGCTGCAGCCGGGTCACGTCGACCCCATCGATGAACAGCTGGCCGGCGGGCACTTCCACCATCCGGCCCAGGGCCCGGGCCAGGGTGGTCTTGCCGCAACCCACCGGCCCCACCACCGCCACCAGCTCACCGGGGCGGATGTCGAAGCTGAGGTCCTCCAGCGCCGGCCGCTCGGCCCCCGGGTAACGGACCGTGAGTCCCCTGGCGACGACGGCGCCGAGGGCCGGGCGACCGGGGGGCAGGGGATCGGTGGGCGACACGATGGCGGGGGGGTGGCTGAGCAGGGCTTCCACCCGCTCTAGGCTCACCTGGCCCGTCTGAAAGGTGTTCAGCGTGAAGCCCAGCAGGGCGGTCGGGAAGACCAGGCGCTCCACGAACAGGATCAGGGCCACCAGATCGCCGATGCTGAGCCGGCCGCTTTCCAGCTGGCCGCTGCCCAGGGCCAGCAGCAGCAGCAGGCTGAGGGAGGCGATTCCCTCCAGCAGGGGAAACAGGGTGCTGCGGGTGCGGGCCAGGGAGAGCTGGGCATCGAGATAGACCTTGTTGAGGTCGGCGAAGGCCTTCTCCTCGGTGGCCTCCTGGCCGTAGATCTTGATGGCGCCGATGCCGCTGAGGTCCTCCTGGACCAGGTCGCTGAGGTTGGCGAGCACCTCCTGCTGGCGGCGCTGCTGTTTCATCATGCGGCCGCCGAACAGGCGCACCACCATGAGCATGCCGGGGTAGAGGGACACCGCCGCCAGGCTCAGCAGGGGGTCGATCGCCAGCATCGCCGGCAGGGTGAGGGCATAGGCCAGCACCGTGTTGGTGAGGCTGAGCAGGGCGAAACCCAGCAGCCGCCGGATGTTCTCCACATCACTGGTGGCCCGGCTGATCACCTCGCCGCTGCCGGTGGTCTGCACCCAGCCGGGGTCCTGGGTGAGCACGTGGTCGAAGATCCGCTCCTTCAGGCTGGCCTCCACCTGCCGGCCGACCCCGAACACGAGCATGCGCGAATAGAGGCGGGTGGCCCCCATCACCGTGGCCATGACGATGATCAACCCCGCCACGCCGAGCACATCGCCGAGCACGAAGCCGGGCTTGAGCGCATTGATCGTCTGGCGCACCACCAGCGGGATCGCCACCCCCAGCAGGTTGACGACCACCAAGGCGCCGGCCCCCACCAGCACCGTGCGCCTGTGGGGCCGGAGGTAGCGCCCGATCAGATCCAGCCGCAGGGCGCTCATGCAGGAAGGTCGGGGCATCGGGGGTCCCTAACCTAGGCATCGCTCCCCAGGGCCCATGGACGACCAGAACCATCCCCTCCACGCCAGTGACCGGGAGACGGTCGACCGGTTGCTGGCGGTGGAGCGCCCCCAGGACGAGCACCTCGTCGATGCAGCTCGGCTGCAGATGCGCTACGCGGGTTTTCCCGGCGCCGCCGACATCCGCGATGACCTGGACAAAATCCTGCGGCTCTGGGGGCTGGACGGCGAGGCCCTCCATGGCCGTACCCGCGCCATCTGGGCGGGCGGGTTCCGGCCGGGCGCCGCTCCGGTGGCTGAGGCGGTGGGTTCCGGTTTCGATACCGCCTCCGACGACTCCGGCTGAGCAGGGAGGCGCCGGTGATCGGCCTGTTGGTCAGAATGGAGCTCCTCGGGCGATAGTGGGAGCGTCCCCATCACCCGGCCCGGTGTGCTCTGCACCCGGGCTTTTTTTTGGAATCCACTTTTCGTGGCCTGAGTGGCCTCAAGGGCTGGAGTTGGGTCTCTTAGGTTGCCGCTGACGGTTCAGCGTTCGGTGATGCCTGCCTCCCCCGCCTGGCCCCAGCTGCTGGAGCAGCTTCTGTGTGGCCAGGACCTCCAGGCCGACCAGGCCGAGGCCCTGATGAGGGGCTGGCTGGCCGGCGCCATCGATCCGGTGCTGACCGGTGCCCTGCTGGCGGCCCTGCGGGCCAAGGGCACCAGCGGCGAGGAGCTGGCGGCGATGGCCGCGGTCCTGCGGGAGGCCTGCCCCCTGCCAGGGGAGCGGCCGCCGCTGGAGCTCATCGACACCTGTGGCACCGGCGGCGCCGGTGCCGACAGCTTCAACATCTCCACGGCCGTGGCCTTCACGGCGGCCGCCTGTGGGGCCCATGTGGCCAAGCACGGCAACCGCAGTGCCAGCGGCCGCGTCGGATCCGCCGACGTGCTCGAGGCCCTCGGCCTGCAGCTGGGGGCCCCGCTGGCGACGGTGGTGGAGGCCCTGCCGCGGACCGGCGTGACCTTCCTGTTCGCCCCGGGCTGGCACCCCGCCCTGGTGGGGATGGCCCCCCTGCGCCGCAGCCTCGGGGTGCGCACCGTCTTCAACCTGCTCGGACCGCTCGTCAATCCCCTCACCCCCGAGGCCCAGGTGCTGGGTGTGGCCCGGCCCGACCTGCTCGATCCGATGGCCGACGCCCTGCGCCGCCTCGGCCAGCGGCGCGCCGTTGTCGTCCACGGCCACGGCGGCCTCGATGAAGCCACCCTCTCGGGTCCCAGTGAGCTGCGCCTCCTGGAGGACGGCGTGGTGCGCAGCGAGTGGCTCGATCCTGCGGCTCTGGGGCTGGCGCCAGCCGGTCTGGCGGCCCTCAGGGGTGGGGATGTGGCCGACAACCGCGAGATCCTGGAAGCCGTGCTGCAGGGACGGGGCACCCAGGCCCAGGCCGATGTGGTGGCCCTCAACGCTGCCCTGGTGCTCTGGGCCGCCGGGTTGGAGCCGACCATCGCCGCGGGTCTGGAGCGGGCCCGCCAGGCCCTGGGCGACGGCAGCGCCTGGGCCAGGCTGGAGGCCCTGCGCACCGCCCTGTCGGGGTCTGAAGGATGATCGGGATTCCTGCCGACGCCCCCCTGGACACCCCACAGGCGGCCCCCGAGGTCCCCAGCACCGACGGCGACATGCCGGCGGTCCTCGTCCTGGCCGATGGCACCGTGCTGCGGGGCCTGGCCTGCGGGGCCCGTGGTCGCGTCTGCGGCGAGGTGGTCTTCAACACCGGCATGACCGGGTACCAGGAGGTGCTCACCGATCCGAGCTACGCCGGCCAGCTGATCACCTTCACCTATCCGGAGCTCGGCAACACCGGCGTCAACGGCGAGGATCTCGAGGCGGACCACGCCCACGCCCGCGGCTGCATCGTCCGCCAGCTCGCCCCCCAGCCCAGCAACTGGCGCTGTGAGGAGACCCTCGACGACTGGCTGAGCCGCGAGGGGGTGGTGGGCATCCGTGGCGTCGACACCCGTGCCCTGGTGCGCCACCTGCGCGAGGGCGGCGCCATCAACGGCGCCATCGCCAGCGACGGCACCGATCCAGCCACCCTGCTGCAGGAGGTGCAGGCCACCCCGGCCATGGATGGCCTCAACCTCGCGGCCCGGGTCAGCACCAGGGAGCCTTACACCTGGCGCCGCCCCTGCGCCGCCCCCTTCGACACCAGGCTCCAGCACGCTCCAGAGCGCCCCTACCGGGTGGTGGCGATCGACTTCGGCATCAAGCGGGCGATCCTCGAGCGCCTGGTGGCCCACGGCTGTGCGGTCACCGTGCTCCCTGCCGACGCCAGCCTCGACCAGGTGCTGTCGCTGGAGCCGGAGGGGGTGTTCCTCTCCAACGGACCCGGCGATCCGGCCGCGGTTCTCGAAGGGATCGCCCTGGCCCGCGACCTGCTGCAACAACCGCAGTTGCCGGTCTTCGGCATCTGCCTCGGCCACCAGATCCTCGGTCTGGCCCTGGGGGGCCGCAGCTTCAAGCTCGGCTACGGCCACCGTGGCCTCAACCACCCCTGTGGCTCCCCCGGTTCGGTGGAGATCACCAGCCAGAACCACGGCTTCGCCCTCGATCCGGACTCCCTGCCGGCCGAACGGGTGCGGATCACCCACCGCAACCTCAACGACCACACGGTGGCGGCCCTGGAACTACGCCACCAGCCGGTGTTCGGCATCCAGTACCACCCCGAGGCCAGTCCCGGCCCCCACGACGCCGACCACCACTTCGCCCGGTTCTCGGCGCTGATGGCGGACCGGCGCTGAATCAGCACGATTCGTTGCGGTTGTGGCATTCGGGATCGGGGTCTCTACAGTTCGGCGCGTTCAACACCTTGAGGATTGGGGCCATCACCGACCTGCAGCGACTGACCGTCTCCCTGAGAGGGGGCAGCGAACGGCGGGAAGAGTGCCTGCTGTTCAGTTTCACGGGCCAACTGGACGCCTATTCCGACAAGCAGTTCACCGAGTTCATCAGCGACCGGCACAAGGGGGACGCTCTTCCTGTGGTCATCGACCTCAGCCGCATCGATTTCATCGACTCCTCCGGACTCGGTGCCCTGGTGCAGCTCGCCAAGCTGTTCAACGAGAGCTCCCACCAGTTCCTCGTGGTCGGCAACGCCCGTGTCGTCCAGACCGTCAAGCTGGTGCGCCTGGAGGCCTTCCTGCACCTGCAACCCGATCTGGACTCCGCCCTTGGCAGCCTCGCCCCCGCCTGAGGGGCCTGGCCACTGGCTGGCTTCCGTACCCGCCCAGGTTCCCGCCACACCGCTCGCCACGGCCCAGCTGGCCTGGTTGGGGGATGCGGTCTGGGAACTGCACCAGCGGCTGAGGCACTGCCGGCTACCGGCCCGGGCGGCCGACCTGCACCGGGCTGTGGTGGCGGAGGTCCAGGCCGAAGCCCAGGCGGAAGCCCTGCGGCGTCTGGATCCCCTGCTGAGCGAGGCGGAACGACGGCTTGTGCTGCGCGGCCGTAACCAGGCAGGACGGGGTCCCCGCCGCGGCGCCCCCGGGGCCTATGGGCAGGCCACGGGATTTGAGACGATGCTGGGATGGCTTTTTCTGCAGGACCCCAGACGGCTGGCTGAGCTGCTGGACCATCTCGAGAAGACCGAACCCTGTCCCCCCTCCGCCAGCCCATGAGTCCCTCCCCTGACCGCCGCGGCGATCGCCGCCCCGACCGGCGTCCTGACCGTCGCCCCGATTCCGGTGCCGACCGCACCCCCCGCCGCCTCGGCTCCGGAGCTGGCGGCCGCCCCATCAGCCGCGGTACAGGCTCCGCCCGCCCCCGGCGCCCTGGAGAGGCCTACAGCCGTGACAAGCCTCCCTTCGAGCGGGAGCGTGGCGGAGAACGGGGTGAGCGCGGCGGTGAGCGGCCCGGTGGCTCCGACCGTTCGGCTGGCAGCCCCTACGGACGCCGCCCCTACGAGGGTCGCCCAGGGGCCGATCGCCCCGATGACTCCCGCGGTGGTGCCGGACGGCCGACCCGCGAGCGTCGCGGTGGTGACCGCTTCATCCCCGCCCGCCCCTCCTTCGGCCGCCCCGTTCCGGGCCGTGGTGGAGCCGGACGGCCGACCACCGGCCGTGCCATCCCGTCGCGGTCCGGCCCGGCCCGCCGCGGACCGGCCCTGTTCCGGGACGCGGACCGTGCCCCGCGGACCTTCCAGGGACGCACCGCACCGGAGCGGCCGGAGTCCGACGGCTCCGATGTCGATTTCCGCGGCGCCGCGGACGCCTTTGCCGCCGCCGCCCCCACCGACCTGATCTGGGGCCGCCACACGACCCAGGCCACCCTGGAGAGTGGCCGGCCGATCCATCGGGTGTGGTGCACGCCCGAAATGCGCTTCAACCCCCGTTTTCTGCAGCTGCTGCGGGAGGCGAAGGCCTCCGGCGTGCTGGTGGAGGAGGTGACCTGGGCGCGCCTGGGCCAGCTCACCGGTGGTGCCGTGCACCAAGGCATCGTACTGCAGCCCGCCGCCGCCGAGACCCTCGACCTGACCAGCCTGATCGAAGGCTGCCGCAGCATTGGTGAGGCCCCCCTGCTGATCGCGGTGGATGGCCTCACCGATCCCCAGAACCTCGGAGCCATCGTCCGCAGCGCCGAAGCCCTCGGTGCCCACGGCATGGTGCTGCCCCAGCGCCGCAATGCCGGCCTCACCGGATCGGTGGCCAAGGTGGCCGCCGGCGCCCTGGAGCACCTGCCGGTGGCCCGGGTGGTCAACCTCAACCGTTCCCTCGATGCCCTCAAGCAGGAGGGCTACCGCGTGGTGGGACTGGCCGAGGAGGGCACGGTCAGCCTGGAGGAGGTGGACCTGGAGGGCCCCCTGGTGGTGGTCACCGGTTCGGAAGGCGATGGCCTGTCGCTGCTGACGCGCCGGTCCTGCGACCAGCTGGTGCGCATTCCCCTGCGGGGCGCCACCCCGAGCCTCAACGCTTCGGTGGCCACGGCGCTGCTGCTCTACGAAGTGGCCCGTCGCGGCTGGATGCGGGGTCTGACGGGCACCGCCCCGGCCCCCAGGATCGTGCGCCCCTCGATGCCGGCTCCGCCTGACCCCGAACTGCCGGGGGCCCCTGAGCTGGCGGCACAGAAGGATCCCGAGCCCGCCGCGTTCGAAGCGCCGGCCGAGCCACCCGCCTGGCAGCACCAGGAAACGCCTGGCGAGAGCGAGCCGGAACCGTCCGTGGAGAGCGAACTGGAAGGACCACTCGCGTCCGCTGCCAGCGGTCTGCCGGAGGCCGTGCGCCAGGACTCTCTTGCGGAAACAGCCCAAGAGGACTTCCTGGAGACGCTGCCCTACCCGCCCGCGTCGGAATCGGGCTTCGAGGGCGACATTCGCCTCTGAGCCCAGCAGCGGGGTGGCGCCGACTGCCCCCCAGAATGGCCTCCACCCATCCCCTACTCCATGAATCCACTGCTCTGGCCCACGCGCGGCATCGCCAACGGGTTGGGCCTGGCCTGGTGGGCGCGGGTGGAAACCCGCTCCCCCGACGCGGTGTACTGGTTCGGGCCCTTCGTGCGGCGGCGGACGCTGGAGCAGGCGCTGCCGGCCTTCCTGGATGACCTTCGGGCGGAGTCACCGGCCTCCCTGGAGCACACGTGCCTGCGCACCGGCCGCCGCGAGCCGTTCACCGAATCCGCCGACCTGGCCGACTGATAGCGTCCAACGCAGCTGGTCAGCGGTTGGATGGGCATCGCCGAATGGCGGGAGCAGCTTCGGCGGGGCGAGGTGTCGGCTCGGGAGCTCACGGATCGCCACCTGGCGCGCATCGCGGCGGTGGACCCCACCGTGCATGCCTTCCTGGAGGTGACCAGCGAGCGGGCCAGGGCCGATGCCGACCGTGTCGACGCGGCCAGGGCCGCAGGCGAGCCGCTGCCTCCCCTGGCGGGCATCCCGCTGGCGATCAAGGACAACCTCTGCACCAAGGGCATCCGCACGACCTGCTCCAGCCGCATGCTGGAGACCTTCGTGCCCCCCTACGAATCCACGGTGACCGAGCGCCTCTGGCGGGCCGGTGCGGTTCTGTTGGGCAAGACCAACCTCGACGAGTTCGCCATGGGCAGCTCCACCGAGACCTCCGCCTTCGGCGCCAGCCGCAACCCCTGGAATCCTGATCGGGTGCCCGGGGGCAGCTCCGGTGGCAGTGCGGCGGCCGTGGCCGCCGGCGAGTGCATCGGTTCGCTGGGCTCCGACACCGGCGGCTCGATCCGCCAGCCCGCCAGCTTCTGTGGTGTGGTGGGCCTCAAGCCCACCTATGGCCGGGTGAGCCGCTGGGGTCTGGTGGCCTTCGCCTCCTCCCTCGACCAGGTGGGTCCGTTCAGCAGCAGCGTGGCCGATGCCGCCGAGCTGTTGCAGGTGATCGCTGGGGAGGACCCCCGCGATGCCACCTGCCTGCGGGCAGCAGTGCCCGATTACGCCGCCGGCCTGGAGAAGCCCATCGCCGGGCTGCGGGTGGGGCTGATCCGCGAGTGCTTCGACCAGGAGGGTCTGGATCCCGAGGTGAAGGCCTCGGTGCTGGCGGCTGCTGCCCAGCTGGAGGCCCTGGGCTGTGAGCTGGTGGATGTGAGCTGCCCCCGCTTCAACGACGGCATCGCCACTTACTACGTGATCGCCCCCTCGGAGGCCTCCGCCAACCTGGCCCGCTACGACGGTGTCAAGTATGGCTTCCGGGCGCCTGCCACCGAAGCCGGCAGCGACGGCCTGGCGGCGATGACCGCCCGCAGCCGGGCCAGCGGTTTCGGCGAGGAGGTGCAGCGCCGCATCCTGATCGGCACCTATGCCCTTTCCGCCGGCTACGTGGACGCCTACTACCGCAAGGCCCAGCAGGTGCGCACCCTCATCCGCCGCGATTTCGACCGCGCCTTCGAGGCCGTTGATGTGCTGCTGACCCCCACCTCGCCCACCACCGCCTTCCCCAGCGGCGCCCACGCGGACGATCCCCTGGCCATGTACCTGGCCGACCTGCTGACCATCCCCGCCAACCTGGCTGGCCTGCCGGCCATCAGCGTGCCCTGCGGCTTCGACGGCCAGGGCCTGCCGATCGGGCTGCAACTGATCACCGGCGTGCTCGAGGAGTCGAAGCTGCTGCGGGTGGCCCACCAGTACGAACGGGCGGCGGCGGTGATGGCTATCAGGCCCGAGGCGGCGCTGGTGGCCTAGGCAGAACTTTCGCCCTCCTGGGTGGAACCGATGGCTCGTCCCTAGGGTTGACCCCGACCGGTATCGCTGACCATGAACGTGGACGAAGCGGCCCGCAGCGTCCCGCCGAGTGGTGTAAATCCTGAGGAGCAGCACCGGCTACGCCGGTGCTGACGGTTCGCGGCTCAGATCCCCTGCGGGGCAATGGGTGGGCCGGTCTGTGACCCTGGTTTGAGTACCACCTCCAACCTGAGAACCAGAC
>CALSAP010000025.1:0-50993 GCA_943372935.1 Synechococcus sp. UW140
CTGGTTCTCAGGTTGGAGGTGGTACTCAAACCAGGGTCACAGACCGGCCCACCCATTGCCCCGCAGGGGATCTGAGCCGCGAACCGTCAGCACCGGCGTAGCCGGTGCTGCTCCTCAGGATTTACACCACTCGGCGGGACGCTGCGCAGCCACCAGAGCCAGATATGGGTGTCCAGCAGAACCTTTACCGCAGGGCATCAAAGGCCTGGGCCTCCAGCACGGATTCCTCTGGCTCAGCGTGCAGCACTCCGGAGCCACGCAGGGTCGTCCATGGCTGGGGTCCCTGAGCGGAGAGCGCCGTCGGGGGCATGAGGCGTGCCACCAACTTGCCGTGGCGGGTGATCTCCATCTGCCGGATCAACTCCAGGCACTGGGCACGGAACTCGGTCACGGAAATGTCCATCAGGCCAGCGCCATGGGCATGTTGTGGTTGGGCTGGCTGGGTACCACGATCCAGCCCGTCTGCGGCTCCCCGTAGGCCACGCACGCGCCACCGCCGGCGACGATCCGGGCCGTGAGGGCGCAGAGGGCGGCATCGATCCAGTCGTTGCTGGTGAGCGCTGCCAGGTCGATGCCCGCCTCCAGCATCAACTCCCTGTTGCAGGGTCGGGCGCGGCCATCGCTGCTCCAGCGGCAGGGGGCATCGAAGGCGATCATGCTCGCCTTCGCCACGGACCGGAACGCGTGGGCGAGGTCCTGCACATCGGTGGTGGCCATCTGAGCGCCATCGTCACCGCCGGTGAGGGCAACGGCATGGAAGCCCTTGCGGGGGCCGCCAACATCGATGCCGACGGTGGTGATGGCGGAGGCATTGGAGGAGTGTGGGCTCAGCAGACACCGATGGCGCCGTCCTCTGCATCCTGATGGTCGCCATCAGCGCATTGAATTCTCAGCATGTCGCAGGCTCCTCTCTGGAACTCGTAGTTGACACGCTGAATCGACACCTGGTGTCCCGCTGCACGCAGCATCTCGACACACCCTTCGAGATGGGGCGACATCTCACCGCCCAACGCAAGCAGTGGAAACACCCTGACCTCCTTGGCAACGCGACAGAGCTCCAGCAGCGAAGACGCGTGAAATTCCTCATGCAGCTGCCGGCTATACAGGAAAAGAAGATGCGAGCAGAGAGCCAGGTCGAAAGTGTCGTCAGAGAAAGGAAGCGTTGGCAATTCCGCGTTCACGTACCGACCCTCAGTCAGGCCAGCTGGATAGTCTGCCAAGAAAGCCTGCATGGCGGCCATGCGGACCTCTCCGAGCTCCTCGACCGACTTGATGACGTCCCAAACAAACTCAGTCTGATTCTGCCTGGCCTGACCGATCACCTGATCATAGGTGGCGGCAATACGAGCCTCTATCTCGGCCTTGCTGAGTGTATAGATGGGGTCGCAGGAAACAACCTTCGCTCCCCTTCTAGTGGCTTCTGCATTGAAGCTTGCCGGTCCATCTCCACAACCGAGGATTCGGCCGTCCATCTCGGCCTCGCTCAGCAAGAACATGGCAAAGTATTCCTCGAAGGAACGGCCCCAGGGAACCACCTGCTCAAGCGTGAACATGATTGCGTTGATGTCTGGCAAAAGCCTGCCATCACCTGGGCGCAGGCTGGCAGAACGATTCACAAAGATCATGGGGAGACAACTCGAGTTGGTGGTATGGCCAGGTCTCGTGGCTCAAGTGCTAGCTGATGTAGCGTTCCTTCAACAGCCGCCAGCCCGATGGACATCCGCCCGTCTTCCTTTCTGGCGCTTTTCCTGATCGGCGGATGTGTTCAGGCACCGATCATCACAACACCAACCACACCAGGGGCGACGAAGCCAGCTGCGGAACGGCCGGCAGCTCCTGTCAAACCAGGCACCACCCTGTTCGAGAACGTGCGTGTCTTCGATGGCACCTCAGCCCAGCTTTCACCACCCTCCAATGTGCTGGTGGTTGGCAACACGATCCGTACCATCTCGCCAGGGCCCATCACCCCGCCAGCAGGGGAAACGGTGACCCGGATCGCTGGTGCGGGACGCGTGCTGATGCCGGGGTTGATCGACAATCACGTCCATGTGGTGATGAGCGCCAGCAGCCAGGCGGATCTGCTCGATCCGAAGGTGAAGCCAATGGTTCTGCAGGAACGGGCCACCGCCGAGGCGGGTCGCATGCTGCTGCGGGGATTCACGAGTGTGCGCGACCTCGGCGGTCCGATGCTGGTCGATCGGCCGGCGATCGATCGGGGCAGCCTGCCAGGCCCACGCATCTACCCCAGCGGGGCGATGATCTCCCAGACCTCGGGCCACGGGGACTCGCGACTCCCACACGAGCGTTCACGGCGGTTTTTCGGGGAGGTGTCGCGGGGAGAAACGCTGGGAGCGAATTTCATCGCTGATGGGCGAGATGAGGTTCTCACCGCCACCCGCGAAGATCTCAGGGCCGGCGCCAGCCAGATCAAGGTGATGGCCGGCGGCGGGGCTGCTTCGGCCTATGACCCCCTGGACGTGACCCAGTACACGCTCGATGAGATGAAAGCAGCCGTCGATGCCGCTGGCGATTGGGGCACTTACGTGACGGTGCATGCCTACACCCCGAGGGCGGTGCGGCGCGCCGTGGAAGCTGGCGTGAAATGCATCGAGCACGGCCAGCTGCTGGATCAGGCCACGATGAAGCTGCTGGGGGAGAAAGGAATCTGGTTGAGTCTGCAGGCCCTCGATGAGGCACCCCCAACAGCAGAGGAAAATGTGCGCCAAAAGAAGCACACCGTGGTAGCAGGGACTGACAACGCCTTTCGATGGGCAAAACAGTTCGGGGTGAAGCTCGCCTGGGGGACCGACTTTCTGTTCATGCCGGCCCAGAATGTGAAACAGAACGCCGACATCATCAAACTGAAGAAGTGGATGACGTCAGCCGAGATCCTGAAGCTGGTGACCCACGACAACGCCCAGCTGCTGGCGCTCTCGGGCCCCCGCAATCCCTACCCCGGAAAACTTGGCGTGGTGCAGCCCGGTGCCCTCGCCGACCTGATCCTGGTGGACGGGAATCCGATGGAAAATCTTGGCTTGGTTGCTGATCCTCAGAAGCGCTTTCTGGTGATCATGAAGGACGGTCGTCTTTACAAGAACAGCACCGGGCCATAGCCACCTTCATGAGTAGATTTAACGCCAAGCATGAGCCGCGCGCCTTTGCGCGTCGGCTCCCTGCCTTTGTTAGGCGCTCGTTGCTTCATTCAGTAGCTGCGGTGCACATCTGCGTTCCTTAATCTGAGCTGCGACCCACCCTGAATCTACGGAAGTGCCTCCACTCGCGAGCATCGTCGCCGACTCTTCGGAACACGCAAATGTTGGACTGATCGGTATGGACCTCAACAAAGTCCGTGCGATTATCTCGCACGAATGCAACCACTGTCCGGACACTGCTCATCCAGATATCGTCGAAGATCATGTAGCCGCCGATGGCGCAGAGCGGGGCGTACAGGTAGAAGTCCACCAGCACATCATCGAAGCGGTGGCTGCCATCGATGAAAATGATTTCAAAGATGGAATTGGACCGAACGAGATCGGTAGCGGTGCGGTCTGAACGATCTTCGATAAGTCGAAAGGGAAAATCCGAGACCTTCGTAGAAGCGAGGGCTTGGGCATGGGCCAAGCCAATGCCCTGATACAAAGAACGCTGAAGCGGATCGACGGCGGTATGATAGCCAAGCTGATTTCTCGCAATCGCTGCAAGTAAGTAGAGCGTGCTGTAGCCATACGCCATGCCGATCTCGAGGGTTGCCTTGGGTTTTACGGACACGCATAAATCGTAAAGCCACATTCCCTCTGATGGAGAAATCTTTGTCAGTTTGTCAATGGGATATAGTCGGCCATCAATGCCATGTTGTGGCTCTCCGCGGTACATGGAGAGGAGGGGGGAGCGAAAACGCGGGTCAAGAGCGTCAAGGAGTTGCTCGTTAGCCTTCAGAGCGGCGGTCGATGAGCGACGTATCCTGATTCCAAGGGTATTGACAAGACGAACCATAGACCTCTTCGCTAGGTTGCTCAATGCTGTTCTCCTTCTACGGCTTGCTTGGTGATGCCAAAGAAGTTATTGGACGGTTCTGATAACCACCTGCAGACCAAGCCTGCAGCAGCATAAAAACCCGATCCATCCCAACATCTTCAGGCAGAGCCCTTTCGACACAAGCGATCAGCCCATGGGCCCCACCCCAACCAACTGATTCAGACGGACCCGATAAGCAACTGTCCTTTTCGCTACACAAGCCCCTTCCCTCTCCTATCCGATCCATCCCCCCAATCCCCCCTCAAACCTTCGCCAGCGTCACCCGCTCGGGCTGGTGCTGGTACTTGCCCTGGCGGTCGTTGTAGGTGGTGGCACAGGGATCGCCCTCGAAGAACAGCAGCTGGCAGATGCCTTCGCTGGCATAGATGCGGCAGTCGGCGCCGGAGGAATTGCTGAACTCCAGGGTGAGGTGGCCCTCCCAGCCGGCTTCGGCCGGGGTGGTGTTCACGATGATGCCCAGCCGCGCGTAGGTGCTCTTGCCCAGGCAGATCACGGTGATGTTCGTCGGCACCCGCATCTTCTCCAGTGCTACACCCAGCCCGTAGGAATGGGCCGGCAGGATGAAGTAATCGCCGTCCTCGTCGCTGTGCATCGGTGCCGGCTCCAGGTTGGCCGGGTTGAACCGCTTCGGGTTCATCACCGTGCCCGGCACATGACGGAAGATCAGGAATTCCTTCGGCGACAGCCGCAGGTCGTACCCATACGACGAGCACCCGAAGCTGAGCACCGGCCCGGTGCGGGCCTCCGGATCCAGGTGACGCACCAGCGTTGGCTGGAACGGCTCCAGCATCCCGGCGGCGGCCTGTTCGTTGATCCAGTGGTCGTTCTTGAGCATGGCGTCAGCCGCCGCGGCGCAACTGGGTGACCTGATCGGCCATCGCCATCAGGCTGGCCGGCATCGAGGGGCCCGTCAGGATGACATCCAGATGGGCCGGCCGCTGCTCGAGCGCCTTGATCACCGCCTCGGCGCCCAGGTAACCCAGAGCGATCGCCAGCCCCAGCTCATCGAGCACCAGCAGATCCAGGTCGCCCTTGAGCAGTCGCGCTTGGCTCACCTCCCACACCTCAGCCACCGCTTCCAGCGCCTCCTCGGCCGTGGCTCCCTCCTCCCCTTGTGACCCCGGCGGCCCATCGAGGCAGTGGGGTGTGCCCGGCCGCAGCCACTCCAGCCGGCCGCACAGCCGCAGGCTGCCCGCCGGACCCTGCTCCACGCCCCCCTTGAGGAACTGGCTCACCAGCACCCGGCTGCCCAGCCCGGCGCTGCGCAGGGCCTGGCTGAACACCGCCGCGAAGCTGCCCCGGAACGGCGCCGTGTGGATCTGCAGCAGCCCCTCCGGCTGGCTCACCAGCCGCAGCGGGGCCGCCAGAGGTGACACCAACGCCACAGGGCGATGGGGGTGGGTGGTGTCGATGAGGCTGGCGGTCATGGACACCCCAGGGAAGCGTTGGTGTGAAGGGTCCGGACGGCTAGCCCCAGCCCCTCACCTCCCGAATGTAGCGGCCCCTGCCGGCTCGGCACACCATCGGTAGTGGCTCGGAACAGACGTACCACTGGCGCCGCCTACGCTGCTCCTGCCCTGCCAAAGCCCGCGTGCCCACTCCCCGCAACGACGGCCGCCGCGCCGACGAGCTGCGCCCCGTGGGCCTCGACTGGGACCCGATGGGCTTCGCCCTGAGCTCGGTGCTCTTCACCGCCGGCCGCACCCGCGTGGTCTGCAGCGTCTGCCTCGATCCCGAGGTGCCCCGCTGGCGGAAGGGCTCCGGCAGCGGCTGGCTCAGCGCCGAATACCGCCTGCTGCCGGCCTCCACCCCCAGCCGCCAGGGCCGCGAGCTGATGAAGCTCTCCGGCCGCACCCAGGAGATCCAGCGGCTGATCGGCCGCAGCCTGCGGGCCTCCCTCGATCTGGCGGCCCTCGGCGAGCGCACCCTGCTGGTCGACTGCGACGTGCTCCAGGCCGATGCCGGCACCCGCACCGCCTCGATCACCGGCGCCTGGGTGGCCCTGGCCGCCGCCCTGGAACGCCTCCAGCACCACGGCGTGCTGGAGGCCTCGCCCCTGCGCCAGCAGGTTTCGGCGGTGTCGGTGGGCCTGGTCGACGGCCAGGCCCTGCTGGATCTCGACTATTCCGAGGATTCCCGCGCCGAGGTCGACCTCAACGTGGTGATGGACGAGCAGGGGCGGCTGCTGGAGATTCAGGGCACCGCCGAAGGCGCCCCCTTCCCCCGTTCCAGCCTCGACGCCCTGCTGGATCTGGCCGAGCCGGGTCTGCGTGCCCTGCAGGAGGCCCAGCGCCGGGCCCTTGCCGAGGCACCGGCCGCGTCCAACGTGGTTGCAGCCACACGCACGACCGGCTAAAGAGTGTCATTGGCTACATGGATCAGCCAGGCCGATCCATAGGTTCCTAACCATTCGCCACGCCTTAATGGTCGGCGCCACGCGTGGCTTCAGCCGCTACCCCAGCAGCCCATCCAGCGGATCCCCCGGCGCGGTGACGCCCATGGGCGCTCCGGGCGCCACCACCGTCACCCTGCTGGAGGTGATCCGCGGCCTGGCCGGCAGCAGCGTCGAGACCATCGAGCGTGGTAAAACGATCTTCTTCCCCGGCGATCCCGCCGAGCGCGTCTACCTGCTGCGCCGCGGCGCCGTGCGCCTCTCGCGCGTCTACGAGTCCGGCGAGGAGATCACCGTGGCCCTGCTTCGGGAGAACAGCCTGTTCGGCGTGCTCTCGCTTCTCACCGGCCAGCGCTCCGACCGCTTCTATCACGCCATCGCCTTCACCCGGGTCGAGATGGTCACGGCCCCGGCCACCTCGGTGCGGCGCGCCATCGAGCAGGACGCCAGCGTCGGCCTGCTGCTGCTGCAGGGCCTCTCCTCCCGCATCCTCCAGACCGAGACCATGATCGAGACCCTCACCCACCGGGACATGTCCTCCCGGCTGGTGAGCTTCCTGCTCGTGCTCTGCCGCGACTTCGGCGTTCCCGGCAGCGAGGGGATCACCATCGACCTGCGCCTCTCCCACCAGGCCATCGCCGAGGCGATCGGTTCCACCCGCGTCACCATCACCCGCCTGCTGGGCGACCTGCGCAACGACGGCCTGGTCCAGATCGACCGCAAGAAGATCACCGTCTTCGACCCCATCGCCCTGGCCAAGCGATTCAGCTGAACGGGCGGCCCTGGCCGGGTGCCAGGTGGCCACCGGCAGGGATACTTGGTGCACCGCAAAACCGAGGCGCAGACTGTGTCGGGTTGGCTGCTGATCCTGGCCCTTCTGGTGCTCGGCGGAGTGCTCTCCACCCTGGGCGACCGGCTCGGCAGCCGTGTCGGCAAGGCCCGCCTCAGCCTGTTCAACCTGCGGCCCCGCAAGACGGCCGTGGTGATCACGGTGCTCACCGGCAGCCTGATCAGCGCTGTGTCGCTGGCGTTGATGCTGCTGGTGAGCGAGCGCCTGCGGATGGGGCTCTTCCAGCTCGACCAGATCCAGGACCGCCTGCGGGACAGCCGCGCCGCCCTGCAGCGCAACAAGGGTGAGCTGCAGCGCACCCGGGGCGAACTGGAGCGCAGCCGCCTCGATCTCACCACCGCCGAACGTCGCCGCGACCAGGCCCTGGCCAGCCAGCGCCGCGCCCAGACCCAGCTGCTGGCCGCCGAACGCCGCGTCGACACCCTGCGCCGCGAGCTGCAGCCCCTTCAGGCCGAGCGCGTCCGGCTGGAGGCTGAACGGGCCCGGCTCACCCGGGAGGTGCGCGGCCGGGACGCGGAGATCCGCCGCACCGAGGCCGAGCTGGCCAGCGTGCGCCGCCGCATCGCCGCCGGGGCCAAGGAGCTCAAGGACCTCGAAACCAACGTCATCGCCCTGCGCCGCGGCGATGTGGTGATCGCCAGCGGCCAGCCCCTGGCCACCGCCAAGGTGCTGCTGCAGCGCCCCGACCAGGCCAAGCAGGTGATCGATGCCCTGCTGCAGGAGTCCAACCGGGCCGCGTTCCAGCTGCTGCTGCCAGGCCAGGCTCCCAACCGCCAGATTCTGCTGGTGCCCCGCAGCGACATCACCCGGCTCGAATCGTTGCTCGGCACCCCCGGCACCTGGGTGGTCAGCATCCGCTCGGCCGCCAACGTGCTGCTGGGCGAGACCCAGGTGCTGGCCTTCCCCGACCTGCGCCCCAACCGTCAGGTGGTGGAGCAGGGGGAGGTGCTCTCCCGCACCGCCCTCGAGCCCGACGTGCGCGAGCTCGACGCCGTGCGCAGCCGCCTCAACCTGCTGCTGGCCGCCGCCTTCGCCAAGGTCCAGCGCCAGGGCACCCTGGCCAACGGCCTCCAGTTCGATGCCGCCAGCCTCAACGGCCTGGCCCGCGACCTCAGCGAGCGGCCCGCCGGCGTCACCGCCAACCTCGAGGCGGTGGCCAGCCAGAACGCCGACACCCCCGACCCGATCAGCGTGGAACTGCGCTGGATCCGCAAGGACACCCCCAGCGGACCCCTGCGGCCATGACGGCAGGCCCTGGCCCCCTGGCCGGACTCGATCCCGGCCGCAGCAAATGTGGCCTGGTGCTCACCGACCCCGAACGCCTGGAGATCCGCCAGGCCCTGGTGCTGCCCCCCGAAGCGGCCTGGCAGCGCCTGCAGGACTGGCACCGCCACCAGGCCCTGGCGGCCGTGGTGATCGGCGACGGCACCGGCAGCGGCCCCTGGCGGCAGCGCCTGGAGCCCCTGCTGCCGGTGGAGCTGGTGGATGAGCGCGGCACCACCCTGGCAGCGCGGCGCCGCTACTGGGAGCTGTTCCCCGCCCGTGGCTGGCGGCAGTTGCTACCCCTGGGCCTGCGCCAGCCCCCCCGCGACTGGGACGACGTGGTGGCCCAGCTGCTGCTGGAGCGGCGGCTGGGGCGGACGCTGATCAGAAAGAGGCCCGCACCGTGAACACATAGTCGCCGCCGGGTTCGAGCTGGTAGTCGGCCTTGAGCAGGAAGCGCAGCAGGGCGTCCTGGATCAGGGCGCGGCCCAGGGAGGGCTCCACCTGCAGTTCCCCTCGGTCGAAGGCCCAGCGGAAGCGCCACTGGAAGCCGCCGGCGCTGATCTCCCCCTCCAGCAGGCAGGGGCTGAAGCTCTGGCGCAGCACCCGCAGCTGAGCGGTGGTGGCGGGAAGGCGGCTCACGGGAAGCGGGGGATGCGGCGGGTGGCGGGGGTGCCGCCTATCTCGATCGATGCTCTCAGGATGGCGGTGGATCGGCCCGAAAACTGTTCAACCGGTTGGCGGCCTTCTCCAGCCCCAGCCGCCGGATCAGGTCGATGCCAGCCTCCACCTCCGCCAGCACCGTCTCCAGCACGGGCCGGTCGGCGGCGGAGAACTTGCCCAGCACGTGCGACACCGTACGGGCCCGGCGCTCCTCGGGTGTTTCGCCGGGGGCGCCGATGCCGATGCGCAGCCGCGCGAAGGATTCACTGCCCAGGTGGGCGATCGTGCTGCGCAAGCCGTTGTGGCCGCCGGCGCCGCCCGAGGCCCGCACCCGCAGGCGCCCCAGGGGCAGGTCCATGTCGTCCACCAGCACGAGCATCTGGGCGGTGTCGAGCCGGAACCAGTCGAGGGCGGCGCGGATCGAGCGGCCGCTGTCGTTCATGAACGTCTGGGGCATCAGCAGCCGCAGCCGCCTGTCCCCCTGGCCGGTCTCGGCCAGCAGCCCGTGCAGGCGGCCCTGGTTGCGGAAGCTGGCGCCACCGGAACTGGCCAGCCGCTCCAGCACCATGAAGCCGACATTGTGGCGGGTGTCGGCATAGCGGGCGCCGGGATTGCCCAGCCCCACCAGCAATTGCAGATCCAACGGAAGGCCGCCCTCAGCTGGAGGGGCCGGTGGAGGGTGCGGCGCTTTCCTCAACCACCACCGGCGTGGCAGCTTCCATTGCGGCCGGAGTCACGACGGCCGCGGTGTCCGAGGCTGGCGGAATGGCGGCGGGTGGACCGGAGATGTCGATGGGCTGGTCGGTGCCCACGGCGGTGCGGAACTCCTTCTCGAACTCCTGCGAGGCCGATTGGAAGCCGCGCAGGGTGCGTCCCAGGGTCTTGCCGAGCTCGGGCAGGCGCTTGGGTCCGAAGACCAGCAGTCCGATGGCGGCGATGACCGCCATCTCGGGCAGACCGATGCCGAAGATGTTCATGGACAGGGGGCGAGAGGAATCAGCCGACGCCGTTCCAGTTGACGTTGATGCCCTCGAGCAGGAGGGACTTGTTGTACAGCTGCAGGATCACCAGCAGGAACACCAGGAAGAGCAGCATGAACACGCCCATCACAGGGGTGGTCCCCCAGCCGGGCACCACCTTTCCGTACTCGGAATTCAGGGGGCGCAGCAGGTTTCCCAGACGGGTGCGTTGGGCCATGGCAGCTCGGACCTCTCGGGCACGGGATCGCGGTGCTTACTGTAAGGGTCTCGCCGGCCACACCGAGATGGGCTGTCGAGAGTTGTGACGGAAGTCCCGCGTCCCCTGCCCCGCCTGAGAGTCCCCCCATGGATCCCGCCGCCAGCACCTCCCCTGCCCTCTCCGTGGCCCTCGCGGTGCTCGCCGTGCTCCTGGCCCTCACCGGCTTTGGCGTGTACACCGCCTTCGGCCCTCCGTCCAAGGGCCTCACCGATCCCTTCGACGATCACGACGACTGAGCCGCCACGGCCTTCTGCAGCCTCCAGTGACCCAGTTGCCAGGGGCTCAGCTGCAGCGGATCGCCGCCAACCCCACCCCCGTCCGCCAACCTGTGGCCCAGGCCGTCGCAGCGCTCCAACACGGTCCAGTCGGGACTGATCGAGAGGCGTCGCCGGCAGGGCCCGAGGTTCTGGACGCTGAGCAGCGCCTGCCCAGCCCCTCCCTGGGCATCTGTCGCCGGCAGCGGCCGCAGGGCCACCAGCTGCAGATCGTCGCCGAGTGCAGGCAAGAGCGTATCGGCCGCCACGGCTGAGCCCCCCGCCGTCGCCACCGGCCGGCACCAGAGCGGTTCCCGTAGCCGGGTGGCCTGCTGGGGCGCAGCGGCCGCCCGCCATCCGCCGGGGCAGGGCAGCAGCGCCAGCCGCTGCCGCTGCCAGCCGTTGTCGGCGCCGGGATCGGGCCAGGTGGGCCCCCGCAGCAGCGACACCCCCAGGCGCTCGGCCGTCGCCGACACCCCCTGGGGGCCGTCCAGCAGCACCGCCAGGCCAGCGCCGCGGCCCGGCCCCACCGAGGCCAGCCAGCTGATGGCGCTCACCTCCCAGCGGGCCCGCTCCCGGGCCGTGCGGGCCGTGGCCGGCCGCTCGATCACCCCGCCGGAGGTGTCGGCCGCCCAGCGGCAGGCCGGCGCGACCAGGGGAATCTCCAGCCGCAGCAGCTCATGGCGCTGCTGCCACTGGGTGCTCAGCACCAGCTCCAGCCAGGGGCTGCCCGCCAGCAGGCGGCCATCCAGACGCACGGGACTCTCGCCGCAGCGGCCGCGCCAGACAAAGCGGCCGCAAAGAGGCCCCGTCTCCCGCCATTGCGGCGCCCCCTGCCAGCGCCACTCCAGCGGGTGCTGGCGGTAGTCGGCGGCCAGGTCCCAGGCATCCCAGAACTCGCCCCGGTCACACCAGCGGCACCAGGCCAGCGGCCCCGCCAGCTGGGGCGTGCCGGCCCCATCAAACACCTGCTCCACCCCCGCCGGGCCGATCAGCGCCGACACCAGACCGTTGCCCAGGTGCCAGCGTTCCGGCCCGCCGCCCTCGGCCCGCTCCAGCCGCACCGCCGCCTCCACGGGCCAGGCCTTCGCGCCACTGCCCTGGCGCCGCAGCTGTTGCACCCCCACCCCATCGAGGCCGGGGATCTGCAGCCACTGGCCGCCGCCGGGAGCCGGCTGCCCGATCAAGCGCCGGTCGCCCTGCTCCCCTGCCAGCCACCAGTCGCCGGCCGGCAGCCGCAGGGTGCGGGGCTGGGCCGGCAGCGGCTGAAGCTGCACCACGCACCAGGACTCAGCGGCGGTCGCCGCAGCCCCGGCCGGCCCGCCACTTGTCGCCCCGGCCGCCAGGCCCCGGCGCAGGGCCCGGTCGCGGCGGCGGGCGGCCCGGCGGCGGGCGGCTCGCCACTGGGGTTCGGCCTGCTCGAACACCTCCGGGATCGAGGTGCCCGGCAGGATGTCGTGGAACTGCTGGAACAGCAGGCTGCGCCAGTCGTCATCACCGGCCTCGGCCGGCTGAGCGAACAGCGCCGCGGCCAGATCCGCCTCCCGCAGCAATCGCTCCAGGGTCCGGTTGTGGCGCTTCTGGTCCGGGCGGCTGGTGGCGCAGCCCCGGTGCAGCTCCAGGTAGAGCTCGTCGCGCCACACCGGCAGCTGGCCCGCCAGGGACTCCAGCGGCTCCAGGTAGGCCCGCAGGCTGCCGTGGCGCTGGCCGGCGGCCACGGGCTGGCCCTGCCAGAGCGCCAGCTGCTCCAGCATCTCGGCGGTCGGGCCGCCGCCGTGGTCGCCGACCCCAGGCAGCCAGAGGGCGTCGGCCCAGCCGCTGGCCCGCTGCCACTGCAACCGGTAGCGCTCCATCGCCACCGGGTCGCCGTCGGTGCCGATCGGCGCCGTCATCAGGGCCAGCACCTCGGCGCCGCAGCGGCTGCGCCAGCGGAACAGCCGGTGGGGGAAGGGGTTGGTGGAGTTCCAGGCCAGCTTGTGGGTGCAGAACCAGCGCACGCCGGTGGCGGCCGCCAGCGCCGGCAGACCGGCCGCGAAGCCGAAGCTGTCCGGCAGCCAGGCGAGCCGGTGGCTCCACTCCGGGAAGGTGCGCAGGCTGTAGGCCTGGCCCTCCTGGAACTGGCGCAACAGCGAGGCGGTGGAGAGCAGCACGCAGTCGCTCTCCACCCACGGACCATTGAGGGGTTCGAAACGGCCCGCCCGCATGGCGTGGCGGACACGCTCGAACAGGGCCGGCCGGTGCCGCTCCAGCCAGGCGTAGAGGGCCGGCGTGGAATGGCCGAAGTGGAGTGAGCCGAAACGCTCCATCAGGTCGAGGGCCGAGGCGAAGGTGCGCTCCGCCGCCTGCCAGGTGTCGGCCACCGGCCACAGCCAGGCCAGGTCGAGGTGGGCGTGGCCCAGCACCTGCAGTCGCCCTTCCCCGGGGGCCTCCCCATGGCCATGGGCGCGGCGCAGCGTGACCAGCTCGGCGGCGGTGGCCGCCAGCAGGCCCTGGGGATCGGCGGGATCGAGCGGCTCGAGCTCGATCCGGCTGGTCATCAGGGCGCCGTCGTCATGGAGCGGGCTGCGCAGCCGCAGCTCCAGTTCCAGGGCCTCCCCCTGCCACCAGCGTTCGGGCAGGGGCCAGCGGCAGGCAGTGTCGAACAGATCGCCGCTGTGGACCCGCTGCCCATCGACCCACAGCTCGGCCCGGTCGGCCCACCAGCGCAACACCAGCCGGGCCCGGGCGCCCGCCGCCAGAGGCCGCCAGGGCTCCGGGCAGCAGCAGCGCAGCTGCAGCTGACGCCACTGGCCGCCCCGCGGCCAGATGATCAGGCCCCGGGCCGCCCAGTCGGGTCGGTGGGTGCGTCCCCACGCCTCCCCCAGGGCAGGACCGCTGCCGCCACTGGCCTGCGGGCCCTGCCAGAGCGGTTGGAGATCCAGGGGCCGGGGCATGGGGAACGTGACCGAAACGTTTCAATCGGAGCCGGTTGCCCCTGCCAAACGGCATCGGACAGGCTGGATGGCCAACCACCACCCATAAGATGATGCGGCTGCCGAGGGGTCATCGAGACCCGTACCGGCGCCCGTCACTCCCTGTCACCCGCCGGACAGACCATGCTCGCTCTCAAGATCTCGGTTTACTCCGTCGTCTTCTTCTTCATCGGGATCTTCGTCTTCGGCTTCCTGGCCAGCGATCCCACCCGCTCCCCCAGCCGCAAGGACCTGGAGGACTGATCCCTTTCGCGGCGGCGCCACCCGCCACCCGTCCCGACAACCGGACCGCTGCGGGAGTAGGCCCCGAACTCCCATGGCAGGATCGGCCGCGTCCTCGCCGACCATCCGCTACCTGTGGTGCTCCATCCCCGCACGGGACGTCGCCAGGCCCCTGAAGGCCTGACCCCTGGGATGGGCATGTGGCTGGGCCTCTGTGGTGTGCTGGCGATGATGGCCGCCCCGGCCCAGGCACGGCCGGACTCACCCTCCAGGCTCCAGGCCGCCCTGGCACAGATCACGCCAGCGACGGCCGCACCCACCACGGCCAATCCCTTCGACGACGAGCCGCAGAGCGAACCGCAAAGCCAGCCGCAACCTGAACCGCGAGCCGGGGTCGATCCCCCAGCCAAACCAGCAGCCCCCAGCCCAGCACCCAAGGCCACGTCGGCGCCGGACGTCGACCCGGCCACCGCCAGCGACGCCGTACCCCTGGAACTGGAGCTGACCGCCAATCAGCAGGGCTACGACAGCCAACTGCAGCGTTTCGTGGCCACGGGCAGCGTCATGGCCCGCCTTGCCGGTGGACGCCTGCTGGCCGACCGGCTGGAGTTCGAGGCCAGCACCCGCACCCTCCTGGCGGTGGGCAACGTGCGCTTCCAGCGCGGCCAGCAGTATCTGCAGGGCAGCCGCTTGCGCTACGCCCTGCTGGAGGGGGTGGGGGAAATCGACGACGTCTACGGCGTCATTGATCTGGACAGCACCAAGGAAGACTTCAACCTCGAGCAGGCCGCGTCCACGCCCCTGCCGCCGCCGGAGCCAATCAGCTGCACGCCGTCCTACCCGGCCGTTCCCCAGTGGCAGCCCTACCCCTGGGCCGTCACCACCTGGGCCGGCCAGATGTATGCCGGTGAATTCGGCGACACCTTCACCTTCAGCGGCCGCTTTCGGCCCGAATATCTGGGGGGGGTCGGGATGCTGCGCCGCCTGTTTCAGGCAGGTCCGCTGTCGCTGGAGTTCGATGCCAACCTGCTGGGGCACCGGGCCAACGCCCAGCCGGGGGGCGGCTTCAACCAGCTGATCCCCTTCGCCGACACCCCCGCCCAGAACTTCGGTGAGGTCACCGGTGGGATCGGTCTGCGCCTGTGGCTGCGGCCCTGGCTCAACGTCTTCTTCGTGGAGGGCCTCAGCGTCACCACGGCCAAGAGCAACTACGAGCAGACCTTCCGCCAGAACTCGGCGCGCCTGCTCAACTACCTGGCCTTCGAGGTGGAGGCCCTGGTCACCCCGCGCTGGTCAGCCGTGGGCCGCATCCACCACCGCTCGGGGGCCTACGGCACCTTCAGTGGCGTCAGCGAAGGCAGCAACGCCTACCTCCTGGGTCTGCGCTACCGCTTCGGCACCGATAAGATCGCCAGCCAGCCGATGCCGATGCCGCCCGCCCAGGGCTGCCCGGGGGCCCCACCTCTGGCCAGCGAACAGCCCGATGGGCTTGCCCAGCAGCTTGAGCAGGTGACGATGGGCCCCGGTTGGAGCGGCACCAGCGGCCAGCCGGCCCCGAAGCCCCCGGTCCAACAGGTTGAGGACAAGGGGGGCGTGTGGCGCAACGCCCGGCATCAGGAACGGCTGCGCCGCGAGGCCATCGCCAGGATTCCCCAGCGGGTCGAGAACGTCACCTTCGAGCGCAGCCTCAAGGCCGAGCGGCGCTTCGGCTTCCCGCGGGAATTCACCACGCCGGACACGGCCAACGATTTCGGCACCACCCGGCCCGAGCAGCTCAAGGACCAGACCACCTCGGGCAACCAGGAACTGATCAAGGGCACCGTGAGCCGCTGGCGCATCCAGGCCCGGCGCCTCAAGTTCACCCCCAACACCCTTTCGGGCGACCGGGTGGGCTTCACCAACGACCCGTTCACGCCGGCGCAGTCGTGGATGGATTCGGAGAAGGTCGTCATCACCTTGCTGCCCAATGGCGACACCCTGGTCAAAGCGCGCCGCAACACCCTGCGGCTGGAAGATCGCCTGCCGATCCGGGTCACCCGAGAGCGCCGCATCCAGAAGCAAGAGGAGGTGAGCAATCCGCTGGTGCTCGGCAACGACCGCGAAGACCGGGACGGCTTTTTCCTTGGCTACAACGTGCCGATCAAGATCGGAGAAAAGGGCCTCCTCAACCTGCAACCGCAGGTGATGGTCCAGCGCCTTTACACCGGCAACACCGACGCCTATCCGCTGCCCGGAGCACAGGCGGGCTCCACCAACATCGTCGAGCAACCCGCCAAAAGCGGCGACTACCTCGGTCTGGATGCCCGTCTCACCGGGCCCCTGCTGGGCTTCAACGCTGATGCCCGCCTCAGCCTCTCCACCCTCAACCCCGACAACATCGCCAACGGCACCCGCAGCTTCGGCGACCTGGCCCGGGTGTTCAACATGCCCTTGCTGGGCCTCAGCACGTTCCGCCTCTTCGGTGCCTACCGCTTCCGCACCTGGAACGGCTCCCTCGGCGAGCAGGACGTCTACTCCGCCTACGGCGTTTCGCTGGAGCAGCAGGGCAGTCTGCCCAGCTGGGGCGAGTTGAGCCGGAGCTACTACTGGCGCATGGGGGTGGGCAACTTCCAGGCCGTCCAGACCAACAGCACCGATCTGCTGCAGTTGTGGCGCGCCAACGCCATCGGCTCCTTCAACGTCTCCTACCCGATCTGGACCGGCAAGCCCACCACCAGTCCGCCCGTGATCTCCCTGGCCAATTCACCGGTGCCAATCGTTCCGGGCCTGCGCTTCAACGCCAACCTGCTCGGCGTGGCCGCGTACTTCAGCGACGGCACCAACCAGAACACGGTCGGCCTCTCCGGTGGTCCCACCCTCACCCTGGGCCGCTTCGAGAAGCCCTTCCTTGACTACACCCAGTTGACAGTCACCGGCGGCATCACCCTGCGCCAGGGCCAGAGCCCACTCAACTTCGACCGCGCCGTCGACCTTGGCACGATCGGCATCGGCCTGTCCCAACAGCTGGTGGGTCCACTGATCTTCAGCGGCGGCATCGGCTTCAACGTGGATCCCAATTCGGGCTTCTACGGCGATGTCACCGGCTCTTATGTGGAGCTGCGCTGGCAGCGGCGCTCCTACGAAATCGGCGTCTACTACAGCCCCTACGACGGCCTGGGCGGCATCCGGGTGCGCCTCAACGACTTCAACTTCCAGGGACCCGGCACCCCCTTCATCCCCTACCACCCCACCCAGGGGGCCCTGCAACGGCCCTTCTAGGCCGCCGCGAAGTCGTTCAGGTAGGGAAGCCGGCTGGCGGCGGCCCGCAGCTCGCCGTCATGGGCCACCAGTTGGGCGGTGCCGTTCCATTCGCCGCTCACCAGCATGCGGCGAGGGCCGGCCGGCAGGCTCAGCGGCCATTCCAGAACCTCGCTGCCGGCCTCGAGCGTCACCCTGGGTGGCTCCAGATCGAGCTGGAGAACGGCGCCGGGATGGGCGGCAATGGCGGACTGCAGGGCCAGCACGGCATCGTGGTCGGCGCTGAGACAGGGGATCCCCAGGGCCAGGCAGTTGCCGAAGAAGATCTCGGCGAAGCTTTCGCCGATCACCGCCCGCAGGCCCCAGCGCATCAGCGCCTGGGGGGCGTGCTCGCGGCTGGAGCCGCAGCCGAAATTGCGGTTGACCACGAGGATCGCTGCGCCCTGGTTCTCGGCCCGGTCGAAGGGGTGATCGCCGGCCCGCTCGCTGCGGTCATCGGCGAAGACACCCTCCGCCAGCCCGTCGAAGGTGACGCACTTCAGGTAGCGGGCCGGGATGATCCGGTCGGTGTCGATGTCGTCGCCGGGCACGACCACGGCGCGGCCTGCGCAGCGCTGAATCGGTCCGGCCGGGAAAGGGGTGGCGCTCATGCTCGGGTGCTGGCGGGCTCAGGGGTCGTCGGGGCGGCGACCAGGCGGCGCACGTCGGCCACATGGCCGCTCACCGCCGCCGCCGCCACCATGGCGGGGCTCATCAGCAGGGTGCGCCCGGTGGCCGACCCCTGGCGCCCCTTGAAGTTGCGGTTGCTGGAACTGGCGCTGATCTGACGCCCCTCGAGGCGGTCGGGGTTCATGGCCAGGCACATCGAGCAGCCCGGTTCGCGCCACTCGAAGCCGGCGGCGCGGAACACCGCATCGAGGCCCTCGGCCTCGGCCTCGGCCGCCACCTGCTCACTGCCCGGCACCACGAAGGCTTTGATGCCGGAGGCCACCTGACGGCCACGGGCGACGGCGGCGGCGGCCCGCAGATCGCTGAGGCGGCCGTTGGTGCAGCTGCCGATGAAGCAGACATCCACCGGCAACCCCTCGATCGGCGCACCAGGACGCAGATCCATGTAGCGGTAAGCCTCCTCGGCGATCGGCCGCTCGTCGCTCTCGGTCTGCTCGAGGGTGGGGACGGTTTCGTCGACGCCGATGGCCTGACCCGGCGTGATGCCCCAGGTGACGGTGGGGGCGATCGTTGCGGCATCGAACACCACCTCGTCGTCGAAGACGGCGTCGGGACCGGAGGCGAGGGAGCTCCACCAGGCCACGGCCCGCTCCCAGGCGTCGCCGGCGGGGGCGTGGGGCCGCCCCTTCAGGTAGGCGAAGGTGACGGCATCCGGGTTGACGTAGCCGCAGCGGGCGCCGCCCTCGATGGCCATGTTGCAGAGCGTCATCCGCTCCTCCATGGAGAGGGCCTCGATCGCCGGTCCGGCGAACTCATAGGCATAGCCGACGCCCCCCTTCACCCCCAGGGTCCGGATCACGTGCAGCACCAGGTCCTTGGCGTAGACGCCGCTCTGCAGGGCCCCGTCCACCCGGATCCGACGCACCTTGAGCTTGCCCATCGCCAGGCTCTGGCTGGCGAGCACGTCGCGCACCTGGCTGGTGCCGATGCCGAAGGCGATGGCACCGAAGGCGCCGTGGGTGGAGGTGTGGGAATCGCCGCAGGCCACCGTCATGCCGGGCTGGGTGAGCCCCAGCTCCGGAGCGATCACATGAACGATCCCCTGGCGGCCACTGCCCAGGCCATGCAGGGTGATGCCGTGGCGGGCACAGTTGCCCTCCAGGGTGGCCAGCATCGCCTCAGCCAGGGGGTCGGCGAACGGGCGGGCCTGGGAGGTGGTGGGCACGATGTGGTCCACCGTGGCCACCGTACGCTCGGGATGGCGCACGGTCAGGCCCAGGTCGTCCAGGGCGGCGAAGGCCTGGGGGCTGGTGACCTCATGGATCAGGTGCAGCCCGATGAACAGCTGGGTGGCTCCGCCCGGCAGGTCAGCGACCCGGTGCAACTCCCAGACCTTGTCGTAGAGGGTGCGGGCGCTCAAGAGGAAGGATCGAGACGGTCTGAAACCACCCTAGAAGGCGTCTGTTCCGCCGGGGTTGGCTCCCGCCGGAACAGCCCATCGAGGTAGTGGCGGGCCACGGCCCGGTCATGGCTGGCGTGCTGGAACAGAAAACCGGCCAGGGCGGCCTGCATCAGCCGGTACTGATCCCACTGGGGGTGGACCCGGATGAACTCCCGCATGGCGTCGAAGAGGTCCTCCGGCATCTGGTTCTCGATGCTCACGGTTCGGGGAGCGTGGTCGGGGGTCTGGCTCATGCGGCGCTGGTCGTCGGTCCCCCCCATCAGGCCATGGGGCTCCCCCCCGCGTCAAAGCGGGCCCCACCGGCCCGGTCCCAAGGGACCGCCGCTGAGAATCAGGCGGGGGGCGGTTTCCCGGCCACCGGTCGGAGGTGGCGGTCGGACCTGCCTGTGGGGATGCGTGTGGTCAAGGGGGGAAGGCCTTTCCCGCAACAAGACCCGAGCAGCCCTACGGCTGCTCCCCCCGGCCCCGACAGCCTGTGGAAAAGCCCCGGTCTTTCGGGGGAAAAGTGGCAGGCAGGGGGGAAAAGCCCATGCCACAGGATTCGTGATCGATGGCGGCCGGGGCTGCAGATGTTCCGATGGGCCCCGATCAGATGGCCGCAATGTCCAGCCGTAACCGCAGACGGTTAAGGCTTTCTCCCACCGTCAGCGCCTGGATCCAGGTGCGATCACGGCCACTGCCGAAGCGCACCGGCTCGCTGCGGCAGCCGTCGGGGCCGGCGACGGCGATGTGCACCAGCCCCACGGGCTTCTCGGTGCTGCCCCCCCCCGGCCCGGCGATGCCCGTCACCGCGATGGCCCAGGTTGCTCCCGTCAGGTGCCTCGCCCCTGCCGCCATCGCCTCGGCCACCGGGTCGCTCACCGCTCCATGGGCGTCAAGAAGTTCGGCCGGCACTCCCAGCAGGTCCTGCTTCACGGCGTTGGCGTAGGCGATCACCCCACCGAGAAACACCTCCGATGCCGCCGGCACCGCCACCAGGGCCGCACCGAGGCCGCCACCGGTGCATGACTCCGCCACCGCCAGGGTCTCGCCGCGGCGGCGCAGCTGCGCCAGCACCACCGAGGCCAGGCTGTCGCCATCGGCGCCGAAACAGCTGGCACCGGTTCGGCGGCGCAGTTCCGCCTCCACCGGGGCCAGCAGGGCGGCGGCGGCGGCCCCATCGGCCGCCCTGGCCGTGATGCGCAGCTTCACCTCCCCCGCACCGGCGTAGGGCGCCACGGTGGGGTTCTCCAGCGCCAGCAGGTCCTGCACCCGCTCCGCCAGGTCCGATTCGGCCACGCCCCAGAAACGCAGCATGCGGCTGGCGAACACCCCACCGGCCAGGCCGGCCTCGCGCAGCCAGGGGGCCGCAGTGGCGTCCCACATGGCCCGCAGTTCGCTGGGCACCCCCGGGAAGGTGAGCACGGTGAAACCGCTCACCGGGGTCCAGATCATCCCGGGCGCGGTGCCGGTGGGGTTGGGAAGCACGGTGGCACCGCGCGGGAGCAGGGCCTGCTTGCGGTTGGAGGGGGCGACGGTCCGGCCCCGGGCCGTGATCCGGGCCTGGATCGCCGCCCAGATCTCGCCGTGCTCCACCAGGTCGGCGCCGAAGGCCGCCGCGATCGCCTCGGTGGTGAGATCGTCGGGGGTGGGCCCCAGGCCACCGGTGGTGACCAGCACCCGGCAGCGGCCCGAGGCCTGCCGCACCGCCTCGATCAGCCGCTCCCGGTTGTCGCCCACCACCTGCTGGCGGTGGTGCACCACCCCGAGGGAGGCCAGCTGTTCGGCCAGCCAGCGGGCATTGCCATTGACGATGTTGCCCAGCAGCAGCTCGGTGCCGATGCAGAGCACCTCGACCCCGGCGGCGCCGGGGGGGCCGCTCACTTGGCCTCCTCCTGCATCTGGCGGCGGCAGACCACCAGCACGGCGATCAGCACCGCCGTGGCCAGCGCCAGCCAGAGGAAGCGCATCTCGGCATTGGCCAGCACCAGGGCGATGGAGGCCAGCCACTGGGTGAAGGCGTAGATCAGCACCACGGTGCGGCGGTGGCTGAAGCCGGCCCGCAGCAGGCGGTGATGCAGGTGGCGGCGATCGGGATAGAAGGGCGAGCGTCCGGCCCGGAGGCGGCCCATGATCACCGCCGACATGTCAGCCAGCGGCAGGGACAGGATCATCAGGGGCAGCAGCAGGCTGACGCTGGTGAGGCGCTTGGCCGGACCGACGATGCTGATCGCCGCCAGGGCGAAGCCGAGGAAGTAGGAGCCCCCGTCGCCCATGAAGATGCGGGCCGGGTTGAAGTTGTGGCGCAGGAAGCCCAGGCAGCTGCCGGCCAGGGCCGCCGCCAGCAGGCCGGCGGCGGGCTGGCTGAGGCTGAAGCTCACCGAGAGCAGCCCCACGGCGGCGATGCCGCTCACCCCCGCCGCCAGGCCGTCGAGGCCATCAAGCCAGTTGATCGCATTGGTGATCCCCACCAGCCAGACCACCGTGGCCAGCAGGCTCAGCCCCTCCGGCAGCGGCAGCCCGGCGACGGAATGCCCCAGACCGAAGGGCAGGTCGATGCTGCCGATGCGCACCCCCTGGTTCCACACCGCCGCGGCCACCAGCACCTGGCCGGCCAGGCGCGGCAGGGGAGGCAGGGCGAACAGATCATCGGCCAGGCCGATGATGAAGTAGCAGAGCGCCCCGGCGAGGGTGGTCCAGATCAACTGGTCCTTGTCGGGAGTGAGCTCGGCGAAGCCGCCGAAGGCCCAGGTGCAGGCCAGCGAAAGGCTGAAGCCAGCCACGATTCCCACGCCACCAAGCCGCACCATGGGCAGGGTGTGCTGCTTCCGGTCATCGGGCGGATCGACCAGCCCCCAGCGCAGACCGAGCCTTCGGATCACCGGCACGATCAACGCCGTGAGCAGGGCCGCAGCGGCGGCTGTGAGTAAGGCCGCCGCGTTGGGGCTGTAGGCGAGGGTCACAACGGCGGGCCGGAAGGGTTCGGTCCTGTAGGCGACACGTTACGGGTGAACGGGGCCGTCAGGCGTGCTGGAGCTCACGTTGCCGCCCATAGAGGGGGAAGCGCCCGCAGAGGGAGGCCACCCGTTCCCGGCAACGCAGTTCGACGGCGGCATCGTCCTGGAGCAGCAGGCGATCGGCGATGACATCGGCCACCTCGCGGAAGGCCTCGGCATCGAAACCGCGGGTGGTGAGCGCCGCGCTGCCCAGACGCAGACCACTGGTCACGAAGGGAGACTCCGGATCGAAGGGCACCGTGTTCTTGTTGGCGGTGATGTTGACGTCGCTCACCAGGCGGTCGGCCAGCTTGCCGGTGAGGCCGATGGAGCGCAGGTCGAGCAGCACCAGGTGGTTGTCGGTGCCGCCGGAGACCACCGCGATGCCCCGCTCCTGGATCCGCTCGGCCAGGGCCTGGGCATTGCGCACCACCTGCTGGCTGTAGCTGCGGAAGCTCGGCTGCAGCGCCTCACCGAAGGCCACGGCCTTGGCCGCGATCACGTGCTCCAGGGGGCCGCCCTGGGAGCCGGGGAAGACGGCCTTGTCGAACTGGCGGCCGAAGTCGGCGTCGTTGCAGAGGATCAGGCCGCCCCGGGGGCCCCGCAGGGTCTTGTGGGTGGTGGTGGTGACCACATGGCAGTGGGGAACGGGGCTGGGATGCACCCCGGAGGCCACCAGGCCGGCGATGTGGGCCATGTCGGCCAACAGGTAGGCGCCCACCTCATCGGCGATGGTGCGGAAGGCGGCGAAATCGATCGTGCGGGGGTAGGCGGAGTAGCCGCAGATGATCAGCTTCGGCCGGTGTTCCAGGGCCAGCTGGCGGATGGTGTCGAAGTTGAGCTGGTGGGTCTCGGGGTCGACGCCGTAGTGGACCGCCTTGAACCACTTGCCCGACACGTTCACCGGCGAGCCGTGGGTGAGGTGGCCGCCGTGGGAGAGGTCCATCCCCAGGATCGTGTCGCCGGGCTCCAGCAGGGCCAGGAAGACGGCGAAGTTGGCCTGGGCGCCGCTGTGGGGTTGGACGTTGGCCCAGGCGGCACCGAACAGCTGCTTGGCCCGCGCGATGGCCAGCTCCTCGATGATGTCGACGTGCTCGCAACCGCCGTAGTAGCGCTTGTGGGGCAGACCTTCGGCGTACTTGTTGGTGAGCACCGAGCCCTGGGCCTCCATCACGGCCCGGGAGGCGAAGTTCTCGCTGGCAATCAGCTCCAGGTGGGTCTGCTGGCGCCGCAGCTCCTTCTCGATCAGGGCGGCGATGGCCGGATCACCACTGGCCAGGGAGCTGTCGATGGCAGCCACGCTGGAGGAGGTGGAAGCAGGGCCGTGATCCATTCGGTCCGCCATGGAGCTACTCAAGTTGAAACCGATCGTAGGCAAACGGCGCTGAACTGGCTGGGCCCCGGTCGCGGGAGCCTCCCCGATGGCCAAAAAAAACCGCCCCGAGGGGCGGTGAGTGACAGAACGCGCCTGGAGAGATTCGAACTCCCGACCCTCTGATCCGTAGTCAGATGCTCTAATCCGCTGAGCTACAAGCGCCTGCCAGGTCATTCTCACCCCACGGGGTGCCGATCCGTCAACAACGCCCTTGCCACCCCCGCCCCGATAGGGTCCGCAGCAGAGCCCAGACCTTCCGCCATGCCGATCCGCTGGTACGGCCCCGCCGATCCCGACGATCCCACCTATCGGCACTTCGCGCGGGTCGTGAACCTCACCCTCCATGCCGCCCTGTTCGCCGCCGTGAACAGCGGCCTCTGGTTCGTCCAGGGGATGCGCCACCCCTGGTCGCACCTGAACTGGCTCACGCTCGGCTGGGCCGGGCTGCTGCTGGTCCATGGCACCGTGGTGGTGGTGCAACGCCCCCAGCCCCAGCCATGACGCTTGCCGCCGCTGATCTCGAGGAACTGAGCCGCTCGATCGCCGATCGGCTCTACGTGCAGGTGGCCGGCTGGCATCTGTACCTGGGGGATGCGGGCCTGGCCCAGACCCTGGCGATCGAGTGCGCCGCCCGGCTCGACCAGGGTGCCGAAGTCTGTGCCCGCCAGGCCCTGGAGGCGGTGCAGGTGCCGATCGGCGGCGGCGGCACGCGGCTGCCCCTGGCGCGGCTGGTGCCCGCCGGCCAGCTGCGGGATCTCGAAGACGTGCTGCAACCCTTTTGCTGACACGCGCAGCCAGAAGCCCCCTCTACCGATAGGGTGACGCCCCACGCAGGCGGGTCGTGCTGGTCATCGAAGTCACCAATGCCCGCGACGTGGTGCGCCAGCGCATCGGCAGGCTCGGGGGTCGTCTGATCGGCAAGGTGGTCGATGCGGAGGCCCAGGTGGAGAAGGTCCTGATCCAGGAACTGGAGACCGCCTTCCGCGATTTCGGCATCGAAGCCCGGATCTTCTCGATCGACGGCCCCCAGATGATCGGCCGCTCCCACCTGGAGATTCCGGTGCAGGTCCGCGAGGAGCGCCAGGTGCGGCTGTCCTAGAGCGCTCAGGAACGGCGGCGCGCCATCTGCAGCAGCTGGCGGGCCTCCGGCACGCCGGCCAGGCTTGTCAGCAGTCCGTAGAGCCCCACCGCCAGGCCGCTGCAGAGCACGTTCTGCAGCAACAGACCACCCAGACCCGGGGGCCAGGCCACGGCCAGCGAAAGCCACCAGCAGGCGGCACCGCCGGCCACGGCCGCCAGCAGCAGCTTGCCGCTGTCAGCGGCCCAGAGCCGCAGGGGCAGGCCCCCCAGCCGGTGGCTCAGGGCCAGCAGCAGCCCGGCGCAGGTGATCAGGTTCACCGCGACGGTGGCCAGCACCAGGCCGGCGGCCCCGGCATTGAGCATCGGCAGCTGGAGACCCCAGCCCGGGGTGGGACCGCCGGTGAACGCCCAGCAGAAGACGGCGTTGAGCCCGATCCCGGCCAACGACCAACGGAAGGGGGTGTTGCCGTCGCCGAGGGCGTAGAACACCCGCACCAGGACGTCCCGGCCCAGGTAGGCCGGCATGCCGATCCCGTAGGCCATCAGCAGCTGGCCCACCAGGTCGGCGGCGCTGCGATCGAAGGCGCCACGCTGGTAGATCAGGGCCACGATCGGCACGGCCAGGGCCACCATCAACGCCCCAAGGGGCAGCATCGTGGCGTTGGAGAGCATCAGGCCCTGGCGGATGCGGCCGATCAGCTCGGGCCGGTCCTCCGGTGCCGTCAGCCGGGCGTACACCGGCAGCAGCGGCACCAGCAGCACATTGGAGAGCAGGCCCAGGGGCGTCTGCACCAGCAGGTTGGCGTAGCCCAGGCCCGCCGCCGCCGCCGGCATGCCCGAGGCGAAGAACAGCGACACGAACACGTTGATCTGCAGCATCCCCGAGGAGAGGGTGGCCGGACCCATCACCTGCAGCACCTCCCGCACGCCGGGATCGCGCCAGTCCCAGACCAGTTGCAGCCTGTTGAGGCCCTCCTTGGCCAGGGCCGGCAGCTGGATCAGCCACTGCAGGATCGCCCCCAGCGTGGTGCTGGCGGCCAGCACCACCCCGCCGATCACCGCCGTGGCGGGCAGGGTGATGCTGCTGCCCAGCTGCCACCAGAGCAGACCGATGCCGCCGATGACGGCGACGCTGGAGAGCAGCGGGCTCACCGAAGGCAGCCAGAACACGTCGGCGGCGTTGAGGGCGCCAAAACCGAGGCCGATGAGACCGGCGAACAGGGCCATCGGCGCCATCCAGCGCAGCTGGAGCACGGCCAGGGCATGGCGCT
Source organism: Synechococcus sp. UW140 (assembly GCA_943372935.1). Taxonomy (GTDB): domain Bacteria; phylum Cyanobacteriota; class Cyanobacteriia; order PCC-6307; family Cyanobiaceae; genus Cyanobium. Next base: position 25,960 of record CALSAP010000025.1, read on the forward strand.
CCGGATCCAGGCCGGGACCCACCAGATCGATGAGCGGGTCGGCGGCCAGCAGCAGCAGCACCGTGACGACGATCAGTCCCGCCCCCACCAGGGTGTTGATGCTGGCCAGCACGTGGGCGCCCTCGTGGCGCGGCCGCCGGGCCAGCACGCTCACCATGGCGCTGTGGAAGGGCCCGTTGATGCCGCCGAGCAGGATCAGCAGGAAGCCCGGCAGCACGTAGGCGTAGTTGTAGGCGTCGTAGGCCGCCCCGACGCCGAAGGCGGCGGCGATCACCTGCTGCCGCACCAGGCCGGCCACCTTGCTGAGGGCCGTGGCCACCCCCACGATCAGGGCAATCCGGCGCAGGGATCGGGCCATGGCGGCGGGGCACTGCCCATCGGAACGCACGGCAGTATGGCCCTCCCCCCTCGGGCAGCCGACCCCATGGCCCCAGCCTCCACCGCCGTGCCCGTGCTACCCACCGGTCCGCTGGTGGAAGGGGTGCTGCTGAAGCGCTACAAGCGCTTCCTGGCCGATGTGGCCTTGGACGATGGCCGCACCGTGACGGCCCACTGCCCCAACACCGGCCCGATGACCGGGGTGCTGCGGCCGGGCGGACGGGTGCGCCTGCGCCACGACCCCTCACCCAGCCGCAAGCTCGCCTGGACCTGGGAACAGGCCGAGGTGCCCGGCCATGGCGGCGGCCAGGTCTGGGTTGGCGTCAACACGGCGCTGCCCAACCGGCTGGTGCGGGCCACGATCGAGGCGGGTTGTCTGGAACCCTGGCTGGGCCCCATCGGCAGCATCAGGGCCGAGGTGCCCTACGGCGAGGGGCGCCGCAGCCGGATCGACCTGCTGCTGACACCGAAGGACGGCGCCGCCGATCCCCGGCCGATTTACGTGGAGGTGAAGAACACGACCTGGAGCGACGGCGACCTGGCCCTGTTCCCCGACACGGTCACCGAACGGGGGCAGAAGCACCTGGTGGAGCTCGCGGCCCTGGTGCCCGGGGCCCGGGCGGTGCTGGTGCCTTGCCTGAGCCGCGGCGACGTGACGCGCTTCGCTCCGGGGGACAGCGCCGACCCCCGCTACGGGGAGCTGTTCCGGGCCGCTGCGGCGACCGGGGTGGAGGTGCTCCCCTGCCGCTACAGCTTCAATGCCGCGTCGGTGAGCTGGCTGGGCCTCGCCGCTCAGGCCTGGTGATGGTGGTAGTGGCTGCCGCGGTAGATGAGGTCGAGTGCCGCATCCACCGGGGACGGCTGGTGGCGCAGCGACGCGTTGAAGTGGTGGCCGCGGTAGACGTGATCGATCGGAGCCGGGGAGGGGAGCTCGTCGTGGGCGTGGTCGTAGCTGAGACCGCGATAGCAGAGGGCGGAACGGGCCATGGCGATGAAGGCGGAGACGGGGAGGCTGGGGCGCCTTCCCTGATGCATTTCTAGCGCTTCAGCGCTGTTCAGGCTGAACATTCAGCCAAAGTCTTTGCATCACTTAAAGGTGGCGCCCTCCGCAGTCCCGCCTGGCGCCGTGGTGTTCGCGGATTCATTGGGTAGCGAATCAGACATTCGAATGGGTGCCTGTCATGGATATTCGGCGTTCTTGATGCCTAGCCCCGGCGTCAGAAGTTGAACGATCTCTTCATCACACTTCCATGATCGACTCAAGTCACCCGCACAAGGTTCGACCGCCGAGAAGTCTCAGCGAGGCCAGCCTGCTGGAGGCCCCGGCCCTTTTCATGCGCAAGGTTCGTGGTCTGTCCTCCCGCACGGGTCTGACCTGGTTCGCCTGTGTGCCTCTGGCCCTGTTCATCCTGGGCGTGTTCAACCTCTCGGCCCATGCGGCCGAACTGCCCGAGCTCACCCCCGCCTTCCTGATCAACAACCTCTGGCTGTCCATCGCGGCCTTCCTGGTGATCTTCATGAACGCCGGGTTCGCCATGGTGGAGGCCGGCCTCTGCCGCCAGAAGAACGCCGTCAATATCCTGGCCAAGAACCTGATCGTCTTCGCCCTGGCGGCCACGGCTTACTGGTTCATCGGCTACAAGATCATGTACAACGCCGACTGGGTGATCCCCGGCGTGTTCAAGTTCGGCGGCCTGTTCTTCGACCCCACCGTCACCCCTGAGATGGTGACCGAAGGCAAGCTCGTCCCCAGCGTCGACTTCCTCTTCCAGGTGGCCTTCGCCGGCACCGCCGCCACCATCGTGTCCGGCCTGGTGGCCGAACGCATCAAGTTCAACGAGTTCGTCATCTTCTCCCTGGTCCTGGTCGGTGTCGTCTACCCGATCGCCGGTTCCTGGCAGTGGAACGTCGGTGAGGGCTGGCTCAACAAACTCGGCTTCATCGACTTCGCCGGATCCACCGTGGTCCACACCGTCGGGGGCTGGGCCGGCCTGGTGGGCGCCATGATCCTCGGCCCCCGCATCGGCAAGTACCTCGAAGGCAGGCCCCAGGCCATCCCCGGCCACAACCTGGCCATTGCCACCCTCGGCTGCCTGATCCTCTGGCTGGGCTGGTACGGCTTCAACCCCGGTTCCGTCCTGGCCATGAACGAACTCGTTCCCTACGTGGCCGTCACCACCACCCTGGGCGCCGCCGGCGGCGGCATCGCCGGCACCCTGTTCTCCCAGATCCACTCCGGCAAGCCCGACCTCACGATGACCATCAACGGCATCCTGGCGGGCCTGGTGGGCATCACCGCCGGCTGCGACGGCTTCCCCATGTGGGCCGCCTGGGTTGTGGGCTTCATCGGTGGCGCCATCGTCGTCTACGCCGTCAGCTTCATCGACTCGATCGGCATCGACGATCCCGTGGGCGCCTTCTCCGTCCACGGCATCGGCGGCATCTGGGGCACCCTGGCCGTGGGCCTGTTCAACGCCGACAAAGGTCTGCTGCTCGGCGGCGGCTTCAGCCAGCTCGGCATCCAGATCCTGGGATCCTTCGTCTTCACCGTCTTCACGATCGTCATGTCCTGGATCATCTGGAGTGTCCTCAGTGCCATTTCCGGCGGCCTCCGGGTGGCAGAGCACGAGGAGGCCCAAGGTCTCGACATCGGCGAGCACGGCATGGAGGCCTACCCCGACTTCGTGTCCACCTCCAACTGAGCCCCGGACCCGATTCCGGTTTCGACCGCGGCTTCGGCCGCGGTTTTTTTTCGCCCGTCCCCGCGCCGACCCCCATAGAGTCGGCACAACCCGGTACCTGCCTGTGGACACCCGTGCCTTCAAGCGCTCTCTCCACCACTCGGATCGCTACAACCGCCGTGGCTTCGGCCTGGGCGATGAAGTCGCGGGCAGCCTCGAGCAGGCCTACCAGAGCAACCTGATCGCCAGCCTGCGGGAGAACGGCCACGTGCTGCAGCGCGGCCGGCTGAAGATCCGCCTGGCCGAGGCCTTCGGCTTCTGCTGGGGCGTGGAGCGGGCCGTGGCGATGGCCTACGAAACCCGCCGCCACTACCCCAGCGAGCGGATCTGGATCACCAACGAGATCATCCACAACCCCTCCGTCAACGCCCATCTGCGTCAGATGGACGTTCGCTTCATCCCGGTCGACGACGACGTCAAGGACTTCTCCGACGTGGGCACCGGCGACGTGGTGATCCTGCCCGCCTTCGGCGCCACTGTGCAGGAGATGCAGCTGCTCAACGAGCGGGGCTGCCACATCGTCGACACCACCTGCCCCTGGGTCTCGAAGGTGTGGAACACCGTCGAGAAGCACAAAAAGCATGCCTTCACCTCGATCATCCACGGCAAGGTGAAGCACGAGGAGACCCTGGCCACGAGTTCCTTCGCCGGCACCTACCTGGTGGTTCTTGATCTGGCCGAGGCCCGCATGGTGAGCGACTTCATCCTCGAGCGGGGCCAGGGGTCCATGGATCGGCAGGCCTTCATGGCCCATTTCGCCAACGCCTGCTCCCCCGGCTTCGATCCCGACCGGGACCTGGTGCGGGTGGGCGTCGCCAACCAGACCACCATGCTCAAGAGCGAGACCGAGGAGATCGGCCGCCTTTTCGAGCGCACCATGCTGCAGCGCTTCGGCCCGGCCGAACTCGACGAGCACTTCCTCGCCTTCAACACCATCTGCGATGCCACCCAGGAGCGCCAGGACGCCATGTTCGCCCTGGTGGACGAGCCCCTCGACCTGATGGTGGTCATCGGCGGCTACAACTCCTCCAACACCACCCACCTGCAGGAGATCGCCGTCAGCCGCGGCATCCGCTCCTTCCACATCGACACCCCCGAGCGGATCGGACCGGGCAACCGCATCGAGCACAAGCCCCTGGGCGGTGAGCTGGAGACCCTGGAGCCCTTCCTGCCGGAGGGGCCGGTGCGGGTGGGCATCACCTCCGGCGCCTCCACCCCCGACCGGGTCGTGGAGGACGTGATCGAGCGCCTGGTGGGTCTCAGCGAGGCGTGAGCCACCAGCCGGGATGACCCCGCCGGGAGCCGGGGCCGACCGGGTGGCTTTACATTCATGAAAGGTTTTCCTCCCCCATGGCCGCTGGGGAGAGCACAACCCAGGTCCTTTCCAGCAGCTCCCCTCTGACCCACCGCACGCCCCTGATCACAATGGCGGCAGGTTCCTCCCTGCACCAGGCTCCCGGCGATCCAGGGGCCCACCAGAGCGAACCCCTGCGGGGGCGGTCCGACCCGTCGGTGCGTCGTTACGCCAGTGCCTTCGCCGATCTGATGGAGATGCGGGCCCCGGCCGCGGTGGTGGGTGCCTACCTCGATCGCCATGAAGGCTGGTTCCGCCGCTGCGCCGCCCCGATGACGGTCGAACCGATCGGCAGCCAGGGTTACGTGCTCACCCTGGGCCGGTTCGGCAACTTCGGCTTTGAGGTCGAGCCGACGATCGGCCTCGAGCTGCTCCCCCAGGCGGCCGGCGTCTACCGCATCGTCACCGTGCCCCTGCCCGAGGTGGATGAGGCCCTGCGCGGGCTCTATGACGTCGAGTTCTCCGCGTCCCTGCGGCTCGATGAGGCCAGCGGTGCGGAGGTGTCCAGCGAGGAGGTGGATGGAGTGATGCTCCACACCCTGGTGCGCTGGCAGCTCGACCTGGCCGTCTGGCTGCGGCTGCCCGGCATGCTCTCGATCCTCCCCGACCACCTGGTCCAGAGCAGCGGCGACCACCTGCTGCGCCAGATCGTGCGCCAGATTTCCCGGCGTCTCACCTGGAAGGTCCAGGAAGACTTCCACGCCAGCCACGGCATCCCCTGCCCGCCCCGGAGACGGGCCCAGTTCTGAACCTCCTCCCCTCCGGGGGCGGACCTCAGTGGGCGGGGGCGGTGAGGATCTTGTTGACGATCTGCATGCCGGTGACGGCCTGCCAGAGGAACAGGGTCATCACGGTCATGTTGAGGCCCACGTGCACCTTGCGGGCGATCAGGTTTCCGGCCTGCATCAGGGGGGAGAGGGCCGCCGCCAGGGCGATCAGGGAGGCCATGGCCAGCCCCACCAGCAGGTGCGGACCGACGAACAGCTTGCCGTTGTTGATGTAGGTGACGGCCATGCCACCGACAAGGCCGAGCACGAGCACGGCCAGCACCAGGCTGCCGAAGAGGTAATGGCGTTTGGCGAACTGCCCCTTGATCAGTTCCTTGCGGTCCTCGGCCGTGGCGGTGCGTGTTTTCTTGGCCTTGATGCCCAGGAACATCGCGTAGGCCGCCAGGCCCAGCAGCACCCACATCAGCAGGGGATGGACGAAGTTGAGGCCGAAGGCGAGGGACGTGGGAAGGGCGGCGAACATGACGCGTGGGAACTCCACCGGGCCAGGGCCGGTTGTGAGTCCAACGAAGTTACAACTGCCGGTGCCCTCAGTGCAGAAAATGACGACGGCCGGTGATCACCATCACCATGTCGTTGGCCTTGCAGGCAGCGATCGAATCCGGGTCGCGCTTGCTGCCGCCTGGCTGAATCACCGCGGTGATGCCATGCCGTGCCGCCAGCAGCACGGTGTCATCGAACGGGAAGAAGCCGTCGCTGGCCAGGACCGCCCCCCGGGCGGCATCGCCGGCGGCCTCCAGGGCCAGCCGGGCGGAGCCCACCCGGTTCATCTGGCCAGCACCCACGCCGAGGGTGCGGCCGCCCTGGGCCACCAGGATGGCGTTGGAACGCACGTGGCGCACCACCTGCCAGGCGAAGCGCAGGTCCCGCCACTCCTCCTCGCTGGGCTGGCGGTCGCTGACCACCTGCCAGCCGGCGGGATCGGCGGGGCCATCATCCGCCTGCTGGGCCAGCACGCCCCCCAGCACGCTGCGCAGCTGCAGGCGCCCGGAGGCTTCTGCCACGGCCACGGGGTCGAGCTCCAGCAGACGCAGGTTGGCTTTGGCCGCCAGACGCTGGCGGGCCTCCTCCGAGAAGGACGGTGCCACCACACATTCCAGAAACAGCCCCGCCAGGTGATCGGCGGCGGCCCGGTCCACCGCGCCGTTGAGGGCGACGATGCCCCCGAAAGCCGAGACCCGGTCCGCATCCAGGGCCCGCAGCAACGCGTCAGCGGTGTCGGCGCCGAGGGCGACGCCGCAGGGGTTGGTGTGCTTGATCACCACGGCGGCCAGCTCGGCCCCAGGTCCGTAACCGAACGCCGCCACTGTGGTGAGGGCCGCTTCCAGGTCGATCAGGTTGTTGTAGCTGAGCTCCTTGCCCTGGAGCTGGCGAGCCGCCCCCCAGCCCGCGTTGGCCTCTCCGAACCAGAAGGCTCCCTGGTGAGGGTTCTCGCCGTAGCGAAGCACCTGGCGCAGGGGTTGCTCCAGCCGCAGGGGCTGGTCGGTCCACCCGATGGCCAACGCCTCATCAGCATCAGCCAGGCGGCCCTCGATCCAGGCCGCGATGGTGGCGTCGTAGCTGGCGGTGTGGGCGAAGGCGGCCAGCGCCAGCCGGCGCCGCAGGGCCCCATCGACCTGGCCCGCCGCCAGGGCATCCAGGAAACCCGGGTACTGGTCGGGATCGGTGAGCACCACCACATCCGCGTGGTTCTTGGCAGCGGCGCGGACCATGGCCGGCCCACCGATGTCGATGTTCTCGATCGCGGTTTCCCAGTCGACGCCGGGATCCGCCACGGTGGCCTTGAAGGGATAGAGATTGACCACCACCACATTGATCGGGGCGATCCCGTGGACCTCCATGTCGGCCCGGTGGGCAGGGTCGTCCCGGCGGGCCAGGATGCCTCCGTGGATGCGGGGATGGAGGGTCTTGACCCGTCCGCCCAGGATTTCAGGGGCTCCGGTGTGATCCGCCACCTTCGTGACCGGCAGGCCGGCGGCGGCAAGGGCCGCAGCAGTGCCCCCGCTGGAGAGCAGAGCGTATCCCTCGGCCAGCAACCCCTCCGCCAGCGGCACCAGACCCCGCTTGTCGGACACGCTCAGGAGGGCCGTGGGAGCCATGACGGCGGAAAGGGCAGTGGAGGAGCCAACCTACGCAGCAACAGCCGAACGCCACCGTGCCCACGGATCCCTACGCCGAAGCCCAGCTGAGCGAAGACGACGGCACCGCCCTCTGGGTGGGCCCCCGCCAGGCCGAGCACCGTCTCGTGCTGCTGCACGGCTGGGGAGCCGACGCCGATGACCTGCTCGAACTGGGGGCGGAACTGATCAGCGCCGATCCCGCCAGTCTCAACCTGAGCGTGGTGGCACTGCGGGCGCCCCTGCCCCATCCGGGAGGATTGGGCCGCCAGTGGTACGACCTTCAGCAGCCCGAGTGGCCCCAGTTGCCCCAGGCCCGCCGCGACCTGCGGCAACGGCTGCTGGCGCTGGGCCGCAGCGTGCCCCTCGAGAACACCTGCCTGCTTGGCTTCTCCCAGGGGGCCGCCATGGCCATCGACGTGGCCACCGGCTGCGGCGCCGACGCCTGCGACCCCCTCGCCCTGGCGGGCCTGATCGCCTGCAGCGGCTATCCCCACCCCGACTGGCAGCCCAGATGTCCCCGCACAGAGATCCTGCTCACCCATGGAGAGCAGGATCCTGTGGTGCCCTTCGCGGCGAGCCAGGCGCTGGAGAGCGCCCTCGCAGGGGCCGGGGGATCGGTGCGCCGGATCGCCTTCCCAGGCGGCCATTGCATCGATCCCGACCTGATCACCACCATGCGGGATTTCCTGTTGGCTGGCTGGCGGGGACGCTGACCCCTCCTGCCAGCCGCCGGAATCAGACGAAAGCGTATTCGTACTCTTCCATTTCCTCCCAGTCATCGGAGGCGAGCGCTTCGAGGCCCTCGAAGAGCACCTCCTCGCCGATGCTGTCGACGATCAGTCGCAGGGAGGGGAACAGGAAGTGGTTCTCTTCGGCGTACTGGGCGCTGAACAGGCCTTTCTCCCCCCAGAAGAAGCGGTCGGTGGTGTGCTCATTGCGGCGGACGTTGAGGATCGCCGGGGCCATCAGCTCCGTTTCGGCGATGTAACGGCGTGCCGCCGTGACCGGTTTGTGGGCGCCGGTTTCGAGGTTGAACGTGGGGACATGGGCGAGGACCCGCTGACCCGCGAGACGACGGCGACTGATCCGCTTGCGCTTCTTGGACATGGCATGGATCCCGGTGAAGGGAGACCGAAAGGTGGAGTTGGGGGGGGGCTGCAGACGAGCGAGGGTCGGCAGGAGCCGACGACGAGCGCCATGGCGGGCCCGCCACCCTAGAGAGATGGCGGGTCCACGTCCACACGACTGTCGACCTGAAGCGGGTCGGAGAGAATCACCGTCGGTAACGCCGGCCTGAACCCCTTGAGGGGTGGTGGCCGGGACAGAGGCGGTACGCAGCTGCCTCTGCTGTAGCCTTGGATGCGAGCGAAGCGCAACACTGGCTGTTACGACTGCAACTTTCCGCCCGTCCGAGGACTGCGAGGTAGTGGTCGTTACCGACAGCTTAAAACTATTTTTGCGTTTCTACACGCCTCTTTTCGAAATTCCCCGCACTGATGCGGTCCGCAGGTCGTGATGCCTGTTTCAGAGAGGTTTCTGGCCTTGGTGGGCTTCCAGCTGGGTCAGTTCATCGACTGCCCGGAGGTCCGGTCGTTGGTGGTCTACGTCACCCAACAAGGCGAAACGGGCCAGCCCACCTTGCTACCGGTCGGCCACTGGCCCCCCGACGAGCGGGCCCTGCCTCCGGTGGACACGGTCAGCCGACTGCGGGTGCCCGCCGAGCAGCGGCGCTGGCTGCCCCTGCGTGATGGCCAGCGCCTGCTTGGTGCCCTGCAGGTGGAGGCCTCGCGCAACCCCTGGCCCGAGCCCCTCGCCCAGCGGCTCCAGGCCGTGGCCCTGGCCCTCACCGAAGCGCTGCGGCTGGATCTGGAGGGCGGGGAACTGCGCCAGCGGCTCACCGAGCGGGAGGAACAGCTGGGGCTGCTGCTCCACCAGTTGCGCAACCCCCTCACCGCCCTGCGCACCTTCGGCCAGCTCCTGCTGCGGCGCCTCGGCCCCGAGCACAGCGACAGCACCCTGGTACAGGGCCTGCTGGCCGAGGAGCGCCAGATCAGCCGCTATGTCGATGCCATCAGCGAGCTGGTCCACCCCGAAGGCCTGCTCGTCGGCACCGCCTCCCCCCAGCCGCTGCTGCTGCCACCGCTGCTGAGCGGGCCGGAGGGCCAGCCCCTGGCCGGGCTGCTCGAACCCCTGCTGCAACGGGCGGCCGCTACCGCCACCCTGCAGGGCCGGGACTGGCACGGACCCGAGGCTCTGCCCGACTGGAGCGGCGACAGCGGGGCGGTGGCGGAAATCCTGGCCAACCTGCTGGAGAACGCCTTCCGGTACAGCCCCCACGGCGCCAGCGTCGGCCTGCACACAGCCAGCGACGGCCAGCTGCTCCAGCTCACGGTGTGGGATGGCGGGCCCGCCATCGCGACCGAGGAGCGGCAGGCGATCTTCGGGAGGGGGGTGCGGGGAACGCGGGGCCAGGACCTGCCCGGCACCGGACTGGGGCTGGCCCTGGGGCGGGATCTGGCCCGCAGCCTGGGCGGTGAGCTGGAGCTGGTGGTGCCGCCCCGGGCACTGGCCGAGACGCTGCCCGAGCAGGGCAACGCCTTCCGGCTCAGCCTGCCGCGGCCGCCAGCCGCAGCGCCGCGGCGATGAGCAGCAGGCCGAGGGATTCGCTCCACTCCACGCAGGCCCCATAGGTGTCGCCGCTGTGGCCGCCCAGACGGCGGCCCAGGGCCACCGGAACGAACAGGGCCGGCACCAGGGCCACCAGGCCGGCGGGCACCGGCCAGGACGCCAGGCCTGGCCAGGGCAGCAGCAGCAGCAGCGGCAGCAGTAAGAGGGTGGGCCGCAGTTCCACCGCCAGAACGGCCCCGTGGGCACGATGGAAGGCGGCGCTGCCACCGGGCCGCAGGTAGGGGAACCAGGCCATGGCGGGCAAGGGCGCCACCCGGCCGCAGACCGCCGCCCAGACCAGGGCCATCGGCGCCGCCGCCCCCAGCAGGGCCAGGGCCGCGGTCCGCAGCAGCAGCACCAGCACCAGGGCCTGCACCCCGCTTGCCCCCACCCGGCTGTCGGCCATCGCCTCCAGGCAGCGATCCCCGGCGGCCAGGCCATCGGCGCTGTCCATCACGCCATCGATGTGCAGGCCGCCGCTGAGCCACAGACCCAGCGCCAGCACCAGGGCCACCTGGGCCACCAGGGGCACCTGTCCCTGCAGCCCCCACCACAGCAGGGCCTGCAGGGCGCCGAGAACGGCACCGATCCAGGGCGCGAAGCGGGCGATGCGCTCGAAACGGGGCGCCGGCGCCGGCCAGGCCGGCAGCACCGAATAAAAGATCCAGGCCCCGGCCAGATCCCGCAGCCACGGTGGAGCGCTCAGGCGGGGCATGGGGGCAGGGGCGTCGGTGACGGTGGCGGCAGGAACCCCGCGTAGCGTCGCAGCAGAGCAGATTCGGCGCCATCGCCTTCCACTTCACGATCACCGCCCGCTGCCCGCGGACCCGGGCCCGCTGCGGCTGCTTCACCACCCCCCACGGCGCCGTGCAGACGCCCCGGTTCATGCCGGTGGGCACCGCCGCCACGGTCAAGGGTGTCAGCACGCCCCAGCTGCAGGAGACCGGGGCCCAGATGGTGCTGGCCAACACCTTCCATCTGCATCTGCAGCCGGGGGAGGCGGTGGTGGCGGAGGCCGGCGGGCTGCACCGCTTCATGGGCTGGGACGGCCCCCTGCTGACGGACTCGGGCGGCTTCCAGGTGTTCAGCCTCGACGCCATCAACCGGATCGACGACGACGGGGTGGTGTTCCGCTCCCCCCGGGACGGCTCGCGGATCGACCTGACTCCCGAGCGCTCCATGGCCATCCAGCGGGCCCTGGGCGCCGATGTGGCCATGGCCTTCGACCAGTGCCCGCCCTATCCCGCCAGCGAAGTGGCGGTGGCCGAGGCCTGCCGGCGCACCCACCGCTGGCTGGAGCGCTGCGTCGCCTGCCACGGCGGCGGCGACCAGGCCCTGTTCGGCATCGTGCAGGGGGGCTGCTTCCCCCACCTGCGCGAGGCCTCGGCCCGGGCGGTGGCGGCAATGGACCTGCCCGGCATCGCCGTGGGCGGCGTCAGCGTCGGGGAACCCGTCGAGGAGATGCACCGGGTGGTCCGGCAGGTGGGTCCGCTGCTGCCGGAACAGCGGCCCCACTACTTGATGGGGGTGGGCAGTCTGCGGGAGATGGCGATCGCGGTCGCCAACGGCTTCGACCTGTTCGACTGCGTGCTGCCGACCCGGCTGGGCCGGCACGGCACCGCCCTGGTGGGGGGGGAGCGCTGGAACCTGCGCAACGCCCGCTTCCGCCACGACCACGGCCCGCTGGATCCCAGCTGCGGCTGTCTGGCCTGCCGTCAGCACAGCCGCAGCTACCTGCACCACCTGTTTCGCAGCGAGGAGCTGCTGGGCCGCACCCTGCTGAGCCTGCACAACCTCACCACCCTGCTGCGCTTCACGACCGCCATGGCCCGGGCCATCGGCGAGGGATGTTTTGCAGAGGATTTCGCTCCCTGGGAGCCCGACTCCCCGGCCGCCCACACGTGGTAGGTTCCGGCCATTGCAATGGTTTTCCTCCAGGCATGGCTCTCTCCCTGCTGGCCGGCTCCGCGCCCCACACCCTCGCCCAGCTGCCCGAGGCCTACCAGGCCTTCGGCCCCCTGGTGGACATCCTGCCGATCATTCCCCTGTTCTTCCTGCTGCTGGCTTTCGTCTGGCAGGCCTCGGTCGGTTTCCGCTGAGCTCCTTCTGTTCAGAATCGGGCCTGACCGTTGAGCGTCGTTCGCCCAGCCCCGACGCTCAACGGCGCTCCTGCAACACCGCCCAGGCAAAGGCCGGCAGTGAGAGCATGCGCCGCCAGCGGCTGGGTTCCTTGATCAGGCGGTAGAGCCACTCGATCTGCAGCGCGCCCATCCAGCGGGGGGCGCGGTTCTTGACGCCGGCCCAGACGTCGAAACTCCCCCCCACCCCCATCCACACCCCGGTGCGTGGCTGGGGCAGCGCCTGGATCCAGGTCTCCTGGCGCGGCACACCCAGGGCCACCAGCACCAGATCGGGGCGGGCCTGCAGCAGCTGACTCTCCAGACCAGGCCAGGCCTCGGGGGGCTGGTAGCCATGAACGCTGAACACCAGCTGCAGGTTCGGCAGATCGTGCGCCAGGCGCTCCCGCAGTTGATCCATCACCGCCGGACTCGCCCCCACCAGGGCCACCCGCCAGCCCACGGCCGCCGCATGCTCCAGCAGGTGACGGGCCAGCTCGATGCCGGGGCTGCGGCGGACGCGATGGGACTGGCGGCCCAGGGCCCAGACCACACCGGCGCCATCGGGGATGACCATCCGGGCCGCCTCGATCGCCGCCCCCAGGGCGGGATCCGCCCTGGCCGCCATGGTCATCTCCGCATTGAGGGTGACGATCTGGCCGCCGCCGGCCCCGTGCAGGGCGACGGCATCCCGGAACACGTCGTTGCTTACATTCACAGGAATGCCCAGGACGCGGGCACGGACCGGCGTGGTCGCGAGGGCTGCCATGGGATGGGGCGACGGCGGGGAGAATCTATGGCCTGGCTCCGCAACAGCAACCTCCGGCACGCCCCGTTCTGACGCAACCATGAGCACCACGGCGAGCAACGGCGACAGGGGAGCGGCGGAGGCCCAACAGCTGCTCGAACGGCTCGACCGCCAGATCGAGCATGTCGTCCTGCGCCGGCAGCATCCGATCACCGGTCTGCTGCCCGCCAGCACCGCCAGCACCGTGCACGGCAACTACGGCGACGCCTGGGTACGGGACTGCGTGTATTCGATCCAATGCGTCTGGGGGCTGGCCCTGGCGCACCGGCGCCTGCAAGGACCCTGCCGCCGCTCCTTCGAGCTGGAGCAGCGGGTCCTGCAGCTGATGCGGGGGCTGATGCGCTCGATGATGCGCCAGTCGGCGAAGGTGGAGCGTTTCAAGACGAGCCTGGAGCGGCTCGACGCCATCCACGCCAAGTTCGACACGGCCACGGGCGATCCGGTCGTGGCCGACGACGGCTGGGGCCATCTGCAGCTCGATGCCACGGCCCTGTTCCTGCTGCAGCTGGCCCAGCTGACCCGCTCGGGGCTGGTGATCATTCAGACCAGCCCCGAGCGCGATTTCCTCCAGAATCTCGTCTACTACGTGGCTCGCGCCTACCGGGTGGCCGACTACGGCATCTGGGAGCGGGGCGACAAGGGCAACCACGGCCAGCCGGAACGCAACGCCAGCTCGATCGGCATGGTCAAGGCCGCCCTCGAATCCCTGATTGGGCTGGATCTCTACGGGCCCCATGGCGACGGCAGCAGTTGCCTGACCATTCCCCACGACGCCATCGTGCGGCTCAGGCGCGCCCTGCGGGGCCTGCTGCCGAGGGAATCCGCCAGCAAGGAGGCCGACAGCGCCTGCCTCTCGGTGATCGGCTACCCGGCCTGGGCCGTGGAGGACCCGGCTCTGATCGCGCGCACCCGTGACAAGATCCGCAGCGAACTGGCGGGGTCGTACGGGTACAAGCGCTTCCGCCGTGACGGCCACCAGACCGTTTTGGAGGACGTGAGCCGGCACCACTACGAGCGGGAGGAGCTGGCCCAGTTCGAGCACATCGAATGCGAGTGGCCCCTGTTCCTGGCCTACGAGCTGATCACGGCCTGCTGCGAGGGCCACTGGGACGAAGCCCGCCAGTGGCGCCAGCAGTTGGAGGAGCTGAGCGTTCAGGTCGACGGGGAGGCCCTGCTGCCGGAGCTCTATCTGGTGCCGGAGCGGCTGATCGAGGCCGAGCGGCGCCAACCCGGCAGCCAGATCCGGGTGGCCAACGAGAACGTCCCGCTGCTCTGGACCCAGAGCCTCACCTGGTTGTCGGATCTGCTGTTGCACGGCCTGATCACCGCCGACGACCTCGATCCCTGTGGCCGTCGCCACCCCAATCCGCCGGGGGCCCAGGAGGTGCTGGTGGCCCTGGCTCCCGCCGATGCCAGCGTCGCCGCGGCCCTGGCGGACGCCGGTCTGCCGGTGAAGCTGCTGCCGGTGGGCGAGACGCCCCCCCTGCGGGTGGCCAGTTCCCGTGAGCTGGCCCGGCGCCTGGCGACGGTGGGCGCCAATGGTCGGCTGGGGCTTTCCGGCCATCCACCCGTGCGGATGGAGACCCAGGCGACCGCCAGGCTCTACCGCCACAATGGCGAACTGATCGGCTTCCTGCCGGCGGTGCTGGAGGAGGACACCTTCTACCTGGCCGACGATGCCCAGGTGCTGGTGGACACGGTGGCCACTGAGGTGCGGGTGCTGCAGCGCCATTGGCGGGGCGAGGGAGCCCCCCTGCTGCTCGTGCCGGTCCACGCCGGCCCCTTCCGCAGGGACCCTGACGCCTTCCTGGACCTGGGCCGTGATCTGCAGCGGGGCCAGCTGGGCTCGGTGGCCGTACGCCTGGTCTCCCTGGAGGAGCTGGTGCCGCTGGCCAGTCTGATCGACCTGCCGCCCCAGGCCCTGGCCGCCTGCGACCTGGTGCCCGACGGCCACACCCTGCTGCCGGCCAGCGCCAGCCACCAGCCGCTCACCGCCCGCCAGGAACAGGAGCTGGAGGATGTCCCGCTGGCCCATCTGGTCGACCGGCTCTGGAGCAGCCGCTCCCTGGAGGAGCAGGCGGAGGTGCTGGAACTGCTCAGCCGGCGACTGGGTCCCAATGCCCGCCTGCAGGGGCCCCGCAGCGGTCCTGGGGTGCGGCTGATGGTCTTGCTGGAGGAGGTGTACCGCCGCGGCCTGGCTGATGCCGACTGGAGTGTGGTGCGCCGCGCCGCCGGGGCCATGGGCCTGGTGCACCCCCAGCTGGAGGATGCCCTCACCGATCTGCTGCTGCGCCAGAAGCAGGTGGTGGTAGGCCGCAACTACACCCACGACTCCCTGCTCAGCCAGCCGGAGGGCAGCCTGGCCATCGCCGCCATGGTGCGCCGCTTCAGCGGCGAGGACGGCCGCGAATGGATGCTCCAGCAGGAGCTGCTGCTGGCCATCGATGCCCTGGCCCGCTCCAACGTGAACCAGCTCAGCGGCAGCCTCACCCTGCAGCTGGGCCAGTTCCTGCTGTTGCTCACCAGTGAACTGGCGGCCGAGGCCAACCTCAGCCCCAGTGACGCCTTCGAAAGCCTTTGCCGCCTGCCCCCCCACGCCATCCGCCGCCGGCTCCAGGCCGTGCTGGCCGACGTGGAGCATGCCCGGGCCTCCCTGCAGCGCAAGGAGCAGCTGCACCTGCGCGGCCGGGTGCGCTGGGAGGTGCCCGATCCCCTGGCCGAGCTGCCGAAGGACGGCAGCTGGCTGCAGCACCGCATGCGGCTGGGGGCACTGCAGCGGGTGCCGAAGGACTTCTACCCGGGCATCTGGGACCTGCTGCACCACTGCCGGGGCCTGGTGATCGGCGACAAGCTGGAGCGACGCAACCGTCTGGAGAGCGCTCCCCTGCTGCGCGAGAAGACGCCAGGGGAAAAGAACTTCGCCATGTTGGTGGAGCACCTGTTGAGCAAGATCGAAGCCCCGGAATACCGCCGGCTGTGCATCGAAACCCTGCTCACCCTGATGGCCTTCATGGCCGCCAACCCCCAGGTGCAGTTCGACGACGACCTCGCCCTCGACGTGGTGATCGGCCACGCCGTGCGGGTGGGCTGGCAGCAGTGCCATGCCGAAGTGCCCAGCGACCAGTACGGCCCCCACAAGGCGGAGGCCTGGGATCTCTTCTATCGCTCCTCCCCCGCCGACTGCCGCCGCTGGCAACTGCTGGCTCTTCAGGAACTGACCGACCGGGAGGTGGTCCCCCTGGAGCGGACAAACCGGCGACAGCTGACCTAAATCGGAGCTTCCAGGGCCATGCAGAGGTTGGGCTGCTCGACGCACTGCTCGATCAGGTCGGCCAGCTGCAGCGCCCGCGAGGCCTGAAGGCCGTCCACGGCTGGGGTTTCCCGGCCCCGCACGCACTGGAGGAAGTGCTCCAGCTCGGCGTAGAGGGGTTCGATGGACGTGGTGCTCACCTCCTCGATGAAGCCGTCGTTGCGATAGAGCAGCTCGCCGTGGTCGGCGCTCACCGACTCATGAGAGCGCCTGTGGATGCGCAGATTGCGGTTGAGGAAATCCGTCTCCATCAGGCTGCTGCGGCAGTGGGCGCTGAGGCTGCGGATCTTGCGGTGGGCCATCTTGCTGGCCGTGAGGCTGGCCACCACGCCGTTGGCGAAGCCGAGGGTGGCGTTGACGTAATCGATCGGGCCATCGGAGCTGCGGCCCCCGGCAGCGGCGAGACGCACCACGGGGGAAGCGGCCAGTTCGAGCACCAGATCAATGTCGTGGATCATCAGGTCGAGCACCACCGACACATCGTTGGCCCGGTCGGCATTGGGGCTGTGGCGTCGTGCTTCAAGCACCACCACCTCCTCGTTGGCGACCACCCGCAGCAGCTCCCGGAAGGCGGGGTTGAAGCGCTCGATGTGGCCCACCTGCAACAGGCGACCGGCGGTTTCGGCCGCGCGGATCAGATCAGCCGCCTCCTCCTGGGTGGCGGCGATCGGCTTCTCGATCAGCACGTGCACCCCGGCCTGCAGGCAGGTCATGCCGACCCGATGGTGCAGCAGGGTGGGGACAGCGATGCAGACAGCCTCCACCTCACCCAGGAGGTCCTCATAGGTGGGGAACCAGCGGCAATCGAACTGCTCGACCGCCAGACGGCCACGGGTTTCGTCGGGATCGGCGACACCCACCAGTTCGGCGTCCCGCAGCAGGCTCAGCACCCGGGCGTGGTGCCAGCCCATGTTGCCGATGCCGATGACACCCACGCGCACTGGGTTCATGGCAGGGGCGGAGCAGGTGGGCGCATTATCGATGATCAGGTTCCTTCCATGCTGGCGAGGGTGATCTGCACCCGCTCGATGCGGGGGCCGTCCATGGTGAGCACGTCGATGCGGACGCCGTGCCAGCTGAGGCCCTCCCCCGGGGCGGGGATGTGCTGCAGCCGCTCGAGCACGAACCCGGCCAGGGTGTGATGGCCGTCCGCCTCGGGCAGCTGCAGGCCCAGCTGGCGGTTGAGCTCGACGATTTCCAGATCGCCCGCCGCCGACCAGGTGCCATCCACCAGTTGCAGCAGATCCTGGGCCGTCTCCAGGGGGTTGTCGTCCTCACCGACGATCTCGCCGGTGAGGTCGGAGACGGTGACCAGACCCTCGGTGCCGCCATGCTCATCAACGACGACCAGCAGGGGCTGACCGCTGCGGATCAGCGGCAGCAGGTCGGCCAGAGAGGCGCTTTCCTGCACCTCGGCCACCGGCAGGATCCAGGGCGCCAGCGGGGTCTCGGGGCGCAGCAGGCCCCTGGCGATGGGCTCGGCCAGCCGCCGCAGGTCGAGCATGCCGCGCACGTCGTCGAGGGAGCTGCCGATCACCGGGAAGCGGGCGTGCTGGCTGGCGTGCACCGATTCCATCATCTCGGCGAAGGTGACATCAACCGGCAGGGTGACCATGCCGGAACGCGGCATCATCACCTCCCGCACCAGGGTGTCCCGCAGGGAGAACACCCCCTCGAGGATGCTGCGCTCGTCGGGCATCAGGCCGGTCACACTGCCGCTCTCGATGAGCGTCTCGAGTTCGCCGGCTGAGAGCACCGGCACCAGTTCATCCCAGTTGCGCGGCAAGCCCAGCAGCCGGAGCAGACCGCCGCTGAAGCGCTCGATCAGCAGCAGCAGCGGCGCCAGGGTGCGGGTGAGCGATTCCAGCAGCGGCGCCAGCCGCAGGGCGGAGCCTTCGGGGCGGTGCAGCACCCAGGCCTTCGGCACCAGTCCGCCCAGCAGGGTGGCCAGCAGGGCCAGCGTCAGGAAGACACCGGCGTCGATCCAGGCCTGTTCGCTCCAACCCATCCAGCCGGCCACCTGCTCCGCCAGACCGCGCGCCAGCCAGCCCATGGCCAGCAATGCCAGCACCAGCCCCAGCTGGGTGGCCACCAGAACACTGCGCATCCGGTGCTGCAGCCGGGCCACCGAACGGGCCCCGGGTTCCTCGGCCTCCTCAAGCTGCTGAACCCGGCTGGGCCGCAGCCGAATCAACGCAAGCTCCCCGGCAGCGAAGAAGGCCAGCAGGGCCAACAGGATCGCCAGGACCAGGAAGCGCATCGGTGGGTGAAGTTGGCAGCAGGTTAGGCCCCGCTGCCCGGCTCAGCCTTCGCCGCCCTCGCCGCCCTCACCGTCGTCTTCCTTGCTGCCCCCTCCCGGAGCTTCTGCAGCCGGCTTGTCCGGAGCAGGGGCGCTGACGCCATTCTCGCCGCCCTCCTGCTCCTTCGACTCGGGGGCCTGGCCGCAGCCCATGGTGGCTGTGATCAGACCTGTGGTGACCAGAAACAGGGCAACACTCGAGCGGGTCATGGCAGGACTTCGAGGTGGAAGCGATTGTGCCGCAACACCGCCCCGAGGCCCGATCCGATGCGACGGTGGCCCCTGACCACTCGGCCATGGGAAGCATGCACTTCCGGCTCGAACCGTTGCTGAGCGATGGCCAGGTGGAGGACCTGCGCCTGGCCCTGCTGGCGGAGGCCACTCCCTGGCGGGACGGGGCCGAAACGGCCGGATGGCATGCCCGGGGGGTGAAGCGCAACCGTCAGCTGGATTCCAGCTCCGCCCTGCACCAGACCCTCGCCTCCGCCCTCAGCGGCCATCTGCTGCAGCATCCTCTGCTGCAGGCAGCGGCACTGCCGGTGCAGCTGCACAACCTGCGCTTCAGCCGCTGCGGCATCGGCGAGGGCTATGGCCGCCACGTCGACAATGCCTACATGGCCGGCGGCCGCTCCGATCTCTCCTTCACCCTGTTCCTCAGCGCGCCCGACCACTACCGGGGCGGTGATCTGGTGCTGGAGGACCCAGGCGGGGAAACCAGGGTCAGGCTGCCGGCGGGCCACGCCCTGGTGTACCCGAGCTCTCTGCTGCATCGGGTAGAGCCGGTGACCTGGGGCGAACGGCTGGTGGCCGTGGGTTGGATCCAGAGCCGGGTGCGCCGCAGCGACAGACGCGAACTGCTGTTTGAGCTCGACACCGCCCGCCGGGCCCTCTTCCAGCAACAGGGGAAAGACGACATCTTCGACCTGCTCACCCGCACTTACACCAACCTGCTGCGGATGTGGGGGGAGTGAGGAGCCTGGGGGTCCCGGGGATCAAACCCGGCCAAGGCGAATCATGAGTTCGCTGCATTCACCAGATTGCCAGACCCCCTGAAAGCGCCCGTCCGGCGGCCGGGACCGCCGACAAGAGACTTCGGATCAGCGGGGTCCAGGTGGTGCTGGCCGGCGGGTTGGCGTAGGGCGGCTCCGCACGCTGGAACATGCTTGCCTGGCCTAGCAGCTGGCCATGACTGCCTTGCCTGAACGGCTGTTCAACGCACTCCAGAGCCCGCCTCCCTGGCTGTGGTTGTCCGGAAGACTGCTCTGGCAGCGCATTGGAACCGCCTCGCTCAGGCGTTTCCCGCTGGAAGTGCTCCAACAGCTGTTTTTGTGGCTGGTTCGTCCCTGGCGTTGGTCGCGGCGGCGGCTCAAGGGCTTGCCGGCACTCCCTTGGCACCTGGCGCTGCAAGCCTGCTGGCTGAACAGCTACGGGCCCGCGGAGGTGGCTTGGTGGTGCGCCCTGGGGGTCCGAAACTGGAACCAGCTTGCACAGCACACACCAGACAACCTGGTCGGCGCGATACACATGACGCGCCGGCGCCATTGGCCTGATCAATGCCGCCCTGCCCTGCAATTGCTGGCCAACAAAGCGGCCCTGCTCGACTGCACACCAGAGCGCTGGCGAGCTCCATTCTTGGTGCTCCAGCCACAGCCATGCAGTCATCAACCAAACGGCATCAGTGATGGACATCAGAGGATCCCTGACTGGTGGTGGCAGGCCTTGGCCGCAGAGGGGGTGGTGCTGAAGCCCCAACGCGGTCATGCCGGCCGAGGAGTGATCCGTTTCTGGTGGACCGGCTCAACACTGGAGCAAGAGGCCCTTTTCCGACGAATGCCTGCCAGCGCCGCCTGTGCGGCCTTTGCCGAACCACCCGAGCCGGCACAGCTCCTGGACCATTGGCATCGACTCTGCCGTAGTAGGGAACCGGCCCTGGCTGCCCCTTACCTAAGTCACAGCCCTGTGTTGCCGCCAGCCGAACCCTCCGTCGTCGTGCGGGTCATCACAGTCAGAGCAACTCCCCTGTCCCCCGTTACTGTGCGCGAGGCATGGCTGGAGGTGCCCTTAGGCGAGGGTTGTGTGGCCTTCATCAGCCCCCAGGGGCGCTCCCTGCCGAATCCGGGAATCTTGTTGTCTGAGGCTCAGCAAAGCCATTTGGATGCATGGACGCAACTCCTGGA
Organism: Synechococcus sp. UW140; assembly: GCA_943372935.1. Classification (GTDB taxonomy): domain Bacteria; phylum Cyanobacteriota; class Cyanobacteriia; order PCC-6307; family Cyanobiaceae; genus Cyanobium. The sequence continues at coordinate 46,719 of CALSAP010000025.1, forward strand.
AGGCGGGGTAACGCCCTCTGTGCACGCCTGTTTGGAGGCAGCCATGGCCATGCACGGACAGCTGCCTCCGATCGATCAGGTGGCCTGGGACTGGATTCCCGCTTCTCCCCAGCCCTTGCTCCTGGAGGGCAACGGAGGCTTTGGATTGCTGGTACCCCAGCTGTTTGCCCATCTCAATGCAGCAGCCGTTAGGTCTTGAGCCAAGCCTCACTCTCTGAGAGGATGACTCAACCCGATCACAACCAGTGCAGCTCAGCCGCAACCCTGACATCTGCGCCGCAGAACTCGATGGCGAGATCTGTCTATTTAATCCGGATACCGCCGAATATCTCAACCTGAACGGCACCGGCTCCCGCATTTGGAACCTGCTGGAAACCCCTGCGGCATTGGATGAGCTCATCCACAGCCTGCAAGAGAGCTACGCGGTGGAAGCAGCGACCTGCCGCAACGAGACCGAGTCCTTTGTGGCGGAAGCACTCCAGCGGGGGATGCTTGTGGAAGCCCATCAGGCATGACCCCGTTGCTGCGCTGGCCGAGCCGGATGATCACCTATGGCCTGTTTTGCCTGCTGGATCACGGCACCTGGATCCTGATCCAAATCCTTTCCGGTCCAAGGCTGATGGGTCTGGCCCGGCAGCGACCCTGGCAAGCCTTGCGCCTGCAGTTGATTACGGCCCGACAACAGCGCTGGCGGGGCCGCATCGCCTGGCTGCTGCGCACCCGCTGCCGTCGCGCTGGCTGGGGCAGTAGCTGTCTGAGCCGTTCGCTCAGCGGCAGGCTGCTGCTGGACTTGATTGGCGTGCCCAATGAACTGCATCTGGGAATGAGCAAGTTCAGCGATGGCCGTAAGGTTCCCCATGCCTGGCTCAGGGATCCGCAGAGCGGCAGGCTTTACACCCCAGGGCTTAGCCCAGGTGCGGGCGCGCCCCTCACCCAGTTCTGAACGAGCGCCACGGCCATGCCCTTACCCCTGCCAAGCATGGATCCGCGCCCCCTGGGCGCTGGGCTGCATCGGACTGATACCTTTCATCGCCAACCACTGTTTGTGGTGGAATCCCAGGTGGTCCGCAGCTGGAACGAAGCCCATGGCCTGCATGGCCCAGCGGAGTTCGTTGATGTGAATCCTGCCTATGTGGCGGCCCTGATTAGCGGCAACCACAACGCAGAAGCTGCGCCTTACAAGCGCATCCGCAGATTGCCAAGGGCCCATCACGTGCATGTTGCCTCCGATGGCACCGTACACACCAGTGCCTACGACCCGCTAGCCGGCGGCGCAGCGGCCATGGACCGTGAAGACTTGCACCAATTCCTGCAGCAGGGATTGGTGGATCACGTGCAACGTGTTCTCCATGGGCACAACGGGCCCATCGGCTGCGAACACAGCAGCGGCCTCGATTCCAACGCCGTGCTCGGTGCCCTGCTGCACGGCGTGGGTGTTGCTCCCGAGAAGCTGCACACCTGGAGCAATGAAGGCGGCGGTGAAGGAGCGCCACTGCAGCAGTTCCGAGCGTTCTACCGGCTGAACACCCTGCAGTGTCATCGCTTTACCCCGAGTGATGCACAGTTGAGCCCAGGCATTGACCTACTCCAACAGCAATTGAATGTGTTTGGGGCCCCGGCCCAAATCGGCGGCAATCCGCAGGCTGTCGTGCTGATGCGCGAACAGGGATGCACGCTGCTGTTCAGTGGGTTTGGGGGGGATCAGGCCATCAGTCACAACGCCGCCAATGTGCCCACCGACTTGGTGGCGCTGGGGCGATGGCGCGCGTTGGTGGACTGGATGGGCGGACGGCGCGCGGCCCTGAAAACTGCATTGGGCCGGGGCCTGGCGCTGCGTTGCCGTCCCTGGGCGGTGAACAAAGTGCTGCTCCGGACCCGCGACTTCTGCTCCAGTGATGTGTTGACCCGCACGCTGACTGCTGAAGGACGTCTGTGGTTAGGCCCTCACCTCAAGCAGAAATACCCCTGGGAGATTGATCCTTACCTGCGCCAGCACCATTCCATTCGCCAGCGCGTCCTCGCCGATTGGGTCGCTGTGCGCGCGGAAGAAGAAACCCGACTGGCGGCGTCGCACGGAATGGCGAAAGCCTTCCCCCTGCTTGATGAAAGGCTGATCGCCACCCTGCTTCAACAGGATCCAGCACTGTTTGGAGACGGGGCTGGCCTGGGGCGGCTGTTGCACCGGAGAGCCTTTGCGCCGTTTCTGCCGCCATTTCTGCGCGAAAATCCCACCAAAAACCGGGAGCCGGAGGGCGGCCTGGAGACATGGCGCACTGAGATGATCAACAACCAACACCGGGCTCTGGAACGCAGCCTGAAGGCAACGAGCCATTGGCATCCAGCATTGACAAGGTATTGGGATGTGGAGGCGATTCGCCGCGAAGCCGAGGAGGTGCTGGCGAGCCCCAAGCCCACGATGAAAGCGTTGATGGGCACTAACCAGGCCCTCGCCACCATGACGGCCCTCAGTGGCTGGTGGCAGGCGCTTGATGGCTAAGACGCCAGTACAGCTTGGATGATCGATGCCTGGCGCTGCGCCGCCATTGCGAGTGTTGCAGCTCCCGGATGGGTTGAGGATTGAGCTGCAACCGCCAGCTGATCCAGCAGGCGAACGTTGGCGTCTCCCAGGGCGTTCAAGCCCCTCTTCACCAGTTGCCGGGCTTCTGCTGCGTCGTGGCCGCGTTGTTTCAGACTCCCTTGCAGCGCCAACTTGAGCATCGTTTGCACTCTCTCGGGGTGGTCTTGGTGGCAACACAGGTGGCTGAGTCTCAGACCATCGGGCTCGAGCGTCACGCGCGGGGGATCGAAAGCATGCACAGGTGCTCGTTGGCCCTGGTGCTCCACGCAGATGCTGCCCACGCCTTCAACCGTGATCTGAAGGGGCGCACTGTGTGCAAAGGGGGTGGAGTGGTCGCAGTGCCCGTAATGGAGGGCCAGATCCAGCACATCGCGGCGATTACCGTAGTGGGCAAAACACTCAAGACCTCCTGCTTGCGCGGCCTTGATCCGCATCGCGCGATCGCTGATTCGAAACGGGGTGCCACGGTGGTGATGGTTGAGCAGATCAATGAGTGGCAGCAGCACCTGCTGGCGTTGTTCCTGGGCAGGATCCAATCGCCAGCCAAAGCTGCGGGTGGCTAGGAATCCGTTAGCCGCCGAGCGCTCAATCTGGCTGCCATGGCGCGGCTTAAGCAGTGCCATGGCAGCCGCCAGCTCCGGTGAAGACTCCACGAGTCGAGCAGGGTGCTGGGTGCTCCACCATTTCAACTTGCCGGTGGCGTTATAAAGCCCCGCATGCAGCTGCAACAGCTCCTGCTGAATGGCTGTGGCTGCTGCTGGAGGCTCCAACAGATGCAATGCATCCGAGGCATCGCTCCATTGGGCCGCTTCAATCGGCACCAACAACTCGGTGGGCATTGTAATCAGCTCGCCGGTTGTTTCTGGTGGTGCCAGCAAGCGCATGGCTCCGTGATCCACCTCCACCTGCAGTTGGGGATGCCACTCAGCCCCATGGGCCGCGCACAGCTTGGCGATCTCCTGCAGCAGCGCCGTTGCCGATTCCTGGTCACTGGCAATCGCGAGCTTCATCGGGGTGCTTGGCCGCTTGGGGCGGACAGAAAGACGTCGAAGTTCACCGGCACGGTGCTGTGATGCCAAGCCACTGCAGCCACCAGCAGATCAAAGCTGAGCACGGTGCGGCCAACCTGGCAGCCGGCCTGGCCCGGGAGCTCGCCCGTTGCAGATCCTTTGGTGTCGTCAGGCAGGGCATGGTAACGAACGGGGCCTCCAGCCAGCCTGGCCGGGCTAAGGGCACGGAAGAAATCGATTTCAGAAGCTGGCGTCGAGCACCCAGACACGCGGCAGCCTCCTGATCCGCTGGCGTTCACCCTCCTGGTCGGCTTCGAAGCTTCCCAACTCCACGCCCCACTCTCCGCTCAGCAAGCGCAGAGCGATTGGGCACGAGGCTGCTGATCCAACGGCCACTCCATCGGGCGGCAGGTGGCGGGACCCTTCCTGCATTCACCTCTGTGGTCAACCTGGCACCATTCATCAATGTTGCACCCTTCCAGCGCCCCGCAGCGGATGCAGGTTCCTGGTGTTCTGGGTATCCCCGAAGCCTGGCCCGCGCAGCGTCCCGCCGAGTGGTGTAAATCCTGAGGAGCAGCACCGGCTACGCCGGTGCTGACGGTTCGCGGCTCAGATCCCCTGCGGGGCAATGGGTGGGCCGGTCTGTGACCCTGGTTTGAGTACCACCTCCAACCTGAGAACCAGACC
>CALSAP010000026.1:0-48170 GCA_943372935.1 Synechococcus sp. UW140
CTGGTTCTCAGGTTGGAGGTGGTACTCAAACCAGGGTCACAGACCGGCCCACCCATTGCCCCGCAGGGGATCTGAGCCGCGAACCGTCAGCACCGGCGTAGCCGGTGCTGCTCCTCAGGATTTACACCACTCGGCGGGACGCTGCGGACCTGGATCAGGGCGGAGTTCTGATCCAAGCCGACGCGCTCCGTACGCATAAGCCGTTTTTCGGCAGCTCCAGGAGCAGGGGGCCGACTTCCTCTTGACGGTCAAGGCCAACCAGAAGACGCTGCATCGTCAGATCCACAGCCAGTTTCAGGGGAAGCGCAAGATCCCTTTCGTGGCAATGGATCACGAGATCAGCCACGGTCGGAACATCGCTTGGACCCTCCGAGCCAAACCGGCACCGAAGCACATCACGGAAGCCTGGATCGGCACCAGCTGGATTGTGGAGGTGGTCGCCAACGGCACCCTGATGGCAAGCCATTTCACGCCACCCACCTATTCATCACCAGCTTGCGCACCACGCCAGAAGCCTTGCTGCGACAGGTGCGAGACCGCTGGAGCAGGGAGAGCTGGCACTGGATCCGTGACACCCAGCTGCATGAGGACGCCCACCGTTACCGGGGCAATGGCGCTGGGGCGATGGCCACACTGCGTACGGCAGCGATGACCCTGCTGCGGTTCGCCGGCTTTGAGTCGATCCGAGCCGGCATGCAGGTGGTGATGCACGACATCACGGCGCTGCTGGCGATAGCAACGCGTCAGCCAGAACCGAAGCCGATTTAATACTTTGAATCAGCCCTGGGGCATCCTCCATCGCTGGGTCGCTGAGTGAATACCACTGCGGCATCAGGTGGATCCGCAGCATGGTGGCCAGCGTATAGGCCAGACGGCCGCCCTTGGAGCTGGTTTTGGGGTAGTAGGGCTCGATCAGATCGATGAGCACTTTCCAAGGCAGCAAAGGCTCCATCTCGGCGAGGAATGTCTCACGCTTGGTGCACTTTTTGGCTGCGGACTGCTCGTAGTCCCCGATTCCAAGCTGCTTTCCACCCATGAACCCAGTCCTTAGCTGCGATCACAGAGGTCGTGTCCCGTGGATGGACTGGGTGTTCCAGGGTCTTCCTAGGGCACCAGCTCGGGTTGTGCGAAATGTCTGATTGCCTGCCATCAAGGTGGGCTAGAAGCCTACTGGACCAAACTCAAACGCATCGGTGCGATCAATCACATCAGTGGCTGTCGGCTTTGCTTTCGTTAAACCATTACTTGCATCATCGGAACGAATTTGCAGTAGAGCTTTTCACCAACCACAACCATCCTGAGCACTGAGGGCTTGGGGCTCAGTGATGTTGATGTCGAAGACCTGAACGGTTCGTGCCGCGCGCACGGACTCCACAGCCTAGGATGGCAGCCCAATTCCCTAAGCATCAGACAACATTACCGACCGAAAGCAGCCTGGATAAACGTCATTTCAATAGAGTCAATGTTAAAAGCTCTAGCAAGATCCTTCTGGGATGCCACTTCGCTTCTCTCGACTCTGTGTTCTATGACTGGCCAATCTCCTCGGTGGGGGATCACTAATCGCCCCCATGCCGGCTTACCCCAAGCGGGAGCCCTCGGCTAGGGCCTTGACTTGGCGGTCGGGATGCGGGGTTGGCCCAACACCTTCGGGCAAGGCTCTGCCAATGGTGGGAGGCCCTCGCAGGGGTGGTGCTCCGCCTCAGAGGTGGAGATGGACCCTTTCCCAAAATGTCATCAAACCATCTCATCACATCCCGCCCACCTGGGTCGACGTGAAGCGAGTTTCAAGGATGTTCTGAGTTCTGCTCAGGATCGAAAAGTCTTCGGGCCTCTTGGGCCGAGACCAGAAGACCAGGCTGGGGCTACCGAATCCGGCTTTGGATCGCTTTGGTTCTGATTACCACTTCTTGTAGGGCAGAAACTTTCCGCACATGCTGACTTTGACCCTGGTGCCGGCCGGGTCTTCCACTTTGTCCACCTCCATGGTGAAGTCGATGGCACTCATGATGCCATCACCGAACTTTTCCTGGATCACATCTTTTAGCGGCAGACCATAAACTTGCATAATTTCATAGAAGCGATAAATCAATGGATCAGTCGGCAGCTCCGGATCCAGGCAGCCCTTGACAGGAGGGATTGTCAGCTCGTCGGCAAGATTTGGATCCAGATCCAGGGCCGCCAGAAGTGTTTGTGCTTCCTCTGGAGAGGCCGTGGCCTGTCCGTAAAGCAAACTGGCTATCCATACCTCATCGCGCTCGAGCAGTCTTTCAAGCTCGGCAAAACTAACGCCTTTACGGCGCTTGGCACTCAGCAGGGTTTGGCTGAGAGGAGTCAGTGGGCTCATGGCGCGGTCGTGATAGGTGGAATGGGGAAAACGAGAGGCGGAAGCCTGAAGGAGGTTAGGAGGGCAGGGGGATGGCTAGGTCGTTTCAATGGCCCTAGTTTCGGTGAACACATGCTCTTTGAGCCGCTGCTTCACGGCCCGGACGTCTGGATGGCTTTCATTGGGCAGCGCCGTTCTCTGACACAGCGATCAGATGATAAACCGAACAGAAGGTTGTCTGCAGAGCTCATGGAGATGATCGTGTCAACACCCCTCAAGCCTCTCCAACATCGTTGCCCACCAGATGAGGATGTCCATCTTTCAACAACTCTTGAGCTCGTTCCCACGTCCCCATAGTCCTGCAGTGCTGCGGACTTCCTGAACTGTTCACGGAAGCAGGCCCGCCTTTTCCGATGGACCATGCATCATACGGCTTCAGGTACTGGCGGTAGACGACAACGTTGACTTGGTGGAGCATCATGAGGACGTCGCAGGGCCAGCAAGCAGTCGCATCGAGGAGCACAGCGCAAGGTCCCAGCTACGGCTTGGCCACCTTAAGTGCCGTGGCACATCGCGTTCTTATCAATCGTACTCTCCTCAACAGGGCTGGTGCTGCGGCGAGCACCGCCGCACCGGCGGGTCGTGAAAGCATGGTGAGTGCGGCCCAGCCCGTTGCCTACAGGATTGGGTGGCGCATCGTGCAGGATCACCGCACAGACCCTGTAGGCAGCGAGGCGCGACCACATTGGCAGACTGAGGCGGTGGCTTTAGGACTCCGATTCCGGTCAAGAGCTTTTCGATGGCCACCTTTCTTTCGTTGCGGATCAAGGGGTGGTTCATGGGTGGAACCACCCACGATGTGGCGGTCTCCCGCCGGTAAGTCGAGGATGGCTTCGGCCTATGATGATAGATGAGATATTGACCTCGGTAGAAGAGTAGATACGTGGTGAATGTAGCTATTCCTGAGATTGGCATCAACCGAGAGACTCCTTTGAACGTCTCTCGGAACTTGCTTGGCGCCGTTGGCACGAAGGTATCTCTGCATCATCCTGAGCGGATTCCAGCAACCAAAAGCATCTTGGTTGTCAGTAACCACCGTAGCTTGTTGGATGCCCCCCTGCTGATGGCCGCCTTGAACCGTCCAGTTCGGTTCGCTTGTCACCATTACATGAGCCGAGTTCCTGTCTTGCGGGAGATGGTGTCGGCGATGGGCGCTTTTCCTCTCGATGCACCTGGGGAAAGGCAACATCAGTTCTTCCACAAGTCAGTTGAATTCTTACAGTCAGGTCAGGCTGTGGGCATTTTCCCTGAGGGTGCACAGCCAATGGTTCAGGTCAAGCGCGCGAATCAGCTCAGCCCTTTCCATCGAGGTTTTGCCCATCTGGCCCTTGGGTCAAAGGTTCGTGATTTGGCCATCCTGCCAGTGGCGATTGCATCAACGCAAGAAGACAAGCATCGGCTTGCACCATTGAAGCTCTTCAATCTGTTTGATCCCACGGAGCCTCTGTTCAAATGCGGGGGGTGGCATTCCGCTGTTGTCTATCGCCGCGTGCACCTTCTGATTGGTTACCCTGTATGGATTGACGAGATGCAACGACAGCACTATGGCGGTCGACACTCAGGTCCGATGGCGAAAGCGTTGACCTGTGCATGCATGGAGCAGGTTGCTGCGTTACTTCGTTTGGGACTTCAATGATTGAACTTCACTTCCTATGCCAACTGTGAACACAACCCTTGGGCTCCAGACCGCAAAGGTTTTGAAACCAAGTCTTCCAAAGTTTGTCTTTCTGCCAGGGATGGATGGAAGCGGCAAGTTACTGCAGTCGCAAATGGGCACCTTGCAGTCAGACTTTGATATCTGCAGCTTGTCGATTCCATCCAACGACCTCACGGACTGGAACGGGTTGACTGAACGGGTCGTTCATTTGATCCAGAGCGAAAAGCAACAAGCTCCTTCCCGTCCCATCGTTCTTTGTGGTGAGTCTTTTGGTGGTTGTCTTGCCTTACACCTTGCTGCCAACCATCCTCGCCTCTGTGATCGCCTGGTGTTGGTCAATCCGGCCTCATCGGCAAGACGTCAACCCTGGATGGAGATGGGCGCTTCATTCACCAATTTGTTACCAGGTTCCCTTTATCGCCTCTCCACCTTGAGTCTGCTCCCGTTTCTCATACAACCTCATCGGGTATCCATTTCAAATCAAACGGCTCTGCTGGAGGCCATGGCCTCGGTCACGCCATCCAGCGCCGCTTGGAGATTGTCATTACTTCGTCAGTTCGCTTTGGAGGAACTGCCGCTTGAGCGCATTGAGCAGCCTGTCTTGATTGTGGCTTCAGGATCAGATCGACTGCTCCCTTCTGTGGCAGAGGCACGGCGAATTGCCAAGTACCTTCCTAAAGCCAGGACCGCACTGTTGCCAAACAGCGGACATGCCTGCCTGTTGGAGACGGAGGTCAAGCTGCACAGTATCTTGAGATCTCAGGATCTTCTGCCTGCGTGATGGCTTCCAGGGGGCGTCGAAGATCAATCTCTTCCCACTACCGGGAACGATGTGTTGTATGCCCTAACAGACTGTTGTCTGCTGCCCGTCTGAATTCCCCAGGGCCGTGAGGCTGGCCAAGGCCAAGCCTGGGGAACGGGTCGGAGAGGCCGTGCGAACCTAAGTGCCGCTCTCCTCGACCAGTTCTTTGGTCATCTGATCGACCTTATTGCCATCATTGGCCCTGTCCTGCGTGTTGGCCTTCTTGCCCGTCTGGCCTCCGTCCCCTGTGACTGCGCCGATACTGGATGGAAGCTTGCCATCTGTTTCTTGTGTGGAGGCAGGGACTTTTTCTGTTTTGGCTCCGAGCAGTGCCTGGGGTCGGGTCATTGGATGTGAAAGCGCCATCACTGGAGCTGGAATCAACAGTGACGCCATCAGCAGAGCCATCCAAAGGATGGACATCAATAATGGTTTCATGTCAACTCTTATGGGATGGTCTATTCAACCCTAATGGCTGTTGATGGTCATGCTGAATGATGTGCAGCGACCATGCATCGTCACGCAGCGCTGACTCATCGAACCTGTTGCAAGCTTCTTTGCTGTCAATGGCCTTAGACAGGCATTGCATCATTTGAAGAACACACGCTGCATCTCTGGCCAAGCCTTTTCATCCCGATTCCATTCGGTCCAGTGATTCCAGCCAGTGAATCGTTCGTTGGCTTGTTGCAACCGGCAAGGACGACGACTCTTCCTTCCGAGACGTCAACTGGCCGTGACGCGCTAGCTGCGGAACTCCCGATCAACCATTGACTGTTGCGATGGCTGTCTGAGTGATCTCCGACTGCGTGAATAGAGCTGTGTGAACTCCGCACTAATCAATAGAATCTGGGTCGAACAGAAGTCCAGAGCAACAGAACCATCCGTGAGCCTGCTGCTCCGTAGGTGGAGTCGAAGCTGCTCTTGCCGATGTAGAGACCGATGGCGGTCTTGCCGAGATTGAACAGCACGGACGTGGCCGCTGCACCCACCCACAGATCTCGCCATGGAACCCGCACATCAGGCACGTCCTTGTCTATCGATGCGAACAGAACCGCGATCACGCCCAGTGAGAGCATCAGGTTCAGGGCCTTCCCCAGAATTGGAAGTCTTGGCATCAACCTGTTGAGCGCATCACCAGCGGCAACCAGAAGGCTGGAATGCAGCAGCGACACCAACAGCAGGAAGCCAATGACCAGAACCATGGCAAACGAAAGAAACCGTGAGATCAGAAAGTCGCGCCAACTCCGCCCTGGCTTCGGTTCCACATTTCAGATCGTGTTCATGGCCATTTGCAGCTGACCAAATCCCCCCGAGGTTCCCAGCAGCAACAGCAAGACACCGACCACCGAGGCCAGCACGCCTCCGGATCCAGGGCGACTGGCATTTTCAATCATCGCTTGAATCGCTACCGTCCCCTCCTGGCCCACCAGTGCTTGGATCTGACGCACCAGCTCTCCCCGAGCGGCTTCTTCGCCGAAGACGGCACCTGCGACCGCTATGGCGATCAGCAGCAGCGGAGCCAACGAGAAGATCGTGTCGTACGCCAAGGCACCGGCCTGGAGCGGCACGTTGTCCTGCTTCCATTCAGCAATGGTTTCCTTGATCAGTCGTCTCCAACTCCTAAGTCGCATGGATCATCCTTGTTTTCACCGACACGTCTCGAGGCTCGACGCCTCATGGCGGTTGCTGTTACGACCTGCCCTTTTTTTGCAGCTTGTCTGCATCCATTGAGCATGCCTTGATCCACGATTCAGGGCACAACCGCCTTTCACCCAACGACGGTCTCTGCGACGCAGGGCCTCCAGCATGCTTTCCCGCAGTAGCGCCTGCAGCCATCCGTGGAGATGGCCGCCCGTGGCGTCGCACCGTCATCGCCTGGCTGCCAGCCTGGGGGCCAACCAGGACGACGTCGCGTGCCCTTCGATCCCGCTGGCCTTCGGCCCGTCCCCTCCACACCAGCGATAGCTGGCGTGCTCGAGACCCTCGCCTTCCTTCGCGATCCTGATTTCGCCCGCTCGCGCTTCGAGCGCTACGGGGACGTTTACGAAACCAGCCTGCTGGGCCAGCGCACCGTGTTCATCCGCGGCGAGCAGGCGATCGCCGACCTGTTTGCCCAGGGCGACGCCATCCAGGGCTGGTGGCCCGACAGTGTGCGTCAGTTGTTGGGGCCGCTGTCCCTGGCCAACCGCAATGGCGCCGACCACAAGGCCCGTCGTCGCGTGGTGGGTCAGCTGTTCGCTTCCGCGGCCCTGAGACGCTATAGCCCGGCGATCGTGGCGTTGGTGGAGGGACTCCACCAGGAGTTGCTGGCGGCGCCAGTGCCCGTCGCGCTGGTGCCACGGTTGCGGCGCTTTGCCTTCAGCGTCATCGCCACCGCGGTGCTGGGGCTCGATAGCGCCGATCGCGATGCCTTGTTCGAGGATTTCGAAACCTGCTGCCAGGGCCTGTTTTCCCTCCCCTTCGCCCTGCCCGGCAGCCCGTTCGCCCGCGCCCGTCAGGCCCGCAAGCGCCTGTTGCGGCGCCTCGGCTGTGTGCTCCAGAAGGCCCAGGCCGCTGCGGCCTCGGGAGAGCCCCTCGCCGCTGGTGGCCTCGATCTGCTGGCCGGCGGCCTGGATGAAGCCAGCCTCCCCCTCGCCGACGATGACGTGGCGGAGCAGCTGTTGCTGCTGCTGTTCGCCGGCTACGAAACCACCGCCTCCTCGCTGAGTTGCCTGTTGCTGACCCTGCTGGAGCATCCCGCCGAACTGGGCTGGCTGCTTCAGGAGTTGGACGGCTTGTCCTGGCCACCTGAAGAGGGGGATGCCGTGATGGCTTACGACGCTCAACGGGCGCCGCGGCTGGATGCGGTGGTGAAGGAGGTGATGCGGCTGACCCCGCCGGTGGGGGGCTTCTTTCGCCGTACCCGCGAGCCCATCGCCCTGGCAGGTGTGCTGGTGCCGGCCGACCGGGTGGTGCAGGTGAGCATCACCGCCAGCCACCGCCACGGCGCTGCCCCTGCGGATCTTGCCGCCTTCCGGCCCCAGCGGCATCTCGAGCCAGACACGAACGTGTTTCTGTTGCCCTATGGAGGTGGCGAACGCGTCTGCCTGGGCAAGGCGCTTGCTGAGCTGGAAATCCGGCTGCTGGCGGTGGGGCTGCTCAAGCAGCTGCGTCTTGGCTTGGAGCTTGGTCAGGACCTGACACTCATGGTCATTCCCAGCCCCTCTCCGAAGGATGGCTTGCTGGTACGCCCACGCCGCCGAAGCACCGATACCAGTGAAAATGACGTTTGCCCCGAGGCGTTGACCAGCGAGCCCCGCCTGGATGCGGTCCGTGCTGAAGGCGGCTGGGGCTTCAACGAGCGCGCTGAGACCTTCAACGGCCGGATGGCCATGCTCGGTTTCGTTGCCCTGCTGGCCACCGAATTGGCCATGGGTGGGGAGGCCTTCACCCACGTCCTGCTGGGCATTGGTTGAATCCTCCACTGGGATGCCTTGGACGCTCTCATCCCTGAAACCGCTTGTCCAGCCATTGTGTGACCACATAGACGCCGATGAACATCGGGAGATAGGCGATCCACATGTTGGGAAGCTCAAGCCCAGAGTTATTGATCAGCACCAGCCCTCCGTAGCTGATCAGGCCATAGATCAGCGCTCGACGCAGGGGCCCAACAATCGTTTTCAAGTCAGAGGTACTTTTTGATTCATTCTATTGGACATGCTGCAAGGCTGATGGTCGCCAGGGACTTGACTCTCCAGCAGTGGGGAGACTCTATCCTGTGAGTCTGCTTCGCCCCTGGCTTGCCATGAACCGCCCCGCCTCGGCTGTGCTGCTGCTGACCGGCGTTGTGCTGGCGGCCACGGCCGTCAGCGCCCAGGCCTTCGACATGTTCCCGAGCAAGGCTGCGGCGGAAAAGCGTGCCAAGGAGTTGAAGTGCAGCGGTGTGTTTGCGATGGGCAAGGACTGGATGCCCTGTCGGAACTTTGCTGTGTATCAGCAAGCCGTCTCCAAGGAGAAGTGAGCCATTGGGGCGGCCGATGTCTTGATCCACGCTGCAATGAACCGATGAATCAGCGTCACGCCAGCCGCCTCCTGTCCCGCCGCCGTTGGGTCCTGTTGGCTGCCCTGGCAGCGGTAGCTCTCACACCGCTGTTCTCCATCCCACTGGCTGCGGCCCACATGAAGGGCATGTTCAAGACCAAGCAGGAAGCCGAGAAGCGCGCTGCCGAACTCAACTGCAAGGGTGTTTTCGCGATGGGGTCCCTGTGGATGCCCTGTGCCAATGAACAGATGCTGCACAAGGCGCTTCAGAACGAATGAACCGCCGACCTCTGCTACGACGGCTGCACCGCACCCTGGTGCCGATCGCCGCCCTACCCCTGCTGCTCACGGCCCTGTCCGGTTCGCTCTATGGGGCCCTTTCGGCCCGCGGCATCGAGGCCTTCTGGTTGATGAAGCTGCACACCGGCAACTTCGGGGCCGTCAATCTGCAGCCCTATTACTCCACGGTGCTTGGCGTGTTGACCCTGTTCGTGGCTGTCTCTGGGATTGGTGTGTTGCTGACGCCGTGGACGGGACGGAAGCCGATCCCCTAACCCCTTCCACGGGGATCAGACGATCGAGCCGCAGTTGGTGGTCGGCGCTGGTGAGCCGTCCATAGGCCAGACCCACGACGGCGAAGACCCCCAGCGCCGTCGCCGACGCGATCATGAACAGGATCACGATCTGGTAGCGAACCGCCGCCGCCGGTGCCGCCCCCTGGAGGATCTGTCCGGTCATCATCCCGGGCAGGCTCACCAGGCCCATCACCATCATGGAGTTGATCGTCGGGATCATGGCCACGCGGATGGCGTCGCGCACCACCGTCTGACAGGCCTCCCAGCGGGTCGCTCCCAGGGCCAGATCCGTTTCGACCTGATCGCGACCGCTGCGCAGGCCTTCCATGAAGCGATCGAGGCCCAGGGAGAGCCCGTTGAGCGTGTTGCCCAGCACCATCCCCAGCAGCGGAATCAGATACTGCGGGTTGTACCAGGGCTGGGGCTGGATCAGCCCGGTGACCGCCAGGCCCGTGACCAGCGCCGAGGAGGCCATCACCGACAGCAGGCTGTTGAGGTAGATGCCAGCAAAGCGGTGCCGGGTGCGCTGGACGGCCGACACCCCGGCGATCATCGCCATCGCTGCCCCCACCAGCACGATCAGGGGCGCATCGTCCTGGCGGAACAGCCACTCCAGCACGAAGCCAACCAGCAGCAGTTGCACCACCATCCGGACGGAGGCCACCAGCAGGCTGCGGCCGAGGCCGAGGCGCAGCGCTGCCGACAACCCCACGTTCACCAGGATCAACAGGGCGGACAGGCCCAGGCGGCCGTCACTGATCGTCAGGGCGCCGGCACTCGAGGGCGTCATCGCTGCAGCTCCAGGGTGCGGGCGGCGAAGCGTTCGATCTGGTCGCCGTCATGGCTGATCAGCACGGCGGCATGCGGGCCGGCGGCGAGCCAGCCGATCAGCAGGTCCTCGACGGCGGCGGTGGTGGCCCCATCGAGGGAGGCGGTGGGTTCATCCAGCAGCAGCACCGTTGGATCGAACTGCAGGACCCGCAGCAAAGCCAGCAGCTGCAGCTCGCCGCCGGACAGCCGTTCGGCGTCGTAGCGCAGGAACGAAGGGTCGCGCCCCAGCGCCGCCAGCCAGCTGGTGATTCGCTCGTGGCTCCAGCCCACTGGCCCGCGACGCTCCCGAAACCGCCACGGCGCGCGAAGGTTCGTCTCGACGGTTCCCCCGGCGGCGAAGGGCCGCTGCGCCAGATACGCCACCATGGCGCGCCAACGCGGCAGGCCCCAGGCCGCCGGAGGGCGTCCCAGCAGGCTGAAGCGTCCTGCCTGCGGGGGATCAAGCAGGGCCAGGGTCCGCAGCAGGAGGGATTTCCCCGCTCCCGAGGGCGCCACCAGCCCCAGACGATCACCGGCGACCAGCTCGAGATCCAGCTGGCTCCAGAGCAGCCGGTCCCCCAATCGCCTCTCGAGGCCCTTGGCGCTCAGGAGCAGGGAGCGGTCGATGGCGGCGGGATGGTCGGGCACGTCTCACTTTGACCCGCGCCGACCCGTAGTCTCTCCAGTCAAGTGCTGATCGCGGTGGATTGGCAGCTGTTCCCTTTCGACGCCAACCAAAGTTCCACGGTGCCTTGGGGCACGGAGCGTGCATACTTCCATGTGCTCAAGTCGATGGGAAGGATTCCCGGCCTTGTATTGCCCGATCCTTCAACGAGGGCGCTGACAGGTGTGGCTGGTGGCTTGAGCGTGTCGATCTGGGCGATCAGTTTCTTGGCCAGGTCGATGTCGCCTTTGTGGAAGAAGCGAACAGAGTTGTACTGACCGCAACTCCTTGCTGAGGGTTCAACAACCCGGACTCCCGAGACGATGTACCATCTTTTGGCGGAAAGTTGGAGCAGCAGAGGCTCCAGTTGTCCGGCTAAAGCCGGATCATCCAGATGAACGGTGACAATGGCCAGGCTTGATTCGGTGTAGGGGCTTTCGGCGTGGGCGGCTTCGAGCCTGACCGCATTGAGTTGGTTGACCACCCTGGCCTGGGCCAACGAGCTGGCCACCCTCTTGGGATCGGTAATGGCGTCCTGGGCGAGCTGAGATACGCTGGCCGCCTGCTCACCATTGCTATCTTTCCCCTCCACCTGTTTACGTAACGCTTCAATCGCCAGGGCCCCGGCTTCGCCGCAATCGGCTTCGATGGCAGCGGGAGGAGTCAGGTTCTTACCACCAAGCTTCAGATTCAGATTGAAGACCTGCTGCTTGTAGTAGCTGTTGCAACTTTCGCTAGAGCTCTTGACCAGACGATTCAGCACTCTGGCCGCCTGGTCAACGCCATGGTTGAACTGGGTCTGGGTGGCAGACGCTTGACGGGAATTGTTGTTCTGGGCATTGATCGACTCTTCACCGGATGACCCTTCAATCAGAAGAATCGCTATTCTCGCGAGCAGTAACTTATCCCTCGGGGCCTTTTCTTTGCCTGGCTCGGTGTTGAGCATATGCTCAATTGCCAGGAGGGAGATATCTCTGCCAAGTTGTTTGGATGTGAGTTTATCGGTGAGATCGCCAACCAGCCCCGCGGTGCGAGATTGTTGGGACAGCTTGTTGACCTCGTTGGATGTGATGGTGGCGACCACAAGCCCGATGGTGCCGGCGATGGCTGCGATGCCCGAGACAATGTTGTTGAATGTCCTGCCACGTTCAGAGTCAGCCATTCTTGTCCCGCTGAGATAATCATCTGGTGTGTAGTCTCGGCGACACTTCAATGCACTCTTGTTGGGTCTCACATTTCTTATTGGTGTTGATGGTGGCCTTCTTTTGCAGCTTTCGATGTCATGATGGCCCCCGGAACCACTGGATTAGGGATGGGGCAACCGGTTGAGCGTCGCCAGCCGATCCGTTCAGTTCGGCTGAGCCAGCGGGGAGGGGCGCTCCATGTGGAGGAACGGCAGGGTTGGCATCGCCATTGGCGGGAGCCCTATCGCTTCATGCTCGCCATTCCCTGGCCGGGCTTTCTGCTCAGCATCGCCGCCAGCTACCTGCTGCTCAATCTCGCCTTCACGCTGCTCTATGCACTGGATCTCGATGGCATCGGTGGGGCCCCCGCCGGGCAGCGCCTATCGGTGCTGGATGCCTTCTTCTTCAGTGTCCAGACCCTCGGTTCGATCGGCTACGGGGTGCTCCATCCCAGCAGCCTCTGGGTGAATCTGGTGGTGACGGTGGAGGCCTTCTTCGGGCTGCTGTTCATCGCCATCACCACCGGTCTGGCCTTTGCCCGCTTCTCCCGCAGCCGTGCCCGCCTGCGCTTCAGTCGCGTGGCCACGATCGAACCCTGGCAGGGGCACCCCACCCTCACCTTCCGGGTGGCCAACGTGCGCCAGAACAGCCTGGTGGATGGGCGGATCCGGGCCTCCCTGGCCATGAATGAGGAGAGCGACGGCCGCAGGATGCGCCGCATCGTGCCCCTGCCGCTGGTGCGTGACCAATCGATCAGCTTCCAGCTGATGTGGACCGTGATGCACCGCGTCGACCACCACAGCCCCCTCTTCGGCCTGGACAGGGGGGCGCTGGAGCGGCGCCAGGCCGAAATCCTGGTGGCCTTCCAGGGACTCGACGAGATCCTGCTGGCACCGGTGCACTTTCGCTGCAGCTACGGGGCGGCGGACCTGCGGCTGGGCGAACAGTTTCGCGACATGGTGCGGATGGACGGCCCGGACAGCGTCTGCCTTGATTTCAGCTGCTTTGATGAGACGGATCCGCAGCCTCCGGCGCTGCGCCCAGAGACTCCCGGCCATGGGGAGCCAGCAGATGGATCTCCGGACCCACTGGCACCACGCCCGTGGGATTGATCATGGTGTGGCTCTGGTAATAGTGCCGTTTGATGTGCGCCATGTTCACCGTTGGCGCCACCCCCGGCTGCTGATAGAGATCGCGGGTGTAGGCAAACAGGTGTGGGAAATCGACCAGCCGCCGGAGGTTGCACTTGAAGTGCCCCACATAAACGGGATCGAAACGCACCAGCGTGGTGAACAGGCGCCAGTCGGCTTCGGTGATCGCAGAGCCCAGCAGATAGCGCCGGGTAGCCAGCTGCTCGTTGAGGTCCGCCAGGGTGCGGAAGAGTGGATCCAGCGCCTCTTCGTAGGCCGCCTGGGTGGTGGCGAAACCACAGCGATAGACCCCGTTGTTCACCGTGCGGTAGATCCGTTCATTGAGGCGCTCGATCTCCTCGCGCAGCGCCGCGGGATAGAGGTCACCGTTCCTGGCGCCCAGGTGATCGAAGGCGCTGTTGAACATGCGCAGAATCTCTGAGGATTCGTTGCTCACAATCGTGCGCCGTTGTTTGTCCCACAGCACCGGCACGGTCACTCGGCCGCTGTAATGGGGATCGGCCACGGTATAGAGCTGGTGCAGGGCCTCAGCGGCCTCGTTGGGATCCGGCACCACCCCCTCCCCTGCCTGGAAGGTCCAGCCCTGGTCGCCCATGAACCAGTGCACGACCGAGAGGGGGATCAGATCACCCAGCCCCTTGAGGCTGCGCACGATCAAGGTGCGATGGGCCCAGGGGCAGGCCAGCGACACATAGAGGTGGTAGCGGCCGGCTTCGGCAGGAAATCCAGACTCGCCGCTCGGGCCGGCCGATCCGTCCGGGGTGATCCAGTGGCGGAAGGCCGCCGTTGACCGTTCGAAGCGGCCGGCGCTTTTGCCGGTGTCGTACCACTGGTCCTTCCAGACCCCGTCCACCAGCAGGCCCATCACGGTTGGTGTCTCTGGCCGGACCCTAACGGGCCTCTGGCGCCACTCGGCCGCTGCTGCAGGGGGGAATCGGACCCATGGTGGAGAGATCAGCAGCGCCGATTCCGTGACGCCAAGACATCGCCTCTGGCGCTGGATCGCGTAAACCCTAGGCGGTGGTCTGCTGGCTGGGCTGCTGGTGAGCCTGCTACCCCTGGCTCCTGCTGCGAAGGCCCAGTCCTTGGAGCTGGCGCAGCTGGGTTTCAACCGGCTGTATCCGGCGGTGAGGAGCGGCGACGTTACCGATGACCACAGCCGCGTCAGTGAGGAGCGCCAGCTGCAGGACTTCAGCTTCAGGGGCCGGCAGGGGCAGGACATCCTGGGCGAACTGATCAGCGCCGGCCGCAACCGCGGGCTGAAGGTGATCCCCTGGTTTGAATTCGGTTTCATGGCGCCACCCGATTTGCCGCTAGCGCGTCGGCAGCGCAGCTGGCTCAGCCAGAAGCGCGACGGCGGGCACAACTCCAGCAGCGCCGCCGGCACGGTGGTGTGGCTCAATCCCTTCCGGCCGGAGGTGCAGCAGCTGATCACCGATCTGGTGCTTGAAGTGGTGAGCAACCACGACGCCGAAGGCATCCAGTTCGACGACCACATGAGCCTGCCGCGGGAGTTCGGCTACGACCCCTTCACCACGGCGCTCTACCGCAAGGACACCGGCAAGGATCCACCGGCCAACCCCGAAGCCCCCGCCTGGGTGAAATGGCGGGCCGACCGCATCACCGCCTTCATGGAGCGCTTGGCCCAGGCGGTACGCGCCGCCCGTCCTGGTGCCCTTGTCTCGATCGCGCCCAACTACTACGACTTCGCCTACAAGCTGCAGTTGCAGGACTGGCGCGCCTGGGTGCGGCGTGGCATCGCCGATGAACTGCTGGTGCAGATCTACAGGCCCGAACTGGAGAGCTACCTGCCCCTTCTCAGCCGGCCGGAGGTGCAGGAGGCCCGCCAGCGCATCCCCACCCCCCTGGCGCTGATGGCCCAGAAGCTGACCGCCAACCGGTCCCAGGGCCTGGGGGTGGCGTTTTTCTATTTCGAGAGCCTTTGGAGCCTAGGGCCCGAGCCAGCCCAGGAACGCATCGCCGGGCTGGCTGACATTCTGGGCGCCCTGGGGCCACCAGTCCCCTAGGGCCGCTGTTGCTGTCGCTTCCCTATTCAGAACAAAGCCCGGAGCGTTCGCCCCGGGCTTCAGGCGTCCTTGGTTGTGTGGCCGGAGCCGCTGGCGCTGGCACCTGGGGCCAGGTGTCTAGTGGGACGTTCCGTTGGGTCCGGGGCACCTGTCAGCGTTGGATTGAGCGGTGCAGTGGAGGGCGGGTCCGTTGCGAGAACAGCCGTGACACGCCTGGAACGTCAGAGATCCGTCGAGAGTGTTGGAGCAGGGGCCGGATCGTCAGCGCGCTCCTTGTGTCTGCTCCGGGGGGGTGTCTTCCATCAATGAAGCCTCCGAATCCCGATGCCGTCACCATCGTTCAGCCCACCGCTGCGGGCCACACCTTCTGGGTGATCGACACCTGTCTTCACCGGCGGCAACGGGTCTTCATCAAGAGAGCAGCGCCACGTGCCTCCGCTGAGCGACAGGGGCCTGCACGCCGCTACCTGCTCTCCCGAGCGTGCTGCCGCACAAGAGGAGACGGCGTGATCACGGCGCGCGATTCCCCTGCCATGGGTGGACCACGGTGGGAGGGAGGTCCACCACATCCCTGAGGTGGCGGGCGATGGCCGCATCGATCGGCCGTACCCGCCCAGCGCAGAACGGCGGCAGCTCGGAGATCACTGTGGTGTCGATCAGGCAGCCGGCAGCCATACCGCAGAGCTTCCCATCCCTCGGCAGATCCGGGCACCGCTCCAGATCCAGTCCTTCGGCATCCACCAGCGGCTCACCATGGGAGGTGAGCGCTGCTGCGACTGCTTCTCGGCTCGCTTCATCAGCTCCGACAGGCGGGACCTGGCGGCGTGGATCGGCAGCCCTGCTTGGCTGCTCCCCACGGGCAGAAGCCTGGTCCTGGTTGGGCTGGATGGGATTCGAACGGCGTCCGCCCGTCGTCATGGCCAGGCTGAAGCAGACGCTCCTCGGGGAGAGGGCCGGGCGGAGGGACGCAAACGCGTTACACTCTGTTACAGTTCTCGAAACAATCTGAAACACAGATGACTGACTCCGCTTCCCGCTTCGGCTTCGTCGCCTTCGCTGAAACCTGGAATGGCCGCCTCGCCATGCTCGGCTTCGTGATCGGCCTCGGCACCGAGCTGCTCACCGGCCAGGGCATCCTCTCCCAGATCGGTCTGGGTTGATCGCCATGGGAACCGACTACACCCCCGCCATCACCGTCGTTGTCGCCCTTGTGGTGCTGCTCACCGGAATGGTGACCTTCGTGCTCAGCCGCCCCAGCGACCTGGAACCCGGCACCCGCTGACCGTCTGACGGCTCAAGTTTTCTCCCCCCATCTTCCTGAACCCATGACCAACACCCCCGCCAACGCCCCTTTTCTCCAAGGCGACGACGAGCGTTCCATCCACATGGAGCAACTCAAGCGCGTTGAGCTGTTCAACGGCCGTGCCGCCATGCTTGGCCTGGTGATCGGTGTCCTCACCGAAGCCATCACCGGCTCCGGCATCGCCCATCAGATTGGCCTCGGTGCCCTGACCGACGGCTACGCCGCCTGCCGCACCCAGTTCCTGCCGTTCTGCTTCTGATCGCCCCGTTCTGATGCTGATCACCCTGTCCTGATGCTGATCCCGCCCCCCCTCTGTCCCTTCACGGCCGCCCGGATCGCCGGTCTGCAGACCACGGTGCTGCTGCTCCTCACTTTGCTGATCAAGGCCAAGGTGCAGATCAAGGCGGCTTCGGCCCTGGGCCTGTTCCTGCTGGCCCTGCAGACCCTGGTCTTTCTGACCGCCGCCGGAGCCCTGGGATTGGTGGCCATCGGCGGCGCGGCCATGGTCCTGAGCCGTCCGCGGTCCGCCGAAGCCTGAAGCCACCACTGCCATGACCGACCCGCTGCAGCCACCGCTGGGTGAGGCTTCACTCAGGGCCCTGTTCACCAAGCCCTACGGCATTCCCGGGCCCACGGCCCAGCAGTGGCGGGCTGTCTACGACGAAGACGTCCACTTTCAGGATCCCACCCAGGAAAGGTGTGGCCTCAATGCCTACATCGTGGCTCAGGAGGGCCTGATCCAGCGCTGCGATGATGTGTTTCTCGAGCCGGGGGCCGTGGCCCTCAGCGGCGATACGGCCTTCGTCGAATGGACGATGGGCCTGAAGATCAAGGGCATCGAATTCGTCTATCCCGGCACCACCCGCCTCCGTTTCGGCGCCGACGGCAAGATTGTCGAGCACCGCGACTACTTCGACTTCGTTGGCCCCACCTTCGCCCCGGTGCCGCTGGTGGGAGGGTTTGTCCGCTGGCTGTATGGACGCTTTGTGGCCTGAAGGCCGCACCATCCCCAGAGAGCCGGTCAGATCTGCCGTGCCATCGATCCGTTTGGGGATGGTGGGCTCTTCCCTGGCCCTTAGGCTATGGAGACGGGGACCAAGTCTCCAACGGTGGCCTCATCGCCATGGGTCGTTCAGCCGCTGATCCGCCGAACCCGTCCGTCGCCATGGGCGATGCGTGGACCCTGGCGATCGCCAGCTCGAGGATGGGCTTGGCGATTCTGTCTCCCGCAGGGTTGATCCTCCAGGTCAACCAGGCATTTGCTGATGGTCTCGGACGCGATGTCGCGACCCTGCACCACCTGAGGTTGTGGGACCTTGTTCTTCCCCTGGATCGTGAGCAACGTGCCAGGGAGGTGAAGGAACATCTGGCAAGCAGACAGGGGGCTGCAACCATCCATGTGCTCTGCCAGCACGCTGAAGGTCATGTGATCGAAATGCGGTGGACCATCGCCGATTGCCTGAAGGTGAAGCGGAGCATGGGCTGATTGTGCAGGTTGTTGCTTGCGATGCAAAGCGCCATAGGGTTCTGGATCTGGTTCACACCCATGTCGGCATCAAAGACAGACAAGGTCGCTATCTCTATGTGAACAGAAGCCTTCAGGTGGCTCTGCAGAAGTTGACGGGACGGCACAGCGTTCTTGGCCTGAGGGATCGGGACATCCTGCCGCCGGACTGGTCTGAGCCGATGCGTCGCCTCGATGAGGAAGCCTTCAGAAGTGATGTCCCACTGTTTCATGAAGAGCATTTTCCGTGCATCGGTGGCGGCGAAAAAATCTACCTCACAGAGAGGCTGATCGATAAATCAGAGGCACAGGAACCCTGCCTGGTGTGCATGTCCTGTGATGTCACGGCGCTTAAGGAGGCCAGTGCCCATTTGGCACGATCGGAGGAGCACTTTCGTCTCTTGGCTGAAAACTCAGGGGATGTGGTCTTCCTCCTGGACCTGGAGGGTGATGTGCGCTGGGTCTCGCCGTCGCTGACCACGGCCCTGGGCTGGCGTCCTGAGGACTGGATCGGTCAAAAGGGGACGGACTTCATCCTGACTCATGGGCTTGATTCCAGCTATCAGCTGAAGCTTCGGGACCTTCATCAAGGGGCTGAGACAGTGATCGCCCGAGATCAGATACTGGCCAGTGATGGGACCATTCACTGGGCAGAAACCCACGCCAGCCCTTTTTACAATTCATCTGGTTGCATGGAAGGGTACGTTGGCCATTTCCATATGGTCGATGCCATGGTTGCAACCGAAACGCAGCTAAGGCAAAGCGAGGAGCGCTATCGACTCTTGGCGGAGAATGCCCGTGATGTGATCTGGACTATCGAGCCTAATGGCGACATCAGTTATATCAGCCCGTCCATTCTTGAACTGCGTGGCTTCACCCCTGAGGAGGCCGCTGCCCAACCACGCGAGCAGATCCATCCACCGGATTCCCTGGCTCGCTCTGAGGCCTATTTCACCCAGTTGTTGGCCGATGTCACAGCAGGGCGCCAGCCTGAGCCATTCCGATCCGAGCTGGAGTACTACTGCAAGGACGGATCCACCATCTGGACCGACGTGATCGCCCTGCCAGTCCTCGATTCCGATGGCCGGCTCGTCAAACTGCTGGGCACCAGCCGAGACATCACGGAACGCAAGCGCTATGAGCAGAAGCTCAGTCTCGTCAACCAGCAACTGCATGCCCTGGCAACGACGGACGCGTTGACCCACATCTCCAATCGACGCCACTTGGAGTCACTCATTCAAGCCGCGTTCTCGCGCTCAGACCGTTACGGTGAATCGGTTTCTCTTGTCCTCTGTGACATCGACTTCTTCAAGGCTGTCAATGATCACTTTGGACATCAGACCGGTGATCAGGTGTTGATTGAATTCAGTCGGCGAATCGCAACCAATCTGCGTGTCGGTGATGAATTCGCCCGTTGGGGGGGTGAAGAATTCATGATTCTCCTTTCCCATACCAGTGCAGACACCGCCCATACAGTCGCCATGAAGTTCTGCCGCATCATTGCCGAGACACCTTTCCCTGATGTTGGAACCGTCACGGCCAGCTTTGGCGTGGCTGAGCGTCAGCCTGGTGAGCTACTGACCAGCTGGATTCAGCGCGTCGATGACGCTCTTTACGCCTCCAAGGAAGCCGGCAGAAACGCCGTCACTCTGGCAGCCAACGTGGGCAAGACATCCGACAGCTGATGGGCGGCCTTGGCCCATGACTCACACGGCGGCTCAGCTGGATGACGCGGCCTCCTCGCTGTCCTCCAGGCGACAGAGGCAACGGAACCGCAGTGCCACCAGCTGCTCATAGAGGGGGTTGATCTTGCACATCGGCGGGATGTGCACCAGCTTCCAGCCGAACAGCTTCACGTCACGCTCGAACGGGCACTGGGCGGGGATCAGCCGCACCAGGAACCGGGCCACTTCCGGATCGGAGGGCTCGATGCCATCCACCCAGTGCCGCACGGCATCAAGAAGCCCCGGGTCTTGATGGGTGTCGCAGCGAACGTCAACGCCACCGTCGCGACGGGTTGGGGTCTTGAGCAGGTCTTCGATCAAGGCCTCTCCGACCTGCAGCACCCCACTCCAGTGCTGCAGCCATTCGCATTCGACCGCGCTGAGATGGCCATCGGCCAGGGCCACCAGCACGGCGGACTGCAGGAACTCCTCCGCCACCGGCGTACCTACCCCGAAACGGTGGACCAGGGCTTCGTCGCCGGGCTGGTGCAGATCGTTGAGGCCAAGTTCGGAGAGGTTCCGGGCGAGTTGATCCGCCAGCAGCCTTTCCTCGGCGGCGGAGAAATCACCGTCGGCTATCGCCAGCTGATGCAGAGCGGCAAGCCAGAGGCGCCGGCGCGCCGCCGTGGCGTCCAGGCCGTCGATGGCTACAGGCTGGCCCATGGCAGAAGAGGGGATGGCAGGCAGGCAAACAGCCATCCACCCATTCTGTGCTGGCCACGGCGCCCCGCCTTCAGGGGGGCTAGGCGGACCGTGATGCCATGCTTGACGACCGATGGCGCCGTGATGGGGTCCGGTTCCGGTCCAGCCTGCTGAGGAAGTAGTAACTGGCAAAGCCGATCACCACCATGGCGAGCATGAAGGCCGGATAGGACACACGCCAATTCTTGGGGCCGGTGATCATCGTCCATTCGGACATGCCGCCGATGCCCGCCAGCAGGGTCAACGGCATGAAGATCGTCGTGATCAGCGTCAAGCGCCTGACGGTGGCGTTGGTGTCGTTAGCAGCTTTGGCCATCTGATTATTGAGCATTGACAGATACATCTCCATCAGGCTGGTGACGATGTCCCGATAGGACTCGGTGACCTCGTAGAAGCGCACCAGATGGTCGTAGATGTCGCGATAGTGGTAGATCGCCTTCTCAGACACCAAAGGGAAATCCCCCCGGCAGATCTTGCTGAGGATCTCTCGCTCGTGAAACAGGCTCTTTCGCAGTCGCAACAGGTAGCGCCGAAACCTGATCAGATCGGCCGGTTTGAAACTGGCCGGATCCGCAATCAGGGCTCCTTCCACACCATCCAGCTCGTCCTCAAGGGCTTCGATGGCCACAAACTTCTGATCGACGACGTGGTCGAGGATTAGTTTCATGAGGTGGGACGGCCCCTGGCGGACCTCTTCAATACTCCTTTCGGCAATCCGCTGAACCCCATCAAGATAGGAGTGCTGCCTGGAATCAAGATGACTGATGCTGACCAGAAATCTCTTGCCGAGGAACAGGTTGATTTCGCCCACCTCCAGAGTACCCTGGTCATACTGAAACGTGTTGAACAGGATGAAGGTGTTGTCTGGGAACTCGTCCACCTTGGGGATCTGATTGTCATCAAAGCAATCTTCGATGGCCAGCGCGTGCAGGCCAAGCAGGCCGACAAGCCCCGCCAGATCATCCCTTGTGGCCTCGCGATAGTGCAACCAGGCGAAGCCTTCCCCTTCCCCTTCCCCTTCCCCTTCCGCCGCCGCGACAGCCTCCACCGCCGAGGCCACGCGCTTCGCAGGGCCATCGCGTCCGATGACATAGAAGCCGGCTTCAGACACGCGCTCTTGGGCAGATGGCTTTTACCAGCGTAGGCAGGCCTGCCGCCGCGTTCCCAGGCATGCCCAGCCGTGAGGTCAGCTTGAACCTCCATCCTGCCAACGGCCCACGGCCAGGCCTTCCGTTCCGTCATGCTGGAACCAGTACTTCGTGACCGGATGCACCATCACGTTGATCGCCCCACCAAAACCTGCGTGGTCAGTGGTCGACCGTTCCAGTGGCGTAAGAAGTGGAAAATCGTCTGGGAGGAGGTTCGCGATTGCTCGGAGCGTTGCCGGCGAAACCGCAACCGTTCACTCCCTGAGGCCTCCGATCGCCCTCAGATGTCGACTTCCCTCACCAGCGAACGGCATTGAGAACCGGCGACAGGTTCCAGCGTTGCGCTGCATGCTGCAAACAGGAGATGTTGCTTCACGTCAGGATCAGGTTGGACGCGGAGAACAGGAAGGGTCCCATCAGCATCACTTCGAAGTCGCTCTTGCCATTGCCATCGGTGTCGCCTTGCAACAGGATGTCATTCTGTCCACGGTTCTGTTGCATCCGTAGTTGGCCGGCTTCCCCATAGAACTCCCGTGAGCCGATCCAGGTGAAGTGCTGAAGGCCAGCTCGGCCGCTGTCGGCGTCAACCCTGGACAGATCGATTCTGTCGTCAGCGGCGAAGTCAGTGATCACATCCCGTAGCTGCGAATTGCTCCAGCTGCTGTCAGCGCGAACATAGACGAAGGCGTCGCTGCCCCGCCGTACAGCCCTTCCCCCTGGGCCGGTGCTCCAGGCAGAGCGAAGAACGTCAGGTCGGGGAAGTTATTCGGCGCGGACCAGTTCGGGGGCAGAGGGGCCCCAGCCAGCCAATCGGCGCCGTAGCCACCCGAGATGATGTCGTGGCCGCCGCTGCCGACGATGCCGTCTGCGGCTGGTGCCGACGGTGGATGGGGCCAGGGCAGCGATCGTGAGTCCGACATTGGCGATCGAAGCAACCGTGAACGTTCCGTAGTCATCGTCCTTCGAAGCGGCATTGAACCCGACGAAATCTGGATTGTTGGCCGACGGTGACTTTACGGCTGTGTGGGGTAGTCTCCCAGCCGCCCTCTCCATGGCCGGCTGGGAGCGGAGAAGGCTCGTATAGGCATTCTTCTCAAAGGAATCGTTCGGCTTCGGTTTGTCCGCGCTTGGATTGGCATTCGTATATCCATAGTTCCACACGATCCAGTTGTGGTCGAAAAAAACTTCTCCCCCCTGGGTTCGGCCACCTCGGCTCCATGGCCGCTATTCATGGCCGTCCAGGATGCGTTGGTGGCGAAGTCGTAGCCGAAGGCGGGATACGTCCGCTGAGGATTCCGGCTGCTGGCGCCGGCGGAGCGGGGGCAGCCGAAGGGTGAAGGCCCGTAGGGCAGCTCCTCGAGGAACTGGATCCAGCCCGCGGGAGCATGGGGTGGCCAGTCGGCCGGTTTCCGGTTCTGCACGGCATTGGCGATGATGACCTGCTGCTGCCAGAGCCTCATCGGGCCAACAAACCGCTGGTTCGGTGCATCCCAGAGATTCGATGTCGACCCGACACCTTTCCCCGAGGGGGCACTGGTGATAAATTCACCTGGAGGCTGGGCGGAGAATTCCATCGCGATCTCGGCCGCGTTCAGAAAGCCGAAGTGATGGGGCGTTCCCCTGGTGTCCTTGATGTTGGTCTGGATGGGATAGGCCCAGTCATCGATGTTGGACATGTCAGCGGAAAAGCCGCTGTCATCAATGGTGTACTCGTAGAAGGAGAAGGGTTCTGTGGTGTTCCAGCCGATTGGCTCCTGGCCAGGCTTGGCGAATAGCGTTGCGGAGCCCGAGACATAGATCCTCCTCTTAGAAACGGATTCGATTGCAACCGTATTCAGCCCTGGAATGAATGTGTTGGTCTTCCCGGACTGGAGCGGCTGAACAGTGAAATCTGGCCCGACGACGTAGTAGTAGAGAGTGCTGCCCGACTGAGTGTTGATCGTCAGGGAGGCGGCGCCCATGGTTCAATTCGTTACCCAGGCCCAACGTATCGGTGTCAGGGAATGGACCCCAGCCAACGCACGCTGCGGCGCAGGACTTCGTTGCAGTCGCCCTGCATCAACAGGCCCGCCCCGCCCCAGAAGAGCCGCGGGGCCAGATCCAGCGGGCCGCCGCCCAGCTCCCGCAGCGGCGTGAAGCCCAGTCGCCGGAAGTAGCGCCGCAGGCGCCGGTGCTGGTGTTCCCCATCGCGGATCGCCAGCAAGCGGGCCGAGCGGCAGGGGGTGGTCTCCAGGGCCCAGACAAAGGTGGCCGACCAGATCAGGGGCCCGACGGCTTCGGTGCGCTCGCCCTGCACCCGCAGCGTGTCGAGGCGCAGGCCATCGGCCAGGGGCAGGCACCAACCCTTGAGTTCCCCCAGCAGCAGCGGCGGCTGCTCCGCCCGCGGCCGGGCGACCGCCACCCTCAGCCCCCGCACCCCCGCCATCCCCCGCACCTGCAGCCGCAGCCGCAGTCCGTGGCCCCTGGCCCGCTCCTCCAGCGCAGCCAAACTCAGCATGGCTGGCCGGTCCCAGGCTCCGGCGCCGGGAAAGCATCGGCGGCGAGCACCGCCTCCAGGGGCAGCGGGCCATGGATGTGGGGGAAGCACTCACCCGTGTCCGGAGCTGGCTCCCACCGCAGCGGCGCCGTCAGGCGATCGGGGTCGATCGTCAGCAGCAGCACCTCCCCCGCATCGGCGTAGAAGCGCCCGTAGGTGGCCTCCACCTGTTTGGCCCCGCTGGCATGGATGAAGCCCACGTCCTGCAGTGATTGCCCGCGGGTTGAGCGTTCGTACACCCCTGCGGCCCTGGCCTGGCGCCATTCGTCACCCAGCGCCAGGTGGTAGATCCACCCCTCTGAGCGCCAGGGCCGCCGCGGTGCCCAGGGCCCGGCCATGACAGCCGCCAGTTCGGGCCCCTGCAGGAACCGTTGCAGCCAGCGTTGCAGTGGCACCAGATCACTCTGCTGATCAAAGCCCTCCGGATCGGCGAGCCGGAACTGGCGCACGAAGGGCAACAGGGCCATGTCGGCCAGGGATGGACGTCCCCCCACCAGCCAGCCGCCAGGCTCCAGGGCCTCGCTCCAGCCCCTCAGGATCTCGAGCGCCGCGCCGCGATGCAACTCCCGGTCGTCGCCTGGATAGCGATGGGCGTACTTGAAACGATCCAGATGGTGCTTGAAGGCCCCATCGTTCTGTTCGATCAGGGTGGTGATCCGGGCCCGCTCGCCGCGGCACCGCAGGTCGTCCGGATCCTGCACCGCCAGGGCCCAGTCCATCACCGCCAGGCTGTCGGGCCGCACCTCTGCACCACCAGCTTCCAACGGCAGGACCAGCACCGGCACGGTGCCGGCGGCGGAGGCTTCCAGCAGCTCGGGGGGCTTGCGGCCCAGGTGCACTTCCCGCAGCTCCAGATCCAGCCCCGGTCTCAGACCCGCCGCCGCCAGGGCCAGCCGCGCCCGGATCGCGTAGGGGCAGCGTCGAAAGCTGTACAGGATCGGCAGGGCGGCCGCCATCCGCTCAAGCGCCGGCGGGGGGCATGACCCGGCCGATGTGCGGTTCGTCGCAGGTTTCAGCCCGCCGCATCTGGCGCTGGCGCTCGGCGAAGCGCTCCCGGTCGGCCGGGGTGAACCGATCCACGCAGTGGCGGCAGCTCACCCCCTCCACGTAGCTTTCCAGCTCCAGGTCGGCCGGGGCCAGTGGCAGGCCGCAGGCGTGGCACATGTGGTAGCGGCCCGGTTGCAGCTGGTGGTTGAGGGCCACCCGCTGATCGAAGACATAGCACTCCCCCTGCCAGCGGCTCTCGGCTTCCGGCACCTGCTCGAAGTAGTTGAGGATGCCGCCCTGCAGCTGCAGCACGTCCTCGAACCCCTGGGCCAGCAGGTAGGCCGTGGCTTTCTCGCAGCGGATGCCACCGGTGCAGAACAGCGCCAGTCGCCGGGGGCGCTTCTCGGCCAGCAGCGGCCGCAGCCGTTGCTCCACCCAGGCGGGAAAATCGCTGAAGGTCTCGGTGCCGGGGTCGATGGCGCCCGCAAAGCTGCCCAGGGCCACCTCGTAGTGGTTGCGGGTGTCGATGGTCAGGGTTCCGGGATCGCCCAGCACGGCGTTCCAGTGCTCGGGCGGCACCGGCACCCCCGTGCCCCGGGAGGGCTGCGCCGAGGGCTCGTCCATCATCACGATCTCCGCCTTGAGGCGCACCTTGAAACGGTGGAACACCCGCCCCTCGGCCTGACTGCGCTTCACCGCAAGGTTCGCCAGGCGGGGGTCGGCCTGCAGCAGCTCCAGCAGGGCAGCCACGCTGGAGTCCGATCCGGCGACCGTGCCGTTGATGCCCTCGGTGGCCAGCAGGATGGTGCCCAGCAGGCCGGCCTGGCTCCCCAGCGCCAGCAGCCTGGTTTGCCAGTCGGGCAATTCCTCGCTGGCCAGGGGGACGAACCTGTAGAAGGAGGCGACCTGCACCCTCAGTGGCCGGCTGTGGCGGCGAGCGGCTGGCTCTCCAGCTGCACCCGCACCCCGGCGGCCCGCAGCAACTCCTGGTCGCTGCTCACCGCCGGGTTGGAGGTGGTGAGCAGGGAGTCGCCGTAGAAGATCGAATCGGCGCCCGCCAGCAGGCAGAGGATCTGGGCTTCCCGCCCCAGCTGCTCGCGTCCCGCGCTGAGCCTCACCCGGCTGTGGGGCATGAGGATGCGGGCGGTGGCCACCATCCGCACCAGGTCCAGGGGATCAATCGCCGGCTGCTCCTCCAGGGGGGTGCCCTCCACGGCCACAAGGGCGTTGATCGGCACGCTTTCTGGGTGGGGATTCAGGCAGGCCAGCACCTGCAGCAGCCCGGCCCGGTCTTCGGGGCCCTCGCCCAGCCCGATGATGCCGCCGCAGCAGAGGTCGATGCCGGCACGCCTCACCCGCTCCAAGGTGTCGAGGCGTTCCTGGTAGGTGCGGGTGGAGATGATCCGGCCGTAGTGCTCGGGGCTGGTGTCGAGGTTGTGGTTGTAGGCGGTGAGTCCCGCCTCCGCCAGCCTGGCCGCCTGGCCGTCGCTCAGCATCCCGGCGGTGACGCAGGCCTCCAGGCCCAGCTCCCGCACGCCGCGAACCATGGCGAGCATCGCCTCGAAGGGCGCCCCATCGCGGATCTCCCGCCAGGCCCAGCCCATGCAGAAGCGATGGGCACCGGCGTCCCGGGCCTGCCGGGCCCGCTCCAGCACCGGTGCCACCGCCAGTGGCTGGCGTCCGTCCAGATCGCTGGGGTGGTGCATCGACTGGGGGCAGTAGGCGCAGTCCTCCTCGCAACCTCCCGTCTTGACGCTCAGCAGCGAGGCCAACTGCACGTGGTAGCCGGGGTTGGCGCTGCGGTGGACGCCCTGGGCCCGCCAGAGCAGATCCATCAGGGGCAGTTCGAGCAGGGCCTGGATCTCCTGGCGGGACCAGTCGTGGCGCAGGGTCATGGGGCGTTCTCAACACCGGTCTGGACGCCACCGAAGCGGCGCTGGCGACCCTGATAATCGAGCAGCGCCGCCAGCAGGGCCCCGGTGTCGAAGTCGGGCCAGAGCACCTCGGTGATGTGCAGCTCGGCATAGGCCAGCTGCCAGAGCAGGAAGTTGCTGATGCGTTGCTCGCCGCTGGTGCGGATCAGCAGGTCGGGGTCAGCATCGCCGGCGGTGAACAGCTCGGCGGCGAACAGGTCCTCGTTGATGCTGGCCGGGTCGAGCTCGCCGCAGGCCGCCCGCTCCGCCAGGTGCCGGGCCGCCCGCACCAGCTCGCTGCGGCCGCCGTAGTTGGTGCAGACGTTGAAATGGATGCCGCTGTTGGCGGCGGTGCGCTCGGTGGCATCGCGGATCAGGACCTTCAGGCCCTCCGGCAGGGGATCCAGGTCGCCGAGGAAGCGGATCCGCACCTGCTGGCGTTCGAGCGCGTCAAGCTCCCGGGCGAGCACCCGCTCAAACAGGGCCATCAGGAAGGCCACCTCCTCACCGGGTCGGGTCCAGTTCTCGGTGGAAAAGGCGTAGGCCGTGAGGGCGCCGATGCCCCAGTCGCTGCAGTGGCGCAGGGTCCGCTTGAGCGTCTCCACCCCGGCCCTGTGACCCATGGCCCTGGGCAGCCCCCGCTGACGGGCCCAACGGCCGTTGCCGTCCATGATCACGGCCACGTGGCGGGGCAGCCGAGCCGGATCCAGCTGGGCGGGCAGCTGGTCGGGATCGGACGATGGAGTGGTCGCCAGGGCGCGACTCATCCGCGATGTTCCGGCAAGTCCGTGGACACGCTACGCCCCGTGGGTGCGGAGGCCAGGGCCTCGGTGAGCAGGTCGTGGAGCCGGCTACTGGTGATGGGCCGCTCCAGACGGCCCTGGGAGGCAAGCGACAGGGTGCCCGTTTCCTCTGAGACGACGATGCAGAAGCAGCCGTCGTGGCGTTCGGTCAGCCCCATGGCGGCGAGGTGACGGGTGCCGTAACGGTTCAGGCCCTGACGTGAGAGCGGCAGGATCACGCCGGCGGCCACGATGCGGTTCTTCTGGACCAGCACGGCGCCGTCGTGCAGGGGCGTGTCCACGGCGAAGAGGTTCAGCAGCAGCTCGACGGAGAGATGGGCGTCGATGCGGATGCCGGGGTTGAGGAAGTCTTCGGGGCGCAGATCGCTGCCCAGGTCGAGCACGATCAGGGCCCCGCAACGGGCCTGGGACAGGCGGCCGGCGGCCTCGGTGAGCATGCTCACCGACCCCGACGCCAACTGATCACGGCTGCGATCGGCGAACAGCACGCCCAGGCGTCCGGTACCCAGCAGTTCCATCAGGCGCCGCAATTCTCCCTGCCACAGGATCGCCAGGGCGAGGCTGCAGGCCAGCACCAGGGCGTCCACCAGGCTGCTGGTCAGTGGCAGGTTGGCGTAGCGCTGCACGAACCAGGCCAGCGCCACCAGAAACAGATAGCCCCGCAGCAGCCAGAGGGTGCGGGCCTCCGTGACACGGCCGAGCAACAGCAGCCCGAGCAGGGAGGCGAACAGGAGATCGAGCAGCAGGCGGAAATCGATGAGCCGCAGCCAGATCACAACACTGAAGAGGGGCAGGCCGGTTCAACGCAGGGCCGCCTGACGGGGTCAGGTTACCGGCAGGAGACGGTGGGGCAGAACGTCGTAGCGCAGTAGGTCTTCCGGCTGCTCGCGCCGCTGCACCACATCGGCCACGCCGTCATGGACGAACACCGCCGCTGGCCTCGGGATGCGGTTGTAGTTGGACGCCATCGCGGCGTTGTAGGCCCCGGTGGCGAACACGGCGAGGACGTCGCCGGGGGAGGCGGCCGGCAGGCGGATGTCGCGGAGCAGCACATCGCCGGACTCGCAATGCTTGCCGGCCACGGTCACCACCTCGGTGGCTTCGGCCAGGGGCCGGTCGGCCAGCACGGCCGTGTAAAGGGATTGGTAGGTGATCGGCCGGGGGTTGTCGCTCATGCCGCCATCCACCGACAGGTAGGTACGCAGCCCGGGGATCTGCTTGCGGCTACCCACCGTGTAGAGGGTCAGGCCGGCCGTGGCCACCAGGGAGCGGCCGGGTTCGCAGAGCAGCCGCGGCAGCACCAGCTGGCGCTGGTTGCAGGCCTCCACGACGGCCCCCGCCACAACCTGCACCCACTCCTGGATGCTCGGGGGGTCATCCGAGCCCACATAGCGGATGCCGAGGCCGCCGCCGACGTTGAGGTCGCCGCAGGGGTGGCCCAGGGAACGGGCCAGGACCAGGGCCTCCGCCATCACCGCCGCCAGGTCGCGGTGGGGTTCGAGCTCGAAGATCTGGGAGCCGATATGGGCATGCAGGCCATCCACCTGGGCCCAGGCGCAGCCGGCCAGGTGGCGCAGCACGGACTCCAGCTGGTCGGGATCGAAGCCGAACTTGCTGTCGAGGTGACCGGTGCGGATGTACTCGTGGGTGTGGCACTCGATGCCGGGCGTGAAACGCACCAGCACCCGCACCGGCCTGGACCGCCCGGCCGCCAAGGACGAAAGCAGCTCAATGTCGTTCCAGTTGTCGAGCACCACCGTGACGCCGCGGTCGATGGCGAGCTGGAGCTCCTCGGCTGACTTGTTGTTGCCATGGAAGACGATCCGCTCGGCCGGCATGCCGCCCTGCAGCGCCGTGAGCAGTTCGCCGGCCGAGACGGCATCGAGGCCGAGGCCCTCGGAGGCCACCAGCGCCGTGATCGCCAGGGAGCTGTTGGCCTTGGAGGCGTAGAGAGCCAGCGCGTCGCCCGGGTAGTGGGCGGCCAACGCCTGCCGGTAGGCCCTGCAGGTGGCCCGCAAGGTTTCCTCGTCGAGCACATATAGGGGTGTGCCGTAGGTCTGGGCCAGGGTGGCCAGGGGCACCCCGCCCACCTCCAGCCGGCCCAGGGCATCGAGCCGGGCGCTGAGCGGGGCCAGGTTGCGGTTGGGGCTGAGGCGATCGAGGCCCTGCTCGAACGGCGCCGCTGCTTCCCCGGCGGCAGGGGCGACCGAATCGGTCACCGGAGATGCGCTGGTCACCATGACGGCCTGCCCGGGGAAGAGATCAAGATGTCCGATCGTAAGGATCTCCGCGCCCTGTGGCTGTGCCGTCCCCGTCACCGCTGCCAACCCCAACTCTGATCCAACTGGCCGCGAAGCATGCTGGTGCCTGCCTGGAACTGGATCGGGCCGCCCTCGGCGGCATCTGGAGCCTGGCCCAGTGGCAGCGGGAGCTGGAGGAGGAGGCCAGGCCAGGGCTGGGATTGCGCCAGGGGCAGGAGCTTCTGGCCATGGCCTGCGGCTGGCTGGTGGTCGACGAGCTCCACATCACTCTGGTGGCGGTGGCCCCTGGCCACCGACGCCTGGGACTGGGGAGCCGGATCCTTCAGGAGCTGATGCAGGCCGGGCGGCACCGCGGTGCTACCCGGGCCACCCTGGAGGTGTCGGCGACGAACGGCCCTGGAAAGGGGCTGTATGAGGCCTTGGGGTTCCGCACCGCCGGCATCCGTCGTGGTTACTACCGCAGTGGCGACGATGCCCTGATCCAATGGGTCAACCTGAAGAGGTGAAAGGGTGCGGATAACCGTAGATATCTATACCTACATCCCACAAATCTGGACATGTTGTTTGTTTTCTGCCACCCCTGAGTGCCTGCGGCCCAGCGCCTTAGCCTGAGAGTGTCCCCACGCTCCCACGCAGCCCTTCAATCCTGATAGGTTGGTTGCACTTGCATCAGGTCCCGCCCCATGTTCGAGCGGTTTACCGAGAAGGCCATCAAGGTGATCATGTTGGCCCAGGAAGAGGCCCGCCGCCTCGGCCACAACTTCGTCGGCACCGAGCAGATCCTGCTGGGCCTGATCGGCGAAGGCACCGGTGTCGCCGCCAAGGTCCTCAAGTCGATGGGGGTCAACCTCAAGGACGCCCGGGTCGAGGTCGAGAAGATCATCGGCCGCGGCTCCGGCTTCGTCGCCGTCGAGATTCCTTTCACCCCTCGGGCCAAGCGGGTGCTCGAGCTTTCTCTTGAGGAAGCCCGCCAGCTCGGCCACAACTACATCGGCACCGAGCACCTCCTGCTCGGGCTCATCCGCGAGGGTGAGGGGGTCGCCGCCCGCGTGCTCGAAAACCTCGGCGTCGACCTGGCCAAGGTCCGCACCCAGGTGATCCGCATGCTCGGCGAGACGGCCGAGGTGGCGTCCGGCAGCTCGGGCAAGGGATCCACCAAGACCCCCACCCTCGATGAGTTCGGCAGCAACCTCACCCAGATGGCCGCCGAGGCCAAGCTCGACCCCGTCGTGGGCCGCCACAACGAGATCGATCGGGTGATCCAGATCCTGGGTCGCCGCACCAAGAACAACCCCGTGCTCATCGGCGAGCCCGGCGTCGGCAAGACCGCCATCGCCGAAGGCCTGGCCCAGCGGATCACCCAGGGCGAGATCCCCGACATCCTTGAGGACAAGCGGGTCCTCACCCTCGACATCGGCCTGCTGGTGGCCGGCACCAAGTACCGCGGTGAGTTCGAGGAGCGGCTCAAGAAGATCATGGAGGAGATCCGCTCCGCCGGGAACGTGATCCTGGTGATCGACGAGGTGCACACCCTGATCGGTGCCGGTGCTGCCGAGGGTGCCATCGATGCCGCCAACATCCTCAAGCCCGCCCTGGCTCGGGGCGAGCTGCAGTGCATCGGCGCCACCACCCTCGATGAGTACCGCAAGCACATTGAGCGCGATGCCGCCCTCGAGCGCCGCTTCCAGCCGGTGATGGTGGGCGAGCCCTCCGTCGTCGACACGATCGAGATCCTCAAGGGTCTGCGCGAGCGCTACGAGCAGCACCACCGCCTCAAGATCAGCGATGAGGCGCTCGTGGCCGCCGCCACCCTGGGCGACCGCTACATCAGCGACCGCTTCCTGCCCGACAAGGCCATCGACCTGATCGACGAGGCCGGTAGCCGGGTGCGCCTGCTCAACTCCAAGCTGCCCCCGGCGGCCAAGGAGGTCGATAAGCAGCTGCGTGGGGTGCAGAAGGAGAAGGAGGACGCCGTCCGCCAGCAGGACTTCACCAAGGCCGGTGAACTGCGCGACAAGGAAGTGGAACTGCGCGACCAGATCCGCTCGATCCTCCAGGCCCGCCGCGACGACGAACCCGCCGCCGCCCCTGCCGCGGCTGAAG
This sequence comes from Synechococcus sp. UW140, assembly GCA_943372935.1. Lineage (GTDB taxonomy): Bacteria > Cyanobacteriota > Cyanobacteriia > PCC-6307 > Cyanobiaceae > Cyanobium. Next base: position 32,258 of record CALSAP010000026.1, read on the forward strand.
CGCAGGGATCCTCTTTTGCCGGTATCGCTCCCGCCGATGACGGTGGCACCGATGAAAGCCGTGCCCCCCTGGTCACCGAGGAGGACATCGCCCAGATCGTCGCCTCCTGGACCGGCGTGCCCGTGCAGAAGCTCACCGAGAGCGAGTCGGTGAAGCTGCTCAACATGGAGGAGACCCTCCACCAGCGCCTGATCGGCCAGGACGAGGCCGTCAAGGCCGTGTCCCGGGCCATCCGCCGGGCCCGCGTCGGCCTCAAGAACCCCAACCGCCCCATCGCCAGCTTCATCTTCTCCGGCCCCACCGGCGTCGGCAAGACGGAGCTCACCAAGGCCCTGGCGGCCTACTTCTTCGGCAGCGAAGACGCCATGATCCGCCTGGACATGAGCGAATTCATGGAGCGCCACACCGTCAGCAAGCTGATCGGGTCGCCTCCTGGCTACGTGGGCTTCAACGAGGGCGGCCAGCTGACGGAAGCCGTACGGCGCCGTCCCTACACCGTGGTGCTGTTCGACGAGATCGAGAAGGCCCACCCCGATGTGTTCAACCTCCTGCTGCAGCTGCTGGAGGACGGACGGCTCACCGATTCCAAGGGACGGACGGTCGACTTCAAGAACACCCTGATCATCATGACCTCGAACATCGGTTCGAAGGTGATCGAGAAGGGAGGCGGCGGCCTGGGCTTCGAGTTCGGCGGTGGCGATGTGGAGGAAACCCAGTACAACCGCATCCGCTCGCTCGTCAACGAGGAGCTCAAGCAGTACTTCCGCCCCGAGTTCCTCAACCGTCTCGACGAGATCATCGTCTTCCGTCAGCTCACCCGCGACGAGGTCAAGTTGATCGCCGAGATCATGCTGCGGGAGGTCTTCGCCCGCATGCAGGACAAGGGGATCGGCATGTCCGTCACCGAGGCCTTCAAGGAGCGTCTCGTGGAGGAGGGCTACAACCCCAGCTACGGTGCACGCCCCCTGCGTCGTGCCGTGATGCGTCTGCTCGAGGATTCGCTGGCCGAGGAATTCCTCTCCGGCCGGATCGGTGAGGGCGACGCCTGTCTGGTGGATGTCGATGACGACAAGCAGGTGGTGATCCGCAAGCAGTCGATCACCCCTCCGTTGCCGGAGCTGGCGGGCGCCAGCGCCTGAGTCGTCGCGACGTCAATGGGCCGACTTCTACATTTCCTTGATGAGAAGGTGGCCATGACGGATTCCCTGCAGACCCACGCCATCGCTCCGGCTTCGGTGCTTCGCGGTGGCGGAGCTTGGGTTCAGGCCCTGCCACGCCTTGTGGCCCTGGGTCAGCGTCCCTTCCTGCTGGGACGCAGCGCTTCCACCTATGGCCTGCGTCAGCAGCTGCTGGTTGATCTGGAGCGGGCCGGTGCCAGCCCGGTGGCCAGCCAGGGGTTCTGCGACTGCTGCGAAGAAGACCTGGTGCCCCTGGCCGAACACGCCCGCGCCGCCGGCTGTGATGCCCTGATCGCCGCCGGTGGCGGCAAGGTGCTGGATGCGGGCAAGCTGCTGGCCTACCGCCTTGGCCTGCCCTGCATCACCGTGCCCACCAGCGCCGCCACCTGTGCCGGCTGGACGGCCCTGGCCAATGTCTACACACCCGAGGGGGCCTTTCTGGGCGATGTGGCCCTTGCCCGTTGCCCGGATCTGCTCGTCTTCGACCACGATCTGGTGCGGCAGGCTCCGGCGCGCACCCTGGCCAGCGGCATCGCCGATGCGGTGGCCAAGTGGTACGAGGCCTCGGTGAGCAGCGGCTCCAGCGGTGATGGCCTGGTGCAGCAGGCGGTTCAGATGGCCCGCCTGTTGCGGGATCTGCTGCTGCTGGAGGGCGAAGCTGCCCTGGCCGACCCGAACAGCGAGGCCTGGGTACGGGTGGCTGAGGGCTGTGCCCTCACCGCCGGGCTGATCGGCGGCATTGGCGGCGCCCGTTGCCGCACCGTGGCCGCCCATGCCGTCCACAACGGTCTCACCCAGCTTGCCGCCACCCACGGACAGCTCCATGGCGAGAAGGTGGGCTTCGGGGTGTTGGTCCAGCTGTGGCTGGAGGAGCAGCTGGCCGGCAATCGGCTGGCGGCCCAGGCCCGTCGCCAGTTGCTCCCCTTCTTCCGCCGGTTGGGACTGCCCACCGATCTCGAGGCCCTGGGGCTTGGCGGTGCCACCCTCGAGGAACTGCGTCAGGTCTGCCGCTTCGCCTGCCGCGAGGGCTCCGACCTGCACCACCTGCCCTTCGCGGTGGCCCCGGAAGACCTGCTGGCCGCCATGGTGGGCGCCACCGCCGACCGGCAGCAGGCGTGAGCGCCAGCCTCGTCAGCGCGCCCACGGGCCGCGATCTGGTCAGCGCCGCCGCCGACTCCCTGCTCGACCCCCAAGGCCGCGCCCTGGCGGGCCAGGTGCAGTGGTGGGAGCTGCCCGGGCACCCCGAGCGCTGGCCGGTGGCGGTGCTGGGGGAAGGGCCGCCCCTGCTGCTGCTGCACGGTTTCGACAGTTCTTTCCTGGAGTTCCGTCGCCTGGCTCCCCTGCTGGCCACGCGTCACCGGCTGCTGATCCCCGACCTGCATGGCTTCGGTTTCTGCCCCAGGCCCGCCGAGCGCGATTACACCCCAGAGGCTGTGCTGCAGCACCTGGAGGCCTTGCTGGAGGTGTTCGACCGCCAGGAGCCTGCTGGCGGGCAGACGCTCGGCCTGATCGGCGCCTCGATGGGCGGCGCGGTGGCGGTGGCCCTGGCCCGGCGCCAGCCCGGGCGCTTCGAGCGGCTGCTGCTGCTGGCCCCGGCCGGACTCACCGGCCGGCCCATGCCCCTGCCACCGCTGCTGGATGGGCTGGGTGTGCGTTTTCTGGCCCTGCCGAAGGTGCGCGGCGGCCTTTGTCGCAGCGCCTTTGCCGACCCCGATCGGGATGTGGGGCCGGCGGAGCTGGAGATCGCCTCGCTGCATCTCAGGGCGCCGGGCTGGGCGGAGGCCTTGCGACGCTTCGCCCGCAGTGGCGGCTTCGCCGGCTGCGGCGCGCCCCTGCCTCCCCAGCCGCTGGCGGTGCTCTGGGGCGCCGACGACCGGATCCTGCGCGCGCCGCAGAAGCAAGCCGCCCAGGCCCTGCTGGGCTGCCGCATCACCGAGCTGGCGGCCTGCGGCCACCTGCCCCACATCGACCAGCCGGAGCGGGTCGCCGCCGCCTGGCGGGCCGGGGCCTGATCCGGCCATCCTGGAAGTCCCGGCCCTGCGCCTCGTTCCCCACCTCCCCATGACCCCGTCCTTGCCGCGCCAGGTGGCCGCCCTGCTGTTCGTCCTGCTGCTGGGGTTGGCGGGACTGGCCCTCCCGAACCCCGCCCAGGCCTCGCTGCTGCACCTGGAGGGGCCGGTGCCGGAGGAGCTCGGGGTGCACGGCGGCTCCCTGTCCCCCTGTGCGGCGCCGGCCCACTGCGCCAGGGCCGACTGGACCTTCAGCGATCCGGCGGCGGCCCTGAGCGCGCTGGTGCCCGTTCTGGAAACCACTGAGGGGGTGCGGATCGTCGAGCGCGACGGGTCCTACCTGCATGCCACCGCCACCAGCCGGCTGTTCGGCTTCGTGGACGACCTCGAACTGCAGGCCCTGCCCTCCGCCGGGGTGCTGCAGGCCCGCTCCAGCTCGCGGCTGGGGGATTCGGACCTGGGCGTCAACGCCCGTCGGCTGGCGGTGCTGCGGCAGGAACTGCCTGGCAGCTGAAGCGTTCGATGGCCCCCCGGCGGTGCAGGAATCGGGGCTGCTGCGGGTCCTCCAGGCTCCACCACCAGAGCCCGTCGGTGTAGCTGGGCGGGCCGGCATTGTTGGTGCGCGGCAGCTGCAGACGTAAGTCCCGCCACTCCAGCAGCACCGTGGCGCCCGGCACCGTGCCCGCGGCACTGTTGGGGATGCCCGGGGCATCCACCGCCCCGTTGTCGCTGGTTGCCAGCAGCAGGTCGCCGTCACAGCGGTAGGGGACGGCCGCGGCCGAAGCCGTCGCCGGGCTGCCCAGGGCTAGGCAGAGCAGCAGCAGCAGGGCCAGCAGCCGGCCCGCCAGGTTCTGGGCACTGCGCAGGGCCCCTTCGATGCGTCCGAAGCCCTGTCCATCGATGAAGTCACCGCAGAAGGCCACCCGGCTGGCTGGGCAGACCATGGCGGCGGGGGGAAGACCGGGGGGGACGGGGAAGGCGGCCCCCCAGCGCATCAGCTGGCGCTGGGCCACCCCCGCCAGGGCGTCGCCTCCCCTGGGCCGCTCCCCGAGCCAGGGCTCCAGGACGCCCGCGACGGCCCCCTCCAGGGCCTCCATCGCCAGGGCATCGTCGGCCGTCGTGGCGGTGGCGTCAGTGTCTGCGTCCGGCACGCCATGGGCCACGACGCCACAGCGGCCATCGGCCAGGGGCTGGATCGACAGCCGCCGCAGCCCCCAGTGCCGCTGGGCCTGACTGTCAAGGCTGAGCAGGCGGAAGGGCAGGGCCAGCCATCGGGCCGCCGCGGCGGGCTCGATCGTGAGAATAAGGTTGGTGCGGGTCTCCATCTCCATGCTGGTGAGGGCGGCGAGGGCCAAGGCGAGGTCCCCGTCGCCTCGGCCCTCTGCCGCCTGCTGCAGCGGCACCTCCGACCAACTGAACCGCTCCATGGCGCGGGGATGGGCCAGCAGGGTGCCGCTGAGCACCAGCCAGTCGGCCTCTCCCAGCACCGCCCCGTTGGCGTCTGCCAGCTGCCAGCCCCCTTCGGGGCGAACCTCCAGGTGGCGGACCAGGGTGCCGTAGTGGGCCATGGGGCTGGGGGCCCCCTGGGCCTGGGCCAGGGCAAGCAGGCCACGGCAGAGGTCGTCCATGCCTGGGTGGCCCCGGTACAAAACACCGCGCAGCAGGGGATCGGCCTCGGCTGGCCCCAGGGTCCCGTCGGTCTGCAGTTCCGCTGCCGGCTCCCGCCAGGGCACGATCCAGCCCCCCGACCGCAGGGGCGCCACCAGTTCGGGTTCGGGGCCCTCCAGCAGGTTGAGCAGGGGTGCTCCGTGGTCGAGGTGCCAACCGGCGTCCTGGCGGGAGCGACGGGTGGCGGCCCGGCCGCCGGGGCCCCGACCCGCCTCCCACAGGTCGATCGGGCCGTCCCAGCCTCCGCGCCGCAGCCCGGCGGCCAGGGCACATCCGGCCACTCCGGCGCCGATCACCGCCAGCGATGGCGCGCTTGGCCGCCGCGACTGGCCAGACTCAGCTGAGGATCCAGCCATGCCGTGATGACGATGACGCCTGAAGACAAGACAATCCTGGCTGCGTCAGCCCCCTGGCTGGGGGCCCTGCTCAACGTCGTGCCCGGCCTGGGCACCGGTTACATCTACCAGCGTCGCTGGCGTGCCTACTGGATCACCTCGGCCCTGGCCACGGCCTGGTTCCTGCTGGGGGCCGTGCTGGGTGCCGGGGCCAGCGCGACGGACCTGACGGCCCCCGACCCCCGCAACCAGTTGGTCGGCCTGGGGGGATTGCTGCTGCTGGCGGCACTGACGGCCGGGGAGGCCTTCCGTGAGGCACGTCGGGCCCGGATGGAATGAGAATCTGAGAACCCCTCTGCCCCCTGCCGACGGATGAGCGAGACACCCGCCGGCGACCGTCCCCCCGAGACACCTGAACCCGCTGGCCCCGTGATGGGCCTGTTGGCCCGGGGTCTGGAGCTGTGGCTGCGGCAGCAGTGCGAGGCCATCGAGCGGCTGGAGATCCGACTGGAGGGTTCGGGGTTACGGCTGCTGCGGGGGCGCCTGGACGGGGTGCGGCTGCGGGCCCGGCGGGTCGTCTACCAGGCGATGGAGATCGAGGAGGTGGAGCTGCGCTGCGACGGCATTCAGGTGCGCATGGGGTCCCTGGTGCGCAACCAGGCGGTGAAGCTGGAGCAGCCCTTCCGTATCCAGGGGCTGGTGAGCTTCAGCGGCGATGGCCTCAGCCGTTCCCTCAGCACACCGGCCTGGCGCGGCCTCGGCGATGGCCTGGCCGACGACCTGCTGGGGCTGACCCCCCTGGCAGGTCTGCGCATCCGGGAGGACCGACTGGTGCTGCGGGCTTTCGCCAGCGGCGATCGGGAGCCGGTGGAGCGGGAGGTGGCGGTGCGGGCCGACGGCGGCACCCTGGAACTGCGCTGCGCCGAGGGGACGCCCCACACCCGGCTGCCGATGGATCCCAACATCCGCATCGAACGGGCCGAGCTCGGTGCCGGCCTGCTGCACCTGGAGGGGGAGGCCCGGGTCTCCCCGTGAGTGCCCAAGTGGAGGCTCAGCCCCGCTGCAGCAGGGGCAGCACCAGGGTCACCGCGGAATAGACCACCGCCGGCACGAACAGGTAGCTGTCGATCCGATCGAGGATGCCGCCGTGGCCGGGGATCGCATCGCCGGAGTCCTTGAGGCCCGCATCCCGTTTCATCATCGATTCGGTGAGATCGCCCACCAGGGCGAACAGGGACACCACCGCCCCCAGCACCGCCCCGATCAGCCAGCCCCAGCGCCAGCCCAGCAGCACCCCGCCCACGCCACCCACCAGCAGGGCACAGAGCACCCCTCCCAGGGCCCCCTCCACCGTCTTGCCCGGGGAGATCGGCGACAGGGCGTGACGGCCCAGGCGCCGGCCGATCACGTAGGAGCCGATGTCGGTGGCCACGATCATCAGGCAGGCCAGCAGGGTGAGGGCCATGCCGGGGCTCCAGGGCCAGCCCAGCCCGTCGAGGGCGGGAGCGAGGGCCGGGTCGGTGAGATCCCGCAACTTGATCCAGTGGCTGGGGAGGAAGCCGAGATAAAACAGTCCGAACACCGAAGCGGCGATGTCGGCGATGGTGCCGGTGACCGGCTGCAGCAGCAGCCAGCCGCAGATCACCGCCCCGGAGGCGGGCAGCACGGCCGCCGCTACATCTCCGGCCACGTCGCCCGCCATGCCGCCCCCCGGCCAGAGGCTGCCGGCGGCCACCTGGGTGGAGACCAGCAGCAACTGCACCGCCACCAGGGTGGTCTTGGTGGCGGGACGGATGCCCTTGAACTGGGCCATGCGGAAGAACTCCAGCAGGCCCAGGTGCACGATCACCCCCACGGCGATGGTGAACCACCAGCCGCCCAGGCCCACCACCACCAGCCCGAAGCCGCCGGCCAGCCAGCCGCTCAGCAGGCGGGAGAGGGAGGTGGCGGGGCGGGGGGCGGGAGGCAAGGGCTGGGGCTCAACGCTCGGCGGCGATCACGAACAGCGGTTCGGCGGCGGCCAGCTTGGCCTGGCTGCCGCGGCGCTGCATGCGGTGCACGGTGGCCTGTACCACCTGCACATCGTGGGCCCCCAGCTGGGCGAGGGTGTCGGTGGCCTTGACCAGACCCTCCAGGTTGACGGTGCTGATCACCAGCCGTCCGGAGGGCTGCAGGGCCCCCCAGACGGCCCGAAGCACGTCCTCCAGGGGCCGGCCCACCTCCAGCAGCACCCGGTCGGGGTTGGGGGGGAGCTGGGCCAGGCCCTCCGGGGCCTCGCCGGCGTGGATGTGCAGGTTGTGGATGCCGAAGCGCTGCCGGTTGCGTTCCAGCAGGTCGATCGCCTCCGGATCCCGCTCCAGGGTGTGCACGGCGCCGGTGGGCATCAGCCGGGCAATCTCCAGGGCCAGGGCGCCGGTGCCGCCGCCCACGTCCCAGACGAGCGAATCGGCCCGGGGGCGCAGGTGGGCCAGCAGCATCACCCGCAGCTCGAGCGGCGTGGGGCTGAATCCAGGGGCGTCCTCGAAGGCGCTGTCCGGCAACCCGGGGGTGACGAAATCCCAGTGGAAGGGGTTCGGCAACGGGCTCACGAACCGACCACAACGCTCACCGTATCAGCGATCTGGCCGGGCCAGAGGCGCCGTTGCGCCAGCAGCCAGTGGGCGCGGGCCGGATCGATCCGCTCCCCCGGCACCAGCAGCGGGATCCCCGGTGGGTAGGGACAGATCGGTGCCGCGGCCACCCGGCCGGCGGCCCGCTCCAGGGGGACGGCCTCCGCCGGGCTCCGCCAGGCCACGCCGATCGCCAGCTCCGGTGCCGCCAGCAGTGGCAGGGGGGGCGGTGTGAACGGCGGCAGCGGTTGTCCGCCGAGGGCCCGGCGCAGGTCCTGCAGCAGGCGCGGCAGGCGCCGCTCCAGGCCCCGGGGCGGGTTCAGCCCCAGGCAGAAGGTGAGGGCGCCCGGTTCCGGCAGCTCAGCGATCACCCCCCGCTCCAGCAGCCAGGTGTCGGCCTCCAGGCCGTTGATCCCCAGCGGGGCCGTGGCCAGCACCAGGCGCAGGGGATCGCCGTTGGCCACCAGCGGCAGGCCGAGGGCCTCCAGCCGCTGGCGCAGCAGGGCGGCCCTGACCTCGGCCCGGTGGCGCTGGCCACGTCCGGCATCGCTGCCGCCATGCTCCAGGGCCGCGGCCGTCGAGGCCAGCAGCAGGGCGCTGGGGCTGGAGGTCTGCAGCCACAGCAGGGCCCGCTCGATGGCGGCGGGTGCCACCCGATCGCCCTGGGCGAACAGGGCGGCGCTCTGGGCCAGGCCGGTGCCGCTCTTCTGCACGGAGAGCACCACCAGATCGGCGCCGGCCCCCAGGGCCTCGCCAGTGCCGTGGGCCTGGTCCACCAGGACCGGCAGGCCGGCCCGCTGGGCCAGGGCCACCAGGACCGGCAGGTCGGCCACCAGGCCCTGATAGGTGGGATCCACCAGCACCAGGGCCGCCACCGGCTCGCCTGGCAAGGCGGCGGCCGCCGCCAGAACCTGCTCCAGTTGTCGGTGATGTGGCGGCTGCCACAGGCCGGTGAGCGGATCGCTTGGCAGGTCGTAGAGGAGCGGCTCGATGCCGCCCAGCACGCAGCCATGCAGAAGGCTGCGGTGCAGGTTGCGGGGCAGCAGCACCCGGGATCCCGGCGGGCAGAGGGCGAGCAGCGCCGCCTGCAGCAGTCCCGAGGCCCCGTTCACCCCGAACCAGCAACGCTCCGCCCCCAGCAGGGCCGCTGCGCGCCCCTGGGCTTCGGCCACCGTTCCCTCCGCTTCGAGGGGCCCACCGAAGCCGGGCAGTTCCGGCAGATCCCAGCGGCCCGGTGGTTGGCGCAACAGCCGGCGCAGGGCGGGTGCCAGGGCCCGGCCCCGGCCATGGGCCGGCAGGTGCAGGGCCAGCGGCGCTGACCGCCAGAAGGGGCCCATGGACCTGGGAACACAGTTCCTAGAGTCTGACGATCGCTGCGGCAAGACCCTGGCAGAGGCCGTCACCCCCACGCCCACCTACGACCCCAACGGAGATCTGCGCTGGCTGCTGCTGCGGCCGTGGGTTCTGGTGGCAAGGCTGATCGTGGTGACCTGGCGGCTGGCGGGGTTGGGCCTGCGGCTGGCGGTTCAGTCGAACAGCACCGATGCCCGGGTGCAGCAGCGGCTGGCCCGCGCCATCCTCGAGACCCTCAACGACCTCGGGCCTTGCTTCATCAAGGTGGGGCAGGCCCTCTCCACCCGCCCTGACCTGGTGCGGCGCGACTGGCTGGAGGAACTGGCCCGGCTCCAGGACGATCTGCCCCCCTTCTCCCACGCGGTGGCCCTGGCGCTGATCGAGGAGGAACTGGGGGCCCCCGCCCACCAGCTCTACGAAGAGTTCCCCGATTACCCCATGGCGGCGGCCAGCCTGGGGCAGGTCTACCGGGCCCGTCTGAGCGAGGGCCACTGGGTGGCCGTGAAGGTGCAGCGGCCCGATCTTCCCTTCGTGCTGCGCCGCGACCTGGTCATCATCCGTTCGCTGGCCGTGCTGGCGGCCCCGTTCCTGCCCCTGAATCTGGGCTTCGGTCTCGGGGCGATCATTGATGAGTTCGGCTCCACCCTGTTCGAGGAGATCGATTACCGGCGCGAGGCCGACAACGCCGAACGCTTCGCCGCCCTGTTCCAGGACCATCCCGAGGTGACCGTTCCGGCGGTGGAGCGCAGCCTCAGCAGCCGCCGGGTGCTGACCACCAGCTGGATCAACGGCACCAAGCTGCAGAGCCGCCGTGAGCTGGAGGCCCACCACCTGGATCCGGCGGCCCTGATCCGCACCGGGGTGATCGCCGGGCTGCAGCAGCTGCTGGAGTTCGGCTACTTCCACGCCGATCCCCATCCGGGCAACCTGTTTGCCCTGCCGGGAAAAACCAACGGCCTGGGCCATGTGGCCTATGTCGACTTCGGCATGATGGATTCGCTCAGCGACTCCGACCGCCTCACCCTCACCGGGGCGGTGGTGCACCTCATCAACCGGGACTTCGACGCCCTGGCCCGCGACTTCGTCCTGCTCGGCTTCCTCAACCCCACCACCCCCCTGGGGCCGATCGTGCCGGCGCTTGAGGAAGTGCTCGGTGGTGCCCTGGGGGAGAACGTGGGCAGCTTCAACTTCAAGGCGATCACCGATCGCTTCTCGGAGCTGATGTACGACTACCCGTTCCGGGTGCCGGCCCGCTTTGCTCTGATCATCCGGGCCGTGGTGAGCCAGGAGGGGTTGGCGATGCGGCTCGACCCCGATTTCCGCATCATCCGTGTGGCCTATCCCTACGTGGCGCGGCGTCTGCTGGCCGGCGACACCGCTGAGATGCGCGAGAAGCTGCTGGAGGTGATCTTCGATCGTGACGGCCGCCTGCGGGTGGAGCGGCTGGAGAACCTGCTGGCGGTGGTGGAGAACGGCACCAGCTCCACCGACCTGCTGCCCGTGGCACGCGACGGCCTCCGGCTGCTGCTGGGCAAGGAGGGCACCACCCTGCGCCAGCGGCTGCTGCTGAGCCTGGTGAGCCGCGACCGGCTGCACACCGATGACCTCCAGGCCCTGCTGGGGCTGATGGGCCGCACCTTCTCGGCCCGAAAGCTGGCCACGGGCCTGCTGGCCCGCCTGAATCCTCTCGCCGCCTGAGGGCCCACGGGTGCGCTGAGCGCCGGGCCAGGCGAAGCTGGGTCGTGACTCCGCCTGCTGCGGCTCTTGACCGAGGCACTGCTGCTGTTCGCCCTCCTGCTGCTGGTGGCCGGGTGGATCCTGCAGACCCTGTCGATGGAGCGGCGCCTCAGGCGCCTCGAACGCCATACGGCCTCCCTCAGCCAGCGCTTCTTCGCCCTCTCGCTCTGGAGCGAGGCCCTGGAGAAGCGCCTGGCGGGTGAACCCTGGCCCGGCCAGTCGGGAATCGCCCCGGCGCAGGAGCCAGTGGCCTTGGCGCCGGCCCCGTTGACAACCCGGGCCTTGCACGCCGCCGTGGAGCCCGTGCCCGTGCCCGTGCCTGTGGCACCGCAGCGGCCGTCCAGGGGCGCGACCAGACCCTGGAAGAGGATCGAGCGGTTGCTGGTGGAGAACTGGAGCGGCCTGCTGGGCGTGCTCGTGGTGGTGGCCGGGGTCACCTTCATCACGATCCATGCAGGGTTGCGCCTGGAGGCCAGGGAGCGGTTCCTGGTGGTCCTGCTGGCGGGTGGGCTCCTGGCCCTGCCCTCAATGCTGTGGGGCCGGCGACAGCGCTGGCGCGATCTCACCGACGGCATGCGCAGCGGAGGGGGCGCCCTGGTCCTGTTCGCCTGCGCCGCCGCCAGTGGGCTGCCCCAGCTCGGTCTGCAGTGGGTGGAGGACCCAGCCCAGGCCCTGGCCCTGCTGGCTGGCGGCGTCGCCGTCAACCTTGGCCTGGCCGCCATCGCCCGCACCGCCACGATCGCCTCGCTGCACGTGGCCGTGAGCCTTGTGCCCCTGGCGATCGCTCCCCAGGGTGGCCCGGCTCTGGCGATCGCCACGGCCATCGCCCTGGTGGGCGGCGAACTCCCCCTGCGACATCGCTGGCAGCGGCACCGGTTGGTGGTGAGCTGGGTCTATGGCCTGTTTCAGGTCGGCTGGTTTCTGGCCAATGGCCCGGTGCTGGCCGTCTCCAGCCCACTGACGACCGGCGCTGCCCTGGCGGCGGTGCTGGTGTTCGGCCTGGGATTGCTGCGGCTGCACCGTCCTGGGGTCGCGCCACCCCGGCTGCAGGCCCTGCCCGTGGCCCTGCTGCTGAGCCTTTGGGGCGGCCTCGGCCTCGCCCTGCTGCTCTATCCCCGTGAGGCGGCAGTGAGGGCCTTGGCCTTGACGCTCAGTGCCGCTGTGGCCCTGCTGCTGGGGCGCCACGCCCGGCGGCGTGGCCCGCGCTGGCTGGCCCTGGGCGATGGACTGGTGGGGCAGATCCTGGTGCTGACCGCCCTGCTCAGCCTGGCGCCCCTGATCGCGGATGGGCCGTTGCTCGCCGGTGCGGTGTTGCTGGAGTGCCTGCTGTTCCTGGGCCTGGCGGTGCGGGGGGACTCCGGGCCCCTGCGACGCATCGGCTGGTGGCTCAGCGTGGCGGCGAGCCTGCTGCTGGCGATCACGGGCCTGCTGGTGGCGCTGCTGAGCCGCGATCCGGTGGCCCAGCTCCAGGCCGGGGCCGTGCTCACCGGCGGAGCCGCCCTCACGGCCGCGATGCAAGCGCTGCTGCAGCGCCGTGGCGTGCCGCTGCCCCTGCCGCCCCTGCTGGGCTGGCTGGCTGGCGGCCTGATCGCCGTGGGGACGGGGCTGGTGGTGCCGGAGGACTGGCGCTCCCCCCTGAGCCTGGCGGTGATGGGGGCGTTCCTGTTGGCGGCCAGGCGCTGGCGCCCCCCGGGCCTGCTGCTGGGCGTCAGCGTTGCCATTGGGGCGGCCCATGGCTTCGGCTGGCTGGCGCTGCTGGCCCAGTCCCCCTGGCCGGCCATGGCCCTTCTCGCTCGACTGCTGCCCCTGGCGCTGCTTGCCTTGCTGTTGATGCGCTCGGGCGGCGGCAGCCGCCAGCAGTGCCTCGGCCTCGGACTGCTGGGCGTCGATGCGGGGCTGGGGGCCCTGTGGTGGCTGGAGCCGATCTCGCCCCTGCTGCCGGGGGTGGCCTGGCTGCTCCTGGCCGCTGGCGCCCTGGCGGCCACCCAGCGGCTGCGGGGGGCGGCCGTGCGGGCCGGATTGGCGCTGTCCCTGGTGTACCTGGCCGGATTCGGCGGTGCCTATCTGCTGGTGATCGGGCCCAGCCAGGAGCTGGTCACGCTCGGGGCCGTGCAACTGCGGGGCCGCTGGCTGGTCGAGCTGCTGGCGATCGCCGTGTGTCTGCACGGCTGGTTCTTCCGGGCCGGATCCGACCTGAAGCGGCTGCGGACCTGGCAGGTCGTCCAACCCTGCTTCCTCGAGGGTGCCCTGCTGGGCGTGGCGCTGACCCTGCAGGGGGAGATCAGTGCCCCCTGGCGACCCGTCGCCTGGTCGCTGCTGGCCCTGGTGCTGGTCTGCCCGGCCCTGGTGCGGCTGTTCGCCATCCGCCTGCAGGTCTATGGCGTGGTGGCCTATTGGCTGTCGGTGCTGGCGCTGGTGCAGACCCTTGGCGGCGGCCTGTCCCCTTTCCCCCCGGTCAGCGGCGCCGCCCAGGCCGCCGGGGTGGTGGCGATCACGCTGCAGGCGGCGTTCGTCGTGGCCTCCCACCGTTGGCTCGACCTCGAACGGCTGGCTCAGCCAGGGGGATGGCCGCCGCTGGTCTGGATCGGAGCGCGGGTGGCGCAACGCCGCAACCTCTGGCTGTACTACCCCCTGTTCGTCGCCGTGTCCCTGGTGCTGGCCAGCGGCTACGACCGCGCCCTGCTGACGCTCCTTTGGACCGGCGAAGCCTTTGCCATCTACGTGCTCGGGATGGTGCTGCGGGAGCCCCAGTTCCGGCTGGTGGCCCTGGTGGGCCTGGGTGGCTGCCTGCTGCGGTTGCTGGCCATCGACATGGCCCAGGCGGACCTGGGTCTGCGGGGTCTGGTGTTCATCGGCGTGGGCCTGCTGCTGCTGGCCCTGAACGCCATCGTCCACCGCCTGCGCAGCCGATTCAGCTGACGGGGCGGCCCCGGCGCCTAGGGTCGGCCCCGATCGCCTCCTGATGCCTTCCGTGACCCAGCTGCTGGCCGCCTTCTCGACTGCTCCGGTCACCCTGCAGCAGGCAGGGCTGGACCAGGCGAGCGGTGATTTCGGCGATCTGGATGCCCTGGAGATCCTGCTGGAGTACGCCCCGCTCACCTACCCGCCCTACATGCTGGCCGGGATCGGCCTGGCCATGGCCGTGCTCTGCGGGCTCACCTTCGCCAAGATGATCCAGAACCGGCTGGAGGGCTGGAAGCAGGACCGGCTGGCCCTGCTGCCGATCGCCAACCTGGAGACAACCATGCCCTACGCGGGTCTGGTGATCGGCGTGACCCTGTTCATCGGCGCCAGCCTGCAGGTGTTCGGCTTCGCCGCCGGCGCGGCCCTGCTGGTGGCCTTCGTGCTGTCGCTGCTCACCGGTGGCGCCCTGTGGGTGCAGCTGGAGCGGCTGATGGCCCAGGTGCAGGACGGCACCTTCCGTGCGGTCGACTTCGATAACTTTGACCAGTTTTTCTGATCACCCAGTGCGGGTTGCCGCCGCCCGCCCACCGGCAAGACCTTGTAACGTAATGAAATATCACAACACGGTCATGGAAGCCTCCCTTTCGATCAACCGCCAGTTCTCGATCGCCGTTCACTCCCGCGCCATCGACAGCTGCAATGACATCGAGGAACTGCGCACGGTCGCCAAGACCCTCCTCTCCGCCTGGCAGCACCAAGCCGAATTCAGCGAGCATTACGGCGCCCAGCTGCTCGGCATCCGCAAGTAAGCCGAGGCGTTCAGGGGGCTCCGGTTCCGTTGCTCCCCTCTTCCTCGCGCCCAGCATCGGAGCCGCCAGCGCCCCTTCGGCGCCACAGCTTCAGGCCGAAGCCGCCCCAGAGCAGGCTCCAGGCAAGGAAGGTGATCAGGGTTCCCACCTGGCCCCCTTCCAGGTCGTAGACCCCGGCGCCGATGAGACCGGCATCGATCAGCGAGCCGCCCACCCCCCAGCCGAGCACCCAGAGCGCCACCAGGGCGATGGCGGTTGCCTGCTCCTTCATGCTTCGCCCTGCGCAACGGCCCCAGCCTGCCAGCCCAACCAGGCTGTACGCTTCTGTTGATTCTAAGATTTCTCTTCGGCGAGTGACAACGTCCCGAAAGGGCTTTCGACGAATCCGTTCATAATTGTTTCTCTGTTCATGACGATTTACGTTGGAAATCTCTCCTTCGACGCGGAGGTAGATGATCTCAACCATCTGTTTGCGCAGTATGGAGCGCTGCGTAACTGCAGCCTGCCCCTCGACCGTGAAACCGGCCGCAAACGCGGCTTCGCCTTTGTTGAAATGGCCAATGAGGCCGATGAAACCAAGGCCATCGACGACCTTCAGGACGTTGAGTGGATGGGGCGAATGATCCGTGTCAACAAGGCCCAGCCCCGCACCGGTGGTGGCGGCGGCGGTGGCGCCGGCGGCGGCCGTCCCCGTTACTGAAGCCAGGCCAACCCTGCAGGCCAAAGCCCCCGGAGACGGGGGCTTTTTTGTTGATGGGCCGAAGGGGCTCAGGCCACCAGATAGGCCTCGAGGGAGCGGGAGTGGTGGCGAATGCCTTCAAGGGCACGCCGCTCCAGATTGCGGGTCTTGTCCCGGCTCATGCCCAGGGTGCGGGCGATGCCGGTGAGGCTCATCGGCTCCTCGCCATCGATGCCATAACGCATCTTCAGCACCCGGCCCTGCAGGTCCGGCAGCTGCTCCAGCAGGGCCCGCAGGTCGCCCTTGAGGCACTCGCCATCCACCAGCTCGGCGGGCAGCAGGTCGTCACCGGAGAGCAGATCCAGCAGCTCGGTGTCTTCGCCATCGCCCACCTTTGTCTCGAGGCTCACCGGCTGGCGGGCGCGGCAGAGCAGGTCTTTGACTTCCTCTTCCGGGAGTTCCACCGCCAGCGCCAGCTCGCTCAGGGTGGGGGTGCGACCCAGCTCCTGGCTCAGCTCCCGCTGGCCCTTCTTGAGCTTGTTGAGCGTTTCGGTGATGTGGATCGGCAGGCGGATCGTGCGGCTCTTCTCGGCGATCGCCCGGGTGATGCCCTGGCGGATCCACCAGTAGGC
>CALSAP010000027.1:0-43852 GCA_943372935.1 Synechococcus sp. UW140
ACCAGCAGCATCGGCATCATCGGCCTGGCCCTCAACCTGCGGGCCTACGACTTCGTGAGCCAGGAGATCCGCGCCGCGGAGGATCCTGAATTCGAGACGTTCTACACCAAGAACATCCTGCTCAACGAAGGTCTGCGTGCCTGGATGGCCCCCGCCGACCAACCGCACGAAAACTTCATCTTCCCTGAAGAGGTTCTGCCCCGCGGCAACGCCCTCTGATCCTCTCCCTTCCAAGCCATGGCCCCTTCGGGGGCCTTTTTTATTGGTCTCCCACACCTTCCGACGCTGCAACCATCGGCTCGGCACCGGTCTGAAAAGTTGGTTACAATGACCAGGTTCCGTCAGCAGTGACGTGGTGATCGACGGAAACGCCTGATCGAAGCGCTCGGCGCCGACTGGCCCGGTGGGTCTCACTCCGCGACAGCGGATTCCGTGGATCCAACGACGGGTTAGTTCAACGTGTTGTTTCTTTCAAGGGTTTTTCGTTCTCGCCGCAGGCGTCGCCGGCTGGCATCCAACCCACAGGAGGAGGTGTCCATGACCCCAAGTTGTCCCATCCAGGGTCTGCTGATCGCGGAGAATGCCGGCTGATCACGGCTGCTGACTCCTGATCCATCGGTTCCGCGCCAGAGCGGACCCGGCGAGAGCCCTCGACACCGTTTTCCCCGGGTTCACCTGGAGATCGCGATGTCGGGGGCATCGTTCATCGGCCCCTCTGTTTCTAGGGGCTCTCTGTCTGCTTCTAGGGGCTCTCTGGCTGCGCTGGTCGTGTTTTCAGCCCAGAACGAGAGCAGAGTCGTTCAAGTGGGCGCCCCTTCACCGTCATCTCCCTGGCGGGCCAGCACCAGCACGCCCACCGCCGTGGGCAGCAGCACGGTGCACACCCGCAGCACGAGGATGACGGCCAGCGCCGCCGATCGTTCCACACCGAAGGCCGCCGCCAGTCCAATGGCCGTGGCCTCCGCGGTGCCGATCCCCGCCGGCAGGAACGAGAGGACGCCGCCGAGGGCCATCGCCGTACGGATCACGGCGGCCTGGTTCAGGATCAGCGGATCCCCCAGCAGCTGGAGCAGGCCCATCAAGGCCGCCGCCTCAATCAGCCACACCACAGCCGCCAGGGTGGTGCCCACCAGCAGGGGCCAGGGGCGCAGCAGTTGGCGCAGCCGGCTCACCGCTCCGAGGGCTTCCCGCAGCAGTCTGGTCAGACCGTGCCAGCGCCGGTGGGCCGGGAGCCGGTCGAGGAACATCTCCAGGCGCCGCAGGGCAGCTGGGTGGCTCAGCAGCCAGGCGCCGATGGCCAGGGTTCCCCCGGCGGCCAGCAGGGCCGGCAGAACCCGGCCCCCCAGCCCCCAGGCGAGGACCAGCAGGGCTCCAGCCAGGTCCGTCACCCGCTCCGCCAGGGTGACCCCAACGCCCACCTGCATCGGGATGCCGTGGCGACGTTGCAGCCACAGCCCGCGCAGGGCCTCACCGCTGCGACCTGGTGCGGCCACCAGGGAAAGGCCAGCCGCATAGATCCGGCTGCTGGGACGCCAGGGGAGGGGGTGTCCCAGTTGCTGCAGATAGAACTGCCAGCGCTGGAACAGCAGCAGATAGCCCAGGGCCACCAGCGCCGGCACCACGAACCAGCACCACCAGGGCAGCGCCGCCAGGGAGCGCATCACGTTGGCGAAGCCGAACCAGAAGCTGAGCCCCAGGTAGACGACCAGCGTGGCCACCAGGCCCAGGAACCAGCGCTTGTTCATCAGCGGCCAGGGCGGCGCCGTTGGTACGGAGGAGGGGCGCACACCAGTGCGCTCATGGCGTGAAGCGCAGCTTCTGGGCTGCATAGAGACACATCCTCGCCAGGATCAGACCCTCCTTCACGTGGGCAATGTTGGAGCTGCCGTAACTGCGCTCCTGGTACCGCACCGGCACTTCCACGATCTTGAGGTTGAGCTTGGCCGCGCCGAAGAGCAGATCGAAGTCGCCGAAGGGGTCGAAGTCGCCGAAGTAGGTGCGCCCGGCCTTGAGTCGCTCGTAGTCGGCCTTCCAGATCACCTTGGTGCCGCAAAGGGTGTCCTTGAGCCGCTGGCGCAGCAGCCAGGAGAAGGCCGCGGCGAAGAACCGGTTGGCGGCCGTGTTCAACGGCGGCATGGCGGCGCTGCTGCGGGGATACACCAGCCGGCAGCCGTTGACGAACTCCCCCCTGCCCTCCGCCAGGGCCTTGTAGAACCGGGGCAGATCCTCGGGGCGCACGGTGAGGTCGGCATCGAGGATCATCAGCACCTCCCCTTCGGCCTGATCGAAGCCCAGCCAGACGGCGTCGGCCTTGCCGCGGCCGCTCTGGCGCAGGGCCCGCAGCTGCAACGGGCCGCTGTAGGACCCGCAGACCCGCTCGATCTCCGCCCAGGTGGCATCGGAGGAGTGGCCCTCCACGAACAGCACCTCAGTGGCCGATCCCAGCAGGGGCATGCGGTCGATGGCGGCGGCGATGTTGCCGGCTTCGTTGCGGGCCGGGATCACCACGCTGACGCTGGGGCGGCGCTGGGCCGGGGTGGCGGGCCGGGCCACCAGCCAGTGGGTGAGCCCGAACTGCTCCAGCACGGGCAGCTGGCTCAGCCAGCGGTTGGCCAGGGGGCTGAGCAGGGGGAGGCGGCGGGGCAGCAGGCAGCGGTGCCCCTGCTTGAGCACCTCCCAGCCGGCCAGGTCGAGCAGGTTCTGCACGTCCCTGGGGGTGAGCCAGCTCTCGGGGGGCTGGGGCTGACGCAGCCCCACCCCTTCCGCCGCCTTCAGCAGGGGCTGCCACAGCCAGTTGTGGAAACTCACCACCAGCCGCGTGCGGTCATGGCAGAACGCCGCCAGCCGCTCCAGCACCCCCTGCACGTCCTCAAGGGTGTTGAGGGTGTTGGCCAGCAGGATCACGTCGAAGGGGGCGCTTTCCCCGATCGCCTCGGGGTCGATGGCCGCCGCCTCGGCGCAGACGATCCGCAGGTTGGGGTGGGCCGCCCCGGCGGCGGCGGCGATGGCGGGGTCGCGCTCGATGCCCACCCCGTGCTCCGGGTGGGTGGCCGCCAGCAGATCCCCCAGGCCGCAGCCGATCTCGAGCACCCGCAGGCCCGGGGCGACCAGCAACTGGTGCAGACGGTTCAGGTCGTCGTAATAGGCGCGGTTGCGGCGGTGGAACCGTTGCAGGCCCTCGGGCTGGAGCGTGCCGTTCATCGCAGCAGGGCCAGGGTGCCGGCCACGTCCAGCCGCAGGCCGCTGGCCACGGCCCTCAGCGTCCGCAGGGTGCGGTTGCCGGGGTCGAGTCGGGCGGCGGCGTCGAGCGCTACCTGGGCCTGGCCGGGGTGGAAGCGGTAGAGCTGCACGAAGCCGAGGGCCATCAGGGCATGGGGATTGGTGGGTTCGATGGACACGATGCGCTGCAGGGTGTCGACGGCCCCATCGGCGTGCCGCTGCAGCGCCTGGGCCAGGGCCAGACCATAGAGGTCCTCCAGGTCAGCGCTCCCGGAGCGGGCGGGACGCTCCTGGAGACGGGCCCGTAGCAGCCGCTCCCCCTGGGCGAGATAGATCTGCTGGGGATCGCGCTGGTTGATCTGTCCCACCTGACGGAACAGCCGATCCAGTTCACCGCGGCGCAGCAGGCGCCCGAGGTCGACCAGCTGGTCGATGCGGTTGGGAGGCGCGCCGGCTTGGGTGCCTCCGCCGGTGGCCGCCACCGTCAAGGGGAGCGGTGCACTCTGCAGGGCCAGCGGCCGCCCCTGGCCGTCGGTGGCGCGGGCCTGCAGCTGGTAGGTGCCGTCGGGCAGCCCGGCCGGCACCACCAGGGCCAGGCGTTCGCGCACCTCCAGGCAGCCCGCCGCGCCGGCGCGCACCATGCCCTGGCCGATGCCGCGGTCATGGCGCCAGTCCGGCCGCCAGTCGAGCAGCAGCAGGCCATCCCGAAGCTGATCCGCCGGCCCCCGCAGGCGGCTCACCAGCACCGCCTCGCTGCCCGGCCGCAGGGGAGCGGGCGGCTCGACGCTGAGGTCCAGCTGGAGGCGTCGATCCGGCCCGCAGGCCACCGGCGTCACCTCCAGGCTCAGGTCTCGCCGCCCGAAGAGCTCGGCGCTGCTGCCATCCGGCAGGGGCCAGCGGCCGGCGGGCTGGAATGCGGCTGATCGGCGCACCAGACCGTCCAGGGCGGCCTGGCGTTCATCGCTCATCACGCCCTGGTCGCCCCCCTTGAGCAGGAACCAGTCGAAGCCGGCCAGGTCGCCGTCGAGCTGGTCGAGGGGTGCCACGGTCTGGCGGGCGGCGACGCGGAAGTCCTGGCGGCGGCCTTCGGCGTCGAGATTGAAGGCGTTCAGGCCCTGGCTGTCGGGCAGAACCGCCAGGGTGGAGAGCTGGTACGGGCTGCGCTGGCGGATCGTGGCCACGATCGCCTCCAGGGGCCACGGGGGGTCGGCGATGGGAGGCCGCGGCGGAAACCCGGTGGGATTGGCCGCCAGGGCGAACTGGCTGGCCAGGGCCCCCCAGATCCCGAGTCCCACCACCGCCAGCCGCCAGCTGGTCGTCCAGCGACCGGTGGCCGAGGCCAGCAGGATCCCCAGAGCAAGACACAGCTGGGGAACCAGGGGCAGCACGAAGCGGAAGTCCTTGGTGCTCATCAGGGTGGCCAGCAGCAGGGCCCCGAGCGGAAAGCTCAGCCACCAGGCCAGCCGCCGCCAGGGCAGGGCGGTGGCTGGGGCGACGCGGCTTCGCCACCAACTCAGCGCCCCCCCCGCCACCACCACCGCCACCAGGGTGGCCCCGGCCATCGTGGGCAGCAGGCGGGGATAGAACAGCCAGCCCGCCAGGGTGTTGGCCTCCAGGCCGTCCTGGTACAGGACGCCCCACTGGCGGGCCTTGTTGACGGTGGAGAGGATCGTCAGCCAGTTCTGGCTCCACCAGGGCCAGGCCACGGCCGTCGCCGCCGCCACCCCCAGCAGCGACTCGGCCAGGCGGGCCGGTCGGCCCTGCTGGACCAGGGCCGCCAGGGCCATCCAGGCCAGCGCCAGCAGGGGCAGCCAGAGCATCACCAGGCCGGTCGGGCGGGTCAGAACGACCGCCCCGAGCCCCAGGCCGCCGCCCAGGGTCCAGAGCCAGGGGTGCCGGGGGCTGGCCAGCACCCGCACGGTCAGCAGCCACCAGGTGGCCGTGAGCACGGCCGTGAGACTGAAATCGATCAGGTAATCGCTGCGCTGGTTGAGCAGGGCCGGAGCGACGCCACAGAGAAAGGCGGACCAGAGCCCGGCGGCCCGGCTGTGGGCCAGGCGGCCCATGCCATACAGGCTCCCCAGCAGCAGGGCCTCGAACAGGCTGTTGGAGAGGATCGCGCTGCCATACCCAGGCCCCAGCAGGCTGAACACCGGTGCCGTCACCAGATAGGTGAAGGGTCCCCGGTAGGTGGGGGTTTCGGCCCACAGCCGCTGCCACCAGAGGGGATCGAAGGGCGCGGCCTCACCCAGCACCTGCCAGACCCCCAGGGCCCGGCTGAGGTGTTCCCCCTGGTCCCAGGCCGGCGGCTGGCCATGGCGCTGCAGCCAGAGGACATCCAGGAGCAGGCCTGCCAGCCACAACCCCAGCAGGATCCAAGCGTCCCGTCTGCGCGCCAGCCTCATCGGCCCGCTCCTGGAGCTTCGGCCAGCAGCCAGGGCTCAAGCTCGGGAGCCTGCAACTGCACAGCCCATCCAGCCGGCAGCTCCTGGCGACGGATCCACACCCGATCCCCGGGCGGAACCTGTTCCGGCGCCCCGATGCGGGGAATCAGCCTGGGGCTGGCCAGGGCCACCAGGATGAGCCCCGCATGCTCCTCGCCGCTCAGGGGGGCGGCGGCGGCGGCGGCGATCGGCCCCGCCGCGAGTGCTTGCACCGCCGCAGGGCGCGCCAGGGCCTGGCGCTGCACGGGGCTTCTGTCGGTGAACAGACCGGCCTGAACCAGAACGACCAGGGCCAGCCAGGGACCGATCAGCAGGGCCCCCATTCGGTGTGAGCTGCGGCGGCACCAGGAAACCAGGGCCCAGGCCAGCCCCAGGCCCACCGCCGCCATGGCGAACTGTTCCGATGTCGGCGCCAGGCTGGCCACTGCATCGGCGACAAGACGTCCGGCCGGGGCCCCTGGCCAGAGCACCACCGCCGCTGCCAGGACCAGGGCCATCCCCAGGCCCGCGATGCCCAGGCTGGCCCAGCGGGCAGATTTGCCGGCTGCGGCGCTCCAGGAGCGCAGGCCGGCGGTGGCCGCCAGGGCGATGAAGGGGGTAAGCTGCAACCCGTAGTAGGGGGTCTTGGTGCGGAAGGCGCTGAGCAGGAGAAGCATCAGCAACGGATAGAGGAACAGCAGCAGGCGCCTGTTCCGCTCCAGCGGTGCGGCTAGCCAACCGCACCAGCCCGCCAGGGCGAACAGGCTCCAGGGGAAGGTGTTGGCCGGCAGGTTCCATACGTAATAGAGGGGACCGGCGCTGTAGACGTCGCTCTCGGAGAGGTACAGCAGTTTCTGCCACAGGCCCGCCACCACCGGCAGGCCGAGCACCCGCAGGCTCAGGCCCAGCCAGAGCGCCACCGGCAGCCAGCCGAGGGCGAGGCCGAGCCAGAAGGCAGGCCGCCGCAGCACGGGACGTCGCTCCAGCAGGGCGAAGGGCAGTAGGGCCAGCACGGGCAGCGCCACCATGAAGCCCTTGATCAGGAAGGCCGGGCCGATCCAGGCCCCGGCCAGCAGCGCCCAGTGCCGTTTGGGGGTGTCGCCGGCCTGCAGCAAGGCCAGGATTCCCAGCAGCTCCAGGGCCAGCAGCGGCATGTCCTGGCTGGCGAGGTGGGCATAGTCGAGCCACAGGGGGGTGAGCGCCAGCACGGCGGCGGCAAGCCACCCGTCTCCATCACCCCCGAGCAGGCGCCTGGCGAGGGCCGCGGTGAGCAGCAGGGAGGCCACGGCGGCGGCCAACGACGGCAGGTGGGCCACCCAGGGGGCCTGGCCCAGCAGTCGGTAGGCCGCGGCGATCAGCCACGGCAGGCCAATGGTGCGATCGAAGACGACCTGGTCCCACCAGGGCGGAGCCAGCCACTGGCCGCTCTGGACAATCCAGCTGGCCTGCAGGGCGTAGTAGCCCTCGTCGTGGGCCAGGAAGCTGCGCGGCGCCGCCGTGAGCAACAGGGGCAGGAAGGGCAGCGTCGCCCACGGGGCCTTCATGGGCGGCACTCTGGCAGCCCCCCCGGGAGCCGGACGTTGTGTGTTCTGGCACATGGGCACTGGATGGGCAGGTTCCCCTGGGTGATTCTTCGTTTGGCGCATTGCGCCGCTTCCGTGTGAGGAACCCATGAAACTCTTCCAGCAACTGCTGGTTGCTCCCGCAGCCCTCGGCCTGCTCGCCCCTGTGGCGGTTCAGGCTGCTGAGCTCAACATCGACGGTGTCAACAAGTACGCCGCCGAAGAGCAAGTCACCAGCATCAACCAATTCTCCGACGTCAAGCCGACCGACTGGGCCTTCCAGGCCCTCTCGAACCTGATTGAGCGCTACGGCTGCGTCGCCGGCTACCCGAACGGCACCTACAAGGGCGGCCAGGCCATGACCCGCTATGAAGCGGCGGCCCTGCTGAACGCCTGCCTCGACCGGATCACCGAAGTGACCGACGAGCTCAAGCGCCTGATGGCCGAGTTCGAAAAGGAACTCGCCGTGCTGCGCGGCCGTGTGGATGGCCTGGAGGCCAAGGTGGGTGAGCTGGAAGCCACCCAGTTCTCCACCACCACCAAGCTGACCGGTAAGGCCACCTTCATCATTGGCGCCAACAGCTACGGCGGTAATTCCCAGGTGAGCCCCGCCGTTTCCGCGGCCACCGGAGTTCCCGCTTTTGTTCCCGGTGCCTTCGGTCCCGCCTTCCCTGCCCTTTTCGTCCCTAACACCTGGGCGAATGCGGCCCGTCAGGCCCAGGGCGCCACGGCGTTCAACTACGACATCCAGCTCAACTTCGATACGAGCTTCACTGGCAAAGATCTCCTTCGCACCCGTCTGCGCGCCGGCAACTTCGCTGACGGCCCCTGGAACGGCGGTCCGATCGTTGGCCTGAACGCCACGGAAACGGCCTTTGAAGAGAACTGCGGCGCCGGCACCGATTGCGGTGACGTGGTTTCCATCAACCGCCTCTTCTACCAGTTCCCCGTCGGCAGCAGCTTCACCGCCACCATCGGTGGTCGCGTCCGTCAGGACGACATGCTGGCCGTGTGGCCGTCCGCCTACCCGGCTGACACCGTCCTCGACATCTTCACCTATGCCGGTGCCCCCGGCACCTACAGCCTCAACCTGGGTGCTGGTGGTGGTCTGTGGTGGAAGAGTGGCGGCTTCAGCGTCAGCGCCAACTACGTCTCCGCCAACGGTGACTCCGGCAATCCGATCGCTGGCACCGCCAACTGTGGTGGCATCGGAACCGAATGTTCCGCCCAGACGGGTACGGGTCAGATCGCATACACCGGTTCTAACTTCGGAATCGCTGCGGCCTACACCTACTCCTCGGGTGGTGCCGGCCTCTATCCCGGCAACGGCACTCCTCTGGCCTTTGCCCTCCAAACCTCCGCTAACGCCACCAACTCGGTAGGGATCAGCGCCTACTGGCAGCCCACCAATTCCGGCTGGATCCCTTCGATCAGCACGGGCTGGGGAATCAACACCAGCAACTACAACAACGTCCTCGGGACGTTGGTGTCCACCACTGGCATCACCAAATCCACCAGCCAGTCCTGGTATGTGGGTCTGCAGTGGTCTGACGTGTTCATCAAGGGCAACTCCGCTGGCATGGCCGTGGGTCAGCCCACCTTCCTGACCTCTGTCACCGCGGCCAACCTGCCGGGTATCCCGTCCAGAAGCGCCGTCATTGATGGCAACTACGCCTGGGAGTGGTGGTACAAGTTCCAGGTCACCGACAACATCAGTGTGACCCCTGCTCTCTACTACCTGAGCGCTCCCCTGGGCCAGCTGTCCAAGAACATTGGCGGCCTGCCCAACACTGGCTCCGAGTTCAACAACTTCGGCGGCTTCCTCAAGACCACCTTCAAGTTCTGATCCTTCGGGATCAATTCCCCTCACAAACTGTTCTCGATTCCGCCCGGCTGCTTTGCAGCCGGGTTTTTTTTGTCCATCAGATCTCACCCTGCGGGCAGAGTCGGCTGTGGACAAGCCCCCGCTGCCCCGAGCGTGGTGCGCCTTTCTCGGACTGGGCTTTGGCTGGTCCTTTCCTTCTGCCTGTGGTGGCGATTAACAGGTCCGCCATGTCATCGGCGATACCAGCCGGTGTGCTGCGGCCTTGCAGAGTTGCGGATGGATTCCGATACCCTTGCGTCGTCCCCCTTGTGGGGATTCCTCTTTTTGGTGTGAGGACCAATGAAACTCTTCCAGCAACTGCTGGTTGCTCCGGCTGCTCTTGGCCTGCTTTCGCCCGTTGTGGTCCAAGCTGCTGAGCTCAACATGGATGGCGTCAACAAGTACGCCTCCAAGGAGCAAGTCACCAGCATCAATCAGTTTTCCGATGTCAAGCCCACGGACTGGGCTTTTCAGGCGTTGTCGAACCTGATCGAGCGCTATGGCTGTGTCGCCGGCTACCCGAACGGCACCTACAAGGGTGGTCAGGCCATGACCCGCTACGAAGCCGCAGCCCTGCTCAACGCCTGCCTCGACCGCATCACCGAGGTGACCGACGAGCTCAAGCGCCTGATGGCCGAGTTTGAGAAGGAACTTGCCATCCTGCGGGGCCGTGTGGATGGACTGGAGGCGAAGGTGGGTGAGCTCGAAGCCACCCAGTTCTCCACCACCACCAAGCTCCAGGGTGATGCGGTCTTCGTGATCGGCGCTAACTCCTTTGGTGGCAACCAGGGCAACCCCAACACCGCGGCGTTCCTGCCGTTCGGGGTTCCCGCCAGCAAAGCCTTGGCACCGTCTGCGAACCAAAGCGCGCCCGTCAACGCTTTCCCCAGCAACAACCGGCGTAACTGGGGTGGCACGGTCTTCAACTACGACCTCCGCCTCAACCTGCTCACCAGCTTCACCGGCAAGGACCTGCTCTACACCCGACTGCGGGCCGGCAACTTCCAGAACAGCCCCTTCGGAGGCAACCCCTACAACCTGATGGCCCTGGATCGGGCCTTCACAGCCAACGTGGGTAGTGCTGCTGGCATCAGCGGCAACGATATCGTTGCGATTGACCGTCTCTACTACCGCTTCCCGATCGGCCGTGACTTCACGGCCCTTCTCGGCGCCAAAGCCCGGAACACGGAGTTCCTGGCGGTTACCCCCTGGTTCTACCGGTCCGAAATCCTCGACGTCTTCACCCTGCACGGTGCCCCAGGCGCTTATAACAAGGCCACCGGTGCCACCTTCGGCCTGATGTGGAAGCAGGACGTCAAGAAGGGTAAGCCTTTCTTCGCGGTCTCCACGGCCTATGTCGCCCCCAGAGGCGACAACGGCAACCCCACCAGCTTTGCCGACGGCGGCGGTCTGCTGAATGAGAACAGCCGCGGCACCTGGACCACCCAGGCCGGCATCTCCGCTAAGCAGTGGCGCTTTGCCTTTGCCTGGAGCTATGTCCAGTGCGGCCAGAACTTCCGGCGTGGCACCTCCTTTGCCCAGCCGGCCGTGACCTGCCCGGTTGAAAATCAGTCTGCTTACTCCAACAACTTCGCCACAACCCTGGCGTGGCAGCCGAAGTCCAGTGGCTGGCTTCCCTCCATCAACCTTGGCTGGGGCTACAACGCCCTCACCCAAGCGGGCACAGCGGCCATCCCTACGTTCAACCAGTCGACCAACCGCGCTGCCAGTCAGTCCTGGAGCGTGGGCCTGCAGTGGTCGGATGTGTTTGCCAAGGGCAATCAGGCTGGCATGGCTGTGGGCCAGCCGGTGTTCGTCACCACGCTGCGCAACGGCGAAACCGCCCAGGACGGCAACTTCGCCTGGGAGTGGTGGTACAAGTTCCAGGTCACCGACAACATCAGCGTGACCCCGGCGCTCTTCTACCTGAGCCGTCCCAACGGCCAGTTCACCACCATCGGCCAATCGAGCAGCGTGCTCGGCGGCCTGATCCAGACCCAGTTCAAGTTCTGATCCTCTGGTTCAACCTTCCTCACAACCCCCTGACCCCCCTTTCTAGGGGGGCTTTTTTTTGGCACCAGGGGACTGGCCCATCGGCGATGCTGGTGCCAGACGGCGCTTCCAGCGCATGGCCAGGACCCCAGCCGACCACTACGCCACCCTCGGGGTCCCCCCCGGGGCCACCACCGCCGAGATCAAGGCCGCCTACCGCGCCCTCGTCAAACAGCATCATCCGGATGCCGGTGGCGATCAGCGCACGATCCTGGCCCTCAATGCCGCCTGGGAAGTGCTCAGGGACGGTGACCGTCGCCGCCATTACGACCACGGCGCCGGCCTGCGGGTTGGGGGCCCGCCGCACCCCGCCGGCCCGGGCAACGGAGCAGCGCAGGGTCGCCACCGGGGTGCGGGCGCTGCCAGCGATGAGGAGCTGCTGGGCTGGCTCCAGCAGGTGTATGTGCCGATCGACCGGTTGATCGGCCAGGTGATCAATCCCTTCCCGGCCCAGCTGCGCTCCCTGGCAGCTGACCCCTACGACGACGACCTGATGGAGGCGTTCTGCGCCTTCCTTGAGCAGAGCCGCTCGCGGATGGAGAAAGTGGAGGCGCTTTACCGCTCCCGGGCCTGCCCGGCGGCGGCCCGGGGCTTCGGCCTCAGCCTCTACCACTGCCTCAGCCAGGTGCAGGACGCCCTGGTGGAGCTGGAGCGCTACACCATGGGCTATGTGGACAGCTACCTCCATGACGGCAAGGAGATGCTGCGTGAAGCCAGGCTGCGCCGCAGCCGGCTGAAGGAGGAGCGGCGCCGGGTGGAGATCTAGGCGGCGGGCATGGCCTCGAGTTGGTCGAGCCGCAGCCACACGTCGGGAACGGGCCGGCGCCAGCGCAGCTGGGCGTAGCCCCCCTGGATGGCGAGGATCTCCCCGGGCCCTTCGAACAGGTAGGCGGGGGCCACCGGATCACTGGCACCGGCCTCCAGGCTGTCGGTGTAGGCCGCCCTGTTCACCCTCACCAGGGCACCCTTTTTGAGGCTCAAGGCAGCGGAAGGCGCGGAGTCAACCATCGTGCGGAGGAAAGGTCGGCCCAGGTTAGGGCCGCCGGAACCTAACCTCGGCACTGGACTCCGCTGGACCCGTGGGCATGCGCTTGCTTCTGCTCGGATGCACGGGTTTCGTTGGCCGGGAGCTGGTGCCGTTCCTGCTCAACCTCGGTCACCAGCTCACCCTGGTGAGCCGCCAGCCCCGGCCTGACAGCGAGGCGGCCGATCCAAGGATCACCAACCTTTGCCTCGATCTGGCCGAACCCGCCAGCTGGGGCCAGGCCCCCTTGCTTGAAGCGCTGGCAGCGGCCGATGGGGTGGTCAACCTGGCCGGGGAATCGATCGCCGACCAGCGCTGGACCCCCGCTTACTGCCAGCGGCTGCTCGATAGCCGTCTGGTCACCACGACGCAGCTGGTGCGGGCGATGGCGAACCTGGCCAAGCCTCCCTCGGTGCTGGTGAGCGGATCGGCTGTGGGGTATTACGGCACCAGCCCGGACGGGTGCTTCACGGAAGCCAGCCCGCCGGGCGACGATTTTCTCGGCCGGCTCTGCGCCCGCTGGGAAGCCGCCACCCAGGTCGCCCCCGAAGCCTGCCGGGTCGTGGTGTTGCGGATCGGCATCGTCCTCGGCCCCGACGGGGGCGCCCTCGGCAAGATGCTGCCCGTCTTCCGGGCCGGATTCGGCGGGCCGGTGGGCAGCGGCCAGCAATGGATGAGCTGGATCCAGCGCCACGATCTCTGCCGGTTGATCGCCACCGCTCTGGAGGACGCCTCCTTTGCCGGTCCCTATAACGCCGTGGCCCCAGAGCCCACCCGGATGGCGATCTTCGCCTCCACCTTGGGCCGCGTCCTCGGCCGGCCCAGCCTGCTACCCGTGCCAGGCCCCCTGCTGCAACTGCTGCTCGGCGATGGCGCCAAGGTGGTGCTCAAGGGGCAGCAGGTGAAGCCCGAGCGGCTGGTGGCCCAGGGCTTCCACTTCCAGTTCACCGACCTCAGCGCTGCCCTCGCCGCTGCCACCAGCCCAGCCCGCCGCTGAGCAGAGCCGCCGCCATCAGCAGGCCGATGGCCGGGGTGAACAGCGGTTGCCACAGCCGCTGGAAGAGCTCCAGGGGCGTGTCCAGCTGCTGGCCATGCAGCACCACCGCCACGGCAAAGAAGAGGGCTCCGGCCAGGACGAGGAACACGTCGGCCACCAGCACGATGTCGAGGACGCGGCGCAGCTGGGCGCCGGGGCCCGTGGCGGGGGTGCTCATGCCGTTGGGGTGGGCCGGGAGGGGGCGGGAATCCCGGGTGTACCCAAACCTAAACTCAACCGGACTTGGTGTCCCGTGTGCCCCTTTCCCCTGCTCCCAGGATCCTGCTGATCAGCAACGGTCATGGCGAGGATCTCAATGGGGGATTGATTGCCGACGGCCTGCGCCAGTGTGCGCCCGGGGTGGAACTGGCGGCCCTGCCGATCGTCGGTGCGGGCTCGGCCTACGGACGCCGGAGCCTGCCGCTCCTGTTCCAGGGCCGGACCCTGCCGTCCGGAGGCATGGTGTACCAGGGCCTCAACATCTGGAAGGATCTGGCCGCCGGCTGGCTGCAGCAGAGCGTGGCCCAGCTCTGGACGGCCTGGCGCCAGGGACGCCACTACGACCTGGTGGTGAGCATCGGCGACCACGTCCCGCTGATCTTCGCCCTGCTCACCGGGCGCCCGACGGTGGTGTTCCTGGTTTCCACCTCGAGCTTTTACGAGGGTCGGCTGCGGCTCTCGGCCCTCACCCGCTGGTGCTGCCGCCGCCGGCGGGTGCGGGTGGTGCTGACCCGCGATGCCTTCAGCGCCCGCGACCTCCAGGCCCAGGGACTGACCAAGGCCCTGTTCCGCGGCTACCCGATCATGGACATGCCTCCCCCTGACCCTGGCCAGGTGGCCCGTCAGGAGGGCACCCGCACGTTGGCGCTGGTGCCGGGCAGCCGCTTCCCGGAGGCTTTGCACAACCTCGTTCTGATGCTGCGGCTCTGCACCCAGCTGGGCGGCCTGGCCGGGGATGGCCGCTGGCGCTTCCTCGTTGCCGTTGTGGAGAGTCCCCAGTGGCGGCAACTGGAACCCCTGGCCGCTTCCGTGGGCTGGCAGGTGGATCTTGCCGGTGGCGCGCTCCGCTCCGCCTCCGCTCGGCTGGAGGTGCGCCTCCTGCCGGGGGGGCTGGCATCGATCCTGGCCGCCAGTGATCTGGTGGTGGGCATGGCCGGCACCGCCGTGGAGCAGGCGGTGGGGTTCGGACTGCCGGTGGTGCAGTTGGTGGGACGCGGACCCCAGTTCAGCTACGCCTTCGCCGAATCCCAGATGCGGCTGCTGGGTCCCACGGTCCACACCGTCGGGCGGCGGCCGGCCGAGCGCGGCGAGCTCCAGGAGGCCGCCGACCTGATCCTGCGCCTGCTGGCCGACACCGACCTGCCGGCGCGCTGTGCCGAGGCCGCCCTTGAGCGCGTCGGGCTGCCGGGGGGCTCGCGGCGGATCGCTGAAACCGTGCTCGACACCCTCGCCCAGGGACGGCCGGAACTCAGCTGAGCCAGGCCTTCACCTTCTCCAGGGCCTGCCAGCCCGGCCGGCGTTGCAGGCCATCGGCGATCGAGCCCTGCAGTTCGCTCGCCAGTTCGGGGGCCATCAGCATCACGCGTTTCACCATCTCGATGTGCTCCCGCACCCCCTTGGCGCCGGTCTCCAGCATCGCCACGCTCAGGTTGATGCGGGCCTGCGGGTCCTGGGGATTGAGCTTCACCGCGTTGCGGGCCGAGGGCAGGGCCGCCTGGGGCTGGTCGAGCAGGAGCTGCAACCAGGCCAGGCAGGTCCAGCCCGCCGACTGACGAGGCTCCTGGGCCGTGATCTGCAGGAACTCATCGATCAGGTCCTCGGGCGCCGCCCCCTGCTGGTAGCGGGCGATCGCCTGGTCGAAGCGGGAGTCCTGCTGGGCCGTCATGGCGGCGGGGGGGTGGCGAGGTGGGGATCGTCAGACTCCCATGCCGCGGGGCCATGGCGCCACCGGCGGGCCTGGGCTCAGACGGCGAAGGAGCTGCCGCAGCCACAGGTCTGGGAGGCGTTGGGGTTGGTGAAGTTGAAGCCGCCGCCGATCAGGGCCGAGGAGAAGTCCAGCTGCATGCCGTAGATGTACAGCAGGCTTTTGGGGTCACTGACCACCCGGAAGCTGGGGGCGCCGGCGGGTTCGTAGGTGTAGGTCTCGTCGTCGGGAAGGATCTCCGATCCGTCGATGAAGTCCATGGTGTAGCTCATGCCGCTGCAGCCGCCGGAGCGCACGCCCACCCGCAGCACCTTCTCGCCCACCTGGGAGGCCATCAGGGTGCCGAGCTGGCGCATGGCGGGTTCGGTGATCAGGATGCCCTTGCCATCCACACCGGCTGTGGCTGTGACGGTGGTTGCGGCATCGGCCGCGGGAATGGCACTGGGGATCTGGACGGAGCTGCTCATCGGGCGTAAGGGGGTCGGATGGGGGGGATCGGGCCGCCGGACGATGCGGTGAGAGACCACTCTATGGAGATCCTTCCGCCGTGGGTAGGCTCCGCTCCATAGAGTCAGGACCTTCACGGGAATCCAAGGGTGCGGGTCGCCATCGTGGGTGCGGGTCTGGCCGGTCTGAGTGCGGCCGTCGATCTTGTCGATGCCGGCCATGCGGTGGACCTGTACGAATCCCGTCCGTTCATGGGGGGCAAGGTCGGCAGTTGGGTGGACCCGGACGGGAACCACATCGAGATGGGGCTGCACGTCTTCTTTTTCAACTACGCCAACCTTTTCGCCCTGATGCGCAAGGTGGGCGCCTTCGACAACCTCCTGCCCAAGGAGCACTGGCACCTGTTCGTCAACCGCGGCGGTGACCTGCGGGCCCTGGATTTCCGTTTTCCCGTAGGGGCGCCGTTCAACGGCCTCAAGGCCTTCTTCACCACGCCCCAGCTCGACTGGATCGACAAGCTGCGCAATGCCCTCGCCCTGGGGACGAGCCCGATCGTCCGGGGGCTGGTCGATTACGAGGGGGCGATGAAGGTGATCCGCGCCCTTGATGCCATCAGCTTCGAGCAGTGGTTCCTCAGCCATGGGGGCAGTCCCCGCAGCATTCAGAGGATGTGGAACCCGATCGCCTACGCCCTGGGATTCATCGACTGCGAGGCGATCTCGGCCCGCTGCATGCTCACCATCTTCATGATGTTCGCCTCCCGAACGGAGGCCTCCAAGCTCAACCTGCTCAAGGGGTCCCCCCACCGCTGGCTCACCGGTCCGATCCTCGACTACATCCAGGCCAGGGGCGGCCGGCTGCACCTGCGCCACCGGGTCAGCGAAGTTCGCCACGAGGAGCGCAACGGCCAGACCGTCGTCTCCTCCCTGGTGCTGGGAACCCCGGAGGGGGAGAGGCGGGTGGAAGCTGACGCCTATCTGGCCGCCTGCGATGTCCCCGGAGCCCAGCGGCTGCTGCCCCAGGCCTGGCGCCGCTTCCCCGAGTTCGCCGCCATCGACCGGCTGGAAACGGTGCCGGTGGCCACCGTGCAGTTGCGTTACGACGGCTGGGTGACCGAACTGGGCGATGGGGCCGGACCCCAGGCGCGCCGCACCGATCTGAGCCGTCCGGCTGGTCTGGACAACCTTCTCTACACGGCGGATGCCGACTTCAGCTGTTTCGCCGATCTGGCCCTGGCGAGCCCGGCCGATTACCGGCGGGACGGACTGGGCTCCCTGCTGCAGTGTGTGCTCACCCCCGGGGATCCCTGGATCCCGAAGAAGACCGAGGAGATCGTGGCCCACACCGATCGCCAGGTGCGTGAATTGTTTCCCTCCGCCGCCGGCCTGCAGCTTGTCTGGAGCAACGTGGTGAAACTGGCCCAGTCGCTGTACCGGGAAGCCCCCGGCATGGAGCCCTTCCGCCCCGACCAACGCACCCCCGTGCCCAACTTCTTCCTCGCTGGCAGCTACACCCGCCAGGACTACATCGACTCGATGGAAGGGGCCACCATGAGCGGCCGGCTGGCGGCGGCTGCCATCCTGGACCAACCCGTGGCGCTGGCCACCTGCGCGGCGGTGGCCTAGGAGCACAACCATGGGCAAATGGCTTGAGCACAGCGTCACCACCGAGATCCAGGCCCCCGTGGCCCGGGTCTGGGAGGTGTGGAGCGATCTGGAGGCCATGCCCCGTTGGATGCGCTGGATCGAATCGGTGGTCACCCTTGATGATCCCGACCTCACCGACTGGACGCTGGCGGCCCAGGGCTTCCGTTTCCACTGGAAAGCCAGGATCACCGAGCGGGTCGATTCCCAGAGGCTGCACTGGGAATCCGTGGTTGGCCTGCCCACCAAGGGGGCCGTGCGCTTTTATCCCCTCGGGCCCGACCTCACTGCCGTCAAGCTCACCGTGAGCTATGAATTACCTGGTGTGCTTGCGCCCCTGATGGAACCCACCATCATGGGTGGCATTGTCACCAGAGAGTTACAGGCCAATCTTGACCGATTTCGCGACCTGGTGGAAAAGGGGTAGCGGCCTCGTCGCCCTGGTGCCCTTCCTGCTTGCCGGATGCGCTGCTGCCCCCACAGTGCAAGCGCCACCGCCGCCGTCGCCCCCCAGGCCGGCCCCTTCTGCAGCGGTGCCAGGAGCGCCCCCAGCGGGGTTGACCCCACTGCCCACCTCCCAGCAGGTGGTCGCGGCCTTCCCGGTGGGTCGTAAGGATCCCTTCGGTTCCCTGGTGGCGGAGATGGTCCCGGGGGCTGCGGGCGGTGCTCGGGTCGTGGCGCCCCCCGCCCCCCCGCCAGCTTTTCTGCAGGACTTCCGCGTCACCGGCGTGATCGACAGCGGTGGCCAGAGCGAAGCGGTGGTGACCTACAAGCAGCTCAGCGGCAGCCTGCGGCCGGGTGATCGTGGTGGACGTAACACCGATCTTCTGCCCACTGGGTGGAGCGTGGCTTCGGTGGATGTGGCCAATGGTCGGCTGATCCTGCAGAGCGGCAGTCGCAAGGTCAAGGTCGAACTCTGAGGGCCCGGCTGCAGGCCGCCACCAGACCCTCCAGATCGTGGGGGTCGGCCTCCCCGTCCACCCGTCCGAGCCGCTCCCTGCAGCGCTGGCTGGTCTGGGGGCCGATCGAAATCACCAGCACCCCGTCCAGCTGCTGGATCCAGGCGTCACCGAAGCAGCCGGCCAGCAACTGGACGGTGTGGTCCACTGTCTTGCCGCTGCTGAACGTGATCGCATCCAGCCCGCGCCGCTCCAGGGCCTGCAGGGCACCGGTGGGCAGTCCTGCGGGACAGCGCGTCTCGTAGGCGGCCACCTCCACCACCCGGGCGCCGGCCTCAGCGAAGGCCTCCGCCAGCAGGGTGCGCCCACCGCTCTGCACCCGCGGCAGCAGCAGCCGTTGCCCCCAGCCCGACACGGGAAAGTGCTCGATCAGGCTGTCGGCCACAAACGCCGGCGGTACGAAATCGGCGGGGGCCCCCAGGGCCTCCAGCGACTGGGCGGTCTTGCGGCCCACCGCAGCCAGCCGGACCTGACTGGGCCTGCGGGCCAGGCAGGTCCCCTGCCGCAGCAGCCGCTGCTCCACGGCGTCCACGCCGTTGGCGCTGGAGAAGACGATCCAGTGGAACTGATCCAGTTCCGCCAGGGCATCGTCGAGGGGGCCCCAGAGATCGGGCGGACCGATCACCAGGGCCGGCAGGTCGATGACACGGGCCCCGGCCTGCTCGAACAGCTGGCGGGCCGCGCCCAGCTGGGTTTCGGCCCGTGTCACGGCGACGGTGCATCCCGCCAGTGGCCGTGGCGGTGGCGTGTCCATCAGGCGTCCAGCCGCACGAGCGCACCGGCCTGCTGGGCCAGGGCGCGGGCCTGCTGCGGCTGGCCCTGGCTTTCCAGCAGGGCGATGGCCCGGCGGAAACCCTCCCGGGCGCCGGGAATGTCACCCCCCAGCAGCAGGGCGGCCGCCAGGTTGCGCTGGGCGTCGGCCTGCTGCGGTTCCAGAGCCAGGGCCTGCCGGTAGGCGGCGATCGCCTCCAGCAGGCGGCCCCGCTGGCGTTCGATCAGGCCCAGGTTGAACCAGGCCAGAGGGAGCTCCGGACAGAGGCGGGTCACCGCTGCCGTCAGGGCCGCCGCCTCCTCCAGGGCCCCCTGGCGCAACAGCAGGGCCCCGAGGTTGAGCCGGGCTCCAACGGTGAGCCGCTCGTCCAGGGGCAGCTCCAGGGCCTGGCGGTAGAGGGCGGTCGCGGCGGCGGGCTCCCCAGGGCTGCGGGCGATGGCGAGATGGAGCAACAGCTCATAGCGTTCGGCGGGTGACCCGGCCCCGACCCGGGCCAATCCCTCCTCCAGCAGGGCGATGCCCCTGGCGCGCTCGCCCTGGCTCACCTCCAGGGCGCCGAGCTTGGCGCAGGCGTAGGGGTCGCCTGGCCTGGCGGCCAGTTCCGCCTCCATGGCCTGGCGCAGGCGTGCAGCCTTGCCGGAGGCCGCCAGCAGTTCCGGCCGGTAGCCCTCGTGCACCAGGGCCGGTTCCCCGCAGGCCAGCACCTGCCAGTGGGGCTCCCGCTCCAGCAGCGCGGCCACACTGTCATCGACCATGGCGTGGTAGCGGCGGCTCCAGCGGATCGCGGTGTGGCGTCGGAACAGGCGGCTGACGCTGGAGAAGGGGGATTGGGCGGCCCCCACTTCCTGGCGCAGCAGGTTGATCAGCAGCGCCTGTGGCTGCTCCATCAGGGCGCGCAGCGGCGAGCGGGCCTCGGGCCGCAGCCATTCGTCGCCATCCAGCACCAGCACCCAGTCGCCCCGCACCAGATCGAGGGCGTGGTTGCGGGCTGGGGCGAAGTCTCCTGGCCATTCCAGGTGGTGCACGCTGGCGCCGCAGCTGGCGGCGATCGCCGCGGTGCCGTCGTCGGATCCGGTGTCCACTACCACCATCTCGTCGACGAAGCCGGCCACCGAATGCAGGCAGCGCTCCAGCCGCTCCGCTTCGTTGCGCACGATCATCGACAGGCTCAGCATCGGACGCCGCGGGGCAGGACGGTCGTGCCAGGAGGCTAGGTGCCGGTGAGGGCTCAGTCGGTGAAGTCCGTGTCAACGGCGGCGCCGGGGGCGGTGCCGCCGCTGGGTCTCGGTCCGAAGCCGAGGCGCCCCAGCAGTTCGGCCTGGGCCAGGGCCATCTGACCCGGGGACCAGGCGGCCGGAATGTCTTGCTCCAGCAGAGATTGCAGGGCCTGCCAGGCATAGGGGCTGCCGTACACGGCCAGGCCCGCCAGTCGGCCGGCGGCCTGGAGCTGGCGGATCACCGCCGGCCAGGGATCCGGGCCGTCGGCCCGGCCGCGGAACGGATTACCGCGCACGAACAGCTGCAGCAGCACCGGACCCTCGCCCAGCCGCTCCAGGGCCAGGGGGGCCTCCCCATCGCCGCTCCAGGGGGAGGGACCCTGGCCGTCGATCAGGCAGGCCCGCCATCCTGCGGCCGCGGGCAGAGCCAGGGCCGGTGCGGTTGCTGGCAGGAAGGGGCAGCCCAGGCTGTTGTCGAGACGGATCAGGTTCACCCCGGCTCCGCCGCGCACCGGGCCCTGTCCCTGCTGCTCCAGGCTGCGTTGCACCAGCTCCAGGGCCAGGGCCTGGTCGGAGGGGGAGGGGCCATTGCTGAGCTGGCCCAAGGGTGCCGCCGCGGTGGGGTCATCGCTGGCGGGGCAGCGCCCCAGGGCCAGGCGTCGCCGTTCAAGGCTGGCCTGAAGGCGCTCCAGGCTCAGCCGGCCGCTGTGGACGGCCGCCACGATGGCGTCGATCGCCCCGTCCGCATCGCCGGGCATCAGCACCAGGTCGGCCCCCGCCTCCAGGGCCAGCACGGCGGCTTCGGAGGCGCCGTAGCGGCCGGCGATCGCCTCCATCACCAGGGCGTCGGTGACGATCAGCCCCTCGAAACCGAGCGCTTCGCGCAGCAGCCCGGTGAGCACCGGCCGTGACAGGGTGGCCGGGTGCTCGGCATCAAGCGCCGGCAGCAACAGGTGGGCGGTCATCACCGCGGCCACCTCGGCCGCGATCGCGTCCCGGAATGGGGGCAGCTCCACCGCCTCCAGGCGGGCGCGGCTGTGGGGCAGCAGGGGCAGCTCCAGGTGGGAGTCGCTGGCGGTGTCGCCGTGCCCGGGGAAGTGCTTGGCGCAGGTGAGCACCCCTTCGGCCTGGGCGCCATGGCAGAAGGCGGCCGCCAGGGCACCGGCGGTGGCCGGGTCTTCCCCCCAGGCCCGCACGTTGATCACCGGGTTGGCCGGGTTGTTGTTGACGTCGCAGACCGGGGCGAGCACCCAGTTGAGTCCAAGCTGGCGGGCCTCCCGGCCCGTGCAGGCCCCGTAGCGCCGGGCCAGATCCAGGGCCAGGGCGGGGTCGGTGGCGTGAATCCGGGCCAGGGCCAGGGGTGGCACGAGCCAGCTGGCCCCCTCGAAGCGCTGGCCTACCCCTTCCTCCACATCGGCGCAGAGCAGCAGCGGTTCGCTGGCCCAGGCCGCCAACTGGCGGGTGCGAAGCCGTAACTCGGCGGCGCTGCCCCCCAGCAGGATCACACCGCCCACGCCGCGCTGGAGCAGGCGCTGCAGGCTGGCGTTGTCGAGCTCCCAGCGGGGATAGCGCCGCTGGCCATCGGCCGGATGGCCGCTGCACCGCACCACCAGCAGGGCGGCGACGGCGCGGTCCAGGGCCTGCTGCGAGTCGATCGGTGGCGCCATCGGGCGACTCAGACCTCGGTCTCAGAGTCGGTGTCGGTGCCGCCCTCCGGATCCGCAGGGCCCTCCTCGCCACCGCGCTGGCGCCGTTCCGCCTCCAGGCGCTGCAGCAGCCCCAGCACCGTGTTGCCCTTCTCCAGGCCACGGTCGAGGACGAACACCACTTCCGGTGTGCGGCGCATCTTGAGGCGGCGCCCCAGTTCGCCCTTCACGTAGGTGGAGGCTGCCTGCAGGCCGGCCATGGCCACCTCCCGATCCTCGCTGCTGCCGAAGATGCTCACGAAGATCTTGCAATGCTGCAGATCGCCGGCCACCTCCACGCTGGTGACACTCACCATGCCGTGCTGGACCCGCTCGTCCTTGATGCCGCTGATCAGCAGCTCACTCACTTCCCGGCGGATCAGGGCCGCCACCCGTTCCACCCGTCGGCTCTGTGCCATGACTACGAAACCGGGCCCTGTTGCACCATCGCACGCAGCACCAGGGTGAGGCTGACCATGCCGCTGATCAGGGCCCCCACCAGGGCCACCGCCGTGACCGGGTTGCTGCGCCGCCGGGCCAGGGGTTCGAACACCGAGTTGAACACCCCGAGGCTGAAGGCGATCAGGTAGCGCGGATAGCGGGTGACGTTGACGAAAAACTCTTTCATGGCCTCGGTAGCGGTCCTGGTCGGATGCTGGCTACTCTGCCGCCCAGGGCCACGCTCAGCCGCCCCGGAGTGCCCATGGAACTGCATCAGTTCAGACATTCCGCCTTTTGCGAGAAGGTGCGCCTGCTGCTGGCTCGCAAGGGTCTCGACGCCACGATCGTCGAGGTGACCCCCGGCCTGGGGCAGTTGGAGCTGTTCCGGCTCTCTGGCCAGCGGCAGGTGCCGGTGCTGGTGGATGGGGGCGAGGTGATCGCCGATTCCACCGCCATTGCCCTGCACCTGGAGGCCTCCCACCCCCAGCCGCCCCTGCTGCCGGCCGATCCGATCGCCCGCGCCAGGGTGCTGCTGCTGGAGGACTGGGCCGACACCGCCCTGGCCCGCGGCGCCCGCCTGGCCCTGCTCCAGGCGGCGGCC
The DNA here is from genome assembly GCA_943372935.1 of Synechococcus sp. UW140. GTDB lineage: Bacteria > Cyanobacteriota > Cyanobacteriia > PCC-6307 > Cyanobiaceae > Cyanobium. The sequence goes on from CALSAP010000027.1 coordinate 22,870, forward strand.
GCCGACCCGGTGCTGCGGGCGGCCCTGCTGCCCGAGGCCACCCCGGCGCCCCTGCGTGATCTGGTGGGGGCCCTGCCGGGTGGCCTGCTCGGCTCCGCCACCGAGGCGATGCGCGACCTGCTCGGTCCTTGCGAGGTGCGGCAGCTGCACCGCAGCCTCGAGCAGCTCGCCCTGCTGGTGGCCCAGCGCCCCTACCTGGAGGGCGATGCCCTCACGCTGGCCGACCTCGCCGTCGCGGCCCAGCTGTACCTGCTGAAGTTCCCCGTCTGTGCCGGTGCTCCCCTGGCAGGGCGGGGCGTCGAAGGCATCGCCGACAACCCCGTGCTCGAGCCCCTGTTCACCTGGCGCGACCGGCTGCTCGCCGAGGTGGGTCGGGACTGAGGCCCGGCACCGCATCGGGCCTCGGACCGGCCAGGATGGGCTCCACCGAAGTCCTGGCCTTGTCCGATCCGCTGCTGCGGGAGCTCGACCATTACGTGGTGCTGGAGCCAGGCCAGGGGGAGCGCATCCTCACGGCGGCCGAAACCCTGCTCTGGCTGGCTGGTCATGTGGAGGCCCTGGGCGATCCACCTGCCGACCTGGCCGATCTGGCCGATCCCGAAGCCCGGGCCGGCCGGCTGATCAACACCGCCTGTGAGCTGGAGCTGGCGCCGGGTTGCGCGATCCAGTGGTTCGCGGTGCGGCTGGAGCCCCCCGGCTGAGGGAGTCGGTGGGGCTCATGCGGGGGCTTCAGGGGGCTGGCGTGGGTCTCGCAGCACCGAGGGCAGGGCCTCCAGCACCTGCAGCGCCACTGCGGTGGGGAGGCCCCCGTGCTGCACCACGGCCAGGTCGGCCTGGGCGTACAGCGGCCGGCGCTCCTGCAGCAGGGCCTGCAGGCGGCCGGTGGGATCGGGCGCCTCAAGCAGGGGCCTCCGGGTGGGATCGGCCGCCAGACGCCGCAGCAGCTCCGCTTCGGGGGCATCGAGCCACACCACCACCCCCTGGCGCATGTGACCCCAGTTCTCCGGCCGGGTGACCGCCCCACCGCCGGTGGCCACCACCAGGGAATGCCAGCTGGCGATGCCATTGAGCACGCTGGTCTCGAGGGCACGGAAGGCCTCCTCGCCCTCGCTGCTGAAGATCTCGGCGATCGGCCGACCGGCCGCCTCGGTCAGAGTGGCGTCGGCATCGATGAAGCGATAGCCGAGGGCCTCGGCCAGCGGCCGCCCCACGGCGCTCTTGCCGGCCCCCATCATCCCCACAAGGTAGATATTGAGCCCATCAAGGCGGCGGGCCAGGGCCCGGTGGCTGGGGGTGGCGGCGGGATCAGGGGCCATGCGGGCGCGGTCGGCGGCATTCCTGAGCCCGTTTCTAGGATGGGCGTCCCCTGGGCCTCGGCGATGACCGCAACCCGGTTGACCGCCCCTCCTGCGGCACCCTCCCCCACCGGCACCGCCCACGGGCGCGGCCGCCCCTGTGTGATCACCCGCCGGGCGACCTTCAGTGCCAGCCATCTCTACCGGTTGCCGGAACTGGATGACGCCGAGAACGCCCGGCGCTTCGGCCGCTGCAGCCTGGCCCCGGGCCACGGCCACAATTACGAGCTCACCGTGGCGATGGGCGGTCCCCTCGATGGCGACGGCATGGTGCTCAACCTCTCCGACGTCAAGCACGCCATCCGGCGGGAGGTGACAGAGCCGCTCGACTTCGGTTTCCTCAACGAGGTCTGGCCCGAGTTCGACCTCACCCGCCCCGAGGGGCGGCTGCCCACCACCGAAGCCCTGCTGCTGGCCATCCGCGACCGGCTGGCCCCCCATCTGCCGCTGGTGGCCCTGCGGCTCCACGAACAAACCAACCTCTGGGCCGACGTGCTCTGCGGTCCCACCATCGATCCCATGGAAGCTTTCCTCTCGATCCGCACCCACTTCGCGGCGGCCCACCGCCTGGCCCGGCCCGAGCTCAGCCAGAGCGAAAATGAGGCCATCTACGGCAAGTGCGCCCGCCCCCACGGCCACGGCCACAATTACCTGCTCGACGTCACCGTCCGGGGGGCCATCGATGCGCGCACCGGCATGGTCTGTGACCTGGCCGCGCTGCAGCAGATGGTGGCCGACCTGGTGGTGGAGCCGTTCGATCACACCTTCCTGAACAAGGACGTGGAGCACTTCGCCGGTTGCGTTCCCACGGCTGAGAACATCGCGCTCCACATCGCCGACCTGCTCTGCGCCCCGATCGCCACCACCGGCGCCCGGCTGCACAAGGTGCGGCTGCAGGAGAGCCCCAACAATGCCGCCGAGGTCTTTGCCGAGACGCCCCAGCTGGAGATGCTGCCGGCGGCCCTGGAAGCCCTCGCGGCCGTTTGAGTCCGGCGCCAGCGGCGGATCGCCGCCGAAATCCCTCCCGGCCCGAGGTGCGGCTTGTGCTGGCGGTGAGCCTCGACGGCCGCCTCGCCCCGGCGGAAGGGGGTGCTGCCCAGCTGGGAGGCGCCGGTGACCGGCAGGTGCTGGAGGAGGCCCTCGCCTGGGCCGATGCCGCCCTGGTGGGGGCCGAGACCCTGCGGCGCCACGGCAGCACCTGCCTGATCCACCGGCCCTCGCTGCTTGAGGCCCGCCGCCGCCAGGGACGCTCCCTCCAGCCGATCGCCATCGCGGTCAGCCGCAGCGGCCGGTTGCCCGCCGCTCTGCCCTTTTTCCGCCAGCCCCTGGTGCGCTGGCTGCTGCAGGCCGCCCCGCTGCCCTCGGCCGCCCCCGCGGGCTTCCAGCGTCACCTGCTCCTGGATGGCTGGGGCCAGGCCCTGGAGGCCCTGGGCGGGCTGGGGCAACGACGGCTCGTGGTGCTGGGGGGCGCGCAGCTGGCGGCCTCCCTGGCGGCCGAAGACCTGCTCGACGAACTCCAGCTCACCGTCTGCCCCCGGCTGCTCGGTGGGGCCCACGGCTGGTTGCCGGCCGAGGCCCGGGTGGCCCCGCAGGCCCGGGCCGGCTGGCGGCTGGTCGAACACCGGGCGCTGGCGGGGGACGAACTGCTGCTGCGCTGGCGGCGCCCGGAGGATCAGGGCGCCACCTCCTGAAGCCCGAGGCTGCCGCTGCCAAACCGCTTGCCCAGTTCCCGCAGCGGCATGTCCCGCAGGCTGTCGGTGGGCAGGCCGAACATCCGGGCCAGGCAGCGCTTCACCACCTCCTCGCTGTCATCGCCGAAGCGGCCGCTGACCATCTCGGTGAGCACCCCCAGGCTCCTGCCACTGTTGTCGGTCTCCTCGATCAGGCATTTGCTGGTGGGCACCGCCAGCTTGCGGCAGGGATCCTGCAGGCTCTTCACCAGATCCGTCCGTCCGGCAGAGGCCGTCTCCACGCAGACCCGGGTCAGCTGGTTCTCCAGCTGGGGGCGCAGCAGCAGCAGCACCGGGCGCAGCAGCCCGGCCCTGGCTGGCGCCGGGGGCAGGACCAGCGCCATGGCTGCCGTCAGGAGCATCAGGATCCGCAGGGGCTTGGCCATGGCGGGGGAAGGACGCTCGGTCGCAGGGAGTCAACCGTTAGTTTTGCGCCTGCCCCGTCCCCCTGTGTCGCCACCGGCCATGGCCGAGCTGCAAGTCCGCTGGCACAAGGCAACGCAGGACATCCCTGAAGACCAGTGGCAGGCATTGGTGGGGGGCGACGGCGGGGCGACGGCAGAGGCCGTGGATCGTCCCTTCTATGGCTGGCGCTGGCTGCACCACCTGGAGGCCAGTGGCAGCATCGTGCCCCGCCAGGGCTGGCAGCCTTGCCATCTGGGGCTCTGGCGGGGCGAGCGCCTGGTGGCCCTGGCGCCCCTGTATCTGAAGGGTCACAGCTACGGCGAGTTCGTCTTCGACCAATCCTTTGCCCAGCTGGCCGGCCAGCTCGGCCTGCGCTATTACCCCAAGCTCGTCGGCATGAGCCCGGTGAGTCCGGTGCAGGGCTACCGCTTCCATGTGGCCCCGGGCGAAGACGCCGCAGCCCTGACGGCGTTGATGCTGAACGAGATCGACAGCTTCTGCCGGCGGCAGCGGATTCTCAGCTGCAACTTCCTCTACGTGGATCCGGCCTGGCAGCTGCTGGCGGAGGCCGCCGGCTGTGCCCTGTGGATCAACCAGCAGAGCGAATGGTGCAATCCGGGCCATGGGGATTTCGAGGCCTATCTGGCCAGCTTCAATGCCAACCAGCGGCGCAACATCCGCCGTGAGCGCCGCTCGGTGGCGGAGGCGGGGCTGACCGTCACGCCCCTGGCCGGCGAGGACATCCCGCCCTATCTGCTGGAGCGGATGCACGGGTTCTATGAGCAGCACTGCAGTCGCTGGGGTCCCTGGGGCAGCAAGTACCTCACCGAATCCTTCTTCCAGGCCGCCGCCACCGATCTGCGCCAGCACCTGGTGCTGTTCAGCGCCCACCGGGGCGAGCCGATGCAGCCCCTGGCGATGTCGCTGTGCGTGCACGATGCCACCGGCCTCTGGGGCCGCTACTGGGGCAGCGACATCGAGCTCGACAACCTGCACTTCGAGGTCTGCTACTACGCCCCGATCGCCTGGGCCATCCAGCGGGGCCTGGAGAGCTTCGATCCCGGGGCCGGCGGCAGCCACAAACGGCGCCGCGGCTTCGTGGCCCAGCCCCGGGCCAGCCTGCACCGCTGGTACGACCCCCGCTTCGACGCCATCCTGCGGGAGTGGCTGCCGGGCGCCAACCAGGAGATGCAGCAGGCGATTGCGGCGATGAACGCGGAGCTCCCCTTCACCGCTGCCTACGATCCCCCCCATGCACCGCGACCCGTGCCCACGCCTGAGCCTGGATGAGGCGCTCTCCCAGCGTTTCATCGCCCTCGACCCGTCGGGCTACTTCCTGATCAAAGTGGATGCCGCCACCGGGGAGCTGGTGGCCGAGCACTACGCCAACGGCATCGATGAGCGGGGTCTGGCCACCGACCCCGACACCGGCGAGGTGATCAGCTGCCGGGGCAGCGACCCGCGCTCGCCGCTGGCCACCTACCGGGGCCGCAGTGCCAAGGAGCTCGGCATCGCCCTAACCGAGTCAGAGGGACCCCACCCCCTGTCACGGCTCGACCATGCCCTCTACCTGGGCCGGGAGCTGCAGAAGGCCGAGTTCTGCCTCGCAAACGGTCTGCCCTACGTGCAGGACTAGGCGGGGATCGGCCGCGGCCCGACTCAGCTGAATGCGACGAGACGGCAGCGGCCGTCCATCAACAGATCTCCGCGCCCACCGCCTTTCTGCATGGCGTTTCTTGGAAGGTGAGGGCCCGACGGTCAATCGTGGTGTGGTGCTCCACGTCGTGGCCGTGGTCGGGATGGATCACCATCGGGGGCTTCAGCGCCGCGATGCCGGGAAGCTGCTCCCGGGTCGGGGCGTGGCCCAGGGCGACCTCATCACCGTCATTGTCGTCGAGGTGGAAGTTGTTGGACTCCTTCTCCAGAAAGGTGATCTGATCGCGGGAGGTTTTCACCGGCAGGGTCTGGCCGTCAGCAAAGCGGACCCGGTCATCGCCCTGGCCCACATCCACCCTGAAATCGATCTGTCCTGTGGGGTCATCGCGATGGCGACAGATCATCGACTGGGGGCCGATCGTGTCCCAGCGACTCAACGCCACCACCAGCAGGCCCACACCGCCGATGATCGCCAGGACAAAAAGCCTGGTGAGCCCAGCGTTCGTGCCTTCTGATTGCCGCATCACTGCGCCTGGTAGGCAGCAGATCCAACGTACTCCGACCTAGGCAGGCTGCAGTTCGCGGCTGGTGGCGCGGGACCCTTCCGGCGGCTCCGGGGGCAGGGCGGCAAGCTGGTCCTGGATTTCCCGGGTCACCACACCCCTGTACTCCTGGAAGTGCTCGTTGTGGGCGAGGGTCACCAGGAACTGCTCCAGGTTGTTGGGATTCTTGCGGGCGATGGTGAGCAGGGAGCGCCAGAAACGGCCGCGGGTGTCGCGCTTCAGTCCCTGACGCCAGATCACGATCAGCAGGGCACGGACGTCTGTCCAGCTGGGCAGGCTGGCCTTGCCGAAGGCCGCCGCCGGCACGAACTGTTGCCAGCGGGGCTGGCCCATTTTCAGGTAGTAATGGGTGACCCGATCGATGTAGGCGTTGGGTTCGTAGAGGCGGCAGAAGGCATCCACGTACTCATTGGCGATCTGGCGGATCGGCCGGGTGGGCACGAAGTTGAGCAGGTTCGTCTGGTTGACGCCCTTGGCATCGGTTTTTTCCTGAACCAGACGGCCCTCTTTCTCCAGCCGATGCCAGAGCCCCGTGTTCGGCAGGGCCTGAAGCATGCCCATCATGGCGGCGGGGATGCCGGTGCGGCTGACGAATTCCACGATCCGATCACCGGCGCCCTGCTTTTCGCCGTCAAAGCCGATGATGAAGCCCGCCATCACCCGGATGCCGTAGGAGGTGATCCGGTCGACCGACTCCTCCAGCGAGCTGCGGGTGTTCTGCAGCTTGCCGGCCGTTTCAAGGCTGGCCTCATCGGGCGTCTCGATACCGAGGAAGACGCTGTCGAAGCGGGCCTCCGCCATCATCTTCATCATGTCCTCGTCGGCGGCCAGATCCACCGAGGCCTCGGTGGCGAAGCTGAAGGGGTAGCCGTGGGCGATCTGCCAGCGCTTGATCTCGGGCAGCAGCAATTTGGCGTTGCGCTTGTTGCCGATGAAGTTGTCGTCGACCAGGAAAATGGAACGGCGCCAGCCCAGGTCGTAGAGGTACTGCAGCTCGGCCACCAGTTGCTCGGGGGCCTTCGTGCGGGGTTTGCGGCCGTACAGCACGATGATGTCGCAGAATTCGCACTGGAACGGGCAGCCCCGCGAGAACTGCACCGACATGGAGTCGTAGGCGTCCAGTTCGAGCAGATCGAAGCGGGGGATGGGGGTGCCGGTGACATCCGGCTTTTCACCATCGGCGCTGAAACGGCCCTGGCGGTCGCCGCGCTCGATGGCCTCGATGAACATCGGCAAGGTGATTTCCCCCTCGTCGAGCACCTTGAAGTCGGCCAGCTGCAGTTCAGGGGCGTCCGGGGTGGAACTGGCGAAGGGACCACCCACCGCCACCGGCAGACCCCGCTGCTTGGCCTTGGCGATCTGGGCGGCCATGTCGGCCTTCTGGACGATCATCCCGGAGATCACCACCAGTTCCGCCCAGTTCCACTCCGCTTCGGTGACTTCCCGAACGTTGCGATCCACAAGCTTCATCTCCCAGGTCTGGGGCAGCAAGGCCGCCACGGTGACCATCCCCAGCGGCGGAAGCAACACCTTGCGGTTCACCAGCTCGAGGATCTTTTCGTAGCTCCAGAACGTCTTCGGGAATTCGGGATAGATGAAGAGGGTGCGCATGCTGCAGGTGCGTTGTAGAGGGGCCGTGGGCGATTGCGCGGCAGTGGAAAGGGGGTCTTGAGCAGGTTCCGCTGCGCCGCAACCCTAGGAGGTTTCGGGAAATGTCAGGTCGTTCTACCGCCTCCTCCCAGGCTGTGGGGGGGGGAGGTGGCGGATCCTCTGCTGTAATGATCCCGTTCCTCGCAGCAGCGGCCGTGGGTGTGGTGATTTATCTGGCGCTCGTCGGTGGCGGGCTCACCGCCGCCTTCCTGGCCACCGTCGTGCTCAAGGGCGTCAGGCTGATCTGAGCCTGAGGGCTCCGTTCCGCCCCAGTTCCAGCACCCCCACCACCAGCCCCAGGCCGCCGAGCAGGGCGAAGGTGGCCTGCAGTCCCAGGGTCATGGCCAGGGCGGCGGCCAGCAGGCCACTCACCCCGCCGCCACCCAGGAAGGCGATCTGCCCCAGTCCGGCCATGCGACCGCGCAGGGCCATGGGTGCCCCAACCTGGAGGATCAGGCTGGAGCCTGCCAGCAGGCCCGCTGTGCCGGCTCCGATCAACAGGGCCATCGCCAGGGCGCCCGTGCCCCTGGTGGCCGCCGCCATGCCCAGCTGGGCCAGGCCCACCAGCACGGCGCAGCCCCCCAGCAGCAACACCGGCCGTTCGCTCAGGGCCAGGCTGTTGCGCTGCAGCACCAAGCCGCCGGCGATGCTGCCCGCCGCCAGCACGCTGGTGAACAGTCCGAGGGCCTGCGGTGAGGGCCCGATCACTTCGGCGGCGATCAGGGGGGCCAGGCCCGGGTGAAAGAAGCCCACCAGGCAGGCCACGGTGGTGAAGCGCAGCACGTGGCGCAGGGTGGAGCCGCAGTTGCGCCAGGCGGTGCCGAGGCTGGCTCCTTCACCGCCGGTGCTGCGCTGCTCCAGCTCCCGGTGGGGCCGCAGCAGCCAGATGACGGTGGCGATCGGCAGCAGGTACGACGCCGCATCGATCGCCAGGGCCATGGCGGGTCCGGAGAGGGCCACGAGCCAGCCCCCCAGCGGAGGTCCCACCAGCTTGCCGACGTTGAACACGACCGAGAAGCTGGCCAGATAGGGCGCCACCTGCTCCGGCTGTTCCACCAGCAGGGAGCAGTACTTGCTGCGCGCTGTGAGCTCGAAGGAGCTGGACACGCCCACCACCAGCGTGCTCAGCAGCAGCAGGACCACCTGTCCTGTCCCCTGCAGCAGGGGAATGGCCAGGGCCCCCAGGGCCGCGCCGCCGAACAGCCCCCATTGGGAACGGATCAGCATGGTTTCGCAGCCCAGCCGATCGGTGAGCACACCGGCCCGGCCGCTGACCAGAAGGCTGGGCAGGGCCAGGGCGGCGAAATGGAGGGCCAGCAGCAGCGGGTTGCCGGCGCCGGCCATCAGGATCCAGCCCTTGGCCGTCAGCCCGGCGAAGGATCCGGAGGTGCTCAGGCCGGAGGCGACCAGGAACAGGGGGCGCTGGTGCCGTTGCAGCCAACCGTCTCCGCTGCCGGAGCTCAAGCCTGGCTCCGCGTGGCGGCCTGGGCCTCACGTACCATGGCGCCGGCCCCCACCACCACGCCGCGCAGGTCGTAGGTGTCGGCCGCCGTGATCCGCACCGGCACCATCGTCCCGGGTGCGGCGCAGAGTCCGCCCTCACCGGGGCTGACCTGCACCTCGCCATCCACCTCAGGGGCGAAGCGGGCGCAGCGGCCCAGCATTTCGCCGGTGGAGGGGTTGTCCTGTTCGATCAACACATCCACGATCCGGCCCACCCAGGCGCCGTTGCGATCGGCGGCGATCGGTTGCTGCAGGGCCATCAGCCTGTCCCGTCGTTCGCTGGCGACCTCTGGCGGCACAGGATCGCTGAGCTCGGCGGCGGCAGTGCCCTCCTCGGGGGAGAAGCAGAACACACCCACGTGATCGAAACGCTGCTCGGCCACGAAGGCCAGCAGATGCTCGAAGTGTTCTTCCGTCTCACCCGGGAAGCCGACGATGAAGGTGGTGCGCAACACCGCGTCGGGCAGTTGCTCGCGGATCCGTTGCAGCAGTGCGCCGTTTACCCCAGTCTGCCAGGGACGGTTCATGGCCCGCAGCACCTCCGGGTGGCTGTGCTGAAGAGGCAGGTCCAGGTAAGGAAGCACGTTGGGGATGTCCCGGTAGGCGGCGAGCACGGGCTCGGTGAGGCCGGTGGGATAGGCGTAGTGGACCCGGATCCAGGGAATCTCCACCTCCCCGAGGGCGCGCAGCAGGTCGTCCAGCCGTGGTTTGCCGTAGAGATCCAGCCCGTAGTTGGTGGTGATCTGGCTGATCAGGATCAACTCTTTGACGCCTTGGGCGGCCAGCTGGTGGGCTTCGGCCACGATCGATTCGATCGTGCGGGAGCGCTGGTCGCCCCGCAGCCTGGGAATGATGCAGAAGGCGCAGCGGTAGTTGCAGCCCTCTGCCACCTTCAGGTAGGCCACCGCCTCGGAGGTGGTGCGGTAGCGGGGCAGGTGTTCGTCGCCCACGAAGGTGGGCACCGCGCTGACCCTGTTGACCCGCTCGCCGGCCTCGACCCGCTCCAGCACCTCCACGATGTGCTGGTAATCGCCGGTACCGACGATCGCCCGCGCCTCCGGCAGGGAGTCGAGCAGTTCCTGCTGGAAATGCTGGGCCAGACAGCCGGCGATGATCAGTTCCTTGCCCTGTTCGGCCAGTTCCACCAGGGTTCGCACCGATTCGGCGCGGGCGTCCTGGATGAAACTGCACGTGTTCACGACCACCACCCGGGCCTCGCTTTCGTCGGCGCTGACGCCGTAGCCCGCCTGAGCCAGCAGGCCGAGCATGTGCTCGGTGTCCACGCGGTTCTTCTCGCAACCCAGGTGGGTGAAGGCCACGGTGGGCCGTTCTCGGCTGGGCTGGGGGGACATGCTGCTGCGGGTGGAAGGGGCAACGGGCCGGCGTGCCGGCACCAAGGGAGTGGGCGCAAACGCCGATGTCCACCCTATGCACCTCTCCCGCGGCTGCGAGAATCGATCCACGACTCGACCGTGCCTGTGACTTCCACCCGCCTCTCCAGCCGCCTCACGACGCGACGCAGACCCGAGCCGGGTCGGCGCTGGGCGCGGGTGGTGATGGCTGTGCTGGCCACCATCGGCGTGATCGACACAGGATCCATCACCCTGAACCGCTGGGGCTTGATCGGCGCCCTCACCTGCCCTGGAGGGGCCGAGGGCTGCGACAAGGTGCTGAACAGCCCCTGGGGGAGCGTCTTCGGCCAGCCCCTGTCCCTGTTCGGTCTGCTGGCCTACGGGGCGGTGCTGGTGATGGCGCTGCTGCCGCTGGTGCTCAAGGGCGAGGTCCGCACCACCGTCAACGGGGCCAGTTGGTGGGGCCTCTTCCTGCTCAGCGCCGGCATGGCGATCTTCAGCCTGGTGCTGGTGGGGGTGATGGCCTTCCAGATCAAGGCCTTCTGCACCTTCTGTCTGATGTCGGCCGCCATCAGTGTGACGTTGTTTGTGCTGAGCCTGATCGGCGGGGAATGGGAGGACTCCGGGGCCCTGATCTTCCGCGGCGTGCTCACCGCCCTGGCTGTCGGCCTGATCGGACTTGGCTGGGCCACCTCCATGAATCGCCCCGAGGCCACCACGGGCCCGGGCCTGCCGATCCCGGTGGTCGCCGCCAGCACCCCGGCCACCCTGGCCCTCGCCGAGCACCTCACCGCCACTGGCGCCGTGATGTATTCGGCCTACTGGTGCCCCCATTGCCACGACCAGAAGGAACTCTTCGGTAAGGAGGCCACCGCCAAGCTCAAGATCATTGAGTGTGCGCCTGATGGCCGCAACAATCAGGCGGCGCTCTGCGCCAGCAAGAACATCCAGGGCTTCCCCACCTGGGAGATCAAGGGCAAGCTGGATTCCGGCCAGAAGACGCTCGCCCAGCTCGCCGCCCTGAGTGGCTTCAAGGACCCTGCAGCCCCCGCCAACTGAGGCCTTTCCCTCAGGTCTGTCCCACTGGACCTGTGAAGGGGGGGCGGCCCCGTTCCTGCAGCGTGTGACGCCGCCAGAACGGTTGGGGAGTCGGGGCATCGGTGCGGTGATGGCCGCCCCGGCTCTCCACCCGGAAGGCGGCGGCCTCCATCAGCAGCTCCGCCAGCACCAGCCGCTGGCGCAGATCCAGCAGCAACAGCAGGCGGCGGCTCTGCTCCGGTGTCAGGTGCAGCTCCTGATCGGGAGGTAGATCGTGCGCCCGGCGCAGCAGGGGCGAACGCTCATGGCCTGAGCGTTCGCTGCGGACCTGGCGCAGGGCGTCGATCAGATCGACCCCGCGCCGCTCCACCCCGGCCACCTGCCAGCACAACCGTCGCAGGTTGCCGATGGCCGTGATCAGGCTGGCCTCGTCCGGGCTTGCATGCAGCTCGGCCCCTCTGAGCCGCGGGGCCGCGGCGGGCGTGCCCCGCGGCTCAGGGGGGAGGGGCTGGGGGGTCAGATGGCGTAGGCGGCGGGCGAAGACCAGGCATTCCATCAGCGAGTTGCTGGCCAGGCGGTTGGCCCCGTGCACCCCGGTGCTGGCCACTTCCCCCACGGCGTAGAGGCCACGCAGGCTGGTGGCGGCCATCAGGTCGGTGTCGACGCCCCCCATCCAGTAGTGGGCGGCCGGCGCCACGGGAATCGGGTCGTCGCAGGGGGACAGCCCCAGCTCTCGGCAGCGCCGCAGAATGGTGGGGAACTGGCGGTTCAGCCGTTCGCGGCCCACCGGCCGCAGGTCGAGCCACAGGTGGGTCACCCCCTGCTCGGCCATGCAACGGGCCAGGGCGCGGCTCACCTGGTCGCGGGGGGCCAGGTCGCCCCCCTCCAGCTGTGCCACCGGAGAACGGCCAGCCGCGTCGAAGAGCCGCGCCCCCTCGCCACGCACGGCTTCGCTGATCAGGAAATGGGGGGCGTCCGGCAGCATCAGTGCCGTGGGGTGGAACTGCACGAACTCCAGGTCCCGCACCCTGGCCCCGGCGCTCCAGGCCATCGCCACCCCATCGCCGCTCGCCTGGGTCGGGTTGGTGGTGTGGGCAAACAGATGGCCGCCGCCGCCGCTGGCCAACACCACCGCACCGGCCCGCAACCAGCGCAGGCGGTTCGCTTCGAGCACCTGCAGTCCGACGCAGCGGCCCTGCTCCACCCACAGTTGCAGGGCAGGGATGCCCTTGCGTTGCTCCAGCCCCGGCCGGCGCCGCACCTCCCGCTCCAGGGCATCCACCAGGGCGCCGCCGGTGCGGTCCTGGGCGTGCAGCACCCGGCGGTGGCTGTGGGCGGCTTCGAGCGTGGTGCTCAGGCCCTGGGGGGTGCGATCGAAGTCCATGCCCAGTTGCACCAGCCGCTCGACGCAGGCCGGCGCTTCCCGCACCAGCACGTCCACGGCCTCGGGATCGCACAGCCCGGCTCCGGCCTTGAGGGTGTCGGCGATGTGACTGGCGAAGCTGTCATCGGCTCCGGTCACGGCGGCGATGCCGCCCTGGGCCCAGCGGCTGGCCGACGGCGGGCTGCTGGATTTACTGAGCAGCAGCACGCGAAGCTGGGCAGGCAACTCCAGGCAGGTCATCAAACCTGCGGCGCCACTGCCGACCACCACCACATCCCAGTGGCAGGCCATGCGCGGATCCGGCTCATCCAAGCGGCTGCTTCACCCCGTTGCACCGTGCCTTGTGGTGGAGAGCCTATGGGACGGGCGGCGGCCGTCCTGCCACCCACAAAAAAAACCGCCGTGTTGACGGCGGTTCAAGCACTGTCCCGGTCGTCCGACCGGGCTGGCGTCTCAATCAGCGGTAGACGCCGTCGTTGATGCGATCAAAGCCTTCGTTGAGGGCGATCGCGGGCGGGGTGACGGTGAAGTTGCCCTTGTACTTGTTGAACAGCTCCTTCTGGCGGTCGGTCAGGTCCAGCGCCAGCACGTCGTCGACGCTGTCGTAGGGACCACCGAGGACGATCTTGCCGGCCAGGGTCGGATACATCCCCGGGTACTGCTGGAAACGGCGGACAGATGCGTTGTTGAGATCCACCTTGCCGACGCTCTCGGCGAGCTTGTCGTCGATCTCGTTGCGGCGCTCCGCGGCGAGGGCGGCACCGGGCAGAACCAGGGTCATGAGCAGACCGGCCAGGACCACACCACTCATCAACCAGGCAAGCAGCCGCTTCATCACGACACTCCGTTTAGGGAAAGGACCAGGGGACCCTGGCAGGGACAGGGTGGTGATCCGCAGACCACCCGTGAAAGGTTACAGAAAGCCCCCTGGTCTGCCCCCGCAGGAGGCGCTGCTTTTGCAGATCTTCAGATCAGGCCGCTCAGGTGGGGGGCCGCCAGGGCCGCGCCCAGGAACAGGGCGTCGACGGCAAGGGTCGTGCCCAGGGCCGCGGCGGCGACGCGCCAGGGTCCCCCAAGGGCCCAGAGGCGGCGGCAGATGAACACCAGCAGGCAGGCCGTCAGGCCGACGAGGGCCAGGGGCCAGGGCTGCAGCACCTGGATGGCGGCACCCTGCAGCAGCAGCGGCGCCTCGGACAGGGGGGCGTTGAGAACCTGGGGCCAGAGATCCATGAGTCCGGCGGCGGCCATGACCCCATCGGTGCTGGCGGTGCCGAGCAGGGAGCCGAGGTAGAAGGCGCCCGCCAGTCGCCAGCGGCCCCCGAGGCCCGCCAGCGCAAGGGGCAGGGCGAAGGCCTCAATCGGCAGATGCATCACAGGGTGCAGCCGGAACCAGCCCCAGAACAGACAGCCCCCCAGCCAGCTGCCGCAGAAGCCCACCAGGAGCACACCCAGTTGCTGGCCCTGGCCCTGGCCCCGGCGCTCCAGCGCCAGGGCCAGGGCCAGCAACGGAACGGTGAACAGGGCCGCCGCCATCGGCGCGGAGCGCACCCAGGGGGCCTGCAGGAACACCGGCACCGTGACCAGCAGGGCGGCCGTCAGGGGCAGTACGGCCATGGCCGGGAGGGCCGACGCGGCAGCAGCGATCCGCAGCCGCGGCAGGGCCGGGGGGCGAGTCGAAAGGGTGGGTGGGACCCCGAGCACCTGGTTGTGAAGAAAGTTGTGCAACCTTAAAGGGATTGGGGGGTGCTTCCGTGACCCATCCGGCCATAGGGTCAGCCGCAGTATCGGCTCTCCCCATGCCGCTGGTCGCCACGGCCGCCTCCCTGCCCCTGGTCGAGGCCTGCTGGCACGCCCTCGTTCTGGGGATCGTTCAAGGGCTCACGGAGTTCCTGCCGATCAGCAGCACCGCCCACCTCAAGGTGGTGCCGGTGCTCCTCGGCTGGGGAGATCCCGGGGTGGCGTTCACGGCCGTGATCCAGCTGGGCAGCATCGCCGCCGTGCTCGGTTATTTCCGCAAGGATCTGGCCGAGGTGGGCGCTGGTGTGACCCGCGCCTTCCGCCATGGCCAGTGGAAGGATCCGTCAGCACGGCTGGGGGTCGCCATTGTTCTGGGCACGGTGCCGATCGTGCTGGCCGGTCTGTCCATCAAGGTGTTGCTGCCCGGCTACGAGACCTCCCCCCTGCGCAGCCTGACCTCGATCGCCATCGTCTCGATCGTGATGGCGCTGCTGCTGGCGGTGGCCGAACTGGTGGGCCGCCGTCGCCGCCTGCTCGGGGCCGTCACCCCCCGCGACGGCCTGCTGGTGGGACTGGCCCAGGCCCTGGCCTTGATCCCCGGCGTCTCGCGCTCGGGCAGCACGCTGACGGCATCGCTGTTTGATGGCTGGCAGCGGGCCGACGCGGCGCGTTTCTCCTTCCTGCTCGGCATTCCCGCCATCACCCTGGCCGGGCTCGTGGAGCTCAAGTCGGCCTTCGGTTCGGTCGAGAACGGTGGTGTGATTCCGATGCTCGTGGGCATCGCCGCGGCGGCGGTGGTCTCCTGGCTGGCGATCGCCTGGCTGCTGCGCTTCCTGCAGCAGAACAGCACCTGGATCTTCGTGGTCTACCGGCTGCTGTTCGGTCTGGTGATCCTGATGGGGTTCCGTGGGCTGGAAGGGGTCACCCCCTGAGCGGGCAGGGCCGCCACACTGGACCCCCATCCCTGACGCCCTCGCCGTAACCCCCGTGTGGAAGGAGCCCTCCTCTGCCCTCGCCGGGCCCGCTGCCCTTGCCGGGCCCGCCACCCAACCCCGTCCCGCCGTGGTGGTCACTGTGGAACCCGGCTCGATCGCTGAGGAGCTGGGCTTTCAGCCGGGTGATCGACTGCGCAGCATCAACGGGGTCCGGCCGCGGGATCTGATTGATCTCCAGGTGCTGCAGGGGGAGGAGGAGCTGGTGCTCGAGGTGGAGGACCCCGACGGCACCTTGCACGTGGTGGAGCTGGAGAAGGATCTGGACGAGGGGCTGGGGCTGGGCTTCAGCGAAGCCCTGTTCGATGGCCTGCGCCAGTGCAACAACCATTGCCCCTTCTGCTTCATCGATCAGCAACCGCCGGGGCGCCGCGGCAGCCTTTACCTCAAGGACGATGACTACCGGCTCAGCTTTCTCTACGGCTCCTACCTCACCCTCACCAACCTGACGCCGGCCGACTGGAGCAGGATCGAGGAGCAGCGCCTCTCCCCCCTGTTCGTCTCGGTCCATGCCACTGACCCGGAGCTGCGCAGTCGCCTCCTGGTCAACCCGCGGGCCGGCCTGCTGCTGGAGCAGCTGGCCTGGTTCGCCGAGCGACGCCTGCAGATCCACGCCCAGGTGGTGGTGTGTCCGGGGCTGAATGATGGCGAGGCGCTCAAGCAGACCCTCACCGACCTGGCGCGTTTCGGCACCGGGCCCTGGCCGGCGGTGCTTTCCACCGCCGTCGTTCCCGTGGGCCTGACGCGGTTCCGGCCGGATGGCGATGCGCTGCGCCCGGTCGACCCCGCCGGGGCCCTGGAGGTGATCGCTCGGGTGGAGCGGCTGCAGCGGACGTTTCAGGGCAGCATCGGCAGCCGCTTCGCCTGGCTCTCCGATGAATGGTTTCTGATTGCCGGCCAGCCCCTGCCGCCCCGGGCCAGCTACGAGGATCTGCCCCAGCAGGAAAACGGCGTTGGCAGCATCCGCGCTTTCCTTGAGGAGCTGGAGGGGGCCACCCAGGACCTGCCAAGCCGGATCGCCACCGGCCGCCGTTGCAGCTGGGTGGTGGGCCGGCTGGTGGCCGAGGCCCTGCAGCCGGTGGTGGAGCGCCTCAACCGGGTCGAGGGGCTGGAACTGCTGCTGCACGGGTTGCCCAGCCCCTACTGGGGCCAGGACCAGGTGGTCACGGGGCTGCTCACGGGTTCCGACCTGATCGAGGGACTCAGACACCTGGATCTGGGCGAGGAACTGCTGCTGCCCAGGGTGATGCTGCGGGAGGGGGAGGAGGTGTTTCTTGACGACACCACGCTCGCCGATCTGCGCCTCCGCCTGCCGGTGCCGGTCCGGTTGCTGGGGGGTGCGGACGATCTGGTGGCCGCCTGCCTCGGCACCCCACGGGGAGGTGCTTAAGCTCGGGCGGAAGCGAACGGTCCAACGTGAGGCGCCAACCACTCCTGCTCGCGGCACTGGTGGTGCTCCCGTCGGTTGGCTTTCAGGCACTGCCGCTGCTGGCCCAGCCGGCTCCGGCCCCCTCCAGCCCGACCCTTCCAGCTCCCGAGGCCCTTCCCCTGGCCCCGGAGGTGAAGGGATCGCGGCCGAAATCGAACCCCAGTGTGCTCGCCCCTGCCGCCAAGGACTTGCCGCTGGGCCTGCAGGATCTCCGGGCTCCCAACCCCCTGGCCCTGCCCGTCAAGCCCTCCCAGGTGCGCATCCGGGAACTGCGGCCCCTCGGCCTTGCCGATGTGGAAACCCTGGTCGAAGTCAATAATCCCGAGCTCAAGGCGATCGCCAGCCAGGTGGAGCAGGCCCAGTCGGCCTTGCGCGCCCAGATCGCCCTCTGGTACCCGACGATCCAGCTGAATGCCAACAGTCTGCCCACCTACACCGGCGGGGAGCAGTTCAGCAGCGCCTTCACGGGCACTGGCCAGCAGCCCGGCAACACGATCACCAGCATCTGGCGGATGACGGCGGTGCTGCAGGCCAGCTGGGGCCTGATCAACCCCACGCGCACGCCGCAGATCGCCGCAGCCCGTGACCGGTTTGAACAGGCCAAAAACCAGTACCTGATCGGCCTGCGGTCCCGGCGCCTGGAGGCAGCGGAGGCCTTCTTCAACCTCCAAGTCTCCGATGAAACCGTCCGCATCGGCCAGGAATCGGTGCGCTCGTCCTTGGTGAGCCTGCGGGATGCCAAGGCACGGTTCCAGGCCGGCGTGGCCACCAAGCTGGAGGTGTTGGAGGCGGAAACCCAGCTGGCCAGGGATCAGCAGGTTCTCACCCAGGGCCTGGCGGACCAGGCCATTGCCCGCCGTGCCCTTGCGGCCCTGCTCGATCTTCCCCAGGACGTGACGCCCACCTCCAAGGAACCCTCCCGGGTGGTGGGCTCCTGGCTGCCCTCCCTGCAGGAGAGCATCATTGCCGCCTACGCCTTCCGCGAGGAACTTGACAATGTCCTGCTCAACATCTCCATCGCCAACAGCGAAGCCAACACCGCCCTGGGGCGGGTCCAGCCGTTTCTGAACATCGCCTATGGCCTCACCGGTGGGCGCACCAAGGGGGTTCAGTTCGCCAACCTCAATACCCCTGGTGTCAACTTTGGCAACGAGGGCTGGTCGGTTGAGAACACGGTGGGGCTGAACCTCAACTGGACCCTGTTCGATGGTGGCGCCGCCCGGGCCAACTACCGCCGCCAGAAGCAGGTGGCCCAGCAAAACACTTTCGAGTTCGCCCAGCAGCGCGACGCCATCCGCCAGCAGGTGGAAACCAACTTCTACGAGCTGGAGAAGAACAACCGCAACATCACCACCACCTCCCGCGAGGTGATCTCCACCAGGGAATCCCTGCGTCTGGCCCGCCTGCGCTTCCAGGCCGGTGTCACCACCCAGCGGGAGGTGGTGGACACCCAGCGCGACCTCACCCAGGCGGAAGTGCGCTGGTCGACGGCCATCTCCGACTACAACAAGGCCCTGGCCCGGCTGCGGCGCTTCACTGGCCTCGACCAGGTCGGCCTTTGCCAGCGCCAGTCCCTGCCGGCCACCAGCCCGAGGCCGGCAGGCTCGCTCCAGATCCCTGTGGAGCCCCAGCCCCTGATTCCGGCCTGCCGAGCCGGCAGCCCGATCGGGCCCGAGGCCATGCCGCCGGGGTCCTGACGCCCGTTGTCGACCCATCTCCGCTCCGGTCTGACCCTCCCCGCCACCGTGCGCCTCGGACTCTTCCAGGGTTGTCTTGGCTGTCTGGCGGTGATCTTTTCCGGTCTGCTCAACCGGATCATGCTCAGCGAACTTGGCTTTCCAGGCCTGCTGGTGGGAGGCGCCCTGGCCTTTGAGCAATTCGTGGCCCCATCCCGGGTGCTGTTCGGCCAGATTTCCGATGCCCATCCCCTGGCGTCCCGTCACCGGGTTCCCTATGTGCTGATCGGCACGGCGGCGTTCTGCCTGCTGGCGGTGCTTTCGGTGCCCTTGATCTTCCAGGTGGGCCGCCTGCTGCAGGACGGCAGCCAGCCCGGCCTCGCCCTTGGCATCGCGGCCCTCTGCGGCCTGTTCGCCCTCTACGGCCTGGCGATTTCGCTGGCCACCACCCCCTATCTGGCCCTGGTGATCGACCGCACCAGTGAACAGGAACGGCCCCGGGCGGTGAGCATCATCTGGTGCATGCTCACCGTCGGCATCGTCATCGGCGCGGTGGCCATCGGCGTGAGCCTTCGCTCCCTCGACGGGGTCAACGACCCGCTGGTGCTGCAGGCCGCCCTTTCCCGCTTCATGACGATCGTGGCCGCGGTGGTGATGCTTCTCACCGTGGTGGCTACCTGGGGAATGGAGCCACCGTTGCGTGAGCGCACCGACGGGACGGCTGTCAGGCGGGAGGACGCCATCGGTCTGCGGCAGTCCTGGACCCTGATCACCTCCAGCCGCCAGGTGCTGATCTTCTTTTCGTTTCTAATCCTGTTCACCCTGGCGCTGTTCCTGCAGGATCCCGTGCTGGAGAGTTACGGCGCCCAGGTCTTCGCCATGCCCATTGCCGCCACGGCCCAGCTCAACGCCTTCTGGGGTGTCGGCACCCTGATGGGTCTTCTGCTGGCGGGGCTCTGGGTGGTGCCGCGGCTCGGCAAGATGGCCACCGCCCGGCTCGGCTGCCAACTGATCGCCCTGTCCCTGCTGCTGCTGCTCGTGGCGGGTCTGACGGCCAGGATCCCCTTTCTGCAGGCCGTGATGGTGCTGTTCGGGTTGGCGGCCGGTATCGGCACCAACAGCGCCCTGTGCCTGATGCTCGACCTCACCCTGCCCCAGGCCGCTGGCACCTTCGTCGGGGTCTGGGGTCTGGCCCAGGCCCTTTCGCGGGCGATCGGCAAGTTGCTCGGCGGCGGTCTGTACGACATCGGCCGCTCCCTGCCGCTGGGCGATGGTCCCTACGGGCCCTTCGCCCTTGTGCTGGGCGTGGAGTTGCTGGTGGCCCTGGCCGCCCTGGTGCTGCTGGCCCGTGTCAATGTGCGCCAGTTCCGCGAGGACACCTCCCGCAGCCTCAGCCAGCTCCTGGAGCTGGAACTCGGATGACATCCCTTTCTCCGCACCTGCTCGATCCCCGCCTGGAGGCCCTGATCGATCGGGTGGCTGAGCGTCAACGCGCCGATTTCGGCCACAGCCAGCCCGATCTGAAGGCGGATGGGTCCTTCATCACAGCCTGTGATCGCTGGAGTGACGCCACCCTGGTGGAGGGGCTGGCGGAGCTGTTCCCTGGGGAGGGCGTGCTCAGCGAGGAGGGCCGGCAGCAGGTGCCCGCCACCCCGGCGTACTGGGTGGTGGATCCCCTGGATGGCACCACCAACTTCGCCGCCGGAATCCCCTACTGGGCGATCTCGATGGCCCGCTTCGAGGCAGGAGTACCGGTGCTGGCGATCCTCGAGGTGCCCCCCCTGCGTCAGCGCATTGTGGCCATCCGGGGACAGGGTGCCTGGCGCAACGGAAAGCCCATTCCGCACCCGGCCGAGCAGGTGCACAACGCCGGCTGTGCCTCCCTCTGCAGCCGATCGATCCGGGTGCTTCAGAAGCTGCCGCACCGTCCGTTCCCCGGCAAGATCCGCCTGTTGGGTGTGGCCAGCCTCAATCTGGTGTCGGTGGCCATGGGCCAGACAATGGCGGCCCTGGAGGCCACACCGAAGATCTGGGATCTGGCAGCGGCCTGGCTGGTGCTGGAGGAACTGGGCTGCCCCCTGCGCTGGCTCGGACCAACGCCACAAGGGCTGCAGGCCGGAACAGACCAGTCCCAGAGGGACTTCCCTGTGTTGGTGGCCAACCGCCAGGAGACCCTGGAGCGCTTCATGCCCTGGGCAAACGCCCTTGAGACAAAAGTTCCGCCAATGAGGTGATATGATTTTGGACTGCGCCCCAGAGAGCGAGAGCTCGAGCGGGGAGCAGGCTTACGAGATCAAGAGGCGCGAGCCGACGGTGTTGTAAGTTTTCTGAGTCGCCGGGAGGCGACGCGCCGCGAGAGCCCCAGAAGGGGTTGAGCGGTCGAACCTGGACAACCAAAAAAGTTTAGGAACTGACGCTTCCACTGCGTCGGTTGCGACTGGCGAGGAGGTGCGAATGCGGGAGACCGTAGAGGACCGAATCAAAAGTGCCTGTATCCTTCGCTACGGCGAGGA
>CALSAP010000028.1:0-43148 GCA_943372935.1 Synechococcus sp. UW140
TCGGGCCGCAGCGCCTCCGGCATGGGCGGGGTGGGCTCCCGTCAGCGCTCCTTCTGGCTGGTGGCCGATGCCGAGCTGATCGTCTATGGCGCCACCGATCCGGCCGCCCGCCTCAGCATCGGCGGAGAGGACGTCCCCCTCTCGGCCGACGGCACCTTCCGGGTGCAGGTGCCCTTCCGCGATGGCCAGCAGCTCTATCCGATCGAGGCCGTGGCGGCCGATGGCGAGCAGAAGCGCAGCATCACCATGGAGTTCCGCCGCTCCACGCCGGAAGACAACAGCAACCCCGCCAGTCAGGCCGTGGCCGAGTGGTTCTGATGGACACCCCCGCCAGCTCCAACCGCAACCTGCTCAAGCTGGTCGTGGCCCTCACCCCCATGGCCGGCACCATCCTCTTCCCGCTGGTGGTGCCGATCCTGATGCTGCGGGTCAGCATTGCGTCCGGTGTGATCGCCGCCGTGGTGATCGGCACCCTCTGGTTCGTCGCCATGCTCAGCACCTCGGAGATGCCTGGCCACCACTGAGGCACCAGGGGGGATCCCCGGAAACGTCCGCCGCCGGGAAGGCTGAAGCAGCGTGCCGCGCCTGCCAGCCCATGGACCCTTCTGCCCCCGTCTGTCTGCTCCGGCGCGCCACCGGGGGCCTCGCCGGCCTGGCGGCGCCCCTGCTGATGGGGGGCTGCGGCCCCGCACCGGCGGCCCTGGGCGGGGGATCGCCCCAGGCACTGCCGCTGCCAGCGGGCATCCGGGTGGCCTTCAACCACCGCGGAGACAGCCGTTACCGCAGCCCGATCAGCGGCCAGTGGCGCCAGGGGGATGACCTGGAAGCCCTGCTGCTGGAGAGCATCCGCGAGGCCCGCCAGGACATCCTGGTGGCGGTGCAGGAGCTCTCCCTTCCGGCGGTGGCGGAGGCCCTGGCGGAACGGCACCGCCGCGGCGTGCGTGTGCGGGTGGTGCTCGAGAACCTTTACAGCACCCCCTGGAGCCAGCAGCACTCGATCGATCTGCCGCCCCACCAGCGTCAGCGCCAGCAGCAGCTGGCGGCCCTCGGCCAGGGGGACGCCGTCGCCGTGCTGCAGCGGGCCGGCGTGCCGGTGCTCGACGACACGGCCGACGGCAGCCGTGGCAGCGGCCTCATGCACCACAAGTTCCTGGTGGTCGACGGCCGGGTGGTCGTGACCGGCTCAGCCAACTTCAGCCCCTCCTGCGTCCATGGCGATGCGGGCGCGCCCAGCACCCGCGGCAACGTCAACCACCTGCTGCGCTTCGACAGTCCCGCCCTGGCCGGGGTGTTCGCCGCCGAATTCGCCCGGCTCTGGGGCGATGGCCCCGGCGGCCAACCCGACAGCCGCTTCGGCATCGCCAAGGAAGGCGGCGGCCCCCAGGTGGTCGACGTGGCCGGCACACCGGTGGAGGTGCTCTTCTCCCCCCACCGCCGCCGTGATCCCAACCACGGCCTGGCCTGGCTGGAAACCAAGCTGGCCACCACCCGCCGCCGCCTCGATCTGGCCCTGTTCGTCTTCTCGGGCCAGAACCTGGCCGACCGGTTGCAGGAGCTGCATGGCCGGGGCGTGAAGCTGCGTCTGCTGGCGGATCCGGGCTTCGCCAACCGGGCCTTCAGCGAAACCCTCGACCTGCTCGGCGTGGCCCTGCCCGACCAGGACTGCAAGATCGAGGCAGACAACCGGGCCTGGGGCGCGCCGATGGAAGGGGTGGGCACGCCCCAACTCGCCCGCGGCGACAAACTGCACCACAAGTTCGCCGTGCTCGATCGCCGGGAGGTGCTCACCGGCAGCTTCAACTGGAGCCCGAGTGCCGCGTTCCAGAACGATGAAACCCTGCTGCTGACCCGCTCCACCGTGCTGGCACGTCACTTCGAAGCCGAAGTCGACCGCCTCTGGCGCGGCGCCGAACTGGGGATTAGCGGCCGGCTGGCGCGCCGCATGGAGCAGAGGCGGCGCACCTGTGGCAGCGGAACACAGCGGGCTGCCGCGGCCGCTCCCGCGGTGACGACTACGATTCGGTAACGCTTAGCACATGATCCATGGACCCGGTGTCCACCCCCGCCGTCACCACCAGCTCCCGCCAGGTCACCCCACGCCTGGATGCCATCAACCTGATGCTGCGGGACCTGCACACCCGCCACGACGAAATCCGCCACCGTGCCGCCTTCCGGGGCTGCACCAGCGAGCTGCTGACCGTTCAGCAGGAACTGGTCGACTACCTGCTCAGGATGAAGAACTCCCTCCAGGGGGCGGAGACCGCCAACCCCGAGGAAGGCCTCAACTACAACTCCTTCACCTGAACAGCCCGTCCGGGCCCGCCGGCAGCCGGGTGGTGGTGGTGGGGGCCGGTCCGGCCGGCGCGAGCCTGGCCCTGCTGCTGGCCCGCCGCGGCCTCCCGGTCGACCTGGTCGACGCCACCGGCCGTGGCGGCCGTCCATTCCGGGGCGAGGGGCTGATGCCCAGCGGCCTGGCGGTCCTGGCCGCCATGGGCCTGCAGCCGCTCCCGCCGGAGGTGGCCCAGCGGCCCCTGGCGGCCTGGAGCTTCTTCCTCGATGGCCAGCTCCTGTTCGAGGCGGCCGAGCCCATGGGCAGCCCCGTCCCTTGCACCCTGATCGACCAGGAGGCGCTGCTGCAGGAGCTGCTGACCCAGGCGAGCCGGCTGGAGGGCTTCCGGTTCCACGCCGGCCAGGCCGCCACCGACCTGCTGGAGCAGGACGGCCGCATCACCGGGGTGCGCCTGGCGGACGGCAGCGCCCTGGAGGCCGACCTGGTGGTGGCCTGCGATGGCCGGGAGTCGCTGCTGCGCCGCAAGGCGGGGCTGGCGCTGGAGAGCGCTCCGAGCCCCCTCGACGTGCTCTGGTTCCGGCTGGAGGCCCCCGGATCCGAGGCGCTGGTGCGCTGGCTGGCCGGCCGCTTCGTGACCGTGGTGGGCGCCGCCGGCAGCTATGCCCTGTTCCCCTCCGCCCGCGGCGGCGTGCAGCTCGGCTGGGCGATCGAGCTGGGTGGCGCCGCCCCGGCTCCCACCCCGGCCAGGCCCGGGGCCTGGCTGCAGCTCTGGGCCCGGGACGCCCCCGAGCCCCTGGCCAGGTTGCTGCGGGCCCTGGAGGCGGCAGCGGTGCAGGGGCCGGTGCGGCTGCCGGTGCGGGTGGGGCTGTGCCCGTGCTGGCAGCGGCCGGGCCTGCTGCTGCTCGGCGATGCCGCCCACCCGATGAGCCCGCTGCGGGCCCAGGGGATCAACATGGCCCTGCGCGATGCCCTGGTGGCCGCCAGGTACCTGGAACCCGCCCTGCTGGAGGCTGAACCTACCGCCATCGACGCCGCCACAGCGGCCATCGCCGCCGGCCGGCTGCCGGAGATCCAGCGCATCCAGCAGCTGCAGCAGCAGGAGGCCCGCCGGGCCGATCTGCTACGGCGGCGGCATCGGCTGCGGAGCCTGCTGGCCCGCACCGCCCGCTGGAGTGGCCCCCTGCTGGAGAGGCGCTGGCGGGCCACGCAGTGGGAACTGCGCAACGGCGTTGAGGCGATCGCCACGGACCTCTGAGAGGCGGCCATGATTGGGGGACCTCCCCGCCAGCCATGGACCGGACCGTTTCCATCACCCAACCCGGCCCAAGCCGCCTGCGGCCGTCCCTGACGCACCTGGCCCTGCTGGCGAGTCTGCCGTTGCTGGGGTCCTCACCCCTGTGGGCCGGCCCGGAGCCGCCCCCGTTTCCGCCCTCCGCCGAATTCCGCTCCCTGCAACTGATCGCCCTGGCCTGCAGCCGCGAGAACACGTCCGAACCCTGCGACAAAGCCCGCAGCCTGGCCGACCCCCTGCTCGACCACCCGCGCCTGCCGGCCAGCTGCAAGGACACGCTCTGGACGATCCGTCAGCGGTCGGTGGTGGCCGCCAGCAACAGCTTTGAGCGGCGTGAACCGATCGACCGGGCCGCCCGCAGCCTCACGGCCGTCTGCCGCCTGCAGTTGCCGACCGCCAAGCCCGCGGACAATGCGGCCCCGAGGCCCCAGGGGGGGGTGAACCTGATCAATCCCAATCAAAACTGAAGCGCTGGCCAGGCAGCAACCGCTGCAGCTCCTGGCTCAGTTCCGCCATCATCAATCGGCTCATCTGGGGATGGCCGCGCAGGTCCTTCACCAGCTCGGCCACATCGGCGCTGGTGAGTCCGTGGTTGCTGATCTTCGCCTCGACCCGGTCGCGGAACTGCTCCAACAACAGGATCTGGTCGGGGGACAGCGAACTGTCATCCGAAGGGTGCTGGACGTCCATGGTTCGGGCTGCGGGGAAGTCAGGGTTGGGGCTGGCTGGCGGCCGGGCCATCGATCAATGCCAGCAACTGGGTCGCGGTGTCGCGCATGAAGGCCAGGCTCATCGGCGTCACGACGGCGGCCTTGTCGGCCAGCCGGCAGAGGGGGTTGCGCTCGCCGGTGGCCTCACAGCTGCTCGAGAGCCCGAGCAGGGCATTGGTCAGCTTGCCCCGCAGGCAGGTTTCGGCTCCGGCTCCCGCCAGCACGGCCTCGGCGGCGGTGTGGGTGCGGTCCACGGCTTCGGCATAGGGAAGGGCCTTCGCGGCGCCCATCACCGCCGCCCGCGCCGAGGACAGGCTCAGCACGACAGTTCCGGCCGCAGCGACGGCGGCGGTGGCACCGACGGCAGCGGCCGTGCGCAGGGCGGTGGGGAGCAACCGGGGCGCCATGGGGTCAATGCAATTCAGCCCACGCTAGCCAGACCTGTCGACGCCACCAGCAGCAGGAGCGGGAACAATCGCCGGAGGTAACTTAGGTCGTCCCCGACCCCCCAGGACGCCAGCCATGGCGAAGACGACCGAGCTGCGTCAGGTGGCGCTGGAGCGACCCTTCGACGACCAGAAGCCCGGCACCTCCGGCCTGCGCAAGAGCACCCGACAGTTCCAGACCCCGCACTACCTCGAGAGCTTCATCGAGGCCTCCCTGCGGGTGGTGCCCGGGGTTGAGGGGGGAACCCTGGTGGTGGGCGGTGACGGCCGCTTCGGCAACATCCCGGCCATCAGCGTCATCGCCCGCATGGCGGCGGCCCATGGGGTCAGCCGTCTGATCACCACCACCGGCGGCATCCTCTCCACGCCGGCCGCCTCCCATCTGATCCGCAGTCGGGGCGCCGTGGCGGGGATCATCCTTTCGGCCAGCCACAACCCCGGCGGCCTCGACGGCGATTTCGGCGTCAAGATCAACGGCGCCAACGGCGGGCCGGCCCCTGAATCGGTCACCGATGCCATCCATGGGGCCACCCTCAGCCTGGAGGGCTACCGCATCCTCGACGCCGAACCCCTGAACCTGGACGCCCCCGGGAGCACCACCATCGGCACCATGGCCGTGGAGGTGATCGACGGGGTCGACGACTACGTGGCGTTGATGCAGAAGCTGTTCGACTTCGACCGCATCGCCGCCCTGCTGCGGGGCGACTTCCGCGTCGCCTTCGATGCCATGCATGCCGTCACCGGCCCCTACGCCTCCCGCCTGTTTGAAGGGCTGCTGGGGGCCCCGGCCGGCACGGTGCGCAACGGCCTGCCCCTGGCGGACTTCGGCGGAGGCCACCCCGACCCCAACCTCACCTATGCCCACGAGCTGGCCGACCTGCTGCTGAGCGGCGGCGCCTATGACTTCGGCGCCGCCTGCGACGGCGACGGCGACCGCAACATGATCCTGGGCCGGAACTGCTTCGTGAATCCCAGCGACAGCCTGGCCGTGCTCACCGCCAACGCCACCCTGGCCCCCGGCTATGCGGACGGCCTGGCCGGCGTAGCCCGCTCGATGCCCACCAGTGCCGCCGCCGACGTGGTGGCCACCGAGCTGGGCATCCCCTGCTTCGAGACCCCCACGGGCTGGAAGTTCTTCGGCAACCTGCTCGATGCCGGGCGGATCACCCTCTGCGGCGAGGAGAGCTTCGGCACCGGCAGCAACCACATCCGCGAGAAGGATGGCCTCTGGGCCGTGCTGTTCTGGCTGCAGATCCTGGCGGTGCGGGGCTGCTCGGTGGCCGAAGTGATGGCGGGCCACTGGAGCCGCTTCGGCCGCCACTACTACTCCCGCCACGACTACGAAGCGGTGGCCAGTGAGGCCGCCCATGGCCTCTACGACCGCATCTCCGGGATGCTCACCGCCCTGCCGGGCCAGGCCTTCGCCGGCCGCACGATCCGGGCCGCCGACGATTTCGGTTACACCGACCCGGTCGATGGCTCGATCAGCAAGGGCCAGGGCCTGCGGGTGCTGCTCGACGACGGCAGCCGCGTGGTGCTGAGGCTTTCGGGCACGGGCACCAAGGGGGCCACGCTGCGGGTGTACCTGGAGAGCTACGTGCCCCCCAGCGGCGACCTCGACCAGAACCCCCAGCTGGCCCTCGGGGATCTGATCGTCGCCATCGACGCCCTGGCCGAGATCCGGGTGCGCACCGGCATGGAGCGGCCCACCGTGATCACCTGAGCGGCGAGGCGCCATGAGGCCCCCCGGCGCCATCCTTCCCTGGCTGATGGCGGCCTGGGTCTGCGGTGCCGCCGGGCCCCTGCGGCCCCAGGAGCTGCCGGCGCCGGCGCCCCAGGCCGCCGTCGAGGCGCTCGAGGCCACCCGGTTCGCCCCCACCACCACGGTGAACCTGCAGATCAACGGCGTCCTGGGGAGCCTCCGGTACACCGGCAACGAGGTGGACCGTGCCGGCAACACCGCGGTGGGGGAGCCGCTGCTGAACGGCGTCAGCCTCAACCACGAGCTGCGCCTCACGATTGACACCAGCTTCACGGGCCAGGACCTGTTCCGCATCCGCCTGCGCAGCGGCGACTTCGCCCCCTCCGGCTTCTTCTCCAACCCGCCCACCCCCCTGAGCCGCCTGGACGTCGCTTTCCAGGAACCGGCCTGCGGCGCGGGGGAGCAGGGGTGCTCCGGTCGGCTGGTGAGCATCAACAGGGCCTACCTGCAGCTGCCGCTCAGCCCCGAGATCCGGCTCAGCGTCGGGCCCCGGATCATGCAGCTCGACATGCTCCCCGTCTGGCCGAGTGTCTACAACGCCTCCCCGATCCTGGATCTGTTCCAGTTCGCCGGCTCGCCCGGCACCTATGGCAAACGGCTGGGGGGAGGCTTCGGACTCTGGTGGCAGCCCCGGGGCGAGCTGCAGGGGCTGAGCCTGGGCTACGCCTACGTGGCCGGCCAGGCCGGGGGCAACGAGCAGGGCGGCGGCCTCTTCTCCGGCTCCTCCTCCCAGACCAGCACCCTGCAGCTGGCCGTGAGCCGGCCCCAGTGGAACATCACCGGCGCCTGGAGCCTGAGCGGCCCACCGGTGCGGCTGCGGGGCACCCCCCTGGCCAGCCAACTGGCGGCCGGCGGCCGCGACGGCAGCCTGGGTTCCTGGTCGCTGGCGGGCTACTGGCAGCCCCGCCGCTCCGGCTGGCTCCCCTCGATCAGCGCCGGCTGGGGCCAGGACACGTTCCGCTTCGGCACCCAGGCGGTGGCCGGCCTCTCGGGGGTGCGCAGCCGCTCCTGGTACACCGGCCTGGTCTGGAGCGACGTCCTGGGGGTGGGCAACAGCCTGGGACTGGCCGTCGGCTCCCCCGCCCACGTGGTCGCGATCCAGACGCCCAGCCAGAGCAGTCTCGATGACCGGGGGCTGGCCGTCGAAGTCTTCTACCGGATCCAGCTCAGCGATGAACTCTCGGTGACGCCGGCCCTCTTCTGGCTGAGCCGGCCCCGGGGCGCCCTCAGCGGCAGCGCCGACCTGTCCGAGACCCTGCTGTTCCCCGCCGCTTCAGGAGGGGAAGCCAGCCTGGGGATGTGGGCCGGACTGATCCGGACGACCCTGCGCTTCTGAGCGGCCGGGGGTCAAGCGAGCCAGTGCAGGAAGCGCTGAATCACCACGGCATTGCTGATGTCCACGAAGAAGCCCGACACCAGTGGCACGACGATGAAGGCCCGGCGGGCGGGACCGTACTTCTGGGCCACCGCCGACATGTTGGCCATCGCCGTGGGGGTGGCCCCGAGGGAAAAGCCCGAGAATCCGGAACAGATCACGGCGGCCTCGTAATCGCTCCCCATGGCCCGGAACACCACGAACAAGACGTACAGAAAGGCGATTGTGAACTGGGCGGCAAGGATGGCGAGAATCGGGCCCGCCAACGAGGCAATCGTCCACAGTTGCAGGCTCATCAGCGACATCGTCAGGAAGATGCCCAGGGAAATGTCCGACACAATTGCCAGGGATCGGGGCGCGGCCAGGAAACCGATCGGCAGCAGGCGCGGCACGGTATTGGTGAGCAGGATCGCCGCAAACAGGCAACAGACGAACAGCGGCAACTTGCCGCCGCTGGCTTCAACGGCTTTGAACAGCAGTTCACCAAGGCCCAGGCTCATGTTCAGCCAGAAGAGCGTCCTCAGCAGACTGAAATAGGTGACAGGCTCCCGCGGTTGAGGTCTGGCGGACGCACCAGGATCTCCGAAGCCTTCTTCAAGGTCAGCGGTTGCCTCTGGCTTCAATTTGTTGCGGCGGATCAAAAGCCGGGCGATTGGTCCCCCCATCAACGAGGCCAGCACCAGACCAAAGGTGGCGCAGGCGATTCCAATTTCCTGGGCGTTTTCGATTCCGTGGACATCGGCGAAGGTCGGCGCCCAGGCGATGGCCGTGCCGTGGCCGCCCAGCATCGACACCGATCCTCCTAGCAGCCCCACCAGGGGATTGAATCCGAGGAGCGTGGCCATGCCGACCCCGGTGAGGTTCTGAAGCACGATGAACACCACCGTGGTAACCACCAGGATCAGCAGCGTCCAGCCCCCCGAGAGCAGCATCCTGATATCGGCGCTGAGGCCAATAGCCGCAAAGAAGTAAAGCAGCAGGAAATCCCGAGCCTGCAGGTTGAAGCCGATTTCCAGGCCGGTGAAGCCATGAATCAGGGCCAGAAGAAGACAAACAAGCAGCCCGCTGGTGACTGGCTCTGGAATATTGAACTCCCGCAGGAAACCCACCTTCCGGTTCAGCCAACGACCGATCGCCAGCACCACGATGGCGATGTTGAAGGTCGCGAAGCTTTCAAACTGCATGGGTTTTAATCACAGCCCTGGACAGAGATGCGATAGCTGAATCCAAGGGCAGCCGGTGTGGTGGACGAGCCCACCCGGAAATTCATCAGCCTGGTGCGCTTGCCGGGAACGGCCTGGAAAGGTCCGAACATCCGGCCCGTGCCTGGCTCAAAGGTCGGTGTTTCATTGATCACCTGCAGGTTGCTGCCGTCGGTGAACACCATGAAACCCGACACCGGGAAGCTGGCCCGCTCGGTGGAGGCCGAGGTGAAGAAGAAGCGATAACTGCGGAAGTTGCGATCCACGATGAAATCGGTGTTCCAGTTGGTGCGGCCCACGAGCCGGTCCGGCCCGATCCGCTTGGACACCACCGGGTTGCCGCCACCCCCCAGCGGCATCAGAAAGCGGCAGCTGGCCTGCGCCGCCGGAACCCCGGTGGCCGCCGTCGCGGCAAGGGCCGTGAGGGTGGCCACGATCGCACGGTTCATAGTCAAGGGAGTACCAAGGAGGTCAGTAACGAGCAGCATGACAGCCGGCTGCAACACCGCCCACCAACCCCCTTGGGACGAGGACGCCAAGTGCCGACGACACTGGGGCCAGAGCGTGATTGGTCAAGGCATGAGTGAAGCGAGGGTAGGGCCTCATCCCCTTTCTAATCCTCAACCGCCGGGGTGAGAATGACGGAGCCCTGCTGCTGGCGTTCAGAATGAATCCAGATCGCAATCATTCCGGCAATGGGGATTGAAAGGAACACCCCCAACAGGCCAGCGACCCGCTGTCCAATGAAGAGGGCCAAAAAGAGAATCACCGGATTGAGCTCCATCGCCTGGCCCATCACCTTGGGCCGGACGATGTTGTCCTGAATCTGACCGAGCAGCACGGACGCGATCAAGGCCCGCAAGCCGATGTCTCCCCCTTGGGAGGCGAAGACCATCAACGAGATCAACACGATGCCAAGGGTGGCGCCGATCCCGGGGATCACATCAAGGACCCCCACAATGACGGCCAGAATCAAGCTGTACTTCACACCCAGCAGCGGGAAGATCACGGCCGTTGAGACGGTCAGAAACACCATCAGCAGCAGCTGACCGCGAATGAATCCCAGGAAGCTCTGCAGAAAGGTCTCGGCGAAACGATCACGATGCTGCTCAGGAATCAGCCCCAGGAATCCTTTCCAGAGCTTATCGCCGTCGATCAGCATGTAGAGACTGATCACGGCACCGAAAATCCCCGTGAAGACCCCGGAAAACACAGTTTGCAACAACCCCAGTCCCGTCAGCAAACCCTCCTGCAGCAACGTGGTGATTCTGTCGAATCCATAGGTTTTGAGGTACTGATGCAGGGGCGTGAGGTCCTGCTGTTTCAAGGTGCCTTGCAGATCCAGCAGCAGGCCCTGGCCCTGGTTCAGCACCTGCAGGCCAATGCCAGTGACGAAACCCACCAGGAGAATCAGGGCGCCGCAGGAAACGGCGGCAATCGACCATCCCCGCGGCAGATAGCGGCACAGCCACTTCACCGGGATGTTGAGCAGGGCCGCCACGATGGCGGCTGCCGTGAACACCGCAATCGTGCCTGAAAAGTAATTGAAGATCACCACCGTGACGCCGATACAGGCCAGCAGCAGGAGATAGCGCACGAGATTGGTGGTGCTGATCATGGTGGTAAAACGCCCCCTGCTGAGGCTGGAGCGTAGACAGGCGAGGCTGTCATCTCCCTTGCAGCGGCCATGCTTCAGCGGCTCCCTTCGGGCCGGGAGGCGAACAGGTTCAGTCCCAGCCGTTCGGAGAGGAAGCGCGCCGTGAGCTGGCCGCGCACGCTGTTGCCCGCCTCATCGAGGGGTGGCGAATACGTCGCCAGGCCCCCCTTACCCGGGGCCACCGTGATCATGCCGCCGGCCACGCCACTCTTCCCCGGCAGGCCGGTGGCATACAACCAGTCGCCGGAGGTTTCGTAGAGCCCCGCCGTCACCATCACCGCCAGCACGTGCTGGCAATGGATCGCCTCGATCACCTGCTCGCCGGTGATGGGCTGGCGTCCGCCGTTGGCCAGGGTTGCGGCCATCACGGCCAGGTCGGCCGCCGTGACACTCAGGGAACACTGGCGGGTGTAGAGCTCGGTGGCCTCGTCGGGATCCCACCAGATCCGCTCGTGATCACTGAGGAGGGTGGCCAGACCGGCGTTGCGGCGATTGCTGGCCAGCTCCGAATCGAAGACCCGCCCATCGACCTCCAGCCGCCGTCCGGCGAAACGGGAGAAGCCGTCCTGGATGAAGGCCCACTTCTCCTCGCTGCTGGCCCCTGGCGCCAGGCTGGTGGCGGCGATCGCCCCGGCATTCACCATCGGATTGGAGAGGCCCTCGCCGCTGCGCTCCACCGCCAGGACGGAATTGAACGGCAGGCCGGTGCTGTTGACACCGAGCTTCTCGCGCGCCTCCTCCTCACCGATGGCCTGGCAGATCAACGCAAACAGAAATGGCTTGGAGATGCTCTGGATGCTGAACGACTCCCTGGCTTCGCCCGCCTCGAACAACGCCCCCCCGCAACTTGACACACAAAGACCGAAATGCTCGGGGGTGGCCGCCGCCAGGGCGGGGATGTAATCGGCCACCTGGCCATCCAGAACCGGCGCAAAGCGGCCATGGGCCTCCTCCACCAGCTCCTGCACCACCTCGGCGGTGGGCAGGTGGCCGTTGGACACCCATTCGGAAACAGACCACATGGAGGGAAAGCCGGATCAGGTTGGCGACGACAGCTGCGGAGACGACTGCTCCCAGGGGAAGCTGGGCAGGCGGTGCAACGCCTCCCGCTGGGCATCGCTCCAGGTCTCGACCATGGCGGCCAGTTCCGGCGCCTCCGCCCCCAAGGTCAGCCGATGGGCCAGCGCCAGGGCATCCGCTGGAAGGATGGCCAGCTCGAACGGAGGGCCCACGGTGAGATTGGAGCGCTGGGTGAGCACCTCCGAGATCAGGCAGAGCCGGGCGGCATCCTCCAGGGAGAGGTTGGTGTGGCCGACGTTATCGAGGGGAGGTTTTCCATATTTCGTCTCTCCGATCTGCAGGTAGGGCGTTTCGCGGGTGGCCATGATGGCGTTGCCCTGGGGATAAACCAGATACAGACCGTGGGCTTCCCCGGCGATCTGGCCGCCCAGGATGAAAGAGGCCCCCCCGCTGGCTCCCGCCTGCTGCAGGGCAGCGGCATTCTCCTGCTGCACCGCCACGCTCACCCGGCCGATGTAGGCGGCCGCTTCGAACAGGTAATCGCAGGAGCGCAGATCCCTGACCCCTGCGACGAACGCCTCGGCCGGCCGGTCGAGATCCCGGCGGATCCAGCTGATCACGGCCTGGGTGGTGGCCAGATTTCCCGCCGCCAGAAGCACGAACAGCCGATCCGACGACGGCTGAAACTCATGCATCTTGCTGTAGCTGGAGATGTAGTCAACTCCAGCATTCGTGCGGGAATCGGAGACCATCACCAGGCCCTTCTCCAGCCAGTAGCCGATGCAATATGTCACCGTGAAAGGCAGCAGATATGGCGCATGAAGGCTAGCTCACTGCCACAAACAAAGACCCCGAAAGTGATCAAGATCACCCTCCCAGGCGCCACCGGTGCTCAGGCCCTCAAGGGGCGGAAGGGGGCGGAACGGCCGGGGCGGTGGGATCGCTGACGTTGGCGCAGAGATCCAGGACGATCTGTTGGGCCACCGAACGGCTCTCGGGAACGGTCCAAGCATCCCAGGCCCCATTGATCAGCCAGGCCTGGCGCAGGCTGCTGCAATGCACCGCCACGGCCGTCGCCTGCGCCCGGATCGGCCCGACCTCCGCCTGGTTGGGCTGCACCAGGCTGACCCGCACACCGCCGGGGTGGAGCTTCCAGCCGCCCCAGTCGACAAGGGTGTTGCCGTAGAACCTCCAGCGCACCGCCCCCCCCGATTGTGGCGGCACGGGCGAGGGGGGGGCGGTGGGCGCCGGGGCCTTCACGACTGGCGGACCGGCCGGCGCCGGGGGCTTGGCCGGGGCCGGGGGCTTGGCGGCAACCGTGGCCGTAGCCGTGGGCTTGGCTGCAGGCTTGGCTGCAGGCTTGGCGGTGGCGGTTGCCGTCGGCTTGGCCTTGGCCACAGGAGGCGCCGCAGGCAGCTTCAGCCAGGCGCCGACCTGCAACTGGTCGGGTTTCACCCCGGGATTGGCCTTCTGGAGCTCCGCCACCGTGGTGCGGTGGCGGGACGCCAGGACAGCCAGCGTGTCACCCATGCGCACCTGCACAAGGCCCTTCGATGGCGGCAGCTTCAGTGACTGGCCGATCTGCAGCTCCTCAGGCCGGGTGATGGCGTTCAGCCGCATCAAGTCCTGCACACTCACGCCGTAGCGGGCAGCCAGGGCCTCAAGCGTGTCCCCCTGAACAACCTTCACGCTGCGCACAGGAGGCGCCGCCTGGGCGAAGGCGTCGGAGCTGGGGACGATCCCGGCGAAGGAGAGAACAAGGGCAGCCAGAAACCCCTTCGTTACCGCTGTTGTTCGACTCACGTTCCCCATCGCATTCTGCACAACGAAACTACCAGAGGTACTTGCCTTACCAGAAAAGACAATCAGCCAACAAGCAGCCAGAATTGCCCTCGATGTGTTGCATCAAGACGTTACAAAGTTGTGTCATAACGAAGGCGCCAACGAGCGGCATCTCTGCAGCAACCCTGTGGCTTCCGTGTCCCCAGCAGGATCAGGAAGTCCTGGCGATGACACCGCCATGGTGACCCTCTTCCGGGGGCGCTCCCCGGGCCTTCCGCGCTCATGGGACGCCAGGCCGTCGATCAGGGCGGCAAGCGCCTGTGCCCCATCGATCACCACCAGCACGGCCCAGACACACAGCAGCAGCGCCTCGGCCTGGGCGGTCCGGGTCGGGGGCGCCGACGGGGCGACGGGCTCCGCGGCGGCGGCGAGGACCGGATCTGCCGCCTGCGGCAGCGGCTGGAACAGCAGGGCGGTGGGCGGCTCGATGGGCAGGGGCCAGGGCTGTCGCGATGGGGGCCGGCTCCTGCTCCTGGCTTGCTGCTCCCGCAACCGTTCGGCAAGCGTCGGCTGCATGGCGATCTCTCCACAACCCCTTTGGCTGATCCTCACGGCCTGGCCCAGCGACCGCAATGGGGCAGCCAGGCCGGCGCATGATTCGTTACACGGCTGCAGCCAGGCTGGCTCCTAGCCGGGGGGTTTCTCCCGGGCGACAGCCAGATCGGTCGGCTCGGTTTCGGACTCGCCGAACCAGCGGGCCTCCAGAGCCTTCACCACCACATAGAAGGGGGGCACCACCCCTAGCGACAGCACCGTGGCCACCAGCAGGCCGCCGAAGATCACCGTCCCGAGGGACTGCTGGCTGTTGGCCCCCGCCGTGGTGGCCACCACCAGGGGCAGGAAGCCGGCCAGGGCAGCGATGGCTGTCATCAGGATCGGCCGCAGCCGCGATTCGGCCGAGGCGGTGGCGGCCTCGGCGGCCGTCATGCCCTCCTTCATGTGCTGCTCGGCCACCTCGACGATCAGGATGCCGTTCTTGGCCGCCAGGCCGATCAAGGTCACCAGGCCCACCTGGGCGTAGATGTTGAGATCGATCGAGCGCAGGGCCAGGAACGCCAGGGCGCCGAGCATGGCCAGGGGCACGGTCATCAGAATGATCACCGGCGTCACATAGCTCTCGTACTGGGCTGAGAGCACCAGATAGACCACAAGGATCCCAAGGCCGAACACCAGCACGCTGGCATTGCCCGCCGAAAGTTGCAGGGCGGCGAGGCCTGTGAAGGCATAGCTGATGTTGTTGAACTCCTGGGCATGGAAGAGGTCCTGGATGAGCGTCAGGGCCTGGCCCGAACTCTTGCCAACCGCCTCGGCCCCCTGGATCAGGATCGTGCGGTAGAGGTTGAAGTGGCTGATCACCGGCGGCGCGCTGGTGAGTTCCGCCGTGGCAAACTCCGACACCTGGACCAGCTTGTCGTCCTTGCTCCGCACGTAGTAACTGAGCACATCGTCCAGGGAGCTGCGGTTGCCCGCCGCGGCCTGCACGTAGATGTTCCTGACCTGGCCACTCTCATAGGTGAGGCCGGAGTAGTTGCTGCCCGCCAGCACGGCGATGGTCTGCATCGCCTGCTGGAAGTCGACGTTGAGGGCCCCGAGGATCGATCGGTCGATCTTCAGCCCGAAGGCCGGTGCGCTGGGGATGAACTGGGTGTACAGAGTGGAGAAGCCGCCGCTCGCCGTGCCCGCCTGGATCAGCTGCTTGGCCTGATCATTCAGCTGATTGAAGCTGAAGGCCCCATTGCTGAGGTCGTTGAACTGGAAATAGAAGCCGCCCTGGGCGGAGAAGCCCGGGATCGCCGGCGGCTGGGCCGCCACCGCCATGCCGGAGCTGATCTGGCTGAGCTTGGCGTTGAGCCGGTTGACGATCGCCGGCGCTTTCTGGTCGGCACCGCTGCGTTCCTCCAGCGGCTTGAAGCCGAAGAAGAACACCCCCTGATCAGGACTGGCACCGTTGAATCCGTAGCCACTCACCACCGAACCAGCGATGATCTCCTCTTCTGCATTGAGCACCTTGGCCACCTCCAGGCCGGTGCCCTGGGTCTGGCTGAGGGAGGCACCGTTCTGGAGCTGGAAGATACCCATCCCGTAGCCTTGGTCCTCCTCGGGGATGAAGGCGGAGGGGAGCGCACTGAAGGCGAACAGGGTGAGGGCGATGCCGCCACCCAGGCCCACCAGGATCAAGCGGCGCCGAACGATCAGGGCCCCCACCATTGCGGCGTAGCCGCGCTCCAGACGGGAGAAGAAGGCGTTGAAGCGGTTGAAGATCCAGACCAGATTGGCGCCGGCCAGTACACCGACGACCACGCCCAGCACATAGGTGATGCTGCCGAAGGAGGCGGCGCTGAAGCGGCCGAAGGCCAGGCCCACCACCACGCCGCCGATGATGCCCACCAGCCGTCCCGGAGGCGCCGACTTCTGGCTCCTCAGCAGCAGGGCCGAGAGCATGGGCGAGAAGGTGAGCGCATTGAAGGCGGAGATCGCGATCGAAAAGGCGATCGTGAGGGCGAACTGTTTGTAGATGATGCCGATGCCGCCGGGGTAGAAGGCCACGGGCACGAACACCGCCATCAGCACCAGGGCGGTGGCCACCAGGGCGCCAAACAACTCCCCCATGCACTCCATGGCGGCCTGGCGAGGACGCATCCCCTTCTCCAGGTTCTTCTCCACTGCCTCGATCACCACGATGGCGTCGTCCACCACCAGGCCCGTGGCCAGCACCAGGCCCAGCAGGGTGAGCTGGTTGATTGAAAAACCAAAGATCTTCACGAAGGCGAAGGTGCCGACCAGAGAGATCGGAATCGCCAGGCTGGGCACCACCGTGGCCCTCCAGTCCTGCAGAAACAGGAACAGGATCAGCAGCACCAGCACGATGGCCAGGCCAAGGGCATCGATCACCCCCTCCACGGCCGATTCGATGAACTGGCCGATGTTGTAGATCTCGAACACCTTGACCCCCGGGGGGACGGTCTGGGTGAACTGGTTCATCACCTGCACCACCTGGTTCGAGACGTCGAGGGCATTGCTCTCGGGGGTCTGGAAGACCGCCACCGTGATCGAGGGGTGGCCTTCGATGCTGACGGCCTGCTGGGCGTAGGTGTTGGTGCCGTAGGTGGCCTCGCCGACATCCTTGAGCCGCAGCAGGTTGCCCGCGGGCGTGCGGCCGACGATCAGGTTGTTGAGCTCCTCAACCGATACGAGGTTGCCGTTGTTCTCCACCAGGATCGGATAGGCGAACTTCTGGTTACCCCCTGCTGGCGGTCCCCCCACCAGGCCGCCGATCGCCACGGTGTTCTGGCTGGCCACCGCATTCACCACCTGGTCGGCCGTGAGATTGTTGGCGGTCAGCTTGTTGGCATCGACGAACAACCAGAAGGCCGGATTACTGCCTCCAAGCAGGTTGACAGTGGCCACTCCGGGCACCCTCTCCAGCTGAAAATAGAGGTTCTGATAAATCAGACCGTTGAGATAGGACGCATCAAACTGCCCCTCCGTTGAGGACACCTGGTAGGCCAGCAGGATCGACGGG
Organism: Synechococcus sp. UW140; assembly: GCA_943372935.1. Taxonomy (GTDB): domain Bacteria; phylum Cyanobacteriota; class Cyanobacteriia; order PCC-6307; family Cyanobiaceae; genus Cyanobium. The sequence continues at coordinate 17,119 of CALSAP010000028.1, forward strand.
GTGCTCTGCATCACCGACACCCCGGTGGCCTGCACCTGCTGGGGTAGCTGGGGCATCGCCAGGGAGACGCGGTTCTGCACGTTCACCTGGTCGATGTTGATATCCGTCCCTTCGTTGAAGAACACCTGAATCGTGCTCGTCCCAGACATGTTGCTGGTCGAGGAGATGTAATTGGCCCCAGGAACCCCGTTGATCTGCTGCTCGATGGGATTGGTCACCGCCTGCTCGGTGACCAGGGAATTGGCACCTCCGTAGTTGGAGGTCACCTGGATCAGGGGTGGGGCGATGTTGGGAAGATTCTCGATCGACAGCGTGGGGATGGCGATCAGGCCCACCAGCACGATCAGGATGCTGCAGACGGTGGTCAGAACCGGCCGCTTGATGAAGTTATCGGAAAACGACATCGGTTCGCTCAGCTCGCCGCCGGGGCCGGAGCCTGAGCCGGGGCCCGCCGCACCGGCATGCCGGAGCGCAGCAGGGCCGTGTTACTCACCACCACCTCATCCCCCTTGGCCAGGCCGGACAGCACGGGATAGGCATTGTTCTGTAACTTGCCAAGGGTCACCGCCGTCTGAACCACCACCGGCGTCGTGCCGGGGAGTTTCTCCAGTTGCTTTTTCTGGGCGGGCAACAGCTGATCGGAGGCCTTGATCTGGGGCAGGATCGTGGCGAGGGGCAGCACCTTGTACACGAACGGTTGCTGGGCCTGCATCATCACCGCCTCCACCGGCACCGCCAGCTGGTCACTGGTGCCGGTGATGATGCGGTTGCGCACGTACTGGCCTGTCTTGAGCACCCCCGTCAGATTGGGAAACACCGCTTTCACCAGCACCGTATTCGGCTGGGTGGAGGAACCCTGCTGGCTGGCGGTGGCGAAGTAGGGGGAGACGAACACCACCTGGCCCACGCCCTTCACCGGTGGATTGCTCTGGCTCTCCACCTGCACCGGCTGGCCGATCTTCACCTGGCTGGACTGGGTGGCCGGCACATCCATCAGGGTCCAGAGGGAGCTGTTATTGACGATTCCGGTGATCGCCTGGCCCTGGCGCACGTAATCGCCAAGCTTGACCGAATCAAGGTTGCCGATTTCCCCGTCGATGGGGGCGGTGACGAACTTGTAGCCCAGGGTGGCCGCACTTGAGCGGGCCTGGTCGCGACTCTGGATCGCCTGGGTGATGTAGTAATCCCGATCTTTGGTAGACACCGCGCCCTGCTCGTTGAGGAAGACGTAGCGCTCGGCATTGACGCGATCCTTGATCGCCTCGGCCCGGTCGGAATCGAGGGTGGCCGATTCCTGCACGTTGTCGAGCACGAGGATGGGCTGGCCCGCCTTCACCCGTTGGCCCTCCCTGGCCAGGATGCGCACCACCCGGCCATCGGACTGGGGCCGCATCACCACGTTGGACGTGGACTCAATGACGCTGATCGTCTCGATGCTCGGGGCGAAGCGGAACTCCCCCACCGTCACCGTCTGCACCACCAGGGGCTGTCGGGCCTCGGGCTTAGGGGCGCCGCAGGCTGCCAGCAGCAGCGCCAGAGGAAGGAGGGGGGGAAGGGCCTGCCAGCGCACCGGACCGGTTCATACCTCTGCAAGGTACCGGAAAAGCCCCGTTCGCCCCACTGGTCCGGCGCGGCTTGCGGCCCCTCAGGCGTGGGGGCCGGGCCCGCCTCGGCGGCTGTGGCGACGGTGGTACTCGGGCTCCGGGTTGGACACCTGCAACTGGCGCACCGCCTCCACCGCCATGCCTGCCACCACGCCGAACCCTCCCAGCACCACCGTGCTCCAGAACAGGGCCTCGGGCGTGATCCTCAGGGGGGTGTTCCCGACGATGGCCCGCAGGAACTGGGAGATCGCCAACCCCACCAGCCCGGTGATCAGTCCTGCGCAGAGCACCCGCTTGCCACACAGGGGTGGGCAGGGGGCCGGCATCAGGACGCTCCGCCCACCGGTGCCTCAGCCGTCGTCGCCGGCGAAGCGCCTGTGAGCTGTTTCACCACGACGTAGAACACCGGCACCACGAACAGGGACAGCACGGTGGCCACCGCCAGGCCCCCGAACACCACCGTACCCAGGGACGCCTGGCTTCTGGCGCCGGCACCGCTGGCAAACACCAGGGGCAGGAAACCGAACAGGGAAGAGATGGCCGTCATCAGAATCGGCCGGAAACGGGACTGGGCCGAGGCCCGCGCCGCCTCCAGGGCGCTCTCTCCCTCCCCCATGCGCTGGTTGGCGAGATCGACGATCAGGATGCCGTTCTTGGCCGCCAGGCCGATCAGCATCACCAGGCCCACCTGGGCATAGATGTTGAGCACTTCACCCCGCAAGGCCAGGAAGGCCAGGGCCCCCAGCATGGCCGTTGGCACGGTCATCAGGATGATCAAGGGATCGCTGTAGCTCTCGTACTGCGCGGAAAGCACCAGATAGACCGCCAGGATCCCAAGAGCGAAGATCACGATCGCCAGGGCCCCCGCGCTCACCTCCTCCCGGGAGATGCCGGTCCAGTCGTAGCCGACCCCGGTGGTGGAAAGGTTGTTGAAGAGGTCCTGGATGTCCTTGATCGCCTGGCCGGAGCTGCGCCCTGGCAGGGCCGACCCCTCCACCTTGATGGAGCGGAACAGGTTAAAGCGCGGAATCACCGACGGACCCGTTGTGGGCTCCACCGAGATGAACTCCGACAGGGGGATCTGCTCACCACTGGCATTGGCCACATACAGGGATTTCAGCTGGTCTGGATTGGCGCGGTAGCGCTCATCGGCCTGCACGAAGATGCGGCGAACCCGGCCGGCATCAAAGGTGTCGTTGACGTAGAAGGAACCGATGTTGAAGCTGAACGTCTGCATCGCCGTGCCGTAGTCCACCCCAAGGGCCGCCATCCGATCACGGTCGACCAGGATCTGCAGCTGGGGGGCTTCGGGGGAGAACTGGGTGAACACCCGGTCGAACAGGCCGCTCTGGTTGGCCTTGCCCACCAGCTGGGTGGCCGCGGCGAAGAAATCGGCGGAGGAGAGGGCACCGCCGCTGCGGTTGAGCATCTGCATCTCAAAGCCCGCGCCCGTGCCGTAGCCGGGGATGGCGGGAGGTTCGATCACGATGATCCGCGCTTCCTGGATGACCGAGAGCTTGCGGTTCAGACGCTGGGTGATCGCCGCCACCGACTGGTCATTGGACGTCCGCTCGTCCCAGTTGCGGGTGCCGAAGAAGAACAGGCCCCGGTTGGGGGCGTTGCCGTCGAGGCTGGCGCCGCTGAACACCGCCGCCGTGGTGATGTCCTTTTCACTGCGCAGGATTTCCGCCACCCGCTGGTTGATGCGGCGTGTGGTCTCGAGGGAGGCCCCATCAGGCCCTTGCACGATGCCGATGGCATAGCCCTGGTCCTCCACGGGAACGAAGCCTGTCGGGATGGAGGTGAAGGCGTAGGCGGTGACGACGATGCCCCCGGCCAGAAAGGCCATGATGAGCCGGCGCCTGCCCAGCACCCAGCCCAGACCAACCTGGTAGCGCCGCTCCACCCCGGCATAAATGACGTTGAAGCGGCGGAAAATGAACAGGGCTCCCCAACCCAGCACCCCACCGATCACGGTGTAGATCAGCACCTCAATGGGACTGTTGACACCGGCCAACAGCAGCGCCGCGACAGCGCCGCCAATGGCGAAGGGCATCCGCAGCGGCAGGCCCGTGAGCAGATGCAGCCCGAAGCCGATCCCTGCGGCCAGGGCCAGAATCCCAAGGGCCACCAAGGTGCCGCCGCCGCTGGCGAGCAGGCCATAGATGAAGCCGATGAACACCCCGGAGATGGCATAGGTGCGGCGGCTGGGAGGCTCGCTTTCGCGGGCCAGCAACAGGGCCGAGAGCATCGGCGAAAAGGTGAGGGCGTTGAAGGTGGAGATCAGGATCGAGAAGATGATCGTGGCGGCGAACTGCTTGTAGATCGTTCCAGTGGCCCCGGGGAAGAACAGCACCGGCACGAACACCGCAAACAGCACCAGGGAGGTGGCGATCACGGCACCGAACAACTCATCCATCGTGGTCTTGGCACTCTCCAGGGCACTGAGCCCCGAGGCCTTCTTGGTTGAGGTGTCCTCGATCACGGTGATGGCGTCATCCACCACCAGGCCGGTCGCCAGCACCAGCCCGAACAGGGTCAGCTGGTTGAGGGTGAAGCCGAAGGCCTGCACAAACAGGAACGTGCCCACCAGGGCCACCGGGATGGCGATGGCCGGCACCAGGGTGGCCTTCCAGTTCTGCAGGAACAGGAACAGGATCAGCACCACCAGCACCACGGCTTCCCGCAGGGCGGTGGTGACGCCGTCGATCGAAGCTTCGACGAATTCGGTGTTGTCGTAGATCTTCTGAATCGTCAGGCCCACCGGCATGGTGGTGGCGAACTCCTTGATCACCTCCTCCACACCGCTGGAGACATCGAGGGCGTTGCTGCCGGTGAGCTGATAGATCGCCATGCCCACCGAAGGAACACCGCGCAGGTCGGTGGCCTCGATGTCGAAGGACTCACCCCCAAGCGTCACCCGACCCACATCACGCAGGCGCACCAGGCCGCCCTCGGCGGTGGAGCGCAGGATCATCGAGCCGAATTCCTCGGTGGTCCGCAGCCGTCCCTGCAGCTGCACCGTCAAGGTGAATTGCTGGCCCTCGGGGGAGGGGGCGCCACCGATGCGACCGACGGGGACCAGACGGTTCTGGCTGCGCAGGGCCGCCACCACATCGGCGGCGGAGAGCTTGTTGGAGGCCAGGCGATCCGGATCGAGCCAGAGGCGGAAGGCCAGCTGGCGGTTACCGAAGTAGGTGAGTTCGCCGACTCCGGGCACGCGGCGGACCGCATCGGTGAGGTTCTGATCCAGGAGGCCACTGATGGTCTCGAGGCTGTATTGATTCTTCGGATCTTCGCTGGTAAAGTTATAAACAAGCAGAATGGAGTTGGAGGCCTTGTTCACCGTGATGCCGGATTGGCGCACCTCCTCCGGCAGGCTGGGCTGGGCCAGGGACACCCGGTTCTGAACGTTCACCTGATTGATGTCGCCGTCGCTGCCGCTGGCGAAGGTGACGGAGATGGCGCTGGAGCCGTCGGCCGCACTGGTGGAGGTGATGAACTCCATGTTCTGCACCCCGTTGATCTGCTGTTCGAGCACGCTGGTGACGCCCTGCTCGACGCTGACCGCATCGGCCCCGACGTAGCGGGAGGTGACCCTCACCGTCGGCGGGGCAATGTCCGGCAGGCTCTCGATCGGCAGCAGCGGAATCGCGATCAGGCCAGCGATCACGATCAGCAGGCTGCACACCGTGGTGAGCACCGGCCTGAGGATGAACGTGTTCGAAGGTGACATCAGGCTGGGCTCAGTTGACCTTGACGGGCGCGCCGTTGCGGAGATTGATCAGGTTGGTGGTGATCACACGGGCCCCGGCCTGGAGTCCCTTGAGCACCGGATAGCGGTTGTCCTGCAGAGGGCCCAGTTGCACGGGGGTCTGAAGGGCGAAGCTGGTGCCGGCGGGAAGCTTGCGTGCCACGGCGAGATCGGTCCGGCCGGGACGCCGCTCCAGGTCGGCCAGGCCACCCACCTCATAAACGAAGCTCTGGCCGGAGATCTGGGTGACGGCCGCGAAGGGCACTGACAGCTCCTGGCGGCTGTCGAGCACCAGTCGGGTGCGGGTGCGCAGGCCGGTTCGCAGCTGGCCCGCCGGATTGGCGAACTCCGCCTTGGCCAGCAGGGACTGGGTGCCGGCCACAACGCCGGGATCGAGGGAACCGACCACGCTCTGGGCCATGGGCTTGTTGGTGGCTGGATCCATCAGGATCACCGTCTGACCCAGCCGCAGACGGTTGGAGAAGACGGCCGGCACGTCCACCCGGGCCATCAACCGGTCGTTGCGGATGATCGAGGTGAACGGATCGCCGGCGGAGATCACATCACCCAGCTTCACCTGCACATCCCCGACAACACCTGAGATCGGCGCCTTCAGATCACGGAAGGCCAGATCCGCCCGACGCGCCACCAGATCCTGTCTGGAGGAGAGGTAACGCTGCCGGAACTCATCGCGCTGAAAGGCGCTGGCGGCCCCCTGGCGCACCAGGTATTCGTAGCGCTCGTAGTTGAGCTTGTTGGTCTGAACCTCCGCCTCCAGGCGAGCCACGTCGGCCCGGGCCTGGGCCTGGTCGAGCACCAGCAGAATCTGACCCTGGGTCACCTTGTCCCCCTGACGGACCAGCAGGCGCTGGATGCGGCCGCCGGCCTGGGCCGCCAGCCGCACCTCCTCGATGGCCTCCAAGGTGCTGACGGTGTCGACGTTGTCGGTGAAGGGGGCCAGGGTGGCCGCTTCGGCACGCACCGAAAGGGGAGGCCTGGCGGCGGGAGGCTCCGACTGACAACCCGCCAGAAGGGTGCCCGCAAAAAGGGTGGCAATCGCCCCCGGAAGCACCCGGCCTGTCCATCGAAATCGCCTCGTGGGGGCCTCGCCAGACGGCGGCCTGCTCGGATGGCCGATCACGGGTTCAGCGATTAGCAAGGCTTCTGGCAGACCGTACCGCTCCTGAGGCCTATGCGGCGGGATGATGGGGCGGTGAGTGATCTGTTCAGCCATCAAGGCGAGCAAGCCAGGCGCAGGATCGCCCCGTTGGCGGATCGTCTGCGACCGCGCACCCTGGACGACTTCGTGGGGCAGGCGGCGATCCTGGGTCCGGGGCGGCTGCTGCGTCGCGCCATCGCCGCCGACCGGGTCGGCAACCTGATCCTGCACGGCCCCCCCGGCACCGGCAAGACCACCCTGGCGCGGATCATCGCCGGCAGCACCCGGGCCCACTTCAGCAGCCTCAACGCCGTGCTCGCCGGGGTGAAGGACCTGCGCGCCGAGGTGGACGCCGCCAAGTTGCGCCTGGAGCACCACGGGCTGCGCACGATCCTGTTCATCGATGAGGTGCACCGCTTCAACAGCGCCCAGCAGGACGCCCTGCTGCCCTGGGTCGAGAACGGCACGGTCACCCTGATCGGGGCCACCACCGAAAACCCCTACTTCGAAGTCAACAAGGCCCTGGTCAGCCGCTCCCGCCTGTTCCGCCTCCAGCCCCTGGAACCGGAAGACCTGCGCCTCCTGCTGGAGCGGGCCCTGGCGGATCCAGAGCACGGCTATGGCCAGCGCCCTGTCGAGCTGTCCGAGGAGGCCACTGCCCACCTGCTGGACGTGGCAGGGGGCGACGCGCGCAGCCTGCTCAATGCCCTGGAACTGGCGGTGGAAACCACCGAAGCCGATGCAGGCGGTGTGATCCGCATCGATTTGTCCATCGCCGAGGAATCGATCCAGCAGCGGGCGGTGCTCTACGACAAGCAGGGCGATGCCCACTTCGACACGATCAGCGCCTTCATCAAGTCGATCCGGGGCTCCGATCCCGATGCGGCCCTGTTCTGGCTGGCGCGGATGGTGGAGGCGGGGGAGAACCCCCGCTTCATCCTGCGGCGTCTGCTGATCTCCGCCGGCGAGGACATCGGCCTGGCCGATCCCCAGGCGATGGTGGTGGTGGAGGCCTGCGCGGCCACCTTCGACCGGGTGGGTCTGCCGGAGGGGCTCTACCCCCTGGCCCACGCCACCCTCTACCTGGCCGGCACCGAGAAGAGCAACAGCAGCCTGGGCTTCTTCGATGCGGTGAAGGCGGTGCGCGAGAGCCGCCGTCAGCAGGTGCCCGCCCATCTGCGCGATGCCAACCGGGACGGGCAGGCCTTCGGCGATGGGGTGGGCTACCGCTACCCCCACGCCTATGCCGACCACTGGGTGGCCCAGCAATACCTGCCCCAGGCCCTGCAGGGGGAGGTGTTCTGGCAGCCGGGATCCCTGGGCTGGGAAGGGGGCTTGCGGAAACGGCTGCAGCAGCGCCGGGCCGCCCAGCTGGCCGCCGCGGCCGAAACGGCCGCCGATGACCGCGGCGACCTGCTCAGCAGCAGTCCGGACGACCCCCTGCTGAACCGTTGGCTGCAACGTCAGGCCGGGGCGGAGGGGGAAAGGCTCGATCGGCTGCGCCAGCGCTTCTGGCAGGACGCCGCCATCGGCCGGCTCGACCGGGTGCTGGTGCTGGAGGCCCACTCCCTGCTGTGGGCCCTCGATCCGCTGGAGGCGGCCAGCGAGGGGGAGGTGGTGCTGGCCACGCCATCAGCGGCGGTGCACGATCGTCTGCAGGCCCAGCTGCAGCTGCTGGATCAGCTGCGGCGACCGCGCCTGCTGGTGGTGGCACCCGACGCGCCCGACCAGCTTCAGGTGCAGCTGGCCGCTCCGTCCGAGGCGGAGGGACGCTTTGAATGGATCGCCGCGCGTCAGCCGTGGCGGAACTGTTCACCGCCGCAGCGGCTGACCTGGCTGGAGCAGCTCACGGCCCTGGCGGCCCCCAAAGCCCGGGCCCGCCTGCTGTTCACCCATCCCCTGCTGGGACCGGCGGGCAGCCTGCGCGCCCACCTGCTCAGCCGCGACTCGGGCAACGTGCCGGCCGTGCTCGAGAGTGCTGCCGACCGGGAACAGGTGTGGCTGGCGGCCGACGCCGCGTTGGCCGATCGTGTGCAGGAGGGCCTGGAAGCCCTCGGTTGGAGCGTGCAACGACACTTCTGGGAAGAGGCCCTCGACCTGCCCCTGAGTGACGCCCTTCTGAAGCGCTGGTTCGGCGCTGGGGCCAGCTACGGGCAGCATCTGGCTTCGGCCCTTCCGGCCGCTGGCCGTAAGGGCCTCGAGGCCTTGTTCCAGGAGCAGCGCGGCACCTCCCTGCCCCAGTCCCTGGGGCACACCCTGTTGCTGGCCCTCAGAAACCCGAGGCCATGAAAAAAGCCCCGGCGATGCCGGGGCTGAGGGGCATGGGGGGGAGTCCCCTCCCCAAGGGTTCACCAGAGGCCGCGAACGGGCTCCTGCATCGGAGCAGGGGCGGGGGTGTCCCTGACCATGGCCACGGGATCGGCCATCTGGTTGGCCTGGATGCAGGCGGGCAGGAAGACGTACCAGGAGAGCAGCGAGGTGCACTGGGCGGTGCCGGGCTGGCAACGACCTTCGGCACAGATGTTCTGCGCACCGGTGTAGGTGTTGCAGAAATCAGCCAGACGGAAGTCGGTGGGCAGGGCCTTCATGATGCCTGCCGACGTGATGGAACCGTCCTTGGCGTCGGAGATGATCGCCGAGCGCAGGGCCTGAACAGCATAGGTATTCATGCTGTAGTAAGGGAAGTAGCTGTTGGTCGCGTTCTTGAGGAACTTGACCCCGGCATCGGAATAGAGGAAGCGCGACACCCCGACGAGGTTGACGGCATAGGTCTTGTTCATGCCGGACTTGACTTCGTCGGAGGTCCAGCCGGAGCGGGCGAGGCCGCCCTCAAGGCCACGGTCGGTGATGTCACCGGAATCGAGGAAGGTGTCGAAGGCAGCTTGGTTCGTCGACCACACGGCAGCGCCGGTGTTCCAACGGACGGGCAGATCGTTGTCCACAGCCGCGGAAGCGGGCAGCACGGAAGCCGTGAGGGCCGTTCCCACGAAGAGACCGGTGAGAAGTTGCTTGAACACGGGAGACGATGTTGACTTCAAAATCAACCTAGCGATCCAAAGTGCTTCTGCCTACAACGTGTGTGCGGTTTCTTTGCCTCTCCACACAAGACAGGGGGTTCAGGGAAGACGTGGGGCTGTCTCGGCGGGACTCAGTCGACTGCGGAGGCCCGGGACGCAAAAGGGGACAGACAGGCCGTTTCCCCTAGGCTACAGGGGTCTCCTTCGTTTTCAAGGTTCGATCCATGGCCCTGCAGGTGGGAGATCCAGCCCCCGATTTCAGCCTCCCCGACCAGAAAGGAGAGGTCGTGTCCCTGGCCGCGTTGAAGGGGCAGCGTGTGGTGATTTACTTCTACCCGAAGGACGACACTCCGGGCTGCACGAAGGAAGCCTGCAACTTCAGGGACCGCTGGAGTGCCTTCGAAACCCATGGCATCCGGGTGCTTGGCATCAGCAAGGACGGGGCGGCCAGCCACGGCAAGTTCGTCGCCAAGTACGACCTGCCCTTCACCCTGCTGACCGATGCCGAGCCCTGCCCGGTGGCCGAGTCGTACGCCAGCTACGGCCTGAAGAAGTTCATGGGCAAGGAGTACATGGGGATGATGCGGCACACCTTCGTGGTTGATGCCCAGGGCAGGCTGGAGCGGATTTATCTCAAGGTGAAGGCCGAAGCCATGGCCGATCAGATCCTTGAGGACCTCGGCCTGGCCTGAGCGGCGCCGGCCGGCAGACGGGGACGCAGGGCCATAAGGGCCTCCAGGCAGAGATCGGGGCGGTGCAGGAGGACGTCCTCACCCAGCTGCGGCGATCGCCGCAGCAACGGCAGCAGGGCGGGCCCATCCCCTCCGGTGAGCACGATCCGGCAGCTGGCCTCCAACGCCAGGACCTGGCGTCCGGCCTCCAGCACCGCGGCGGCCCGACCCTCAACCACCCCCTGGGTCATCGCCGCAGCGGTATCGCGCGGCCACAGCTCTCCACTGGCGGCACTCGCCAGGCCACCCTCGAGGGCCGGTAAGTCCTGAGTGCCTGAGGCCATGGCCCCCAGCTGGAGGGCGGCACCCGCCACCAACCGGCCGCCGGCGAAGCGACCGCGGCCGTCCACCCGGGTGAGGCTCAGCACGGTGCCGGCATCGGCCACCAGCACAGGGCTGGCTGTGAGTCGGGCCGCCCACCAGCCCGCCAGGGCCCGATCGATGCCCAGCCAGGGGGGGGCGTCAGCCAGGGGAACATCCTCTAAAGCCAGGCGCGTTTCCGCCGGCAGGGCGGCCTGGGGAGGCACCGGGCCCACCGCCGCCCAGGCCACGGGAGGTTCCACCACTGCCGCCTGTGGTGGCAGGTGCAGGAAATGGGGCGGCTGTTCACCGCCGAGCTCTTCCGCCCCGTCCAGGGCCCAGTGCCAGCGGCTGTTGCCGATCAGCAGCCAGCGGAGCTGGCGAGCCGGCACCTCAGATGCCCTCGCCCATCAGCCCCGGCATGTGGATGCCGCACTCCTGCTGCAGCCCACCAAACCGTGTGGCCCGGCCATTGGTGGTGCCGTCATCAGGGGCGCTGGTGTGCCAGTCGCCCACGGTGGAATAGCCCTGATCAAACAGCGGGTGCTGGGGCAGGTCGTGCTCCTGCATGTAGTAGTAAACGTCGCGGCGGCTCCAGGCGAGCAGCGGCCGCAGCGACCAGCGCTCCCGCACCGGATCGAGGCAATGCATCGCGCCGCGGTGGTCGGTCTGGCCGGCACGCACGCCGCTGGCCCAGCAATGCACCTCAAGGCGCTCCAGCCCCCGGTCGAGGGGTTCCACCTTGCGCAGCCGGTTGTAGGTGCGCATGTCATCTCGGTTCCCCGTCTCCCAGAGGCGACCATGCAGGGCCTCCATCCGGGCTGGGCTCAGGTCCGCCTGCAGGACATGCAGATCGAGCTTGAGGCGATCGCAGAGCTCGTCCGCGTAGCGGTAGGTCTCGGGGGGCAGGTAGCCGGTGTCGACCCAGAGCACGGGGATCGCCGGCCAGGCCCCGGAGCCGTCGAGGGCGCTCACCATGTGCAGCATCACCGCCGACTGGATGCCGAAGCTGGTGGTGATGGCGAAGTGACCGGCGAAGGCCTCCTGGGCCCAGCGCATCCGGCCGATGGGATCGAGGGGCTCCAGCTCGGCGCGGGCGACACCGAGGTCGATGGCGAATCCATGGCGATCCCGGGGCAGGGTCTGGTGGGCCCCATCCAGACCCGCCGCGCTGCCCTCGGGGCTGATGGAAGCCGTGAGGGGGAAAGACACCATCCCTCCATCATCGCCTTTCAAGCATCCGGTGATTGTGGTTAGTGTGAGGAGATGCAAGGGCAACGGGAAAGGGCCCAGAACGTCGTCATCGTCGGCGGTGGCTTTGGAGGCTTGTACACGGCCCTGGCCCTGGCCGAGCGAAAGAACCACCCGCCTGTGCTGCTGGTTGAGCCGAACGACCGGTTCCTGTTTCTCCCACTCCTCTACGAGCTGCTCAGCGGTGAATTACGCGGCTGGGAAATCGCCCCCCGCTACGACGGTCTGCTGGCGGGCCGGGGCCTGGCCTGGCTGCAGGATCGGGTGGAGCGGATCGATGCCCAGCGCCATCAGCTGCACACGACGGCAGGCAGGACCCTTCCCTATGGCCGCCTGGTGGTCGCCACGGGCGCCGACAGCAACACCTTTGCAGTGCCAGGGGCCGACCGCCACAGCCTTGGCTTCCGCAGCCTGGCCGATGTGGAACGGCTGCAGCGGCTGGTAGCCGACCTGAAACAGCAACGACGCCCCCTGCAGCGCATCGCCGTGGTGGGGGCGGGTCCCACCGGGGTGGAGCTGGCCTGCAAGCTCGCCGACATGGCCGAGGGCAGTGCGGTGATCGAGCTGATCGAACAGGGACCGCAGCTGCTGCCCCAGGCCAGGGCCTTCAACCGGGAACAGGCCGCCCTGGCCCTGCGGCGCCGTGACGTGCGCCTTCGCCTCCGCACCCAGGTGGAGGCGGTCGAGGCCGAAGCGATCAGCCTCCGCTGCCATGCCGATGGGGACAGCACCGCCCATCGCGAAACCCTCGCCGTACGGGCGGTGATCTGGACCGCCGGACTGCGCTTCCAAGCGCCCCGCATCGACCCCGCCCCCGCGTGCGACAGCCGCGGCCGCCTGCTCTGCGGTGCCGATCTGCGCCTGCAGGACCATGCCGATCTGTTTGTGGCCGGCGATCTGGCCGCCCCGGTGGATGGGGCAGGGACGGCTGGCGAAGCCCCCACCACGGCCACGCCGGCCACGGCCCAGGTGGCCTTTCAGCAGGCTTCGGTGCTGGCCACCAATCTGATCCGGTCGTTGCGGGGTGAACCCCTGGAGCCCTTCCAGTGGAATGACCTGGGCGAAATGATGAGCCTGGGTGTGGGTGAAGCCAGCCTCATCGCCGCCGGTCTCACCCTGGCCGGGCCTGCCGCCTACCAACTGCGCCGGCTGGCCTACCTGGCCCGTCTTCCGGGCCGGCCCCACCAGCTGCGGGTCGCCGCCGGCTGGCTGGCCGACTGGAAGCCATGACGGCGACGCAGACCTGGCCACGGCCGAGGGGCCTGCTGCTCGATGCCATGGGCACCCTGATCGGTCTGCGCGCTTCGGTGGGCCACACCTATGCCGCCGTGGCGGCCGAGCACGGCATCGAGGTCGCCGCCGGCGCCATCGATCGGGCCTTCCCGGGCGTGCTGCGGCAGGCGCCAGCCCTGGCCTTCCCTGGCCTCGAGGGCGACAGCCTGCTCCAGGCGGAGCGCCGCTGGTGGGCGGAGCGCATCGATGCCGTTCTGAGGGCCGCCGGTGCGGCCGTGGCCCCGGCGGCCCTCCACGACGCCCTCTTCGATCGCTTCGCCGATCCCTCGCTGTGGCATGTCTATGCCGATGTGCCCTCCGTCCTGCGCCGCTGGCACGGGGCGGGCTTGCGTCTGGCCGTGGTCAGCAACTTCGACCGGCGGCTGCAGCCGCTGCTCGAGGGCCTGGGCCTGGCGGATCTGTTCGGGGCGGTGGTGGTGTCCAGCAGTGCCGGGGCCGCCAAGCCATCGCCGCGGCCCTTCCAGGTCGCCCTGGAGGCGATTGCTCTGCCGCCGTCCCAGGTCTGGCACGTCGGCGACAGCCCGGAGGATCGGGCCGGCGCCCGGGCCGCCGGCGTGCGCTGCCTGCTGGTGCAGCGTCCTTGAGGCAGGGGGTCCTGGCTGGTAAAACGGTGGGTCTGCGGCCCGCGGAGCGGCGACGGCTGGAGCAGATCTGCCACCGCCGTCACCGCGGCGATGCGGTAGCGGATTTGCTCACCCTGCAGCGCCTGGCGGCCGAAGGCCGCGACCTGGAGTTGCCCCTCACCCTGGTGGTGGACGGGCGCGGCCTCTGCCGGCTGCTGTGGGTGGGGGAGTTGGACCATTCGGCACGCCTGCTGGAGAAACTTCCCGGACCCTCCAGGCGCCAGGGTCACAACCTGCGTCTGCTCACCTGTGCGGGCGCTGGGCGCCAGGCACAACTGCAGCCCTCGGCCCAGGAAGCCGTCGTGGGCATGGACGTGGCGCCGGACCTCTGGCTGCGCTTCGGCCAGCTACCGGAGGCCGGTGGACGCTGGCCCGCGGCGATCCACACCCCGGCCGGCAGCGGCGATCGCGCCTGGACCTGCGACCTGGAGGGGGATCTGGCCGAGCTCTGTGGCCTTGACCCGATCGCCATCGCCGCGGCGGAGCCGCCGGAGGCGGTCTCCCCCCCCGCCCTGGACGGCCCTGAACGGGTGTTGCTGCTGGTGCAGACAAGCGGCGACCGGGCCCTGAGCGACCGACGGATCGCCGAACTGGAAGGCCTGGTGCGCAGTGCCGGGGCCGTGCCGGTGGGCCGCATGGAGCAACGTCGCCATGGCCCCGTCTCCCGCAACCCCTGGGGGGAGGGCAAGCTGCGGGAGGCGGCCCTGGAGGCCCGCCGCGTCGGCGCCAGCCTGGTGGTGGCCGACCGGGAACTCACCCCTGCCCAGGCCCGCGACCTGGAGGGGCTGCTCGACCTGCCGGTGAGCGACCGCAGCGAACTGATCCTTGACATCTTTGCCCAGCGGGCGGCGAGCGGCGCCGGTCGGCTGCAGGTGGAGCTGGCCCAGCTGCGCTACCGGCTGCCACGGCTCACCGGCCGGGGACTGAGCCTGTCAAGGCAGGGGGGCGGCATCGGCACCCGGGGTCCCGGTGAAACCCAGCTGGAGAAGGACCGGCGCGCCATCGCCCGTCGCATTGAGCGGCTGCAGCGGGAGGTGCAGCGGCTGGGGGCCCACCGGGCCCGCCTGCGCGAGGGGCGCCGCGACCTGCCACGGCTGGCCCTGGTGGGTTACACCAATGCGGGCAAGAGCTCCCTGCTCAACGCCCTCACCGGGGCCAGCGGCAGCCAGGCCGTGCTGGCGGAGAACAAGCTCTTCGCCACCCTCGATCCCACCACCCGCCGCATCGAGCGGACCGCGGGCGGCGACTCGGACAGCCAGCCGCTGCTGGTCACCGACACGGTGGGGTTCATCCGCGATCTGCCCCCCCAGCTGATGGAGGCGTTCCGCTCCACCTTCGAGGAGGCGCTCGATGCCGATGGCCTGCTGATCGTCGTCGACCTGGCCGATCCGGCCTGGCCTGAGCAGCTCACCACCGTGCAGGCGATCCTCGATTCCCTGCAGGCCACCATGCCCAGGCGGGTGATCGGCAACCAGATCGACCGCTGCCCCAGCGGCGAACTGGAACGGGCCAGGGCCGTGGATCCGGCCATGCTGTTCGTATCGGCCACGGCGGACCTGGGCCTGCAGCATCTGCGCCAGGAGCTGCAGTCCTGGCCCGCCGGAACCACGACGGGCGGCCCCACTGCTGTGCCAGCATCAGCCGGCGCCAATTTCTCACCGATGACCCTGCAACTGGGCGACACCGTTCCTGATTTCACTCAGGAGTCCCAGCTCGGCCCGATCAACCTCTACGACTTCGCTGGTGACAGCTGGGTCGTGCTGTTCTCCCATCCCGCCGACTACACCCCCGTCTGCACGACGGAACTGGGCGAGGTTTCCCGGCTGCGAGCCGAATGGGAGAAGCGCAACGTCAAGACCATTGCCCTGAGCGTCGATTCCGCCGAGAGCCACAAGGGCTGGATCGGCGACATCAACGAAACCCAGAACACCACGGTCGACTATCCGATCCTGGCGGACAGCGACAAGAAGGTGAGCAGCCTCTACGGCATGATCCACCCCAATGCCCTGAGCAACCTCACGGTGCGCTCGGTGTTCATCATCGATCCCAACAAGAAGCTGCGTCTGCAGATCACCTACCCCGCCAGCACCGGCCGCAACTTCGATGAGATCCTGCGGGTGATCGATTCCCTCCAGCTCACCGACCACCACCAGGTGGCCACTCCTGTGAACTGGAAGGAAGGCGAGGACTGCGTTGTCGTGCCCTCCATCCCCACCGACGAAGCCAGGGAGAAGTTCCCCAAGGGCGTCACTGAAATCCGTCCCTATCTCCGGATGACCCCCCAGCCGAACAAATGAAGCGGCTGCAGAGTTGGCGGCACCGTCTGACGGTGCCGCAGTTCACGGTTGTCACCGGCGGACTGGTGATTGCCTTTGGCACACTGCTCCTGGCGAGCCCGCTCTGCTCCAGCGATGAGGTGGGCCTCTGGGAGGCCCTCTTCACCGTCACCTCCGCCATCACCGTCACCGGTCTGTCGATCATCGACGTGGGTGCCGAACTCACCTTTCTCGGCCAGGTCACCCTGGCCGGGCTGATTCTCACCGGTGGCCTTGGGTTGATGGCCATCACCACCTTTCTTCAGGGCTTCGTCCAGGGCCGCTCGGGGCTGCGCCAGCGCCTCGACAAGGGGCGCGCCCTGGACGAGTTCGGGGTCGGCGGCATCGGCCCCACCCTGAACCAGATCCTCCTGATCGCCGCCATCGTGATCGGGATCGGCACGCTGATTCTCTACAACTTCGGCTTCACCGATATCCCCGACAAGGGCCAGCGACTCTGGGCCTCCCTGTTTCACTGCATCAGCGCCTACAACAACGCCGGCTTCGGGCTTTGGCGCGACAATCTGGTGGGCTATCAGAGCCAGCCCGTCGTCAACGGGGTGATTGGTCTGCTGATCGTGATGGGTGGTATCGGCTGGCGCGTCACCAACGACATCTGGGTGAACCGCTTCCGCCTGGCACGCATCCGCCGCCTCAGCCTGCACACCCGGTTGGTGATTCGCACCACCATCCTGCTGATCGTTCTGGGGGCCGTGGGTCTGATGTTCACCGAACACTTCGCCACCGAAGAAGTGGTGGGGCAAATGGGTTTCTGGACCAAACTCCAGGTCACCCTGTTCCAATCGATCAGCACCCGCACCGCCGGCTTCAACACGGTTCAGCTGAGCGTGGAGACCATCTCCGACTCCGGCATCCTGTTGATGATCATGCTGATGTTCATCGGCGCCAGTCCCGGTGGCACCGGCGGCGGCATCAAGACCACCACCTTCGCGGCCCTGCTCGCGGCCACCCGTTCCACCCTCAGGGGCCATGACGAGGTGGTGGTGAGGAACCGGGAAATCCCCGCCAAGGTGATCCTCAAGGCTGTGGGGGTCACCCTCGGTTCGGGCCTGTTCATCCTGTTGATGGCCCTGCTGCTGGGGCTGGGCAACACCACCGCCGGAACCCCTGGGAGTGAGGCCTTCACGTTCCTGGAAAAACTGTTCACCTGCGTGTCCGCCTTCGGCACCGTGGGCCTCGACGTGGGTGTCACCAGCCAGCTCAACCGCTGGGGGCAGCTGGTGCTGATGATCGGCATGTTCGTGGGCCGGATCGGTATTCTCCTTCTGCTATCGGCTGTCTATGGCAGCCGGCCCCAGAATCGCGTGGGTTACCCGCGTGAGGAGCTCTACATCTGACCTCCGGCTCTGCCATACCCGTGCACCGAAGCTCCTTGCCCCCAGATCCATCCATGACTCTTTCGACGTTGGTCCCATGAATCAGTGGTGGCAATTGCAAGGCAGTGAGGCGGACACCTCCAACAGCTACGCCGTGATCGGCGTCGGTCGCTTCGGCAGTGCCGTCTGCAAGGAGCTCCTGCGCCATGGCGCCGAAGTGCTGGCGATCGACAACAGCCAGCGGGCCATCGATGAGCTGCGCCAGATGGACACCGCCATCGAGGCCCGCGTGGTGGACTGCACCGACGAGGAAGCCCTGAGGGCCGCCGGCGCCCTCGACGTGGGCACGGTGGTGGTGGCCATCAGCGAACCGATCGGCGCCAGCATCACCGCCACCCTGATCGTCAGGGACGGGGAAGGCAGCCGGGTCAAACAGGTGATCGCCAGGGCCACCAGCGACCTGCATGAAAAGATGCTGCGGCGGGTCGGCGCCGACAAGGTGGTCTTCCCATCGAAGATGCAGGGAACACGGCTGGGCATGGAACTGGTCCGGCCCAACCTGCTGGAGCGCCTCCGCCTCGACGACCGCAACAGCATCGAGGAGATCAAGGTTCCAGGCTCCTTCGTCGGCCAGTCGCTGCGGGATCTGAACCTGCGCAAGAACTACAACGTCAGCGTGCTGGCCGCCGGTCCCGCCAACCAGCTCACGGTCAACCCGCCCGCCTCCCACGTGCTCAACGCCTCCGAGCTGCTGGTGGTGATGGGCAGCAGCGAAGCCCTCGAGGCCCTGCCCTCCCACTGATTGCCTTGCGAAGCACAGCCATGCAGGTGCTGGGCCTGATGAGCGGCACCAGCGCTGATGGGGTGGACGCGGTGCTGGTGCGGCTGGAGGGTCGGTCCGCCCGGCCCCGCTGGCGGATTCTCGCGGCTGCCCACACCCCCTACCCGCCGGACCTGCGCCAGCGCCTGGTGGCCGTCGGCCAGGGGATGCCCCTGGACGCCGACGCCTGGCTGACCCTGGCTGAAGACCTCACCGAGCACCAGGCCGTGGCGGCCCGGGCCTGCGATCCGGACGGCCGCGCCGAGCTGGTGGGCTGCCACGGCCAGACCCTCTGGCACCGCCCGCCGGACGGGGAGCGCCGCGGGGCCAGCTGGCAACTGCTGCAGGGACCGTTGCTGGCGGAGCTGCTGGAGCGGCCGGTGGTCTTCGACTTCCGCAGCGTCGATCTGGCCCTCGGCGGCCATGGCGCGCCCCTGGTGCCGGCCACCGACGCCGCCCTGCTGGGAAGGATCGCCGGCTGGCGAGCCCTGCTCAACCTGGGCGGCATCGCCAACCTCACCCTGCTTCCCCCGCCCACGGGCCCCGACCGCAACGCCCCGGTGCAGGGCTGGGACTGCGGACCGGCCAACACTTTGCTGGATCTGGCGGTGGCCCGCTTCAGCGATGGACGTCTGCACTTCGATGCCGACGGGGCCTGGGCACGGCAGGGCCGCATCGACGAGGGGCGGCTGCAGCAGTGGCTGCGGGAGCCCTACCTCCAGGCCGCGCCCCCCAAGTCCACCGGCCGGGAGCTGTTCGGAGCCGCCGATCTCGATCGGCGCCTGGCGGAGCTCGGCGCCGGTGTGGAGCCGGCCGATGCCCTGGCCACCCTCACGGCCTTCAGTGCGGCGGTGGTGGCTCAGGACCTGGCCCGAGGTCCCCGCCCCCTGGAGCTGCTGGTGGCCGGGGGCGGCACCCGCAATGGCTTCCTGATGGAGCAGCTGCAGCGCCGTTGTCGCGGCATGGCGGTGCGCAGCCTGGCCGGCCATGGCATCGCCGATGATCAGCGGGAAGCCCTGGCCTTTGCCCTGCTGGCCTGGTGGCGCTGGCGGGGCCACCCAGGCTCGCTGCCCTCGGTCACCGGGGCCCGGCGGGCCGCCGTGCTCGGGGTGCTGGCCGTGCCTCCCCCGTCAGGGGGATAGGGGGGGCTGGCGCAGGCGCAGCCGGCGTGGCGCCCCGCGCAGCCGCCGGGTGCCGCCCTGCTCCTGCTGTTCGAGCTCACGGCGAAAACGATCGGCGGCGGCGGCCGGCCCACCCGGGTAGGGAGCCTGGGCGGGTCCAGCGGGGCGCTGCAGCTGCTCGAGCCGTTCCACGCCCTGCTGGATCAGCACCTTGGCCATGTTGCTGAGCGTGCGCGATTCGCTCTCCGCAAGGGCGGCGAGGCGGGCGCAGAGCTCCTCCGGCAGGACGACCTGGATCCGCGGCGACTTGGGCTTGCCGCTGGAGGAGGTCTGGCGGGTCGGCACGGTGCCTCTGGGTGGGTGCCGCCAAGCGGCTGCCGCTGGGGTACGGCGAGATAGGAAAAAGTGTACAGTGGCTGTCATGGGTAGTATCCAAATGTAGGGTTGTGGGCCGTTCCGGCTCCCGCCCGGAATTCCTTCCCCAGGGCCCAAGCCCACCTTCTCCACGCCCACCGTCCCCACCCCGTCCTCTCCGACGGCCCACCGGCCGCTTCCGCCATGGCCCGCTCCACCCAGTCCCGCCCCACCGGTTCCGAGACCCCTCTGCAGCCCAAGAGCCGCCAGAGCCGGCGGCGCAGCACGGCGGAACGCAGCGATGTGCTGGTGTCGGCCGTGATCAGCACCTACCTGCTCACCCATCTGCACCACGTGCTGCAGCGGGCCGAGTTCGGCGCCCAGCAGGAGGGACGCCAGTCCCTCGCCGCCAATTACGCCCAGCTGCGCAAGGTGCTCTGTCTTGATGCCCGCAGCATGGAAGACGCCTCCGCCAGCGGCGCCGAGGAGGACACCAGTCCGCAGGCCGCCTGATCCGGCCCCTTCATCCCTGAAGTTCCACCCCCAGGGGGCTGCGCCAATGCCCCCCAGCCCATAAGGTCAGGGAAGAATCCCGGCCAGGATGACCACCAGCAACGCCGCAGAGCTCTACGGACGCATCAGCAATGACGGGGAGCTCACCCAGTCACTGTTCCGCCAGGCCCTGCAGGATCCGAGTGGGGCCCTCAGCAGAATCGTCGCCCTCGGCGAGCAGGCGGGCCTGCCGGTCAGCCCGGAGGAGGTCAAGGCTCACCTCGCCGGCCTCGATGACGGTGCCACCAAGCAGTGGCTGATCAAGGCCCGGGGCGGACTCTGAAGCCGGAAAACGGCGTCCCTCCTGCTGGGGCCGGCGCGGCTGCTCCCGCCGCTGGGAGCCCCCGCCCTGGGCCCAGCTGAAGAACAGCCAGTAGCTCGTCAGCGCCAGGCCCGCCGCCACCACCAGGGCGGCGATCTGCTCGAGGCGCTTGATCATTCTGACGACAGGACCGAACCGGTCTGACAGTCTGCAGGACGCCCCGGCAGGGGATGATGCGCTGACTGCGACCGCTATCCGCTCCGTGCTGCGCCTCGAACGCATCGGCAAGATCTACCCCACCGGTGAGGTGCTCAAGGACATCACCTGGGAAGTCAAGGCGGGGGATCGGATCGGCCTGGTGGGGGTCAACGGAGCCGGTAAATCCACCCAGATGCGCATCATCGCCGGCCTGGAGGAACCGACCAGTGGCCAGGTGGTGCGCCAGGGGGATCCCCGCATCGCCTACCTGCAGCAGGAGTTCGATGTCGACCTCGCCCGCAGCGTCCGCCAGGAATTGTTCCAGGCCTTCGGTGAGGCGGCCGAGGTGCTCAATCGTCAGCGGCAGGTGGAGGAGGCGATGGCCAGCGAGGAGGCCGCCAGCGATGCGGCTCTGCTCGACCGGCTGATCGACGACCTCGGCCAGCTGCAGAGCCGGTTCGAGGCCCTGCACGGCTACGAGCTCGACGCCCGCATCGACAAACTGCTGCCCAGCATCGGTTTCACCCCCGAGACGGCCGAGCGGGTCGTGGGGGACTACTCCGGCGGCTGGCAGATGCGGATTGCCCTGGGCAAGATCCTGCTGCAGGAGCCGGATCTGCTGCTCCTCGACGAACCCACCAACCACCTCGACGTCGAAACGATCCAGTGGCTGGAGAGTTATCTGGTGGATCAGACCGTTCCCCTGGTTGTGATCAGCCACGACCGGGCCTTTCTCGATCGGGTCTGCAACCAGATCGTGGAGACGGAACGCGGCGTCTCACGCACCTACCTAGGCAACTACAGTCAGCACCTCGAGCAGAAGGCCTTGGAGCGGGAGGCCGGCCAGGCGGCCTTCGAGCGTCAGCAGAAGGAACTGAGCAGCCAGCAGGCCTACATCGACCGCTTCCGGGCCAGTGCGACGCGCAGCACCCAGGCCAAGAGCCGCGAGAAGCTGCTGGAGAAGGTGGAGCGGATCGAGGCGCCGCTGGAGTCGGTGAGCGGGCCGCGGTTCTCCTTTCCCCCGGCCCCCCGCTCCGGCCGGGTGGTGGCAGCGATCGAGAACCTCACCCACGGCTACGACGACCAGATCCTGTTTCTGGGGGCAAACCTGGAGGTTGAGCGGGGCGACCGGATCGCCTTCGTCGGCCCGAACGGTGCCGGCAAATCCACCCTGCTGCGGCTGGTGATGGGCTACGAGATTCCCCTTGAGGGCCAGGCCGGCCTGGGGGAGCACCATGTGGTGGCGGGCTACTTCGAGCAGAACCAGGCCGAGGCCCTGGATCTGGCCAAATCGGTGATCGACACCCTGTTCGAAGCCGTTCCCGACTGGACCCAGACCCAGGTGCGCTCCCTGCTGGGCAGCTTCGGCTTCAGCAACGACACGGTGTTCAAGCCGGTGGCCAAGCTCAGCGGCGGCGAGAAGGCCCGACTGGCCCTGGCCCTGATGCTGCTCACCCCCTGCAACCTGCTGGTGCTCGATGAGCCCACCAACCACCTCGACATCCCCGCCAAACAGATGCTCGAGGAGGCCCTGATGGCCTACGAGGGGGCCGCCCTTCTGGTCTCCCACGACCGTTTCTTCATCGGCCGGGTGGCCAACCGGATCGTGGAGGTGCGCGACGGCGAACTGGTCCTTTACCGCGGCGACTACGCCTACTACCAGGAGAAGAAGCGCGAGGAGGCCGAAGAGCGCCAGCGCCTGGAGCAGGAGCAGAAGCTGGCCGCCAAACGCCAGGAGCAGCGTCAGAAGCAGCGGGCCAAGTCGGCCGCAAAGGCCGGGGGCAAGGACGGCGGTGGCGGCTGACAGGGCAGAAGAAAATACAACTTCATCGTTCCCTAGGCAGGAAGACTCATTTCTCTGGTGCCGTGGGATCTGTGTGCATAGGCTGACAGGGTCACCCATCCAGGAGCAGCGATGACCATCCAGAACGTCGTCACCGTCGATTGGAATGCCGAGCGGGAGGAAACAGCCGGCGCCAACGATGCGATGGAGGTGTACTTCGAGTGCATCACGACCTGCTCCCTGGAGGATGGGGAGTGCGTCACCCGCTGCGTGGAAGAACTGCGCGAGCGCCACTGACCGGAGCAGGCCCCTGGCCAGGAGCGGGGGGGGTCTGGCCTGGAGATCCCCCTGCTGCGGATGTTGAGCGGATTTCCTGACCAGGGCATAGGCCCTGTAGCAGCCGCTACGTGACATCTTGAAACAGTTTGTAGCTTTGGGCCGGTCAGAAACGCCCCATCGCGCCTCCCACCATGTCCGAACCACTCGCCCTCAGCCTCGGTCAGAAATTCGAGCTTGAGCGCATGACCCGGGCCATCGACGCCACAGGGGACCCGCAGGTCCTGCGGGGTCTGGCCAAGCAGTTGCTGCAGGCCTGGCAGAGCCAGAAGGCGGCCACCCAATGGGTCATGCGGCAGCAACTGGGTGCACCGGCCCGCTTCGGCACCGAACTCGCATTGGATACCGGCCTGCTTGATGCCCTGCGCCCGGAGGGCGGCAAGGGAGGCATGGACATCCTCTGAGTTCTGGTCAGTGAGCGATTCCGTGGCCCGGCCCCGAGGTGGAGGGGTCGGGCCACCCAGCTCATCCCTGCCGCATCACCGCCATATCGCCTGGCACGAGGCGCAGATTCAGCGTCGCCCCTTGACGGTTCACCGTCAGGTTGAGCGTTCCTCCCACCCCGGCCCGCTCCACGGCCGTGATCACCTGGGAGGGATCCTTCACCGTCGCCCCCTGGGCCGCAACGATCACGTCACCGGTCCTGAGGCCGCCCCGATCCGCCGGGCCGTTGGGTTGCACGGACACCACGACCGCACCCTGACCCGAACCCTGGCCGCTGGCCGCCCTGACCTCATCGAGGCCCACGCCGATCATCGGATGGGTGGCACGTCCGGTGGCCACCAGTTGGTTGACGATGCTGCGGGCTCGGTTGATCGGGATGGCGAAGCCCAGCCCAGCCCCCGGTCCTGAGCGCACCAGGGTGTTGATTCCCACCACCTCGCCATCAGCGTTGAGCAGCGGTCCACCGGAATTGCCCGGATTGATGGCGGCATCGGTCTGGATCAGATCCAGCCGCTTGTCGGTGATGCCCAGCTTGGTGGCGTTGCGGTTCAGGCTGCTGATGATCCCCAGGGTGACGGTGTTGTCGAGACCGAAAGGGTTCCCCACCGCGATCGCCCAGTCGCCCACCTGCAAGGCATCGGAGTTGCCCAGGGGCGCCACGGGCCATGGACCCGCTCCCACCAGCCGCACCACCGCCAGGTCGGTGAGCTTGTCGAGGCCAACGACCCGGCCCTCATAGCGCCGCCCGTTCTCCAGGCCCACGGTCACCCGGTCGATCTGATCCACCACATGGGCGTTGGTGAGCACCAACCCGTCGGACTGCAGGATCACGCCACTGCCCTGGCCCCGCTCGGTACGGCGCGAGGGCGCCCCCTGCTGCGGAATGCCGAAGAACTGACGGAACAGGGGGTCGTTCATCAGCCCCCGGGGCAGACCGCCACCACCACCGGCGGATTGCACCGTCCGTTCCGTGTCAATGGTGACCACGGCGGGGCCTGCCCGGCGGATCGCCGCCGCCACAAAGGATTGACGCCCAAGCACGGCTCCGGCCGGCTGGGCCAGGCCAGGGGGGGTGAAGGTCGGGCTGATCAGGGCCGTGGTCGCCGTGACCGTGGCCGTGGCCGCCGCTGTGACCGTGGCAAGACCGGCGGCGGCCGCAGCAAGAACGCGGGTGGAACGCATCGCAAAAAGAATCGGCAGTAACAAAACCGTAGACACCTCGCCTGAAAGCAGGAAGGGGAGGCAAACCGGCCCGATCGGCTATGATTTGTAAACTTTCTTATCGGGACATGGACACAAGTCGCCTGCTTCTGGCTTTTCTCGCCTTTGGTGCCGCCTGCACCTCCCTCTGGGCTTGGATGCTGGCCACCTCCGCCGCTCCTTCAGACGGGTGATGATGGGGGAGAGTCCGCGGCATGCGGGGTTCCCATCGCGCCATGACTTCCCTCCTCTCGCAGATCTTCCCGATCCTCTATGGGGCCTGTTTTGTTCTGCTGCTCTGGCAGGCGTTCCGGGTCATGGGACGGGGGTTCGGGGCCGTACCCCGGCCGGGCGACCCAGGGGCGGCCGCGACCGATTCCGGCGGCCCCACGGGTGATCGCACCGGCCGGCTCACCATCCATCCTGAGCTCCTCGACGCCGACGGCCAGCTCACCCAGGAGGACCTGCTCACCGTTCGGTTCAGCGGCGACAACGAGCAGCCCGCCTTTCCCGCCGATCCGAACTGACCACGCCAGGCCGACCGCTGAATAGGCTCCCTGAGGTGAACGCGCTCAACGGCGGAGATCGATGGTGGATCAGAGAACACGAATCGTGGCGGCCGTGCTCGGGGCACTGAAATTGCCACCTCGTTTTCGCCTCAAGATGGTGAAGGACGATCCGATTCGGCTCGAGCTCAGCATCACGCCGTCCTATGGGAAAGACCCGATCCTTGTGGGCATCGTCGAATCCCAGGACCTGGTAGCCCGGCGCGACCGGGAAGGCCGCATTCCCCGCGATCTCCAGGGCACCTGGGACTGGACGGTGCGCCACGGCAAGGTCACCACCGGCGGCTGGAATCCTTACCTGAAAGAGGCCCTGCAGACCATGTTCGAAACCGGCCTGCCAGCGATCGTTTACGAAGAAACCACCGGTGAGGCCTATCACCCGGTGGATGGTCTCCGCCACGTGCGCTGAACCCGCCCCTGCCGATTGACGGCCGCCTCGCGGCCATCACCGCTGCCCTCAGCCCAGGAGCCACCCTGCTGCTCCAGGCCGAACCCGGCGCCGGCAAGACCACCCGGGTCCCCCTGGCCCTGCTCGACGCCTTCGGCCGGGAAGGCCGCCTGCTGATGCTGGAGCCGCGGCGGTTGGCAGCCCGCTCCGCCGCCGAGCGCCTGGCGGCCAACCTCGGTGAACCCCTCGGCGGCCGGGTGGGGTACAGCGTGCGACTGGAATCGCGCACCTCGGTGGCCACCCGTCTGGAGGTGGTGACGGCCGGCCTGTTCCTGCGCCGGCTCCAGGCCGATCCGGCCCTCGAAGGGGTGGCCTGCGTGATCTTCGACGAATTCCATGAGCGCCAGGCCGAGGCGGATCTGGCCCTGGCCCTGGTGCGTCAGGCCCGCAGCCTGCTGCGGCCGGAGCTGCGGCTTGTCCGCCGACAATGATGTTGGCCGGTCGGCGACAAGCTCGTTGGCCGGTTGGGTGAGTGCTGGAGACCCTGGCGCCGATGCGCAGGGCCCAGGGGATGCCGGCACCACTGACCAGCCACCAATGCAGCCTTTACATGGCCAAACGA
>CALSAP010000029.1:0-41107 GCA_943372935.1 Synechococcus sp. UW140
CTGGTTCTCAGGTTGGAGGTGGTACTCAAACCAGGGTCACAGACCGGCCCACCCATTGCCCCGCAGGGGATCTGAGCCGCGAACCGTCAGCACCGGCGTAGCCGGTGCTGCTCCTCAGGATTTACACCACTCGGCGGGACGCTGCGGACGCGTTGCTTTGACAACATCCTGGTGGAGAGGCTGTGGCGCACTTTCAAGTACGTAGCCAAAGGCTACTCGCCGTAGGCGAGTATGGGCGTATCTGCGTGTCTACAGCGATGGCTGGGATGCGGAATTCCACCTCAATCAACCTGGTTGGAAAGCACGTCTAGGAGTTGATGCGGCGCCATCGCCACGCCGTTCCTACCCGCTTGAGGCGTGCGCCAGGCGTTGAGGCTGCTGCCTTGGAGGTGCCGGCAGACGGGTGCTCACCAGAGCGGCCAGGCCCACCAGCAGGGCGGAGGTCCACAGGCAGGCCTGCAGGCCTCCCACGAGGAACAAGGCACCCGAGAGCACCGTGCCAAACAGGCGGCCAGCGGCATTGGCCATGTAATAGAAACCGACGTTCATGCTCACCGATTCGGCATCGGTGTAGGCCAGGATCATGTAGCTGTGGATCGAGGAATTCATGGCGAACACCACACCGAAGGCCGCCAGTCCCACCACCACTGCCACACCTGGATTCCCCACGTCGCGCCAAAGGGCGATGGCGATCAGGGCCGGAATGGCGGTGAGCAGTCCGCTCCTGAAGGTCACGGCGGAGACGCCGGGCGGAGCGCTCTGGCCCCAGCTGCGCCGCAGGGCCGGAGCCGACCCCTGCACCACGCCGTAGCCCATCACCCACAGGCCCATGAAGCCGCCCACTTCCCAGTAGCGCCAACCGAGCGTGGTTTGCAGGAACACCGGCAGGGCCACCACGAACCACACATCCCTGGCGCCGAAAAGAAAGAACCGGGCCAGCGAGATCAAATTGATGCCGCGGGACTTGGAGAACAGCGCTGTGAAGGCGGGTTTCTGCTTCATCCGGCCGATGTCGCCGGGCAGCACCAGGGTGAACAGGAAAGCCAGGAACAGGCCAGCTGCCATGGCGCCAACGGCGGCATTGAAACCAATAGTGGCGAGCAGCAGGCCACCGAGAAAGAAGCCCACCCCCTTGAGGGCATTCTTGGAGCCGGTGAGGATCGCGACCCACTGAAACAACTGATTTTCGCCCTTGCTGTGGTCGTCAGGGGTTTCCGGAACCACCGACTTGATGGCACTTTTAGCGCTCATCTTGTTGAGATCCTTGGCGATGCCACTGAGCGCCTGGGCCACCATCACATAAGCGACGCTCCACCATTTCGGCCAACTGTCGGCGACGGGCACCAGCATCAACAGCGCCGCCACCTGCATCAGGGTGCCTGCCCAGAGCGTGACGCGCAGACCGAAACGGGCCCCCAGCCAACCGCCGTAGAGGTTGGTGAGGATGCCGAAGAATTCGTAGAACAGAAACAGAAAGGCGATCTCCAGCGTGCTGTAGCCCAGTTCTCGGAAGTGGAACACCACCAGCATGCGCAGGGCGCCGTCGCTGAGGGTGAAACACCAGTAATTAGCCGTGACGACGCCGTACTGCTGCAGGGCCGTGAGCGAATGGCCGAATCCGGGCAGTTTCATGGCCCGATCACGCTCCCACGGGCCTATCCAGTCCGACCACATAGCAGGCGAGATCCGCCATCCGGCAGCTGTAGCCCCACTCGTTGTCGTACCAGGCGTACACCTTCAGCTGGGTGCCGCCCGTCACCATCGTGGAGAGGGCATCCACAATCGAACTGCGGCTGTCGTTGACGTAGTCGACCGACACCAGGGGACGCTCCTCGTAGCCCAGGATGCCCAGCAGCGGGCCCGCCGCCGCCGCCGCGAAGGCGCCGTTCACCTCCTCCACCGTCACGGCGCGCTCCAGCTCGAACACCGCATCGGTAAGCGAGGCATTGAGCAGGGGCACGCGCACGGCGTGGCCGTTGAGCTTGCCCTGCAGCTCCGGGAAGATCAGGCCGATCGCCTTGGCCGAGCCGGTACTGGTGGGAATCAGGCTTTGCAGGCAGGCGCGGGCCCGGCGCAGATCGCTCTTGAAGCCGTCGATCACCACCTGGGTGTTGGTGACATCGTGCAGGGTGGTGATCGAGCCGTGGCGGAGGCCGAAGCTCTCGTGCACCACCTTCACCACCGGCGCCAGGCAGTTGGTGGTGCAGGAGGCGGCGGTGAGGATCCGGTGCCGTTCGGGCACGTAGCTGCCGTGGTTGATACCGAAGACGATGTTGGGAATCTCCACGCCGTCCAGGTCCCCTTTGACGGGACAGGCCACGATCACCCGCCTCACGCCGGTTTGCCGCAGGTAGGGGGCGAGGGCCTCGGGGGTCTTGACCTTGCCGCTGCACTCGAGCACCAGGTCCACCCCCGCCGCCTGCCAGGGCACCAGTGCCGGATCGCTTTGGCGCGACCAACCCACCCGGAGCCCCTCCACCGTGAAGCCCTCGCCATCGGCCACCACTGGCTGGCTCCAGCGGCCATGCACCGAGTCGAACGTCAGCAGGTGGGCGGCGGTGGCGGCGTCGCCGGCGTTGTCGTTGACATGAACCAATTCAATGCCCGGCCGCCCCCAGAGGGCGCGGAAGACCAGCCGTCCGATCCGCCCGAAGCCGTTGATGCCGATCTTCACAGCGCCTGCCGCCACACCTGCCTATCGTCACATCAGCTCTGGTTGATGGATTTATGGCCGGGTTAAGGGCGGCGCGCTCCTCGTCGGACCTCTGTGAGCCGGCCTCCCTTGAGGCCGAGGAGGCGCGCCTGCTGCTGCGGGCCCTGGCCGATCCGATCCGCCTGCAGGTGATCGAGGCCCTCGGCGGCGGTGAGCGCTGCGTCTGCGACCTCACCGGTGAGCTGGGCCTGGCCCAGTCGAAGCTCTCGTTTCACCTCAAGGTGCTCAAGGACACGGGCCTGCTGGCCGACCGCCAGAGCGGCCGCTGGGTGTACTACCGCCTGCAGCCTGACGCCCTGGAGCGCCTGCGGGCCTGGCTCGCCGCCCTGGCCAGCAGCTGCACCGCCCCGGCCGAGCCCTGCGGCTGAGGGCCCGAGCGGCGTCATGCTGGAGCGCAGCACCGGTTCTCCCCATGCTGCGCTTTCTGCTCAACGTCCTCTGGTTCGTGCTGGGGGGCTTCGTGATGGGCCTGGGCTGGTGGCTGGCCGGCCTGGTAGCGGCGATCACGATCGTGGGGATCCCCTGGGCCCGGGCCTGCTTCGTGATCGGCAATTTCTCCTTCTGGCCGTTCGGCCACGAAGCGGTCAGCCGCCGGGAGCTCACCGGCCGCATGGATTTCGGCACCGGTCCCCTGGGGCTGATCGGCAACGTGATCTGGTTCCTGCTGGCCGGCTGGTGGCTGGCGATCGGCCATCTCAGTGCTGCGGTGGCCTGCTTCGTGACGATCGTGGGCATCCCCTTCGGCATCCAGCACATCAAGCTGGCCCTGATCGCCCTGGCGCCGATCGGGATGCAGGTGGTGCCGGTGCGGCGCTGACGCGACCGTCAGGCGGGCCAGCGCCAGGCCGCCCGCTCCAGCACGGTCTGGCCGGGCAGCACCGTGGCCCCCAGCTGCCGCTCCAGCCGCAGCGGGCGGCAGCCATCGCCGGCCTGCAGGGCGTCGATCAGGGCTTCGGCATGGGCCACCACCCAGATCTGGGTGCGGTCCGCGACCGTGGTGATCAGGCGGGCCAGGGGTGCCAGCAGCTCTGGGTGGAGGCTGTTCTCCGGTTCGTTGAGCACGAGCAGGGGCGGCAGCCTCGGGCTGAACAAGGCCGCCGCCAGCAGCAGGTAGCGCAGCGTGCCGTCGGACAGCTCCGCGGCCTCAAGGGGCCGCAGCAGCCCCGGCTGTTGCAACTGCAGCCTGAACAGCGGCTGGGAGGTGTCCACTGTCAGTCGGCAGCCGGGAAACGCATCGGCGATGGCGCTCTGCAGGCCCGTGGCGTCGCCGATCTCCAGGATCGTCTGCACGGCGGCGGCCAGGTCGCCCCCGTCGGCCGCCAGGGAGGAGGTGCGGGTGGCGAGACGACCACGGCGGGCGGGGGCCAGCCGGTCGGTGCGGAAGCTGTCGTAGAAGCGCCAGCTCAGGATCGTGCGCCGCAGCTGGAACACCTCCGGGGCTTCGATCGGATCGGAGACGGCGGTGAACAGGCTGTCGTGGGGCGATACCTCCAGCGCCAGGGGCACCTGGCGACCATCGCCGCAGCGCTCCACCACAGCTCCCGTGCGCTGCACCAGCAGGCTGCGGGGATGGAAGGGGCCGCCGGACCAGATCCATTCCCGCTTGATCTCCGGATCGAGCACGAAGGCGCTGGTGATGTCATCGGCCCTGTATCCCAGTTCGATCGCATAGGAGAGGGTGTCCCCGGCGATGCCGAGCCGCAACCGCGCCGCTGAGGTGGTCTTCACCGGCCCGGCCCAGAACACCGCCGGCAGCCCCCCTTCGGCCGCCAGGGCGGCCACCAGATCGCCCCGGGCGGCGGCGGCGACCAGGCTCAGGGAGCGGTAGAGGTTGCTCTTGCCGCAGCCGTTGGCGCCGCTCACCAGGGTCAGACTCCCCAGCGGCAGGGTCAGCTGCTGCAGAGAGCGGTAGCCGCTCACCGCCAGATGGGTGAGTGCCGGATCCTGGCTGGCTCCACAGGTGGACATGGCGAACGCCTGTTCAGCTCAGCTCAGGGTTGCCGTGGGGGTTGGCGGCGGACGATGGCGACGCCCCCGGTGGCCGCGCCCGCACCAGCGAGCAACCAACCGATCGGCAGCAGGCCGAAGGGCTCGTGCAGCACGCCTTTGCTGTCCACGGTTGATCCGACCAGCCGGAAGGCCACCAGGCAGCAGAGCCATCCCGCCAGCAGCACCAGGCTGAGGCGCCCCATGGTGTGGTTCATGGCCACCTCGCCTCCCATCCGCTCAGATCCCCATGATGGGGCCGAGAAGCCGGGATTTTTCCACCAACGCCCCCTGATGGATTCGAACCATCGACCGGCTGCTTAGAAGGCGGATAGCCGGGCCTGAGAGCCGCTGTTATGACTGGCTTTCTGGGTGCCCCCTCCAGCCTTTGGGTAAGAAACGGGTAGAAAAAGCGGGCCTTAGTGGGGCTTTGCGGCCCTTAGGGGGCTTTCAGCAGGTGGGGGGGCGCCGGGCCGCCCCTACAGATCCGCCACAGCCGGTGGCGTGAGCCTCTCGGTCAGATAAGCCAGCCGGTGCTCGATCTCCGCCAGACGCTCCACGATCTCCGCCACGGCGCGGTGAACGTCCGCCATCCCAGGGTCAGCCGGCGGCTCGGCCTCCGGCGGGTCCGGGGCGAGGGCCGCCAGGAAGATGTCCCCGAAATCGTCGGTGAAGTCCAGTGGGAGGAGCGTCATTTCGCGGCCGCCTCCCGTTCCGCCCGCGCGATCTCCCCCATCCGCCGATCGCCTTCCTTCGCGGTCTCGGAGAGGATCTCGGTGATCATCCGCTGCAACACCATCCCCATTGCACCGATGTCGCACCCGCCGCGTTTCAGTTCGGGGGGCGCTAACACGGCGATCCGCTGGAGAGAATCGCGCAGAAGGCGGAACAGTTCGAACATGTTGCTTTTCACCCTCGCCACGGTGACTAGCTCCCCTCTCGCCCGCCGAACCTCCAGGCGTGCCTTCTCTGAAAGCCAGTATTCGCGGGCCGCCCGCGACTCCGCCCAAGGGGGGATGCGATCTGGCTCGGGGATGTCGTCCTCCAGAGCGTCGTCGGGCACCTGTTGGCGGGTGGGGCTCTCCGCCTCGGCCAGCCGATGCAACCGCTCGATCGTGTCGGCGTTACCGGCCTGGAGTCCAGCGCAGGCCACGTAGGCAGCGGCCAGGCCATCGCTTTCGTACAAGGTGACGCCTCCCTGCACCTTCGCCGCTCCCAGGGCCACCAGTGCGTCTCGCTGCCGGCCAAGCGATCTCTCGGAAATCCCAAGTAACTGCGCCGCATCCTTGCGATTAAGTAGAGCCATAATGAGCAAAATCTCAGGTGCAGGTAGTCTATCCGCTTGCGCCTTTCGCAGGCAAAACCTGCCCCGCGATGGGTGGGGGGCCTGGGGGAACGTATGTCGAAACCCCAGAAGTCTGCCCCCGTGAGGACAGTCGCGACGGGCTGAGTCTGGAGGAAACCTGCGACCAGGCGGCCGCGTGAGGTATATCCCCAGGAAGGACCCGAAATCGCCCCCGGGGGTGTAGCCCTCCCTCCCGCCCTACGCATCAGTGGGTGGGGATGTATCAAACGAAGGAATACTTTTGGCCTCATCTTCCCTGTCTGCGATGAAGTGAACAATGAACAGATTGAGGCGATCACATCACCTCACGCGCGGGAGGAGTGGAGAGGGGGAGTGGAGACGGTGGGCGTTGCTCGGTCTGCTGTGGTCTGCCTCGGGCTGGTGGCTGGGGGGCGGGGCTCAGTGGAGCGGGGCTGGCGATGGCCTCGGGCTGCCGTGCCGTGGCCTGCCTCGGCCTGGTGGTGCTGACACCTCAGGGCTGAGTCGTCTGCTGGTGCTGCTGCGACTGAGGCTGCTGAGCGTGGGCTGGGGCGGGCTGTGGCAGGGCCTGAGGGCTGCGCCGGTGTATCGGATGGGCTGGCGTCCCGGGCGCCCTGAGGGCTGCTGGCGGGGTGCTGGTGGCGGGCATGGCTGCGGCATAGCTGGGCCATGGGACAGGGCCAGGGGGTGGCAGGGATGTACCCCCTGTTGATCCGCACCCCCCAGCAGCAGGAAGCCCCCATGGCGCGAACCAGGGGGCAGGGGGGGGTCGATGCCGTGGAGGCCGGCCAGCGCCTCCCCCGGTTAAAGCGTGGCGGCGATCCGTTCCGGGGTACAGGTCTGCAGGCCACCAGGCCAAGCCAGGGCCACCAGCAGCACGGCGGCCGCTTCGAGTGGCACCAGGGCGGCCATGGCCCTGGAGGTGGCCATCCTCCTGTGCCTGGCTTGGCTGAAGTGGGGAGGCGGAAGGGCTGGCCGTCAGGAGGCCGGTTTCCCCCCAGCAATCGGCTCCCCCTCAGTCGCTTTCTTCGTTGAGGGTGGCCCAGGTGGCGCCGGCGCTGATTTGCGCTCTCACCTGGGATAGCTGATTCCTCAGTTCGGACGATCGTTCTCGGCGGCGTTGCAGCTCTAATCGCTGTACCGAAATTAAAGCTTGTATCCGCTCAAGGCTCCCCATCTACGGGTTGCAATCGCAAGAGAGATCAGGTTAAGGGAAAGATCTCTAGGTGTCAGCGGTGCATACCATTCGCTGCACTTCAGCGTCTAGCCGGGTCACCCCAGTTGATATACCTAGCAGCGAACAACGTCAGGTAGGGCGATAAGGCTGGTCTGACAGTTCCGCTGTGATGCTGAGGGGCTCAGTCGGAAGCATCCAGGGCGGACCCGTCAATCGCCGCAGTTCGGCGAGTTGCATGCGCCCTCAGACCTCCGGCAGATCGAGAGGCGGCGGCCCTCCCTGCTCCCCCTGCTCCAGATCGGTGGCGGCCTGCTTCAGCAGCCGATCGGCTTCGGCCTGTATCCGGCGGTACAGGTGCCCGTCGATGAGGCTGTCCACCGCCAGGGCGATGGCCTCGGATCGCTCGGGGACGCAACCCAGCGCCACTCGATGGCGAATCCGCAGGGTGCGGCGGCGGCCCATGAGCACGCTGACCAGGGCACCTAGTTGGGCGATCTCCCCATTCAGCTCCAGCACAGCGGCGGGCTCAGGGGGCGAGGCGTTCAGCAGCTTGCTGCGGCGCCGCTTGGCGGCACCCAGACGGAGGGTGGCCTCGATGCTCAGTCGCTCCACGGCGGCCCGGTCCAGTGCCAGCAGGGCGTCGGCATCGGTGAGGTCATGCAGGCTGATCGAGGGTGGCCGGTCCTGGCGGACTGGCAGCACCCGGACAGCAGCCCGCACAGGGGCGGCCTGGGCCGGCTCAGGGGCGGGTCTGGCCGCCTTGGCGGTCGATGATGCGGCTGGCGGGCTGGAGGCCGCTGCTGGGGCAGCGGAGCGGGGCTCCGGCTTGGTGTCGGCTGGCTGCACCTTCACCACCTGTAGCGGTGGCTTCTCGGCCTTGGGGGCTGGTGCGGTCCACAGCTCGACGCTCCGGGCCTTGCCGGGGCGCGCCAGGGCTGGCGAGCTGTTGCGGGTGGCGGCGGTCATGGGTTCGAGGGGGTGATGGGAGAGGGGTCAGCTACCGAAACCACGTGGGGGCTTCTTCTTCTCCGATGGCGGGAAGGTCCATAGCTGCGCGTAGCCGTCGGTCATGGCGGGAACGTTCGTGAGCAGGTACTCGCCGTTGGGGAACAGTGCGTAGTAGGCCCGCTCGCCGGCGGCGTCGGCCAACATCTGGAGGGCATCGCAGATATCAGGCGGGAGGGTGTGCCTGGTCATGGCCGGGCACCGTCGATCACGATCTCCAGGTCCTCCCCGGGCGCCAGCTCGCCGATCACCACGCCAGGCGCCAGGGCGAACGCACGAACCAGGGCGCCGCCGTTTTCGCTCCGGTCCAGACGGAAGCAGTCCGCATCCGAGAGGAACGGCCGCAGGGCCTGCGCTGCTGGAGACAGGGCGGGGATGATGGCCACGACGTGACCGGCCCAGTAGCTGCTCACACTCGCGTCAAGGCTTTCGCCTCCGGAGGTGAACCAGTCCAGGTAGGCGTCGCGGCTCTGCTGCGAGCCCCACGGCTCCCAGCGCGGGGGCGCCGGAGCGTTGCTGTTGTCGGTGGTCATGGGAAGGGTTGGGATTGAGGGGATGAAGCTGGAGAGGCGGCATGGCCTCGGGCGGCGGCCGGATCGGCGACCACCAGGCGGCGGCGGGGCCTGGCTGGGCAACTCGCGCAACTCGCGCACAACTCGCGCAGGTTTTCGCGAGCTTTTTCGCTGTGCACCACAGCGGTTTGGGGCAACTCGCGCAACTCGCGCACTTTTTCTGGAGAGAAGGAATCCCGCCCTCCCCCCTGCTCAGAAAGAGAGAGAGAAGACCAAATGGTTTTTTAGAGGGTTGCGCGAGTTGCGCGAGTTGCCGAGACTGGCTGGTATGACTCGGAAAAAGCTCGCGCAGGCTTGCGCGAGTTGCGCGAGTAGTCGCCGAAAACGCTGTGGTGCACAGCGAAAAAGCTCGCGCAGGGTGCTGAGTGGTCATTTCGGGGGCACCCACTCGAAGCTTTTCGCCGTCATGTGCAACACCCCCCTGGAGCCGTCCGGCGGGAGCACAGAGCACAACCAGTCCCGGCGCTCCTTGGCGGTGGCCACGCGGCTGGGCAGCCCCCAGTTGCGGAGCTTCTCTGACGGCACTGGCGCCGCCCCGTGGGCGCGGCGCCAGCCCATGCCAAGAACCAGCAGCTTCGCCACCGCCGGGTCGAGGTCGCCCGTGTCGCCGCCGACCTTCGGGCAGAGCAGGTCGTATTGATTCAGCAGGGCGTAGGACAACCGGATAGCCCGCCGCCCCATCTCCTCGCTGATGTCATCCAGCAGCGGCAGATCCTTACTCGCGCGGTCCAGCACTTGGAGGAGCCCGGCGAGCCGGACGCTTTGGCCACGAAGCTTCCCGATCCACTGGCCGCGTTCTTCCGTGGTCTGCCGTGCTTCGTCGTCCCATGCGTTCCAGTGGGGCTCCATGAAGGCCACAGCCTCATCGGAGAGGGCGAGGAAGGACGGCTGCTCGGGGGCCTCCTCAGGGGCGGGGAGCTTCGCGTCGATCCGGCTGCGGAACAGGTCCAGCAGAAGGTCCTTTACGCACCTGTCCAGGCGGTTGAAACGAAAGGGAACGTCGTCCGGCTGCCAGATCAGGAAGCGCGCCCAGAGGCCGTCTGCATCCCCGTGCTCGCTGTTTCCTCGCTTGCTCTGGCGGATGTTCGCCAGGCCGGCCACGGTTGCCAGGCCGTAGACAGATTGCGCCGTGCGTGGCACGTAGACGGATTCCCTGCCGATGCGATCCACCTTCAGCAGGCCGCCGGTCCACATAGACAGCCAGTTGCCTTGCTGATCCATCGCATCCTTGCCGCGTTTCAGTTGCTGAAACCAGAGGGACAATTCATCGTGAAACGCGACCATGCCGGGGGTGTTGCCTTGCCCTAGGAATTGCCCAATCTTCTCTAGCGTCGCGTCAACGATGAACAGTTGCCGACCGGGTGGCGGCGGCGGATTCTCGGCCTCCCATTCTTTCAACGCGGCAGCGTCGGCAGCGAGGGCAACGCGGTTTCTATCGTCGCCCCATAGTTTCTTTTCTGCCTTGTGCTGCTTCGCTATGTCGGCCTGCCACTTCGCGAGGGCGCTTTGTATCACCCCCGCTATCGGTGATTTCAGCGAAGACGCAGGCATCACGGTGGCACCCCATAGAACGAACGGCTCCTTCCAGGTTTCCTTGACCTTCACGACCATCCGATCACCGACCACCGAAGCGATGGCGCACAGCAACGGCAGCAGAAACGCCATCGGATCGCACGGGAACGCGGCCGCGCGTTCGGTCAACGGACCGGCCAGCCCGGCGGGCAGCACGTCGGCCAAGGTGATGGGCTCACGGCCGGCGGCCAGCAGGTCTTCGGTCGCCGCTGCCTGCGCCGCCTGCTCCTCGGCATCCACAGCCGCTGCCGGGGGCTCCCATGCCTGCTGGTGGCCGCTGCCGTTCGATGTCGGCGGCTCAGGCTCAGGACCGAAGCATCCCGGCGGTGGTTCCTGTTTCCCACTGGTCCGGTAGGGATCAACCCACCCGGCGGTGCGGGCCGCCTTGAACAGGGCACCGCCGCCGTAGCCGCCAGCCTTGAAGGTCTTCCAGTGGGCCTCCAGATCGCGGAGCCCCTTGTACTTCGTGCTGCCCCGGCTCCATTCATCCCAGACCGCCAGCCCGGCGGTGGGGTCGATGTCGTGCAGGCAAATCCCGTACTTGATCCATTCGTCGTAGCCGTCTGGGCAGAGGAATCGCAGCGCATCACGGGCACGGGTCAGATCATCGGCAGCGACACCAGAGGCGAGGCCAGGATGATTCGCCGCTGCCGGCGGGATGGTCGGGGTCGCCGGGGCCGGCTTGGCATCGCCCAGCAGGTCGAGCACCAGGGGCCAGAGGATGTGGCCTGGCGCCAGGGGGGCGGCATCGGCAGGGAGGCCAGCCCACTCGTACTGGCCACCGGTCTCTTTGTGGAGCCCCAGCAGGATCACCTGCCCGCTGCTCCAGAACGCCTCTAGCTGCTCATCCTTCTCGGTGATGGGCTCGACCTTGGCCGACTTGGTGATCCGCTTGGCCTTCCCCTTGATGAACAGGGGCCAGCATTCAGTCGGCACCCGAAACGCCAGCTTCAGGCGATCAGGGGCGGTGGTCCGGTTGATCTTCCAGGTCGTGGAAGTGGAGGGGTCGTAACCCACCTGGCGCACCGCCTCGATGGCACTCGCACCGTCCAGATCCAGGACCAGTAGCCCGCCAGCATCAGGGCCACAGCGTGTCCCACAGCAGAGCACGACCCCATTCATCTCCTTGATCTGCTCGGGGCTGTAGGCGGCCTGCTGCCAGCCAGTCAGGAGCCCCCCCGTCGCTGGGTCCAGAGGGGCCTTCCCCTTGTCGCCAGCACCACAGGGAAGCAGTGGGAGCCCGTCCAGCAGGGGGAGCGAATCGCGCCAATCAGGGAGCGACCCGGTGGGAATGGTGGCGGTCATGGCCGGCCCCCCTGCTGGGCGGTGGCGGCGGCCAGGGCCAGCGATGGCTGACCACCAGCAGCGGCCGGCGCATGACGGCGGATCAGCTTCCAGCGGGCCTCGGTGAAGAACGGCTGGCGACGAAACCATGCCTCCACCGGTGAATCGTTCTTGCTTTTGTTGCAGCGGCCACAGGCGGGAATGACGTTCGCCGCTTCATCCAATCCGCCCTTCGACAGGGCCAGCACGTGATCGACAGTGAGGGGGGCTTTCGGCCTCGATCCGCAATAGGCGCAACGATCACCGAACATGGCGAATCGTTCGCCTTTCTGCTGGAGGGTGAGCGGCACCAGTGAAGCCTTTCGGCCGGCGCGTATTAGCGACTTGCGGCGGCGGTTGTTATCGCGGGCCTTGCTCGGGTTTTCTCTGTGCCAGCGGGTCGAGTTTGCGCGGGCCTTCTCAGGATTCGCATTGCGCCAGTGGCGGCAGGCTTCGCGGGCACTCTCCGGGTTCTCTCCACGCCAGCGACGAATCCGCTCGCGCATGCTCTCCGCCGCCTTAGGGATTAGCCTCCGGCGAATCGTGCTCCCATCGCGGCCCAGCGCATCGCCGATTGCGTGGTAGGTCGCCCCCTGCGCCCGTAGCTCTTCAGAGCGGCGCTGGTCTTCTTCGCCCCAGCCCCTCCGGGGGCGGCGGGGTTTCGGTTCCGCTTTGGGTTTCGATGCTTGGTAGCGGCGGCAGGCTTCTCGGTTCTTCTCCGCCGCCGCAGGCTCCAGCCGGTAGATGATCATGGAGTGGCTGAATCCCAGCGCCTCCCCGATCGCCTGGTAGCTCAGCACCTGAGCCCTCAGATCCTCGGCTCGCTGCTGGTGCTCGGCGGTCCATGCCACCCGCTTGTGGCGGGTGGAACGCTGAAGCGGCGCGGTCATCGGGCCACCTCGCTGGCACCGGCCAGGGCCTGGGGGGCCTCAGGGGCGTAGTGCCATAGGTCGTTTGCCAGGTGCTGGGTAGCGTCGTGGCCTCGCTCCAGCAGGCGCGCCAGTTGCCTGCGAGAGCCTTCGTCGATCGCGAGGGCAGCGAGCCAGGCGCGGTCCCCGTGAAGGCGGCAGAGGCACTGGCAGGCGATCTCCGCCGTCAGGTACGCATCGCGGAGCGGATCACCTGAGGGGAGCTTGCCGACAATCCGGCGGAGGTCCTCGAAGGACTGGTGCGAACCGGCGGCAGCCGCCGGCTGAGTAGGATTACTTACTGAAGACCCCGGGCCTGGGGTCTGTGGTGAATGATGGGCCATAATGGGGGGAGCTTGATTTCCTTAAAGAGGGGGGATTGAGTCGGCCACCTCGGCCGTTTCCAGAGGAACCAAGACCTCAGGTGTTTGCCGCACCTGGGGTCTTCTTCTGTCTGCTCACGCGACGGCTTCCGCTCTCTCCCGCGCCAGGCCGTGTTTGTCGTGCTTGGGCGCCCCCATCTGCTTGGAGCGTTTCTGCAAGGTGGCCTCGACGGCGGCGAGATTCCATCGGAGACTCGCCCTCAGGCTGCCGGTTCCCAGTGCAACAAAATGCACTCCGGGGCGAAAGATCCCATCAGCACGCATCCGGGAGAGGGTGTTTTTACTGACGCGCAGGGTATCCCGCACGTCACCAGTGGTGGCGGTGAAAATCATGATTGAGGGGGAAGGGAAGTGATGTCCGAAGGGGCCACGTAGCCGTGCCCTGCAATCAACCTAACGGGTAACTGCGCCCCTGTAACGCCCTTCCGAGAAGCTCATTCTTGCCCGATTGGGCCTCAACCGACAGAACGCAATCAGGGCAACGGTTCTACGCGGTCAGATCAGGAATACGCACGGAAAGATATTTTGAACCTTGCCGCGTAGCTCTACCTTTTCGACGCGTAGCTCTCCCTTTCCGACGCATAGCGTTCGCTTCTCTTCGCGTAGCGTCAATTTCCGGCGCGTAGTTTCACCAGTTCGGCCACCTTCCCCTGGAGGGCCGGCCCATCCAGGCGTCGGCCATAGGTGGCCAGGTGGACCGCTGGGCTGTGCCCCATCAGCTCGGCGGCCTCCCTGACATGCAGCCCCAGGTCGAGGCCCAGCCGCAGGGCGAAGGCGTGGCGGGTGGCGTAGCTGCTCACGTCCGCCGGCATGTGGAGGCGGCGGAGTTGCTTCGTCATCCGCTCCCCCGGGCTGGCCGCCGTCTGGCTCCAGCTCGGCAGCCCGTGCGCCTTCCACCGCCCCAGCAGCCCGAAGCAGTCGAGGGGCCAGTCGACGGGAGGCACCGCCGGCACCTGCCGCGGCCGGGTCGCTCCCTTGCTGCTGACCTTCGAGCGGGTGACGATCGCCACCGGCTGGCCTCCAGCGGCACCTTTCAGCTCCAGGCCGATCAGCTCCTGGGGCCGGAGACCGAACACGATCAGGGCATCCCACGCCACCAGATCGGCGGGGGTGAGTTTGCTCCGGTGGATCGCGGCCCGGAGTTGCTCGATTTCGGCATCAGTGATCGAGCGCACCCCCTCGGGGTCGGCGGCGGCCTTGCCGTTGCCCCGCAGGGTGGCCAGCTCCTCCGGCCAGCTCCAGCCCGCTTCCTTCCACAGCCGGCGGCCCCGGTCGTAGGCCATCTGCCTGGCGCGACTGTTCGCCGGCCAGCCCCGCAGGAAGGCGGCCAGGAAGGCTTCATCGTCAGGCCAACGGCGCTCCCCTGCCGCGGCCACCAGCCGCCCCAGGTACGGGCTCCAGGTGCGCTGCCACGTGCGAGCGCCCATCTGCTCCCCCACCACCCTGGCCCTGAGCTGCGCGATCAGCCGCTGCAGGTGCTCGGGCTGCAGGTGCCCGGGGTCGTCGCCTGCAGGGATGGCGGTCGGATCGGGCCAGGTCCAGGTGCCGGCCATGACGGCATCGAACACGGCGCAGGCTTCGGTCAGGGCCGCGGCGGCAGTGGCTGGCCCTGGAGGCGCGGTGAGGGTGAAGGCTCGCTGGGTGGCCACCGCTTCGAGGGGCTCCCCTGGCCGCGGCGGTAGCTCGGCGCTCACCAGCCGCAGGCGGTCCCGATGCACCTGCAGGAACCACCCTGGGCGGCCCAGCCGGTGGGCCTTGAAGCCGCCGGACAGGTTCCTCAGCCAGGGGGGCTGGGCCATGGCTTTTACCCCGGGTGGAAATCTGGGTAAAAGTTTGGCATCTACTGGGGTTTTCGGGGGCTTTCTGGACCCATGACAGGTACTGGGGCCCCCTCCTGAGAGGCCCCCTCCTGACTCGGCTTTTCCAGTCTGGGACTGGCTTTTGCCCCAACGCCCCCTGATGGATTCGAACCATCGACCGGCTGCTTAGAAGGCAGCTGCTCTATCCAGCTGAGCTAAGGGAGCACGATGGGCATTGTGGCAGCGTTCCGCGGCCAGGCCACTCCGGTAGCCACCCGTACAGTGGGCAACCGCGCTTGAACCGTTCCATGGCCGCCACCCGGCTCAGCGACAGCCAGAAAACCGAACTGGTTGGGCGCTTCCGGGAGGGGTCCAGCAGCCAGGAGCTTGCGGAACGATTCGGCTGCAGCCCCAACACGGTCATCCGTGTGGTACGCACGGAGTTGGGGGATGAGGCGTATGAGCAACTCAAGGCCGAGCGCTCGCGCCGGCGCAGCCGGCCGTCGGTGGAGGCGGCCGAGACCCCGGAGGCCCTGCAGACGGCCCTGGTGATTAGCAGTCCCGAACCCGCCCCAGAGCCGCCGGCCCTGAAACCCACCCAGGAACTCACGGAGGCCCTTGCCCTCGAGGAGCCCGAGCCTGAGCCCGACATCGCGCCCACGCCCGCACCGGTGCGCAAGGTGTTGCCCGATCCCCCTCGGCGCCTGTCCGTGCAAGCCCCGGTGAGGGCTGAGATGGAGGCGGAGGACGGCCCCGCGGTCCTCGCCATCGAGGATGCCGACGATTTCGGCGCCGATGACGACGACCTGCTGACCAGCGACGACGGCGACGAGGAGGAGATCAACCCGTTCCAGCCGATCCCCGTGGTGCTGCTCGACGACAGCGCCTCGGCCGCTGGTGCAGGGCGGCTCCAGCCCCTGGTGGCCGCCACCCTGCCCGCCAGCGCCTACATGCTGGTCGACAAGACGGTGGAGCTGCAGGCGCGGCCGCTGAGCGAGTTTCCCGAGCTGGGCCGGCTTCCCGCCGCCGAGCTGGAGCGCCAGGCGCTGGTGGTGTTTCTCA
This sequence comes from Synechococcus sp. UW140, assembly GCA_943372935.1. GTDB lineage: Bacteria > Cyanobacteriota > Cyanobacteriia > PCC-6307 > Cyanobiaceae > Cyanobium. Next base: position 15,825 of record CALSAP010000029.1, read on the forward strand.
ACCCCCGCCAGGCCAAGCGCCAGTGCGGCCGCACCCAGAGGGTGATCAAGGTGCCCGACCTCAAGGTGTTCGAGCTCACGGCCCCCTACCTGCTGGCCCAGGGCATCAGCCGGGTGGTGATCGAGGGAGCCCTCTACGCCCTGCCGGGCAGCTGAGGCTTCAGCCCTCGTCGGCGGGGGCGTTTCCGGGCAGCAGCAGGGCAGCGCTGGCGCCGCCGCTGATCACCCCAAGCACCAGGGCCACGCCCACGATGAAGCCGGCCGGCAACGGGGCGCTGCGGGCGAAGCCGAAACGCAGTTGGGGTCGCTCCTCCAGGTTCTGGGCCCCGAGGCAGAGCAGGGCCAGCAGCAGGCTGCCGCCCAGCAGGCTGCCGCACAGGAGGCGCAGGCGCAGAAGCATCGGGGCGTCGCAGGAGCAGATCCTTCAGTCTGACGGCTCGCGGTGCAGCAGGGCATAGAGATCCCGGCGGCTGTGGCCGCTGCTGAGCGCCAGGCTGCGGGCGGCCTCCCGGTTGCTGAGGCCACCCGCCACCAGCGCATCGAGGGAGCGGCGCAGGTCGGCCTCGTCCCAGACGGGGGCCTCCACCGGCGGGGCACCTCCCAGCACCAGGGTGCATTCCCCCTGGGGCGGGGTGCGCTGGAAATGGGCCAGGGCCGCCGCCACGCTGGGGCCCACCTGCTCCTCGTGGCGCTTGGTGAGCTCCCGGGCCACCTGCAGGGGCCGGTCGCCGAGCACCGCCAGCAAATCTTCGAGCAGGGCCAGCAGCCGGTGGGGGGCTTCGAACAGCACGATGGTGCGCTCCTCGCCGGCCAGGGCCTCCAGTCGCTGGCGCCGGGGGCCGCCCTTCGGCGGCAGGAACCCCTCGAAGCAGAAGCGGCCCGACGGCAGGCCGCTGCTCACCAGGGCGGTGGTGACGGCGCTGGGGCCGGGGATGCAGATCACCTGGCGGCCGGCGGCGCGGGCGGCGGCCGCCAGCTCCTGACCCGGATCCGACACCCCCGGCAGGCCGGCATCGCTGATCAGGGCGATCGCCTCGCCCGCCTCCAGGGCCGCCAGCAGCTGGGGGATGCGGGCCGTCTGGTTGTGCTGGTGGAAACTCAGCAGCGGTGCCCGGATGCCGAGGTGGTGCAGCAGCAGGCCGCTGCGGCGGGTGTCCTCGCAGGCGACCCGGCTGGCCCCCGCCAGCACCCGCCGGGCCCGGGGCGAGAGGTCGTCCAGGTTGCCGATGGGGGTGCCCACCAGATAGAGGACGCCGGCGGCGGGTTCGTGCTCCTGCACCGGTTCCTGCACAATGCCTGTTTCCCGTTCCCATGATGCCGTCTCCCTTCGCCCTGCCCGACGGCATCGGCTGCGAACCCCTGCTGGCGGAGCTGCGCCGGCTGGCCTGGGGGGCCGCCGACATCCTGCGGGCCTACGCCCGCGGCGAGGTGCCCCCCTACGGCTTCCCGCCGGCCCTGAGCGTCGACCATGGCGGCGAAGGGCCGGTGTCGGCGGCGGATCTGGCCGTGAACCGCTGGCTGCTCGATGGCCTGGCGGCGGCCTTCCCGGCCGCCGGCTGGACCCTGCTGAGCGAGGAGACCGCCGCCCAGGTGCTGGTGCCGGGCCAGCCGCTGGACGCCGAATGGCTGTGGATCCTCGATCCCCTCGATGGCACCAAGGATTTCCTCCAGGGCACCGGGGAGTACGCCGTCCATCTGGCGCTGGTGCATGGCCAGCGGCCGGTGCTGGGGGTGGTGCTGCTGCCGGAGCCTGAGGAGCTCTGGTTTGGACTGCTGGGCGCCGGGGGGGCCGCGACCGGGGCGGGGGAGGCCTGGCGGGAGAACCGGGCCGGTGAGTGTTTCGCCCCTGCCCTGAGCGGCCGCAGCGAGGATCTGGTGCTGGTGGCCAGCCGCAACCATCGCGACGACCGCCTGGAGCAGCTGCTGGCCGACCTGCGACCCGCCCGAAGCCTGGCGATCGGCAGTGTCGGCGGCAAGGTGGCCACGATCCTGCGGGGCGAGGCCGACCTCTACATCTCCCTGTCGGGGCGCAGTGCCCCGAAGGACTGGGACATGGCGGCGCCGGAAGCGGTGCTGCGGGCCGCCGGTGGCGGCTTCGACCATGCCGACGGCCAGCCACTTCAATACAACACGGGCGATGTGCGCCAGGCCGGCTGCCTGATCGCCAGCAACGGCCCGGCCCATGCCGAGATCTGCCGCCGTGCCGCTAGAGCGTTGGAGACGATCGATCCCGGCTTCGCGGTGTGAGGGCATGGCCGGCTGGCCAGGCCCCGTGCCGATCAGACCGCCGCCGGCTCCTGCTGCTCCACGCCCCGCAGGGTCAGGTTGATGCGGCCGCGGTTGTCGATCTCCCGCACCCGCACCGTCACCTGGTCGCCGACGTTGACGACGTCTTCGACCTTCTCGACCCGCGATTCGGACAGCTGGGAGATGTGGATCATCCCCTCCTTGCCGGGCAGGATCTCCACGAAGGCACCGATCGGGATCACCCGGGTGACCGAACCATTGAAGACTTCCCCTTCGCTGACGCGACGGGTGAGGCCCTCGATGATGCGCTGGGCCTCTTCGGCGGCGGCGCCATCATGGCTGGCGATCGTGACGATGCCGCCGTCCTCGATGTCGATCTTGGTGTTGGTGCGCTCGGTGATGCCCTTGATGGTGCGGCCGCCGGGGCCGATCACGGTGCCGATCAGTTCCGGATCGATGCGGAAGCTGAGCAGGCGCGGGGCGTGGGGGGAGAGGGTGTCCCGGGGCTTGTCGATGGCCTCGAGCATCTTGCCGAGGATGTGCAGCCGGGCCGGACGGGCCTGGTTGATCGCGTCGGCGACGGTCTTGACGGCCAGGCCGGAGATCTTCATGTCCATCTGCAGGGCGGTGATGCCCTTCTCGGTGCCGGCCACCTTGAAGTCCATGTCGCCGAGGAAGTCCTCGATGCCCTGGATGTCGGTGAGGATGCGCACCTCCTCGCCCTCCTTGATCAGGCCCATGGCGGCGCCGCTCACGGGGGCGGCCAGGGGCACGCCGGCGTCCATCAGGGCCAGGGTGCTGCCGCAGACCGAGCCCATCGAGGTGGAGCCGTTGGAGCTGAGGCACTCCGACACCACCCGCAGCACGTAGGGGAAGCTCTCCTTGGAGGGCAACACGGGGATCAGGGCCCGCTCGGCCAGGGCGCCGTGGCCGATCTCGCGGCGACCGGGGGAGCGCATCGGGCGGGTCTCACCCACCGAGTAGGGGGGGAAGTTGTAGTGGTGCAGGTAGGTCTTCTCGCTGATGGGGTTGAGATCGTCCATCTCCTGGGCATCGCTCGGGGTGCCGAGGGTGGCGCAGGAGAGCACCTGGGTGAGCCCACGCTGGAAGAGGCCCGAGCCATGCACGCGCTTGGGCAGCACACTCACAGCCGCTTGAATCGGGCGCACCTCATCGAGGTTGCGGCCATCCACCCGCTTGCCTTCGACAACGATCTGCTGACGCATCAGCTTCTTGGTGAGGCTCTTGTAGGAGTTGCCCAGCAGCTTGCTGTTGCTGCTCACGGCCACCTTGATCGGATCCTCCCCGTTGAGGGCGGCGATCTTCTCGCCCACCTCGGCCTTGATGGCGTCGAGCTTCTCGTCGCGTTCGGCCTTGGTCTGCTCGAAGTGCTTGAGCACCTCACTGATGCCCTGGGCGCATTCCTTCTCCAGGAAGCTGGGCAGGGTGGGATCGTCGCTGCGCTCTTCCGGCAGAACCTGCTCGATGCCCAGCTCCTTGAGCAGGGCCAGCTGGGCGCGGATCAGCTCGCCCACGGCTTCGTAGCCGAAGTCGATCGCCTCGATCACATCCTGTTCGGGCAGCTGGTTGGCACCCGCTTCCACCATCACCACGCCGGAGGGGGTGCCGGCCACCACCAGGTCGAGCTCGCTGCGCTCGATCTCCCGGAAGCTGGGGTTGAGCACGAAGTCGTCACCCAGCAGGCCCACGCGCACGGCGGCCATGGGGCCCATGAAGGGGATCTTCGCCAGCAGGGTGGCCATCGAGGCGCCGGTCACGGCGAGCACGTCGGGGGGAACCCGCTCATCGAGGGACATGCAGGTGGCGACGATCTGCAGGTCGTCCCGCAGCCAGCCCGGAAACAGGGGCCGCATCGGCCGGTCGATCAGGCGGCAGGTGAGGATGGCCCGCTCGGGGGGGCGGGCCTCACGCCGAAAGAAGCTGCCGGGGATACGACCGGCAGCGTAGAGGCGCTCTTCGTAATCGCAGATCAGGGGCAGGAAATCGATGCCCTCCCGGCCCTTCGAGCGGGTGGCGGTGACCAGAATTGCCGTATCACCGCATTCCACCATCACTGAGCCCCCGGCCTGGGGCGCAAATCGGCCGCTGGTCAGCCGGATCTCCCGACCATCGAAGGAGATCGACTGAGTGTGTCCTTGCACTGGGCGTTATGTCCGTTTTGTTGTCGCCGACCATTCTCGCATCCGCCCTTCCGGGCCATGAAGAAGGCGCCCTCGCGGGGCGCCTGCTGCTGCTCAAAGCCGTTTCGGTGAAAGGGCCGAAGCCCCCGGCTCACCAGCTGGACTTGACCACCCCGGGCAGCTCACCCTTGTGGGCGCGCTCGCGCAGCTGGTTGCGGCAGAGGCCGAAATCGCGGTAGTAGCCGCGGGGTTTGCCGGTGGCCCAGCAGCGGTTGCGGATGCGGTTGGGGGCGCTGTTGCGGGGCAGCGACTGCAGCTTGCGGTGGATCTCGAGGCGCTCCATCGGATCGCCGGCCGCATCGAAGGCCTCCTTGAGGGCGGCACGGCGCGCTGCGAAGCGCTCCACGATCTTGCGGCGCTTCACGTCACGCGCGATCATCGACTTCTTCGCCATGCGGCCGGAGGAGGAGGAAACTTCAGCCTGCCACCATACCGTGTGGGCTGGCCACCTTGGGTCAGGGGCCCGGGTGGCTGGGGCAGAGATCGGCCAGGCCGCAGCCGGCGCAGCGGGGTTTGCGGGCCACGCAGACCGCCCGGCCATGGAAGATCAGCCGGATCGAGAGGGTCTCCCACTGCGGCCGTGGCACCAGCTTCATCAGATCCGGTTCGATCCGCTTCGGGTCGCTGTGGCGGGTAAGGCCCAGGCGGTTGGCCAGCCGCTTCACATGGGTGTCGACGGTGACGCCGGCATTGATGCCGAACGCGTGGGCCAGCACCACGTTGGCGGTCTTGCGGGCCACCCCCGGCAGGGGCAGCAGTTCCTCCATCGACGCCGGCACTTCGCCGCCGTGGCGTTCCATCAGCAGGCGGGAGGCGGCCACGATGTGCTTCGCCTTGTTGCGGTAGAAGCCGGTCGACTGCACATAGGGCTCCACGGCGTCGCTCTCGACGGCGGCGGCGGCGGCGGCATCGGGGAAGCGCTCGAACAGGGCCGGGGTCACCTTGTTGACCCGTTCGTCGGTGCACTGGGCCGAGAGCATGGTGGCCACCAGCAGCTCGAAGGGGGTGCGCCAGTCGAGGGAGCAGGTGGCTTCCGGGTAGAGCACACCGAGCCGCTCGAGGATCAGCGGCGCCCGGGTCCGGGGGCTGGGGAAGCGGGGCACCTCAGCGGCTGAGCAGCTGCTGGATGGCAGGCAGCTGGCTGGTGTCCTTGACGATCAGCACCAGGGAGAGGCCCACCAGGAAGACGAAGCCCGACTGCATGAAGGCCATCTGGTAGCGGTCGGAAAGGGGGCGGCCCCGCAGAGCTTCGAGAAGGAGCAGGGCGAACTGGCCGCCGTCGAGCAGGGGCAGGGGCAGGGCATTGAGCACCGCCAGGTTGATCGAGATCAGGGCGGTGAACAGGAACAGGCTGCTGCCCCCCTGGCTGGCCAGGGACGCTCCCATCTCGACGATCTTCACCGGGCCCGACACCTGGGGGGCGGTTTCGCCGAAGTGGGTGAGCAGGGTGCCGAAGCCCTCCACGGTGCGCCGGGTGAGGGCCACGAAATCGTGATTGGCCTGCAGGATCGGCTCCAGGGGGCTGGTGGGGGCCCGGAAGGATTCGCTGCCGTTGGGCTGCAGCTGGGCGCCGATGCGGCCGATGCCGCCGTTGTCGGCAGGGGTGAGCGGCAGGGTCACCGTGGTGCCGTTGCGGTCGGCCTGCAGGCGCAGGGTGCGGCCGGGGGCCTCCTTGATGCGGCCCACCAGGGCCATCACCGCCTCCTGGCCGCCGGCCAGGGGGGTGCCATCCACGGCCACGATGCGGTCGCCGGGCTGGAGGCCGGAGCCGGCGGCCGCCTGGCCGGGCTGCACGGCGGCCACCACGACACCGGGGATGGTGCTGAAACCGGAGGGGATACCCAGCACCAGGCCCTGGGCCAGCAGCACGCTCCAGGCCAGGAGCAGGTTGGCGATCACGCCGGCGGCGATCACCAGGGCCCGCTGGGCCAGGGGCCGGTTGCGCATCAGGTCGGGATCGTCGGCGGGGATGGGGCTGTCCTCCTCGTCATCGGGGAAGGCCACGAACCCCCCCAGGGGAATGGCCCGCAGGGCGAACAGCACCCCGCGGCGCCGCCGCTCGATCAGGGCCGGACCGAAACCGATCGAGAAGCCACTGACCCGGATGCCCTGCCAGGTGGCGGCGAAGAAGTGGCCAGCCTCATGCACCAGGATCAGGCCCGCCAGGATCGCCAGCGCCGTCAGTACACCCATTCCGTCTCCCGATTCCATTGGCCTCATTCTGCGGGAACCACCCCGGCACTGCGGTGGGAGGAGCACCGGCTGCGGCAGCACCGGTCATGACACTGGCGACCTGCCCGGATAGTCTGTGGGAACTGATCGGTTGGCGAATGCGTGTCTGAGGATCGGCTGCAACACGCTTCCAATGGTGAACCCAATCCTGCGGACCTGAGACAGTCCCTGCGGCATTCCTTACCGCCCGGTGTTACCGCAAGTCTGAGAACCCTTTCGGGTCGGATTGCCTATGTCACCGTGACGGATCTCAGCCGTTCTGGAGCCTGCGTGATCCGTCGCGGCGGGATCGAACTGGATCCCAACGAAAATGTTGTCCTCGATTTCTCCGATAGCGAGTTGAGCCTCGATCTTTCGGTTCCTTCCCAGGTGCAATGGGTCAAGGAGAAGAACTACAACACCGAAATCGGACTGCTCTTCCTGACGGGGCCGCTGTTGCCCGGAACCATGCTCGACCAGTACCTCGATCAGTCGCTGGCTGTTCGGGAGGGCTCCTAGGGGGAGCCGGCAACCAGCTGGTCCGCACCAACAAAGGGAACCAGCGCCTGCGGCAGCTTCACGCTTCCGTCCGCCTGCTGGCCCGCCTCCAGCAGGGCCGCCATGGTACGGCCCACGGCCAGGCCGCTGCCGTTGAGGGTGTGCAGCAGGCGAGTCTGCTTGCCGTCGCGGAAGCGGATCGAGGCCCGGCGGGCCTGGAAATCGCCGCAGGTGCTGCAGCTGGAGATCTCCCGGTAGGTGCCGGCCCCAGCCAGCCACACCTCCAGGTCGTAGGTGCGAACGGCGGAAAAGCCCAGATCGCCCGTGCACAGCTCCAGGCGCCGGTAGGGCAGCTCAAGGGCCTCGAGGATCGCCTCGGCATCGGCGGTGAGCCGCTCGTGGGCGGCTTCTGAATCTTCGGGACGGCAGAACCAATAGAGCTCCACCTTGTTGAACTGGTGCAGGCGGATCAGGCCCCGGGTGTCGCGGCCATAGGAGCCGGCCTCGCGGCGGAAGCAGGGGGTATAGGCGGCGTACTTGAGCGGCAGCTGCTCGGCGGCGAGCACCTCGCCGCGGTGGAAGGAGGTGACCGGCACCTCGGCGGTGGGGGTGAGCCAGAGGTCGTCCTCGGCGCAGCGGAAGCTTTCCTCGGCGAATTTCGGCAGCTGGCCGGAGGCGGTGAGGCTGGCGGTGTTGACCAGGATCGGCGGCAGCACCTCGGTGTAGCCCCGCGCGGCGTGGCGATCGAGCATGAAGCTGATCAGGGCCCTCTCCAGCCTTGCTCCCTGGCCCAGCAGGGTCACGAAACGGCTCTGGGCGATGCGCACCGAGCGCTCGGTGTCAACGATGCCCAGCCGCTCGGCGATCTGCCAATGCTCCTGCAGTTGCTCGCCTTCTGCGGGGAGTCGCGGCGTGCCCCAGCGCTTCACCTCGACGTTGTCGGCCTCGCTGCGGCCCGTGGGGCAAAGGGGTGAGGGCAGGTTGGGCAACACCATCAGCTGCTCCAGCAGCTGCGCCTCGATTCGCTTCTCCTGGTCCTCCAGCTCTGCCACCTGTTGCTTGATGCGGTTGCCCTGCTCACGCAGCTCCTTCACCTCCTCGCCGCCGGGGGCGGCACCAGCCCTGATCCGCTCGCCCACCTCGCGGCCGACGCGGTTGCCTTCCGCCTGCAGCTCACTGCGCTGCTGCTCCAGGTCGCGGGCCTCCAGGGCCAGTTGCTGCAGGCCTGAAAGGTCGGTGGCCAGGCCGCGCCGCGCCAGGGGGGCGGTGATCAGCGTCGGGTCGTTGCGCAGCAGGCGCTGATCCAGCACAGGGAAGCCATCGTCTTGGGGGCAGCCTACGGACCAGGGGTTCTTTCCAGCACCTGGCGATCGCAGTGGCTGTAGGCCTCGGCGGCGGTGGGCATCAGATCCATGCCGTTGCGGATCTCCGGTGGCAACAGCCGCTCCAGCTCCGCCAGCGCGGCGTCGTAGGCCTGCTGGGCGGCGCGAACCTCCTCGGTGTCGGGGGCATAAAGCTTGGAGGCCACCATCAGGGGCTTGGCGGCGTTGGTCAGGCGAGCCGAGGCCGCCCGCACATCGTCCTGATGCACCCGGCAGTAGCGATAGCGATCGATGGGCGCCGCTGGCGGCGGTGCCGGCACCACGGGCGGGGGGGTGGCCGGTACCGACGGCGCTCGCTGCTCTTTGAGGACGGCGGCCAGACAGTCGGCGTTGCGTTGCAGGGCCAGCTCTGGGCTGGCGGCGCTTTCGGCTTCACTGCGGCAGGCGGCCCGCTGCTCGGCGCTCACCACGAACGGGGTCCGCTGGCAGCCGATCAGCAGCAGGGGCAGCAGCAGAGCCAGCAGGGCAGCAGGCGAGCGACGCATCGGGATGGCGTTCAGGGATAGCTGGAGGTGCGCGAGCGGCTGGAGCTTGACAGCCCGGTGAATGACGCTCCCATGGCATCGCTGAGGGCCAGGGTGTAGACGGGCTCACGGCTGTTGGTGATCGAGGGGGCGAAGGCCTCCACGTTGGTGAGCAGCACCGACACGATGTTGGGGGTGCCTGGGGTGAGATTCAAGGTGCCGTTGTCGTTGATCGGCGGGCCTGTCCTTGTGATGCTTCGTGACCCGGCGTCGAAGGTGTAGGTGATCGTCTGGCCGCCCGCGAGGGTAAGGGTGAGTGAGGTGCCGGAAACCGCCGTTGCCGAAGCGGATTCCGTGATCTCCGTTTCCAGCAGATGGTTGATGCGGCCCCAGTGGTCCTGCAGGCGCCGTACCGATTCCTGCTGGGCGGAGACCCGGATCTGGGTCACCATCACATTGCTGCCGGTGGCGAAGATCACGGCCATGATCACCGAGGTGATCAGCAGTTCAACCAGGGTGAAGCCGCGGTGCCAATGGGGGCGGCGTCGAAGGCGGGCGTTGAGGTGGTTCATGGCTTCAGAGGGTTCCGCCGTAGCTGCTGTCGGGACAGGTGCCCGCGTTGGAGTTGTTGGCGCCGACGCTGATCAGGCCGAGGCCTTCGGAGATGCGGACGCAACGCTTGGGTCCGCTGGTGCCCGCCAGGGAGATCTCAATCACGAGTGGGTTGGCGAGCTGGGTGTTGGCGGCCGCGGCGTTGACCGTGCCGCGGGGGGTGAACTTGAAGCTGGTGGTGCCGCCCGGGGCAATCACATAGGTGGAGTTGCCGAGGCTGCCGCTGATCTGCAACGGCTGGCCAGTCAGGCAGTTGTTGGCGATGGTGGGATTGGCGTTGGCCGCGTTGGAGAGCAGTTCGGACGCGGTGGCGAGGGTGGCGCCGCCGGTCAGGTTGCCGCCGCTGATGCTCACCTGGCAGGCATTGCCTTTCCGGGAGGTGCGTCGCACCGTTTCCAGCCAGCCGGCCAGTTCTGTCGCCACCGCATTCACCCGCTCGCGACGCCATTCGTTGCCGGAGGCGTGGATGCCGACGACGGAAAGGATGCCAACGACCGCCGCCACCACGACGAGTTCGATCAGGGTGAAGCCGGTGTGGGAGGGGTGTTTCATCAGGGGCACCAGGCGACGGTGGTGGGAACGAGGGTGACCCGGCGCAGAACTTCACCGCTCGTGCTGTTGGTGTAGGTGATCGTGTAGCGGTGCAAGTTGCGCGTCACGTTGGTACCGAATTCGCTGATCGTCTGCTGCCCTTGGTTGGTCGTGTCGACGCTGTAGGTGATGCCGGCGGCCGTGAGGGTGGAGGGGGTGGTGCCGATGTCTGCCACGAGCTGGCCGATCAGGCCGGTGGAGTTGCACAGGGCCTCAAAGGTGTTGCCGGCGGTGCTGTTGCCCGTGACGGCCATGGAGGTGGGCGGGGGAAAGAAATCGTTCTTGCCGAGCTCCACGGTTCCGAGGCTGGAGCAGGTGCCGGAGCTGCAGGTGTAGCGGTCGTTGTGCCGCCGCACCCTCGCCAGATCCGTGTCGACCAGAGCTTGCTGGCGGTAGCGCTCCGTTGCCGCCGCGGAACTGCGGTTGGCTTCCACGAACAGGACTGACGTTCCGGTGAGGGCCAGCACCAGCAGCACCGATGACACCATCAGTTCCACCAGGGAAAAGCCGTTGGCCGGGCGGCGACGCTTGGGGGTAGGAGGGGAACGTTTCACGGCTGCTCAGGAGTAGGTGAGGCGCTTGACGGCTCTGGTGATGTAGTCGATCGCAAAGGATTCGTAGAGAGAATCGTCGGAGCCGCAGAACTTCATCAGGCCGCAGACGCTCTCCAGATCGGTGGGGGAAATGGTGACACTGATGTTGCCGTTGGCCTTGAAGTCGTTCGTCCAGATCACCCCTTTGAAATCCGGGGTGCCGCCCATCTCGATGGTGCCTTTGGGGAAATACAGGAACATGCTCTGGGAGGCTCCGGTGCCGTTGCCGAGATCCAGGAACTGGGCGCCGCAGGGGGCGGGTGCTCCCGGGGCGCAGCCGAACAGAGCCAGGTCAGCAGCGCGCGGGGAACCCTGGGTTGTGGTGGTGCAGGTGATGGCACCGGCATCGGAATCGCACTGGAAGATGCCGGAAGAGCCGTTGCCCCGGGTGACGCTCTTCTGGCCGCTGGTGGAGGCGTTGGGGAAGTGCAGCCTCACCGGGATCGTGTCGGCGGCGGAGCTGCCGCTGGTGTCGAAGAACAGCTCGACGTTGTTGCCGGTGCTGAGGCGGTTGAGGCTGCAGGAGATGGTCTGGAAAGTGCCAGGGGGCGAGGCGCCGCCGTTGACATCTTCCCGACTGCAGAGCGTGTTCCAAGGGGCGGGCCAGCTGGCGAAGCTGCGGCTGGCCAGGGTCAGGTCACTGCTCACCGCCACGTTGCAGGAGGCCGGCGGAGTGGCGCTGCGGCAGGTGGTGTTGGCGGTGGGCAGGGGGGGCGGCAGGTTGACGTCCACCACGTTCACGCTGGTGTGCGCCAGGCCGTCGACGCAGCCCGATGGGCTGGTGGCGATGCAGGTGACCGGATCGACGTTGAGGTTGTAGGCGCCGCCGGAGATCACAAGATCACCGGTGTTGTCGTCCGCGGCACCGGCAACGAAGCCGAAGCCTGGGGCCATGGCGCAGCGGCGGATGTCGTTCCCAAAGGCATTACCCAGGCCGCGCAAGCTGCGGTCGAGGCACTTGGGCACCACCTCCAGGGTCTGCTGGAGGGTGCTGGTGGCCACGACCGACCCGCCGCGGAGGGCGAATCCGCGCACGGTGAGGGTGAGTTCACCGGTGGTCGGGGGCACGGCGGGTGCCCCGCTCATGGGATTGGCCAGCGTGCCCTGCCTGACGAGGGCGGCCGTGGCTCCAAGGCAATCCACGTCCACCAGTCGCCAGCGCTGCTGGGAGCCATCGCCGACGTTGAGCGTCTGGGCGGTGGGGATCGCGTTGCTGGTGGGGAAGGTGGTGCCGATGTTGGCGAAGGCCCGCCCATCCACCACCTTGACGGCGTTGTTGGCGGCAATGGCGGCCGGGGTGGCTGTCTCCAGCAGACAGGCATTGACCAGGAGCTGGCGGTTGCGGTGGCGGTTGAGCTCACTGACCACGGCCGTCATGCCGATGTCCGCTGCGGCCTTGGCATCGCGGCTCTGGCTCTGATAGGCGGAGGCCAGCTCGGCCATGCTGGAACGGTTCGAGATGGCCAGACTGCCCAGCAGGACCGCCATGACGATCATCAGGGCCGCCGCCATCGACCCCCGCGAACCGGAGGGACGCCGGAGGGGGCTTGCGGCTTGGGAAGAGCCCGAAAGTGCGTGGAGGAGCAGCTTGCTTGTCATCGCTTCCAACCTCCGCCAGCAGGGCCACGAATCTCAGTCGTTGCAGCGTTCTTGCTGCAACTTCAAGTTAGGACCGGATGGTCTCTGGTCCTTGAGGTTCGGGGTTGAATCCGCTGGACGGTGCTGAAGAGAACGCTGACATTCGGACAAAAAAAACCTCCCTATGGGAAGGGAGGCGCCAGATCCATGCAGGCAGGCTTCAGAGCACCTGCACCACTTCATTCACTTCCGGGATCGCTTCGCGCAGCTTGCGCTCAATGCCCATCTTGAGGGTCATGGTGCTGCTGGGGCAGGAACCGCAGGCGCCCTGCAGACGCACTTTCACCACCGGCCCATCGATCTCGACGATTTCGACGTTGCCTCCATCGGCCATGAGGTAGGGGCGCAGCTCGTCAAGCACCCGCTCAACGTTGTCGATCGTCAGGGCGCGGGGGTCGGTACCGGCGTCGGGGCTGGCGGTTTCGGTGGTCACTTCAGTGGTCATGGGTAGGAGAGGGATTTGCCAAGAGCTTAGGAAGCCTGGGCAGGATCAGAGGAGGCGCACGGTCGGTCCGTGGGGCACCAGCTGGCGGTCGACGCTCAGCAACAGCATGGGTTCGCAACGGCACTGGGCCACGAGGAGCCGATCGAAGGGATCGCGATGACCAGTGCCACTCTCCATCGCGCCGACCGCCAGAAGGTGTTCTTCGGCAGGGACAGCCAGCGGAAGCCTTGTCCCGAATGCTGCGCTCCACCGGCGCCAGGTCGGCCGAGAGGCGTCCGAGCGACGTCTTGATGGCCAACTGCCAGAGGGGTGTCGAGCAGCAGACGTGCCACGGGCTCCATCCACAGGAAAGAGGTTGGCGTCGAACAGGCCGTCAACCGGGGCGTCGAAATCCGCAGAGAGGCTGATCGCGCCAGCGAGGGCACCAGCCGGGAGAGCGGACGCGGACATACCCAGCAGCGTTGACCAAGCCTTGGTTTTGTCCAGAATGCTGGCTTCAGAGCCGAGGAGCGCCGCCGGCAGGTGGCAGGGGCCATGGCCTGAGGCATCCTGCGCCCAAAGCGCCTGCCTCTCCGGGATGGATTCCAAGCCCGCCTATCCCATCGACAACCCCTCTGGGGGCCTTCATCCATCGCGAGCTGTCCATGTCCGGGCTTCTGCTGGCGACCCTCATGGGCGGCCGCGTAGCCCTGCTGCTGGGCCCTGGGGAGTCCCAGGCCGCCGCTGCCTAGGATCGATCGAACTTGAGGTGGTCCTTGGCGGCCGCCGGCCGCTGCCCCCTTATGACCGACGTTCCCGCCCAGCGGATCCGTAATTTCTGCATCATCGCCCACATCGACCACGGCAAATCCACCCTGGCCGACCGCCTGTTGCAGGACACCGGCACCGTTGCGGCCCGTGACATGCAGGCCCAGTTCCTGGACAACATGGAACTGGAACGGGAGCGGGGCATCACGATCAAGCTCCAGGCCGCCCGCATGGAGTACAAGGCGGCCGACGGCCAGACCTACATCCTCAACCTGATCGACACACCGGGCCACGTCGACTTTTCCTATGAGGTGAGCCGCAGCCTGCTGGCCTGCGAGGGCGCCCTGCTGGTGGTGGATGCCAGCCAGGGGGTGGAAGCCCAGACGCTGGCCAATGTGTACCTGGCGCTGGAGAACGATCTGGAGATCATTCCGGTGCTCAACAAGATCGACCTGCCGGGGGCCGATCCCGATCGGATCAAGGCGGAGATCGAGGCGATCATCGGCCTTGACACCTCCACGGCCATCAATTGTTCCGCCAAGACCGGCCTGGGGGTGCCCGAGATCCTGCAGGCGGTGGTGGACCGGGTGCCGGCGCCGCCGGACCAGGCGGAAGAACCGTTGCGGGCCCTGATCTTCGACTCCTATTACGACCCCTACCGGGGTGTGATCGTCTATTTCCGGGTGATCAGCGGCGTGATCGCCCGCAAGGACAAGGTGCTGCTGATGGCCAGCGGCAAGGTGGTGGAGCTTGATGAGGTGGGCGTGATGGCGCCCGACCAGCGCCAGGTGGACAGCCTCCACGCCGGGGAGGTGGGCTATCTGGCCGCCTCGATCAAGGCGGTGGCCGATGCCCGCGTCGGCGACACGATCACCCTGGCGGCCAATCCGGCTGCCGAACCCTTGCCGGGTTATGCCGAAGCCACACCGATGGTGTTCTGCGGCCTGTTCCCCACCGATGCGGATCAATATCCCGACCTGCGCGAGGCCCTCGACAAGCTGCAGCTCTCGGATGCGGCGCTGAAGTTTGAGCCGGAAACCAGCAGCGCCATGGGCTTTGGGTTCCGTTGCGGCTTCCTGGGCCTGCTGCACATGGAGATCGTGCAGGAGCGGCTGGAGCGGGAGTACGACCTCGACCTGATCGTCACCGCCCCTTCGGTGATCTACCAGGTGAACATGATCGACGGCAGCACCCTGATGGTGGACAACCCCGCCACCCTCCCCGATCCCCAGAAGCGGGAATCGATCGAGGAGCCCTATGTGAAGCTGGAGATCTACACCCCTAATGTTTACAACGGCGCCCTGATGGAGCTGTGCCAGGAGCGGCGTGGTGAGTTCATCGACATGAAGTACATCACCACCGACCGAGTGACGCTGCACTACGAGATGCCGCTGGCGGAAGTGGTGACCGACTTCTTCGATCAGATGAAGAGCCGCACGAAGGGATACGCCTCGATGGAGTACAGCCTGATCGGCTACCGCCGCAACGAACTGGTGCGGCTGGATGTGCTGATCAATGGCGAGCGGGCCGATCCGCTCACCACCATCGTGCATCGTGATAAGTCGTACAACGTGGGCAAGAGCCTGGTGGAAAAGCTCAAAGAGCTGATCCCCCGGCAACAGTTCAAGATTCCGATCCAGGCCTCGATCGGCAGCCGCATCATCGCCAGCGAGAGCATCAGCGCCATCCGCAAGGACGTGTTGGCCAAGTGCTACGGCGGCGACATCTCCCGCAAGAAGAAGCTGCTCAAGAAGCAGGCCAAGGGCAAGAAGCGCATGAAGGCCATGGGCCGGGTGGAGGTACCCCAGGAGGCGTTCATGGCGGTGTTGAAGCTGAATCAGTGAGGCCAACTCCATGGCCGTTATGAACTCCTGGCAGACCCGGTAAACAGTTCGGCAGGCTGCAGAGAGATCATGATCTCCCAAATCGTTTTTGCCGCTCCGGAGAGCCGATCAGATTGCTGGGCGATCAGCGACTGCGACGTCTTTCTGCGGGCGATCGTCCACGGCGGAATCCCAGAAACGGCAGGCCCTTGGGGGCCGCCTCGCTCCACTCGGCACCATCGCCTGCTTGAAGATGCAGTATTGCGCTCGTCTCTGCCAACGCAGGGATGGAGCCTCAGGCGAGTTGGATGAATTCCGCCCGACAGGGTACACCTGGTCCGTATTGAGCATGTGCTGCCGCCTGTGATAGGCGGGGATAAAAGGTTCACCTGAGCCGTTTGCACAGGCTCGCAGGATGGCCAACGATCGCTGGAACATCCCCTTGCACCCATCAACGTAGTTGCATGGGTTAGCCATCAAATTGAACCAAACCATGTAGTCATCTGCGGATCGATCAAATCCCAATTATAGAGTCTGGGAAAACGAGTACATTCACGTAGCGCATTGTGATTGTTTGTCCTGCGGGACCCGCGAGGTAGCAACTCGTTCGATCACAGTTCGCTGTATTTGTAGAGGTTCTTTGAATCGTCGTGTATTCAGCCTTGGGTCGTGGCAAGTAAACAATATCTTCAAAAAGCTGATCACCATCAATGGTCACGCTTCCGGCATTGCTAGGAACATAGAAATGGTTTCGGATGTCAGTATCGGTGGTCAATACCCCATTAACGATAATCGGTTTTGAGTTGGTTGTGCGCGTGCATATAACAGAGGAAGGAGTATTGACTACGCCGGTGCAAGGGGCTGTAAACGAACCTCCATTATCCAATTGGTCACCCATTGAATAGTAAGGATTTGTAGATGATCTAGCCGCGAAAGACTGAGAAAAGACAGCTCCAGAATTCCCTAGGTTCAAGGTGATATTTATTCCTCTTGACAAAGCATTTGCCACAATACCACTCGCAGAGATGCCTAGGTCAGTATTGATTTCTCGCACCCATGGGGTCGTGGTATTCAGATCTTGGATGACGACAGAAGTTACTGTGCTGGAGAGATTAAGAGTACCATTTTGATTGTATGGAGGCCCACATCTTACAAGCGTTGTGGCTCTCCAGCCAGAAACCGGATTGGTACTTGGGACGCCATAGGCAATACTCCAGATATTTCGTGGCCCGACAATAACAATAGGATTATTGATGGTTCCTCCGTTGCAAGTTTGGCTTGCAGGCAGTTCAATGTTACTCGCAAAGGAGATCTCCCTCTGCATTAGCGTTGAGACACGGTCGACAGAGTCCTTCAGATTCTTGTCACTTTCAAATTTTCTTTGTAACCTTACTTCAGATAGCAAAAGAGCAGCACCTAGGCCTCCGATCACAATGACGCCAAGAACGGACGCCAATAGGAGTTCTATGAGCGAGAACCCATAGGATTGATTGATTTTTGAGATTTGGCACAAAGGTAGACCAATAAAGATCCGTCGCCGTCGTGCATAGCGATTAACCATAACTAACCTGCGCTTTGATAATTGCATGCAACAAATGCTCCTCGCGCTGTTCCAACTCTGACAATGGAGGAAGGTAATGTGAGGTCAACACAGTACTGGGTTATTGTGCCTGGAGCAGAAAGCCTCACTGTTTGCTGTGAAAGATTTCCGCTGGTGCTGAAACCTCCGTAAATGAATGTATAGGTGATATTGGCATTCACATTCAAATTAGTAAGTCCTGAAATTGACCTGAGATTGGCGGTTGGCAATGGAGTAGTAATTACGTTTGCAGAACAATCTTGAGACGTGCCAGAAATGACCGTCGTGGCAGCAGTTAAAGTTTGAGTAATTCTACAGGAGTTGCTGCCTGGTATCTCCTTATTGGCAATATCACGAGCTGTGGTGAGCACCGTTGCCAATTCAATAGCGGCCAAGCGCAGCCTCCGATCAGTGTAAGAGCCCGAGAATGATCTGAATCCTATTGCAGCCAAGATGGTTATAATAGCAACGGCAACCATAAGCTCAGCCATCGTAAAGCCCATGCTTTTGACATAGCCAGATTGATCTTTCATGAAACTTCAGTACACCATGCTGCGGCTTCAAGTAGAATCGTAGTCTGCCGTTTAAACGCCAGAGAAGCAGAATCACCGCCAGTTAACGTGTAAGTGACCAGGACTTGCGTATCGGTTGGGGCAGTGATTGATCTCGTTAGCGTGTACGGAGTACTGGGAACTGGCACGGTACCTGTCGAGAAACTATATTTCAGGATCGGGTCTATGTCTGTAATGTTGGTGATTGAATTAGCGTCGGCAATGAATTTTGTCGCCAGGCCAGTTGTGGTAAGGTTGGAATTGGGACATTGATAGGACAAGACGGGTGAAGAAGTAAAAGAGTCTGTGGTTTTTGTGAATGTATTGTCAAGGGCATAAGGCCCAGATCGCATCATCCAAAACTTTCCATACCGCTTGATCCAATTTAAATCAGTGGATACAGCAGCCTCTACGACATTCTGATTGTCAGCACGTGATGAGACTGACAATGTGCGTGTGAACAGAGTTGCCACTCCGGCCAGAGTAACGCTTGCAATGACAACAGATATGAGAATTTCCACAATAGTAAATCCCGCTCTGCCGACTCTTGGCCGTCTGTTGCCATGAGTGGGTAGCAGAAATCTTGATCGCATCATGGTACTTGTCATCGGTGTCAGTAGGTCACTCCATAAGCCCTGTAGTTGGTAACGGTGCTGGGAATTGGGCTTGGATTAAATGTGTCATTGGTGGCCGTTGTGAAAAATCCTGGGAAAATGCTACTTAACCCAGTAAGTGCATTGGTTGGGCCGAATAGTGCTCTATCGCCTGAACCTGGTCCTTCAAACCTGCAGACCCAACGGACGCCATAGGAGCCTTCCTGTCCTCCTCCAGTGCCTGAACCAGAGAATCGGAGCGTCGCGTTTGGCATCCATAGAAAAGCACCATCAAAAGGACTTGCATTGACGGTTACTGTTTGTTGGCTACAATCGTTGGCTGTTCCGTTGTTGACGCCATAGATACGCAGATTTTGCCAGCCAGCATTTGGGCTGTTGTCTAAGCGAATGGTAGCGCTATTCCCAGGAGTCAGCGTGATCGCGTTGGCGCCAGTACCCAGTACAAATATATTGACCGGCAGCCTGCTTGTATTGACGAGGATGTTGGGGTTGTTGATTGTTCCAACCACGCAATTGATGGCTGTAGAAGCAGGGCTGCCATTGGCTGTTACGCCACTTGCTTGAAGCGGACGGCTTACTCCTGAATTATCTACTCTGTCAAGAACCGAAGTTCTGTTGTTGAAGTAGCAGCCAGGAGCCAAAAAGTTAGAGGTGTTGTTTGTTGCTGGAGCCCCTGTTGACGTTACATAGGGGAACATGGTGTTGATGTAGGTGTTCCCATAGGCAAGACTGCTGTCAGCGGTCAACTGGTTTCCCGTACCTGTGGTGGTTCTTGTGTCCCCTTGACTGGCCAGGGTTGGAAACCCTGGGAGCGTGATGCTTCTGGCGTCAATATCCCCTACTTTTGTATTGTCACTAATGCAGTTAGCGACGAGTGAGCATGCGGCGTCAGCGGCAACAGTGGATGCATGATTCTTTGGATTCGCTGGGTTTCCCGTAATCGCCAATCCTTTGCCGCCATTCTGATCAAACTTGCCTAAGGTGCTGCCTGCACCTCCAGTAATCAGCAAAGGGGTAAGGGGCGGTTGGCTGGATTCAACAAAGGGACCCTTGACGTAGACGGTTTTTCGAAGTCTGAATCTAGCGGTGGTAGAACCTCCTCGCTCTACAGACCCTGTCACCACTACATCTGCTGAGCCCCCAAAAAGATTTCCGAACTTTGTGCAGCTGCCCTCGGGTGACCCTGGACTTCTTTCTGGTGCTTGATAGCTCGTCAATTGATAAAACTGGCCCGTTCCAATGGCGAGTTCCGTTTTCGCATTACTGGGTGCGGATTGCACACCTTGCATGAATACGTTACAGCTTCCCGCTTCGGCGACTGATGGTGGACTGGAATACCAATTACCAAACTTGGTAACCAAGAAATAACTCTTGGGGTTGGTATTGAGTTCGGCGAGGATCATATTGAAGCCGGTTTCAGCCGCCTCCTTGGCAGCTTGATAATCCGAATTGGAAACTGAACTCAGCCATGAATTGCTCGTACGTGTCATGAGGGCAACCGAACCAACGATCACCACCAACGCGGTGAACAAGACAAGCGGCAGGACATTGCCTTTGGCCTTTTGGCGTTGAGCCGTCCTCGTTGCGTTAGCACACAGCTTGGCAAGCATGGATAGCGTGAACTTTGCAGATGATGATTGTCTGAACCTGAGCATTGCCGCTCTCCTCTTGGCCACTGTGCCTAAGGGCCCGTATCGATAGACTTAGCATAGGACATCCCACTTCCTGGTGCAGGAGGCCGACCCGGCCAGTCGGCTTGTCTTTGTGTGTCCCCCTCGAAGGGAAGTGGGTGTATTCAACTGATCCCTCGTAGGGGTGATGCTGAAGTTGTGTGCGGCTAAAAGTCAGCCCAAGTCATTGCCCCCAGTCGTGCTGCACCGGTCCGGCGGCATCGGTGCGGAAGATCAGGGACGGGGTGAGGCCCACCCGCCGTATCTGCTGCAGTCCTAGGCGCCGGAGCCGCAGCAGTCCGGCGCCGGTCGCTGCCTGCAGCAGCAGGGTGCGATGCAGGGCCACGGTCCAGGGCTGCTCGATGCGGTGGCGGCGATGGCTGCCGCCCAGCAGGTACAGACCAAAACCCAGGGTGAGCAGAGGCAGGGCTGGTAAAAGGCCCTGCTGGCCGCTGAGCCGCGCCAGGGGAGGCCCGACATTGTCTGTAGTTTGTGGCCTCTTTGATTCCGTAGATGGGCTTTGTTGGGACAGATCTGGGTCGGCAGCTGAAACGCAACCGCTGGCGAGGTCCTGATCAGGGAGCGTCAAGTCAGGTCTCATCGCGCGTGCCTGGCCCACGTGCTCGATGTGAACCACATCGTTGGCCCACTTTTTCGCAGGTCTAGCCAAGCTGCCCTCCAACAGGGCCTTTTCCCTGCGCTGCAGCTCATTGTGGAGTGCTTTGGTCTGCCGCTGGTTCTGGGCGTGGAGGCTTTCGAGCTGCTTCTGCTCGCCCATCGCCAGCACTGGCTGGGCTTGGCGTTGGCATCGGTGGCTGCCTGGCGCCTACGGCGCACTTCTACACAGAATTCATCCCCCGTTTACGGCCATAGGCGCTGAGCAAGGAGCCGTTCAGGCCAGCGCCCCAGCACCATCATGAACTTGACGGGAACGCTCCAGCTTGCTGGTCCCTTCTCGGATGCCGGCACCACCGCTGCACGCAACCGCCTGGCCTTCGCCCAGTTCTAGTGGGTGATCACGTGGATGCCCATCCTCCCAGAAGCCCGGGCCTCGCTGGATCGGCGCCTTCTCGCTGGATCGGCGCCTTGGTCATGCGATCAAGTGCTTGGCTACTTGGATAAGAAGTGTGATGTTTCCTCGATAACGGGTTTGATGTATATTTGGCTACAATCTTAAGCCTTGAACAGAGTGCTAAACTGATGGAGGCTAATTTCGCTCCCTATCGCCAATCCACTTCATTAATGCTTGGTGAAGAGGCTGCTGCCTTTAGCTGAAAACCTTGATCACTTAACCTGAATCCCGAATGTCTCTCCAAAACTTTTTCCCGCGATTGGGAGAATGCAAAACAGTCTTGAAGCAGATTTCGAAGGTATCGCTGATCTGTTCTTCTGCGGTAGTGCTTTTGGGTCAGCAGCCCGCCTCGGCCCTTGTTGTCGATGTACCGGGATATGGCAGCTTCAACATTCAGGTCCAAGATACAACTTTCCCTAGCCTGAGTCCACCTGCTTCAGCCATGCCATGGTGGAATGACCAACCGGCAGCCAGCGCCTTTGCCACTGCCACAGGCTCCATATTTGGTTCGTTGTTTAATAACCTTGGCCCCTTTTTCGCTTGGGGGACCAGCGGATCAAGTGTATATATGGATGCCTTTTGTATTGGCGCTCCATGCTTTAATTTCGTGGGAGCGGCAGATTCTGCCTTCTCATTTGGTCCACTTAGTCCGGCAGGATCACCTGTTAGCGAACTCCCATACCCTTGGGCCATTGCAACGCGGGTTTCCACAACGAGCAGCGTTCCAGGTCCTTTGCCTCTCTTCGGAGTTGCCGCTGCCTTTGGTTACAGCCGCAGGCTCAGAAGACGCCTGAAAGTTCGTCAAACCCTGGCTGAAACACTTCCACGGGATTGATTCTCTGGTTCTACGAAGAATCTCTCGACACTCCTGTCTGCCAAGCCGCTGCATTGTCTTTGCCAACGCACGATGGGACTTGTTCAAGTCGAGCGGGTGTTTCTCGGCCGCCTGAGTCGATGGCCTGATCCCTTGCTG
Organism: Synechococcus sp. UW140; assembly: GCA_943372935.1. GTDB lineage: Bacteria > Cyanobacteriota > Cyanobacteriia > PCC-6307 > Cyanobiaceae > Cyanobium. Next base: position 37,735 of record CALSAP010000029.1, read on the forward strand.
GATCAGCCCCAATCGCTGGCACGGCGCCGGTGCTGATGCACCGGTCCGGTGGCGTCGGTTCTGAAGAACAGGGCCGGAGTGAGGCCCACCCGCCGCATCTGGCGCAATCCCTGGCGCCGCAGCAGCAGCAGTCCGGCGCCGGTCACCGCCTGCAGCAGCAGGGTCGTGATCAGGCGCACGGGGTTGAGCAGGTCCTGGTGCAGGGCAGGGCTGGAGCCCAGCACCTGTTTCTGGCTGGCCAGGCTGGCGGCGTCATGGATCGTGACCGCCGGCAGCAGCAGCAGGATCAGACCCAGAGGCAGCAGGCAGCGATGCAGGGCCACGGTCCAGTGCAGCTCGAAGCGGTGGCGGCGATGGCCGCCGCCCAGCAGGTACAGCCCAAAGCCCAGGGTGAGCAGCGGCAGGGCTGGGGAAAGGCCCACCAAGCCGCTGAGCCGCGCCAGGGGAGGCTCGACGCTGGCGAAGACCCCCGCCAGCAGCAGCGTGCCCAGCTCCAGGCCAAGCAGCGTCAGCCCTACGAGCCGCAGCTGGACAATGGAATAGTCCAGTTGGTGGCGGTGCACGATGCCGTCGACCTCATCGCGCGTGTCCCTGGGCCTGGGGTGGGTCATGCAGGGAACTCTGGCGCAGGCCCCGGACTGGTGCATCCGCTGCAGCCGCTGCCGATGTCCTGATCAGGGGAGTTCAAGTCAGATCGGAAAACGCATGCCTGGTCCAGGCCACGGCGTCGGCCACATCCGCTTCCGTGATCCGCTGCGCCTCCAGGCGGGCCCTCGCGTCGAGGCAGCTGAGCTCGTTCCTGCTGCTGTCCTCGGCTGGGAACTCTGGAGGAGACGTTGCTGTCACCGCGATGCCTTCGTTGCTTTGCCGCCATCATCCCCCCCGATCCCAGGGTTTTGTCCTGCCCCTGACCATGGGGGCTTCCCTGGTGCTGCTGTTGGGCAGCCTCTCGGCCCACACCGCCAGCCTCCAGGTGCGACTGCAGGGGATCCGGGAGCAGCAGCAGCGCCTGGCGGAAGACCGGTTGGCCTCGGCGGGCCAGCAGCTGCTGGCTGATGTTTACCGCAGCCATCCCTGCCTGCTGCCACTGCCGCTGACGCAGTGGGACTCCCAAGGGCAGGCCTGCGCTCCCGCCCCGGCGATCGCCTCCCTCAAGGCCGGTCAGGTGCTGGGCAGCTCCTACCGGCTGGTGGACTGGCGCCCGCAGCTGGCCACGGCCGAACTGCTGCTGGAGCTGGCCGCCGCCGGCAACGAGCCCTCGCGCCGGGGCGCCTTCGCGGTGCAGCTGACGCCGGCCCAGCCGCAGCCCCAGATCACCGATGTGCGCCTGGTGGGCCTGCGGGGGGTGGGGCCATGAGCCTGCTGGAACTGTTGATCGGATCGACGGTGTTTGCGGCCTCAGCGGGAGCCTCCCTGCAGCTGTGGGCCCTGGCGGCCGCCGCGGCTGTGGCCGAGGAACGCCAGCAAGAGCGGATGGAGCAGGCCGAGGCCGCGTTGCTGCGGGCTGAAACGGCCCTGCGCCGCCTTGGCCCTGGCACTGGTGACTGCACCACCGCCGCTGTCCAGGTCCGGCAGCTTCTGTCCGCCGACCCCTTGGCGCCTGGTTTGGTGCGCCAGCTGGAGACCTCAGCCAGCGGCGATGGGGTGGTGCTGCGGTTGGCGGTGGAGGGCGAGGCCACAGCGCGGCAACGGCTCTATGTGCCGGCCGTTCTGGGCCTTTGCGGACCCGCGCAGCAGGGAGGCGGCGGTGGCAACCCCTGAGTCAGGCGGCGGCTTCACGCTGCCCGAAACCCTGCTGGCCTTGGTACTGGTCGGCCTGCTGGCCCAGCTGGGGCTGACCTCCGCCAGCACGGAGCTGGCCGCCGCCCGGCTGGAGGCCGCCAGCCGCCGGGTGATGCTGGGGCTCGAGCGGGGAAGGGATGCCGCCTTGCGCCTGGGCCAACCCTGCGCCCTGGCGCTCACCACCAGCGGCTGGCAGGAACCCCAGGGCAGCAGCCTGCCGCCCTGCGAAGGCGCCGCGCTGGATCTCGGCGAAGGCCTGGGCGGCGGGCCGGCGGTGAGCCTCAGCCACACCCTGCCGGCCGCGGTGCGCTTCACCAGCAACGGGCTGATCATCGACGGCGGCACCGTGCTGCTCCGCACCGTGGGCACCGACCTGGTGCGCTGCGTGGTGGTGGCCCTGCCCCTGGGGATCACCCGCCTGGGACGGCAGGGGCCGGGCGGCTGCCTGCCGGATCCGCGGCCCTGAGTCGCTTGTCCCCTATCGAACGGAGCTGTGTCATGGCCTCATCGCGTTCCAGGCCGGGTACGGCAGGGTTTTCACTGGTGGAGCTGCTGGTGGCGGCCTGCCTCGGGTTGCTGGTGTGGGGGGTGGTGCTGCAGGCGCTGATGGCGGATGGCCGCCAGGTGGACCGGATGGTCCGCCAGCTGCGGGAGCGGGGCCAACAGCGGCGGGCACTGGCCCTGCTGCGGAGCGATCTGCTGCGGGCCCAGCGGGTCGACCTCGCCCAGGCAACCGGTGCCTCCTGCGGCCTGGGCGGCCGGGAACCGGTGCTGCAGCTGCAGACGCCCGCCGGCCCGATCACCTACACCGTGGGCAGTGCCCCCAGCGCCATCTGGCGGGGCCGGGTGCTGATGCGTTGCGGCCCGGCCTTCGGGCTGCACGGCGAACCGAGCGCTGGAGCGGCCCAGAACCGGGTGCTGCTGGATGGTCTCAGCGATCCGGGGCTGGCAGCCGGCCAGGAGCCGGACGGCCTGCTGCGCCTGCAGCTGCGGCAGGAGTTCGCGCCCTCCGGTGGCGGCACCCAGCGCATCGAGACGACGGTGCGGCTGGGGGCAGGGGGGTGAGCGCCGGGATCTTCACCCGCTCCCGGCGTTCGTCGGCAACCACCAGCGCCCCCTGTTCGATCTCTGCGGCATCGGTCTTGAGCACAAAGAGCACGAGGTGTCCAATCACGTCTGGCAGCACGTTGAGACAGCGCACCTGCATGACGCTGGGTCCGTTGTCGCCGCTGGGGGCGAGCATCGTCCCGAAGTCCAAATCGTGGGTGAAAACGGCGTAGGCGTGGGCAACGGCCCAGCACATCAGGGCCTGATCAGGAGCCCGTGGATCACCGACCTCTGAGCAATGCACCGCTTGATGGCCGGCTGGCCGCAACAACGGAATCCAACCAACAGACAGGTTCATGTCGACCAGCAACCTGGCCATCCGTTCAGGACCAGTGCCTGTCCAGCGTCAACCCCCTTGGCCGTTTCGCGACAACCAAGTTGGCCGCTGGGGCACCTTGCTCGCCGCCAGGTTGTCGCCGGTGACATGAAAACTGGCCCACCCCCCCCCACGCCAGCCTTGAACACGACAAGGCTCTGCTGATCG
>CALSAP010000030.1:0-35285 GCA_943372935.1 Synechococcus sp. UW140
GCGGGGGAACGGCTCAGCCATCGCTCTCCCCGGCCAGGCCTTGGACGTCGGGGTGCTGCCAGGGGCCGCGGCGCCCCCCCTCCTTGCGCAGCAGCCGCACCGGGCCGATGGTCATGGCGGGATCGGCCGACTTGACCATGTCGTAGAGGGTGAGCAGGCCCACCTGCACCGCCGTCAGCGCCTCCATCTCCACGCCGGTGGCGCCGTTGGTGCGGGCACTGGCCTCCAGCCGCAGCCCGCTGCCGTCGGCCATCGGCTCGATCCGCACCTCCAGGCCGGTGAGGGCGATCGGATGGCACAGGGGAATCAGCTCCCAGGTGCGCTTGGCGCCCTGGATCGCCGCCACCCGGGCCACCGCCAGCACGTCGCCCTTGGCCGCCCGGCCCTCCAGCACCAGGGCCAGCACGTCGGGCGCCATGGTGATGTGGCCCTCGGCCACGGCACGGCGGTCGCTGGCGGGCCGGTCGCCCACCTCCACCATGTGCACCTGACCGGCGGCGTTGAGGTGGGAGAGGCCGGGCTGACTCATGCCGGAGCGGACGGGATCGGGCAGGGCTCCAGCATGGCGCCCCTGCCGGCGGGCGGGGTTCAGAAGGGGATCGGCATGGCAACATCGGCCGGTGACGGCGCACAGGACGGCACCCGCTCCTGCACCACCGCGCCCACCACCACGATCGAGGGGGAGGCGAAGACCTCGGCCTCCACCCGGTCGGCCAGCACGGCCAGGGTGGCCACCAGCTGCCGCTGGCCCCGCACGGTGCCCTGCTGGATCACGGCGGCGGGCGTGGTGGGGGCCAGGCCCCCCGCGATCAGCTCCGCGACGATGTGGCGCAGGTTGTGCAGGCCCATGTAGATCACCAGACCATCGCTGCTGCGGGCCAGGCCGCGCCAGTCGACGCCGGGACGGCGCTTGTCGATCTCCTCGTGGCCGGTCACGAAGGTGACGCTCGAACCCGCCCGCCGGTGGGTGACGGGAATGCCGGCGTAGGCGGGGGCGGCGATGCCGGCGGTGACCCCGGGCACCACCTGCACCGGGATGCCATGGGCGGCCAGGTGGGCCGCCTCCTCACCGCCGCGGCCGAACAGGAACGGATCGCCGCCCTTGAGGCGCACGATCAGGCGGCGGCGGCCGGCCAGCTCACGCAGCACGGCATTGGTGCTGGGCTGGGGCACCGAGTGATGGCCGCGGCGCTTGCCGACGAAATGGCGCTCGCACCCCTGGGGCACCAGATCCAGCAGGGCGGTGGGCACCAGCGAGTCGTAGACGAGGGCGTCGCACTGCTGCAGCAGCCGGTGGGCCCGCAGGGTGAGCAGGTCGGGATCACCGGGGCCGGCCCCCACCAGGTACACGGTCCCGGGGCCGTCATCGACGCGGGGCGCCAGGGTCTCGTCCGTCATGGCTCCGTCATGGCAAGGCCATCAGCGCCTCCAGCACCACGGCCCGGAACCGGGGCCGTTGCAGCAGCGGCAGGCCCAGCGGCGACGGCAGGGCGTCGGTGAGCCGGTTGGCCGCCAGGGCCAGGGGCAGGGCGGAGCCAGGCAGGGGCAGCGGAGCATCCGCGGGGTTGGGGGCACTGTATGGAGTAGCGCGGCAGCGGCCACCGGTGACAACCTCCAGGTGGGCCAGAAAGGCCGCCCCCAAGGGACCCTCCAGGGGGTGATGCAGCAGCCACGGCCCCGCCCCAGCCTGGGCCTTCAGGGCCGCCAGTTCGCCAGCCAGGGCGCCCTGCCAGGCCGGCCAGGACCCCAGAAACGGCAGGCGCCGCAGCGGCCCGCCCCGTCGGCAACGGGCGGCGATCTGCGGCACATCCCGGCGCACATGGCTGCCGGGCAGAAGAAACAGGGGCACCAGCAGCAGGGGGGCCGCGCTGCTGCTGGCCGGCAGGGCCGGGGGTTCCGCTGCGGTGAGGGCCTCCAGAACCACGGGCGCCCGACGGCCCTCTTCCACACGGCGGGCCAGGTCCTGCAGTTCGGTGGGAATCAACCCACCGGCACGGCCATGCACCACCAGCAGCAGAGGGCTTGCGATGATCCGGCGCATACCGCTCACCCTAGGGATCACCCTATGGAGGCCGCCGCGCATGCCGACGCCGAGCTCCCGTGAGGCCTGGACGCCGCAGCGGCGTCAGCAGCAGGGCGACACCCTGGGGGCCGACCGCTGCCGCTGCCGGGAGCTGGTCGCCGCCCTGGGCAGCGGCGAACGCAGCGGCCGGGCCCTGAGCCGGGCCGAGGCCGGCGAAGCCCTCGATCTCCTGCTTGACGGTCGCTGCAGCGACGCCCAGGCCGGGGCCTTTCTGATCGCCCACCGCCTGCGGCGTCCGGAACCCCAGGAGCTGGCTGGTCTGTTGGACAGCTACCGGCGGCGGGGACCGCGGCTGGCGGCGACGGCGCGCCGGGTGCTCAGCTTCGGGGTGCCCTTCGATGGCCGCAGCCGTTCCGCCCCGCTGCTGCCCCTGGTGGCCCTGCTGCTGGTGACGGCGGGCGTCGGGGTGGTGCTGCATGGCGGTGGCCCGATGCCGGTGAAGTACGGCTTCACCACGGCCGAGGCCCTGGCCGCCCTCGACCTCGACCGCCGCGACCTTCCCTGGAGCACGGTGAACCGTCATTTCGCCCAGGAGGGGCTGGCCCTGGTGCACCAGCCGGCCCACTTCCCGGACGCCGAACGGCTGGTGCCTGTGCGGGAGCAGATCGGCAAGCGCCCGCCGATCGCCACCCTCGAGCTGCTGTGGAGCTGCCACGACGGCCCCCACCTGCAGGTCAGCGGCTTCGTTCATGCCCCCACCGAACGGCTGGCCCGCCTGGCCCTGGCCGCCACCGGCCAGGACGAGCTGCTGATGATCAAGGGGATGGAGGGGGGCGTGGAGCTGCCCACCAACCGGGTGGCGATCGCCTCCCACCGGCGGGCGGGAGACTCTGAGCGGCTGATCCTGCGGGCCCGGGACCACGGCCTGGGGGCGCCCGAGGTGCCACTGGAGAGCGTGGCGCAGTGGCAGGGCCAGGCCCGGGATGCCCTGGCCGCCTCGGGACCCCTGGCGGCGGGGCTGGTCTGGAACGGTGGCTTCCTACTCTGGCGCGCCGGGATCAGCGAGAGCCTCCAGGCGGGGCTGACCCTGGCGGAGCGGCTGCTGGAGGATGGTGCGGTGGAACACCGGCGCCGCCAGCTGGCCGACGGGCTGGCCCTCACAACAGGGGATACCCCCCCAGCAGGTCAGCGACCCGATCCAGCAGGTTGTTGATCAGCCGGCGCCCCTGGCGCTCCCCCTCCTCGCCCCAGCGGACGTGGCCGGCCTGCAACAGTTCGACCCCATCCGGCCCGAGGGCCATCCGCACATAGTCGCCGTCCTCGTCGAGCCAGGTGTGCAGGGCCGGCTCCGTCACCTCGACGTGGAACTGGAGCCCGTGGGCATGGTGGCCGATCCGGAACATCTGCTCGGCGCAGAGGGGCGTGGACCCCAGCAGGGTGGCGGCGGCTGGAAGCCGGATCCGGTCCCCATGCCAGTGCAGCGCCGGCAAGGCCTCTCCGAGCCCGGCGAGCACCGGTTCCTGCCCCTGGGACGGGGTCCAGGCCACCGGCCCCCAGCCCACCTCGTAGGCCCGCACGGGAGGCTCCCCCGCCATCAGCGGCACCACCTGGCCCCCGGCGGCGAAGGCCAGCAGCTGGGCCCCCAGACACAGGCCGATCACCGGGCGCTCGCACTCCAGGCACTCCCGCAGCAGGGCCACCTCCCTTTCCAGCCAGGGGAACGACGGCGAACCGATATCAGCGACGCCCATGGGTCCACCCAGCACCAGCAGGGCCTGGTCGGGGCCGAGACGGGGCAGGGGCTCCCCCCGGTCGGGACGGCACACCGTCACCGCCCAGCCCCGGCGTCGGGCCTCCTCGGCGAAGCGGCCCGGGCCTTCCCGCTCCAGGTGCTGGAGCACCACCAGGTGGGTCATGGGTGGGCAGGACAGCGATGGGAGCCCCAGCATGGGGGCGTCCGTCGGTCCAGGCCAGGATCCATGCGCAGTGATCCGAGTATTGGCCAGCTGTTGGCGCTGCTGGTCAGCTCGGTTGGTCTGGGTTACACGATCTACGGCAAGAAGCAGGACCAAGCCGTGGCCCTGTGTTGCGGGGTGCTGCTGATGGTGGTCCCCTACGTCCTCAGCAACCTTGCCCTTCTGCTGATCGTGGCGCTGACGCTGATGGTGCTTCCCTTTGTCTTGAACCGCTTCCTCGCCTGAGCCATGCCGACCCCGGTCGAGGTGCTGCACTTCTGGTTCGAGGAGACTCCCTCCTCCGCCTGGTTCCGGCCCGGTGCGGAGGGCGACAGGGCCGTGCGAGAGCGATTTACGGGGCTCACCGAGCAGGCCCTGGCCGGCGGCCTGGAGGCCTGGGGAGAGACCGCCCCGGACGCCCTCGCCTTGCTGCTGCTGCTCGACCAGTTCCCCCGTCAGATCTGGCGCGACCAGGCCAGGGCCTTTGCCGGCGATGGCCAGGCCCTGGCCCTCACCCTGCGGGCCCTGGAGGCCGGCTGGATGGAGGCGGAGCCGACACCGGAACGGCGGCCGTTCTGGCTGATGCCCCTGATGCACAGCGAGGATCTGGCGATGCAGGAGCTGGGCCTGCCCCTGTTCGAGCGCCACACCGACGCCCGCACCGCCGCGTTCGCCCGCCGCCACCAGGCGGTGATCGCCCGCTTCGGCCGCTTCCCCCACCGCAACCAGGCTCTCGGGCGGCCGAGCAGCCCGGAGGAACTGGCGTTCCTGCAGCAGCCCGGCTCCCGCTTCTGAGGCCCCCGATGCGCTCCCCCACCGACACCGCCGACACCGCTGCGTCCCTGCGGGCCGCCGAAGCCACCGCCCATCGCCTGGCGGGGGAGCTGTTCTCCTGGGACCTCACCCGGGCCCTGGAGCTGGCCCTGCTCAAGACCTTCTGCGTGCCCTCCATCTCCGGCCTGCTGGCCCGCACCGGGGAATTCGAGCAGCGGCCCCGCAAGCGCTACGACGACACCGGGCTGATGGTGGCCGAGCTGCTGCGCCATGGGCTGGACAGCCCGGCCGGGGCGGCGGTGATCGCGCGCATGAACCACATCCATGGCCACTACGCGATCGGCAACGACGATTTCCTCTACGTGCTCTCCACCTTCGTGGCCGAGCCGATCCGCTGGCTGGCGCGCTACGGCTGGCGGCCCCTGACGCCCCTGGAGCAGGAGCATCTGTTCCGCTTCTGGTGCGGGGTGGGCGAACGGATGGGCATCGCGGACCTGCCGGTCAGCCTGGCGGACCTGCTGGCCCTGAACGAACGGGTGGAGCGGCAGGCCTTCGCCCCGGCGGCCACCAACCAGCGCATCGCCGAGGCCACCCTGGCCATGCTGCTGGCCGACTGGCCCGCGCTCCTGCGACCCGCCCTGCGACGGGGGCTGATGGGCCTGCTGGACCGCCAGACCTGCGCCGCCCTGGGCTGGAGCACCGCACCCGACTGGCTTCAGTCGCTGGTGCTGCAGGCCCTGCGGACCCGCAGCCGGGCCGCCGCCCTGGTGGCCGGAGGCCGCGCCCGCCTGGGCCGGCCCGCCCCCGCCCGCTTCTATTCCCAGCAGCCCACCCCCAGCTACGGCGCCACGTTCCGGCTTGAGCAGCTGGGCCCACCGCCGCTGTTGGCGGATCTGGCTAAGCAGGAGGTAACGCTTCCTTCCCGCCAGCCCATGGCCGCCCCCTTCCAGTCCCCCCATTTCGCCGTCGCGCGCACGGAGGACGGCTGGATCATCGAGGCCCGCGTCACCAAGGATCAGCAGGGCGACTGGTTGCTGAGCCGCCACGAACTGGAGGAGCTTCAGGCCCTGCTGGAACGGGTGATCGCCTCCTGACCCGCTCCACTCCCCCCGATCCGGTGACCCCGGACCAGGCGTCGACCACCCAGACCCCGGGCCGCCTGCTCAACGTGCTGGGGGTGACCTTCGGCATCGCCGGCGCCGTGGGCGGCACCATCGGCGCCGGCATCCTGCGCACCCCCGGCCTGGTGGCCGCCCAGATGGGCAGCGGCCCCTGGGTGGTGGCGGCCTGGCTGGCCGGGGGCCTCTATGCCCTGCTGGGCGCCATCGCCGTGGCGGAGCTGGGGGCCAGCCTGCCCCTGGCCGGCGGCTGGTACGTCTACGCCCGGCGCTGCTTCGGCGATGCCGCCGGCTTCACCGTGGGCTGGATGGATTGGATCGGCCACTGCACCGGCATCGCCTGGGTGGCGATCACCATCGGCGACTACGCGCTGTTCCTGGTGCCGGGCCTGGAGCTGCCTGGAAAGCTGCTGGGGCTGGGGGTGGTGGCCCTGTTTAGCCTCATCCAGCTGCTGGGGGTGGAGGCCGGCAGCGGCAGCCAGAAGCTGCTGAGCCTGGCCAAGGCGACCGCCTTCCTGGCGGTGGTGGCGGCCTGCTTTCTGCTGGGCGGCCCTGACAGCCGCGCCGCCGCCAGCGCGGCCATCCCCACCACCACCGCGACGGCCCTGGCCACCCCGGCGGGCTGGACGGGCCTGGCGGTGGCGCTGGTGTTCTCCCTGCAGGCGATCGTCACCACCTACGACGGCTGGCACAGCCCCATCTACTTCTCCGAGGAGTTCAGCGAGCCCCAGGAGGACCTGCCCCGCTCCCTGATCGGCGGGGTGCTGGCCGTGATCGCCATTTACACCCTGTTCAACCTGGCCCTGCTGCGGGTGCTGCCCCTGAAGGTGATCGCCATCTCCAGCCTGCCGGTGGCGGACGCGGCCGCCCTGCTGTTCGGCGCCTTCGGCGGCCAGGCGATCACCGTCCTGGCGCTGCTGTCCCTGGCCGGGCTGATCAACGCCTCGATCATGGGCGCCCCCCGGATCCTTTACGGCCTCAGCCGCGACAAGCTGTTCAGCCCCCTGGTCGACCGGGTCAACAAGGGCGGCACCCCCACCGTGGCCCTGGTGCTCACCAGCCTGGCCTCGGCCCTGCTGGTGCTCTGCGGGGACTTCACCATCCTGCTCGGGCTGGCGGCGTTTCTCTACGTGAGCCTTTACCTGGTGGGGATCGTCTGCCTGTTCGAGCTGCGCCGGCGGGAGCCGGAACGGCCACGGCCGTTCAAGGCCTGGGGCCACCCGTGGAGCACCGCCATCGTGCTGGTGGGGTCGATCGCCTTCCTGGTCGGCGCCCTGCTCAACGACACCGCCAACAGCGGCTGGGCCCTGCTGCTGATCGGCGTCAGCGTGCCGGTGTTCCAGGCCACCCGGGCCCTGACGCCGGCCGAGGCACCATGACCTCGCGGTGGCCGCCGGCCTGGTGGGACGGCGCCCTGGCGGGGGAGATCCTGCAGCGCAGCGGCGAACACCTGCTGCTGGTGGGCACCGCCATCGGCCTGGCCCTGGCGATCAGCCTGCCGCTGGGCCTGTGGATCAGCCGCCGGCCCCGCTGGGCCGGGCCCGTCCTGGCGGTGACCAGCACCGTGCAGACGGTGCCGAGCCTGGCGATCTTCGGCCTGCTGCTCACCGTGCCGCTGCTGGGGGGCATCGGCACCACACCGGCGATCGTGGCCCTCACCCTCTACGCCCTGCTGCCCCTGCTGAGGGGTCTGGTCACCGGCCTGGCCCAGGTACCTCCGGGTTTGAAGCAGGCCGGGCAGGCCCTCGGACTCAGCGGCCGCCAGGTGCTGCTGCGGGTGGAGTTGCCCCTGGCCCTGCCCACCCTGATGGCCGGCCTACGGGTGGCCACGGTGATCGGCGTCGGGGTGGCCACGATCGCCGCCGCCATCGGCGCCGGCGGCCTGGGGGTGTTCATCTTCCGGGGCATCGCCACGGTGAACAACGGCCTGATCCTGGCCGGGGCCCTGCCGGCGGCCGCCATCGCCCTGCTCGCCGATGCCGGCCTGGGGCTGCTGGAACGACGGCTGGCCCAGCCCCGTGCCAAGGGCGCCAACGGTGGGCGGCGACGGCTGCTGCGGCTCGCCTGGCTGCTGGTGGGCCTGGCCCTCGGAACCGTGCTGGCGCTGCGGCTGCTGCCGCCCGCCGGCGCCGGCACGGTGCGGATCGGCAGCAAGAGCTTCACCGAGCAGCTGATCCTGGGGGAACTGCTGGCCCAGCAGATCGAGGCCACATCCCCGTTGAAGGTGCAGCGCGACTTCGGCCTGGGGGGCACCGGCCTGATCCACGCCGCCGTGCGCAGCGGCCGCATCGACGGCTATGTGGAGTACACCGGCACCGCCTGGACCACCCTGCTGGACCAGCCGCCGCCACCACCGGACACGCCCGATCCGGCGCGGCGGGTGTTTGAGGACTCGCGCCGTCTCTATGGCGAACGCTTCGGGCTCACCATGTTCCCCTCGCTGGGGTTCGAGAACAGCTTCGCGATCCTGGTGCGCCGCGCCGAAGCCCGCCGGCTGGGGATCGCCACGATCAGCGAAGCGGCCCCCCACACCCCCAGCTGGCGGGCGGGCTTCGGCTACGAATTCCTCAACCGGCCGGATGGCTTCAGCGGCCTGGCCCGGCGCTATGGGCTGCGCTTCGCCCAGCCGCCCGAGGCCATGGATCTGGGTCTCACCTACCGGGCCCTGGCCGAGGGGCGCGTGGACCTGATCGCCGGCGACACCACCAACGGATTGATTCCCGCCCTCGACCTGGAGCAGCTCCGGGATGACCACCACTACTTCCCGCCCTACGACGCCGTGCCCGTGTTCAACGCCGCCAGCCTGCGGCGGCGCCCGGAGCTGGTGCCCGTGATCGACGCCCTCGCCGGCCGGATCTCCGCCGCCACGATGCAGCGCCTCAATGCCCAGGTCGACCTCGACGGCCTGGACGTCGCCGAGGTGGTGCGCCGCTGGCGGCTTCAGCAGGCCGGGGCGACCGGGGCCGGCGGAACCTCCTGATCGTTGCCGGAGGCGGGCTCGGGGCGCCGAAACACCAGCACGGGCAGGTCGGTGTGGGTCAGCACCCGTTGGGTCTCGCTGCCCAGCAGCAGCCCGGCCAGGCCGCGGCGGCCGTGGGAGGCCATGAAGATCAGGTCGCAGCCGTGGCGGTTGGCGGCCTGGATGATCGCCTCGTAGACGACCGGGTGATCGCCGACGGCCGTGTCGCAGTCGACGCCGGCCTCCTCGGCCATCCCCCGAGCCCGCTCCAGCAGCGCGGCCGCGTAGGCCCGCTCCGCCTTGCCGAACCTCTCCACCACGGCGGGATCGAGCAAAACCGGATCGCCGTAGATCGACGCCTGCGGCGGCATCGCCAGGTTGGCGAGGGCGTGGAAGAAGGTGATGGTGGCCCCGGTCTCGCGGGCATAGCTCACCGCCCGGCGGATGGTGCCATCGGAGAGATCGGAGCCGTCGGTGGGCACCAGCAGGTGACGGAACATCGGCCTCGCCTCATGCGCGCTGGGGTGACCTCCATGATCGCCCGGCAGCCCTGACCACACCCGCCCCGGCGAGGCGCCGTTCCACCCGTCGCGCCAGCTCCGGGGCCAACCGGCCCCGATCGAGACCGGCCAGATCCCCACGGCCCTCCGGCAGGCGGGCCAGCAGGTCCACAGCGGTAGCCGCCAGGGCGGGATCGAGATCCCCGATGAGATGGCGCAGGGTCTGCCGCAGGGGCGCCGCCGGCCAGGCCGCCAGCCCCACCGCCAGACCCTCAAGGGCGGCGCGGCGCTGCAGCAGCGGCAGGGGGTCCAGGGCCCGCTGCCGCAGCAACGCGAAATCGTCGGGATCGCGCTGGTGACCCAGCAGCGGCAGCAACAGCTCGCTCCGGCCGGCGCCAGCTCCCTCAAGGGCCTGCCGCAGCAGGACCCGGCAACGGGGATGGCGGTAGCGGCCGATCACGGCCAGCGGGGCGGGGTCGGAGGCGGGGTCGGCCAGCCACCAGGTCAGCAGCCGCGCCGCCGCCGGGCCGTCGAGCCGCTCCGCCAGGGCGCCCAGCAGATCAGGGGCGGGCACCAGCCGGCCGCCCTCCACCGCCTGCAGCCAGGGCTCCAGGTCGAAGTTCTGCGACCGCCGCAGGCCCTGCAGCCAGGGCCAGCGTTCGGGAGTGCCGCTGGCGGGCAACTGCAGGGGATCCCAGGCGGCGAGAGCGGCGGTCACGGGGCCGTCACGACGCGGCCCGGCGCCGGGCGCCGAACCGTTCCACCAGCAACCCTTCCAGCACGTCAGCGAGCTCGGAGAGGGGCACCACCTTCTCATGCAGCTCGGCCAGCTGCGGGTCCTGATCCAGGCGGCCCCCCAGGAAGATCTTGGCCGCCTCCACCATCTGGCCGTCCTGGCGGGCCTTGGCCCCCATCAGGCCGATCTGGCCCATGTAGGGCTGGCCGCAGGCGTTGGGGCAGCCGGTCCAGTGGCTGCGCACCGCCTTCGGCAACTCCAGCCGCCGCTCCAGTTCGTCGATCACCGCTTGGGCGGTGCGCTTGGTGGGGATCAGGGCAAAGCTGCAGTAGCGGCTGCCCGTGCAGCTCACCGCCTCGGCCTGCAGGGCGCCGGGTTCCAGGCGGTACCGTTCCAGCAGCGGTTCGGCTTGCAGGGCCCCGAGGCGGTCGGTCGGCACATTCACGATCAGCACGTTCTGGGCCTCGGTGAGGCGCAGCTCACCGCTGCCGTAGGAGCCGGCCAGTCGGGCCAGCTCGACCATGGAGGCGGCGTCGAGGCGACCCATCGGCACGTGCAGCCCCGCCCAATGCAGGCCCACCTGTTTCTGGGCCTGGAGGCCCAGCCCGTCGCGCGGGGCCCGCACCACCAGATGGCGGCCATCGTGGGGCAGGGGCGCCGGCGCTGAATCCCCGGCCAGCTCCCAATAGGCCGCCACCACGGCGGCGCGGTAGGCCTCCAGCCCCAGGCCATCGATGAGGTACATCAGCCGGCTTTTGTTGCGCTGGACCCGGTTGCCGTGGGCGTCGTAATGCCGCAGCAGGGCCAGGGTGAACGCGGGCAGCTGGTCGGGGCGCAGCCAGAGGCCCAGGGGAACGGCCAGCTCGTTGCGCTGGGCCGAGAAGAAGCCGCCCACCATCACCGTGAAACCGAGCGGCGTGGCCGGATCCTGCGGGTGGGGCGCCGGCAGGAAGGCGAGATCGTTGTGCAGCAGAAAGCTGTCGGGGGCGCCGCCCACCGCCACGTTGAACTTGCGCGGCAGGTTGCGGGGGCCGTCCTCGGCCAGCAGCCGGGCCTGGATGGCGTCCACCAGCGGCCGGGTGTCGATCAGTTCCTCGGGATCGAGGCCGGCCAGGGGGTTGCCGGTGATGTTGCGGGGGTTGTCGTGGCCCGATTGGCGGCTGGTGAGACCAACCCGCTCCAGCGCCGCCAGCAGCGGTGGCATGTCCTCCAGCAACAGGCCCCGCAGCTGCAGGTTCTGGCGGGTGGTGATGTCGGCGCTGCCGTGCTCGCCGCAGCGGTCGACCACGTCGGCCAGCACGACCAGCTGTTCGGCCCGGATCACGCCGTTGGGCAGCCGCAGGCGCACCATGAAGCGGCCGGGGGTGACGGGTCGGAAGAAGATCCCCAGCCACTTCAAGCGGATCGTCAGGGTGGCCTCATCCAGGCTGTCCCAACCTGCTGCCGCCAGCTCCGCCAGCCGGGGGGCCAGATCCAGGCCGCAGAGTTCGGCCTTGGCCTGTTCCACCTTGCTGAGGCTGGGCGCAGGCGGCGTGGTGAGCTCGGTGCTGGTGTCGGTGCTGTTCATGCGAAAACGGTGGTCCGCATGGCCGACCATGCGGTGGATCCCTGCCTGGCAGGAGGACGCAAGCAACCCCTGGGGGGGGTTGTCGGATGCCGGGACGCCGGTGAGAGCTGCGTCGTCGGGAAGGATCGTTTGTCGGGGAGCGCCAGAGAAAGCTGCGCAGACCCACCGATCAAGAAGGGTTTAGTTTCCGGCATGGAGCCGTCCTCCCATGTCGCCACTGTTACCAGAACCGGCCAGCCTGGGGCCCGACGCCACCTTGCAGACAACGGTGCCGCCAGCGGAAGCAGCGGAAGATCGGCGCCTGGTCCGCCTGCGGGCGCTCGGCCCCGAGCGGGCCCACTTCCGCGAGTTGATCGGCAAGGTGGGCAGCGGCGAACACACCAGCACCGGACTGGATCGGCAGGAGGCCGGTGTGGCGATGGACCTGATGCTCCAGGGCCAGGTCGATGACGCCCAGATCGGGGCCTTCCTGATCGCGCACCGCATCCGCCGCCCCCACCCGATCGAGCTCTCCGGGATGCTCGACAGCTACCGCCGCTGGGGCCCGGTCCTGGAAACACCCGGCCGACGACCGCTCTGCTTCGGCGTGCCCTACGACGGCCGCAGCCGCACCGCCCCCCTGCTGCCTTTGGTGGCCCTGGTGCTGGCCAGCGACGACCAACCGGTGGTGATGCACGGCGGCGACCCGATGCCGGTGAAATTCGGTGTCACCCTGGCCGAGCTGTTCGAGGCGATCGGGATCGCCTCGACCGGCCTGCCGCTCAGCGACGTCCAACAGCGCCTCGACCGCCACGGGCTGGCCCTCACCCACCAACCTGACCATTTCCCGCTGGCCGAAAGGCTCGTGCCGGTGCGCGATGCCATCGGCAAACGGCCGCCGGTGGCGAGCCTGGAATTGCTGTGGACGCCGCATCGTGGGGAGCACCTGCTGGTGAGCGGCTTCGTCCATCCCCCCACGGAGACCCGTGCCTGGCAGGCCCTGCAGGACTGCGGCGAAACCGACCTGCTGACGGTGAAGGGGCTGGAGGGCTCCACCGACCTGCCCACCTCCCGCGCCGGCATCACGGCAAGGGTGCGCCAGGGTGTCACCGAACGGATCCTGCTCCACCCCCGCGACCACGGCATCACCAGCGCCGAGGTGCCCTGGAAAACCCTGGAACTGTGGCGTTCGCAGGCCCTGGCAGCCCTTTGCGGCGAAGGCGCCCTGATGCCGGCGCTGCGCTGGAACGTGGCGGCCTACCTGTGGTTCGCCGGGCGCTCCGAGCGTCTCGAGGAGGCCCTTGAACGGGCCACGGGCCTGCTTCTGGCCCGCAGCGGCGAACGGCTGCGCCGGCAACTTCTGAATCGGTAACCGTCGCGACTCTTGAGGGGGCTCTCGCCGTGGTCTCTTAAGTTCCGGCCGGTCAGCCTGCGCGCCAGCCCATCAATCTTCGCCAGCACGGTGCGCTTTGTTGTGAGGCCCGTCCTGAGAACACCTGCACCTGATGGTGCATACCTCTGGTCCTCCCTGGCTCTCCCTCCGGCTCCATGTCGAACCTTTCCCGTCGCAAGTTTCTGATCACCGCCGCCGGCACCACCGCCGGCGCCATCTGGCTGAGTGCCTGTGGCGGCACCAAGGAAGCGGCCGCCCCCACCCCGGCCCCGGCCGGAGGTGGCGCCGATGCGCCTGAAGTTCCTGGGGTGTCCCTGGGCTTCATCGCCCTCACCGACTCCGCCCCGCTGATCATCGCCAAGGAGAAGGGCTTCTTCACCAAGCACGGCATGCCCGATGTGAAGGTGATGAAGCAGACCTCCTGGGCCGTCACCCGCGACAACCTGGAACTGGGTGGAGCCGGCGGCGGCATCGAGGGCGCCCATATCCTCTCGCCGATGCCCCTGTTGCTGGAGGCCGGCAAGATCACCAAGAGCAAACAGCCGCTGCCGATGTCGATCCTGGCGCGGCTCAACCTGCAGGGCCAGGCCTATTCGGTGGCGAAGGAATTCCTCGGCGACAAGCTCACCATCGACAACAGCGCCGGCCTGGCCCAGGCCGTGGCCACGCGCAAGGGCCAGGGCAAGAAGTTCAAGGCGGCGGTCACCTTCCCCGGCGGCAACCACGACCTCTGGATGCGCTACTGGCTCTCGGCCAACGGCATCGATCCCGTCAAGGACGCCGATCTGGTGGTGGTCCCGCCTCCCCAGATGGTGGCCAACATGCAGACCGGCACCATGGACACCTTCTGTGTGGGCGAACCATGGAATCAACGGCTGGTCAACAAGAAGCTCGGCTACACGGCCGCCGTCACCGGTGAATTCTGGAAAGCCCACCCGGAGAAGGCCTTCGCGATGCGAACGGAATGGGTGGAGGCCCATCCGAAGGCCACCCAGGCGATCCTGAAGGCCATCCTCGAGGCCCAGATGTGGTGCGACGATCCCGCCAACCTCGACGCCATGTGCGAGATCCTGGCCAAGGACAAATACATCAAGGCCTCGGTGGAAGACATCAAACCCCGTCTGGCGGGGATCGTCGACTATGGCGATGGCAGGATCGTGAAGGACAGTCCCTACAAGATGCTGTTCTGGGCCAACAACGCCTCGTTCCCCTTCAAAAGCCATGACAAATGGTTCGTGACCGAGGACATGCGCTGGGGCTATCTGCCGGCAGACACCGATATCGATGCCTTGGTCAACAAGGTGAACCGGGCCGATCTCTGGAAGCAGGCCGCCACGGCCATCGGCCAGGAGAAGGCGATTCCCGCCAGTGATTCCCGCGGCAAGGAAACGTTCTTCGACGGCACGGTCTTTGATCCGGAAAACCCGAAGGCCTATCTCGATGGCCTGAAGTTCAAGGCGATGTCCTGAGGCTGACACGTCGGCAGGCGGAGCCCCCTGCCCCAACCATCCCTACGTCATCCCCCCATGGCCCTCAGCGCAGTCGCCCGGCAAAGCCGCACCACACGACGATCCCCGACCTGGGTTTCCAAGGCGGCTCCCTATGTCATCTGCATCGGCGCCTTCCTGCTGATCTGGCAGCTGCTCTCTCTCGTCCTGGGGGTGAGTCGGCTGCCCGGGCCCATCAATATCGTCATCGACACCTGGGACCCTTACATCAGCCAGCCCTTCTTTGATGATGGCGGCACCAGCAAAGGGCTTGGCCTGCAGATCCTGATCTCGCTGCAACGGGTGGCCCTGGGCTATGGGCTTGCAGCTGTCGTGGGTGTCACCATCGGCGGGCTCCTTGGGCTCAACCGTTTCCTCGGAAAAGGATTTGATCCCGTCATCCAGGTGCTCAGAACCGTACCGCCGCTGGCCTGGTTCCCGATCACACTGATGGTGTTCCAGGATTCCACCATCTCGGCGGTCTTCGTGATCTTCATCACGGCGATCTGGCCGATCATCATCAATACGGCCGTGGGCATCCGCCAGATTCCTCAGGACTACATCAACGTGGCCAGGGTTCTGAAGCTCAGCAAGTCCACCTACATCAAGGACATCGTGGTCCCGGCTACGGTGCCCTTCGTGTTCGCGGGGTTGCGCATCGCCGTCGGCCTGGCCTGGCTGGCCATCGTGGCCGCCGAGATGCTCAAGGCCGATGGCGGCATCGGCTACTTCATCTGGGATGCCTACAACGCCGGTGGCGATGGCAGCTCCAGCCAGATCATCCTGGCCATCATCTATGTGGGCTTCGTCGGCCTGCTTCTGGATCGCCTGGTCGCCTTCGTCGGCCGCAAGGTCAACCCGGGAGCCGAATAGCCATGGCCGCCCTGTTCACCGTCGACCACGTCTCCCAGGCCTTCCCCCTGCCCGGCGGGGGTGAATACGTGGCCCTCAGGGACATCTTCCTCGATATCGCCGAGGGCGAGTTCATCTCCCTCGTCGGCCACTCCGGCTGCGGCAAGTCCACCCTGCTCAACCTGCTGGCGGGCCTCACCAGCGCCACCCAGGGCGGCATCCTGATGAACGGCCGGCAGGTCACCGATCCGGGCCCGGATCGGATGGTGGTGTTCCAGAACTATTCGCTGCTCCCCTGGCTCACGGTGCGCCAGAACATCGCCCTGGGCGTCGACAACGTGATCGCCGCCAGGGACCGCCAGGAGCGGGAGGCGATCATCGAGCACCACATCCAGCTGGTGGGCCTGAAGGCCGCCGCCGACAAGTACCCCCGGGAGATCTCCGGCGGCATGAAGCAGCGGGTCGCCATTGCCCGCGCCCTGGCCCTGCAGCCAAAGCTGCTGCTCCTGGATGAGCCCTTCGGTGCCCTCGACGCCCTCACCCGGGGCAACCTGCAGGAGCAGCTGATGCGGATCTGCCAGGAGGCGAAGGTCACCGCCCTGATGGTCACCCACGACGTCGACGAAGCCCTGCTGCTCTCTGACCGGGTGGTGCTGATGACCAACGGCCCCGAGGCCCACATCGATCAGGTTCTCGAGGTTCCCCTGCCCCGGCCCCGCACCCAGCTGGGGGCGGTGGAGCACCCGCGCTACTACGGCCTGCGCGGCGAGATCGTCAACTTCCTCTCGGAACAGCGCCGGGCCAGGCAGCAGCGGCTCAAGCCCGCCGATGCCATCGCCGCCAACGGCCTGGAGAAGGTGAATCTGGAGCTGGGCTTCATTCCCCTCACCGACTGCCTGCCGCTGGTGGTGGCCCAGGAGAAAGGGTTCTTCGCCAAGCACGGCCTGGGCCAGGTGCGGCTGCGGCGTGAAAGCAACTGGAAAACCCTGGAGACCCACGTCCGCCAGGGTGTGATCGATGGGGCCCTCATGGTGGCTGGCATGCCCATCGCCATGACCCTCGGTTGCAGCGGCCAGCCGCCGATGCCCATGGTCAGTGCCCTCACCTTGAGCTGCAACGGCAATGCCATCACCCTGCATCGCCGCTTCCACGACGCCGGGGTGACCACCCTGGCTGAGCTCAAAGCCTGGATCGTCGCCCACCCGGGCACCAAGCCGGTTCTCGCCGTGGTGCATCCGGCCTCGATGCACAACCTGATCCTGCGGGCCTGGCTGGCCTCAGCGGGGATCCACCCCGAGCGTGACGTGGAGCTGCTGGTGATCCCACCGCCTCAGATGGTGGCAGCGCTCAAGGCGGGCACCATCGATGGCTACTGCGTCGGTGAGCCCTGGAACTCCCGCGCCGTGAGCGAAGGACTCGGCACGGTGATCGCCACCGATGTGGAGCTCTGGAATGGCCACGGCGAAAAGGTGCTGGGGGTGAAAGAGTCGTGGGCAGCGGCCTACCCCCGCACCCACCAGGCCCTGGTGCAGGCCCTGCTGGAGGCCTGCCGCTACTGCGACGACCCGGCCCACCGCAACGAACTTCCGGAATTGTTGTCCCAGAGCCACTACGTGGGCACCGATGTGGCGACGATTCGCCCTGGACTGGTCGATGCCTACGACCGCGGCACCGGCGCACCCACCGTCCTGCCGTCGTTCAACCGTTTCTTCGGCCCTGAGGTCAACGAGCCCAACCCGAGCGAGGCGGTCTGGATCCTCAGCCAGCTGGGACGCTGGGGCCTGACCAGCTTTCCCAGCAACTGGCAGGAGGTGGCCGACCGGGTGCAGGATCGCGCCCTGTTCCGCAGCGCCGCCGCGGCCCTGGGGCTGCCGACCCCGGCGCAGACCCCCTCGCCGGTGGCGGCGTTCAACGGCGATCGCCTCGATCAGGTCGATCCCCTGGGCTACCTCGACCTCTTGGCCATCAAGGGCCAGGTGACGGTGGCCCCGGCGCCACTGCCCGCCCCGGCCCGCCGCTGACGGCCCCTCGCTTCCCCATCCCCCTTCGCCTGCATGCAGACCCTGACGTCGGCCCCGTCCAGCCAAGCCGTTTCCAATGAACCGTTCCTGGTGATCGATGGCGTCAGCAAGGTGTATCCCACCCCGAAGGGGCCTTACACCGTGCTCGACAACATCAGCCTGGAGGTGGCGGAAGGCGAATTCATCTGCGTCATCGGCCATTCCGGTTGCGGCAAATCCACCCTGCTCGACCTGGTATCGGGCTTCGGCCAGCCCACCCGTGGAGAAGTGCGGCTGGAATCGGTGCCGATCCGCGAACCCGGCCCCGACCGGATGGTGGTGTTTCAGAACTATTCCTTGCTGCCCTGGATGTCGGCCGCCGAGAACGTGGCCCTGGCGGTGAACAACGTGTTCCCCCACCTCAAACGCAACGGCGACGCCAGCCGGATCGTGGAGAGCCACCTGGCCATGGTGGGGCTGAGTGAAGCGGCCGACAAGCGACCGGGCAGCCTGTCGGGGGGGATGAAGCAACGGGTCTCGATCGCCCGGGCCCTGGCCCTGCAGCCGAAGGTGCTGATCCTCGATGAGCCGTTCGGCGCCCTCGATCCGATCACCAAGGAGGAGCTGCAGGAGGAGCTGCTCAAGATCTGGCAGGAGCACAAGGTGACCGTGCTGATGATCACCCACTCCATCGATGAGGCCCTGTTCCTGGCCGATCGGGTCGTAATGATGACCAATGGCCCCGCGGCGACGATCGGCGAGATCCTCGAGCTTCCCTTCCCGCGACCGCGCCAGCGGGCCCAGCTGATGGAAATGCCGGAGTATTACGACTACCGCAACCACGCGCTCGACTTTCTCTATCGGCGTTTCGCCCACGACGATCAGTGACCTGAAGCCTGACTGGGTCGCAGGTGCACGGCGGCGGCCTTGAGTTCCGGCTGCTGGGAGATCGGGCAACCCAGGGCATGCATCAGCCGGTTGGCCTCGCAGGCCTGCTTCTGGGACGCCCCCCAGTGCATCGGCAGAAACACCGTGCCCTGGCGAATGCGCTCGGTGATCTGCACCGTGGCCGTCACGGCCCCCCGGCGGGAGACCACCTCCGCCCGGCCCGCATCGACCAATCCATGCGTTCGGGCGTCGACGGGATTCACCTCCAGCAACGGCTCGGCGTGGGGCCCCAGCAACCGCTCGACCTGGCCCGTGCGGGTCATGGTGTGCCACTGCTCCAGGTAACGGCCGACGGTGAGCACCAGGGGGTAGTCGTCATCAGGGGGTTCGCCCAGGCCCATGGGCTGCTCGCTGATCAGGCGGGCGCGGCCGGATGGGGTGGGGAAGCAGCCGGTGGTGTGCAGGCGCGGGGCACCCCCTCCGGGCGCCGTGCCGGCGGGGAAGGGCCATTGCTGGGGACCATGCTCCTGCAGCAGCCCATGGCTGAGGCCACTGAGGTCACACACCCGTCCTGACGTGATGGCGGCGAACTCGGCGAACACCTCGGCCGAGGAGCCATAGCGGAACTGCTCTTCGAAGCCCAGGCGCCGGCCCAGTTCGGCGAAGATCGCCCAGTCGGGACGGGCCTCCCCCGGGGGCGGGCGGAAGGCCGGGCACAGGGTGACGCGGCGTTCGGAATTGGTCATCACCCCGGCCTTTTCGCTCCACTGCGCCGCCGGCAGCACCAGGTGGGCGATGGCGGCGGTTTCGGTGCCGGCATAGGCCTCGTTGAGCACCACCATCGGGCAGCGGGCCACGGCGGCCCGCACCCGATCGAGCCAGGGAAGGCTCACCAGCGGATTGGTGGCTGCCACCCACCAGAGCCCCAGTGCGTCCCGCTCCATCGCCTCGATCTGTTCCCACACGGTGAGCCCCGATTCCGGTGCGATGGCACCGGGGGCCAGATCCCAGTGGCGTTCCAGCTCAGCGCGATGCCCGGCATCGGTGACGGAGCGGTAGCCCGGCAGCAGCCTGGCCAGGCCACCTGCTTCCCGGCCCCCCATGGCATTGGGCTGGCCGGTGAGCGAAAAGGGCCCCGCGCCGGGCCGGCCGATCTGGCCACTGACCAGATGCAGGTTGATGATCCCCGCCACGGTGGCGGTGCCCTCGACGCTCTGATTCACCCCCATCGACCAGAGACTCAACACCGCCGGGCTTGCCACCCAGCGGTCCGCGAGCTGGTGCAGCTGCCGCTCCTCGATGCCGCAGAACCGGCTCACCACTTCAGGCGTCCAGACAGCCCACAGCTCCGCCAGGGCCTCGAAGCCCTCGGTGGACGCCTCCACATAGGCCCGGTCCACGCCGCCCCGCTCCAGCAGCAGGTGGCCGAGGCCATGCAACAGGGCCAGGTCGGTGCCGGGCCGGATCGCCAGGTGCAGGTCGGCCGCGTTGCTGGTGGCGGTGGCCCGGGGATCCACCACCACGATCTGCAGGGCGTGTTTGTGCTTGCGCCTGCGCTTCAGCAGCCGCTGGAACAGCACCGGATGGCACTCGGCCGTGTTGGTGCCGATCAGCAGCACCGTGTCGGCCTGATCCAGGTCGTCGTAGCAGCAGGGGGGACCATCGGAGCCGAAACTGCGCACATAGCCCGACACGGCCGAACTCATGCACAGGCGCGAGTTGGCGTCGAAGTTGTTGCTGCCCAGCGCCCCCTTGATCAGTTTGTTGGCGACGTAATAGTCCTCGGTCTGGAACTGCCCGGAGCCATACATGGCGATCCCGGAGGGGCCCGTTTCGGCCAGGGTGCGGCGCACCTGGGCCTCCAGCAGATCAAAGGCCCGATCCCAGCTGATCGGCGCGAAGGGCTGGTCGGTGCGTTGCCGGTAGAGCGGTGTGGTGAGCCGGTTGCGGTGCAGGGTCTCTCCCACGGTGGCCCCCTTGACGCAGACCTGGCCCAGGGAGGAAGGGTGGTGGCGGTCGCCGCGGGCCGTCCAGATCGCCTCACCGCCGCCCGCCGCTGACGCCCCTGGGGGCTTCATCTCCAGGCCGCAGCCCACACCGCAGTAGGGGCACTGGGCCCGGGCCGGGCCGTCGGAGGGGGGAACAGGCGTAGCGGGGTGACTCAAGATCGCGGACAACAGAGGCTCGCAGCCTCGAGGCGGACGTTCGGGCCTCAGCAGCGGCCATCACCACCCTGGCCGAAGTGCCGAGCTTAAGTGAGCGTCACGACGTTTTTCCTTGAGAGCCCTGCCGTGACAACGATTCAGAACGTCCCGACCGCCACCCCCACCGCCCCTGCCGAGGTGGTCCTCATTCGCCACGGCGAAACGGCATGGAGCCTCTCGGGCCAGCACACCGGCAGCACCGACATCCCCCTCACCGAGCGCGGGGAAGCGGCCGCCCGAGGGCTGGCCCCGCTCCTGGCGGTGAACCCGTTCTCCCTGGTGCTGTCCAGCCCGCTGCAGCGGGCGCGGCGCACCTGCGAACTGGCGGGGCTGGCGGCCCAGGCCTGCCTCGAGCCCGACCTGGTCGAGTGGGACTACGGGGCCTACGAGGGCCTCACGAACACGGAGATCCAGCGGCATCGGCCCGGCTGGATGGTGTTCCGTGATGGCTGTCCCGATGGGGAGAGCCCCGCCCAGGTGGGGGAACGGGTCGACCGGGTGATCCGGCACCTGCAGCAGAGCGGCGGCCGGGCGGCCCTGTTCGCCCACGGCCATGTGCTGCGGGTGTTCGTGGCGCGCTGGATCGGGCTGCCGCCAGGCCACGGCGCCAACTTCCTGCTCGACACCGCCACGCTCACGGTCCTCTCCGACTACCGCGGCCTGCCGGCCGTGAAGTGCTGGAACGCCCCCACATCCGGGCCGTGGATGTCGGATTCCTGACCCCCCCGGAGCAGAGCCGTTGATTTACCAACTTTTTAACGGGGGCAGGCGAAAGTTGAACCCACAGCCCCCTGCTTGTGACGGCCATGACCATCTCGACGATGGCCCCCTTCGAGGCCCAGTCCATGACGCCGGAACTGGAGCAGGAGCTGTCCCTGATCGATGCCTGGTGGCGCGCCGCCAACTATCTGGCCGTCGGCATGATCTATCTGCGGGACAACCCGTTACTGGCCCAGCCGCTGCGGCATGAGGACGTGAAGGCACGGCTGCTGGGGCACTGGGGCTCCTCCCCCGGCCAGGCCTTCCTCTGGGCCCATGCCAACCGGGTGATCCGCCGCCACGACCTCGACATGATCTACCTGTCGGGACCGGGGCACGGCGCCCCCGGGGTGCTTGGCCCCACCTATCTCGACGGCAGCTACAGCGAGGTGTATCCGGACAAGAGCCAGGACGCTGAAGGGATGCGGCGCTTCTTCAAGCAGTTCTCCTTCCCCGGCCACATCGGCAGCCACTGCACCCCGGAAACCCCCGGCTCGATCCACGAAGGCGGCGAACTCGGCTACGTGCTCTCGCACGCCTGCGGGGCAGTGTTCGACAACCCCAACCTGATCGCCCTGGCCTGCGTGGGGGATGGCGAGGCCGAAACGGGACCCCTGGCCACCTCCTGGCACATCAACAAGTTCCTCAATCCGATCGGCGATGGGGCGGTGCTGCCCGTGCTGCACCTCAACGGCTACAAGATCGCCAACCCCACCCTGCTGGCCCGCATTCCCCATGAGGAGCTGGCCAGCCTGATGCGCGGCTACGGCTGGGAGCCGATCTTCGTCGAAGGCCACGAGCCGATGGCCATGCACCGGGCCATGGCCGCCGCCATGGATCAGGCGATCGGGCGCATCCTGCAGATCCGTGCCGAGGCCCGCGCCAGCGGCGAAGCGGTCCGCCCCGCCTGGCCGATGATCGTGCTGCGCTCGCCCAAGGGCTGGACCGGACCGGCCTCCCTGCACGGCAAGAAGCTGGAGAACTTCTGGCGCTCCCACCAGGTGCCCCTGGCCGCGCCGAACACCGATCCCGAACAGCTGCAGTTGCTGGAGGAGTGGCTCAGGAGCTACCGGCCCGAGGAACTGTTTGACGCGAACGGCACCCTGCAGCCCGAACTGCAGGCCCTCTCCCCGCAGGGGACCCGGCGGATGGGCTCCAACCCCCACGCCAACGGCGGCCTGCTGCGACGCAAGCTGCAGTTCCCCCCCCTGGAGGACTACGCGGTGCAGGTGGTGGCCCCCGGCGCCACGGAGGAGGAGAACACCTACCCCCTCGGCGAGCTGCTGCGCGACATCATCCGCACCAATCCCACCTCCATGCGGGTGTTCGGCCCCGACGAAACCGCCTCCAACCGTCTGCAGGCCATCTACGAGGTCAGCAAGAAGGTGTGGATGGAGGAGTTCCTGCCTGAAGACCTCAACGGCAGCGAACTGGCCCGCAGCGGGCGGGTGGTGGAGATGCTCAGCGAGCACACCCTGGTGGGAATGATGGAGGGCTACCTGCTGACCGGGCGCTACGGCTTCTTCCACACCTACGAGGCCTTCGCCCATGTGATCGCCTCGATGTTCAACCAGCACGCCAAATGGCTGGAGTCCTGCCTGCTGCACGCCACCTGGCGGGCCCCGATCGGCCCCTGGAACTGCCTGATCTCCTCCACGGTGTGGCGGCAGGACCACAACGGTTTCACCCACCAGGACCCGGGTTTCATCGACCTGGCGGGCAACAAGAGCGGTGACGTGGTGCGGGTGTACCTGCCGGCCGATGCCAACTGCCTGCTGGCGGTAGCAGAGGAGGCCCTGCAGGAAACCAATGTCTGCAACATCATCGTCTCCGACAAGCAGAAGCACCTGCAGTACTTCACCCTGGAGCAGGCCCGTCGCCATGTGGCCAAGGGGGTCAGCATCGTCGGCTGGGCCAGCAACGACGACTGCGGCGCCACCCCGGATGAGCCGGATGTGGTGATGGCCTGCGCCGGCGACATCCCCACCAAGGAGACGCTGGCGGCCGTCGAGATCCTGCACCGGGAGATCCCCAGCCTGCGGATCCGGGTGATCAACGTGGTCAAGCTGTTCGCCCTCACCGAGCCGAACGAACACCCCCACGGCCTCAGCGACCGGGACTTCGACACCCTGTTCACCACCGACCGGCCGGTGATCTTCAACTTCCACGGCTACCCCTGGCTGATCCATCGCCTCACCTACCGCCGCAGCAACCACGCCAACATCCACGTGCGCGGTTACAAGGAGAAGGGCAACATCAACACGCCGCTCGAACTGGCCATGAACAACCAGATCGATCGCTTCAATCTGGTGATCGATGTCGTCAACCGGGTGCCCTTCCTGCGCTCCCGCGCCGCCCACGTCAAGGAGCGGATGCAGGACGCGATCCTGTCCCACCGGGCCTACGCCCACACCCACGGCACCGATGCCCCGGAGGTGACCGACTGGCGCTGGACCCCGCCCGCCACCGCGCGCTGATGGCGGCCCCCCCCTCCGCGGACTCACCGGCCGCGGGGGAGGTGCTGGTGCTGAACGCCGGCAGCTCCAGCCTCAAGGTGTCGGTCCACGGGCGCGGCGGGGACCGCCTCTGGAGCGACCAGCGCAGCTGGAGCGTCGCCGCCGCCGAAGACACCGAGGCAGTACTGGACGACTGGCTGCCAGAAGCCCTGGCGGCGTGGGGGGGTGGGCTCATCCGCGCCGGCCACCGGGTGGTCCATGGTGGCGAGCGCTTCACCGCCCCCATCCGTCTGGATGCGGCGGTGCTGGAGGTGCTGGAAGGGCTGGTGCCCCTGGCTCCCTTGCACAACGGTCCTGCCCTGCGGGTGATGCGCTGGCTGAGCCGCTGGAAGCCCGCGATCGAGCAGTGGGCCTGCTTCGACACGGCCTTCCACAGCACCCTGCCGCCGGAGGCCCGCACCTACGCGATCCCGGCCCGCTGGCGCAGCGAAGGCCTGCGTCGCTTCGGATTCCACGGCCTCAACCATCAGCACGTGGCCGAAACCGTGGCCCGCCGCGCTGAAACCGAGGGCCGTCCCGATGCCCCCGGCGGCGAAGCCCTGCGGCTGATCAGCTGCCACCTCGGCGCCGGCTGCTCCCTCTGCGCCATCCGGGGCGGGCGCAGCATCGCCACCACGATGGGCTACACCCCCATGGAGGGCCTGGTGATGGCCACCCGCAGCGGTTCGGTGGATCCGGGGCTGTTGCTGCACCAGTTGCGCCGGGGGGCCACGGTGGAGGAACTCGCCGACGACCTGCAGCAGCAGAGCGGCCTGCTGGGACTCTCGGAGCTGAGTCCGAGCATGAAGGACCTGCGCCTGGCCGCCGCCGACGGCCATGACGGGGCCCAGCGCGCCATTGCGGTGTTCCGCCACCAGCTGCTGCAGGGGATCGGGGCCATGGCTGCCAGCCTGGGGGGCGTCGACGTTGTGGCCCTCACCGGCGGCATCGGCCAGCACGACGGGGCGCTGAAGCAGGAGCTGGAGCAGGCGCTCACCTGGCTGGGGCCCTTCGAGCTGGTGCAGGTCGCGGCCGATGAGGAGGGTGTGATCGCCCGCCACTGCGCTGCAGCGGGACGCTGAAGCCTCAGGAGCGGCGCCAGGATTCGCGGTGCATCCAGCTGATCCAGTCGGCGGAGATCTGCTTGGGGCAGGTGGCTTCGCATTCCAGGTGGCTGCTGCAGCTGCCGAAGCCTTCACTGACCATCTGCGCCTGCATCACCCGGGCCCGATGCTGCCGCTCCGGCTGGCCCTGGGGCAACTGGCCCAGGTGCGCCAGCTTGGCCGCGACGAACAGGCTGGCGGAGGCGTTGCGGCAGCTGGCCACGCAGGCACCGCAACCGATGCAGGCCGCCGTGTCAAAGGCCTGGGCCGCCTGCTCGCGCCCGATCAACAGGGCGTTCGCTTCCGGCGCACTGCCGGTGTTGATCGAGCAATACCCACCGGCGGCGATGATCCGGTCCAAGGCGGAGCGGTCGACGGCCAGATCCTGCAGCACGGGAAAGGCACGGGCACGGAAGGGTTCCAGGGTCAGCACCTCGCCGTCACGGAACTGGCGCAGATAAAGCTGGCAGACGCTGGTGGCCCGCTGGGGCCCCTGGGCCTGGCCATTGACAAGGAACCCACAGGAGCCGCAGATGCCCTCACGGCAGTCGTGCTCGAACCCCACGGGACGCACTCCGGCGGCAATCAGCCGTTCGTTGAGCAGGTCCAAGGCGTCCAGCAGGGAGAGGTCGGTGGAGACCGCATCCAGGCGATGGACCTCAAAAGCCCCGCTGTCCTGGGAACCCGCCTGACGCCAGATCCTCAGGGTGAGCGAAACGGTGGTCATCGGTACGGCTTTGGCATGGGTGTCACCGTTGACGGGACCCGGAAGTCGCCAGGCTCGGTTCGGATTCTGCCGGTCCTGAGGCGCGGATGTTGTCGTTCCGCGTCATCCGCGCGCTCTCTCGACGGAAAAGATGCAAGACTCAGTAAATTTTCAGTATTACTTAGCCAACCCCATGCCCCTCCAGGTCCCTGCCGCCGCGTGAACGACCAACGCAAGCTGGTGGTGGAGCTGCGCCGGTCGATGGGGCGACTGGAGGCAGCGCTGGGCACCATCAGCGATGCCCTGGTGATCACCTGCTGCGAGGGACGGGTGCTCTGGTGCAACGCCAGCTACGCGCAGCTGGTGGAACGGACCGCCCCGGCGCTCCTGGGGGAATCGATGTTCGACCAACTCCCCCGCGACTGCGACGGCGCCCCCCTGCTGAACCCGGAGCAGGTGCTGGCCGGCGGCGACCGGGGGGGGCAATTCACCAAGGTGCTGCATCACAACGAGCTGCGCGCCATCGAAATCGAATGGAAGCCCATCAACAGCGAACGGCGGCGGCCCCTGATCTTCTGCTTGCGGGACGTCAGTGCCCTGCTCTCCTATGAGCAGCTGCGGGTGGAGGTCGACCGGATCGAGCGGCGGCGCCAGCAGACGGAGAATCTGAACCGGGCCCTGGAGCTGGAACGCCTGGCCCTGGCCACCAAGGTGATGGAGTGCCCGGTCACGGGCCTGCCCAACCGCCGCGGCCTCCACGTCAGCATCCGTGCCGCCCTCAAGACCCAGCGGGAGAATGGCGGCCGGATCAGCATTCTTTTCTGCGATCTCAACTCCTTCAAAGAGATCAATGACCTTCATGGACATCAGATCGGCGACGACCTGCTGATTGAAATCGGCCGGCGTCTGCAGCGATCCTTGCGATTTGGAGATATCCTGTCCCGACTCGGTGGCGACGAGTTTGTGGTGCTCACAATGGGCATTTTCGATGAGAGCGATGCCCTCCATTTAGCCATGCGCCTCAATGACGCCGTAAGCCAGACATGGTCGGTCGAAGATCATACGATCCGCCCCTCCATGAGCATCGGCATCACGATCTCAGACGACCCGGAAATCTCCGTCAATGAGCTGATCCGACGGGCAGATCTTGCCATGTACGAGGCCAAGACCAACGGCGATCAGCACATCTCTTTCTACCATTCGTCCATCGACAAGAAGGTAAGGAAGAACATCCATCTGCGACATCAACTCGAAGGAGCTCTTCAGCACAAGTCGATGTTTCTGGCTTATCAACCGATTGTAGAGCTGGGCAATCAGATGGTTGTGGGCATGGAAGCCTTACTCCGCCTTGGAGCCATCGCTGCGCCGATTGCTACCCCGTCGGAATTCATCCCCCTTGCCGAACGCACAGCCCTGATCCTGCCGATCGGCCGCTGGGTGATCAGCCAGGCTCTCGAGCAGCTTTGTCAACTTCGCTCCGAGGGGTCGGACGTCACCATGGCGATCAATGTGAGTCCCTTGCAGTTGAAGGAAACAGGCCTCAGCGACTTTTTCCTCAGCCAGGCGGAACGCTCCGGAGTGGATCCCTCCTGGACGGTGATCGAGGTGACCGAAAGCATCCTGATCGAACATCCCGACCTGGCCACGTCCGAGCTGAGCCGATTACGGGAGGCCGGCGTCAAGGTGCATCTCGATGACTTCGGCACGGGGTACTCCAGCATGTCCTGGTTGGCACGATTACCCATAGATACGATCAAAGTGGACCGAAGTTTCATCTCTGATTTTCTCCACGATCACCGCAAGGCCGTGGTCTTGGAAGCGATGATTCGCCTCTCCCGCGACCTCGGTCTGGGCCTGATCGCCGAAGGCATCGAAACCGTCGAGCAACATGCCGGCCTGCTCGCCATGGGTTGCGTCCGGGGTCAGGGCTATCTCTTCGGCCGTCCCGAACCCCTCAGCCATAGCTGCGCGGTCCCGGCGTGATGGATCGGAAGACGAGCGGCTCGCTATGGCGGACGGGAGTGGCTCCGGGCCGGTGCTCCCAGGCCGCAATGTGGGCGAAGCGTTCGTCATCCCGCTGGGCTTCCCCAGCCGGGGTCTGATGGTCCTCGCGGAAATGGGCGCCGCAGGATTCCTCCCGTGCCAGGGCATCCCTGAGCATCAGATCCGCCAGTCCGAAGAAGTCCTCCAGCCGCAGGGCCTTGGTCAGCTCACCATCGAGTAGGCCATCCTCCTGGGGAATGCAGACCTCTCGCAGGAATTCCAGCCGTAGCGCTTCCAGTTCAGCCAGCGCCGATGTCAGGCGATCCGGCCGGCGGCTGATGCCGCAGGCGTCGATCATCAGGTGGCCGAGGCCCCTGTGGAAGACATCGACGGGTTGGGAGCCGCCCGTGCGGCGCAGGGCTTCGAGGCGTGCCTCCACCGAAGCCAGCGCCTCGCGGCAGGCCGGGTGGTCGGCAGGCAACGCTCCAGCAGCCTGGCCCGCCAGCCAGCCCGTCACCGTCGCCGGGGCGATGAAGTAGCCATCCGCCAGCGCCTGCATCAGGGCACTGGCCCCCAGCCGGTTGGCGCCGTGCTCGGAGAAGTTGGCCTCCCCGAGCACAAACAGCCCCGGCACGGTGCTCATCAGGTGGTAATCGACCCAAAGCCCGCCCATCGTGTAATGCGGTGCGGGATAGATCCGCATCGGCGTGGTTCTGGGGTCATCACCGGTGATTCGCTCGTACATCTGGAGCAGGTTTCCGTAGCGCGCCTCCATCGCTTCGGCACCCTCCCGGGTGATGGCCTCGGCCAGGTCGAGATACACCGAACGCCCCCCGGGCCCGACACCCCGGCCCTCAAGGCACAGCTGCCGGGCCCGTCGAGACGCAAGATCCCGCGGCACCAGGTTGCCGTAGCTGGGGTATTGCCGCTCCAGGAAGTAGTCCCGCTCCGCTTCCGGGATCGCCGCCGGCGGCCGGTCGTCGCCTGTCCGCAGCGGCAGCCAGATTCGCCCGTCGTTCCGCAGGCTTTCGCTCATCAGGGTGAGCTTGCTCTGGTGGACATCGCCGCTGGGGATGCAGGTGGGGTGGATCTGGGTGAAGCAGGGGTTGGCGAAGCAGGCCCCGCGCCGATGGGCCTGCCAGATCGCCGTGGCATTCGACTTCAGGGCATTGGTGGAGAGATAGAAGACGTTCGAATAGCCACCGGTGGCGAGCAGCACCGCATCGGCGCTGAGCACCTCCAGGGCGCCGCTGATCTGGTGGCGGCAGACCACCCCCCTGGCCACACCCTCGTGGACGATCAGGTCGAGCATGTCGCGGCGGCAGAGCAGCTCCACCCGCCCGGCCGCAACCTGGCGCAGCATCGCCTGGTAGGCGCCATAGAGCAGCTGCTGCCCCGTCTGGCCCCGGGCGTAAAAGGTGCGGCTCACCAGGGCCCCGCCGAAGCTGCGATTGGCCAGGGTGCCGCCGTACTCCCGCGCGAAGGGCACCCCCTGGGCCACGCACTGGTCGATGATCGCCCCGCTGATTTCAGCCAGCCGATGGCAGCCGGCTTCCCGGGCGCGGAAATCACCGCCCTTCACGGTGTCGCGAAACAGGCGCTCAATGCTGTCGCCGTCGTTGGCGTAGTTGCGAGCCGCGTTGATGCCCCCCTGGGCCGCCACCGAGTGGGCCCGACGCGGGCTGTCGTGGTAGGTGAGCACCTGCACCCGGTAGCCCTGTTCGGCCATGCTGGCGGCAGCGGAGGCCCCCGCCAGGCCGCTGCCCACCACCAGGATCCGCAGCCCCTGCTTGCCGTTGGGGCTGATCAGCGGCAGGCTCTCCCGGCACCGCTGCCAGGCCGTGGCCACGGGGCCCTCGGGCAGCCGGGGATCGAGCGGGTGGGGAGTAGGGCTCATCGGCCTGACAGCAGCAGGGAGTGTCGCAGCACCAGGGCGAGGGGAAGCAGGGCGAAGCCCGCCCCCAGGAGCAGGGCCAGCCCCCGCCCCCCCAGGCGCAGGGCTGCCGCATTGGCGGGCTCCAGCAACCCCAGCCGGCGCACCGCGCTTTCAGCGCCATGCAGCAGGTGCAGACACGCCGCGACTCCGGCGGACGCATAGAGGGCCAAGCACCAGGGCGCCTGCAGCACAGCCAGGACTGCAGCGAGTTCGGCGCCGTCCGCCGGCCGGTGCCAGCGCAGCTGCACCAGGTGGACGGCAAGGAACAGCAGCAGCAGTGATCCGCTCCAGGGGATCAGCCGAGCCGCCAGGGCCGCCAGGGGCTCCCATGGCCCCTGGCGACGGCTGCGCAGGGGGCCGGAGGCCGGTCCCCGGGCCTGGCGATTGGCGCGGGCCCGCTGCAGCGACAGCAGGGGATGGCCCAGGCCGGCCGCCAGCAGGGCCACCTCGAGCCAGGGGAGCCAGGCCTGCTGGTGCAGGGAGGTGGAGAAGCGTTCGAAAGCCGCGGGATCGGCCAAGGCCATCCCCACGCCACCCAGGTGGACAGCCAGGAACAGCACGAGGGCCAGGCCGGTGACGGCGATCCAGAATCCGACGATCATTCAGCTGAAGGTTAACTGCACAGAAGGCAAGATGGCAGGATGGCAGGATGCAGCGAGTCGATCAGGAGATGGTCAACGTAGGGTCGGCATCCATGAAGAGCTCTGACCATTCCCCTCTCGTCAGCATCATCGTACCCAACTACAACCATGCCGCCTTCCTCGGCGAACGCCTGCGCTCCATTCTCAGCCAGACATTTCAGAACTTCGAGCTTATCGTTCTGGATGACGCCTCCCCAGACGATTCACTTGCGGTGATCCGCGAGCAACTGCGGGAGCACCCCCACCAGCTCTTCTGCAACGTGACCAACTCAGGCCAGCCCTGTTCGCAATGGCTGAGTGGGATCAAGAAGGCCTCAGGTCGCTACATCTGGATTGCGGAGTCGGATGACACCTGTACACCGAGGTTTCTCGAACGTATGGTGAGCCATCTGGAGACAGGAAGTGTACTGGCCTACAGTCGCACCACTTCCATAGATGCTGAAGGCGAACCGATCTCCGACCAGACCTTCTGGCCAGATACCTTTGACCATGAGCGCTGGCAGCACTCCTTCACGATCGATGGAGCGGTCTTATGCCGTGCGTTCATGGCTCGAGGCAACGTCATCCCTAATGCCAGTTGCGTGGTCTTCCGCAAACCCGATGACGCGATTCTTCAAGTACTGGACCGACTGACTGCCGGCCGGCGCTGCACCGGTGACTGGCTCTTCTGGGTCCACTATCTGATGCGAATGGGTGGATCGTTGAGCTTCGATTCTGAGGCTTTGTCCTGCTTCCGTTGCCACGATCAAAGCACTAGAAGCCTCTTCAGTCGAGGCCTGGAAAGACTTCGGTTCGCCGAGTACTCCTCCGCCATCGCCTCGGTTCTTCGCATCACCCAGCCGTGGCCAAGCTGGCACTGGCGTGACGTGGCCACTAGCGGAGGTTGGGACTGGATATTGTATGAATATCTCTGGCGGTACAGACCATCAAAATGCGAAAAGCTATGGATTCGGATCATGCACGGTCCCCTACGCCTAGGGATCTATACGCGACTCCTGCAGTCCCAAGTGCTGCTGCGACGGTACTGGCGCTGGCCCACCAACTGATTCGATCACGGCAGTGCAGGGGTTGAACCCTATCTCGCTTTACTAACCTATACTTGGCCGCAAAGGAGATCTACTAAAGGCTTCTCAATCAAAACTAAATAATTGACACCTACAGTATCAGCAAGTGCGCACAAGGGCTCGCCAAGCAACTGGGCAATGACTTGTGCACACCCTTCATGCCGACGATCCCATGACTGGTCAGAGCTACGCGTCTTGCCAACCCAAGAAAAAGCTGAATGCACGGCATGCGCTTCCCGCGATCTTGTAGCAGAAGCAACGCGTCGAGGACCTGACCCTCGCCCGTTGGTGATTCCATGGGGAGTCAGTTTGCCAAGCCTCCAGGCTAGTCAAACAAAACAGGACTTCCATGCGGTGTACAATGGAAGGGCCATTATTATGCAAAAGCAAATCGATTTGGTTCCCGAGGCTCTTATGCAAGCGTCGTGCGAAGCCCCCCAGACTAGGCCTCAATCATCGGTGATGAAACCAAACTCGAGGGGTGAAAGCGGCAGGTGGCCAGCTGTAGCCTTGAAGACGTGATCCCATCTACTGACAAAGACTCACACGGCAAAGGGCAAGAGCTTCTCAACGATGCCCGTGCAATGCTGCCGATGTCTGACGGTGAGGGCTTGCTTGTTGCCCTGATTGAGAGCATGGCTTGGAGAGTCGTGCCGATCGCTCGATCAATTCCCAGTGGCATTTCAAAACCAGTCCACAATGAGGAAACCGGACTTCTCGTCTCTGCTGAACGGGAGGAGGCATCGAGAGCCATCCTGCGGGTGTCACAAGATCCCGAGCTGTGGCATCGGTTGAGCACAGCAAGCCGTGAATTTATCAGCCATGATTACGGCAGAGTCAAGGCCCTTTCGCAATGGCACCGTTGCTTGAGAAATTGCATCATGATTCCAGGCCTATATACCCCACATCCGGTACCCATTACTACGCATCACTTCTACGCTTCGAGCCAAGGACATCGACATCCTATGGAGACTGCCAAAAAATGCGAATGTTATCGCAAATGCGCAGGACTGCGATGACCAGACTAAAGTATCAAACCAAAAGAAATACCCTCCCAGGCAGAGGTCAATCGCTGGAATCAACGCCTGCTTCTCCGTAACCAATGTCCAAACCACGTGTCGCCATAGCCCATTACACCTATCCAGAGGATATTGGAGGTGTTACATCTTGGGTTGTCCCGCTTCTTAAGCATCTCCACAATCAACCTATTGAGCTTGCCGTTCATCTTCATGACTTTCCATCAGCAAGCAGGGGAGAAAGGATTAGCTCTCGCCTTGATTCACTTGGAATCAAGGTAATTCGAGTTCCAAGACAACGAACCTTGATAGAAGACGCCCGCCAGACCTTGAACTTTCTGAATCAATGGCGTCCCACTGTGTTCCTGCCCCAATGTTTACCGGCACATTTTGCCGCTGCCTCCATAGCTGGCGATCAAGGGCTGCCATGGTCCTTGACGGTTCACTCCGATGATCCTGAATACTGGGCAGCTTTGGACGCTTTCTCGCCCCAACAGCATGGAGGCAATGCCGTAGGCGTGTCCAACCACCTTGCCGAAAAGCTGAAAGCACATTGTGGCAATCAACCCGTGCCGGCGATTCCTTGTGGCGTCACCATCCCCATGTCCACTGCATCATTCCAACGGGAACCATTCCGCATCATCTATTCCGGCAGGCTGCATGAGGAGCAGAAACGCATCGGTCTTGTTATTTCAACGTTGATCAAAGCATGCCAAAAGGAGGAATGCATTATGGCAACCGTTGTCGGTGACGGTCTACTTAAAGAGTGTCGTCGGCTTGTTTGTGATGCGGGCATGGAGCACCGTATTGAATTTACAGGCAGGCTTCATCCTGATGAAGTGAAGTCACTACTGTTGCGTCATCAGGCCCTATTGCTTATGTCTGATTTTGAGGGTCTCCCCGTTGCCCTGCTTGAAGGCATGGCTGCAGGTGTTGTCCCAGTTGCCCGCTACATTCCTAGCGGCATACCCGAGCTGGTTCGTCATCGAGAGACTGGTTTCTTGGTCAGCGAGGACCCAGATCAAGCTGCAGATGCAATAATCCAACTTTGCAACCAGCCAGATCTCTGGCATCATTGCTCGAAACAAGCTAGGAGTCTAATCTTAAGTGCCTATGAGCGTGAGCACACCTTTCAGGCCTGGGATCACATGATTGAAAATCTCCATTCGAGATCTAACGTCAACTATCCATTGCGCTTCGATAGATCTCGGCTCAAGAACTTGCCACCCATTCTGCACTGCCGCTACCCATACACAGACAACTCTCTGGTCACCATTCGAAACAGGCTCAACACAGCTATGGCGAAAATGAAAGCCGCAATCCGAGATAACCTCTCTTCTAACTAATCCTCAGATCTGCACGCCTTCTCAGATCTCGATTGGTCCCTGGGGTAGGTCACGTGATTTGAAAAGTCCAGGGTCATGAGCTCTGCCGGCCCATTCCGCCAGCTCCTCAGGCAAGTCAGGCTACCGTCTGATTGCTGCAAGCAGATGCTCTTCAAGGCAGGGATTCGTTGACCCGTCAGAAAACCTGAACTTAGATGGTCAGTCGTAGTCTGATCGCCCCCTTACCCGAACAGGTCTCAAGCATGGTCCACTGGCCAGAAGAGAGGCCCAGATCGAGCAGACTCACACTTGGCCTGGTTCCTACACAGCTGTTGGAACTCCACCGTCCTCCTCAGCAAGCCTTGGAAAGCTGGACCACCACTGCGAAGCATCGCCAATCTGGATACACTGCACCGAGTCATGGATACCAAGGAGACCCTGGAACACCCAGTCCATTCACGGGACACGACCTCTGTGATCGCAGCTAAGGACTGGGTTCATGGGTGGAAAGCAGCTTGGAGTCGGGGACTATGAGCAGTCAACAGCTAAAAAGCGCACCAAGCGTGAGACATTACTCGCCGAGATGGAGCCTTTGGTGCCTTGGAAAGTGCTCATCGATCTGATCGAGCCCTACTACCCCAAAACCAGCTCCAAGGGCGGCCGTCCGGCCTATTCGCTGGCCACCGTGCTGCGGATCCACCTGATGCCGCAGTGGTATTCACTCAGCGATCCAGCGATGGAGGATGCCCTATCGAGGTGCCGGCGATGCAGCGCTTTGCTGGCATCGACGGGTCAACGAGCGAATCCCTGATGAGACGACGATCCTCGCGTTTCGGCACCTGCTCGAGAAGCACGAGCTGGGCACGCAGATCTTTGAGGCGGTGAAAGCCTGTCTCAAGGCCTACGGTATGACCATGAAGCAGGGCACGATCATTGATGCGACCTTGATCGCGGCTCCCAGCTGCACCAAGAACAAGGATCAGGAGCGGGATCCAGAGATGCACCAGACCAAAAAAGGCAACCAGCGGTACCACCGCTGCTCGAAAGGCTTCGCCTACGGAGTGAAGGTGGACATCCGCGTGGATAAGGACAACGGCCTGATCCATTCAGTGCAAACCACGGCTGCCAATGTGCCTGACTTCACCCCAGCAGCTGAGCTGCTTCATGGCGAGGAGGAGGTGGCCTACGCCGTAGCCGCAGGCTTCTGCGAAGCAGTTGCTGGATACCAGGGGATCGGGAAGCGCCCGGAATTGAAAGACAAAGCCACCGGCTTCCGTATGGCGATGCGGCCTGGGAAGCGACGGGCTCTTCCCGATACGTCCGAAGGTCGTCTGGTTGATCTGATTGAAACGGCCAAGGCACACCTTCGCGCCAAGGGAGAGTACCCTTTCCGCGTCATCAAGCAGCAGTTCGGATTTCAGAAGACCCGCCTGCGTGGCAGGCCAAAAAATTGTTGCAAGGTGAATGTGCTGGCGGCGTTGGCCCATTGATGTCTTGCTCGTCATTCAGCTGCTAGGCAGGACATCATCAGGGGCATGGAGTGCCTAATCGGCACAAGAATGCCCTTCACAGGGAGCTGGAATTGCGCTGAAAGAGTAAAATCAGCACAGTGCAGCCTTGATCTGATCCTCAAGTGTTCATTCCAGACAATTCATAACCTGATGCTACTGACGTGGACCCCGGAAACCGGTCCAGGGTGAAGGAGAGTCCTCATCCGGCCAGACTGCGCCAGGGACTCCACAATGAAACGCACCAGCCACACAGTGGAGCAGATCATCCGCAAGCTCAAAACCGCCGAGCAGCTGATCGCTCAGGGCAAGAC
>CALSAP010000031.1:0-30671 GCA_943372935.1 Synechococcus sp. UW140
TGCCCTCATGGTCGGCAATGATGTTCTTCTCCGGCAACACGCCACGGTAGAGGTAACGCCCCAGATACACCAGGGCCTTGTCGCCTCTGCCCACCGATTTGCAGTTCACAATCCACTCTCTTGGCAGTGGAGTCTTGAGCTGCAAGCCCAGGCGGCGCATCCCCTCGTACCATTTAGCTCGGAACACCCTCGCCAGGTTTCCGGCTGGAAACAGGTACCCGGCTACTTTGGCTCTCCACTCTCGTTTCTGCCCGTTGATCGCACCTGCGGGCACGATCAGATGCACGTGGGGATGGTACTCAAGTCGCCGGTTGTGGGTATGCAGCACGGCATGGGCGCCAATCTGCCCTCTCAGTTTCGGATCTCGGCGGGCAAAGGAGTTGATCGTCTGCCAGGCTGTTTTCAGCAACAGATCGTAAGCTGTTTTTTGATGCTGCCAGAACATCTGCCTGAGCTGTGCAGGCACGGTGAAGGTGATCAGGAAGTACTCCACTGGCAGCAGCTTGGCCCGTTGTCGTTCGATCCACTGTTGACTTTCATGATGTTGGCAGTGGGGGCAACTGCGGTGTCCACAGGAATGGGGGATCCGGATGCTGTGCTCACAATCGGAGCATTGGAGCCGCATGACGTCACTGCCGATCTGGCGGCAACGTCCCATCGCCTGCAGGGCCTGGCGGTGGCTTGGCAGTAGCTGATGGCCGTGGTGGCGCTCCAGCTCACCCTGATAGCGCGCCACCAGATGGGAGAGGAGAAGCATCAGCCTTCCTCCCAACGAAGCTGGAAGCCGCTCAGCAGCGTCTCGATCCGATCGCTGGTGTGATCGCGCACCACATGGGTGATGTGGGCGTAACGCGCTGTGGTGTTGCTGTTGCTGTGGCCGAGCAACGATTGGATCAGGCGTAGATCCATGCCCTGTTCGAGCAGATGGGTGGCATAGGCGTGACGGAGTGAGTGAACCGTCAGCCGTTTCTCGATGCCACACTCCTTGCGGGCGGCCTTGAGGGCGGCCTGGACACCGCTGGCATCCATCGGTGCGCTCGCCATCCGGACGATGAACTGGCTTCCGGCCGGACTGGGGAAGAGCAGACGGGGGTGACGGTGGGTTCTCCAGATCCTGCGCAACGACTGGAGCGTGAGATCGGGGATAGGGACATAGCGATCCTTGCCGCCTTTGGCATCGCGGAGGTGCACACGTCTTTGGCTGCCGTCAATGTCCGCCACCTCCAGTCCCAGGCCTTCACTGATTCGCAGACCCAGGCTGTAGACCACTAGCAGGAAGATGCGATAGCGTAGCTTGCGTACCGTGTTGATCAATGAATGCACTTCATCTCGGGTGGGAATGTCCGGGAGTCTGCGTACACGGGGAGGGCGAATGATTTTGATCCACTCCATCTCGCGATCGAGCACATAGCGATGAAAGAACTGCAGGCTGCAGAGATCGACCTTGATTGTGCTCCATGAATACTGCTCCAGCAGAGCGGCAAAGTAGCTCTTTAACTCATCAGGGCTGAGATCATCGGGGCAGCGACCAAAATGGCCGGCCACCCGCCGCAATGTTCGGCTGTAGCTATCAATTGTTTTGTCGCGCAAGCCATGCAGCTGCATGGCTTGCAGATTGGCATCAAACAGGCGGTCAAAACGCTCTTGTTCGGCAGGATTCATCTCAGCAGCTTCCCAGCGGGAAGATGATGGGGGAAAGCGCATCCGAGGATGTGCATCCCTCAGTGTCTTCCCGGCGGTCGCGCGCTCCTGTCGCTTCTCCAGACATGCTTCCAGTTCCGCGCCAGTGGCATGGCGCTAGAACCATGGGCAGTCGGCTTGAAACTGAAGCAGTTCAGCTATGCTGCTGCTTGCAATCTGCCGCGAAGCGGCTTAGTTCAACTTGTTCTTAGGCGGTTCCGTGAACCATCCCCTGAAGGCAGGTCCATTCCTGAAAAGACAACTGAGTTCAGAGCAACCAGCCTCTTAAACCCTTGGCCCACAATGCCACTCTAAGTAGGAACGCCAACTCCAACCGTGGTTAACGGGTCCGTGAACTACCTGTATCCTCGGCTACAACAGAGCGCAATGGTGTGATTCACCCGGGATGCTCCAACGGCAGACCCTGCGCCTTCCAGGCCCGCAGCCCACCGCGCAGGTTCGCCACCTGGCTCAGCCCCTTCTTCTGCAGTTGCTGTGTGGCCAGGGCGGAGCGGCTGCCGGAGTGGCAAAGCACCACCGTGGGCCGATCCGTGGGGATCTCGCCGGCTCGCGCCGGCAACTCGGGCAGGGGAATCAGCAGGCTGCCAGGGATGCGGCCATCCGGGCCCTGCACCTCCGCTTCGGAGCGCACATCCACCAGCGTCAGGGCCTCGCGGTGATCGGCCACCCAGTCGGCGGTCAGTTCCGGCAGGCCGGCATAGCTGCGCTCGATCGGTGCCCAGTCGTCCGCTTCCTCCAGGCCGCCGTCGGCGGGCCGGCCGGAGCGCAGGTTGGCCGGCAGGGCCACGGCGATGCGGTTGGGGTGGGGGAGATGCAGGTTCTCCATGTAGCCCACGAAGTCGCGCTCGTCGGCCTCGCCGCCGAGACGGGCGTTGTAGGCCTTCTCCTCCGCCACCGAACTCACCGCCCGGCCGCTGTAGTCGTGGGCCGGGTAGAGCAGGCAGTGGTCGGGCAGCGACAGGATCTGCCCGGTGATCGAGTGGTACAGGGTGGAGGCATCGCCCTGCTGAAAGTCGCAGCGGCCGCAGCCCCGCACCAGCAGGGCATCGCCGGTGAAGGCCATCGACTGGTCGTCGAGCACGAAGCTGAGGCAGCCATCGGTGTGGCCCGGGGTGGCGCGCACCTCCAGGTGGCGGCCGCCGAAGCTCACCCGGTCGCCGTGCTGCAGGGGCAGGGTCACGTTCTCGGCCCCGGCAACGGCGGCCAGGCCGATGGCGCAGCCGGTGGCCCGATGCAGCCGCCAGCTGCCGCTCACGTGGTCGGCGTGCACGTGGGTGTCGAGGCTGGCGACCAGGTCAATCCCCAGTTCCCGGATCAGCGAAAGATCGCGGGGGTGCTGCTCGTACACCGAATCGATCAGCACCCCCTGCCGGGAGGCCACATCCGCCAGCAGGTAGGTGAAGGTGCCCGTCTCGGCGTCGAACAGCTGCCGCAGCAGCAGCGTTGCACCGCCGGCGGCGGCGGCCAGGGGGAAGGAGAGGGAGGGGGGCATCGCTTGTGGGGACTCAGCCCGGACCCTGCTGCGGCCCCGCCTGCTGTTTCGGGCCGCCTTCCGCCAGCACGCCCTGCAGGTAGGCGCCCACGAACATGCCGGCCAGGCCGATCAGCACCGGCCCGTTGCCGATGCCGAGGCTGGCCACCGCCGCCCCCGGGCACAGGCCGCACAGGCCCCAGCCCACACCGAAGATCACCGCCCCCGGCACGGTGCCGGCCAGCATCGGCTTCACCTCATGGGAGAAGGGCAGCCCCAGGAACGTGTTCTGGCGCAGCCGCGGGGCCAGCCGGAAGCCGATCGTGGTGACCGCCAGTGCCGCCGCCATCACCAGCAGCAGGCCGAGGTCGCGCAGCTGCAGGAAGCTCAGCACCACCTCCGGCCGGGCCATGCCGCTCCAGGCCAGCCCATAGCCGAACAGACCACCACCCAGGAGGATCGCGAACAGGCGCTTCATGGGGTCACCCCCAGCAGCAGCACGACCCGGGCGGTGACGATGGCCACCGCCATGAACACGGCGACCGCCAGCAGCGAGGCCCTCGAGAACGAGGCGACGCCGCAGATGCCGTGGCCGGAGGTGCAGCCCGAGGAGAGCCGGGTGCCGAAGCCCACCAGCAGACCCCCCAGCGCCAGCCGCCACCAGCCCAGGGCGGTGACGAAGAAGGCCTGGTGGGTGGCGGCGTACAACCAGGCGCCGAGCACCATGGCCAGGGCGAACAGCAGGCGCCAGTCGCGCGAGCCGCGCTCAGCCTTGAGCGGCGTGACGTAGGTGAGCGTGGAGCTCAGGAAGGAACTCGCTCCGGCTTTGACGCCGAGGCTGAGGTACATGACCATCAGTCCCAGTCCGAGGAACAGCCCCCCGTACAGATAGGACGTGACGCCATTGGGAAAAGGAAAGCCCAATCGATGCGGTCACCGAAGACGCTTGGACCATAAACACATCGGTGGCGGCGGGCAACT
The DNA here is from genome assembly GCA_943372935.1 of Synechococcus sp. UW140. Classification (GTDB taxonomy): domain Bacteria; phylum Cyanobacteriota; class Cyanobacteriia; order PCC-6307; family Cyanobiaceae; genus Cyanobium. The sequence continues at coordinate 4,154 of CALSAP010000031.1, forward strand.
GCTTGTGACTGTCCTGCCTGGGAGTCCGGATCAGGCAGCGCCGAAGAGTTCCCGCATCACCACCGCCAGCCCACTCAAGGTGCGGCCGCCATCGCCCCTATAGGACGACCCGTGCATGGTGGCCAGGGTGCTGGGCTGCAGTTGCGCCAAGCCAGCCAGCAAGCCTTCGGTCTGGGGGGTGTAGGGCAGGTAGGAGGCCAGGGGCCCTTGCTGCATCTGGCGCATGGCGGCCAGGGCCGGTCCGATCAGGTCCTCGGAGGTGATGGGCGCCACGGCTCCGAACTGATGCAGCAGATCCGAGCAGAACAAGGTGCGCTGCGTTTCCTCGAACAACAGGCCCGCATCCCAGCCGTGGGGCAGGTGGGGGGTCGGGTGGAAGCGAAAGCGGTACCGGCCGGTGGTCAACACCTCCTCGGGGCCCATGCCGCGGGCCGGCCGGAGGGCGAAGTCGTCCACACTGACGACCTTGCCGACGAACGTGCACACCGGCTCGGCCTGCGGAGCGAGCTCCAGCCAGTGATTGAGGCCGCCGATCTCATCCGATTCGAAATGACTCCAGGCGATGTAACGCAGCGTTGCCGGATCGATCAGGGAAGCCACCGCCTGGCTCAGCTCGGCAAACATCCCCTTGAGGCCGGCATGGAACAGCAGGGGCTGCTCATCCCGCACCAGGAAGTGATTGAACTGCAGATCCAGATCCGGCACATGGATCGAAAGGCGGAACAGATCAGGGGCGATCTCGGTGACGGTGGCCATGGTCGATTGCAGGGATCAGTGGATCGGCGCGGCCATGGACCGCGCCCCCGACTCAGACCGCCGCCGGCTCGCCCTTGGCCTTCTTCTGCTCGGCCAGCACCTGCTCCAGACCTTCGATGTCGGCGTCGGTGATCTTGGTCTGCATCGGGCAATGCTTGGGCCCGCACATCGAGCAGAACTCCGCCTGCTTGTAGATGTCGGCCGGCAGGGTTTCGTCGTGGTACTCGCGGGCGCGCTCGGGATCCAGGCTCAAATCGAACTGCCTGTTCCAGTCGAAGGCATAGCGGGCCCGGCTCAGCTCGTCGTCGCGGTCGCGGGCCCCGGGGCGGTGGCGGGCGATGTCGGCGGCGTGGGCGGCGATCTTGTAGGCGATCAGGCCCTCGCGCACGTCTTCGGCGTTGGGCAGGCCGAGGTGTTCCTTCGGCGTCACGTAGCAGAGCATGGCCGTGCCGTGCCAGCCGGCCAGTGCCGCGCCGATGGCGCTGGTGATGTGGTCGTAGCCGGGGGCGATATCGGTGACGAGGGGGCCGAGCACGTAGAAGGGCGCCTCGCTGCACTCCTCCATCTGTTTCTTGACGTTGAACTCGATCTGATCCATCGGCACATGGCCCGGACCCTCCACCATCACCTGGACGTCGTGCTTCCAGGCGCGGCGGGTGAGTTCACCCAGGGTCTTCAGTTCCGCCAGCTGGGCCGCATCCGACGCATCGTGCTGGCAGCCCGGCCGCAGCGAATCCCCCAGGGAGAAGCTGCAGTCGTAGCGCTTGAAGATCTCGCAGATGTCGTCGAAGCGGGTGAACAGCGGATTCTGGCGGTGGTGGTACAGCATCCACTGGGCCAGGATGCCGCCGCCGCGGCTGACGATTCCGGTGAGGCGGCCCTTCACCAGCGGCAGGTGCTCGATCAGCAGGCCGGCATGGATCGTCTGGTAGTCGACCCCCTGCTGGCAGTGCTTCTCGATGATGTGCAGGAAGTCGTCTTCACCCAGCTTCTCGATCGAGCCGTGCACGCTCTCCAGCGCCTGATACACGGGCACCGTGCCGATCGGCACCGTGGAGGCGTTGATGATCGCCGTGCGCACCTCATCGAGGTTCACGCCGCCGGTGGAGAGGTCCATCACCGTGTCGGCGCCGTACTTCACCGCCAGCTTCAGCTTCGCCACCTCTTCATCGAGATCGGAGGCATTGGGCGAGGCGCCGATGTTGGCATTCACCTTGCACTTTGACGCAATGCCGATCGCCATCGGCTCCAGATTCGGGTGCTCGATGTTGGCCGGGATGATCATGCGGCCCCGGGCCACCTCCTCCATCACCAGCGACTCGGGCAGGTTTTCCCGCTTCGCCACGTAGGCCATCTCCTCGGTGACCACCCCCTGGCGGGCGTAATGCAGCTGGGTGACGTTGGCTTGACCACGACGCTTCTGGATCCAGGCGCTGCGCATGACGGACTTCGGCAAAGGGCGGGGGCGCTGCCAGAGACTGGTTTCACATGCCTGTTCCACTTCCCTGCGCCGGCATGACCCGGATCAGGTTCGGAGGGTGTGATCTCAGCCCTGGGCGAAGCGATCGGTGGATCCTGCGCCGGGCACCCCTAGTGACGCTCGAAACCTAGCAAGGCTGAACGGGGGTAGGGCTCCACAGCAACGTTTCCGGATTCTGTACAGGCTGAACAGACCGGGATTCAGCGCACCACAACATCCTGCCCAGGGAGACGAGCCGTCAGGCCTGCAGACCGTCCAGGGCGATGGCCGTGACGCGATGGTCGCCGTCGCCCTGGAGCGACGCCAGCGCCTCGCGGGCCTCGGCCGCCTCCGGCCCCTCGCCATCGCGCACCAGGCGTCCCAGGATCTCGGCCCCGCCGGCCCGCACGGTGCCGTCGCCATCGGCGATGGCCAGCCGCGCCAGCTCCAGCAGCCACGCCGGCGGCATCTCCGCCTGCTCGGCCAGGGCCGAGAGGATGCTGCAGCGCACCAGCCACTGGTCGTCCGCAACGAAGGCCTCCCGCAACTGGGGCCAGGCCCGCTCCACCCCGTAGCTGGCCAGGGCGTTGGCGGCCTCGGCGCGCACATTGGCGTCCTCGTCCTGCCGCACCGCCGTCTCCAGGGCCTGCCAGCCCACCTCACTGCGCTTCACCCCCAGGCCGGCGCAGGCCAGCGAGCGGATCACGAAGGTGGTCTGCTCCAGTCCCAGCAGCAGCAGCGGGATGGCCGCCTCCGCCTCCACCGCCCGCAGGCCCGCCAGGGCCGGCATCGCCCGGCTCGGATCGCCTGAGGCGATTGCCTGCCGCGCCGCTTCCAGATCGGGGGTGGACGCACTCACGGGGATCACGGCGGGGATCCCTCACCTTGGCGCAGCGCGCTTCAGGCCTGTGGCCCCTCGCGCAGGGCCCGCAGCAACTCGGCCCGGCGGCGGCGGCGGCGCAGGGCGCTGGTGCCCAGCAGCCCGCAGCCGATCACCAGGGCGGGCAGGGCCGGCAGCCGGTCGGCCCCCTGGCGAGTGAGCAGCACCAGCAAGGCGAGCAGGATCAGCAGCGGCGCGGAGAGCGCCAGCAGGGCGGCCAGAAAGCGAGGGGCCCGACGGACGTTCAAACCGGCTGCTCCATCCAACGCAGCAGGCTGAGGGCCAGCACTTTGATGCCCACCTCCAGGCAACCCTCGTCCGGATCGAAGCTGTTGCTGTGCAGGGGCGAGCAGCCACCGGGTCCGGCCACCCCCAGGCGGAACATGGTGCCGCGGGTGTTGGCCAGCAGTTCGGCGAAGTCCTCGGCCCCCAGGGACGGCTGCTCCAGCCACTGCACCCGGGAGCGGCCCAGCAGGGCCACGGCCGCGTCCGCCACCAACTGGGTGAGCTCCGGATCGTTGTGCACCGGCGGCGAGATGCAGCGGTAGTGCACCCGCGCTTCGCCGCCATGGCCGCGGCAGAGGGCATGGACGGTGTCCTCGATCCAGCCCGGCAGCTGGGCATGCACCTCCAGATCCAGGCAGCGCACCGTGCCCAGCAGCCGCACATGGTCGGCGATGACGTTGAAGGCCTTGCCGCCTTCGATCAGCCCGAAGCTCACCACCACCGGATGCAACGGATCGAGCCGGCGGCTGATCGCCTCCTGCAGGCCGCTCACCACCCGGGCGGCGATCCAGATCGCATCGGTGCTCTGGTGCGGCCGGGCGCCATGGCCCCCTTCGCCCAGCACCTCCACCTCCAGTTCCCCCGCCGCGGCCGTGAGACTGCCGCTGCGCACCCCCACCGTGCCCACCGCCAGGCTGGGGAACACGTGCACACCGAACAGGGCCTGCACCCCGTCCATCGCCCCATCAGCGCGCATCCAGGCCGCCCCCTCCGCCGTCTCCTCCGCCGGCTGGAACAGCAGCCGCACCCGGGCCGTGAGCCGGTCGGCCACGCTGGCCAGAAGCCGCGCCACCCCCAGGCCCACGGTGGTATGGATGTCGTGACCGCAGGCGTGCATCAGGCCCTGGCGGCTGGAGGCATAGGTGAGCTGGGTGCGCTCTTCGATCGGCAGCGCGTCCATGTCGGCCCGCAGGGCCACCAGGGGAGCCTCCAGCGGACCCAGTTCGGCCACCACGCCGGTGCGACCCACCCCTTCGCGCACCTCCCAGCCCAAGCGCCGCAGCTCACCGGCCACCAGGGCGGCGGTCTGCTGCTCGTGGCCGCTCAGCTCGGGATGGCGGTGGATGTGGCGCCGCAGCTGGATCAGCTCCGGCAACGCCGCCTGCAGGGTCGCGTCCATCCCGAGCGCCTCCCAGGTGGCATCAGCCGGGGCCATGGGAGAAAAGGACAACGGGGTCATGGGCGGGTGCGTTTCAGGGGGCCAGGGCCAGGAACTGGGCCAGAGCCTGCACGGGAACGGGCGGCCAGCGCCGTATCTGCAGCAGCCATTCTTCCTGCCGGTAGCGGGGATCGAGGCCGGAAGCCGCGGCCCAATGGCTCTCCGCCTCCCCCCGGGCGCCCTTTTGCCAGAGCAGCGCCGTGAGGCCAGCGCGGGCATCGGCGAACAGGGGGTAGCGGCGGATCAGGTCGCGCAGCTGTTTCTCCGCCGCCGTGGTGTCGCCCAGCTGGAAGGCGGCCAGGGCGGCGCTGGAGCGGGCCATGGCGAAACCGGGCCGGGCGGCGGCGGCCGCCTCGAAGCATTGGCGGGCCGCCGGCCAGTCGTCCTCGGAGCCCTCCACGTTGCCCAGGTTGTAGAGGGCGGAAGCATCCTCCGGATCCCGCTCCAGGATCCAGCGGTAGTCGGCGGCGGCGGCCGGCCACAAGCCCAGGGCCTCCTCGGCGGTGCCGCGGTTGAGGTGGGGGTCGGCGCTGGCGGGCTCCAGCTCGATGGCCCGGTCCTGGTCGGCGATCGCCGCCACCGGATCCCCCAGGGCCAGCTGCACGTTGCCCCGGTTGCTCCAGGCCGAGGCGTCCTGCGGCGCCACTTCCACCACCTGGTCCCACAGGGGCAGGGCCTCACCGAACCGCCCCTCACGGCTGGCGGCCAGCGCCCGATCGAACAGCGCCGGCAGCGATGGTGCCCTGGGGACCGCCTCGGCCCACCCCGCCGGCGCCCAGGTGAGGAACGCCGCCAGCAGCAGGGCCAGCACAGACAGAAGCGCCCCCTTTCGGTGCCTCACGCCGCCACCGAAGCGGGACCATCGAGGTGGGCGCGGCCGGCGGCTGTGACGATCCGTCCCCGGGGTGTGCGCTGCAGGAACCCGAGTTGCAGGAGGTAGGGCTCCACCACCGCTTCCAGGGTGGCGGGATCCTCCCCGAGGCCAGCGGCCAGGGTCTCGAGCCCCACCGGGCCGCCGCCGTAGGCCTCGAGCATCAGCTGCAGCAGGCGACGGTCGCTGGCATCCAGGCCGCGGCCATCGACCCTGTGCAGGGAGAGGGCGGCATCCACCAGCGCCGCATCGATCTGGCCATGCCCCCCCACCGCCGCCACGTCCCGCACCCGCCGCAGCAAGCGGTTGGCGATGCGAGGCGTGCCCCGACAGCGGCGCGCCACCTCCTGGGCGGCGCAGGGCCGCAGGGGCAGCTGCAGCAGACCGGCGGCCCGCACCACGATCGCTTCCAGGTCGCCCTGGCCATAAAACTCCAGCCGCTGGATCAGGCCGAAGCGATCTCGCAGCGGCGAGCTGAGCGAACCGGCGCGGGTGGTGGCCCCCACCAGGGTGAACGGGGCCACCTCCAGGCTGCGGGTGCGGGCGGTGGTGCCCTTGCCCACGGTGAGATCGAGGCGGAAGTCTTCCATGGCCGGGTAGAGAATCTCCTCAGCCACCCGGTTCAGCCGGTGGATCTCATCGATGAACAGCACCTCCCGGGGCTGCAGGTTCACCAGCAGTCCGACGATGTCGCGGGGACGTTCCAGGGCCGGGGCGCTGGTGATGCGACAGCGCACCCCCAGCTCCTCGGCCAGCACCAGGGCCATGGTGGTCTTGCCGAGGCCGGGGGGGCCATAGAGCAGCACATGGTCGAGGGCCTCCTGGCGGCGGCGGGTGGCCTCCACGGCAATGCGCAGCACCTGCTTGAGCTCGTTCTGACCGATGTAGTCGTCCAGCCGGCGGGGCCGCAGCCCGTCCTCCCGGACCACCGGCTCCTCCTCGGGCCGGGCGGTGGGGTCAACGAGGCGCTCCGAAGCGGCTGGGCTGGCTTTGCCCCCGCCCGCTCCCGGGGCACGCCCGGTCGGTCCCCCCGAAGAGATGATCGCCATAGCTGGAGGGTACCGGCTGCTGCCTAGGGTCGGGGAGCACCCAGGTGATCCGGGACGAAACGATGGCGAAGGGGCCCGGCAGGAAGGGCGGTGGCGCCAAAAGCGCCGATCCGGCCAACCGGCTGCTGGCCGACAACCGCCTGGCCAGACACCAGTACGAGATCCTCGAGACCCTCGAGACCGGCATTGAACTGCTCGGCACCGAGGTGAAGTCGATCCGGGCCGGCCAGGTGAACCTGCGCGACGGCTTCTGCCTGATCCGCAACGGCGAGATGCAGCTCCACAACGTCCACATCTCCCCCCACAGCCACGCCGGCAAGTTCTTCAACCACGAGCCGCTGAGGGTGCGCAAGCTGCTGGCCCATCGGCGCGAGATCGACAAGCTGCGCGTCTCCCTCGACCAGAAGGGCCTCACCCTGATTCCTCTCAACCTGCACCTCAAGGGGTCCTGGATCAAGATCACCATCGGCCTGGGCAAGGGCCGCAAGCTGCACGACAAGCGTCAGGACGAAAAGAACAAGCAGATCGCCAAGGAAACCCGGGCCGCCGTCGCCCGGCTCTGAAGGGCGCCCTCAGGGGTTGGTGGGTTCCACCGGCGGAGGCGGCGCCGGGGCCGCTGGGCTGGCAGGCGTCTGGCCGGTGCCCGGGCTGGCCGGTGCCGGCTCGGACGGCATTTCCGGAGTCTCCTCGGGAGCCGGTGGGGCGTCCGGTGCCGGTGGGGGCGTGGGCGCTGGAGGGTCGGCCCGCAGCGACAGGCGGATCAGGGCCGGGGCGACACCGTCGTTGGTGAGCAGCAGCTGCACCGGCGAGCTCTTCTGGGAGCCCAGGGTCAGCACCCGCAGCGGCCCCCTGGCCTCCAGCGGGGTGCCCTCAGCGGAGAAGACGCTCATCTGCAGCAGGGGGGAGCCGTTGACCCCGAGGGCCAGGCCATGGCCGGCGGGAAGCCGGATCGGGAACAGCCGGGCGCCGCTGGCGGGCACCTCGGCGGTCAGGACCTGGGTGGCGCCGGAGGGGGCCTCGATCGGCTCGATCCGGAGGTTCTCGAGCGTCAACTCAGCGGCGGCATACCAGATCTGGCGGAAGGGCTCCGGCGGCATCGCCTGGGAGGCGCGGCTCGGCAGCAGGTTCTGCACACTCGCCGACACCAGCTCGCGCAGCACCGCCGGGCTCAGCCCCTGGCGCACGAAACCGGACTGGCGGGACTCCCAGTCGGTGGCACTGAAGTTGCCCAACCGCCGCCGAAGGGGCAGGGGCAGCTGCTCCACCCGGGCCAGCCATTCTTCAGCCAGTTCGTTCCAGACCCGGCGCAGTGGGGCGTCCTCAAGGGTGTCGGAGGGGAGCCGGCCGTTGCGTTCGGGGTACTGGGCCAGCAGGGCCGCGTCCACCAGGCTGAGGAACCAGGCCCGGTCCACCTGCATCGCCCGCAGACGGTTGAGCAGCTGCTGGCGCTGATCCACCTCCGAGGGGGGCAGGCTGCTGGGCAGCTCGGGCACCCCGCCGGGGGGCGGTGTGGCCACCTTGCCGCGGCTCAGCCACCACCAGCCCACCGCCGTGCCGACCACGGCCGACAGCACCAGGGCGATCAGCACTGGCCAGAAGCCCCCTTCGGCCGCCTCCTCCCGTTCCTCGTAGCGGCGACGCAGGCTGTCGGCGCCAGCCAGGGCCGGAGGTGGCGGCGGGGGAGCCGCCATGCGGAGCGGCAGCTGGGGCTCCACCCTGGGCGATTCAGGCGGGCGGGTGGCGGCGGACGCCCCCTCGCCGGCGCTGGCCTCCAGCGGCAGACTCTCCTGCGGTGGTGGCAGTGGTGGTGGCGGTTGCTGTGGCGGGGGCGGGGGAGGCGCCGCTGCGGGCACCAGGATCACGGTGCGGTCGGCCCGGGGCACGGGGCCCGTGCTGTCGGGCATCGCCAGGGACTGGAACGCCACCAGGGCCTGGCCGGCCGACGCAAACCGCTCGTCGGGATGGCGGCTCAGCAGGCGCTGCAGCTGATGCCGCAGGTCGGGTTCAGCCTCCAGGGCCGCCGGCCAGCGCCACTGCATCGTGGTGGGATCGAGCAGGCCCCCCGGGGCATCACCGCTCAGCAGCACCAGGGCCACCACGCCGAGGGCGTGCAGATCCATCCAGGGCTGGGCGGGCTCGCCCCTGGCCAGTTCCGGCGGGGCATAGCCCGGCGTGGCACCCAGCAGCCGCTCGCCGGCGGTGTCGCTGGCGCTGCCCCGCACCAGTCCGAAATCAAGGGGCACCGGCAGCCCGTCGCTGTCGCGGCGCAGCAGGTTGGCGGGACTCAGATCCCCGTGCAGCAGGTCCTGGCTATGCAGGGCAGCGAGCACCGGCAGCAGCTGGCGCAGCAGCAGCAGCACCTCCCCCGCCCCGAACACCAGCTGGCGTTCCGCCCGCAGCTCCAGCAGCTGCTGGTAGGTACGGCCCGCCTGCCACTCCCGCACCAGCCAGAGCTGGTCGTCGGCCTCGATCACGGCGCCGATGCGGGGCACCTGGGGATGGAGCACGCCCTGCAGCCGCGACCACAGCTCCCGGGCCCGGGCCTGGTCCTGCTCCGGCCCGATGCGGCGCAGGGCCACGGGCGCATCGGCGGCCAGCTGGTCACTCGCCAGCCACAGCTCCCCCTGGGGTCCGCCCGTCTCCGCTCCGAGACAGCGCTCAAGCCGGTAGCGGCCGCCGATCACCTGGCCATGGGCTGCGGTCATGGGATCAGGGCCGCGCCGCTGCGCTGGGGCTGCTCGAGGCCGCGGCCCGCCAGCCAGTCCTGGTCGTAGAGGCGGGAGCGGTAGCGATCGCCGCTGTCGCAGAGGACGGTGACGATGCGGTGACCGGGCCCCAGGCGCCGGGCCGTTTCCACCGCCGCCGCCACGTTGATGCCCACCGAGCCCCCCATGAACAAGCCTTCCTGCCACAGCAGGCCGTAGATCGCGCGAAGCGCCATGGGGTCATCGATGCGGACGGCATCGTCGATCGGGGCCCCCTCCAGGTTGGCGGTGACGCGGCTGTTGCCGATGCCTTCAGTGATCGAGTTCCCCTCGCTCTTGAGAGTGCCGTCGGTGGCCCAGCTGTAGAGGGCGCTGCCGCAGGGATCGGCCAGGACGCAGCGGATCGACGGATCCTGCTCCTTGAGGTACAGGGCCACCCCCGCGTAGGTGCCCCCGGTGCCGGTGGCGGCCACCCAGGCATCCAGCCGCCCGCCGGTCTGCTGCCAGATCTCCGGTCCGGTGCTGCCGTAGTGGGCCCGCCGGTTGGCGAGATTGTCGAACTGGTTGGCCCAGAGGGCCCCGGGCGTCTCCTCAGCGATGCGTCCGGAGAGGCGCACGTAGTTGGCCGGGTCGCTGTAGGGCACCGCCGGCACCGTGCGCACCTCGGCGCCAAGACTGCGCAGCAGGCCGATCTTCTCCGCCGACTGGGTTTCGGGGATGACGATCAGGCAGCGGTAGCCGCGGGCATTGCAGAGGTGGGTCAGGCCGATGCCGGTGTTGCCGGCGGTGCCTTCCACCACCGTGCCCCCCGGCTGCAGCTGGCCGCTGGCCTCCGCCTCCTGGAGGATGCCCAGGGCGGCCCGGTCCTTGACCGAGCCGCCGGGGTTCATGAACTCCGCCTTGCCGAGGATCTCGCAGCCGGTGAGGGCGCTGAGGGCATGGAGCCGGATCAGCGGCGTCCGGCCCACCGCGCCACTGAAACCTTCGGTGATCCCTGTGCTCATGCCATCGCTGTGGGCTCCCATGCGGCTGGCCTTCTCCATGGCTGCGTGGCCGGATCGTAGGGAACATCCCTAAGGTCGGCCCCAGAGAAGGGCAAGTCCATGGGCTCCAGGGCATACTCCCCGGCGGACAGCACCAGGCTCCTGCAACGGCTCCAGGCGGTACGGCATCACAGCGAGCACCTGATCGACGGCCTCGAACCAGAGGACCTGTGTCTCCAGGGTATGGCTGATGCCAGCCCGGCCAAGTGGCACCTGGGCCACACCACCTGGTTCTTCGAGACCTTCCTGCTGGAGCCCCACCTGAGCGGCCATGAAACGCCCGATCGCCGCTGGGGCCATCTGTTCAATTCCTATTACGAGGCGATCGGCAGCCGTCACCCCCGCCCTCAGCGGGGGCTGCTCACCCGCCCGGCCATCGGCGAGGTGCTGGCCTGGCGCCAGCGCGTCGACGCCGGCCTGGAAAGGCTGCTGCTGGAGCTGGATCGCCTGCCACCCGAGACGGCCGGCCCCCTGCTGGAGCTGGTGGAACTGGGGCTGCAGCACGAGCAGCAGCACCAGGAGCTGTTGCTGATGGATCTGCTCGACGGCTTCAGCCGCAACCCCCTGGAGCCCGCCTACGGCCTGGAGCCCCCCGGGGCCGGGGCGGCGGGACTCGACGGCGGCTGGCGCTCCCACCCCGGCGGGCTGGTGGCGATCGGCCATGAAGGCGGCGGCTTCCACTTCGACAACGAGGCCCCCCGCCACCGGCAGTGGCTGGAGCCGTTCCTGGTGGCCGACACGCTGGTCAGCAACGACGACTACGCCGCCTTCATCGCCGATGACGGCTACCGGCGGCCGGAGCTCTGGATGAGCGAGGGCTGGGCGGTGGTGCAGGAGCGGGGCTGGTGCGCCCCGCGCTACTGGCGCGGCGACTGGGAATTCGGCCTGGCGGGCCGCCGACCGCGCCACCCCCAGGCGCCGGTGCGGCACCTGAGCTGGTTCGAGGCCGATGCCTTCGCCCGTTGGAGCGGCGGCCGGCTGCCCAGCGAAGCCGAATGGGAGCTGGTGGTGACAGAAGCCGCCCAACCGGGCAGCCGTCCTCTGCCCCAGGCGTTCGGGGCCCTCTGGCAGTGGACCGCCACCCCCTACCGGCCCTACCCCGGCTTCCAACCCGCCGCCGGTGCGGTGGGTGAATACAACGGCAAGTTCATGACCTCCCAGTTCGTGCTCCGGGGCAGCAGCTTCCTCACCCCGGCGGGCCACGCCCGCCCCACCTACCGCAACTTCTTTGCTCCCCACTGCCGCTGGATGGCCGCCGGCCTGCGCCTGGCCCGGGACGGTGCCAGCGCGCCATGCTGATCGACCTCCATCCCGAGCCGGCCGACATGGCCCGGCTGGTGATCGAGGGCATGGGCCGTCTGCCGAAGCAGCTGCCGGCCTGGTTGCTCTACGACGCCGAGGGGTCGCGCCTGTTCGAGGCGATCTGTGAGCAGCCGGAGTACGGCCTCACCCGCACCGAGACGGCCCTGTTGGAGGCGAAGGCGCCCGAGCTGGCCGCCGCCCTCGGGCCCGGGGTGGTGGTGGAGTTCGGCGCCGGCAGCGCCCGCAAGGTGAGCCCCCTGCTCAGCGCCCTGCAGCCCGCCGCCTACGTCGCCCTCGACATCAGCGCCGACCACCTTGCCCCCGCCTGCCGGGCTCTGCAGCAACGCCACCCCGACCTGCCGGTGCTGGGCATCTGCTGCGACTACAGCCTGCTGGAGCAGCTGCCGGATCACCCCGCCCTGGAGGGCCATGGGCAGCTGGGTTTCTACCCGGGCAGCTCGATTGGCAACTTCGATCCCGCCGGCGCCCAGGCACTGCTGCGCCAGTTCCGCCGGTTGCTGGGGGCCGGCAGCCGCCTGCTGATCGGCATCGACCAGCCCAAGGCGGTGCAGCGGCTGGAGGCGGCCTACAACGACGCGGCCGGCTGGTCGGAGGCCTTCGCCCGCAACCTGCTCTCCCGCCTCAACCGCGATCTGGACGGTGACTTCCAGGCGGCCGACTTCCACTACCGGGCCTGGTGGGACGCCGATCAGGGCCGCATCGCCATGGCCCTGGTGAGCCAGCGGGAGCTGGAGGTGCGCCTGGCGGGCCGTTGCTGGCCGTTCGCGGCCGGCGAACCGCTGATCACGGAGTACAGCTACAAGTACGGCCCCGAGGCCTTCCTCGCCCTGGCGGCCTCGGCCGGCTGGCGGGGGGCAGGCCGCTGGAGCGACCCGGACGGTGATTTCACCCTGCATCTGCTGGTGCAGGCAGACTCGGAACAGCAGCGGAGCGATCGATGAGCAGGGAGGAGCAACGCCAGTCCATGCGCGGGGTGCGCGAAGGGCTGATCGAGGAACTCGAGGACCTGTACCGCAAGGCCTTCGATCGCATCGGCGAGCAGGACCTGGGTGAAGGGGCCATCGCCCGACTCACCCAGCTGTTGTTGCGCTCTCGCGAGGCCGCCATCACCCCCCTGCAGGAGGAGATCGAAGCGCCGCTGATCACCCGCGCCCCCGGCGAACCGGTGCCATGAGCAGCTGGCTGGAGGAACTGGAGGCGCGGCTGGATCAGCAGCTGGAGGGCTTCCTGCGCACCAATCCCCAGCAGGAGGAGCTGCTGCGGGGCCAGGCCGCCCGCGACCGGCAGCGCCAGTTACTGGCCGAACGGGTGCGCCTGCGGCAACAGGCCGAAGAGCAGCGCAAGCAGCTCCTGAAGCTGGCCGAGGAGATCCGCCAGTGGCAGGGGCGTATCGGCCGGGCCCGGACCGCCGGGGCCGGGGAGCTGGCCGGCCGCGCCGAAGCCCATGTGGCGGGCCTGATGGACCAGGGGCGCCAACGCTGGCAGGCCCTCACCGACCTGGGCCAGCGCTTCGCCAGTGTCGAACAGGAGCTGGCCGAGCTCACCAGCCAACGCAGCACCGGCCCCGCCGCCACCCCCGATCTGGAGGCCGACTGGGCCCGGTTCGAGGCCCAGCAGGAGCTGCAGGAGCTGAAGCGGCGCCAGCAACACTGAACCGCGCCGCCCCATGGGTTTTCTGCTCTCGAAACTGCTGCCGCTCGGCCTCTACCCCCTTGGCCTGGCCCTGCTGCTCCAGATCGTGGGCCTGCTCAATCGCCAGCGCCGCTTCGGCCCGGTCCTCTCCAGTGTGGGGATCGTGCTGCTCTGGCTGGCGGCCACGCCCCTGATCAGCCGCCAGCTGGTGTGGGGCCTGGAGGAGCGGGCCGCCCGGCTGACGCCGTCGCCGATCCCCCGGGCCGATGCGGTGCTGGTGCTGGGGGGAGGGTTGCGGCCTGCCCTGCCACCCCGCCAGGGGGTGGAAGTGAACGAGGCCGGCGACCGGCTGCTGCGCGCCGTGGCCCTGATGCGGGAGGGCAAGGCCCCCTGGCTGCTGGTGACCGGCGGCAGGGTCACCTTCATGGCCAATGATCCGGCCGCCGGCGAAGCCCGGCTGGCCAAGGCCCTGGCCACGAGCCTGGGGGTGGCGGCCGATCGGATCGTCACCAGCGAAGAGGGGCGCAACACGGCTGAAGAGAGCGCCGCCCTGGTACGGCTGGCCCGGCAACGGGGCTGGAGCTCGCTGCTGCTGGTCACCAGCGCCACCCACCTGCCCCGCTCGCTGGCCACCCTGCGCCGAGCGGCGCCGGATGTCCGGATCATCCCGGTGGCCTGCGACTTCCAGCTCCCCGAGCGACGATCGTTCGGCACCCCCACCCTGGCCGGCACCGTGATGGGGCTGCTGCCCAGCGCCGAAGCCCTGGTGCTGACCACCACCGCCATGCGGGAGCATCTGGGCCTGCTGGCCTACCGCTGGCGGGGCTGGATCTGAGCGGCCGCTGCCGCGGCCCGTTGGAGATCTACTTCTTGGGGACCGGGGGCACCAGGCTCACCCCTTCAGGCGGTGGGGTGGGGTCGGGATCGGCGATCAGCATGTGCTGCAGCACGATCTCAGGACGTTCACTGTCCCGCCAGCGGATGCGATAGGCGGGCATCTTGGTGCCACGGCTGGTGGTCTGTTCCACCGGTTCCATGACCCAGCCACGGCGAGACCGCCCCTGGGGATTGCGCTTCACCACCGCATCGGCGTGTTGAAAGCGAAAACCGACGCGCTCACCACTCATACCAGAGCCCCGAGGGGGAGAAGGCCTACTGGAAACCATTATCCCACTGCGTCGGTTCCGGCCCTTTCCCGGGCCTCCGGGCGCAGCAGGGGGAAGGCGATCACGTCACGGATCGAGGGGCTGTCGGTGAGCAGCATGGCGAGGCGGTCGATGCCGATGCCGAGGCCGCCGGTGGGGGGCATGCCCACCTCCAGGGCGTGCAGGAAGTCCTCATCCACCGTCTGGGCTTCGGGGTCCCCCGCCTGGCGGCGCAGCTGCTGCAGCTCGAGCCGGGCGCGCTGATCGAGGGGGTCGATCAGCTCGCTGAAGGCGTTGGCCGTCTCCCGCCCAACGATGAACAGCTCGAAGCGCTCCACCAGCCCGGGCTTGCTGCGGTGGGCCCGGGCCAGGGGGGAATTCTCCACCGGGTAGTCCATCACGAAAGTCGGCTGCACCAGGGTGCTCTCCACAGCCTGCTCGAAGGCCTCCACCAGCAGCCGGCCCACGCTGTCGGCCGCCTCGGGGGCCGCCAGGCCGGCGGCCTCCATGGCCGCCACCGCCTCGGCACGATCGCTGAAGCCGCTGAAATCCAGGCCGGTCGCCTGCTCCACCAGCTCATGCATGGTGGCCCGCCGCCAGGGCGGAGTGAGATCGATCTCTGCCCCCTGGTAGGTGAGGCGGGTGTCACCACAGACCTCCAGGCTGGCCGCGGCCAGCAGCTGCTCGGTGAGGTCCATCATCGTGTGGTAGTCGGCGAAGGCCTGGTAGATCTCCACCGAGGTGAACTCGGGGTTGTGCCGGGTGCTGATCCCTTCGTTGCGGAAGATGCGGCCGAGCTCGTACACCCGCTCGAAGCCCCCCACCACCAGCCGCTTGAGGTGCAGTTCGGTGGCGATGCGCAGAGTCAGGGGCAGGTCGAGGGCGTTGTGGTGGGTGGCGAAGGGGCGGGCGTCGGCGCCGCCGGCCTCGGTCTGAAGGACGGGCGTCTCGATCTCGAGGAAGCCGCGCTCGTCGAGCCAGCGGCGCATGGCGCTCACCAGCCGCGCCCGGCGCCGGAAGGTCTCGCGGGTGTGGGGCGAAACGATCAGATCGAGGTAGCGCTGGCGGTACCGCTTCTCCACGTCCGCCAGGCCGTGCCACTTGTCGGGCAGCGGTTGGAGCGCCTTGGTGAGCATCACCCAGTCGGTCACCTTGACCGAAAGCTCGCCCCTGTCGGTTCGCCGCAGGCTGCCGTGCACGCCGATCCAGTCGCCGCCATCCACCAGGGACGTGATCTGGGCGAAGCCTTCGGGCTCCTCCGGGTGGGCCGCCAACAGGCTGGCCTTCTCAATGAACAGCTGGATCGGACCGGATTCGTCGGCGATGGTGAAAAAGGCCAGCTTGCCCATCACCCGGCGGGTCATCACCCGGCCGGCAACGGCCACCACCACCGCCCGCTCTTCGCCGTTGGGCAGGTCGGCATGGGCCTGCTGCAGCTCGGCGGTGCGGTGGCTGGGGGCGAAGCCGAGGGCATAGGGAGCCCGACCGAGGGACTCCAGGGTGCGGGCTTTCTCCAGACGGGTCTCACGCAGATCCGACAAGGCAGGCAGGGCGATGGAGAAGGGTCGCAGCCCATCCTGCAGGACCGGCCGACGTCGGCTTCAGGGGGTGGGCTCAGCCGGCGGCGGCCAGGGTGGCTTCACCCATCCGCTGGGAGGCGTAGCCCGTGCCCCGCACCGTGAGGATCAGCTCGGGGTTGCGGGGATCGGGTTCGAGCTTGCCGCGCAACCGGGCCACATACACGTCCACCACGCGCAGGTCGGCGGCGCGGCGGGGGGGATAGCCCCAGAGCTGCTCAAGGATCTCGGCCCGCGGCACCACCCGGCCCGGCTCCCGGAACAGCAGCTCCAGCAGGCTGAATTCGGTGTAGGTGAGGGCAATGCGCTGGCCCTCGCGGGTCACCTGGCGGCGGTTGGTGTCGACCACCAGATCCCCCACCCGCAGCACCCCGGAGCCGGTGGGCAGCTCGCGCGGCTCGCTGGTGGCCGCCCCGCGTCCCATGCGCCGCAGGATCGTCGAGATGCGGGCTTCGAGTTCCTTGGGGCTGAAGGGCTTGGGCAGGTAATCGTCGGCCCCGAGATCCAATCCCGCCACCCGCTCGGCGATGGCGTCGAGGGCGGAGAGGAAGATGATCGGGACGCAGGATTCGGCCCGCAGCCGCCGACAGACGGCAAAGCCGTCCAGCTTGGGAAGCATGACGTCGAGCACGACCAGGTCGGGCTGCTCCTGGTGGAACAGGGCAAGGGCCTCCTCGCCGTCCTCGGCACAGAGCACCCGGTAACCGGCCAGCTGCAGACGCATCAGCAGCACCCGGCGCACAGCCGCCTCGTCGTCGACGACCAGCAGGGTGGCGATGGGCTGGGAGGGGGAACCACCTCCCGCGGAAGCCTCCAGATCAGCACCATCGGTGAAGGAGGAGGCAACCGTGGGCATGGGCATCGCTCCGGTCCACTCGGGTGAAGAATCGCAACCATAACGCGACGCCGTTTGGAGCGGCGAGCACAGAAACGCCTCCGGCAGCTGGGTTCTGGGCGGAAGGCAACATTTCTTCGGAATCCCTGACCCACCAGCCGCTCCCCTCAGGGCCAGCGGGACTCGGCATAGCGGTTCCACTGCAACGCCGCTTCGGCCAGGGCGGCGTCGCTTTCCAGCTGCCCCAACATGGCCCGCTGCAGCTGGGTGTAGAGGATCGCCTGCAGCCGCTTCACCCCGGGGGTGGCCGGCACCAGCACCCGGGCCTGGGCCAGGGTTTCGATCGAAAGCAGCCGGGCGTTGTGCACCAGGCGTTCCTGGCCATCGCTGGGGACCGCCCCCCGCAACCTGCGCTCCAGGCTCGCCAGCGCTCCCCGGGAGGAGGGCAGCACCCGGGCCTCCTCGGCGAAGGCCAGCTGGTTGGCCGCATCGCTCAGGAACAGGGCGAAGCTCACCGCCTCCGGGGCCATGGCGCTCTGGCGCGGCACCACCAGGTTCATCACCGCCACATTGGCCTCGCCGCTGGTCCCGGTCAGGGGTGGGAAGGGGGCCGAGGTGGCCGCGATGCCGGGGGCGTTGGTCTGGAGGTTGCGCAGGAAATCGGGGCCGCTGGCCACCTGGGCCAGATCGCCGGCCTGGAACAGCTCAATGGCCCGCCGGTACCCCTGGCTCACCACCTCCCGCGGCAGCAACCCGCGGCGGTAGAGGTCGCTCCAGAAGGCGAAGGCCCGGCGACCGGCCGGACTGTTGAACGCCGCCCGCTGGCGGGCATCGAGCAGTTGCACCCCCATCTGCACCAGCGCCTCCATCAGTTCACCGGAGTCATCGGGCACCACGGTGACGAACAGGGCGTAGCGGCCGGTGCGGCGCCGGACGGCTTCGGCGTAGGCCGGCACCTCCTCCCAGCGCCGGGGCGGGGCAGAGAGGCCGGCCCGTTGCAGCAGCCGGCGGTTGGCGATCGTCACCCGGGCCGTCAGGTACCAGGGAATGCCGAACTGCTCGCCCTGCTGCTGGCCGGAGCTCCAGATGCCGGCCAGGTAGCGATCGGCCGCGTCGGGGGGGAGCAGGGGGGAGAGATCCCGCAGCCCCCCCTTGCTGGCCAGGTTGGCGGCGAAGTTGGGGTTGAGGTTGACCAGATCGGGGGCGGTGCGGGCGAACACCGCCGCCAGCAGCTTGCGTTCCACCGAGCCCCAGGGCACATCGGTCCAGCGCACCGTCACGCCGGGATGGGCCCTCTCCCAGACCGCGATCACCCGCCGCATGTAGGTGTTGAAGCGGGGCGCCAGATCCAGGGTCCAGACGTTCAGCACCTTGCCCGCTTCGGGCCGGGGCCCCCGCGCGCAGGCCCCGGCGCCCAGGGCGAGGGCGACGGGGGCGGCCAGCAGCCGCAGGGCCTGGCGTCGTGGCAGGGATCTGGGCATCACTCAGCGCCGCCAGCCGGAGCCCAGCTGGCGCCAGAGCAGCAGCTGCAGGGAACAGAGCATCGGGGCGAGCAGGGCCGTGATCAGGGTCTGGGAGAGCAGGACCCGCAGGCCGGGACCTCCCAGATCATCCCAGCGCCACCCCGGCAGGGCCAGCAGGGCGGGATTCACCCCCTGACCCTCCAGGCGGCGGCCCAGCTCCGGTCCCGCCAGCTGGTTCACCTCCCGGTTGCTCACCCAGTCGTGGACGCCCCACTGGAGCATGAGCGTGAGGCCAAGCAGGGCCGTGCCCAGCAGGGCCAGCAGGCCGAGGCTGAAACTGCGCTGGATCGGTGGAGCCCGCCGTCCCATCCGCCCCCACCACCAGCCCAGCAGCAGCAGGGCAGGCACCTGGGTGACGCCGCCGGGGTACACCGCATCCAGCAGCAGCCCCAGGGCAAGGCCGGCGCAGGCCCCCGAAAACGGACCGTCGCTCAGCGCCCAGGGCAGCAGCCACAGCACCGCCCAGCAGGGGCCGACGCCGTCGAGGCTGAGCCAGCCAGGCGAGGTCAGGACGAGCAGAGGCACCAGCAGGGCGGAGGCGGCAAGCAGGGGCTGCCGGGTGAGCAGATCCATCAGCGCACCTGCACCTGCACCCAATCGAGGGCCGAAACCGGCGCGATCAGCTGCACCACCGCCTCCGGGGCCGGGTCGGCATTGGCATCCATGGTCTGGATCACCCCCACCGGCAGGTTCGGCGGCACCAGGGTGCTGGCGGGCGATGTCACCACCACATCACCGGGTCGGGCCTGGGGGTCTTTCTCCAGGAAGCGCAGCAGGGGACGGCCGGTGCCGATGCCGGTCAGCAAGCCGTGGTGCTGGGTGCGCCCCACCCACACCCCCACCCGGCTGCGGGGATCGGTGAGCAGGATGACGCTGGCGGTGCTGGGGGTGACGCTGCCCACCAGGCCGACCAGGCCGCCCGGACCGAGCACCGCCTGGCCGGCGCGGATGCCGCTGAGGGCCCCCTGGCCGAGCAGCAGTTGCCGCCACCAACCGGAGCCATCCCGGGAGATCACCGGGGCCGTCACCCGGTTGGGGTTCTGCTTCTGCAGCTCCAGCAGGGTCCGCAAGCGTTGATTGTCCTGCTCGAGCTGGGCCAGTCGGGCCCCGTCCTCCACCCGACGGGCTGACCGCAGCCATTCGGCCTGGGCCGTCCCGGGCCAGAAGGGTCGGCTCAGGAAGGCATAGGTATCGGCGACAAGCGCCCCCTTGCTGAGGCGCACGGCCATCAGGGCCAGCAGCACCAGCAGCCAGGGGGTGATCCGTCGCAGGGACGAGCCTTGGACGAAACGCAGCCAGCGCCATGCCGGCATGGGGATCAGGCCGTCTGACGGAGAAATTCGGGGGTGTCAAGCACCCGCTCCAGCCGGCTGTAATCCTCCAGCACCATGCCGCAGCCGTTGACCACGCAGAGCAGGGGGTCTTCGGCCACGTGGGTGAGGATGCCGGTCTCGTGGCTGATCAGGTCGCAGATGCCCCGCACCAGGGCGCCGCCGCCGGCCAGCATGATGCCCCGGTCGACGATGTCGGCCGCGAGCTCGGGAGGGGTGCGCTCCAGGGTGCGCTTGACCGCCTCGACGATCACGTTGAGCGGCTCGGCCATGGCTTCACGGATGTCTCCGGCGCGGATGTTGATCGTGCGCGGCAGGCCGGAGAGCAGGTGCAGACCCCGCACGTCCATAGAGGTCTCGTCGTGGCCGTCGTCGGGGAACGCCGAGCCGATGCGGATCTTGATGTCTTCGGCGGTGCGCTCGCCCACTACCAGGTTGTGCACCTTCTTGAGGTACACGCTGATGGCGTCGCTGAGCTCATCGCCCGCCACCCGCACCGACTCGCTCAGCACCGTGCCGCCCAGGCTGAGCACGGCCACCTCGGTGGTGCCGCCGCCGATGTCGACGATCATCGTGCCCACCGGATCTGTGACCGGCAGGCCGGCGCCGATGGCGGCCGCCACCGGCTCATCGATCAGGTGCACCTGCCGGGCTCCGGCCAGGCCGGCCTGGTGCACGGCGCGGCGCTCGACGCCGGTGACACCACTGGGGATGCCGATCACCAGGCGTGGGGCGATCACGCCCCGGCCCTCGTTGCCCTTCTGGATGAAGCTCTTGATCATCTGCTCGGCGGCATCAAAGTCGGCGATGACCCCGTCCCGCAGGGGCCGGATCGCCCGGATGTTGCCGGGGGTGCGGCCCAGCATCAGCTTGGCCTCCTCACCTACCGCCAGGGGGGTGCCGCGCTCCAGATCGATCGCCACCACAGACGGCTCCTGCAGCACGATCCCCTTGCCCGAGACGTACATCAGTGTGTTGGCCGTCCCCAGATCGATGCCGATATCGCGGGAGAACTGGAAACGGCGGAAAAACACGGGCAAGGCCTCTGGCAGCGGTGAATCATAGGTGGGGCGATCCCTCCGTACCGACCACCCCGCCGTGGGTGTGACAACCGGGACGCAGGGTGGAACGGGAAGGGAGAGGCCCCCGATCAGGGTGCCCCATCATTGATCCACTCGTTCCAGGAGCACGCCATGGGCGTCAATTCCATCACCCTCGTCGGCCGGGCCGGCCGCGACCCGGAGGTCCGTTACTTCGAATCCGGCAGCATGGTTGCCAACCTCACCCTGGCGGTGAACCGGCGCAGCCGCGACGACGAGCCGGACTGGTTCAACCTGGAGATCTGGGGCAAGCAGGCCCAGGTGGCCGCCGACTACGTCCGCAAAGGTGCCCTGATCGGCATCATCGGCTCCTTCAAGCTCGACCGCTGGACGGACCGGGCCAGCGGTGAGGAGCGCAGCAAGCCCGTGATCCGCGTCGATCGGCTGGAGCTGCTCGGCAGCAAGCGGGACGCCGAGGGTGGCGGCGGCGGCAGCTTCGGCGGCGGTTTCGGCGGCGGCGAACCCAGCGAGGAGGAAGTGCCGTTCTGAACCTGCGGGCCCGGATTCGGCCCGGGGGGCTTGTGCCAGTGGCCCAGCCGGGTTATCAAGCGTCCGAAGCCAGAGAAGGCGCCCCCCGGGGCGCCTTTTTTACTGTCCGGAGTCCGTCAGGTGTGGGCCGCAGGCCCAGGGTCAGGGACGCTGGCGGTTCTGCTTCCAGATGCGCAGCCCCAGCCACACGGCCCCGGCCAGCACCGCCAGCACCAGCAGCACCTTCACCACCCTGGCGGCGGGCTCGATCCAGAGCTCGACCTTGGTGTAGCTCTCCCCCAGCGCCAGTCCGGCCAGGGTCAGCAGCAGGGTCCAGATCAGGCTGCCGGCGGTGGTCCAAAGCAGAAAGGGCGTCAGCGGCATCATCTCGATGCCGGCGGGGACGGAAATCAGGGTGCGGATGCCGGGCACCAGCCGGCCCCAGAACACCAGGGCCGTGCCGTGGCGGCTGAACCAGCGGCGGCTGCGGCGCAGCTCCTGGGGGCTGATGCCGATCCAGCGTCCGTGACGTTCCAGCCATTGCTCGATGCGCTCCTCGTTCACCAGCCGGCCGATGCCGTACCAGGGAAGGGCGCCGAGAACCGTGCCCAGCAGGCCGGCCAGCACCACCGGTACCAGGGAGAGCTTGCCCTGATGCACGAAAAACCCCCCGAGCGGCATGATCAGCTCGGAGGGAATCGGGGGGAACAGGTTCTCCAGAAACATGGCCGCGAAGATCGCGCCATAGCCCGCTGCCGGGTTGGCCTCCACGGCCGCCCCGATCATCTCGGGCAGCTTCTGGACCAGTTCGATCGCCATCGGGCCAGCCGGATCAGAGGCGCCAGTCTTCCACGACGGCCCGAACGCTGCCAGCAGCGCCGGGCCGTCGCCGCTCAGTAGCGGTAGTGGTCGAGTTTGTAGGGGCCTTCGACGGGTACGGCGATGTAGGCCGCCTGCTCGGCGGTGAGTTCGGTGAGCCGGGCGCCGATCCGCTCGAGGTGCAGACGGGCCACCATCTCGTCGAGGTGCTTGGGAAGCACGTAGACCTCCTTGCCGTAGGCATCGCCCTTGGTGAACAGCTCGATCTGGGCCAGCACCTGGTTGGTGAAGGAGTTGCTCATCACGAAGCTGGGGTGGCCGGTGCCGCAGCCCAGGTTCACCAGCCGGCCTTCGGCCAGCAGGATGATCCGGTTGCCGCTGGGCAGGATCACGTGATCCACCTGGGGCTTGATGTTCTCCCAGGCGTACTGCTTGAGGGACGCCACATCGATCTCGTTATCGAAGTGGCCGATGTTGCACACGATCGCCTGGTTCTTCATGGCGAGCAGGTGCTCATGGCGGATCACCTGGTAGTTCCCCGTGGCGGTCACGAAGATGTCCACATCGGCCACCACGTCCTCGAGACGCACGACGCGGTAGCCCTCCATGGCGGCCTGCAGGGCGCAGATCGGATCGATCTCGGCGATCATCACGGTGGCGCCGAGCCCGCGCAGGGACTGGGCCGAACCCTTGCCCACATCGCCATAGCCCAGCACCAGGGCCACCTTGCCGGCCACCATCACATCGGTGGCACGCTTGATGCTGTCGACCAGCGACTCGCGGCAGCCGTAGAGGTTGTCGAACTTGCTCTTGGTGACCGAGTCGTTGACGTTGATGGCCGGGAACGGCAGTTCACCGCTCTTCTGCATCTGGTAAAGGCGGGCCACACCGGTGGTGGTCTCCTCGGTGACGCCCTGGATGTTGGCGTAGATGCGGGAGTAGAAGCCCGGCTGCACCGCCAGCCGCTGGCGGATGGAGTTGAACAGCGCCACCTCCTCCTCGCTGGAGGGGTTGTCGAGCACCGAAAGATCCTTCTCGGCCTTGCTGCCGAGCACCACCAAGCCGGTGGCATCGCCGCCGTCGTCGAGGATCATGTTGGGGGTGCCACCGTCGCTCCACTCGAGGATGCGGTGGGTGAAGGCCCAGTACTCATCAAGCGTTTCGCCCTTGTAGGCGAACACGGGGATGCCGGCGGCGGCGATGGCGGCGGCGGCGTGGTCCTGGGTGGAGAAGATGTTGCAGGACGCCCAGCGCACTTCGGCGCCGAGGGCCACCAGGGTTTCGATCAGAACGGCGGTCTGGATCGTCATGTGGAGACTGCCGGCGATCCGGGCCCCCTTGAGGGGCTGCGCGGCGCCGTAGGTCTGACGCAGGGCCATCAGGCCGGGCATCTCGGTTTCAGCGATCGCCAGTTCCTTGCGGCCCCAGTCGGCCAGGCCGAGATCGGCGATCACGTAGGAACTGGTGGCCTGAACGCCAGAAAGCGCAGCCTCAGGGCTGGAAGGTGTTGCCACCATGAAGGGGAAAGCTCCCGGACGGGAGGACGAAACAATGGAAATATCTGCAGAGACGCCGAGGCTTCGGGCTCGCTGAGAGGCAATCTACAAGGGTGGAAACGAATGACGCGATTGAGGTGTGCCATCTGGCGGACCCCTCCGCCACCGACGCCTTGGGGCGGCGGCTGGCGTCGCAGCTGATCACCACGGGGCCCGGTGGCGGCGCCCTGCTGCTGCTGCGGGGGGAGCTCGGCACGGGAAAGACGTCCCTGGTGCAGGGGCTGGCCGCCGCCCTGGGCATCACCGAACCGATCAGCAGCCCCACCTTCGCCCTGGCCCAGCACTACGACACTGATGCCGGCCCCGACGCGGGGGCCGCGGCCCTGGTGCATCTGGATCTCTACCGGCTGGAGCAGAGCGCCGCGGCCGATGAACTGTTCGCCCAGGAGGAAGAGGAGGCCCGCCGCATCGGCGCCGTGATGGCGGTGGAGTGGCCCGAGCGGCTCAGCTTCCGGCCGGAGGGAGCCTGGGAAGTGGACTTGAGCCACAACGACGATGGTGAGGGCCGGTTGGCCCGCATCACACCGCCGGGCATCACCCCGCCGAGATCCTTGCCTGCAGCGCCGCGATGATGCGGGCATTGGCGGCGGGAAAGGGGTAGCTGGCGAGCTCCTCCGGCGCCACCCAGCGCACCTGCTGGGAAGCCAGGGGCTGCGGCTCCCCCGCCAGCCATTGGCAGAGATGCACCACAAAGCGCAGCCGCTTGTGGCTGTAGGCGTGCTCGAGGGTGATCAGCTCCTCCTCCACCGTCACCTCGATGGCCAGCTCCTCACGCAGCTCCCGCTCGATCGTCACTTCGATCGCTTCACCCGGCTCCTGCTTGCCACCCGGAAACTCCCACAGGCCACCCAGCAGGCCCTCCTGGAGCCGCTGGTCAATCAGCACCCTCCCCTGGCCGTCCCGCACCACGCCCACTCCGATCACCTGGAAGGGGATGGTGGGGGTGATGTCCTTCACCGGGAAACGGCCAGGGTCGCCGGCAGCGTAGGCAGCGCAGTGGTCACGCCAGGGGCAGGCGCCGCAGGAAGGCTGGCGGGGGGTGCAGACCCCGGCGCCCAGATCCATCAGGGCCTGGTTGAAGGCGCGGGGCCGGTGGGGATCGAGCACGGTTTCGCTCAGCCGCCAGAAGAGGGCCAGCTGCCGCTTCGGGGGCCCCGGATGGGCGACCAGCCTGGCCAGCACCCGCTGGACGTTGCCATCGAGGATCGGGTGGGCAAGATCGAAGGCGGAGGAGAGGATGCTGCCGGCGGTGCTGCGGCCGATGCCGGGCAGGGCCATCCAGCCCTCGAGGGTGCGCGGCCAGGGGTGGCCGCCGGCGGCGACGAACTGCTGCGCTGCAGCGTGCAGGCGCCGGGCCCGGGCGTAATAGCCCAGGCCCTGCCACAGCATCAGCACGTCGTGTTCGCTGGTGGCGGCGAGGGTTCTGAGGTCGGGGAACGCCGCCATCCAGCGGTGCCAGTAGGGCAGCACCACCGCCAGCTGGGTCTGCTGCAGCATCACCTCGGCGACCCAGACGCCGAAGGGATCGAGGGGCTCACCGGGCCCGGGGCGAGATCCGTCGGGGCGGAGCTTCCAGGGGATGTGGTGGCGGCCGTTGGACTCCCACCAATCCAGCAGGGAGTCCCGGAGGGGCTCGACCGGGCCCGGTTCCAGCACGCCTCGACCTAAACGAATCCCCCCGGCCGGGGCCGGGTGCTGGAGAGGGACACATTGCCCTGGACGGCCCCCTGGGCGGCCACGGGCGCAGCGGCAGGCCGGGGCGGCGGCTGGGGCACGGCGACCACGTTGAAGGCGATCGACCAGCGCTCCCCTTCACCCCGGAACGGGGGCACCGAATGGGGTTGCCAGGCCGGAAACACATAGAAATCACCGGGCACCGGCAGCACGTAGTGGGCCATGCCGGTGCGGAAGCTCTGGATGTGCCATTCCTCCGGTCCATGGAAGCAGAGCTGGCCGTCGAAGCGCTCCGCATTGATCTGGGGGGGCACCTTCAGGAACAGCACACCGGAGAAGCTGCCGCCGTGGGTGTGGGTGGGGTTGTAGTCGCCGGCGCGCTGGGCGTTAAGCCACAGGTCGATCATCTGCAGGCCGTAGCGGCCCGGCGTCCAGGGGCCGCGGCCCTGGGGCGGCTGCTGGTCGATCACGTGGCGGATCCAGCGCTCACAGGCAGGCAGGATCACCGAACGGCAAAGCTCGGCGGCGGCGGGGTGGTCAGGTCCGAGCTCCCGCTGCTGGGACAGCTGGCCGGCCAGCTTCACCGAGGCATCGGGACTGCGTTCGGGCGCCGCCAGCACCGCCCGGGCCATGGCCAGCAGATCGGCCAGCTGTGACGGGGCCAACTGGCCCTGCAGCAGATAGCGGGGGAAGAGACTGACCACCTCCATCGTGGGCTCTTCCGGGGGCGTGCCGGCCATGGAAGTGAAGGTGCGTGCTGGCCTCAAGCCTCGCAAACGACGGAATCAGATCGCCACGTAGGCCTCGACGGCGTCGCTGAGGCGGCGCAGACCGGCCAGACCGTCGCGCTCCAGGTTGCGCACCCGGTCGCGGCTGATGCCGAGGATGCGGCCGATGCCGGTGAGGCTCATCGGCTCCTCGCCATCGATGCCGAAGCGCATCTTCAGCACCCGGCCCTGCAGGTCCGGCAGTTGATCGAGCAGGGCCCGCAGGTCGCCCTTGAGGCACTCGCCGTCCACCAGCTCGGACGGCAGCAGGTCGTCACCGGCCAGCAGATCCAGCAGCTCGGTGTCTTCGCCATCGCCCACCTTTGTCTCGAGGCTCACCGGCTGGCGGGCGCGGCAGAGCAGGTCTTTGACTTCCTCTTCCGGGAGTTCCACCGCCAGCGCCAGCTCGCTAAGGGTGGGGGTGCGACCCAGCTCCTGGCTCAGCTCCCGCTGGCCCTTCTTGAGCTTGTTGAGCGTTTCGGTGATGTGGATCGGCAGGCGGATCGTGCGGCTCTTCTCGGCGATCGCCCGGGTGATGCCCTGGCGGATCCACCAGTAGGC
>CALSAP010000032.1:0-30546 GCA_943372935.1 Synechococcus sp. UW140
CGTCGTTTGGCCATGTAAAGGCTGCATTGGTGGCTGGTCAGTGGTGCCGGCATCCCCTGGGCCCTGCGCATCGGCGCCAGGGTCTCCAGCACTCACCCAACCGGCCAACGAGCTTGTCGCCGACCGGCCAACATCATTGTCGGCGGACACTCAGGCCTGGGTGATCGGCGAACACGGCGACTCTGAGGTGCCGCTCTGGAGCCGGGTGGTGGTGGCTGGCTCCGGGCTGGTCGATGGCGGCTGGGAAGGCAGCCGCACCCTGGCGGATCCTGAGCTTCAGGAGCTGTTCCACAGCGAGGTGCGCCAGGCCGCCTACGAGATCATCCGGCTCAAGGGCCGCACCTCCTGGGCGATCGGGCTGGCCACCGCCGAGATCGTCGAGGCGGTGCTGCGCAGCAAGGACCAGATGCTCACCGTGAGCAGCCGCAGCCACGACCACTACGGCCTGCCCGATGTCTGCCTCAGCCTGCCCACGATCGTCAACGACAGCGGCGCCGCCGGCCTGGTGCAGATGGCCCTGAGCGAGAAGGAGATGGGGCAGCTGCGCCACAGCGCCAAGGTGCTGCGGGGATGCTGGATGAGGTGGGGTTCTGAGGGGATGGATGGTGGAGCCATGGGCCAGAAGCGCCCGAAAAAAGGGGCCCTTGGACGGCCCCGGCGGCACCGCGGGACGCGGGGTCTCAGATGAGTGCGTTGATCGCGTAGTCGATGGTGTTGTTGGCGATGACGCCGGGGTCGCCCGAGATGCCGTGGTTGGCCTTGATGTGGTTCAGGGCCTCCACGTACCAGGAGGGAGAGAGTTCGAAGGCGCGGTTGATTTCATCGAGGCCGGCGATCAGGTACTCGTCGAGGGGGCCCGTGCCAGCAGCCACCAGGGAGTAGGTGATGTGACGCAGGTAGTAGCCGATGTCACGGGAGCACTTGGCCTTGCCGCGGGCATCGAAGGCGTAGTTGTTGCCCTGAAGCTGCGTGGTGTAGGGGAACTTGTTGTAGACGGCCTGGGCGGCACCATTGACGAGTTCGTCAGCCTTGGCGGTGAGAGCCTTGGCGGCCTCAATGGCATTCTTGGCGCGCTCGTAGCGACCGAAGGCGGCGTTCAGCTCGGTGTTGCTGAGGTACCGCCCCTGGGAGTCGGCGGCAGCAACGGCTTCGGTGAGGGGAGTCTTGGACATGACGGGAGGAATCGCAGAGGTGAATGGGTGGAACGCCGTCAGCTGACGGCGGCGGCGGCGCGGTCGAAGTAGGTGCCGATCTCAGAGGCCAGCGCGGAGCAGTCCCCCTGGGTGATGCCGTTGCGGTCGAGCACCAGATCGATCGCCGCGCCCTTAATCAGGCGAACGCCTTCGGCCACCGAAGCTCCGGGTACTCCCAGTGCCAGATAGGTTTCGCGCAGCCCGTTGAGGCAGCGATCCTCGAGTACTGAAGCATCACCCAGATAGACCGCGTAAGTGACATAGCGAAGGATGATATCGAGGTCGCGCAGGCAGGCGGCGACGCGACGGTGGGTGTAGGCGTTGCCGCCGGGCGCGATCAGGGCTGGCTGTTGGGCGAACAGCTCGCGGGCGGCGTTAGTGACAAGGGTGGAGGCGCTGGACGTGATCCGATTCACGGCATCCAGACGCTTGAAACTGTCGGCGACGACGCCGGAAAGAGCATCCAGCTGGCCGGAATTGAGGAACTCGCCGCGGACATCTGCCTGGGCGATGAGCTTGGTGAAAGCGTCGTAGGTCATGACAGTGACTACTTCTCCCGATGCGGGGATGAGGTTGTTTGAAAGTTACGCGTACCACTCCGGCCGAGAGATCCGGCAAGAAGCGTTCATCGCGTACAGACATTCTCGTCGCCCAGGGACTGTTTTCTTCCCGTTGACTTCACAAAAGGTCATTGCAATCAGACCCATTGTAGCTTCAACCACAATGGCGAAGATGCGCTCCATAGCCTGATCCAGAAAAGGCAGAACAAAGTGGCTCCCTGATGTAGTCCTGACCACTACATCTTGAGTCGTCACTGACAACGACATGCCCGGATCTCCTGGCAGGGCGATCTGATTGGGCTGGCATCCAAAGCCGTTCTCACGGCTGAATCAAAGGCGCACAGATCCTCGCCCTGGGCTCGTTGGTCGCGGTGTCCGTTCGTTCGGGAACGTTCATCCCTTGGCCTGGAAAGGGACGTCAGCTCAGGCTGCCAGCCGCTGCAGCGCAGCCACCAGGGCATCCACGTCGGCCTGGGTGTTGTAGAGACCCAGCGTCGCCCGCACGGTGCTCTCCACGCCAAAGCGACGCAGGATCGGCTGGGCACAGTGGTGGCCAGCACGCACAGCGATTCCCTCCTGGTTCAGGGCCGACCCCACCGCCTCAGGGGACTGGCCATCGAGCAGGAACGAGAGCACGCCGGCCTTGTGATCGGCACGGCCGAACAGCTGCAGTCCTGGAATGGCGAGCAGCAGAGGCGTCGCATAGGCCAGAAGGTCCTGTTCAGCACGATCGATCGCGTGCATGCCGATCCGCTCCACGTACTCCAGGGCTGTGGCCAGACCCACGGCGTCAGCGATGTTGCCGGTGCCGGCCTCAAAGCGCTGGGGCGGATCCTGGTAAAGGGTGCGTTCAAAGGTGACGTCGCGGATCATGTTGCCGCCCCCCTGCCAGGGGGGCATGGAGCGCAGCAGATCCCGTTTGCCGTAGAGCACACCGATGCCGGTGGGTCCGTAGATCTTGTGACCTGAGAACACATAGAAATCCACGTCCAGGGCCTGCACATCCACCGGCGAGTGGGCGATGCCCTGGGCCCCGTCCAGCAGGACCAGGGCACCATGCCGATGGGCGATCGCGATCATCTCCTCAACCGGAGGGATCGTGCCCAGGGCATTGGAGACCTGGGTGAAGGCGACCAGCTTCGTTCGGGAGTTGAACAGATGCTCGTACGCCTCCAGGATCACCTGACCGCTGTCATCCACCGGGGCGATCCGCAGCCGGGCTCCCTTCTCATGGGCCAACTGCTGCCAGGGAACGATGTTGGCGTGGTGCTCCAGGTGCGTGAGCACGATCTCATCGCCCGTCTCGATGTGACGCCGACCCCACGACTGCGCCACCAGATTGATGCCTTCGGTTGTGCCTCGCACGAACACGATCTCCTCGCTGCTGGCCGCGTGCAGAAAGCGGGCACAGGTGGCGCGGGCCTGCTCATAGGCCTCGGTGGCGCGCGCCGCCAGCTCATGGGCCGCCCGGTGGATGTTGGAGTTTTCGCTGCGGTAAAAACGCTCCAGCCGCTCGATCACCGCCAGTGGCTTCTGGGTGGTGGCGCCGTTGTCGAGCCACACCAGCTGCCGCCCGTGGATGCGCTCCTGCAGGATCGGAAAGTCGCGCCGCAGGTAGGCCGGATCAAGGGGTTGCGCCGTGTGGGAAGCCTGCTGGGTCAGGTCCAGCTGCGATAGCCCCGCTGGTGCCCCGGCCATGGCCTCGGGTTGGGGCACCTCCGAGGTGGGGAGACGAGAGTGGGATGGGGCACCCTCGGCCATGAAGTAGGCCAGGTCCATGGCCATGGGGAACTGGCTGATCACCCCCTGCAACGAAGGAAAGGAATGGGGAATCTCAATGGCAAGGGGCGTCAGTGTGCGTGGATCGGCCCATTCAGGCACCGCCTGTGGAGACAAATGGTTTGCGGAGACGTCATCGCGGAGTTGACGATCCACGTGGAGCTCTGATCCTCCCGAACCTGCCTGGCTCGGTGGTGGGTCTGAGGAAAGGCCCTCCGATGCGGCGGGGAGCTGGACAACGGATGCAACGAGCTGGGATGTATGGCCAGATAGCTGCGCCTGGATCAGGTGGGCCAGACGACCCAATTCCGCCTCACTTGGGAAACCATGTGGAATGACAGCCCCGTCACCGGCCCCATCGTGATCAGCGGTAGTCATGCTGGTAGTGATGGAATTTGTCCACTTCAACGTTTTCGAGCACGGCGATGGCGTCTTCGGTGAGAACGGCCAGCGAGCAGTAGAGCGAGATCAGATAGGAGGCGATCGCCTTGCGTCCGATACCCATGAACTTCACCGACAGCCCCATGCCCTGTTCGCCGGGAAGGCCTGGCTGGTAGAGGCCCACCACTCCCTGGCGAGCCTCACCGGTGCGCAACAACAGAATGCTGCTGCGACCCGCCTCGATCTTCAGCTTGTCGCTGGGAATGATCGGCAGACCGCGCCAGGTGATGAAGGGTGAGCCGTAAAGGGTGACCGTGGCCGGAGGCACACCCCGACGGGTACATTCCCGGCCAAAGGCGGCAATGGTGCGGGGGTGCGCCAGGAAGAAAGCCGGCTGCTTCCATACTTTGGTGATCAATTGATCGAGATCATCAGGCGTGGGGACACCACTGATGGGCTGAAGACGCTGGGAGGGAATAACGTTATTGAGAAGCCCATACTCCTTGTTGTTGATCAGTTCACTTTCCTGGCGCTCCTTGATCGTTTCAATCGCCAGCCGCAGCTGCTGCTGGATCTGATCATGGGGGTTGCTGTAGAGGTCAGAAATGCGCGTATGGATATCCACCGTCGTTGTGACAGCGCTGAGGAAGTACTCTCGGGGCTCTTCTTCATAATCAACGAACGTTTCCGGAAGATCGATCTCATCACGCTGTGAACATGCCGTGAGCACTCGTGATTCATCCTTGACTTTGTTGACCCTGTAGATACCAGCCTCAACCCCAACCCAGGACAGCATCGGAACCAACCAACGCGGCGAAATGCCGAGCAGCTGCGGGACTGTCTTGGTGGCATTCGCCAACTGGCGTGCCGCTGCATCACCTAAAGCGAGATGGGACGATTTGCTGGTTACCATGGAGATTCGATCAAGAAGTGGAAAAAACTAAACTCAGAAAACCGATCGGGAATAAAGGCCTGGGGAAGAGATGACCTCGGTGGCCAGAGCCGCAATCACTCAGGGATAGGGAGGCTCTTCGCCATCACCTTGATGAAGACGAAGAATGTGTTCAGATGCCGCCCCCCTCTCCAAAAGTCTCAGAGAGAGCCTTGGCCTGGGTGATGGTGGTGCCTGGCGGGACGCTGCTTGTCAACCAGACATTCCCACCAATCGTGGATCCTTTTCCGATGGTTACCCGGCCTAGGATCGTTGCTCCAGAATAGATAACGACATCGTCTTCAACGATCGGATGGCGGAACTCACCCTTGACGAGATGTCCATGCTCATCGACAGGGAAGTGCTTAGCACCCAAGGTGACGGCCTGATAGAGGCGCACATTTTTTCCAATGATGGACGTCCCCCCGATCACAACGCTCGAGCCATGATCAATGAAGAAGCTGTCGCCGATGACAGCGCCGGGATGAATGTCCACGCCCGTGGCGGAATGGGACAGCTCAGCAATGATGCGAGCCACCACTGGTGCGCCGAGGCTGTGCAGAGCATGGGCAAAACGATGGTCGGTGATGGCCTTCATCCCTGGGTAGCAGACGAGCACCTCTTCGATGCTGCTGGCGGCGGGGTCGCCACGGAACGCCGCATGGAGGTCGGAGTCAAGCTGGGAACGGATCCGGGGAAGCTGATGGGCGAAAGCGTGAACAATGTCCGTGGCCTGCTGATCAAGAGTCGGATCCTGGCTGTCGCCATGGGGCAAGGATCGACGGGCCTCGATCTCAATGCGGACCTGATGACGAAGCTCCCGAAGGCTGGTGTCGAGGGTATGGCCGACGAAGCAGTCGGTGGCCGTCGTGGAGCTTGGGACGCCCATCCGATCGGGCTTCGGCAACCCCAGGCGATGGGGATAGAGGCAGGCTCTCAGGCCGACCAGCACCCGTTTCAAAGCATGGGTTGAAGGCAGGGGAACCAGCGTGTTCGGATGTTGCCAGAGAAGTGGTGACTGCACCCGAATGTCACGGAGAGAGTCGATAATCCCTGCCAGATTCAAGCCGTGATCTCCCATGCCTTCATGATCATCGAGAAGGGAGATGGGGCGACCGTTTTGCACAGATGTGATCACGTCAGCATCCAGCGGGTACGGGACGCACGAGCGCATCCGGCCAGTCCCGCAGTCCCGCCTGCAACGAGGCCACGGCGGTGTAACCGAGAGCCTGCAGTTCGAGAGCTGCGATGGCGCTTCGATGGCCACCAGCGCAGACCACCACCACCGGATGGGATGGATCCTTGAGGATCCTCAAGGCCTGTTGGGAGAGGATTGAAGCCCTCACATTGATGGCACCGGGAATGTGCCCAGCCTCAAACTCCTCCGCTTCACGGACATCAATCAATGTGGCTCCATCTGCGATCAGGCCCTTCAGGCCGATGGCATCAACCTCCCGGATCTGCAAGCGAGCCGCCGCCGCTCTCTGAAGGACATCCGAGCCATGCAGAAGAGACATGTGGTCGCTCCGTGATCACATGATCATCCCTCGATTGGTGTGCCTGACGACGTAGTTTCACCCACATCGAGGGGTACCTGCGACTTCAATCAAAGCGCCAGGCCATGCTCATTGAAGAGCCCTTCAAAGAGAGCTGAGCTGAGATAACGCTCGCCGGAGTCCGGCAGCACCACCACGATCGTCCGACCGGCAAAGGCCTCCTCATGGGCCAGCCGGACCGCCGCCGCGGCTGCTGCACCGCTGGAGATGCCGGAGAGGATCCCCTCTTCGCGGGTGAGGCGCCGTGCAAAGGCCACAGCTTCAGGGCTGCTGACCTGTTCGACCCGATCGACCAGGTCGAGATGCAGATTGGCTGGAACGAATCCGGCTCCGATTCCCTGGATCTTGTGGGGCCCAGGCTGAAGCGGCTGGCCCGCCAGGGTCTGACTGATCACCGGACTCTCCACGGGCTCCACCGCCACCGACACCAGGGGCTCGCCGAGCGTTCGCTTGATGTACTGGCTGACGCCGGTGATCGTGCCGCCAGTGCCTACCCCGGACACCAGCACCGCCACGCGACCGCCGGTGGAGGCCCAGATCTCCGGTCCCGTGGTGTCGTGGTGAATGCGTGGGTTGGCTGCATTGGCGAACTGCTGCAGCAGCACATAGCGATGGGGATCCGAGGCGGCGATGTCCTGGGCCCTGGCGATCGCACCGGCCATGCCCCTGGCACCCTCGGTCAGCACCAGCTTCGCCCCATAGGCGACGAGCAGCTTGCGCCGCTCCAGGCTCATGGTTTCCGGCATGGTGAGGGTGATCGGGATCCCCCGTGCCGCCGCCACGAAAGCGAGGGCGATGCCTGTGTTGCCACTGGTGGGTTCGACGATCTCCTTTCCAGGACCGAGCAGACCGTCCTTTTCCGCCTGCCACACCATCGCCGCTCCGATCCGGCACTTCACCGAATAGGCGGGATTGCGTCCTTCGATCTTGGCGTAGACGATTCCCTTGGCCTCCCCGACGACGCGATTGAGTCGCACCAGCGGCGTGTGGCCAATCGTGAGGCTGTTGTCCTCAACGGCGGGAAGGGCCGCCGCCGGCGTGGCGGCGAAACCTGTGGAGGTCATAACGGGGCGACGAAAGGCCAGACCTAGCCGTGGACCTCCCAACCCCGTCGTGGTGGCGATTACACCCCCACCTGCGCCGCCCGGCCGGCCAGTCGCGCCACCAGAGCGCGGGCCTGGGACGGCGGGAAGCCCACCGTCTCGATCGCCGCCTGGAAGCAGCCAACGAATTCGCCGACCACGTCAGCGGGGTCAATGCCGATGGCGGTCAGGTCGTCGCGGACACTTTGGAGCATGCCGAGCACGGTCGGCAGGGCCCGCTCGCAGCAGGCCGCGATCGGTGCGGCCACCTCCGGGAACCAGGCCGCCAGCCAGCGTCCGCCGTACTCGAGGTGTTCAGCCTCATCGGTGAGCACCGCCTGGATGATCGGCGCGGCGAAGGGGTCAGCCACCGGCTGGTAGCAGCGGTAGGCGGCCACGGCGAAGCTTTCCACGATCAGGCACTGGATCACCAGGGCACTGACGCGGTCGCCGCTGCGCACGACCTCACGGAACAGCCGGTGCAGCGGTGCGAAAAGGCGACGCGCCAGCGGCAGGTCCGGGCGGATGCCCAGTTCCCTGCCGCAGCCGGCGAAGTCGCGGGCATGGCGCCCCTCCATCGCCGCCAGCCGCATCAGGTCGTCCCGGTCCTCCGGGAGGAGGCCGGCCAGCAGGCGGAAGTGGCTGTCCGCCAACCCCTCCCCCACGATCACCAGGGCGTTGATGCGGCTGTAGGCGTCGCAGTAGGCGGCGCTCAGATGGGGCTGGGGCATGGCAGAGGAACCAAGGGAACAGAGGCTGAACAATTCGCTGGAAGGACCCGCCGGCGAGTCGGGATCAGGCGGTCTCCACCCGCACCATCGGCTGGAAGAACTGGCGCCACAGCAGCCCACCGAAGCGCAGCTTCAGGCCCAGCTGGCGCAAGGCGGAGGCCCCCTGGCGGCGGGCGGCGCCCATCTCCTGGAAGCAGGCGACGAGGCGGTCGCGCAGGGCGATGAACTGGCCGGTCTCCAGGTCGAAGACCCAGGGGAAGGCACGGCGGGCCGTACGGTTGGTCTGGCGCATCACCTCGGCGTCGAAGGCCTCCGGATCCATGCCCAGGATCCGGTAGAAGTCGCCGCGCTCACACACCGTGAGGCTGTGGGTGAGAAACACCGACCAGAGAAAGAAGCGACTCAGCAACTTGCCGCGAAACCCCTGGCGCAGGGCGGGCCAGCAGCGGATCAGCATGTTGAAGATGTCGCCATGGCGGTTCTCGTCCTGGCACCAGGGTTCGAAGAAATCGAACAGGGGCGCGAAGTTGTTGTCGGGGTTGGCCTTGAGATGGCGGTCGATCAGGATGTAACGCCAGTAGCCGATCTTTTCCGACAGGAAGACGCTGTAGAGCACCCAGCTCAGGGGGAACCAGGTGATCGGTCGCTTGGTGCTCAGGCTGGGCAGGTCGATCTCGATGCCTTCGGCCACCAGCGCCCGGTTGAGGAAGCCGGCATGGCGGGCCTCATCGCGGGCCATCAGTTGGAACAGCCGCCCCATCTCCGGACGCTGCGCCTGGAACAGCCGGCGGGAGAGCTCCTTGAACAGCAGGAATCCGGAGAACTCCGACACGCAGGAGCGCACCAGGTAGCTCTCGTAGGCCTGCTTCTCCTCGGGGCTGAGATCCCGAAGCCGATCCAGCGGTGCCTTGCGATCGAAATGCTCCCGGTTGTAATCCGCCTCCATTTCGGCCAGCATCGCGTCGAAGGCCGGCCGTTGCTGCTCCAGATCCGTGCGGGCCGCCTTGGCGATCTGGGTCGTGTAGAAGCGCGGCGTGAGCAGGTCCTCGCGCAGATGCGGGGCGGCCGGCGCGGCAACGGACGGGGCCGCGGCAGCGGAGGAGAGGGTGGCTGTCATCAGGGTGGCGACGTGCTTCACGTCATAACGACAACGTGATACTACGTGGTTGGGCTGATGCAGAAGGTTGTTTTCACGATTCTGCATGACTGGTCTGAGACGACAGCGTGGTACCATCGC
Organism: Synechococcus sp. UW140; assembly: GCA_943372935.1. Taxonomy (GTDB): domain Bacteria; phylum Cyanobacteriota; class Cyanobacteriia; order PCC-6307; family Cyanobiaceae; genus Cyanobium. The sequence continues at coordinate 9,451 of CALSAP010000032.1, forward strand.
CCCCATCCCAGCCGCTGGAGCGGTCGATGGAATCTCTGGCCGACTATTTCAAGGTGTTCTCCGAGCCCAACCGCCTCACCGTGCTCGAGACCCTGCGTCCGGGCCCGCTGAATGTCACCGCCGTCGTCGAGAAGACCGGCCTTAGCCAGGCGCTGGTGTCCAAGCATCTCAAGCTGCTCACGATCGCCGGCGTGGTGCGCCGCCGTCCCGAAGGCAGCCTGGTGTTCTATGAAGTGATCGACAAGGGCGTCTTCCAGCTCCTGGTTCAGGCCAGAAAGCTGATGCTCGCCTCCCGCCGCCAGCAACTCGATGCCCTTGCGGCCATCCTCTGACCGTCCCGCCGATCTGCCGGGCGACCTCGACGCCCTCAAACGTGCCCTGGCCGAGGGACGACGCGACTTCGCCGGCCTGCGGCTGGGCGATCTCGATGGGGTCGCCCTCGATCTGGGCGACTGCAACCTGAGCGGTGGCTGCTTCAAGGAAGGGCGGTTCGGCCATGCCCGCCTGGCGGGAGCCAACGTGGAGGGCGCCTGCTTCCAGCAGGCCCTGCTCTGGGGAGCCGACCTCTCGGCGGTGGCGGCCGGCGGCTCCTTCTGGCACGACGCCGACCTCTCGGCGGCCCGGCTGCAGGGGGCCGATTTCGGCGGCGCCCTGATGCACCGCTGTTGCCTGCGGGGCGTGCTGGGGGCCCACAGCCGCTGGCGGGCCGCCCGGCTGGTGGAGGCCGACTTCCGGGGGGGACTCGACCAGCGCACCGACCTGGGCGGGGCCGATTTCCAGGGGGCCGACCTCAGCTTCGCCCTGCTGCAGGGGGCCCTGCTGCAGGGCAGTGATCTTCGCGGCGCCTGCCTCTACGGCGCCAACATGGAGGGGGCCGATCTGCGCGACGCCGACCTGAGCGGCTGCGACCTGCGGGACACCGATCTGCGGGACGCCATGCTGGATGGAACCCTGCTCCACGACGCCCTGCTGCCATGACCGACTGCTTCGATCTGATCGTGCTGGGGGCGGGCTCCGGTGGCCTGGCCGCCGCCAAACGGGCGGCCTCCTACGGGGCTTCCGTGGCGATCGTGGAGGGCGACCGGGTGGGGGGCACCTGCGTGATCCGTGGCTGCGTGCCCAAGAAGCTGCTGGTCTACGGCTCGGCCTACCGGCACCTGCTGGCCGATGCGTCCAGCTACGGCTGGCGGCTGGATGGCTTCCGGCCCGACGCCTCGGTGCTGCTCGCCAACGTGCGCCGCGAGGTGGACCGGCTCAATGAACTCCACATCAGCCTGCTGGAAAAGGCGGGTGTCGAGCTGGTGAGGGGCTGGGGCCGCTTCGCCGATCCCCACCACATCGAGGTGGTCCATGGATCCTCCACCAGCCGACGGCTCAAGGGGGATCGAATCCTGATCGCCGCCGGCGGCCGCCCGCACCGCCCCGATTTCCCCGGGGCTGAGCTGGGCTGGGTGAGCGACGACATGTTCCTGCAGGAGCGCTTCCCCGACCAGGTGGTGGTGGTGGGGGCCGGCTTCATCGCCTGCGAGTTCGCCTGCATCCTGCATGGCCTGGGCGTGGCGGTGACCCTGCTGGTGCGTGGGGATCACCTGCTGCGGGGCTTCGATCGGGAGGCCTCCAGTGCGGTGCAGGAGGCCATGGAGGCCGAAGGCATCGAGATCCGCTTCGCCCACAGCCCCGCCAGCATCACCGGCGTGCCCGGAGCCCTGGAGCTCGTCACCCAGAGCGGCGAGGTGCTGCCCTGCGGCGGCGTGCTGCTGGCCACAGGCCGCCGGCCCTTCCTTGACGGGCTGCAGCTGGAGTGCGCCGGAGTGGCGGTGGAAGGCCACCGCATCCCGGTGGATGCCGACCAGACCACCAACGTGCCCCACATCCATGCGGTCGGCGACGTGACCGACCGGATCAACCTGACGCCGGTGGCGGTGGATGAAGGCCGCGCCTTCGCCGACACGGTGTATGGGAACAAGCCCCGCCAGGTGAACCATGACCTGGTGGCCAGTGCCGTGTTCAGCCAGCCGGAACTGGCCGGGGTGGGGCTGAGCGAGGAAGCGGCGATCGAACGCTTCGGCTCCGATGGCATCCGCGTGCACCGGGCCCGCTTCCGGCCCATGGCCCAGGCCCTGCCGGCGCGGGGCCCCCGGGTGCTGCTGAAACTGATCGTGGACAACGCCACCAACAAGGTGGTGGGCTGCCACATGGTGGGCGAGCACAGCGCCGAAATCATCCAGATGGCGGCGATCGCCATCGGCATGGGGGCCACCAAAGCCGACTTCGACCGCACCATGGCCCTGCACCCCTCGGTGGCCGAGGAGTTCGTCACCATGCCCGGCTGACCTTGAGGGGTCAGAGATCCTCTTCGACGCCCGGCTGGATGGTGCAGTCGGAGAGGGGGTAGCTGACGCAGAGCAGGGCGAAGCCTGCGCCGATCTGCTCATCGTCGAGGAAGCTCTGGTCGGACTGGTCGACGCTGCCGGAGAGGATCTTGCCGGCACAGGTGCTGCAGGCCCCGGCCCGGCAGGAGTAGGGCAGATCGATGCCCTGCTCCTCGGCCGCATCGAGGATGTAGGTGTCATCAGGGCAGGAGAAGGTCTTGCCCCCTTCCAGGCTGATCGTGAAGCTCGCCATGGCGCCGCAGCAGGAATCGCAGGAAATCCTTGGGGAGCCTGGGCCTGGGGGATGTATCGCGGCGTACAGCGTGCGCGAGCGGGGACACGCCTGACTCAGGCGGCAGGGCGCGGGGGCGGTTCGTCTGGGAAGCCCCAGGCCCGCCGCAGGACGGGATCGGTGAGTTCCCAGGCATGCTCACTGGCCACGACGGCGGCCCGGACCCCGTGCTCCGGCAGCCCCCGCTCCAGCCGCTGGAGCTCCAGCCGCTGGCGAAAACACAGGCTCTCCTGCAGCAGCGTTTCGACCCGTTCCGCACCCCCGGCACTGGTGAGCATGGTGGGCTGGCGCCCGCAGAGTTCGAGGGTTTCGATGTGCTGCTCCAGCCAGGCGGCCTCGTACTGGAGCATGGCGTCGCTGCAGGCCTGCAGCCGGGCGCCGTAGAGCTCCAGGTGCTCCTCGAGCCGTGCCGGCGCCTCACCCCGCTCCGCCTGGGGCGTCGCTGTGGAGCGGTCGTGGAGCCGCTGCATGATCTGGCGCAGATAACTCATCGGCGGTGTCCTTGAAGCGCGAGCGCGGTCGGTGGGATCAAACGACAGCCAGGCCCCGTTCGTTGAACATGCCTTCGAACAGAACCGAACTGAGGTAGCGCTCGCCGGAATCGGGCAGCACCACCACGATGGTGCGACCCGCGAAGGCTTCCTCCCTGGCCAGCCGCAGGGCGGCCACCGTGGCGGCACCGCAGGAGATGCCCGCCAGGATCCCCTCCTCCTTCATCAGGCGGCGGGCCATCGTCACCGCTTCCTCGTCGCTGACGGCCTCCACCCGATCGACCAGGCTGAGGTCGAGGTTGGCGGGCACGAACCCGGCGCCGATGCCCTGGATCTTGTGGGGACCGGGCCTGAGGTCCTCGCCGGCGATGGTCTGGCGGATGACGGGGCTGTTGAGCGGCTCCACCGCCACCGACACCAGGGGCTTGCCGAGGGTGGTCTTGATGTAGCGGCTGACGCCCGTGATGGTGCCACCGGTGCCGACGCCCGCCACCAGTGCATCCACAACGCCGTCGGTGTCCGTCCAGATTTCGGGTCCTGTGGTGTCGTGGTGGATGCGGGGATTGGCCGGGTTCATGAACTGCTGCAGCATCACCCAGCGGTCCGGATCGGATTCGGCCAGCTCGCGGGCCGCGCCGATCGCCCCGCCCATGCCGAGCCGACCCTCGGTGAGAACCAGGTTGGCGCCGTAGGCCGTGAGCAGTTTGCGCCGCTCCAGGCTCATCGTCTCCGGCATCGTGAGCGTGAGGGGGATGCCCCTGGAGGCGGCCACGAACGCCAGGGCGATGCCGGTGTTGCCGCTGGTGGGCTCGATCAGTTCCTTGCCGGGCCCCAGCAGGCCATCCATCTCGGCCTGCCAGATCATCGCCGCGCCGATGCGGCACTTGACCGAATAGGCCGGGTTGCGACCCTCGATCTTGGCGAGCACCCGAGCCCCGCATCCCTCCGTGACGCGATGCAGCTCCACCAGCGGGGTCTGCCCGATGCTGAGGCTGTTATCGGCATGGATGGGGCTCATGGTGCTCCCTGTGGATCCGGTCCATGGGCACCTTAGACAGCGTTCGAGCGCAGAAGCCTGTCAAGCAGCTGGGGCACGTCGCGCCGGCGACGTCGACCCATACGATCGATTTCAGCCATGGAACGTCGCCAGGGGTGAAGACACCGATCCCCGGGATCAATGGGCCCGTCGCCCTGCTGCTGCTGCTGCTCTCCATCGCCGTGGTCACCGTGGCGCTCGACCGGGGCCGCTACTGGTGGCAGTGGTGGCGCACCCGGGCCTCCCGCCGGCAGCAGTGGGAGCGGCTGCTGGCGGAACAGGGGGCGCCTGCCGCGGGGCGGAAGCTGGAGGATTGGGACCTGGAGATGCGCTTCGGTGAACCGCTCCTGCAGGCCGCCGTCGTGCTGGCCCCTTTGCTGGGGCTGGTGGGCACCGTGCTCGGTCTGATGCAGGTGCTCTCCAGCCTCGGCCCCCAGTTGCTGCTGCCGGCGGGCGCCAACCTGGCCGGGTTCGCCCAGGTGCTGCTGAGCACGGCCCTGGGGTTGATCCTGAGCCTGATCGCCAGCACCAGCCTGGTCACCAACCAGTGGCTGCGGCGCAGCCAGTGCCTGCGGCTGCAGCGCCTCGGCCGTGCCTGGCTCGCCCCGGCATGACCTACGCCCTGGCTTCTCTGGTGGGGCTGACCCTGCTGCTGTGCGGATCGGTCGCCGCCCTGGCGGACCTGGCCCGGGAGCGCCAGCCGCGGCTGCGTCCCCAGGGCGGGCAGGCCCTGACGGGGGCCCTGTGGATCGTGCAGGCGCCGGAGGATCGTTGGTTCGTCAACGGGGAGCCGGTGTCCCGCGGCCGGCTGCCGGGCCTGCTGGCCTCCCAGCCAGAGAGCACCGAGATCCGTTTCCTGCCGGCGGCCACGTTGCCCCTGGGGCAGGTGAGCCGCTCCCTGGCCCGGCTGCGCGCGATCAGTCCCCAGCCGGTGGTGCTGGCCTTGCCCCGGAAGGGACCATGAACACGGAAACTGATTCCAACCCTCCCTGGGGGCCATCGCTGGACGCCTTGGCCCTCGGGGCGATGGCGACGGGCCTGGCGCTGCTGACCCTGGCGCTGGTCCTGGTTCCGCAGCGGCTGGCCCAGCGGCCGGCAAGCCAGGGGATCGTCAGCCTGCGCCTGGCCGCCGATGGGCAGCTGCGGCTGTGGAACCAGCCGGTCCCCAGCGGGCAGCTGGTCGGCCTGCTGCAACGTCTCGAAGCCGGCCCCGGCCGTCCCACGCTGCGGCTGGTTCCCGACCGTGACGTCCCCTGGGGGGTGGTGCAGGGGCTGATGGGGCAGCTGGGTCGCTCAAACCTGCCCCTGGAACTGCAACTGCCATGAAAGCCAGCCTGTCCTTCCTCCGTTGGCGCCGTCTCCAGCTCCCTTTGCTGGTGGCCCTGGCCCTGAACGGGCTGCTGCTGCTGACGGCCCTGCGCCCCTCCCAGCGTCCGCTGGCCAGCAGAGCCGCCGCCCCAACCGACGACACCCCCGAGCTGCTGCGCTTCAGCCGCCAGCAGTCCAGGGAGCCGTCCTTGCCGCTGCTGGCCCTGCCGTCACTCAGCTCCCTGCCGCCGCCACCGCCGACGGATCTGCCGGCCGGCCCCCGCACCGGGTCGCCCAGCCGCCGCCGTGGCACTGACGCCCACAGGGGCCGGACCCAGGACCGGGTGGCGACCGCCACGGCGGCGGAGCGGGGGGCAGTCCAGGACCGTCCCCTCTCGAGGGCCGGCGCGGAAGCAACCGCGTCCACCACGTTGCTCGCCCTCGCCCTGCAGGCCCGGTCCCTCGAGGCGTCCGAGGCCACGGCCTTGGCGGGTCTGTGGGAGCAGGCAGTGGCCACGCGGGAGTCTCCGGACGGGATGGTCGTGCCGGCGGACGGCCTGGAATGGCGGCGCTTGCCCCTGGCCAAGGCGCGCGCCGCCGGGCTGCCCGTCAGTGATCCCCTCGCCGTCCTCTCCGGCGGCAAGCTGCTGTTGCTTTGGCCGGACGGCACGGCTCTCTGGATGCTGGCCGCCGCCGGCGAAAGCAAAACGGTCAGCGCGACCCCCTGAACCAGGGCAGGCCCCTGGAGGCCCTAGGCATCCAGAGCCGCGAGCGCCTGGAAGAGGCGCCGCAGGGCCTCGTCCAGGTCAGGGGCTTCCAGCATGCCGTAGCTGAGCCGCAGCAGGCCCAGCCCCCCGGCCGGCGGCAGGCCGAAGCTGTCGCCGGGCAGGGCCGCCACCCCGTGCCCGAGCACCAGGAGACGCATCAATGACTCCCCATCCCGTGCACAGGGGAACCGCAGCAGACCATAGAAGGCCCCATCCGGCGGGCCCAGCAGCTCCACCGCCAGGCCGCCATCCCGGGCCGCCGCCACCGCAGAGAGCAGCTGCCGGCGCCGCTGGCCGAGGGCCTCGACATGGGGGCGGCACCAGGTGGGTCCGGCCTCCAGGGCCGCCAGCGCCGCCCGCTGGCTCACCTGGGGCGGGCAGATCAGCACCGTGTCCTGAACCTTGGCCAGGGCCCCCATCAGCTGGCGGGGAACCGCCGCATAGCCCACCCGCCAGCCCGCCATGCCGTAGGCCTTGGACAGGGAGAACAAGGACACCGTGTGACCGCCGCTGCCAGGCAAGCGGCCAGGACTCCGGTGGGGTACCGAGCCATGGACGAAATCGGCGTAGGCCTCGTCGCTCACATGCACCAGCCCATGGCGGTGGCAGAGGCTGTTGATCGCCGCCAGCACCTGCGGCGGCGTCACCAGGCCGCTGGGATTGTTCGGGGAGATCGTCACGATGGCGCGACTGCGGGAGGTGATCGCCGCCGCCAACCGGTCGGGGTCGGGCACCAGCCCCGCCGCCACCGGCACGGGCACGCCACCGGCCAGGCGGATCGCCATGGCGTGGTTGAAATAGAACGGCAGCGGTAGCAGCACCTCGTCGCCGGGGTCGCAGAGCACCTGGGCGATGGCGTTGAAGGCCATGTTGCTGCCGGCGGTGATCAGCAGCTCGCTGCCCTCGAGATCCAGGCCGCGTCCCTCGCTGAGCTCCCGCCGCACGGCTTCCAGCACGACCGGCTCGCCCTGCACCGGCCCGTAGCGATCGAGCCGCCGATCCGTTTCCGCCAGTGCCAGTGCCACGGCCCGGCCCACCCCCGGTGGTGGCGCCCAGGCCACCATGCCCTGGGCCAGGGAGAGGGCCTGCGGCCGCTGGCGCATGAGGGCGCCCACCTGGGCGATGACCGGATCGGCCACGGCCGCCATCCGTCCTGCCGCCCGAGGGAACACTTCACCCATCTCAGGCCCCCGCCGGCAGCAGCAGCTCCATCACGGCGCCCCCGTCTGGATGATTGGCGGCTTGGATGCGGCCGCCGTGGGTGACGGCGATCTGCTGGACGATCGCCAGGCCCAGGCCGCTGCCGCCCCGGTCGCTGCGCACCCGGGAAGGATCACCGCGGTAGAAGCGCTCGAACATGTGCTCCAGGTCGTCCTCGCTCAGGCCGGGGCCCTCATCGCGGATGGTCAGCAGGCACCACCCCGCCGTCGCTTCGATCTCCACCCGCACCGTGCCACCGTCCGGGCTGTAGCGCAGGGCATTGTCCAGCAGGTTGAGCACGGCCCGGTGCAGCCGCGAGCCATCGCCCATCACGCCCAGGGGGGACCCGGCCGCCAGCTCCAGGCGAATGCAACGGCGTTCAGCCAGGGGGCGCAGACCCAGCCACACCTGTTGCACCAACTGGGGCAGATCGACACGGCTGCGCAGCCGCACCCCCTCCGGCAGGGAGTTCTCCAGCCGAGACAGTTCCAACAGATCGCCGACGAGCCGTTGCAGCCGCAACAACTCCCGCTGCAGCCGTTCCACCAGCACCGCATTGGCGTCATTGACGTGGGCAGAGAGGCTGTCCCCCACCAGCAGCAGGGCCGTCAGAGGCGTCTTGAGTTCGTGGGCCACATCACTCACCCAACGCTCCTGTTGCTCCAGCTGGGCTTCGAGCGAACGACGGCTCTGGAGCATCACCGCCACCCAGCCGCCATCGCCGGGGAGGACCACCACGGCCAGCTGCTGGTCGCCCGGCTCCCAGTCCAACCGCTGGGGCCGCTCCCGCCGGCGGGCGTTGCGGATCCCCTCCAGCAGCTCGGCGGAATGGCAGACCCGCTCGAACGGTTCCTGCCGGCGCAGTCCGGCCCCGGGGGCGTCCAGCAGCCGTTCGGCCCGCAGATTGATCAGCTGGATGCGGTCGGCCCCGTCGAGAATCAACCAACCATCAGGGGCCTCGCCGATCCAGCGCAGCAGCTGGCGCAACGAAAGCCCGGAGAGGCCCTGACCGGGGCGGCGGCGGCGGCGGCCCAGCAGCCAACCCAGGACCAGCCCGAGCAGCCCGGCCAGCAGCAACCCCATTCAGCCGAAGCGGTAGCCGAAGCCCCGGACGGTGATCAGATGTTCGGGTGCCGAAGGATTGGCCTCCAGCTTTTCGCGCAGCCAGCGGATGTGCACGTCGACGGTCTTGCTGTCGCCGAAGTAGTCGTAGCCCCAGACCCGCTCCAGCAACTTGTCGCGGCTCCAGACGCGGCGAGGGTTCTGCATGAACAGCTCCAGCAGCCGGTATTCCTTGGGCGAAAGATTCACCTCGAGGCCATCGCGGGTGACCCGGCACTCCTCGGGGTACAGGCTGAGGTTGGCGTGCTGAAACACCTTGGCGGTGACCTCCACCGAGCGGCTGCGGCGCAGCAGGGCGCGGCAGCGGGCCACCAGTTCCCGCAGGCCGAAGGGCTTGATCAGGTAGTCGTCGGCGCCCACCTCCAGCCCCAGGACCCGGTCGGTCTCGCTGTCACGGGCACTGACCACCAGGATCGGGGTCTGGTTGCCCGCGGAACGCAGCTGGCGGCAGAGATCCAGGCCCCCCAGGCCCGGCAGCATCAGATCCAGCACCACAAGGGAAAACTCCTCACCGGGCGGGCATTCCTGCAGGGTGCGCAGGGCTTCTCGGCCGTTGCCGCAGGCCGTGACCGCAAACCCCTCCAAGACAAGGACGTCGCGGATCGTCTCGCGGATCGTGTCGTCGTCCTCGACAACCAGGAGGGGGGGGTGCATGCCGGCATTATCGGCGTCTGCGGGGGGCAGACCCCAGAACTGTCTCAACGGCGTGGCAGATAGCTGACCACCAGGCGGCGCTGGGCGTCCAGCTGCAGCCAGCCTTCATCGCGCAGGGCACCGATCACGCGGGTGACGGTGACGCGGGTGGTGGCCAGGGCGCTGGCCACCTCCTGATGGGTCAGGCGCAGGTTGAGGCGCAGGCCCGATTCGCAGGGCTGGCCGTACTCGCTGGCCAGGAGTTCGAGGAAGCCACGCACACGCTCATCGACGCGCTTGAGCCCCATCAGGGCCAGCAGGGCCTGGCTCTGCTGAATGCGCTGGCCGAGGGCCTCAAGCATGGCCACGGCCAGGGTCCCGTCCTGGCGGATCTCGGCGCAGCTCAGGCAGAGCAGGTCGGTGTCAACCAGGGTGGTGGCGGCATAGGCCTCGACGCCGTTGAGGGGATCGCCGAAGGGTTCGTTCGGGCCGGCCAGCCCGAGCAGCATGTCGTCGCCGTGAATCGTGATGGCACTGAGTTTCACCATGCCGCGAACCACAAGCCAGACGTTGTTCTTGAGCAGCGGCACATTGCTGCCGGCACTGACATGAACCAGGCTGCGTTTCTGGTAATTGGCCTCGAGCAGGTCGCGGAATCCATCCTTGCTACCGGATTCACGGGAGGGCGTGAATACCATTGAGAAAAGCGCATCGGATGCACGCAACTGTATGCAGCAACACGCTGCAAACGAGCAAAGAGCTGGTAGTGCTTTGGTTAAGAGCTCGGTAAGGCCAGGGCCGGCAGGGCCGCATCCAGGTGGCCGTCGGAGCGCCGCTCCAGCCAGAGGGCCATCGACAGGCTGCGGCGCCGTTCGGGCAGCATCAGACCCTCGGCCCGCTGCCGCCACTGCTCCCAGCAGCCCTGGGCCCTGCGGCGCAGCAGGGCCTCCAGGACCGGCAGGCTTCCGGCCAGTCCGGACGGCAACTGATCATCGATCGCCCGCGCCAGAACATGGAGATCGTTGAGTTCCCCCAGCAGCTCCTGCAGATCCCTCAGTTCCACCACCCACTGCCGGCAGCGCGAGCCGGTGACGGCCCCGAGGTTCTCCAGTCCGTAACGGGCCGTCTTGAGTCGCTTGCGCAGGTCATGGACCCGTTCCATGTCCCCCTGCTGCTCAAGGATGAACCAGCCGGGGTGCTGGAACAGCCCGGCGATCATCGGGGCCTGCCACTCCAGGGTCCAGCCCAGCAGCGGCAACTCCCCCAGCGGCGTGAGGTCGGGATGGCGCAGCCAGCCCTGCAGCTGGGAGAGCAGTTTCAGGTAGCCGCCGCTCTGCAGGGTGCTGACCACCTGCTCGTAGGCCAGGGCCCGCTCGCGCCGCAGCTGTTTCAACACCGGTTTGAGGGCCTTCCGCTCCGCCTCGGGCAGCTCGGGCATCAGATCCTTCTCCAGCCGTTCCCTGAGCACATCCAGGTCCCGCGCCATGCCGAGCCTTCGCACCGTCTTGGCCAGACGGGGGTCGGCGACGGCCCTGGGCAGCTGCAGGGCGGGGGCGAACTGGTGCAGGCAGGTGCGCAGACGCCGCAACGCCACCCGCATCTGATGTAGAGGTTCCGGGTCGCTGTCGGCGAGCACCGGCCCCTGCAGCGACACCAGCTTGTCGGTGAAGCGGGCGATCAGATCGACGGCGAACGCTCCGTTGCTGAACGGGTGGTCATCGTGCGGGCTGGCCATGGGAGGGGCCCGGAGGCCTCAACGGGGTGATTTCGAACGGATCTGCTCGAAGCTGCGCCGGATCGCCTCATTGATCGAGAGCCCGATGGGCAGATCGCCCCCGAAGGAGGTGCCGATCAAGTGGCGATAAAGCTTGGATTCAACCACACGATAGGTGTCCGGAGGCAGGGGGATCACCCCGGCCCTCTCGCTGAAACGCAACCCGCCCTGGACCGTGAAGGTGATGAAGCGACGCACCTCGGGCCGGTTCCTCAGATCCTTGTCGTTGATGTAGACGAACAAGGGTCGCGAGAGCGGCACGTAGCGCTCCTGCTGCACGTTCTCGATGGTCGGTGGCCAGGTTCCCTTCGGACCTGTGACGGCAAGCGCCTTCAGCTTGGCTGCCTGGGCGCGGTAGTAGGAAAAGCCGAAATAGCCCAGCGCCAGAGGGTTTTTCTCAACACAACGGACGAGAACGTTATCGTCTTCGCTGGCGGTGTAATCGGTGCGGGAATTTCGAGCATCCCCATTGATCGCCTTGTTGAAGTAATCAAATGTTCCTGAATCGGCCCCCGGGCCGCACAGATTGATCGGCCGATCCGGCCAGGCGGCATTCACCTGCTTCCACCGCTTGATGCGTCCCTGGGCCTGGCGGTTCCACAGGGTGGAGAGCTCGGCCGTGCTGATGCGGCTGGCCCAGCTGTTGCTGGGATGGACCACCACCGAAATGGCGTCGAAGGCCAGCGGCAGTTCAATGAACGTGACCCCTTTGGCGGCGCAGGCCTTCAGCTCCCTGGAGCTGATCGGACGGGAGGAGTTGCTGATCGGAATCTCCCCGCGGCAGAAGCTGCGCATCCCGGCCGAGCTGCCCGTCTCCTTCAGGGCGATGCTCACCGGCCGATCTCCCTGGCGCTTCTGGAAGGCCTTGGCGGCCTCTTCCATGATCGGGAACACCGTGCTGGAGCCTTCAATGCGCACCACCGGAGCCGTCCCCGTCTGGGCCCGGGCTGGCACTGTTGCCAGCGACGGCGCCAACCAGGCACCGAGCAGGACACCCAGTCCACTGCAGGCCATCACCCCCCTCGACTGGACTGTCGCAGGCAGCATCAGGACCATGGTTCCAGACCAGCGAAGGAGGGGCGCTGCGCCGATCCTGCACCAGCAAGCCGAGGGGTTGGGTTAAGGGCAGATTGTGGGCGCCAGCTCAGCTCTGCCCGGTCCAATCCTGGAACCAGCCCCGCCGCCACAACCACCAGGCCTGCACCGTGGCGATCAGGAGCATCAGCAACATGACGAAAGCGTAACCGTAATGCCACTTCAGCTCGGGCATGTTCTCGAAGTTCATGCCGTAGACGCCGACGATGAACGTGAGCGGCGCGAAGACGCTGGTGAGGATGGTGAGGGTCTTCATCACCTGATTCATCCTGTTGCCGACGCTGGCCGCATAGGACTGGGTGATGGCGTCGCACTGACCCCGCAGCGACCCGCAGGCCTCGAACAGCTGGTCGACGAGCTCGGCCATGTCCCGGAAGCCTTCCAGCGCCTCGGCCCCCAGCAGGCGTTGCCGTTGACGCAGCAGCAGACCGATCTGGTGCCGCAGGGGCCAGATCAGGGTGCGAATGATGCGCAGGTTGCTCCTGAATTCATAGGAGCGGCGCAGAATCAGGGGGCGGGGGTTGCGCAGGGAGGACTCCTCCAGCGCATCCAGCCGCTGGGACATCGCCTCCAGCATCGGGAACAGATCATCGAGCAGGTCATCGATGACAAAGTGCAGGATGTCGTCCAGGTCCCTGTCGGCCAGGGAGCCCGATTTGGACAACAGCCACTCGGTGAGATCCGGGAAGGGATCCCCGCCGCAGCCCTCCTCCAGGGTGATCAGCAAGCCGGGCAGCAGCACCAGGCCCACCTGCTCGCTGACCAGATGGGCCGGATCCTTGGCGAAGCTGAGCCGGTGCAGCACCACCAGCAGCACATCCTCCAGGCCGTTAACCTGGGGGCGCTGGGGCACCTCCAGCAGGGGGGCCAGCAACACCGCCGGCACCTCAAGGCGATCGAACAGCTGCTGGATGTAACGGCGATCCCCAAGCCCCTGCAGACGCAGCCACAGGGGGGTGCCGGCCTGGCGCAGGCTGGCCAGCCGCTCGATGGCGGGGGCGGGGGTCCGCACCGGCCCGGAATCGAGGAACAGCACCGCATCGGCCCGGGTGGGCCCGAGCCCGCCATGGACATAGAGATGGGTGGGCAGACCGGCCGGCCGCTGCTCCAGGCGCTGGGAGTTCAGCGCCCCTGGGGTGAGTCGCACCACGGGGGATCCGGTTGTTGCCATGATTCAACCGCAACGGCCCGGTGGTGGGAATGGCGTGCGTGGCAGGGGTTTTGGCGGTGGCCCCTGGTCTTTATCGGGTCTTAAGGCCGGCTGGCTAGCTTGAGCCATTGCTTCTGACGATTCGTTGGCCAACCAGCCCTCCACGGGACCGATCAATCCCGAACTCGGCCGGCAGGACAGGGATGTCCAATCGCCCATGGAGGCCCATGGCAGCTACCGCGGCAGCGACTGGACCCCGGAGCGGCTGATGTTTCATCAGAACCTGGAGTCTTTCGCCGACCAGGTGGGCTTGATCGTCGGCCTGCAGGCCAACGGCAAGATGAGCCAGGACGAGGCCTACGCGAAAATCAAGAAGATCTGGAAAGGCCTCAAATTCACCCGCAGTTCCCTCTTCGACGAATCCACGGACTGAAGCGTTTCCGCTGATTCCCCTGGGCAGGCTCACGGCAGCGGGTCGTCTGGTTCACAGTTGCTCTGGAACGCCAGGCAGGTGAGCAGGGGCAAGTTGCGATCACTCCGGTCACTGGCGCTGCGGGCCACGATCGCCTCCAGCACCTTGACGGTGGCCGTGATGTTGGGTCCCTTGTTGAGCATCACTGCATCGGCCCGAGCCCCCATGGCCGCATCGGTGATCTCGGCGCGGGTGGGATGGCCGTGCTGGGCCAGGGTGTCGAGCACCTCGGTGGCCCAGATGCAGGGCACGTGCGCCGCGGCGCAGATCCGCAGGATCTCCTCCTGAATCGGTGCCAGGGCCTCCCAGCCGCACTCGATCGCCAGATCGCCCCGGGCGATCATCACCCCAACCGGGGCGCCGTGGGCCATGGCCGCCAGCAGCAGCCCGGGCAGGTTGAGAAAGGCCTGGCGGGTTTCGATCTTGAGCACCACCGCCAGATCGCCCCGGCCCCGGTCCTCGAGGCACTGGCGCAGGGTCTGGATGTCGGAATCCCTGCGCACGAAGGAATAACTGATCATGTCGGCGTGCCGCGTCACGAACGCCAGGTCCTCGATGTCCTTGGCGGTCAGGGCCGGCATGCGCAGGTCGCTGTCGGGGACATTGATCCCCTTGTCGGCCCGGAGACGGCTGCCCCTGGCCTGCGCCGTTGTGACCATGAGCCGCACCTCCCGGGCTGACACCCCCCGGATCACGGCACCGATGCGGCCATCGTCGAACAGCACCCGCTCACCGGGGCGCAGATCGACGAACACCTCCGGCAGGGTGCAGGGGAGCGTGGCGCCGCCCTGGTCCGGCTCCGGCGTCAGACGGATGGCGTCGCCCGGGCGCAGCAGCCGTTCGCCACTCACCGGCGCCAGCGGACCCACGCGCAGCCGGGCTTTGCCGTTCCGCTGGCGGAACACCAGGCCGGACGTGAAGTGGCAGGTCCTGTCGGCCTGCAGCATCAGAACCCCATCGGGGCCGCGTCGAACCACCTGGAGGGTGCGGCGGCGGCCGGAGGCATCCCGCCCCTGCAGGCGATCCCCCTGCTTCAGCCGCTTCGCCTTCGACAGTCGCGCCGGCAGCAGCACGGCGTCAGTGTCCTGCGAACGGGTTGCGGATCCCGGCGGCACCGCCAGGATGCGCACCGGTTGGGTGGGCCGCCCCATCCGGTCGCGTGGGGGACGGGCGCGGATCACCGCGGGCTGGGGGGCCAGCTGGCCGGTGCGCAGCTTCGGGCCCGCCAGGTCCATGGCGATGGCACAGGGGCGGCCGGTGGCCACCCGGGCCGCTCTGAGCGCATCCACCATCCGGCCCCAGACCACGGGGTCGTCATGGGCGCAATTGATGCGGGCGATGGTCATCCCCGCCGCCAGCAGATCGGCAACCAGGGCGGGGCGCTCGGCCGCCTCCGCCGGCAGGGTGACCATGATTCCGGCGACCCCCGCGGCGGCCAGGGCTCCGAACAACCGGTCGCAATGCAGCTCCAGAACCTCGTGACCGCCCGGCTGTTCCTGCGTCGCCGCCGCCGAGGGGGCCAGACCTTCGAGCGCTTCGAGGGCGGTGATCACCGCCTCCAGGCTGGCCAGCAGGTGGGCGTCACAATCGGTGAGCGCGCAGAGCCCCCGTTGTCGCAGCGCCTTCGGCAGGCCCGGATGGGCATGGCGATGGAAGGCAATGAAATGCAGCAGGTTGCGGGCACTGGCCCGGTAGTCGGGGTGAACGGCTTCCAGGCAGGCGGCCTCCTCCACCGCGATGCGCTCCAGGGTGGCCCTGAGGGCCCGCAACGTCTCAAGCAGCCAATGGGCAGGTGCAGGGGTGGTGTCGTTCATGGCCGCAGGCCCTGGGTGGCGTTGGCCCCACCCACGGCCACGGCTTCCACAACGCAGTGCAGGCCCTGGCGGCGCAACTCCTCCGCCAGCTGCTCGGCCAGTTCGCGGTCGAGAGCTGGGGTGAGGTGCTCCTCCCCATCCAGCAGGGGCGCCATCGCCCCCGGTGCTCCGCCCAGGTGCCGGGCCAGGGACTGCAGGGCCTCGAAGCGCCCCTCTTCCCTGGGGGCCCCCTGGAGCCGCAGGCGCCAGGCGGGCGGAACGGGGCAGCCCCGCTCGATCCGCCGCAGCTGGCCCAGGGTGGCCAGCACCACCAGCTGGTCCCCCGCCGCCAGGACCAGATCGAGGGAGGGCAGCACCAGGGGGGAACGGCGGCCGGGACGCAGCAGATGGATGGTGGTGACCCCATAGCCCTGCTCGACCCGGGAGAGGTTGAGCCCGCAGAGGCCATCCCCGTGCCGGATCCGGTAGCGCACCAGCAGGTGGTTGGCCCCATCGAGGCGGCAGATCTCCTCCACCCGTTCGCCGAAGGCCGTGGCCACCACCGCATCGGCCACCAGATCCATGCTGGAGATCACCGCCACGCCGCCGAGCAGGTCGCCCAGTTGTTCGGCCGCCTCGACCGCATGGGAGAGGATCGCGTAGCGGGCGTCGGGCCAGGACTTCTGCAGCTGCAGAGTCTCCTGGAGATTGGCGAGCAGATCCACCGAGAGCAGGCCGATCCCCTCCAGCCGGCAGTGCTGCAGGGCAGCGAGTGCTGCCTCCCAGCGGTGAACGACCACCAGTCCCGGCCGCTGCAACGGTGGCCCGGGTCGCCCATCGATCCGCAGCACCTGCAGGCCGTCCCTGACCAGGTTGTCGGCCACCCGCACGGCGAGTTCGTCACCGTCGGCCAGCAGGATCCAGCGGCTGCCGCGCCGGAAGCGGCCGGGACGGCCCAGCCCGAACCGCTCCCTCAGCAGCCGCTCCAGGATCACCGCCACCAGGGCGGAAGTGAGCAGCGTTCCGATGAGGGAATACAGCAGGGTGACGCCGATCAGCCAGGGGGCCGCAGAGGCGATGCCGTCCTCCGGGGGCAGCATCACGTTCACCGGATCGACGTACTCCCCCAGCAGCAGCGCCAGGGTGACGAACACCCCCTGCCTCCAGCCGCCGCCGGCGGAGAACAGGGCCAGGCCGAGGCCCAGCAGCAACAGGATGCCCACCAGCCCGATCTGCTGCAGCGGGCTGCACTGCCGCCACAGCCGCGCCGGAGCCCCCAGGCTGCGGCGCAGGGCCAGCCAGCGGACCTGGAGCCGGCCGGGGGGAGCGGCATCGGTGGCTCGGTGGTGGTGCGACCCCATGGGCACCACCTGCAGGGGACGGACCGGGGCCGCGGCGTCCTGGCGCAGTCGGCGCTGCTGCCGGCGGGCCGGGTCGTTCCCCTCCAGCACCAGATAGGACTCGCCATCCACCCGGAAGCAGGCCTCCTGGTCACCGGGCCGCAGGGCCTCGGTGATCGCCCCGGCCGTGAGCAGCAGGGGATCCACCACCGCCACCCCGGGCAGGCGCTCCTCGAGCAGGGCCCCGAGGCTGCCCAGCTGCCCGGAGGAGCGCACCACCAGGTCCGCCGAGGGGTTCAGCAACCGCACCTGCAGGGCCGCCTCCACGTTCACCGTGCTCTCGGTGCTGAGCAGCAGCACGGCGCGGGCCGTCTCGACCCCGGCCTGGGAGAGCACATGGGGCAGGCGCATGTCCCCGAGCACCAGCGTGGATCCGAAGCGTTCCTCCAGGCGGGGATCGCGCCAGTCCGGTCGCTCACGATCCAGACAGCGCAGCGGCACGTCGAAGGGCAGCAGGCGCAGCAGGCAAGCCTGGCCAAGGGATCCGAGGCCACAGATCAGCACCGAGCCCTCCCGCGGGCAGGACGCCCCGGGAGCGGAGAAGGGAGCGCGGGCCACCCCGGGCTGGGCTTCAGGTTCGGGAATGGATCGCTGGCAGGCCCACCCATCTTCCCAAGCCCACGTTGATGCCGCTTCTCCCGGGTCTTAACCATCCCTGGTGAGGGTGAGTCTGGGCCCATGACCGTCCAGCCATGACCAGCACCCTCGCCCCCGTGATGGGCCTCCCCGAGCCCGGCACCTACGCCGATCCCCAGCGCAACGGCCTGGCGGCGAAGGATCTGCTCGACGGCCTCATCGAGCATCTCTTCTATTCCCTGGGCCGGCGTGTGCATGAAGCCGACCGTCACGACCTTTACATGGCGCTCAGCTACGCCGTGCGGGACCGGCTGATGACCCGCTACCTGGCGGGTCTCGACGCCATCCTGGCCAGCCCGACCCGGGTGGTGGCCTACTTCTCAGCCGAATTCCTGATCGGCCCCCAGCTCGGCAACAACCTGCTGATGCTCGGCATGCAGCAGCAGGCCGCCGAGGCCCTCAAGCCGTTCGGCATCAATGACATCGAGGAGATCCTCGAAGTGGAGGAGGAGCCGGGCCTGGGAAACGGCGGCCTCGGCCGCCTCGCCGCCTGCTTCCTCGAATCCCTCGCCACCCTGGAGATCCCCGCCACCGGCTACGGCATCCGCTACGAGTTCGGCATCTTCGACCAGCTCATCCGCGAAGGCTGGCAGGTGGAGATCACAGACAAGTGGCTCAAGGGCGGCTGGCCCTGGGAAATCGTCCAGCCCGAGAAGGCCTGCGTCGTGGGCTTCGGCGGCCACACCGAGAGCTACCGCGACGACCACGGCACCTACCACGTGCGCTGGATCCCCGCCGAGCACGCCATCGGCATTCCCCACGATGTGCCGGTGCTGGGCTACCGGGTCAACACCTGCGACCGGCTGCGCCTCTGGCGAGCGGAAGCCTGCGAATCCTTCGACTTCCAGACCTTCAACAGCGGCGATTTCTATGGCGCCGTCGAAAAGATGGTGGGGTCGGAGACCCTCTCCAAGGTGCTCTATCCCAACGACGGCACCGATGCGGGACGGCGCCTGCGCCTGATGCAGCAGCACTTCTTCGTCAGCTGCTCCCTCCAGGACATGATCCGCAGCCTCGATGCCCGCGGCATTCCCGTCCAGGAGTTCCCCGACCACTGGGCCATCCAGCTCAACGACACCCACCCCTCGATCGCCGTCGCCGAGCTGATGCGGCTGCTCCTCGACGACAGGCACCTCGCGTGGGACACCGCCTGGGCGATCACCACCGCCTGCCTCTCCTACACCAACCACACCCTCCTGCCCGAGGCCCTCGAGACGTGGGGCCTCGATCTCTTCGGCTCATTGCTGCCCCGCCACCTCGAGCTGATCTTCGAGATCAACCACCGCTTCCTCCAGCAGGTGCGCCTCAGGTACCCCGGCAACGATGCCGTGTTGCGGCGTCTCTCGATCATCAATGAATCCGGCCAGAGGGGCGTCCGCATGGCCCACCTGGCCACCGTCGGCTCCCACCACGTCAACGGCGTCGCCGCCCTGCACAGCGCCCTGGTGAAGCAGGATTTGTTCCCGGAGTTCGCCGCCCTCTGGCCGGAGAAGTTCACCAACGTCACCAACGGTGTGACCCCCAGGCGCTGGCTGGCCCTGGCCAATCCAGCCCTGCACAGCCTGCTCTGCGACAGCATCGGCCCCGACTGGCCGGCCCGGCCGGAGGCCCTGCGGCTCCTGGAGGACTTCCAGAATGACGGGGCGTTCCTGGAACGCTGGGGCCAGTGCAAGCGCTGTGCCAAGGAGCACCTAGCCGGGTACATCCGCCGTCACCACGCCATGGCGGTCGATCCCGAAAGCCTCTTCGACGTGCAGGTGAAGCGCATTCACGAGTACAAGCGCCAGCACCTCAATGTCCTGCAGGTCATCGCCCAGTACCTGCGCATCAAGAACGGCCTCGCCGATGGCATGGCCCCCCGCACCGTGATCTTCGGCGGCAAGGCCGCCCCGGGTTACGCCATGGCCAAGCTGATCATCCGCTTCATCAACGGCATCGCCGATGTGGTGAATGCCGACCCCGACATGGACGGCCGTCTGCGTGTCATCTTCCTGGCGGACTACAACGTGAAGCTGGGGGAGAGGGTCTATCCCGCCGCCGACCTCTCCGAGCAGATCTCCACCGCCGGGCTGGAGGCCTCCGGCACGGGCAACATGAAATTCATGATGAACGGCGCCATCACCATCGGCACCCTTGATGGCGCCAACGTGGAGATCCGCGAGCAGGTGGGCGCCGACAACTTCTTCCTGTTCGGACGCACCAGCGATGAGATCGCCCAGCTTCGCGGTCATTACCGTCCATGGGAGTGGATCGCAGCCGATCCCCTGCTTTCAGAGGTGTTCAACCTGATCGGGCAAGGGCACTTCAGCCAGGGGGACACGGACCTGTTCCGGCCCCTGACCGACCAGTTGAGGCGGGAAGATCCCTTTTTCGTGCTGGCCGATTTCAGCGATTACCTCCGGGCCCAGGCCGCCATCGGCGCCACCTGGGCCGACCGCCGCCGCTGGAACCTGATGGCCCTGCTGAACACCGCCCGCAGCGGTTACTTCTCCTCCGATCGGGCCATCAAGGAGTACGCGGAACGCATCTGGGACGTGACGCCCTCCCCGGTGGCCATGGCGGGCAGCCCCTTCTCCAACTGATCCTTAACCGTCCGTCAGCATGGTGGTCCCATCCAGGAGTCCCCGATGACCTCCCCCTCCCCAGGCGCCCTGACCACCATGCAGCTTCTGGCCCAGGAGCAGAACCTGCGCAGCTTCGCAGCGGGGGAGGTGATCTTCCAGGCAGGTGATGAGGGGGCGTCGGTCTTCGGCATCGTCGATGGCGAGGTCGCGATCGACTGGGGCCAAGAGCACGACGGCGAAACCCTCGGCCCTGGCAGCAGCTTCGGGGTGGGGGCGCTGGTGGACAACCAGCATCGACGCGTCGGCACCGCCACGGCCCTGCGGGACACCCAACTGCTGGAGATGAACCGGGAGGAGTTCCTGTTCGCCCTTCAGGAACTGCCGATGTTCGCCTTGGAGATGCTCCACGGCCTGGAAAATCGCCTGGGCCACCTCAAGCAGCCCAGCAGTGAGCTCAGCTAGCAACCCCAGGCACGAAGCGCCGCTCGTGGGGGGCTCCCTTGAGCATGCGGTTCCAGTAGATCCAGGGCAGCACGTCCTTCTTCGCCACCCACATGCTCCAGCGCTCCTGGGTGGGATCGAGGGGGAAGGAGGGAACAGGCTGCCCGTCGTAGTTGAACTCGGCCATGATCACGCGCCCGTAGCCGGTGATCAGCGGACAGCAGGCATAGCCGTCGTAGCGGGCGGCCAGGGGCAGGCCATCGAGGTGCGCCAGCAGGTTGGCCACCAGCACCGGCGCCTGGCCCCGCACCGCGGCGGCGGTCTTGGAGTTGGGCAGCGAGGAGACGTCGCCGAGGGAGAAGACGTTGGGATGGCGCACGTGCTGGGTGGTGAACTTGTCCACGTCCACCCAGCCGCCCGGGCCTGCCACCGCCAGGGGGCTGGTGGCCACCACCTCCGGGGCCGCCATCGGCGGGGTGACGTGCAGCATCCCGAAGGGGAGCACTTCTTCACGCACCGTATCCCCGTCCTTGACGGCGAACACCGCCTC
>CALSAP010000033.1:0-27882 GCA_943372935.1 Synechococcus sp. UW140
GAAGCCCTTACGCAGCGGGATGTGGGTGATATCTGTCGCCCAGACCTGATCTGGAGACGTGAGCAGCTGGAGGTCCGCCAGGCAGGGGAAACGCTCGGATGGGCCACCAGGAACTGTCGTCCTTGGTCTCTGATAGATCGCCCGTAAACCCATGCACCGCATGAGGTTTCGGACACGGTCACGGCTGATCGGGATACCATCTCTGGCCAGATACTGCACCATCCGACGGCTGCCGGCGGTGGGATCCTCCAGGTAGAAGGCATCGATTCTGGCCATGATCCGTAGCGTGAATTCACGAACAGAAACCGGCTGGTAATACAACGAGGATCGAGGCAGGCCCAGCAGCTCACATTGACGGCTGACCGTGAGATCACGGTGGTCATGATCGACCAGTTGTCGCAGTTCACGGGCATCAGAGCAGTTGGGACTTTTTTCAGCCACTCCAGCTCCATTTGGAGCTTGCCGATCTGCTGAAATAGCTCCGCCTCCTTGGCCTGGCTTTCGTCCTTGGCCTGCGTTTTCTTGCCCCGGGTGAACAGGTCGCTGGCACCCTCCAGCAGCTGCTTCTTCCACTGGCTCACCTGGATCGGGTGCACCGTATGATCAGCGGCGATCTCCTGGAGCGTCTTGCGGCCACTGATCGCCTCCATGGCGACCTTGGCCTTGAACTCGGGGCTATGGGTGCGGCGTTTGCTCATGGGTGGGAGCCCCCTCTCAGGGGCGTTGCCCCGCTTCACAGGTTAACGATGGACCCTGTCCAGAAAAACCAGACCACCTCTGACGCCGCTGCTGTGCTGAGGCTGACAAGAATGCTGGGATGATATCCCTGAAAGTAGCCAGCAGACACTGAGCAGATCCGTTCAGCTCCAGAGAACTGAACGGCCAGCTCTGCTGTGCCCCTACAATCGGCTGTGGCATGGCAAGGGTCAATGATGCCCCATACGGCACGCATGACAACTCAGGAGAAAGTCAAAGATATCGTGAAAACTGGCCGAATGTTTCTGCAGTAAGCCATCAGGCTTCATCGTTGCAGGCTTGTTCAACTTCGGATAAGATCGTGGCTGCGCACGATCTATCCATAATCGTTAGCTGCACAGGAAGGCCGTGGTCAGTATCGTCGGTGTGATGGTGGCGATTTCGGATGCCGACAATCCTTAGAAGCGGTCCTTACAGGATCTACTTCTACAGTCACGAGCCAAATGAGCCTCCCCATGTTCATCTTGACAGAGATAAGGCGTCATGTAAAGTCTGGCTTGTTCCTGTGGCATTGTCCTCGAGCCTTGGATTTAGCGCCAGAGAGCTGCGTGAGATTGAACGGCTGGTCAGCTTGAACCGAGCTATCCTTCTAAACGCATGGGAGGAGTTTCATGGCTAACCCTGGCGAGCAGGTCACAGACGTTGCCTTGACAGAAGACAGGCTGGTCGTTGACCTGGCTGATGGACGATCTATCTCGGTGCCGTTGGCTTGGTTCCCAAGGCTTCTGCATGCAACATCCCAGGAGCGTCATAACTGGGAGATTGCAGGAGCTGGCTACGGAATTCACTGGCCAGATGTTGATGAGGACTTAAGTGTGGAAGGCCTTCTACGTGGAGCACCAGCGCCCCAGGTAAAGACACTGGTCAGCTAACACCGCCATGCACCTGTGCCGCCACCGCAAGCCTATCTTCTTCGTTGAGAACACCTTGCGGCCAGGTGATGGCGAGCGTTAGGTATCGCAGGAGACCCAAATGAGCCCCATCATGATTAGTTTCGTTTCCTCGCTCGTGGCGTCACTTGGTGGTGGGCTGGCTGCCGCAACCGCCTTAGCCGCTTGGCTCGGAAGCGTCTGGAAGGAGCGCATAGCACGAGTTGAAGCAGCGTTGATCCAGGTCGATATTGATCTTCGACTTCGGCGAATCGAGGTTTACCAGCCACTTTGGAAACTCACCGCATTGCTCCCACGCTGGCCGAGAGATCCACACGTCACTTACGAGGATTTGTTCAAATTCAGTGAGGACCTCAGGAAGTGGTACTTTTCCGGTGGTGGCATGTATCTTTCACGAACAACGCACCAAAAGGGCTACTACCCACTGCAGCAGGAACTTGAGCGAGTTCTTAGTCAGACAAAGGCTGGAGAGCTTTCTCAGTTGTCACATGACGATTACGGCTCCGTGCGCGACTGCTGTAGCAGCTTGAGGTCGCATCTAGCAGAGGACATTGCCTCCCGACGAGATTCGTTCAACGGCCAAACTCCACCAAACATGCCTAACATCAAGATCCAGCGGGCGGGTCGCAGAAACGGCTGATGAAACCTCCGATGCTCTGCCCGCGTCTGATCTGGGGCGTTGATGAATGCAAATGAAAACCAAGCAAGTAGAATGTGTCATGAGTAGAGTCCAAAGAAGAGGCTAGCCTACGGCGCACGACCCACAATGCAACCATCAGAATCCAAGACTGCGCTGCTGATTGATGCTGACAACGCTCCAGCCGCCAAGATCGCAGCGATCGTATCCGAAATCGCAAAATATGGAATTGCCAATATTCGCAAGGCCTATGAAAACTGGAAGAGCCCAACTCTGAAATCTTGGGAAGATTGCTTGCATGAGTATGCGATTTGTCCAGTCAAGCAGTTTGATCTCACCAAGGGCAAGAACGCTACTGACGCAGCGATGATCATCGATGCCATGGACTTGCTGTATACCCAGAAGCTGGATGCTTTCGTAATTGTTTCCAGCGATAGTGACTTTACGCCTCTGGTGATGAGAATTCTGGCCAGCGGATTGAAAGTTTATGGCTTTGGCGAGAAGAAGACCCCGTTGCCATTTGTTTTCGCCTGCTCGACCTTTTTGTACTTGGAGACGATCGACCAGTCGATGGCATCAACTGAGCCTTCCATCCCATCGGCGGGCATCAAGAAGACGGGGAAAGAGTTGAAGCAAGATACAAGGCTCATCACTTTGATGCGGAGTTCGGTGACCAGTGCTGCGGATGACGACGGCTGGTCAAATCTTGCTCCGGTGGGGATGCACATTGCCAATCAGACCTCGTTTGACCCTCGCAACTACGGTTATGCCAAGCTCAGTGGCTTATTTGAGGCGATTGACTTGTTCGAGACGCAGCGAAGAAACAAGGCCGTCTATGTGCGAAGCAAGCAGAGGAACAACCACCCTCAGAAGTGATCGACCAGCGATCTCCCATCCATGAATCTCAGGCCCTGTGATACCTAACCTTCTGCCCCTCCCGGTCACTTTGAAACCGCTGCAGCCGGTGGGTGAGCGCCCGTAGCCGTCTCATGTCGCGGGAGTTCACCGGATCGAACAGATCCCCCCGCGCGGTTTCGATGAACACCAGCACGTCCTTGGGGCTGCAGGGGCCGCTTTTCCAGCCATGGAACTCCCGGTGCAGATCGGGCACCAACACCAGGACGTTTTCCGGCAGGTCAGCCAGATCAGGGCGGCTGCGGCGGTCGAACAGATGGTGCCCGTCCAGGTCGATCTTCTTGTGCACCGCTGCTTTCTTGCCGGTGATCTCACAGCGATGGCCGGCCGCCGACTTGGCGCGGTTGATGGCCCGGTCCACCCCTTCGGTGAGGTAGCGGATCTCGGAGTTGAAGCAGGCTTCCACCACATCGCCCACGGCCTCGATCCAGGCCTGGCGCGTTTTGGTGATACGGCTGTTGACCCGCATGTCGCGGGCCACCCGGGCGATGCCCCGCTGACTGATCAGTAGCTGCCGCTCCTCGCTCTCCAGGAAGTCCTTGTTGAGCTCCAGGGCCTCTTCTCCTTCTTCGGTGCCAGCGGTGCGCAGCCGGTTCCAGGAGTTGTTCAGCCCCAGGTAGTTGGTCTGCAGGATGCCCACGGTGGTTTTGCGGCTCACGAAGGCCAGATCGCCCCGGATCTCCAGGGTGCCGCCGGCTTCGATGAACTCCTGGGTGATCCGGCGTGACACCAGCAGCTGCTTGCGCTTCTGCTTCACGTTGAACAGCCGCTCACGGAACCAACCCAGCACGCCCGTTTTCTCGTTGGCCTCGATGTAGCGGGCCAGGGCCTCCACGCCCTCTTCGCTGAAGCGCCGGGGTCGCCGCCCATTGGCGCCGGCCACCGCGGGGCCGGCGTACTCGAAGTGTTCGCCCTCCACGAGCTCCCACTCGTCGTCGGCTTTGGCATCGAACGCCTCGACGATGTTGTAGAGGCTGTCGATCCGTTTGCCGAGAATCTTGGCCGTTTCCTGGGCCGTCAAAAGGTCGCGCATCGTCTCAGGGCATCAGGGCAAGGATCGAGTCCTTCATCGTCTGCAGGCGTCCCGCCACCCGCGGATCGCCGCCGTGGTCGGGGTGGTGCACCTGGATCAGCCTTCGGAACGCCTCGCGCACTTCATCGGCCGTGGCGGTCTTCGGGTCGAGGCCGAACACCACCCAGGGCCGGAAGTGCTGCAGCACGTCGATGCCGTTGATCACGGTGGACCCGTCCTCCAGGTTCCGCTCGTTGGCCGGAATGCCGATGAAGCGCCGGTAGAGCACCAGCCAGTCGTCCTTGGTTTTCAACGCCACCTCTTCGCCCGTCATCGAGAGCTGGAAGTTCTTGTCCTTGCGCAGCTGGGTGACGGTCTTGCAGTGGAAGTGGGCCAGCACCTTCGCCTTGATCTCGGTGGCGGTGGGGGGCTTGGGCTTCGGTGGCGGTGGATCCTTGAACGCGCCCCCGTTGATCGTCTGCGCGAAGGCCAGCAGATCGGCTTCGCCAAGCCCCGGCTTGGCGAGGAGTGCCTGGATCAACGCCGTCACATCAGCCAGCGTCAGCTTCTTGCTTCGGGCGGCCACAGGGCAGTGCTGGAAAGGGGTTGCATGCTGGCCAGTGGCTTCCGGTGTTGCCTGGGGGCTTAGGAAACTGTCTTGTTTCCTTGGCCCGCCTCACGAGCCCCTCTTTCTGCCAGGGACGCAGGCTTGCGGCAGGTAGCGTTTCCGCTGCGTTCTCCTGGGCGCAACCGGCATGGCACACCTGAGGAATGACAACGGCACCCGGCCCCATCACCGTTTATCACATTCCTGTCTGCCCCTTCTCGCAGCGGCTGGAGATCCTCTTGTCGCTCAAGGGGCGCCAGAACGATGTCCACTTTCATGTGGTTGACATCACCCAGCCCCGTCCCGAGAGGTTGAAGGCCAAGTCCCCGGGCAACACGGCGGTGCCGATCCTGGAAACACCGGGCGGGCAGATCCTCAGAGAAAGTCTGATCATCCTGCAGTATCTCGAGGATGTCTTTCCTGAGCCGGCGGTGGCCCAGAGCGATCCCTACCGCCGCGCCGTGGAGGGCCTGATGACACGGATGGAGGCCGACTTTGGCCAGCAGGGCTACCTCTATGTGATGAACCAGGATCCCGGGCGGCGTCAGGCCTTTCGGGACAGCCTGCTGAAGCTCTATGCCCAGCTGAACGATTTCCTTCTTGAGCATTCACCCTCCGGCACCTATCTCTTCGAGCAATTCGGGTGGGCGGAAACGGTCTTCACCCCCCTGTTCATGCGCTTCTGGTTTCTCGAGTATTTCGAAGACTTCGAGTTGCCCCAGGAACCCCGATTCGCTCGGGTGCGCGCCTGGCGCGAGGCCTGTCTGGCCCATCCCGCCGCCCAGCAGGTCTGCAGAGAGCAGATCGTCAAGCTCTACGTTGACTACGCCCATGGGGCCGGCAATGGATCCCTGCTGCCGGGCCGGGAGCGTTCCTCCTTTGTCTTTGAGCCCGACTGGCGACTGCGCCCCTGGCCCTCGAAGCAGAAGTACGGCCCCAGCCCCTCCGACGCGGAACTGGGCTTATGAGTGAACCCGCAGGGCGCGGGTCCACCAAAGCCCTTGGCCTGTCTGGGCCCGGTGGCGTGGGGCGCCTTTGCTAGGTTGCCACCGCCTGCCTGGCCCTTTGCTGCCTGATGAAAGCCGTCATCCTGGCCGGTGGACTGGGTACCCGACTGGCGGAGGAGACCCACCTGCGGCCCAAGCCGATGGTGGAGATCGGCGGCAAGCCGATCCTGTGGCACATCCTCAAGATCTATAGCCACCACGGCATCAACGACTTCATCATCTGTTGTGGCTACAAGGGTTATGTGATCAAGGAATACTTCGCCAACTATTTCCTGCACACCAGTGATGTCACCTTCCATATGGATCTCAACCATATGGAAGTGCACCGCCAGAAGGCCGAACCCTGGAAGATCACCCTGGTCGACACCGGCGATGCCACCCTCACCGGCGGCCGCCTGGCCCGGGTGCGCAGCTACCTGCCCGACGACGAGTCCTTCTGCTTCACCTACGGCGACGGCGTCGCCGATGTGGACATCACCGCCCTGATTGCCCACCACCAGCGCCAGGGCCTGCAGGCCACCCTCACCGCCGTGCAACCCCCTGGTCGCTACGGCGCCCTGCACCTCGACGGCGATGTGGTCACCGATTTTGAGGAGAAGCCCGATGGCGACAACGCCTGGATCAACGGCGGTTTCTTCGTGCTCGAGCCCGCCGTGATCGACCTGGTCGACGGTGACCAGTGCGTCTGGGAGCAGGCGCCCCTCAAGGCCCTCGCCACCCAGGGCCAGCTCAACTCCTTCAAGCACCGCGGCTTCTGGCAGCCCATGGACACCCTGCGCGACCGCCAGCGGCTTGAAGACCTCTGGCAGCAGGGCCGCGCCCCCTGGAAGGTCTGGAGCTGACCATGGCCAGCGCCTCCCCTAAGCGGGCGTGGCAGCAGCCCGATCCCGCCTTCTGGCAGGGCAGACGCGTGCTGCTCACCGGCCACACCGGCTTCAAGGGCAGCTGGCTGGCCCTCTGGCTTTGCGAACTGGGGGCCCGCGTCACCGGCTTCGCCCTGGCGCCGGACACCGACCCCTCCCTGTTCGACCAGCTGGGCTTGGCCGGCCGCCTCGATCACCACGTGGGTGATCTGCGCGATCCGGCCGCCCTCCGCGATCTGGTCGCCGCCGTCCAGCCCGAGGTGGTGCTGCACCTGGCGGCCCAGCCCCTGGTGCGGCGCAGCTACGCCGAGCCGGTGCTCACCTGGGACACCAACGTGCTGGGCACCATCCATCTGATCGAGGCCCTGCGGCCCCTGGCCCATCCCTGCGCCGCGGTGCTGATCACCACCGACAAGGTGTACCGCAACAACGAGTGGCTCTACGGCTACCGGGAGAACGACCCCCTCGGCGGCCATGACCCCTACAGCAGCAGCAAGGCCGCCGCCGAGCTGGCCATCAGCTCCTGGCGGGCCAGCTACTGCGGCAGCCTGCCCCACCAGTCGCCCCACCTGCGCCTGGCCAGCGCCCGGGCCGGCAACGTCATCGGCGGCGGCGACTGGGCCGCCGACCGCATCATTCCCGACACCGTCCGCTCCCTGCGCGCCGGTGAGCCCATCACCCTGCGCAACCCCGCCGCCACCCGGCCCTGGCAGCACGTGCTCGAACCCCTCGGCGGCTACCTGGCCCTGGCCGAGGCCCTCGCCGAGCCGGCCGATGGCCTGGCGATGGCCGAAGCCTTCAACTTCGGGCCCCAGCTGGAGGCCAACCGGCCCGTTCAGGAGCTGGTGGAGCAGGCCTTGGCCCACTGGCCCGGCACCTGGATCGATGCCTCCGACCCCACCGCCCCCCACGAGGCGGGGCTTCTGAATCTTGTTGTCGATAAGGCCCACCACCGCCTCGGCTGGTCGCCCCGTTGGGATTTCGCCACCACCACCGCCCGCACGCTTCAGTGGTACCGCCGCGTGATCGAAGCGGGCGACGACCCGCTGGCCTGCTGCCTCGACGACCTCACCGCCTATCTCGCCTGCTGCCCGCCGGGCCGATCCATCCCATGACCGCCGACCTCGACCAGCTCAAGCAGGAGATCCTGCGGCTCACCCGTGACTACGCCCGCCGCGCCCACGCCGGCTTCCGTCCCGGCGACGACCCGGACCGCACCCCCCACGCCGACGGCCAGACGATCCCCTACGCCGGCCGGGTCTTCACCGAAGACGAAGTGGAGGCGGCGGTGGGCACCACACTCGATTTCTGGCTCACCCTCGGCACGGAGGGGGCGGCCATGGAGAGCGAGCTGGCGGCCTTCCTCGGTGTGCGCCACAGCCTGCTGGTGAACTCCGGCTCCTCCGCCAACCTCGTCGCCATCTCGGCCCTCACCTCCCACCGCCTGCCCGCCGAGCGGCGCCTGCGCCCCGGCGATGAGGTGATCACCGTGGCCGCCGGCTTCCCCACCACCGTGGCCCCGATCCTGCAGGTGGGCGCCGTGCCGGTGTTCATCGATGCCGATCCGGTCACCGGCAACGCCCGCTGCGACCAGCTCGAAGCCGCCTTCACCCCCGGCGTCACCAAGGCCGTGATGATGGCCCACGCCCTGGGCAACCCCTTCGATCTGGCGGCCGTGCTGCTCTTCTGCCGCGCCCACGATCTCTATCTGGTGGAGGACAACTGCGACGCCCTGGGCTGCTCCTATTCCATGCCCCGGGAGCTGGCCGAATCCCTCGGCTTCACCACCAACAGCCCCGGCCTCGATGAGGGCGCCGACCGCGTCATCCGCTGGACCGGCACCTGGGGTGACATCAGCACCCAGAGCTTCTATCCGCCCCACCACCTCACCATGGGCGAGGGCGGTGCCGTCAACATCGTGCGCGACCAGAAGCTCAAGGTGGTGGCCGAGAGCTTCCGCGACTGGGGCCGCGACTGCTGGTGCCCCTCCGGCAAGGACGACACCTGCGGCAAGCGCTTCGACTGGCAGCTGGGCGAACTGCCCGCCGGTTATGACCACAAGTACATCTACAGCCACCTCGGCTTCAACCTCAAACCGCTCGATCCCCAGGCCGCCATCGGCCGGGTTCAGCTGCGCCGCCTGCCGGAGTTCATCGAGGCCCGCAAGCGCAACTGGCAGACCCTGCGCGAGGGGCTGGTGGCCACCGAGCACGTGCTGGAGTTCTCCCTGCCCACCCACGCCACCGGCTGGGATCCGGTGGCCGGCTTCTCCTGGGACGCCAGCGGCTGCCGCACCGACTGTTCCTGGTTCGGCTTCAAGATCGCCGTCAAGCCCGACGCCCCCTTCCGCCGCACCGACCTGGCCCGGGAGCTCGATGCCCACCGCATCGGTAACCGCATGCTGTTCGGCGGCAACCTGGTGCGCCAGCCGGCCTTCGTGCAGCTGCGGGCCGACCGCCCCGACGCCCTGCGGGTGGTGGGCGATCTGGCCGGTGCCGACGCGATCATGGTCAACACCCTGTTCCTGGGCACCTACCCGGGCCTCACGGCCCCGATGCTGGCCAAGGAGATCGACGTGATCCGGGCCTTCTGCCAGCCCTGATGCGGCTGTTCCTCACCGGCGGTACCGGCTTCATCGGTTCCCACGTGCTGGCGGCGGCCCTGGCGGCGGGCCACCAGGTGCGGGCCCTGCGCCGCAGCCCCGCGTCCGCCCCGGTGATCCCCCTGCCGCGTCAGCCCCATTGGTGCGAGGGCGATCTCGTCAGCCTCACGGCCGCGGACCTGGATGGGGTGGAGGCGGTGCTGCACCTGGCTTCGGCGGGGGTGAGCCCGAAGCAGGTGCCATGGGACGAGCTGGTGCAGGCCAACGTGTCCGGCAGCCTGCGGCTCCTGGAGCGGGCGGCGGAGGCGGGGGTGCGCCGTTGCGTCGTCGCCGGCAGCAGCCACGAGTACGGCAACGCCGCCCGCCGCTACGCGGCCATCCCGCCTGAGGCCCCCCTGGAACCCCTGAGCCCCTACGGCGCCAGCAAGGCGGCGGCCTTCCAGCTGCTGCGCGCCTTCGCCATCGCCCAGGGCCTGGAGCTCTTCTACGGCCGCATCTTCTCGGCCTACGGCGATGGTCAGTTCCATGGCAACTTCTGGCCGTCCCTGCGACACGCGGCCCTGGCCGGCGACGATTTCCCCATGACCTCCGGCCGGCAGGTCAGCGATTTCATCCCCGTCGCCACTGTGGCCGCCCACCTGCTGGAGGCTTGCGCGCGGCCTGATGTGGCCGCCGGCGTTCCCCTGGTGGTCAACATCGGTTCGGGGGTGGCCACCAGCCTGCTGGCCTTCGCCGAGGCGGAGTGGGGTCGCCTGGGGGCGACCGGTAGATTGCTGCCCGCCAGCCTTCCCGACCGCCCCGATCAGATCGAACGGTATGTGCCCGACCTGCGCGGGCTGAGGATTCCGGCCTCTCCCCATTCCTGAATCCGATGAAGGTCCTGATCACCGGCGGCTGCGGTTTTCTCGGCTCCAACCTGGCGGCCTTCTACCTGCAGGAAGGCGCTGAGGTGATCGTTCTCGATGCCCTGTTCCGCCGTGGTTCGGCGGCCAACCTGGCCTGGCTGGAGCAGCAGGCGGCCCCGGGGCGCTTCCACTTCATCCAGGCCGACCTGGCCGAGGCCGAAGCCGTGCTGGCCGTGTTCCGCCGCCACGCCCCCTTCGATTACATCTGCCACGTGGGCGGCCAGGTGGCGATGACCACCTCCCTGACCGATCCCGCCCGCGACCTGCAGACCAACGTGCTCGGCACCTTCGCGGTGCTGGAGGCGGCCCGGGCCCTGTCGCCTGAGGCCCTGATCGCCTACAGCAGCACCAACAAAGTCTACGGCGATCTGGAGGAGCTGCGCTACGAGGAGACCCCCACCCGCTACCGCCTGCCGGATCACCCTGACGGCCTCGATGAAGCGCTGGGGCTGGATTTCTCCACCCCCTACGGCTGCTCCAAGGGGGCGGCGGATCAGTACGTGCGCGACTGGGCCCGCGTCTACGGCCTCAAAACGGTGGTGTTCCGCCACTCCTCGATCTTCGGCGGCCGTCAGTTCGCCTCCTTCGACCAGGGCTGGGTGGGCTGGTTCTGCCAGAAAGCGATCGAGCAGAAGCGGGCCCATCAGGCCGGCCATGCCCCCGAGCCCTTCACCATCGCCGGCACCGGCAAGCAGGTGCGCGACGTGCTCCATGCCGACGACCTGATCCGCCTCTACCGGGCCGCCTACTTGCACCGGGAGCGGATGACCGGCGAGATCTTCAACATCGGCGGCGGCGCCGCCAATTCCCTCAGCCTGCTGGAGCTGTTCGCCCTGCTCGCCGAGCTGCTGGCCATCCCACCGCTGGTGTATACCCCCACCCCCCGCCGCGCCAGTGACCAGGACTGCTTCATCGCCGCCATCGGCAAGGCCGAGCGGCTGCTGGGCTGGAGGCCCGAGGTGTCCTGCCGCGACGGCGTCAGCCGCATGCTCGCGTGGACGGAAAACCAGCTGATGGCGGCCTGAGCGGAGCCGTTGCGCGCAGCCATGGCCGCCATCCTCGAGAAGATCCAGCAGATCCGGCAGTCAGCCGAACAGCAGCTGCCTCCACGGCTCCACGGTTTGCTCGTTTCCGCCGCCCTGGTCGGCCTCTGCGCCCTCGGGTACCACCTGCGGCGCCCCTCCGTTTCGCTGCTGCCCACCCTCTATGCGGAGGATGGCTCGATCTTCCTGCAGCAGGCCATCGACCAGGGCGCCGGATCGCTGCTGCAGCTCTATGCGGGCTACAGCCATCTCCTGCAGAGGATCACCGCCCTGACGGCCGTGAACCTGCTCTCGCCGCTCGCCTATCCCGGCTTCTTTCTGCTTGTGGCCTGGGTGTCCTGGCTGCTGCCCCTGGTGAGCGTGGAGGGGCTGATCGGCGCGGGGGTGTTCAGCCGGCTGATGCGGGTGGCCTACATCCCCTACGTTTACTACCCCTACGCAGCGGAAACCTATCTCAATCTGCCCAATGCCTACATCTTCTTCCCGCTTGGTTTCATCCTGATCGCCTACGGCGTGGTGGCGCAGCAGGGAAGCGGGCGAGGGGAGGCCTTCAGGGCTCCGCTCCTCAAGGGTCTCCTGCTGATCTACGGGTTGGTGGCGGCCTTCACCGGTCCCTTCCTGGCCATCTACACGATTCCGCTGCTGATGTTCGCTGGCCTGCGCCGCCGCAATCTGCCGATCAGGCCCCTCTGGCTGAGTCTGCCGGTGCTGTTCTCGTCCCTGCAGATCTACTTTTCCCAGCTCCAGACTGTCTACCCCCTCTCGACGGCCCAGGCAGTGGCCAAGCTGCTGGCGCGGCCGGCCATTCTGCTCGACTGGTTTACGGTTCACCTGATCGCTCCTCTGCTGGGGGGGTACAAGCCCTGGTGGTATCTGCGGGGTCTTCCCGATGCCCTGCAGCTGCTGGCTGTTCTGGCGGTAATCGCCCTGGTGGTGTTGGCCTTGCGCGTGCTGACCAAGCACATCGGGCAACCGGCCCTGCTTTACCTGGCCATCTTTTCCACCCTGGTGCTTTCCTTCTCGAGCCTGCTGGTGGCCACCCGTCGCGGGGTGGACCTTGAGCTGATGGTGGTCGAGGATGCCGGCGGGCGCTTCTTCTACTGGACCACCGTCCTGTTCCTGTCGGTGCTTCTGGTGGCGTTTGTTCTGCTGGCCCGTGACCAACGAACACGAAGCACGGCAACCTGCCGCGCTTTGGCGATCTGGCTGGTGCTGACGGTTGTCTTCTATCACAACAACGTCATCAACAGGCCCGTCTTTGAGGTGACATCTGACGGCCAGATCAGGGGTCTGGTCTATGTGGATCAGCTCAGATTGCAGTGCAGAAGCCCCTATCCCGTGCCGATCCAGATCTATGGCGGCCCAACGTGGAGTTTCACCCTCGACCAACGCCAGATTAACCGACTCTGCGCCGGCAACGGCTAACGTCCAAACATGCCAACGGCGACGATCACATAGCCGAGTGTGATCGCCATCAGACTGGCCGGCTGCAGTACGGCCGAATCCTTGATGGCAAAGAGTACATACAGCAGCGGATACTGCAGGCTCAGCATCAACACTGCCAGTTTTCGGTCGGCGGCGGGCAGCACGAGCGCTGTGATTCCGAAGGAGGCGCCATAGCAAACAAGCGAGGCTGCCAGGTAGAGCGCACCGGTGCGGACGCCTTCGGCCGGAGGACGGATCCGCAAGATGAATTGGCCCAGACATGCCGCAAGAACGGCAGCCAAAAGATACACTGCCTGCAGCATGCTTTTTGACAGCATTAGCCCATGACGACACCGACTCATCATATCGCCATTTGCATTCCATGTTACAACGAGTCCTCTAACGTTGAAGCCCTCTATGTGAGGCTGTCGAAGGTTCTTGACCAGTTCCCCGACGATGTCTTCTCAGTCGTGTTCGCCGATAATTGCTCCACCGACCACACGGTTGCTTTGATCGAGGGATTGGCGGCGAGGGATTCGAGGATTGGCCTGATTCGCAATGTTTCGAACTTCGGCTTTGTGCGCTCCTCTGCCAATGCCTTGCTGGTGCCGGATGCTGATGCCAATATCTTTCTGATGGCGGATCTTCAGGATCCTCCCGAGTTGGTGGCTGATCTGATCACGGCCTGGAAGCAGGGTGACAACCAGGTGATTTTTGCCGTGCGGCGTTCGAGCCATGAAAGCCCGATCCTGTTTCTTTGCAAGAAGATCTACTACGCCACGCTCTCCTGGCTCTCCGACTATCCGATGGTGCGTGACACCACCGGTTTCGGAATTTACGATCGCTCGGTGATTCTGGCCCTGCGGCAGTCGATCGATTCCTACCCGTTCATCAAGGGGTTGGTGTGCGCCATCGGCTTCAAGTGGTCGACGATTCCCTACGTGAGTGCCGATCGCAAGGGCGGCAGCAGTTCTGCCTCACTCTCGTTCCTCGTGGATTTCGGTGTGCTCGGCATCGTCACCTCCTCCCGCAAGCCGATGCGGCTGATCACCACCGCCGGCCTGTCGCTCGGGGCCCTCTCGATCCTGCTGTCGTTCGTTGTGATGGTCAGCAAGCTGGTCTTCTGGCAGAGCTTCCAGTTTGGTGTGGCCATGCTGTCGGTCTCGGCGCTGTTCTTCGCTGGCGCCATGATGTTCGCGCTCGGCATCCTGGGCGAATACATCGGCTTCATCAACCAGCGCACCCTGCGACTGCCCCTGGTGGTGGAGCGCAGCCGCCACAACGTGCCCTGCCGTGAAGGCAAGGCGGATGCCTGAGCGAGCAGGGCCAACCGACAAAAAAGCCGGGCCCGCAAGGGCCCGGCGTCCAGTCGACCGAAGGCAGGATCAGCCCAGCGCCTTGGCGGTCGCCACCACGTTGTCGACGGTGAAGCCGAACTTCTCGAGGCACACACCGCCGGGGGCGGAGGCACCGAAGCTGTCGATCGACACCGTGGCGCCGTCGAAGCCGGCGTACTTGTGCCAGCCGAAGGAGCTGGAGGCTTCCACCACCACGCGCTTGCGAACGGCCGCTGGCAGCACCGACTCGCGGTAGGCAGCGTCCTGCTCCTCGAACAGCTCGACGCAGGGCATCGACACCACCCGCACCGCCTTTCCTTCAGCGGTGAGCTGGGCCGCCGCCTTGACGCAGAGGTCGAGCTCGGTGCCGCTGCCGATGAGGATCAGATCCGGGGTGCCGCTGCAGTCCTCGAGGATGTAGCCGCCCTGGGCCACCTTGTCGGCGACGGAGTTGGCCTGGTTGACCATGGCCTGGCGGCTGAGGGCCAGCACGGTGGGGCGCTTGCGGTTGGTGACGGCCACCTTGTAGGCCCCCACCGTCTCGTTGCCGTCGCCGGGGCGCATCACCAGCAGGTTGGGGATGGCACGCAGGTTGGCGAGGGTTTCCACGGGCTGGTGGGTGGGGCCGTCTTCGCCCAGGCCGATCGAATCGTGGGTGAGCACGTAGATCACGCCCAGCTGGGAGAGTGCCGACAGCCGCATGGCGCCGATCATGTAGCCGGCGAAAACCAGGAAGGTGCCGCCGTAGGGGATCAGGCCGCTGTTGTGGTAGGCGATGCCGTTGAGGATCGCCGCCATGGCGTGCTCCCGCACACCGAAGTGCAGGTAGCGGTTGGCCTCATGGCCCTTCTGGAAGCTGGCCTCGCCCTTGATGTCGGTGAGGTTGGAGTGGGTGAGGTCGGCGGAGCCACCGATCAGTTCGGGCAGGCTGGGGCCGAAGGCGTTGAGGGCGTTGTAGGAGTGTTGGCGGGTGGCCAGGCCTTTGTCCTCGGGGGTGAACACCGGCAGCGACGCATCCCAGCCCTCGGGCAGTTCACCGCGCAGCATCCGCTCGAACTCGGCGGCTTCGGTGGGGTAGCGGTTGCGGTAGGTGGCCAGGCTCTCGTTCCAGGAGGCTTCGGCGGCAGCACCGCGTTGGATGGCGGCGCGCCAGTGCTCGTAAGCGGGCTCGGGCACTTCGAAGGCCCCGTAGCTCCACTCCAGTTGCTGGCGGGTGAGCTCGGCCTCCTCGGCCCCCAGGGCGGCGCCGTGCACCCCGGCGGTGTTGGCCTTGTTGGGGGAGCCGTAGCCGATGGTGGTGGTGACCTTGATCAGGCTGGGACGGTCGGTGACCGCCTTGGCCGCCTCGATCGCCCGGGTGATGGCGGCAACGTCGGTGTTGCCGTCTTCGACGTGCTGCACGTGCCAGCCATAGGCCTCGTAGCGCTTCAGCACGTCCTCGGTGAAGGACACGCCGGTGTTGCCGTCGATGGTGATGTGGTTGTCGTCGTAGAGGGCGATCAGCTTGCCCAGACCCAGGTGGCCGGCCAGGGAGGCGGCCTCGCTGGAGACGCCCTCCTGGTTGCAGCCGTCACCCATCAGCACATAGGTGTAGTGGTCGACGATGGTGGCGTCGGGCCGGTTGAACTTCGCCGCCAGGTGGGCTTCGGCGATCGCCAGGCCCACGGCGTTGGAGATGCCCTGGCCGAGGGGGCCGGTGGTGACTTCGACGCCGGGGGTCTCGAAGGTTTCCGGGTGGCCCGGGGTGCGGGAGCCCCACTGGCGGAACTGCTTGATGTCCTCCAGGGTGACGCTGTCGTAGCCGGTGAGGTGCAGCAGCGCGTACAGCAGCATGCAGCCGTGGCCGGCCGAGAGCACGAAGCGGTCGCGGTTGAACCACTGCGGATTCTTGGGGTTGTGGCGCAGCACCTTGTCCCACAGGGAGAAGGCCATCGGAGCACAGCCCATGGGCAGGCCGGGGTGGCCCGAGTTGGACTTGTTGATCGCATCGACCGCCAGGAAGCGGATGCTGTTGATGCAGAGCGTCTCTACGTGGCTCTCGACCTGGGTGGTGGGGGCGGCGACCATGGCTTGACGGGGGAGTGCAGGGAGGAGGGAGGTGTTCCTGGGATGGGAGGCCCGAGGCGCTGGCGCGTCGGGTGATCAGGGCATCCGGCGGAAGGCGAGGCAGACGTTGTGGCCGCCGAATCCGAAGGAGTTGGAGAGCACGACGTTGACGTTGTGTTCCCGGGCCTGGTTGGGCACCACATCCAGATCGCAGGCGGGATCGGGCGTGCTGTAGTTGATCGTAGGCGGTACCTGGTTATGGGTCACCGCCAGCACCGCGGCGATCGCCTCGATGCCGCCGCTGCCGCCCAGCAGGTGGCCGGTCATTGACTTGGTGGAACTGACCGGGATGCCCATGGCGTGGGCCCCGAGGGCCGACTTGATGGCGGCGGTCTCGTTGCTGTCGTTGGCCTGGGTGCTGGTGCCGTGGGCGTTGACGTAATCCACCTCCTCCGGCTCCAGTCGGGCATCGGCCAGGGCCAGGCGGATGGCCTCCGCCGCCCCCACACCGCCCGGGGAGGGAAGCGTGTAGTGATAGGCGTCGCAGGTCATGCCGTAGCCGACGATCTCGCCCAGCACCCGGGCGCCCCTGGCCGTGGCGTGCTCAAGGCTCTCCAGCACCAGGACCCCGGCCCCTTCGCCGATCACGAAGCCGTTGCGCTCGGCGTCGAAGGGACGGCTGGCCGTGGCGGGGTCGTCATTGCGGAACGACAGGGCCCGGGCGCTGGCGAACCCGGCCACCCCCAGCGGGGTGATCGCCGATTCGGCACCACCACAGACCATGGCGTCCGCCAGGCCCATCTGGATCAGCCGGAAGGCGTCGCCGATGGCGTTGGAGCCGGCGGCGCAGGCGGTGGCCACGGCGCTGCTGGGCCCCCTGGCGCCGATGGCGATGGCCGCCAGCCCGGTGGCCATGTTGGGAATCATCATCGGCACGCAGAACGGGCTGACCCGGTCGGGACCGCGGTCGGCCAGCACGTGGGCCTGGGTTTCCATCATCAGCAGGCCGCCCACGCCGGAGCCGATGGCCACCCCGACCCGCTGGGCGTTGCTGTCGTCGATGCTCAGGCCGGCATCGGCCACCGCCTGTTTGGCCGCGACCACGCCGAACTGGCAGAAGCGATCCCAGCGCTTCGCTTCCTTCGGCTCCAGCCAGCCAGCCGTGTCGAAGTCCTTGACTTCGGCGGCGAAGCGGCAGGCATGGCGGGAGGCGTCAAAAAGGGTGATCGGCGCCACCCCATTGCGGCCGCTGATCAGCCCCTCCCAGTAATCCGCGACGTTGTTGCCGATCGGTGTGACCGCGCCCAGGCCGGTGACGACGACGCGGCGGAGACCCTCCACCATGGACGCCTCAGGCCTGCTTCTCTTGGATGTATTTGACGGCGTCGCCCACCGTGGTGATCCCTTCAGCCGACTCGTCGGGGATCTCGATGTCGAAGGCTTCCTCCAGGGCCATCACCAGCTCGACGGTGTCGAGGGAATCAGCTCCCAGGTCGTTCTGGAAGTTGGATTCCGGCTTGACCTCGTCAGCCTCCACGCTGAGCTGTTCGGCAACGATCGACCGGACTTTCTCGAAGATCGCTTCCTGGGACATGGCTGCTGTGAGGGAGGCAGCATCCTACGGGTCGCCCCGGACGGGCCCTTTCGCCGTATGAACAAGGGTGACGGCCGACGCCGGGTCTGGCCCTGCGCCGGAACGGTGTGGGTACTTTGGGCACCTCGCCGTTCGTTCCCGGCCCTGGCATGTCCCACGCCGTCAAGATCTACGACACCTGCATCGGTTGCACCCAGTGCGTCCGTGCCTGCCCCCTCGACGTTCTCGAGATGGTGCCCTGGGATGGCTGCAAGGCCGCCCAGATCGCTTCCTCACCCCGCACCGAAGACTGCGTCGGCTGCAAGCGCTGCGAAACCGCCTGCCCCACCGACTTCCTGAGCATCCGCGTCTACCTTGGCGACGAGACCAGCCGCTCCATGGGCCTGGCCTACTGACACCGGCGGCCCTGCTGCCCTCCCATAAGCTCTTGCCCGGCGCCAGCGCCGGGCTTTTTTTTGGCCACCACCCCCGTTTCCCGCCGGATTGCTTCTCCTATGTGCGGCATCGTTGCCCTGATCGGCTCGCGGGAGGCGGCCCCCCAGCTGCTGGAAGGTCTGCGCCAGCTGGAGTATCGCGGCTACGACTCCGCCGGCATCGCCACCGTTGACGGGACTGGCCTGCACTGCCTCAAGGCCGAAGGCAAGCTGGTCAATCTCACGGCCCGCTACGAGGAACGGGGGGCCCCCGGCCAGTGCGGCATCGGCCATACCCGCTGGGCCACCCACGGCAAGCCCGAGGAGCGCAACGCCCACCCCCACCTCGATGGCAGCGGCCAGTTGGCCGTGGTGCAGAACGGCATCATTGAGAACCACCGCAGCCTCCGCGAGGAGCTGCAGGCCGAAGGGGTGGCGTTCCGCTCCGACACCGACACCGAGGTGGTTCCCCACCTGCTTTCCCGCCAGCTTCGGCAGCGGCAGGCGGAGGGGGCGTTGGCCTCGCCGGCGCTGCTGCTGGAGGCCCTGCAGCAGGTGCTGCCCCTGCTGCACGGGGCCTACGCCCTGGCGGTGGTGTGGGCGGCGGTGCCCGGGGCCGTGGTGGTGGCCCGGAGGCAGGCGCCGCTGCTGATCGGCCTGGGGGAGGGGGAGTTCCTCTGCGCCAGCGACACACCGGCCCTGGCGGGCTTCACCCGCACGATCCTGCCCCTCGAGGACGGCGAGGTGGCCCTGCTGACGCCCCTGGGCATCGAGCTCTACGACGCTGCCGGCACGCGGGTGCAGCGCAATCCCACCCTGCTGGTGGGCACCGAGCACGTGGCGGACAAGCGCAGCTTCCGCCACTTCATGCACAAGGAGATCCACGAGCAACCCGAAACGATGGCCCTGTGGGTGGCCCGCCACCTGCCGGAGGGGGCCCTGGTGGCGCTTCCCCTGGATGAGTCGGTCTACGAG
Source organism: Synechococcus sp. UW140 (assembly GCA_943372935.1). GTDB lineage: Bacteria > Cyanobacteriota > Cyanobacteriia > PCC-6307 > Cyanobiaceae > Cyanobium. Next base: position 19,028 of record CALSAP010000033.1, read on the forward strand.
GGGGTGGAGCGGATCCAGATCCTCGCCTGCGGCACCAGCCGCCATGCGGCCCAGGTGGGGGCCCATCTGCTGGAGCAGCTGGCGGGGCTGCCCACGTCGGTGTTCTACGCCAGCGAATTCCGCTACGCCCCGCCGCCGCTGGAGCCCCACACGCTCACCATCGGCGTCACCCAGTCGGGCGAGACGGCCGACACCCTCGCCGCCCTGGCGATGGAGCAGGAGCGGCGCTTCCTGGTGGCCGATCCGGCCTACGCGCCGCGCCTGCTGGGCATCACCAACCGCCCCGAGAGTTCCCTGGGCCGCCTGGTGCCCCACCTGCTCGACATCGGCGCCGGCATCGAGGTGGGGGTGGCCGCCACCAAGACCTTCCTTGGCCAGCTGCTGGCCTTCTACGGCCTGGCCCTGGCCTTCGCCGAACGCCGCGGGGGCACGGCCCACCCCCTGGGCGGCGGCCGCACCCCCGCCCAGCTGCGCGCCCTGGCGGAGCAGCTGCGGGCGCTGCCGGCGGTGCTGCAGCGGCTCGTCGACGACCATGACCGCTGCTGCGCCGAGCTGGCCCACCTGTTCGCCGACACCCAGGACGTGATCTTCCTGGGGCGGGGCATCAACTACCCGATCGCCATGGAGGGGGCCCTCAAGCTCAAGGAGATCAGCTACATCCACGCCGAGGGATACCCGGCCGGGGAGATGAAGCACGGCCCGATCGCCCTGCTCGATGCCCGCGTGCCGGTGGTGTCGATCGCCGTGCCTGGCAGCGTTTTCGAAAAGGTGCTCTCCAATGCCCAGGAGGCCAAGGCCCGCGATGCCCAGCTGATCGGCGTGGCGCCCGCCTGCCCGGACACCGAGCTGTTCGACGTGCTGCTGCCCCTTCCGGAGGTGGATGAGCTGCTCAGCCCCCTGCTCACGGTGATCCCGATGCAGCTGCTCAGCTACCACATCGCCGCCCACCGGGGCCTGGACGTCGATCAGCCGAGGAACCTGGCCAAGAGCGTCACCGTCGAATGAGGGTGTCGGGCCTGGGACCGCCTGCGGTGGGCGAGCCCGCTGGCGCGGGCAACGCCCACCTTCGGACGTCCCAGGCCCGACACCCTCCTGGGGGGAGTGGCCCAGCGCGGTCGGTGCCTCGCTCCCCTTGCCCTGCTTCGCCCAGCTCCTGTCGGGCTGAGGGCGTCGGCCGCAGGCGGCGTTGCCCGCTCCGCGGGCTCGCCGCCGCAGGCCGACGCCCTCAGCCCGGCACAGGGGCTGGGGCGTCGCTACGGCCGTAACGGTCGTCGAAGCGGACGATGTCGTCTTCGCCCAGGTAGGGGCCGCTCTGCACCTCGATCAGTTCCATGGGGATCTTGCCGGGGTTGGTGAGGCGGTGGCGGGCGCCGAGGGGGATGTAGGTGCTCTGGTTCTCGCCCACCAGCTCCTCCACCCCGTCCTTTTCCACCACGGCGGTGCCGCGCACCACCACCCAGTGCTCGGCCCGGTGGTGGTGCATCTGCAGGGAGAGGCTGGCGCCGGGCTTCACCGAGATCTTCTTGACCTGCCAGCGCTCCCCTTCCACCACGCCGTCGTAGTGGCCCCAGGGGCGGTAGATCCGGCGGTGGGCGCGGCTCTCGGGGGCGCCGTCCCGCTCCAGCCGGCCGACGATGCCCTTCACCTCCTGGGCCCGGTCGCGATGGGCCACGAGCACCACGTCGTCGGTTTCGACCACCACCAGATCCTCCACGCCCAGGCCCACCACCAGGCGGTGTTCGCTGCGCAGGTAGCAGTTGCGGCTGCCCTCGCTGATCACCCGGCCGCGCAGCACGTTGCCTTCAGGGTCCTGCTGGGAGGTTTCCCACAGGGCCGCCCAGCTGCCCACGTCGCTCCAGTCGGCATCGAGGGGCAGCACCACGCCCCGGTCGGTCTTTTCCATCACCGCCACGTCGATGGCGATGCTGGGGCCGTTGGCGAAGGCCTCCCGTTCCAGCCGCAGGAACTCCAGGTCGGCGCTGTCCTGCTCCAGGGCGATGCGGCAGGCGCTCACCACCTCGGGGGCGAAGCGCTCCAGCTCCGCCAGGATCGTGCTGGCACGGAACAGGAACATGCCGCTGTTCCAGGTGAAGCGCCCGGTGGCGAGGAAGGCCTCGGCAGTGGCTTTGTCCGGCTTCTCCACGAAGCGAGCGATCGGTACAGGCGTGGCGGCGGCCATCGCTCCGGCCGCCTCGATGTAGCCGTAGCCCGTTTCGGCGCTGGTGGGCACGATGCCGAAGCTGACCAGCTGGCCGTCAGCCGCTGCCGCCATGCCGGCGGCCACCGTGGCGCGGAAGTCGGCGGCGCGGCGGATGACGTGATCGGCAGCCAGGATCAGCAGCAGGGGGTCGTCACCGCGGGCCGTGGCCTGCAGGGCTGCCACCGCCACCGCCGGTGCGGTGTTGCGGCCCACCGGTTCCAGCAGGATCGCCGCCGGCTCCACGCCGATCTGGCGCATCTGTTCGGCCACGATGAAGCGATGGTCCTCGTTGCAGATCAGCAACGGTGGCGCCAGGTCCGGCAGGCCCTGCAGGCGCTGGTGGGTCTGCTGCAGGAGGGTTTCTTCGGTGGTACCGGCCAGGGGCCAGTACTGCTTGGGGTAGCTGGCCCGGGACAGGGGCCAGAGGCGGGTGCCGGTGCCGCCGCAGAGGATCACTGGAACCAGGGAAGGGGAAGGCATGGAGGCTGCCGCTGTCCCGCAGGACCATCAGTCGGGCCCATTCAACCCGAGCTGGCCCCGGCCGTCAGCGTTCCTGTGCACCCGGGGCCCTCTCAGAGGTCGAGAAGGCCGGGGGGCGGTGTCAGGCCGATCCAGCCCTCCGCCAGATTCACCTCGGGTACGATCGCCTCCACGAAGGGGATCAGCAACCGCCGGCCCCCCGCCGTGAGCTCCACTTCCAGCAGGTCGTTGCCGGCGTGGATCAGGTCGGTCACGGTGCCGAGGGACGCCTGCGGCTCCGCCAGCAGCCGCACCTGGAGCCCCACCAGATCGAGGAGGTGGAACTCCCCCGGCTCCAGGCTGGGACGGTCGTTGGCGGGCACCAGCAGGTGCTGGTCCACCAGGGCTTCGGCTGCGGTGCGGTCGCTGACGCCTTCGAGGCGCAGCACGAACAGGTTCTTGCCCGGAAGGGGCCGGCCGGCCAGCAGCCGCACCGGCCTCGGTTCGCCCTTGGGGGCCTGCAGCCAGCGCTGGCCGGGCCTGGTGAAGCGTTCGGGGAAGTCGCTGAGGGGCAGCAGGCGCGCCTCACCTCCCATGCCCTGGGCCGCCACGAAGCGGCCCACAGGCATCAGCTCCCCCGGGTCGTCGGCTCCGGGCGCTTCTTTGCTGGTATCGACCACGGCCTGAGCGCTTGCTTCGCGGCGCATCATCGCGCCATGGGCCTTAGCGGTGGCCGCCAGCACCCCCAACAGGGCACCCAGGCACTGATAATGACCTCACTTGATGGCTCCTCCCGGGGGCCTCCGCCATGGCCAGCAGCCCGATCCTGCCCGGTTCCACCGTGGTGGTGCGCGATCCCCGCTCGATCTACAACGGCTACCAGGGCTTCGTGCAGCGCATCAGCGGGGCGATGGCGGCGGTGCTGTTCGAAGGCGGCAACTGGGACAAGCTGGTGACCGTGCCCCTCAGCACCCTGGAGTCGGCCTGAGCTCGAGGGCCTCCAGGGCTGCCCTGGCGGCCTGCTGCTCCGCCTCCCGCCGCGATCCGCCCCGGCCCTTACCCCCCAGTCCGCCCACGTCCACCAGGCACTCGAAGCGTTCCGGATCCCCATGCACCCGGCTGCGCTCGTGGCAGTTGTAGGTGGGCAGGCCCTTGCCCTGGCCCTGGCTCCATTCCTGCAGCGCCGATTTCCAGTTGTGGCGCAGGGGGTCGGCCAGAAGCTCCGCGGCGCTGGCCTGCCAGTGGGGGCCCAACCACTGCTGCACGGCCAGCAGCCCGCCCTGGGGGCCGCCGCCCACCGTGTAGATGGCGCCCACCAGGGCTTCGCAGCATTCGGCCAGTACGGTGGCGCGGCCGGCCCGATCGCCGGCTGCCATCGCGCCCAGCAGCAGCACCGGCTCCAGGGCGATGGCGAGGGCCAGATCACTCAGCCAACGGTCGGACACCAGCTGGGCCCGCAGGGCGGAGCTGTCGCCCACGCTCAGGGACGGGTAGGCCGTGCGGAGGAACTCGGCCGCCGCCAGTCGCAGCACCGCATCGCCGAGGAACTCCAGGCGGTCGTGGTGGCGGGGCTGGCCGGTGGAGCTGTGGGTGAGGGCCTCATCGAGGGTGGCCAGGGCGGCGCTGGCGGCCGCCGGTTCGGTGGGCAACAGGCCGAAGCCGCTGCCGAAGCCGAGACTCTCCAGAAAGGCCAGGAGTTGCTGGCGGCGCTGGGGAGTCATCGCGGGGCAAGGGGGGAAAGCAGGACATAAGCCGGGTTCTGTTCTCCCCTGCCAGCGGCACGCCGATGGCAGGGGGGGTGATCATCTGTCTGGGACCGCCGTCACCGGCGGCCTCGAGCGGCGCATGGGAATCGGGACGGGGAAGATGGCCAACCGCTGTCCCTGGGCCTTGCTCCCAGCCGGGGTTTACCAAGCCGGCACCTCTCGATGCCGCTGGTGCGCTCTTACCGCACCTTTGCACCCTTACCTGTGCGCCGGGCAAGCCCGGGCCATCGGCGGTGTGTTTCTGTGGCACTGTCCTCACGGTCACCCGCACTGGGCGTTACCCAGCAGGCCTGGCCATTGGGGAGCCCGGACTTTCCTCAACCGGCCGCGGCCCTGGCCCGAAGACCGCACCGCACCGATCGCGATCACCTCGCCTGCTTTCCACCGCTCACACTAAGGGCAAGGTCAGGGGAAGGCTGTGGTCTGCGGGGAACTCGGTTTGCAGGACTATGCTGCAGTTGGATTGGTCCGCTTGCGGCCAATCACGCCAGAAAGGGGCTGTAGCTCAGCCGGATAGAGCGACGGTTTCCTAAACCGTAGGTCGTGGGTTCGAGTCCCGCCAGCCCCGTTTCTGCCCTGGGTCTTCCTGAGAGACGGCATTTCTCAGTTCCTGTAACGGAATAAGCCGAAGCGCCTAAACAGCCCCAGGAGTGGACCGGATGTGTCGGCAATGCCGGTGAAACCGATGGCCATGAGGATGGCCTGCACAGAGTTGCGCGAGGCTTCGGCGATGAAGCGTTCCAGCCGGTTGCGTCTCAGTTCACCGGCCTGAAAATTGGCCGCGTTGAGCTGACTGTTGAAGTTGGTCAGGAGTCGCTCCTTGATCACGGCAAAGGGTGCGTCAAACTTTGCTGGAACGGGCGGTGGCGAGGGGAGACTGGCAAGAAAGCTCCTCAGTTCCGCTTCGTTGCTGCTTGCTCCCACGCCACTAATGATTTTCCTGATCAGCTGGATGCTCTGATTCTCAGTTTGCTGCACTACTCCGTTGGCCCGGTACCCGGCATAGAACTGAAGCGGAACGATCACCAGAAGCACCACGGCAAACCAGCCGACAGCCTTGCGGATCAGGTCTGAACGTTGCTGCAGCTTGCTACTTCTCCCGTTCAGCAAGGCGGCCCCGCAGACAAGCAGGGTGCCTAGCAAAATGAAGCCCGTGCTGGCGAAGATGGCACTGATCAACTGGAGTTGCCAGGCCGGATCAATCAGCCTGACAGGGAGAATACCGAACAGAATGCTGCTCAGTGAAGCCCCGATCAGAACCCAGCCGACCAGCGCAAAGTAGCGGGATGCCGTGTCCAAAGGTATAGCGGTGGCATCAACCCTGCTTCTCAGTTCTTCCATCACTGGACATTCGGCTGGGGATTACTCATGGCCATGGGATTTTGCTGAAGGGTTTAGAAAACGCAGCCAAGCCTACCCGTTGCCGGCTGTCAAGGTTTCTGAGGAGGGTCCTGAATGGCTGAAATGATACAAAAAAGCCTCCCTTTTGGGGGAGGCTGCAAGACCATGACTTGAATTCAAGCCGTGGGTCAGGTTGTCAGGCGACCTGTCCGATGCGACGACGCAGCTTGCGGGAGAATCCGAAAGCAGCAGCGGCTCCAAGAATCGGCAGAGGGCCGGGGACTTTTTCGGTGAATTCCTTGTTTTGGATGACCACCAATCCGAAGCTGCTGATCGAGGCAAGATTGCCACCAGAGGGTGCATTGGCTGCACTGAAGGCTTGGGAGAACGACGCGGTTGTCGTGGCGGGCAAGAAGGGCTTGGTCAGGCTAGGGCTGGGGAAACCACTGGCAGTACTGCCGGCGCTGAGAGGGCCAGCAAAATCAAATTTAGAAGACGAGACAGAGGTTTGGAAATTCCCCACAGGGCCCAAGCCAGCGGCGCTTCCTGTGACGTTAGATTCTGCGGCTTGGAGCAGGAATCCGGCAGCTACAAAATCCGGAAGGATTGTGACGCTGTAATTGAATATGCCGCTAATAGGGGCATTGCGAGTCGGATCCAGCAGATATTGAATCTGATATTGAGTAGGGCTTAAGACGGTGAACGAAATCTTGTCATTGGCGAGTGGGGTGAAGCCTCCACCAAAGCTGAAGCCGGACCATGTTTTGTCACCGAGTGTAAAAACACTATTCTCGTTGACTTGGTTGGCATTGATGGTGATTGGATCGGTAGGCGCAAGTACCTGCGCCTTCGACTCACCCGCCTGGACGGTGAGAGCTGCGGCAACCACCAGGAGACCGGCTTTGGCCGCCAGCCCTGGTCTGAAGAGGGATTGAGTGGTCGTCATGGATTTGGTGGGGTTGCTGGGTGCGTTGGGGGTCAATGTGGCCCAAGCACCTGTGAGGCGAACTTGGCCAACGTGCCAACCATACCATAAATCTGAGGAATCCTTAAGGCTGGATGTCACCGGATCTTCATCCTTGTCAGGGCTCCGTCACCGAGGGGCCTGTTCCGAGGCTTGGGCGGTGAGAGAACCAAGCTCCCATCTGGAAAATTGACTGACATCACGGTGGGTAACCATTTCAGGCGACCTGCTCGGCTCACTGAGATCTACACCATCAGTGGTGTTGCCTTCTCCACCCACCCCATGGCTGGAGGGGCAGCAGCCATCGCATCAATGCCACGGCAGGGGACCTGCGTCAGCGCCTTTATGATTTGTTCAGCATTTCTCAGTCCATGGCGCGTCCTTCCCTGTTCTCCCCCTGGCTGACCGTCTCCGCAGCCTTCCTGGCCGGGGCGGTCGTCGCCTCGGGGGTGGCCATCGCCCAGCAGCCCAACATGCAGAACGCCCTGAACGCGCTGTTCAGCGCCCGGTCGTCCCTGCAGATGGCCGCCCCCAACAAAGGTGGCCACCGCGACCGGGCGATCACCCTGGTGAACCAGGCGATCGCCGAGGTGGAGGCCGGCATCGCCTACGCCGGCAACTGACCCCTGACCCGTAACGTGCGCTACCGCTGGTGGCCTTTCCCAAAATGGGCGCCCCCGCTAGCGTGGTTCCAGTCGTCGGCAGTGGATGACCCAGCTACACGACCTGCGCCTGCGGTTGTTGGTGCAGCAGGAGAGCGAGGCCATCGCCCACGCCCACCCCGACGAACTTGATCTTTCGGTGGTGCAGGCCCGCTGCCTCTGCTGGCTGGCTTTGCTGGCCGATGCCCATGAGGAGCAGGCCAGCGATGCCGAACGCCGCGGCGACGTGGAACAGGCCATGGGCTGGTTCGCCGATTCCATGCGCCTGCGCGATGTGATTCAGGTGGTGAGTTCGATCGAAATTCCCCTGCCGCTGCTCAGTGAGGCGGGCGATCGGCCCGATCAGGGTCCCTTGGCGGCCTGACGGTGTCATGATGGTTGTTGAATGAAAGAAGGGACGCGGTGCCAGAAGAGCCCTGCCAATGTCCTGATTGCCAGCGGTTCTATCGGGAACACGACCGGTTGATCCGCGAAAATCCCAGCCTCCGCCAGCAGCAGGAGCTCAACTGGGCCGCCCTGCAGTCGTTCCGCACCCTCGCGGGTCGGGTGCTGGAGGAGCTTCAGAAGCAGCACGGTGATGGCGAAGCCGCCCCCGCCCCCGCGGCACCCGATGCCGGTCTGCAGGAAGCGTCTGGCGAGGTTGTCCCCGAAAGCGATGCCATCCAGCAGGCCATGGCCGATCTGGAGAACATCAACGCCCACCTGTTCTCCATCGAGGCCCTCATGGAGCGCATCTTCGATGTGAGGGTGCCTGAGCCCGTGGAGCAGGCCTTCCGGGAGGTGGCCGGTGAGCTGGCCCCCGACCCGCTGAACGCCGATCGGCTGCGGCTCAACCGCCTCCTGCACCAGACGCCCGATCTGCCCGATCACCGGGGCGGCTGAGCCACCCCGGCGCCTTCACTGGGCGGCCGGCAGCTTGCGGCCTTTGGCCGGGGCCTCGTCGATCTGGCAGGTGATGGTCACAGGGAATTCCTCCGTCTGCCAGATCCGTTCGCTGTACTCCCGGATCGAGCGATCCGAGGAGAACAGGCCACTGCGGGCGGTGTTCAGCAGGGACATCCGGTTCCAGCGCGGTCGGTCGCTCCAGGCGTCGCTGACCGCCTGCTGGGCCTGCAGGTAGGCCTCGAAGTCGGCCAGCACGAAGAACGGGTCGCGGCCGGTGAGGTTCTCCAGCAGGGGACGGAACAATTCCTTGTCGCCGTTGCTGAAGTGGCCGCTTTCGATCAGGTGCAGCACCTCCGGCAGCTCCGGGGTGGAGGCGATCAACTCCCAGGGCCGGTAGCCCCCGTGTCTGAGGGCGGCGATGCCTTCGGTGGTGCGGCCGAAGAGGAAGAAGTTGTCGTCGCCCACCTGCTCGCGGATCTCGACGTTGGCGCCGTCGAGGGTGCCGATGGTGAGGGCGCCGTTCATCATGAATTTCATGTTGCCGGTGCCGGAGGCCTCGAGGCCGGCGGTGGAGATCT
>CALSAP010000034.1:0-26781 GCA_943372935.1 Synechococcus sp. UW140
TCCTCGCCGTAGCGAAGGATACAGGCACTTTTGATTCGGTCCTCTACGGTCTCCCGCATTCGCACCTCCTCGCCAGTCGCAACCGACGCAGTGGAAGCGTCAGTTCCTAAACTTTTTTGGTTGTCCAGGTTCGACCGCTCAACCCCTTCCGGGGCTCTCGCGGCGCGTCGCCTCCCGGCGACTCAGAAAACTTACAACACCGTCGGCTCGCGCCTCTTGATCTCGTAAGCCTGCTCCCCGCTCGAGCTCTCGCTCTCTGGGGCGCAGTCCAAAATCATATCACCTCATCGGCGCTTCAGCGCGATCACCTGCTGATCCAGCCTTTGAGCGTCTGGGCCGTGGACAGGTCACCGATCAAGCCCATGGGCTGGCACCGTTTCCCCGGCGTCGGGGCAGGGCTCTTGTCGGCCCCATTCCCGCCAGCTGAGCACCTGGGAGGGGCACCCAGAGGCCTCCGGGCCGTGCTCTTGCTGCGGGCCTTGCTGGGTTTGGGTGGGCAGGGCTGCTGCCGGCCCCTGGACCCGCATGGATGCCAGAACACAAAAAAGCCGCGATTGCTCGCGGCTCAAGAGAAGGCTGATTCGGGGCCAAGGGCCCGAATGGCTTCAGAACAGACCCAGGGTGAGGGACTTGTCGATCGGGAGGCAGGCACCGATGCCAAGGTAGATGGTGAACACGGTGCCGAACAGGAAGGCGCCCATGGCGACGGGACGGCGGAACGGGTTCTGAAACTTGTTGAAGCTCTCGATGAAGGGGATCAGCATCAGACCCAGGGGAACCATGGTCTGGAGCACGATGCCCAGGAGTTTGTTGGGAACGACCCGAAGGATCTGGAACACCGGGTACAGGTACCACTCGGGAAGGATCTCCAGCGGAGTGGCGAAGGGGTCAGCCCGATCGCCCAGCATGGCGGGATCGAGAACGGCAAGCCCGACCAGGCAGGCGAGGGTTCCCAGAATCACCACCGGGAAGATGTAGAGGAGGTCGTTGGGCCAGGCCGGCTCGCCGTAATAGTTGTGGCCCATGCCCTTGGCCAGCTTGGCCCGCAGCTTGGGGTCGGTGAGGTCAGGCTTCTTGAGGATGTGCATGGTGGGGAGCTCGGAGCGCTGGTGACCGATGGAGGAAGGGTAAGGGGAAGAACGGGGTTCAGAGCGGGCCGGAGATGCCCTGCTTACGGATCATCAAGAAGTGGATGAGCATGAACACCGCCAGCAGCCAGGGCAGCACGAAGGTGTGGAGGCTGTAGAAGCGGGTAAGAGTGGACTGACCGACGCTTTCACCACCGCGGAGCAGCTCGACCATGAAGTCGCCCACCACGGGGACGGCGGCAGGAACACCGCTGACGATCTTGACGGCCCAGTAACCAACCTGATCCCAGGGGAGGGAGTAACCGGTGACGCCGAAGGACACGGTGATCACGGCCATGGTGACGCCGGTGACCCAGGTGAGCTCGCGGGGACGCTTGAAGCCGCCGGTGAGGTAAACGCGGAAAACGTGCAGGATCAGCATCAGCACCATCATGCTGGCGCTCCAGCGGTGCACCGAACGGATCAGCCAGCCGAAGCTAACGTCGGTCATCAGGTACTGGACCGAGCTGTAGGCCTCCACCACCGTGGGCTTGTAGTAGAAGGTCATCGCGAAGCCGGTCGCGAACTGGATCAGGAAGCACACCAGCGTGATGCCGCCCAGGCAATAGAAGATGTTGACGTGGGGCGGGACGTACTTGGCGGAGATATCGTCGGCAATCGCCTGGATTTCTAGGCGCTCCTCAAACCAGTCATAGATCGGGGACGACTTGGCGCCAGGAGACGAGTTCGCCATGCAGCGTGGGGCTTGGGTTGCGAGAGTCTACCGATCGTGCTGACCCCCCTGTGAGAGACCCGGGCCGCCGGTCCATCCCGGCTCAATGGTTTGCAACAGGGCTGCCGGGCGGATTCCCGCTCCTGCGGCTCCTCCTGATGACTGGCGTGTGCCTGCAGCTGTGGCTGCCCGCCCCAGCGCTGGCCCTCAGCGATGCCCAGCAACTGGTGGTGGAGGCCTGGCGGCTGGTGAACCAGAGCTACGTCGATCCCGCCCAGCTGGAGGCAGTGCAATGGCGGCGCCTGCGCCAGAAAGCCCTGGAGACGTCGATCGCCAGCTCGGGGCAGGCCTACGACGCCATCGAGACCATGCTGGCGCCGATTGGTGACCCCTACACCCGGATGCTGCGCCCGGAGGAGTACGCCACCCTGCGCTCCAACACCCAGGGCCGGGTGACCGGTGTGGGGCTGCAGCTGGGACTTCGGGCGGGGGATCAGCGGATCGTCGTGATCGCCCCCCTCGATGCCTCCCCCGCCGCCGACGCGGGGATCGTCTCCGGCACCGAAATCCTCAAGGTGGACGGCATCCCGGCCGAGGTGCTGGGGCTCGAGGGCACCGCCGCCCGCCTTCGGGGCCCCGCCGGCAGCGACGTTCTCCTGGCCCTGCGCACGCCAGCGGGCCAGCCCACGGAGGTGCTGCTCGACCGCCGCGAGGTGGATCTGCAACCGGTGCGCAGCCATCGCCTGCAGAGCGCGGGGCACACCCTGGGCTACTTGCGGATCACCCAGTTCAGTGAACCGGTGCCCCAGCAGGTGCGCTCCGCCCTTGCTGAGCTGACCGCCGCCGGGGGCAGCGGGCCGATCGAAGGGCTGATCCTCGATCTGCGCAACAACTCGGGTGGGCTGGTGGCTGCGGGGCTGGCGGTGGCCGATGGGCTGCTCGACGGGAAGCCGATCGTGGAAACCCAGGACCGGGGCGGCATCGCCGCCCGGCAACAGGCGAGCCCCGGCCGTCTCTATGGAGGCCCAATGCTCACCCTGGTCAATGCCGGCACCGCCAGCGCCAGCGAGATCCTGGCCGGTGCCCTTCAGGACAGTGGCCGCTCCCGCCTGGCCGGCAGCCGCACCTTCGGCAAGGGACTGATCCAGACCCTGATCAACCTGAGTGACGGCAGCGGTCTGGCCGTGACCGTGGCCCGCTACCTCACGCCCAGCGGCCGCGACATCCAGAACCAGGGCATCGAGCCGGACGTGCTGCTGCCCCAGCCCGAACCCCTGGAGCCGGACGGGGACGGGGACAGCTGGCGAGAGGCGGCCGCCACACTCCTGGTGGCTGAACTGGCGGCCCCAGCCCTGGCGCCATGAGCCAGCGCACGTACCACGATCCGCTGCACGGGGCGATCCGCCTCGATCGCCAGGACCCCGCCGAAGCTCTGGCGATCGACCTGATCGACACGGCGCCGTTCCAGCGGCTGCGGCGCATCCGCCAGCTGGGGCCGGCCTTTCTCACCTTCCATGGCGCGGAATCCAGCCGTTTCACCCATTCCCTAGGGGTGCTGGCGGTGGCGCGGCTGGCCCTGCAGCAGCTGGAGCGGCTCGATCCCTCCCTGGCCCAGCACCGGGGTGTGCTCTATGCCGCCGCCCTGCTGCACGACGTGGGCCACGGCCCCCTCAGCCACTCGGGCGAGGAGATGTTCGGCGTGCAGCATGAGGTCTGGTCGGGCCGGCTGATCCGCGACCATCCCGCCCTGCGCGACCGCCTTGACGCCGATGCCCCCGGCCGGGCTGCCCTGGTGGCCGACCTGCTCGAGCACGGCCGGCACCCCTGCCGGGCTATCAAGGCGCTGGTCAGCAGCCAGCTCGACTGCGACCGGCTCGACTATCTGCTGCGCGACAGCTACAGCACCGGCACCCGCTACGGCCAGCTGGACCTGGAGCGGATCCTCGCCAGCCTCGCCCTGGCGCCCGACGGCGACCTGGCCCTGCATCCCCGCGGCCTGATGGCGGTGGAGCACTACCTGGTGGTGCGCCACCTGATGTACCGGAGCGTCTACAACCACCGGCTCAACATCGTCTGCAACTGGCTGCTGAACCAGGTGATCGCCGCGGCCCGCCGGCTCGGTCCCGCCGTTGTGTGGGCCGATCCCACCATGGCCCGCTGGCTCTGGGATCGGGACCGGCTCGATCTCGACAGTTACCTGGCCAACGACGACATCCGCACCGGCTACCACCTGGTGCGCTGGCGCGAAGAGGCCCCCCCGGAACTGGCCGATCCCTGCGGGCGACTGCTGGAGCGGCGCCTGCCCAAGGCCACGGACGTGAGCGATCTCCCCCCGGCCGGCCGGATCGAGCTGCTGGCGGTGGCGCGGCAGCTGTGCGAACGGGCCGGCCTGGTGGCGGAAGGCTGCTGCGCCCTGCAGCAGCGCCAGAGCCGGGGGTATCACCCCTACGTGGGAGGCCTGCGGCTCTGGGATGGGCTGCGGCTGCAGGCCCTCGAGCAGCGTTCGCCCCTGGTGGCCAGCCTCTGCCAGACGGTCGACATGGCCTGGCTGATCCACCCGGCCCAGGTGAGCGAGGACCTGCGCGCGGCCCTGGCGGTGCGGCGGCAGGAGGACGGGGGCCGCCAGGGCCTCTAGGTTCGCTGCACCCCCGGACGCCGTCGTGGCCGCCGCACTGATCCAGGCCGTCGACGACAGGCAGCCGCACCTGCTGCGGCTGCCGGCCCAGCAGGGCTCAGCCAGTGCCCTGGAGGAAGTGCGCTACGCCCTCGGCAGCCGCCACATCCGGGCGGGCACCGTGGTGCTGGAGGCGGGCCGCTGGCCCCTGCGCCTGCCGGAACTGCGGCAGCTGCAGGAGCTGCTGGCCACCCTGCAGCTCGACCTGATTCGCGTTGCCGGTGATCACCCGGAGACGCTGGTGGCCGCCGCGGCCCTCGGACTCGAGATCGATCCGGGAGCGACGCAACCGCCATCGCTGGCCGCGGCAGCAGCCAGGGCCGCCGTGGCGTCCGATCTGCTGGTGCATCGCGGCACCCTGCGCTCCGGCGACCATCTGCAGGCGGAGGGTTCGGTGCTGCTGCTGGGGGATGTGAACCCCGGCGCCCGCATCAGCGCCGCCGGCAATGTTCTGGTGTGGGGGCGGTTGCGGGGCATCGCCCATGCCGGCGTGGCCGGCGACCGCAGCGCCCGCATCGTCGCCCTGCAACTGCGGCCCCTGCAGTTGCGCATCGCCGACATGGTGGCGCGGGGGCCGGAGGGTCTGCCGCCGCCCGGGCTGGCCGAGCAGGCCCTGCTGATGGACGGAGAGATCCGCATCGACCCGGCGGCGCCGGACTTCAGCGGTTGATCAGGCCGAAGGCTCCGAGCCCGCCAGCCACGGCCATGAACCACAGCGGTGAGATCCGGGTGCGCAGCATCAGCACGCACACCAGCAGGGACACAGCGACCCCGGCGGCATTGGTGTCGGCGGTCTGGAGGATCTTCACCCCCACGGCGAACAGGATGCCGAGGGTGATGGGGCCGAGGCCACGCTCAAAGGCCACGCGCCAGGGGGAGTCCCGCAGGCGGTTCCAGCTGAGGCAGGCCACCACCATCAGCAGGGTGGAGGGCAGCAGGATGGCGATCTCGGCGCCATAGGCGCTGAGCAGGGCCCAACCGGGGCCCTCGGGCCATCCGGCCCCCATGCCGAGCAGCCCCACGATCATCGAACTGGGGCCCGGGGCCGCTTCGGCCAGGGCGTAGATGTCGGCGAACTGGGCGGGCCGCAGCCAGCAGTACTGGGCGACGCTGAGGTGGTGGTACTCGGCCAGCAGGGTGTTGCCGCCCCCGAGGGAAAACAGCGACAGGCCCAGGAACGTACCCATCACCTGCAGCAGGTGGCCCAGATCGTTGAGCCGCATGGGGGTGCAGGTTGCGGCGGCGACCGTCAGCAGCAGGGGCGGCATCAGCGTGGCTCTCCGGCAGGGGGCCTGGGATGGGATGGTCGCGGCCAGTACCAGGCCATCGCCAGGGGGCCGGCCACGAGCACCAAGGGCACCAGGCGCACGTGGAAAAACTGCATGAGTACGAAGGTGACGACCGCCAGCAGCAGGGCCACCGGATCCCTCCAGTACTGGTCGAGGATCTTGAAGCCCATCGACAGGGCCATCCCGGCCGCCGCCGCCACCACGCCCGCCAGCACCCGATCCAGCGCCGGCAGGGTATGGAACTGGAAGTACAGCAGCCCCACCCCCATCAGCAGGGTGAACGGCACCAGCAGCATGCCCGCCAGGGCCGCCAGGGCGCCGGGCAGGCCGCGGAAGAAGGTGCCGACGTAGACGGCCATATTGATCTGGTTGGGGCCGGGGAAGAGCCGGGCCACGGTGAGGCCGGTGAGGAACTCCTCGTTGCTCATCCAGCGGCGCTGCTCAACGATGATCCGCTGGCTCCAGGCCGAAAGGCCGCCGCCGAAGGCGGAGAGAGCCACCATCAGCATGCCGATGAACAGTTGCCGGAGCCCGGGCGGAGGGGCCGTCGGGGAGAGCTCGGAAGCGTCAGTCATGGACGAAATGGGGATCCGGCGGCAGTTCCCCCTCCTCATGGAAGCTGGGGTCGAGGGGATCGGGGGCGTGATATTTGGAGGCGGCCTCCCAGTCGATCTGGAACGTCTCCTTGAGCCGCGCCACCACTTCGGGGGCATCGCTCTCGATGCCCAGCTCCCGGCGCAGGTCGAAGGCGCTGCGGTCGATGTTCATCGAGCCGGTCTGGGCGAAGGCCCCATCCACCAGGATCAGCTTGGCGTGCAGCTTGGGGCGCTGCTGGCGCCGCACCTTGACGCCGAAGCGCTCCATCACGCGCAACGAAGAAAAGGTGTCGTAGATGTCCCAGTCGCTGATGCCGTGCTTGCCGCCGCACAGCACCCGCACCTTCACGCCCCGCTCGCGGGCGCTGATGATCCGCTCCAGGATCACCGCATCAACAAATTTGGGGTGCTGGATCCAGAGCGTCCGGGTGGCGGCGTCGACGATGCGGGCCATCTGGCCGCGGCTGTGGGCACTGCTCCACACCAGCCCCACGCCGAGGTCGGGCTGGAAGAAGACGCGCTGCCAGTCGGCCTCAAAGCCGGCGATCACCTGGGCCACCACGGCGGGGTTGTAGGTGAGCACCCCGTAGTCGCGGGTTTCGGTGAAGTACTTGTCGGCCAGGTTGAAGGTGGCCACCAGGGCGGTGTGCCGATCGACCACCATCGACTTCTCGTGGGTGACCGGAAACGACTCACTGGTCCAGGCGGTCTCAATGCCCCAGGACTGAAGCCGGGCGAAGGCCTCGTCGTTCCAGCGGTCGCCGCCGGAGGTGTGGGGGTTGAGCATCACCCGCACCTGCACCCCCCGCTCCTGGGCACGCCGCAGGGCGTCTTCCACCGCCTCCGACTGGAGCTTGAACTGCTTCAGCAGCAGCTGTTCGGAGGCCTCCTCGATCAGGGCGACCACGGCCTCCACGCCGTCGTCAGGCATCACCAGCAGCCGCTGGGGCCGGTGGGGGGCGGCAGTCATCGAGGGGCGCAGGGGGGAATGGGCCTTTCTAGCGGCAGTTGCTGGCCTTGGCCCAGCCGCTCCGCCCAATGGGATTAACCTGCCGCGACGCCCGTGGACGCCGTGACGTCAGCTCCCGCCCGCATCATCCTCATCTGCTCCGGCAAGGGGGGCGTCGGCAAGACGACCCTCACCGCCAACCTGGGGATCGCCCTGGCCCGGCTCGGGGAGCGCACCGTCGTGCTCGATGCCGATTTCGGTCTGCGCAATCTCGATCTGCTGCTCGGTCTGGAGAACCGGATCGTCTACACCGCCCAGGAGGTGCTGGCCGAAACCTGCCGGCTGGAGCAGGCCCTGGTGAAGCACAAGCAGGAGCCGAATCTCTCCCTGCTTCCCGCCGGCAATCCCCGCATGCTCGAGTGGCTCACCCCCGAGGACATGCAGCGCATCGTCGCCATGGTGGCCGAGCGGGCGGATTACGTGCTCATCGATTGCCCGGCCGGGATCGAGGACGGCTTCAAGAATGCCGCGGCGGCCGCCCGCGAGGCGATCGTGATCACCACGCCGGAAGTGTCGGCCGTGCGGGATGCCGACCGGGTGATCGGCCTGCTCAACACCCGGGGGGTGGCGCCGGTGCAGCTGGTGCTCAACCGGGTGCGGCCCCGCATGATGGCCAGCCAGGAGATGCTGGGCGTCGATGACGTGACCGACATCCTGGCCCTGCCCCTGGTGGGCCTGGTGGTGGAGGACGAGCAAGTGATCGTGTCGACCAACCGGGGGGAGCCGCTCACCCTCAACGGCAACGGATCCCCCGCCGCGAAGGCCTACCAGAACATCGCCCGGCGCCTGCGGGGTGAGGACATCCCACTGGAGGATCCCTCCAAGGCCCGCAGGGGCCTGCGCGCCCGGCTGATGAACAAGATCCGCAAAACCACCGGTCTCTTCTGAGCACCATGACGCTGTTCGATTTCATCCAACGGTTGCTGGGGCGCCAGAAACCCAGCGGCACCATGGCCAAGGAGCGGCTCCAGCTGGTGCTGGCCCACGACCGCAGCGATCTCAATCCCGAACTGCTCGAGCAGATGCGGCGCGAAATCCTCGAGGTGGTGCAGCGCTACGTGGAGATCGACATTGAGGAGGGGGACGTGAGCCTGGAGACGGAGGACCGGGTCACCGCCCTGGTGGCCAACCTGCCGATCAAGCGGGCCCGTCCCCTGCCAGCCCTGGTGGCGGCAGCCGCCGCCGTGGGCATGGCCCAGGCCCCCGACTCCGAAGCCCCGCAGGAGCTGGCCGTGCCCCTGGCCAGCGAACCGACCGAGGACACCTCCCCCGCTGCTACCGATCTGGATTGAGGTGGCACAGCCAGGGCGACGGCCGGCGGGAACGCTGCAGGTAGTGCACTGATGGCAGGCCTTGGCTGAAGCGTTTCCAGTGGCCATCACCCCGGCCGAACAACGGGTGCTCGACCTGCTGCGCCAAGGCGACAGCAACCGCCACATCGCCGCCCAGCTGGTGCTTAGCCCGCGCACGGTGGAGTGCCACGTCTCCCACCTGCTGGCCAAGACCGGCTGCCGCAGCCGTACCCAGCTCCTCCTCTGGGCTCTGGCCCAGAGATAGGCTGGGCCGGGCCAAGCGCCCGTGCCGGCTTAGCTCAGTGGTAGAGCAGCGCTTTTGTAAAGCGAAGGCCATCGGTTCAAATCCGTTAGCCGGCTTGTCTGGAAGGGAAACGGGTCCACCGCCCTTACCATCTCTGGATCACAACAGGCGGGAGGCCATGTCGTGCCAGGCCTGGCTGATGGGGGGGCTGATCGCCCTCGCTGGTGGGGAGCTGGCCCAGGCCCCAGCGCCGCCTCCGATCGCGCCGGAGCGGCCAGCTCAGCCAGCCGTCCGCTCCGGCGCCGAGATCCTGGGCCGTCCCGGCATCCGCACCCGCTACGCCGATCCCAGCGGCCCGGCGCCCATGGCTGGGGCCAAAACACTGCCGGCCGTCGGCCCCCCGGCGCGCCCGCTGACGGTTCCTGTCAACGAACGGGTGGATTTCACCCCGACGATGGAGGAAGGCCCGTTCCAGCAGCCCACCTTGCGGGGGCTCTTCCACTGGGATCTCCAGCAACCGGCTTCCCGCTGAATGGCGTCAGCCGAGGGCCTGCCAGAGCGACAGCAAACCGAAGGCCAGGAACAGGCCACCGCTGAGGCGGTACAGCACCCTCTCGCTGATCCTGCCGCCGATCCACTGGCCCGCACCCACCGCCAGCCAGGTGACCAGGGCATGGCCCAGCAGCGTGCCGGCCAGCAGGCCGGCGAAGGTGAAGGCCGGCGCCGCCGCCAGAAAGATGGTGGCGAACTGGGTGCGATCCCCCAGTTCGGCCAGGAACACCAGCACGAAGGCCTCCCAGATCACGCCACCGGGACTGCGGATGCTGCCATGACTCTCAGCCGCGTCGATCGCCGCCTCGGCCTCCTGGGCTTCCCCCTTGGCCGCATCGGCGGGCAGGCCGGCGGCATCCACCAGCAACTTGACGCCGAACCCGAGGAACAGGGCCGCCGCCAGCCAGGGAACGACGGCCTGGGGCAGCCACTCCCTAAGGCCGTACCCCATGCCCAGGGACAACAGGGTGACCAGGCTGAGGGCCGCAAAGGCCCCGACGAACACCCAGCGGGGGCGATGGCGTGCCGCCAGAATCAGGGCCATGAAGAAAGTCTTGTCGCCCAGCTCGGCCAGGGTGATGGCGGTCAAGCTGGAGCCGAAGGCGGCGAGTCCGGGATCGCCGGCGCTGGCAAGGGTCATGGGGACGTTCGGCACGCCGGCGTCGGCGCCAGGGGGTGGATCCGGCCGCAGGCCGGGCCTTCCGAATCAGGGCATCATGCTCCGGCGAACAGCCACAGCAGCGCCGCCAGCGCCAGCCAGCCCAGCCAGTCCAGCTGGAACAGGGGGGTGGCCAGATGCAGCAGGGGCACCAACAACCAGTGGCTGAGGCCCACCGTCAGAAGCACCACCAGCAGGAGCGGCAGCATCAGGCCCCCCCGGCAGCCGATGCCCCTGCGCCCCCCGACCGGAGCACGGCCCACGGGTGATCCGTGCCCTCCTCCAGCCCCCGCCAGGCCAGCACGGTGCTGGCCTGGCCGGATCCGGCCGGCCAGGGCAGGGGCTCGAGCAAGGACAGGGCGGGAAACTGATGTGCCGCTTCAGCCGCGGTGGTGGCCGGAGGCTCGCCGGAACGGTTGGCACTGGTGGTGGCCAGGGGGCCACTGAGGCGCAGCAGCTCCCGCGCCGGCTCGCAGGCCGGCACCCGCAGCCCCAGGCTCGTGCCGCCGGGGTGGAGATGGTTGGTCAAGTCACCGGCAATCGGAAGCACCAGGGTGACGGCCCCCGGCCAGCTCCGCTGGGCCTGCTCGATCCAGGGCTGTTGCCAGGGCACGCCCAGGGCCTCGATCAACTGGGTCAGGTCGGCCCCCATCAGGATCAGCGGCTTGTCGGCGGGACGTCGCTTCAGCTGCCAGAGCAGGGCGGCTGCCTCGGGTCGGGCGGCCAGGGCCGGCAGGGTGTCGGTGGGGAACAGGACCGCCTCCCCCTTCGCCAGGCACCTGGCCAGTGGCGCGGCAGCGTTCATCAGCTGCCGGGCCTCCAGCCACTGGCGAAGCGGGCCCGGCCCTCCAGGTCGGCATGCACCGCGAGCCGTTCCAGGCCGGCGGCGCGCAGCAGCTCGCCGACCGCATCGCTCTGGTCGTGGTGGTGCTCCAGCAGCAGCAGGCCGCTGGGGGCCAGGCCCCTGAAGCTGCCGGCCACGATCGAACGGATGGCCGCCAGGCCGTCGGGGCCGCCATCGAGGGCAAGGCGGGGTTCGTGTTCCCGCACGACCGGCTCCAGCTCAAGGAGGGTGGCGCTGGGGATGTAGGGGGGGTTGCTCACCACCAGGTCCAAGGCGCCCCACCAGGGCGCCAGCGGCTTCCACCAGTCACCCGCCAGCAGGGAGACGCGGTCCTGCAGCTCCCAGCGGCCCAGGTTGGCGCCGGCCTGGGCGAGGGCCTCGGGGCTGGCCTCCACGGCGAAGCCACGACTCGCGGGCAGGCTGCGGGCCAGGGCGATGGCCAGGCAACCGGAGCCGGTGCCCAGGTCGGCCCAGCGGGCTTGGGGGCGTCCTGATGGCCACAGGGACAGGGCCAGATCCACAAGCAGCTCCGTTTCCTGCCGGGGGATCAGCACCCCGGGCCCCACGGGCAGCTCCAGGCCGCGCCAGGGGCAGCGGCCCACCAGGTACTGCAGGGGCTCGTGGCTGTCGAGGTGGCGGCGCCAGAGAACTTCCAGCCCCTCAAGCGAGCGCTGGAGACGGACCTCGGCCTCCGGGTGGCACCAGAGCGCCTGCAACTGGCTCCATCGCAGACCACCGCCCAGATCCAGCAGCCAGTCGAGGGCGGCCGCATCCCCACCGAGGGCCAGCAGGCGGCGGCGCCAGGCCAGCAGCTCCGACGCCGTGATCCGCAGGGCGTCAGGGCCCTCCGCCGGGGGCGCGGGGACGGGGACGGTGCCGACCTGGGAAACCATGGGGGGAGCCTAATCACCAGTGGCGTTCTCAGCATTGGTGGCCTCAGCAGGGGCGCCAGCAGAGGCCGGCCTCGGCCCGCAGCAGCCCCGCCAGCTCCAGCTCCAGCAGCCGGGGCATCAGCTCGGCCATGGGGCGATCCAGAGCCAGGCTCAGCTGCTCGAGGCTGGCGCCACCGCCCACTGCCTCCAGCAGACCCTCGGCCTCTGCCCCCTGGAGCCCCCTGGCCGGAACGGGGGCTTCTGCGGGGGGCCGCGGGGCCAGCGGGCCCCTGCCCAGCTGGCCGATCAGGTCGGCTGGGAGAAGCAGGGGGGTGGCGCCCCTGGCCAGCAGCCGATTGCTGCCCATGGCCGAGCCGCGGCCTGCGTCGGCGGGCACCACCCAGAGCGGCATCTCCAACTGCCAGGCCAGTTCGGCCGAATGCAGCGCCCCGCTCTCCACCGGGCACTCCACCACCACCACCGCGGCCGCCATGGCCACCAGCAGGCGATTGCGGGCGGCGAAGCTGCCGGGCCGGACCGTACCGCCCTCGGCCAGCTCGCTCACGAGCAGGCCCTTGCGGGCCACCTCACCCTGCAGCGCCGCGTGGTGCAGGGGGTAGGCGCGTCCCAGCGGTGTGCCCAGCACCGCCACCGGGGCACCCCCAGCCGCCAGACATCCCTCATGGGCCGCCCCGTCGATGCCTTCGGCCAGACCGCTCAGCACCGGCCAGCCCGCCTCGGCCAGGGCGGCGCCGATGGCGTGGGCCATCGAGAGGCCATGCAGGGACGGACGTCGGGTGCCCACCACCGCCACCGAGCGGCGCAGGCCCAGGTGGGGCCACAGGCTGCCCCGCCCCCGCCAGCACAGCTGCAGGGGGGGCCGCTGCAGATCCCGCAGACCCGCAGGCCAGCCCCGATCCCCCGGCACCATCACCCCACGGCCGAAGCGGCACCGGGGCGCGAAGACCTCCAGGGGCAGGGGGCCCCAGCGATGGCGAAACCGCTCCACCACCGCCACCAGCCCCGGCCCCAGACCCGGCACCGCGGCCAGCTCATCGGCGGGCGCCTGCCAGGCGGCGACCAGACCGCCGCAGCTGGCCTCGAGGGCACGCAGCCGCTGCCAGCCGAGGCCGGGGCAACGGCTCCAGAGCAGCCACCACAGGCGCCGTTGCCGATCCCAGGCCGGGCCCCCGCGTCGCGGGAAGGCCCCCTGCACCAGATCTCCCATCCCCGCGCCCCACCGCTTGAACAGCAGTACAAGCGTACTATGGCTGAACGCGGGCGTGGGCCTGGCCTGAGCGCAGGATTGCCAGGGCCAGCTCCAGATCCTGGGGCAACCGTCGCAGCAAGCGCCGCTGCGAGGGGCCACCGGAGAGATCCACCAGCACCAGATCGACGCTGGCTTCCGCCGCCACGGCCCCGTCGGGGCCGATGAACTGGCTGTGCCAAGGCAGCTTCACCCCCTGCCGCGGCAGCACCCGGCTGCGGAGCTCGACGCTCTCGCCATGGAGCAGGGCCCGGCGGTAATCAATGCGCAGCCCTACCACCGGCAGCTCCAGCCCCCGGGCGGAGAGAGAGCTGTAGGCCAGGCCAGCCCGGTCCAGGGCCTCGACGCGCGCCTCCTCCAGCCAGGCCAGATAGGCCCCGTGCCACATCACCCCGGCATGGTCGGTGTGCTGGGGCAGCACCCGCCGCCGCAGGTGCCACCAGGCCTCATCCGAACACTGCATCACGGTCTTCACCACAGGAGATGGCGGAAAGGGGATCAGCCATAGGCTGATGCCGAGCCACGTTGATGTCCGTGTTCCGCAACCTGCTGATCGCCGATTCCGGCAAGGGCCATGTCGAGGAGATGGTCCGCCTCCTGCGCGACATCCCCCCCTGCCGCCAGGCCCGGATCAACCTGCTGCATGTGATTCCCGAGCAAGGGGGGCTCGACCTGGAAAGCCATCGCCAGCAGGCCGAGATTCTGGTGAAGGAGGCCATCGAGCGCCTCGGTCTCACCCCAGGCGAGGTCAACACCGTGGTGCGCGAGGGCGACACCAAGCTGACCGTGCTGAAGGTGGCTGATGAGCTGGAGGCCGATCTGATCGTGATGGGATCGCGGGGCCTCGGCAGGCTGCAGTCGATCCTGGGCAACAGCACCAGTCAGTACGTCTTCCAGCTGTCGACCCGGCCCATGCTGCTGGTGCGCGACGACCTTTACGTGAAGGCCATCAATCGGGTCCTGGTGGCCATTGACGGCACCGGGGTGGGCGATGACGCCCTGCGGCTGGCCTGTGAGCTGGTTCAGGGGATCCCCGGCGGCAGCCTCACCGGCGTGCACGTGTCCCGCCAGGACATCACCCCCTCCCGGGGGGGGCGCACTCCCGGAGATGAGGTGCTGCTGAAGGCCATCCAGCGGGCCCGCAGCTTCGGGGTGGAGATGAAGGGCCTGCACCGCACCGGTGACATCGCCCGGGGCGTCTGCGGCACGGCCGAGGACGTGAAGGCCGATCTGGTGGTGATCGCCTCCCAGGACCGTCGGCCGCTGGTGGCCCGGGGCCTGGTGGATCTCGACAAGCTGCTGGGCAGCTCGGTGAGTGACTACATCCGCGTCCATGCTCCGGCCCCGGTGCTGCTGGTTCGGGAGCCGGAGGGGCGGGCGCGCTGAGGCCGACTCAGCCGCCCTGGCGGCTGTTCGTCTGGATGTAAAGGATGATCAGGAAGACGGCGGGAACCAGAACGAACAGGAGGCTGGCAACGAAGCCGAGGTCGTTGGTTTCCATGACTGCTGGAGAGGTTCTGAGAAGGTATCACCGCCCATCGGCGGGAAGGACGCCCCCTTCACCGCTCGTTGTGGATGGAGTTCCGGAAGCCTCGGAAGGCGTCTCTGACGCCTGGGGCTCCTCACCCTCCTCTGCGGCGGGGGGCTCGGGCCAGGCGGTGGGGCCCTCCGGCAGGGGCTGGGAACGGGCCCTGCCCAGTTCTCCCTCCCGATCGGCGAGTCCCACCTGGGGCCTGGTGAGCACCATCACCGACTTCTGCACCAGGGCCTGACAGGCCAGCCGCCAGGTCTGGGGGCGCCGTTTCAGCTTCAGCAGCTCCACCGAGGTCTGCTCGGTGAGGGCGTTGCCTGCCCCCCCCTCCACCACCTCCACGAAACAGGTGATGCACTGACCGCAGCCGCCGCAGTTGCCCAGGCGGCCCTTGAGGCCGTAGAGCTCGATGCCCTCGCGCAGGGCCACCTCACGCAGGTTTTCCCCCGGATAGCACTCCACGTCGCGCTGCTCACGGACAAACCGGATCACGGGCATGGCGGAGGCCTCTGGGGGGGACGGGTTGGCGTCCATTGTGAAGCGCGCCGTTGCGGTCCGTTACCTGGGGCCCCGTGGTGTTGCCCGCAACCCTTACCATCGCCAGCACGGATCGGTAATCACCGAGCGTCTCCTTAGCCGTCATCGCTCCGGCGATCGGCTTCGGCAACTGTCAACCCAGACCTGACCCCCCAATGGGATTGCCCTGGTACCGGGTGCACACGGTCGTCATCAACGACCCGGGCCGACTGCTGGCCGTGCACCTCATGCACACCGCCCTGGTAGCCGGCTGGGCCGGCTCCATGGCGCTCTACGAGCTTGCGATCTTCGACCCCTCCGACCAGGTCCTCAACCCCATGTGGCGCCAGGGCATGTTCGTCATGCCCTTCATGGCCCGCCTGGGCGTGACCGGCAGCTGGGGGGGCTGGAGCGTCACCGGTGAAACCGGCGTCGACCCCGGCTTCTGGAGCTTCGAAGGCGTGGCTGCGGCCCACATCATCTTCAGTGGCCTGCTCTTTCTGGCCGCCATCTGGCACTGGACCTACTGGGATCTCGAGATCTGGCAGGACCCCCGCTCCGGGGAGCCAGCCCTCGACCTGCCCAAGATCTTCGGCATCCACCTGCTGCTGGCCGGCCTGGGCTGCTTCGGCTTTGGAGCCTTCCACCTCACCGGGGTCTTCGGACCGGGGATGTGGATTTCTGACCCGTACAGCCTCACGGGCCACTTGGAAGCGGTGCAGCCCGCCTGGGGACCTGAAGGCTTCAACCCCTTCAACCCGGGCGGGATCGTGGCCCACCACATCGCCGCCGGCATCGTGGGCATCATCGCTGGCATCTTCCACATCACCACACGGCCGCCGGAACGCCTCTACAAGGCGCTCCGCATGGGCAACATCGAGACGGTCCTCGCCAGCGCCATTGCGGCGGTGTTCTTCGCGGCCTTCATCGTCGCCGGAACCATGTGGTACGGCTCAGCGGCCACGCCGGTCGAGCTGTTCGGCCCCACCCGCTACCAGTGGGATCAGAACTACTTCAAGACGGAGATCAACCGTCGCGTCCAGACAGCCATCGACAACGGCGCCACCAAGGCTGAAGCCTTCGCGGCCATCCCCGAGAAGCTGGCCTTCTACGACTATGTCGGCAACAGTCCCGCCAAGGGAGGCCTGTTCCGCGTCGGCCCGATGATCAACGGTGACGGCCTGCCCACCTCCTGGCTCGGGCATATTTCCTTCACCGACAAGGAGGGCCATGACCTCGAGGTCCGTCGCCTGCCCAACTTCTTTGAGAACTTCCCGGTGGTCCTCCAGGATCAGCAGGGCATCGTCCGCGCCGACATCCCCTTCCGTCGTGCCGAGGCGAAGTACTCCTTTGAACAGCAGGGCGTGACGGCCACCGTCTACGGCGGTGCCCTCAACGGTCAGACGTTCACCGATCCCGCCGACGTCAAGCGACTGGCCCGCAAGGCCCAGCTTGGCGAGGCCTTCGAGTTCGACCGCGAGACCTATCACTCCGACGGCACCTTCCGCAGTTCCCCCCGCGGCTGGTTCACCTTCGGCCATGCCTGCTTCGCCCTGCTCTTCTTCTTCGGTCACATCTGGCACGGTGCCCGCACCCTCTACCGTGATGTCTTCGCCGGTATCGACCCCGATCTCGGTGAGCAGGTGGAATTCGGTCTGTTCGCCAAGCTGGGCGACCGTTCCACCCGACGCCTGCCCGAGGGCTTCGTGCCCCCGGCCGGCTCCCCCCTCAGCTGACCGCCAGCCCCCCCGAGGATTCCCATGGAGAGCTTCGCCTACATCCTGATCCTGGCCCTGGCCATTTCCACGCTCTTTTTCGCGATCGCCTTCCGCGATCCCCCGAAAATCGGCAAGTGACCACGCTTCCGGATTGATTCACCCCCCTGGGAAACCAGGGGTTTTTTCTTGCCTGGGCTCCCACCTGGAAGTCAAGCCCTTCTCTTTGTGCGCGTAGCTGTTTACACTCCCAACACTTGGAAGCGTGCCCGGGGATGCAATGTCCCTCCTGCCAACACACCGATAGCCGAGTTCTGGAATCAAGGGCCGCCGATTCCGGACGCAGTGTGCGGCGACGCAGGGAGTGCCTCAACTGTGATTTCCGCTTCACCACCTACGAACGGGTCGAGACCGTCCCGATCACCGTGGTCAAGCGCAACGGCAGCAGGGAAACCTTCAACCGCAGCAAACTGCTTCATGGTCTGCTGAGGGCCTGCGAGAAAACAGGCCTGGAACCCTCCCGGCTGGAGGCCGTCGTCGACGACATCGAACTGGTGCTGCAGCAGCGGGCCGGCCGCGAGGTGAGCAGCAACGAGATCGGGGAACTGGTGCTGCAGCGCCTGCGGGAGATGAGCGAAGTCGCCTACGTGCGCTTCGCCTCCGTCTACCGCCAGTTCCAGAGCGTCAGCGATTTCGTGGCCACCCTGGAAGGCCTGGGCAACCGGGGCAAGACCAAGAACCGCCTGGTGGTCGTCGGCTGAGGCCGGTTCCAGGCTGTCGCGCGGTTGGTCTGCCGGCCCATTGATAGAGTGATCGATCGGGTGTGCGCTGCAGGCGGGCAGTCACCCCGTTCCTTCGCACTGCCACCGGCAGACCGTCCCAGCTCCATGACCCTCACTCCTTCTTCCGAAGCCGACACCCTCGAGGCCCTCACGCCGATCAGCAGCGAGGAGGCCGCCGACATCGAGACCACAGCAGAACTCGATCTGGCAATCCCGGAAGAGGTGCCCAGCGCCGACGACTCCAGCAGCAGGGTCAGCGCTCGGGACGGCGACGGTGTGGGCTTCACGCTGGACGAGTTCGCGGCTCTGCTCAGCAAGTACGACTACAACTTCAAGCCGGGTGACGTCGTCAACGGCACCGTGTTCGCCCTTGAATCGAAGGGCGCCATGATCGACATCGGCGCCAAGACCGCCGCCTTCATGCCTCTGCAGGAGGTGTCGATCAACCGCGTCGAGCATCTCTCCGACGTGCTCGAGCCCGGGGAGGTGCGCGAATTCTTCATCCTCAGCGAGGAGAACGAAGACGGCCAGCTCACCCTGTCGGTGCGCCGCATCGAGTACCAACGCGCCTGGGAGCGGGTGCGCCAGCTGCAGAAGGAAGACGCCACCATCTACAGCGAAGTGTTCGCCACCAACCGCGGCGGTGCGCTGGTGCGGGTGGAGGGCCTGCGGGGCTTCATCCCCGGCAGCCACATCAGCACCCGCAAGGCCAAGGAGGAGCTCGTGGCCGACTTCCTCCCCCTCAAGTTCCTGGAGGTGGACGAAGAGCGCAACCGCCTGGTGCTGAGCCACCGCCGCGCCCTGGTGGAGCGCAAGATGAATCGCCTCGAAGTGGGCGAAGTGGTGCTGGGAACGGTCAGGGGCATCAAGCCCTACGGCGCCTTCATCGACATCGGCGGTGTCAGCGGTCTGCTGCACATCTCCGAGATCAGCCACGAGCACATCGAGACACCCCACACGGTGCTCAATGTCAACGATCAGATGAAGGTGATGATCATCGATCTCGACGCCGAGAGGGGCCGGATCTCTCTGTCCACCAAGGCCCTCGAGCCGGAACCCGGCGACATGCTGAGCGATCCCCAGAAGGTGTTCGACAAGGCCGAGGAAATGGCCGCCCGCTACAAGCAGATGCTGCTTGAGCAGGCTGAGGACAACGAGCCCATGGGTGTCTCGCTCGAATGAACCCCCTGGCTCCGGCCCTCTGACGATGGTGCTTCTGTCATTGCGTGGCACACCGCTTCCCTGCGGGGATCGTTCTCTGGAGGCGGTGCTGTTCGACAAGGACGGCACCATGAGCCACAGCGAGCCCATGCTCGTGGCCCTGGCCCAGGCCAGGGTCTTGCACTGTCTGGCCCTGGCCGATCTGGCCACCGGCTACCCGGAGCGTCATCGCGACCTGGGCGACCTGCTGCACCGCGCCTACGGCCTTGCCCCTGAAGGCGTCCATCCCGCCGGCACCATGGCGGTGGCCAGCCGCGACCAGAACCTGGTGGCCACCGCCACCGCCCTTGTGCAGGTGGGACTGGGCTGGCCCGAAGCCCTGGCCATGGCCGAAACCGTGTTCGTCCGTACCGACGCCCTGCACGGCCAGGGAAGCGAGCAGCGGCCGGCCCCCACCGTCGGTCTGCGTCCGCTGCTGGAGTCCCTGCGGCGGGCGGGGGTGCGCTGCGCCGTGATCAGCAACGACCATGTCGACGGCATCAAAGCCTTTCTGGCGGCCCATGATCTGGCCGCCTACGTGCAGGCCATCTGGAGCGCCGAACATCAGCCCCGCAAACCGGACCCCGCCGCCGTCCATGGCCTGTGCGCCGAACTGGGCGTGGCCGTGGAGAGCTGTGCCCTGATCGGTGACGCCAACAGCGACCTGCGCATGGCCCGGGCCGCCAGGGTGCCGGTGGTGCTGGGCTACCGGGCCGGATGGCGGCGGCCCGTGGAGCTGGATGCGTCCTTCCTGCAGCTGGATCACTGGCAGGAGCTGACCGTGGTGTCCCAAAGCGTCTCGACGCTGACGGCTCCGTCCATCCCTACCCGGGCCAGCCAGCCTTTTGGAATATGCTCACCCATCGATTGATCGCATTCCCCCATGAGCCGTTTCGTCTTCACCTCGGAATCGGTGACGGAAGGCCACCCCGACAAGATCTGCGACCAGGTCAGTGATGCCGTGCTCGACGCCCTGCTGGCCCAGGACCCCGCCAGCCGGGTGGCCTGCGAGACGGTGGTCAACACCGGCCTCTGCCTGATCACAGGGGAGGTCACCACCAGCGCGCGGGTCGACTTCAACACCCTGGTGCGGGGGGTGATCGAACAGATCGGCTACACCGGCGCCCGCGCCGGTGGCTTCGATGCTAGGAGCTGCGCCGTCCTGATCGCCCTTGATCAACAGTCGCCCGATATCGCCCAGGGCGTGGATGAGGCGGACGACCACGACGGCGACCCCCTCGACAAGGTGGGCGCAGGCGACCAGGGCATCATGTTCGGCTACGCCTGCGACGAAACCCCGGAGCTGATGCCCCTGCCGATCAGCCTGGCCCACCGGCTGGCCCTGCGGCTGGCCCAGGTGCGGCACGACGGCAGCCTCGACTACCTCCTCCCCGACGGCAAGACCCAGGTGAGTGTGGAGTACGAGAACAATCTCCCCGTGGCGATCGACACGATCCTCATCTCCACCCAGCACACCGCTGAAGTGGAGGGCCTCAGCGATGAGAAGGCCGTGCAGCAGCGTATCAAGGACGACCTGTGGACGCACGTGGTGCTCCCCGCCACCGCCGATCTGCCCCTGAAGCCCACGAAGGAAGGCACCCGCTTCTACGTCAACCCCACCGGCAAGTTCGTGGTGGGCGGCCCCCAGGGCGACGCCGGCCTGACGGGCCGCAAGATCATCGTTGACACCTACGGCGGCTATGCCCGCCACGGCGGCGGTGCCTTCTCCGGCAAGGACCCCACCAAGGTGGACCGCTCCGCCGCCTATGCGGCCCGCTATGTGGCCAAGGCGCTTGTGGCGGCAGGTCTGGCCCACAAGGCCGAGGTGCAGCTCAGCTATGCCATCGGCGTGGCCCGGCCGGTGAGCATCCTGGTGGAAAGCTTCGGCACCGGTGCCCTCGACAATGCCGACCTCACCGCCTTGGTGCAGGAGCATTTCGACCTGCGCCCCGGCGCGATCATCGAGGCCTTCGGCCTGCGGGAACTGCCCCAGCAGCGGGGCGGACGCTTCTACCAGGATGTGGCGGCCTACGGCCACTTCGGCCGCAAGGACCTCGACCTTCCCTGGGAGGACGTGACCGCCATCGCCGCCACCCTGAAGCAGGCCACGGCGAGCCGTGTCAGCGCTGTTTCTGGGGGTTGACCTCGGCAGCAGCGGCGTGCGCCTGGCCGTTCTGGCGGAAGCCGGTGCCGCCGGCGGCCAGCCCGACGATCCGCTTCTGAGCCGGGAATCCCCCTACCCCGGTCACCTGGAAGAACCTGGCGCCTGGCGGCAAGGGCTGATCGCGCTTCTGGCCACCGTTCCCGAAGCAATCCGCCGCCGGGCGTGTGCCATCGCCATCGATGGCACCTCCGGCACCCTGCTGGCCTGCGGGTCCGATGGCGGCCTGCTGCCGCCGCCCCTGGAGCGGGCCCTGCCATACCACCTGGCCTGCACGGAACAGTCCGGGGCCATCGCGGCGCTTCTGGGCCAGGCCTCCGGCGGCGCCCCCAGCCATCCTGCCGCCAGCGCCAGCGGCAGCCTGGCCAGGGCCCTGCGCCTGCTGGCCCTCGCCAGGGAAGCGGGGCTGGGGCCGGGCCTGCTGCTGCGCCACCAGGCCGACTGGCTGATGGGCTGGTTGCTGGACGACTGGCGCTGGGGCGAGGAGGGCAACAACGTGCGCCTGGGCTGGGATCTGCAGGAGGAAAACTGGCTCGCTGGTGTGGCCCCAGGCCTGGGCGTGGAGACGCTGCCGCGGATCCGCTCCAGCGGCAGCCTGCTGGGCACGCTGGCCCCTGCGGCGGCGGCGTGCCTGGGCCTGCCTGGGTACTGCCAGGTGGTGGCGGGCAGCACCGATGCGAATGCCGCCGTGCTGGCCGCCGACCCCCAGGCCGGTGATGGCATCGCTGTGCTGGGCACCACCCTGGTGCTGAAGCAGTTCGTGGCGGCGCCCCTGGCCGGCGTCGGCCTCAGCAACCACCGGGTGGCCGGCCGCTGGCTGGCGGGGGGGGCCTCCAACGCCGGCGCCGGAGTGCTGCGCCGCTTCTTCGATGACGAACGGATCGCGGAGCTGAGCCGCCAGATCGCTCCGGACCGCCCGACGGGGCTCAAGCTGCTCCCCCTGAGCCGCAAAGGTGAACGTTTTCCCGTCGACGACCCGGAGCTGGAGCCGATCCTGGAGCCGAGGCCCGTCAGCGATGCCCGCTACCTGCAGGCCCTGCTCGAGGGCCTCACCGCCATTGAGGCCACCGGCTGGCAACGGCTGCGGCAGTTGGGGGCACCGGCCCTGCAGCGGGTGATCAGCGTCGGTGGCGGCGCCCGCAACAGCCAGTGGCGGGCCCTGCGGACGCGCGCCCTGGGGATCCCGGTGCTGAACAGGCCGAAACGCACGGCGGCCCTGGGCATGGCCCTGCTGGCCAGGGCCAGCTTCAGGATGGAGATCGAATCCCCACCCCTACGGCCATGAACGAACGCCTCAGCTCGATCCTCTCCATCGCGCTGTTCATCGTGCTGGCGGGCTTTGTGGGCTTCAGCGGTGTGCGTCTGGGCCTGCTGCTCTGGCAGCGGTTCGCCGGCGCCTGAGCCCAGAATCCCCCCATCCGCCTCCACCCCATGGCCGCCGACCCCCTCACCGCCGCGGTGAGCGACCGCATCTGCAAGCACATGAATGACGACCACGCCGCCGCCGTTCTGGCGTACGCGCGCCATTACGGCGGCTGCAGCGAGGCCATGGAGGCCCGCATGCTGGCCGTCGAGCCCCACGCCATGCGCCTGGAGGTCGACGGCGCCCCCGTGGAGGTGCCCTTCGACCACGCTCTCAGCGACAGCGAAGACGCCCACCGCACCCTGGTGGCCATGCTGCGGTCGCTCCCCGGGAAGGCTTGAAGCAGCAGCGCCAGACCCCTGACCCTCCTCGCCCGCCTGGTTCGGCTGCCGCTCGACTGGATTGCCGCTACGCCCTGTCCCCTGTGTCGCGGCCTGCAGCCGCCCCAGCACGGCGCCGCAACTCCCTGCCCCACCTGCCGCCGCCAACTCCCCCTGCCGGCCGGTGGCCAGCGGGGCAACGAGCCCCTGCTGTGGTGGGCGGCCGGGTCCTATGAAGGAGAGCTGCGACGGTTACTGCTCGGGCTGCGGCAGCGACCTGAGGAGGCCCGGATCGCCGCCCTGGTGCGGGTGCTGGCGGAGGGGCTGCCCCAGTGGCGGCGTCGGCCGCTGCTGGTGCCGGTGCCGAGCTGGAAGCGGCACGGCAACCCCCTGCCCGCCCTGGTGTGCCGCGAGCTCGTGCGCCAGCTGGGCTACCGCCACGACGGGCTGCTGGAGCGGTCGCGGCCGGTGCTCGGCCAGCATCATCTGAAGCGGGCCATGCGACTGGCCAACCAGGAGGGCGCCTTCCACTGCCGCCGCGGACCCCGCCCCGGCGAAGCCACGGGACGGCCGGTCCTGATCGTCGATGACATCCTCACCAGCGGTGCCACCGGGTGCAACGCCGCCCTGGCCCTGGAAACGCTCGGCTGGCCGGTGGTGGGGTTGCTCTGCCTGGCGCGCACCCCTGGGGGCCGATCCCGCAGCGGGCCGTGATCTAAGATCCGAGCGTCGCTTCGGCGACGCGCCGGGATAGCTCAGTTGGTAGAGCAGGCGACTGAAAATCGCCGTGTCCCCAGTTCAAATCTGGGTCCTGGCATTGCGTGCGGACTGCGCTGCAGACCAACACCATGCCCCAGCCGCCTTCGACCTCCAGCCAGATCTTCAACAACGCCGACAGCTTTGCCCAGGCGTTCGACGAAGCCTGGCAGGCCCACAGCCGCGAGGATCCGTCCCACGGACTGTCGGCCGCCGAGAAGCTTGAAGCCATCCTCGGCTGCGTGGCTGACCACCCCTTCGCCCAGGGCGATCCGGCCACGGCCCGCCAGGTGGGCGCCTTCCGGATCCGCCTGCTCGACCTCTAGGTTGCGCCCCATGAGCAGCTCCCTCGCCCGCCTCATCCAGCAGCTGAGCGCTGGCTTCAGCAACCAGGCCCAGGCCTTCGACAACCCGCCCCTTTACGCCCACATCCTGGTCAAGTTCCGGCCGCTGCCCCAGCTGGCTCCGGGTTCGCTGCTCCTTGAGCAGACCTACGCCATCACCCCCGGCACTCCCTACCGGATCCGGGTGCTCCGGGCCGAACAGCGCGACGGCGAG
Source organism: Synechococcus sp. UW140 (assembly GCA_943372935.1). Lineage (GTDB taxonomy): Bacteria > Cyanobacteriota > Cyanobacteriia > PCC-6307 > Cyanobiaceae > Cyanobium. The sequence continues at coordinate 24,000 of CALSAP010000034.1, forward strand.
CTGATCATCCACAACCAGGCCCTGCGCGACGAGCAGCGTTTCTGGGGTGCCATTGAAGACGAAGGGCGACGTCAGAGCATCGGCGCCGCCGACCTGCTGCCCCTGGAAGGCTGCACCTATCTGGTGCGGGAGGTGGGCGAAGGCTTCAGTGGCGAGGTGGAACCCGGTTGCCGTTGCCTCGTGGAGCGCAAGGGCAGCCTCGCCTATCTGGTCAGCAGCTTCGAGATCGACCCCCGGGGCATGCGCACCATCGATCGTGGCCACGATCCGGCCACCCATGAGCAGCTGTGGGGATCGCTGGCCGGGCCGTTCGAATTCGAGCGCACCCACGACTACAGCGGCGACATCCCCCCGGCCTGGGTGGAGAACTGACGGCGGAGGCCAGGGAGGCGTCCCGGGGCTTCAGCCGGCGATCAGTTCGTCCATGAAGGGCTGCTCCCCCTCGTCGAGGAAGGGGTCGGTGTCGTCCGAGCCCGGATCGAAGCTTGCCTTCTCGCGCAGGGAGCCCGGCAGCTCCTGCTGCAGCGCCGGCGGCTGCACCGCCTGCAGATGGCGGGACGCCCCGCTGCGATCCAGACCCCGAAGCGCCGCTTCGATCCTGGCCAGTCGCTCTTCGGTGTCGCCCAGCCGCTGATCCATGGCCACACCATGGGCCGCCTCCAGGCCGGCGGCCTGCTGCAACCGTGCGCCGATCCGCTCGTCCTGGCCCTCCAGCCGTTCCTCAAGCTCCAGCAGGCGGTAGGTGAGCGCTTCGGCAACCTGGGAGAGGACCTGCAGCTGGTCGGCCAACCGCAGGGAGGCGTCCTCGGACAGGGGCACAACAGCAGTCATGACGGCACCGGGATGATGGCCGGATGGTATCGGGGTGGGGCCAGCCCGCCAGGGGGCACAACCCCAGGGGCTGACGGGGTCGGTCGGAGGAGCACCGGCGTGGGGTTTGTAACGATTCTGAAAACCCTGTCGTGGCGAGCGGACAGGCCCATAGGATCCGCCTTGCAGCCCATGATCGGGACGTTTGCTGCAGCCGTCCTCGAAGGCGTCTGCCGATCGCGCAGTGGCCACGCGCCCTGCCCTCCGACCTCCTAACCAACGCTTCTCCCTCCGGCCCCCCACGCTCATGACACTTGCCAACGCTGCCTATCTGGGCATCGAGCGTTTCTCCAGCGACCGCAACAAGGAAAACTGGACGAACGCCACCGAAAACGACAAGGCCGCCCTGATCCGCGCCGTCTACAAGCAGGTGCTCGGCAACCAGTACGTGATGGCCAGCGAGCGGCTCACGGGTCCGGAGTCCCTGTTCAAGCGCGGCTACCTGAGCGTGCGGGAGTTCGTCCGGCAGGTGGCCAAGAGTGGCCTGTACAAGGCCAAGTTCTTCGAGAACTGCAATCCCTACCGCTTCATCGAGCTGAACTTCAAGCATCTCCTGGGCCGGGCCCCCCAGAACAAGGCTGAGATGCTGCACCACTTCACGATCCTGCAGGAGAAGGGCTACGACGCCGAGATCGATTCCTACCTCGACAGCGCCGAGTATCAGACCCGCTTTGGCGAAGAGGTGGTGCCCTACCTGCACGGCTGGGACTATTCCTCCGGCCAGCAGGGCCTGCAGTTCTCCTACATGCTCCAGCTCACCCGGGGTGTGGGCGCCTCAGTGCGCGGTGATCTTCTCAAGAACCAGTCCCGCCTCAATCCCTCCGTGCATGCGGAAGCCCCCCTGCCGGTGGTGAGCCCCAACGCCCGGGGCAGCGTGTTCCGCAAGGTCAGCACCGATGGCGTCACCCGCCAGGGCGTGGGGGCCGGCGAAGAGGGCCGCACCTTCCGGGTGGAGATCGCCGGCTTCAACAACTACCGCCTGCACAAGCGCAGCAACCGGGTGCGCTTCATCCCCTTCAACAAGCTGCTGCAGACCCAGCAGCAGATCCTGCGGGAAGGCGGCCGCATCGCCAGCATCACCCCGGTCAACTGAACCGACTTCACATCCAGCCTTTTCCCCCTACCCCACCGAATCCATGAAGGTTTCCGCAGGTACCCGAGGCACCGGCCTCAGCAGCTCCCGCCAGGTGGCCCTCACCGTCACCGGTGTGAGCAACAACGACTATTCCCGCACCGCGGACCTGATCATGAACGTGCCCTTCACCCGCATGAACGAGACCATGCGTCTGGTCCACTCCCTGGGTGGTCGGATCGTCAGCGTCTCCGTGACCGGCGGTGGAAGCCCGGATCAGCCGGCCCCCCGCAAGGGGTAAGGCAAGGCGAGGGACGACGGCTGAGTCCCAGACTCCACCGTCCCCGACGCCTGCAGCCGCTAGAGGGTCCCTGACGAGGGGGCCCTTTTTGCTGGGCAGGCGGGACACCGGCCAAAGGTGCCCTACACCGAACCGCCAGGACCACCGTTCAGCTTGAACCCAGGGATGCGCGAACCGGGGCAGAACGGCTGCAGCAGCTGGGATCCTGGAGCTAGTGACCATTTATTAAGGTCCCCCCATCCCTTGGACGCGGGGCACAACAATAGGTAGGTCTTTCGGAGCGATGCCCGGCCGAGGCCAGGCGATCATCGAAAGCAACGACGCAGTCGACGTCAGCCAGGCCACCACCAGGCTGACGCAACAGACTCACCCCCCCCTTACCCACCCAATCCCGACGTTCGACGTCGAGAACAGGAGCTAACTCAATGTTCGACGCCTTCACCAAGGTCGTTGCTCAGGCTGATGCCCGCGGCGAATTCCTCAACGCTGGTCAGATCGATGCCCTTTCCGGCGTCGTCGCTGACAGCTTCAAGCGTATG
>CALSAP010000035.1:0-26765 GCA_943372935.1 Synechococcus sp. UW140
TCGTTTGGACATGTACAGCGCAATCTGTTGAGCGGTGAGGGGAGCAGGCATGGCCCGGTGCCCTGCGCATGGCAACCGGATTCAGCGCAGCCCCTCAGGAGGGGTCAACCTGATTGGCGCGACCCCTCAACCAGATTGTCGCCGGATAGATGAGCTCCGTCCAGAAAGGCCCACCTCAGAGATGAGATGGGACAACTCAGTGTCATGCTGTGTTATATGATTCGCGCTGGGTGCCAATCGAGTGCACGCCAGTTCAGCAGGCTTGCCACAACACCCTCCATGGATGATTTCACCGAGTTGCCCAGCAAAGAAAGGACAGAGCGCATGAGCGTCCTGATTGACTCCAGGAAGAAAGCCTGTTTCGAGGCGCTCTGCAAGGTGGAAGAGGTCACACCCTCTCAAGTGGTATGCCAATTAATTCAAGAGTACATCGAAGCCAGAGTTGGCCCAGAATGGCAGGAGCTAATTCTTAGCTCGTCAGACAATAAACCCTGATATTATCCCTGCTTCCATAATCAATGCTATTCCTTTATATGGATCTAATACGCAACACCCTTAGCGGCTTCTGTAACCAAACTGGAAACCCCTTGATTATGGGGAATCCTCAGGGGGCCTCGTGCCATTTGATGCGTAGCTATGACCGATTGAGCTGAAAAATGGCCATGGCAAGATGAAGCCGACTTACACGATTCATTTCCCCTCGGCTGACATCGTACAAGATGACGAGCTTAACTGAAGTTCGTCGGACGGAGGCATCGGCTAGCGCAGAGTCACTCAGTTGGTATTGTGACTGGGCGATATGACTTAAAGGTGATAATAAAAGTCACGATTAAGAGGCAGATCTCTGTAATAATCAGAGTCACTGAACTCGCGCCTTGGATGGCCTGCTGATACTGACTTGCCGCGAACATTCGAATTAGGCCCAAGAGAAGCAAAGACCAACCGTCAAGAGTAATCAGCACAGTCCACTTCTTTTCCCATACATTATGTGCTCGCGCGATAGCGAAGCCTGCGACAAACATGATCACCCCTGAAAGATAGATGACTGATGGTATCTGAGAGTCATAAAGGTGAGGCTGAACCAACGGGAACTCGGAGACAAGAATCAGGCCTTGAGTGGGGCCAATAAGACCGCCAAGTTGCTTGGATTTTGCCATATAGACCTCTTGAGTTGTGGTTGTACCTAGATATTCTCGAATGTGGCAATCTTCCAATTCAGCTGTATCCAGCTTCAAGCACCGATTTGGAGACGGAAAAACAGCCACGGCGCGATGGTGATCCAGACGAGGAAGAGAACCCATACGCGCCCGGCGAGGAGGTTGTATTGGTCGAGGACCTGCGCTAAAGGACGATTCTGTAGCACTAAGCCCATGAAGAACTCGAAGGCCACCGTGAGTCCAAGCCAGATGAGTCCAACGAGAAGAGCCTGGTGGCCTGATGATGGGGGCCAGATGTGCACGATCAACCAGATAAAAAGCCCCATGAACATCGAGCCGATGAGGGTCGAGAGCTGATGAGCGCGAAGCTCTGACATGACCTTCGCGAAGATCAACTGCCGGAGAGCACCGTTGGCGACGGCGATGACCAGCATCGGAATCCAGGCGAGAACGTATTTGGTCAATGCAAAGCCTCAGGTGAATGGCATAAACGGGCTATAGAAAGTCTCTAGCGTGTTGAGTGATTGTTGGGTAGAATAGAGAATCACATAGATTTAACTGGGCAAGAGAGCTCGGGGAATCGCCATGCCCAGGCGGGACTTAAGTAGTGCGCTTTCTATTCCATCCACACGCACATCCAAATATCAGTCATCTTAGCCTAATTTCCATCAAGTTTCGGATCCTGTTCGTGACACCGTGCTCTGCCGTAAGCGTTGCCGGTCGTACGACATTGCTCTCTTTGTGAATAGTGGCAAAAGCTTTGGGAGACCACATACAGGATTGCCCGCGCGGACGGGGTTTTGGCTGGTCCGTCATCACTCGGCAGACAGTGTCGCAGCGCTGTGCCCAGAAAGCGATGCCTAGGGAGAGACATGATGCTCTTGGGGAGTTGGGTTTATGGGACTGAGTGCTTGGGGGATTGGAAGGTCTGGCGGATCACACTGGACTTCTCCGGAATGCTCATTACGTGCTCGGAATCATGGAAGGGATACCTGCTGGTGACCGAAATCGTCCTATGAAGCGGGACTGGCCTCAGCGGGTAGCAACTGGTGCTGGCCATCTCCAGGCCGTCGTGGAGTTGCTTCCATAGCCCCCTTCGGCGCTACTTATTCAGCCCGCGTGCGCCCTCCAGCGGCTTCATCTTCCGCTGGCCCGCCTGATCAGACTCTCCATATAGGTGGTGGCAGAATTCACCCGGATGGTTCCGGTGCTACTGATGTTCTGCCTGCCAAGCCGCGCATGGAAATCGTGGTTGGGGATGCGGTGTTTTCTCAAGGCTGGGAGCCTGTATCGGGGTTTATGCCTCGCCTGGGAGTTAGGAAGTTGTGCAGGCAAGAATGGCTAGAACACCTCAAGCATTGGGATGAGTCTTTTGCCGATTCAGGTATGTGGCAACCCATTCCTCCGGATCCTGACCTGCTGGCAAACGTGCACCTAGGTGTGGGCTGGCCAGGATGGCGCGAACCGCATCGCCAAGACGCTGAACAGAGCGGCTGGCTGGCAACAGGGAATGGAGCTGGACGTGCAGGCTCCAGAAGTACCAGGCCAAACCATCGAATCCTGGCCCAAGCCTGTTCCATCTTTCGGGATCCGGGCCGGAATCGAGTAGGTGGTTACGGCAGTTGTGGGCCTTGTCAGCTGCTGTTACCAGTAAAGAAGCTTCCGGAAGCTGCTGCAACGTCCCGATGAAGCGCTGCTTGCGCAGGCTCCAAGGGTCCAACGGCCCATCGCCTTGAACTTTTCCGGGATCAGTGCAGTCGCTTACAATGTTGGCCACATTGAGCCCGAACCGTTCCATGATCGAGGCATGCGTTTGACCCGCATCCTCGATGGAGTCGTGGAGCAGGCCAGCAATGGCCTGATCCTCGTTGCCACCGTCTTCCCACACCAGAGCACTCACACTGATCACATGGGAGAGGAACGGGATTGCCGTGCCATGGCGGAATTGATGCCGATGCAGTTGTTCCGCCCAGCCAAGGGCCTCGGTGTAGCGAGGGGAGGTGAACATGACTGGAATCTACCAGTCATGTTGGGGATCAACTAGGTGCCCCACCGCCGTTAACGAGCACGAACAGCACTACCACCGAGCGGGCCTGCACCCTGTAGCTTGAGGTGGTGACCGCTGGTGCGCTCCCCCAGGCCCTGATGTCGAGTGGGGAAGGCAGAGCGGTGTCAATCCACAGGCGCCAGGGAGTGCCGCCCCCATCGGCAGGCGGCAAGTGGAAATCGAGACTCTCCCAGTATGCGTTGGCGATGCAATGCAGCCGGAAGCGATTGTCGTAGCTTGTGATGCTTACGGCGAACGAATGGGAGTCTTGCCCCCAGTCCGGTTCGTGGAGGGCAACGCCATGCCATTCGATGTGGCTCTTCAGCAGCAGATCGTTGAGGCTCAGTTGCCGTTGGCCAATCACGATGTCGCGACGCATCCGGTGAGCGATCAACTCTTTCACAAACCGGTGCAGCGGCGCGTGGCGCTCCAGCAGACTCCAGTCGAACCAGCTGATCTCATTGTCCTGCCCGTAGGGATTGTTGTTGCCCTGCTGGGAACGGCCGGCTTCATCCCCCATGGTGAGCATGGGAGTGCCGATGGCCAGAATCAGCAAGGTCAAGAAATTGCGGATCTGCTTCTGGCGCAGTGCCAGCACCTCGAGATCGCTGCTTGGTCCTTCCACCCCACAGTTCCAGCTGGCGTTGTCATCGGCACCATCGCGATTCTCCTCGCCGTTGGCGTCGTTGTGCTTGTTGTTGTAGGCCACCAGATCGGCAAGGGTGAAGCCGTCATGGCAGGTGATGAAGTTGACGCTCTGCTCTGCCTCCCGCTCTTCGTGGCCGTAGATGTCGGGGCTGCCGAGCATGCGCAGGGCCGCCATCGGCACCTGGCCAGGATCGCCCCTGAGGAAGCGACGGATGTCATCGCGGAAGCGGCCATTCCATTCCTGCCAGCTGTCGCCGATGAAGCTGCCTACCTGGTAGAGCCCGGCCGCATCCCAGGCCTCCGCAATCAGCTTGGTACCAGCCAGGCGGGGATCGGTCTCGATGTCCCACAGCACTGGAGGGAGGGGCGAGGGCCGGCCGTCCTCGTCGCGGGCCAGCACCGACGCCAGATCAAAGCGGAACCCATCCACATGCATGTGCTTCACCCAGTAGCGCAGGCTGTGGCGGATCAGCCGTCGCACGATCGGATGGTTGGCGTTGAGCGTGTTGCCGGTACCGCTGAAATTGGCATAGCGGCTCCGATCCGCTTCTAGGAGGTAATACGCCTCGTTGGCCAGTCCCCGAAAACAGAAGCTGGGCCCTCGGTGGTCGCCTTCGGCTGTGTGGTTAAACACAACATCGAGGATCACCTCGATGCCGGCCCGGTGCAGGGCCTTGACCAGATCGCGGAACTCATCGAGCGGCCCAAGCGGATCGGTGCGGGAGCTGTAGCCGGGGTGGGGGGCGAACAGGGAGATTGGCGAATAGCCCCAGTAGTTCGTTCTGCCTGGTGGGGCGTCCAATGGATCGAACTGGAACACCGGCATCAGCTCCACCGCTGTGATTCCCAGGTCCTGCAGGTAGGGGATCTTCTCGATCAGACCGGCGTAGGTTCCGGCGCGCTCAGCCGCCACGCCAGAACTGGGGTGGCATGTGAAGCCGCGGACATGGAGCTCGTACACCACGGTTTCCCGGCGGGGCCTGCGCAGGGGTTGGTCGTCCCCCCAGTCGTAGAGAGTGGGATCGGCCACCACGCTCTTCATCGCCGTCGCCAGGTCTCCTGCGCTGGAGCGCCCCCCCTGGCTAGAGGCGCCTGGGGGGGTGACCACCGCCAGGCCATAGGGATCCAGGAGCAGATTGCGGCCGTCGAAGCGGAGACCGTGCTCGGGCTGCCAGGGGCCATGCACCCGATAGCCGTAGATCTGACCCGGGCCCAGCCCCGCGACGTGGCAATGCCAGTAGTGGTAGGTGCGGTGCCTCGCCGGATCCAACGCGACGACGTGACCTGGGACAGAGGCGTTCTCTTGATCGAAAAGCAGCAGTTCGACCTTGGTGGCGAACTTGGAATAGACACAGAAGTTCACCCCTTCCGGTGTCACAGCAGCGCCTAAATGGGCGCTGCTGCCGTCAGAAACCTGCAGCGCCGTCATGACGTGCTTTTGACATCCGCTTCCCACCATTCCAACCTCACCATGATGGGGAAGAAAGGCAATGCCGCACTAACGCATTGGAGCAAGTGAACTGGACCGCGCTCGGCAATTCTTACATAACCACAGGAACCGAAATGAATCATCATCCTTATCCATTTGCCATCCTGTCTCACTGCCTTCAGATGTGGCAAGGGTTGATGGCATGCAGGGCATTCAATGCGGGTTTATGAAGTGTCGGGGATCACCTCAGTGGCCTACTCCAGCACACAGCTTGTAAGGGTGTATCAGCCGCTGGAGCCGATGAGATCCTCAGTTGTCCTTTTCCAGAAGCTTGTAGATTTATCAAGGAACCGGCTGAGCGCACTGACGGACGTCTTCAAGGTCCGTCGCCCCTCAAGACCACTTGACTCAGCGCTATCCGATGCTTCGGATCCTAAGAAAGGATCCGTCACACTCAGCTCTGAGACGATCGGTACATGCGTCAAGTTTCTGCCCCGGGATCCACAGTGGGCCGTCGTGTACTGGAAGATCAACTCAAGCGACCGCCAGCAGGCACTGGCAAGGGGTGCCAAGGAATTGTGCCTGCGCGTGGCCGATGTCACCGGTCTGGTCGGGGGGTCTGCCCATCCCCAGACGCTTCAGGAGATTGTGGTGGAAAGCAGTGCCACGGAGTGGTACCTGCCAGTACCCCTCTGCGATCGCGATTACCGGGTGGAACTCGGCTACCGCACCGATGACCCAGGAGGCTGGATCTCCCTGGCCTGCTCCACGGTGGCCAGGATTCCTGGAATTCATCCGAGCGAGGGAATTCTGGCTCGGTATAAGCCATTCACCATGGCAGGAGGTGAGCCCATGGCGCAGGGAAGAGCTGGGTATTCCGATCGGGTTGGACTTCATGAACGGCTGTACCAAAGGGGCACAGCGTCATGGAGGGGCCACCGCAATGGATCGGAGGTGTTCCATGCGCCCGGTCCTCCTTTCCATGGAGCGAGCGGCCATGAAACTTCAGGCGGAGGGGTGTGGTCCAGCGGCAGAAGTGATTCGGGGAGCGGGGGAGTGTCCAGGCGGCGGCACTCGTTCTGGTTGGTGGCCGATGCCGAGCTCATCGTCTATGGAGCCACCGATCCAGCCGCTCAGCTCACGATCGGCGGGGAACCGGTTCCCCTCTCTGCCGATGGCACCTTCCGCCTGGAGATGGCCTTCCCCGATGGACGACAGATCTACCCCATCCAGGCAGTCACCGCCGACGGCCTGCAACGTCGCAGCACCACGTTGGACTTCCAACGGCGGACCCCCCTGGATGATGGGAAGGGAAGAGTGGAAGAGATCCCGGATTGGTTTTGAAGCCGCTCCTGTATCAAGACTTAGTTGCTTACAGCTCTGGTCCTCGATAGGCGCCGTGCTGTCTGCATCAGAGATCACGCACTGGCGTCTATCGGACATCTTGACAGGATGGGATTTCCCTATCGCTTCTGGTTATCGATCATGCCTGCAAGCGTCGGCGAACATTCCGGAAATCGCCAATGTTTGTATCGCACTGGGTACCAGGTTGTTCGCTCGGAGCTGTAATGAATGCAACCTATCGGGCATTCTCCATGACCCCCGCCGAGGCCTTTGCCGCCATTCCCCTGGCTGCTGTGTGCTGCGACAGTAACTTCGGCCGTGAGGAGGCACACATTCTCAAGGAGCACCTGGTCCACCGCTCCCCCTACCGGAGCATGACGCCGGTGGCCTTCGCTGAGCTCATCGATGGTCTACTGCATCTCTTCCGCCGTGATCACTGGCAGGAACTGATCCGCCAAGCCGTGCCTGTCCTCACGGCCGCGCAACAGGAGGTGGCCTACGGCCTGGCCGTTCAGCTGGTGTTGTGCGATCGGGAGGTGAAACCGGAAGAGGCCACCTTCCTCACCACCCTGGGCGACGAGCTTTCCCTACAACCGGGCCGGGCCGCCCAGATCCAGGAGGTGCTGGCGCTGCTCCAGCGCGATGCTCTGATCGGTGAAGCCGGTGCCTGATCTCACCCCTGCCGTCGGCGACGACTCCGCCGCCCCTTTCTGCAACCTGCTGCTGCCCACCGGCGTCCAGGCGCGGGGGCGCACCCTGCCCGGCCGCAAGGTGGTGATCGTGGGCTGCGGCGCCGTGGGCATGGCCTGCGCCGTGGCGATCCTGCATCGGGGGTGCCAAGAGGAGCTGGTGCTGGTGGATGTGGCCCAGGACCGGCTGGAGGGGGAGGTGATGGACCTCTGCCATGGCCTGCCGTTTCTGCCCCGCACCGACCTGCGGGCCGGGAGCGTGGAGGCGGAGGGACGTGATGCCGACCTGGTGGTGATCACCGCCGGTGTGGCCCAGCAGCCGGGCCAGTCGCGGCGGGAGCTGATCGAGCGCAATGCGGCCCTGTTCCGCAAGCTCGTGCCACCGATCGCACTCCACTGCCCCCGGGCGGTGCTGCTGGTGGTGAGCAACCCGGTGGACGTGCTCACCCACATCGCCGGCCAGCTGAGCGGTTTCCCCCCCCATCGGGTGATCGGCTCGGGCACCGTGCTCGATTCGGCCCGGTTCCGCATGGCCATCAGTCGCCGGCTGGGCATCGATCCCCACGACGTCCAGGCCTGCGTGATCGGCGAACACGGCGATTCGGAGGTGCCGCTCTGGAGCCGGGTGACGGTGGCTGGCTCCGGGCTGGTCGATGGCGGCTGGGAAGGCAGCCGCACCCTGGCGGACCCTGAGCTTCAGGAGCTGTTCCACGCCGAAGTGCGCCAGGCGGCCTACGAGATCATCCGGCTCAAGGGCAGCACCTCCTGGGCGATCGGACTGGCCACCGCCGAGATCGTCGAGGCGGTGCTGCGCAGCAAAGACCAGATGCTGACCGTGAGCAGCCGCAGCCACGGCCACTACGGCCTGCCCGATGTCTGTCTCAGCCTTCCCACGATCGTCAACGACAGCGGCGCCGCCGCCCTGGTGCAGATGGCCCTGACCGAGAAGGAGATGGGGCAGCTGCTGAACAGCGCCGAGGTGCTGCGGGGGATGCTGGATGAGGTGGGGTTCTGAAGAGTGGGAGTGGCACGGACTTGCCGGGGATATACCCGAATCCACCCGAGATCGAAGGGCAATCGGGCGTGAATCCAAGCAAAGGTGTTCTCCTGCACTTTCTTGATTTGGCTTGGGAGGACAGAGAGCTCAGGGAGCACTGAGCCCTCTGGTGATTTGCGCTGGTCTTCTAAGGGCAGCCAGGTTCGTGCTCGGGGTAGTCGGTGAGGCAATCTGGGATTGCCGAAAATCGTGACGGGGGAGGGCTGGCCACAGTGGGAACCCATGGAGCCTGCTCCGGATCACCCAGAGCCCTCTCAGTATTCAGCGCATGCCCTGGTGAGGAGCACCGGAAGGCTCAGCTGGCCTGCTCCGGTTTCTTGGCGCTGCCGCACAGGGGGGCGTTCTCCGCAGGATTCCGCTCGAATGTGATGCGATCTCGGAGGAAGGCCGCTCCTTGCCATGCGGCGGCGGGAAGGCTCCACCAGAGCTGCCCGATTGGTGGCACCACTCCGGCATTCACCACCGTTCCGCACAGACGCGAATCCTGCCGGCAGGCATAGCGCACGGCCCGTTGGGCATGCAGCGTGTCGGACACCACGAATACCCGCTCAGCCCGACGCAGCCAGCCGTGGAGACAGCCCACGTTTTCCCATGTGTTGCGTGCTCTGGGTTCGATCACCATCAGGTCGGTAGGCACCCCAAGCGTCTTCGCCAGGTTGGCCATCGTCACCGCCTCAATCCGGTCGTTGCGAACCGCGCCGCCCGTGAGGAGCAGCCCACGGCATCGCTGCTGCCGGAGTGTGGCTACGGCGGCTTCCACCCGGAAGCGCTGAAGGGGACTGGCTGTCCCATCGGGCCTCGACGGTGCCCCCAGGGCAAGGACGAGGCAGTTGCCTGAAGGGAAGGCCCGCGTTGACGGCTGAGCGATCCGGTAGGCGGCCTCACTCCCCAACACAGCGACTGGGAGAGTGAGAAGGGCTGCGATCCATCGATTCTTCATCTTGGCGGTGGAGGGTGTGCAGCTCGATCCGGGGCGCATCACGAAGATCAGATTTCCAACGCATCGGCAGGAGGCCGCTCTCTGTGGCGTTGCCCGGCCTTGGGGGGTAACGATGGGCTCTGTCCAGAAAACCCAGACCACCTCACCTCAGGCTGAAGAGCACCTGATCCGACCGGGCTGTGCAATGGGGCTGTTCCACGGCACCCTTCGGTGAGGAAGACCTTATGGAGCGAACTAGGATGATGCGGCAGCTCCCTCCTTGGAGAAGACTTGTGTGGGGCCCACGCCCACCAGAGCCGACGCCTCCACCGACAGAAGCAGTGATCCGCGCGCGAGCATACCGTCTCGCGGAACTACGCCCTTGGTGCACCCCCGATCAGAACTGGACCGACGCGCAGCAGGAGCTGAAGAGCCCATTGCTCCTGCGGTGGCGCCCTCGCCTGTTGCGCTGGCTGGGCGCGTCAGATAAAAGCGGATGGGATTGGATGGAGTTTTCGCTCAAGCTCTCCGTCCCGCTGACGATTCTTATCCTCGGCTCGCTTCTAGGCCGCTGGAATGACGATCGACAAAATCAGATCGCCGAGAACGATCAGAAGGACGAAGTCCTCCGTGAATACATCAAGGAGATGAAGGAGATACTCTTGGAAGAGAAGGTGGCAGAGAAAGTCAAGCAAATTCACTCTAGGGAGCGTAGCCTTGCTCGTGCGCTTGCCGTTACCGCCCTAGCCCAGTTGAAGGGCGTGAGGCAAGAGCGGAGGGACTTACTTTTTCAATTCCTGAGAGAAACAGACCTCCCGATCCTTGAGGGGCATAACATGAATCAGGGAACCAACCTCAGCTTTGCCGACCTGAGAAAGACCAACCTTAATTCTGCCCGCCTCAGAGGAACCGACATCCGAAAGGCCGACCTGAGCAGGGCCTACCTCCGTTCGGCCGACCTCAGAGGAGCCGACCTCAGAGGAGCCGCTCTCAGCGGGGCCGACCTCGCGGCCATCAAATGGGACACGGGAACCAGATGGCCTGACAAGTCAGCCTTCAAGAACGCCAAGAACATCCCTCCCGAACTGAAGGAAAAGCTGGCCCTGGATTGAACTGCTGGGTTGTTATCTCAACTCCTGGGGGCACAGCACAGCTGATGGGGGATGTCACCATTGCCAGCTCTCCCGATCGAACCAGCTGAGGGGCGGCCTCACGGTCCAACTAAATCCGGCCCAGGGCACCGCTTCGGCGTGAGGCGTTCACCTCAACGCCTCGCAGGCTTCGCCGTCGCTGTCACCATCGAGGTAGGTGTGCCCCTCGCGCAGCAACTGTTGTGCCCGCTCCCAGGAGCCAAGGTTGGCGCAGTACCAACGCCAGCCTGGACTGGGAACGGGGGCTGACCTGTCGTTGATGATCGTCAGCGTGACCGGGCGCTGGGTGGGCTGGCGCTGCGCACCTCTGTTGGCGGCTCTCCAGTTCCAGGGGCGCTGGATCCCACCCTCGAACCTCCACACCCCTACGCGGTAGCGCTCGGCCAGCTTCTCCCGATCGAGATAGGCCCACTGATCACACTGGCGCAGGTACTGCCGGTAGGCGAAGGCGTTGCCCTGGTGAACCAGGGTGAGGCCGGCGTTGGCACCGTTTGGAGCGAAGACCTCGGCAACAGTCCTGCCGTAGCGGTCCTTGGTCTGGGTTCTCAGCGTGACAGTGGAGCCGACCGGCAGCAGTTGTTGGAGGGCGTCACGGGCCTGCTGGCCGTAGGGGGGTTGCGCCATCTCGGGGGCGTCGATGCAGGCCACCCGGATCGTGAGCCGTTGGCCACGGTCAAGGACTCGGAGGTTGTCACCGTCACCGACCGAGATCACTGTGGCGGCCGAGGCGGCCAGGGGGGTGAGCAGGGTCAGTCCAGCGAAGGCTGAGCCGAGTAGGGAAAGGAAGCACATCGGGTCGACAGGGCCTATGGCCATCCTCGGGGCCCCTGTCCGCCCCCGGGAACCCTGTAGGCAGTCGCTCCACCACCATGACCCGCTACCTCTGGCACCTCGACGCCGGAGGCTGGCCCCTCGAACGGATCGACACCGTGACCGGCCAGTACGTCCCGGTGTGCACTGGCGGGACAGAGGAGTCGCTTGACCCACAGGACGGCGGACGGTCGCTCGCCTGCTGCTACCCAAGGGTGGGGGGGGTGGTGTGGAGCTTTGGTGGTGACGGCCATCCACGGGGCTATGGGTGCGGCGTTTGCTCACGGTGGGAGCTTCTTCTCAGGGGCGGTGCCCCGCCTCAGAGGTTATGGATGGACCCTGTCCAGAAAAACAAGACCACCTCAGGTGAGCAAACGCACGAGCTACGTGGTGGCCGGAGCCGAAGCCGGCAGCAAGCTCAGCAAGGCAGAGGCTCTGGGGGTTTCGGTGATCGACGAGGCGGGGCTGCGGACCCTGTTACCCCCTTCGGAATAACCAGGGTGCGCCGGACCATATACCTTGGTGCTCTCAGCAAGGCAGGTGAAGGACCTGATGCACCAGGCTGAGATCCTGGATGCCAAGGAAGACGATCAACCAAGCTTCACCGCTGCGATCCACCGATCCTTTTCCTGAGCTGCCGCGACCAGCCAAAGGCTGCCGCTGCTCCGAAGACCGGCAGGGGAGCTGGAACGGAGGTGGGGGCTGGGCTAAGGGGCATGGCGATCGCATAGTTCACAGAAGCATCATTTGCAATCGTTTCATCGATCTGGCTGAGCGGATCGGTGAGATTCTGGGCAATGCCCAGAACGTCGTTAACGGATAGTGCATAGGCGAAGACAGGGCCATAACCAGCTGTTGGGCCCTCCCCGAGCAAGTCGTAGACCTGTCCGGCAAATTCTGCAGCCAGGTCACCGGTACTGTCCCCCCACCAGGGCATCTTGCCGGCGGGAGGGGTCTGGAAGAGGGCTGCGTTGTCGCTGTACGTGCCCATGAAGAAGGTCACGTCGTAATCGATGGAGCCGACCGTCACCGTGACGGCGGATGCGGGCGACACGGCAAGCATCGGCAGGGCAACACTGGCTGTGATCGTGAGTAAAGCTCTGAATCGACTGTTCATGGTGGCGGTATGGAAGAAAACGATGAAATCGGAGATGCAGCTGGAGAAGCGCTCAGTTCGCCTAAAGATAGGTGAACTGGTTGCTGTCAACAAGGTTAAGGTTGGCGAGGGTTGCAGACTGAACGAATCCGATCGGCTCTGGCGAAGAACCGCTCATGAGAACATTGATCTGCACACCTCTGAATCCACTATAGCGGACAGAACTGAGTTGGTAGTCGGCCGCGCTACCGTGCAGAAGGATTTTATCTCCAACGGAGAAATCGGTGATCCAGGCCATGTCCTTCGTTCCCTGGACGGCAGGAAGGCCGTCGTTGTAGTAAGTCCCAGTGACATCGCCAAGAGCGAACATGTCGTCTCCTCCGCCTCCGGTGAGCTTGTCCACCGTTCCCTGACCCCGCAGAAGCGAGCCGGCGGGAACACCGGAGATGGTCTCATTCCCAGCCGTTCCGGTGATGACGTCGGGCCTGTCGGTGACGCCGCCGACGGAGGGCTCCTTGATGGTCACCATCAAGGTTGTGCCCAACTGCTGGGTCCGAGCCGGGTCGCTGAAGAACTTCACCTCAAGCCCCTCGTCACTTTCCACGTTGCTATCGGAGGCGATGGTTTTGGTGAAGGAGGCCCGGCCATCCGCTCCCAACGTGTTGGTGCCGGAGAGGTTGCCATCGCCGAAATCGGTGCGGGTGATGCCGCTGCCGCTGAACGACCAGTAGAGCTGGGTGCCGGGGGCCACATTGGCGCTGCTGATCCCGATGGCCAGCGCCCCACCCTCATAAACGGTGGCAGCACTGCTGCTGAAGGTGTAGGAGGGGCTGTCCGGCAGATCATTCACCGCCAGCTGCACACTGCGCTCGAAACTCAGTCCGCCCTGGTCGGTGGTCTTGAGGCGAATGCTGTACGACGACTGGCGTTCGTAATCAGGCGTGCGGGTCAGGTGGAGCCCATTGCCCGAAACGAAGAAGGCCAGGTTGTCGGTATCGCCTGCACCGGCAACCAGGGCATAGGTGAAGCTCTGGGGCGAAGTGTCGGGATCGCTGCTGCCGAGGGTGGCGACTAGAGAGCCATCGGCAATGTTTTCATCGAACTTTGTGGCACTCAGCGCAACCGCCGTCGGTGCCTCGTTCACATCGGTGACAGCAAGGCTGTAGCCGGTGCTGACGGGACTGGAGCCAGTGAGCGTGGTGTCGCTCACCGAAACCGTGACGGCGTAGGAGGTTTTCGTCTCGAAGTCAAGGCTGGTGCCGGCCTTGAGGAAGAGGGCCGTTCCGTCCACCTCGAAGGCAGCAGAATCAGCGCCGAGCAGGGAGAGGGCGTTGCTGCCGAGGGCGTCATCGGTGATGGCGATGTCGGCCAGCTTGATGCGGTTACTGGTGTTGGTGGTCTCCGCCAGGGAGGCGATGGTGTTGGTCAGGCCGACAGCGGAGGGGGGTAGGTTCAGGGGGTCCACCGTGAACTGACTGACAATCCTGGGCACCCGAGCGAGCACGCCCGCAGGATGGGCCTTCAGCTCGGCTTCGCTGTAGGGGTCGATGCCGTAGGTGGTGACGGTGAGCTTCTGGGTGCCCTGGTCGATGTCGAACTGGGTCCAGCCATAGGTGTGGGCCGCCACGTAATCGCCCTGAATCAGGGAGGCGTTGACATCGAAGGAACCGATCACCCCGGAGCCGGCAGCCAGATTGGAATTCAGGCCGATGGGGTCGTAACCGGCGGGGCCTATGACCAGGCTCTGGAAGGCGTTTGTGAGGAAATCGTCCTTGTCGTTGAGGATGGCGTCGGTGTCCGGGGCGATCCGCAGGCTGTCGTAGAAAGCCTTCTGCTGGGGTGTCAGCAGGCTGGCGGCGGTGGCGAAATCCACCACCGTCTGGCCGAAGGGCTTGCTGTACGCCACCGAGCCGGTGGTGATCTCCCAGGTGTCGGTGGCCACACGGGGACCGCCGACCGTCTCGGTGTAGGTCAGGTTGTTCACCATGGTGCCGTGGATGTCGGCGGCCACGAACACCACGTTGCGGATGCCGTTGGTCTCGATGAACTTGAGCAGCTCCTTGCGTTCCTTGGCGTAGCCCTCAAAGGCATCGGTGTTGTAGATGCCCAGCTCCTGAATCGGTTCGGGCACCATCACGAACTTCCAGGTGATGCCGTCCCGGTCGGCGCTCAGCAGGTCGGCTTTCAAGCGGCTGAGTTGATCGGCCCCGAGCAGGGTCCGGTCCAGGGTGAGGGATTCGTTGAGGAAGCGGGCCACATCAGCGGGATTCTCCGTGTTCGGAGCCACCAGCTCGGGATCGCGGAAGGAGCGGGTGTCGAGCAGGAACGAGGCGGCATCGGAGCCGAAGGTGTTGAAGCGGTACAGATCCCGTTCGCCGGCGGTGCGGGAATCGCCGGTGTTGCCGTTGAAGACGTCACGGATCGGGTTGTACTCCTGGAAAGCGGTCAGGCCGTTGTCGAAGAGTTCGGTGTCGTTGATCAACCCCTGGGTGGCGCCGAAGCGGGGGTCCGAGGCGGCCGGCGCGCCGCCCGCAAAATCGTTGGTGACCTCATGGTCGTCGATGGTCGCGTAGATGGCGGTGCTGCCCCTGAGATCTTCGAAGCTGTTGACGCCATAGCGCACGCTGTAGACCTCATCATGTTTGGCCCTGAACTCATCGAGTGTCGTGGCCTGGCTCTTGCGGCTGCCATCCGGATTGAGCACCGCATCGGAGCCGACGTCGCCATAGATGGTGTCCCCCAGGGCCACGAAGAAGTCGAGGTCTTTGCCGGCGGCGTTGCCGATGGAGGGGTAGGGCGCCAGCTCCCCGCGCCAGTCGCCGCTGATGCCGAAGCGCAGGCCAGTGAACTGTCCTGCAGCTGCGGCGGTTTCGAAGCGTCCTGTCGCCACCGAGCCGGCGGCATCGGTGACCCGGTAGAAGTAGTCGGTGCCGGCGCTGAGCCCGCTGATCTCCACCTTCACAGGCTGGTTTGGATTGGTGACGCTGGCGGTGGCGCTGCCAGCGATCTGGGCGAAATCGGCCGTGGTGCTGTATTCGAACTTGACCTGTCCCAGGGCCGTGCTGCGGGTCCAGAGCACCACCGAATCCTGGTCCACATCGCCGCTGGCCACGCCGTTGGGCAGGGTGTCCAGGCTCAGCACGGTGTCCTGGGGCTTCAGCTGCAGGTTCTGGATGCGGCGGTCGAGGGAGGCGGGGGTGTCCGCGGTGGCATAGGCGGTTTCCGGTGTGGCGTGGTTGGCCAGGAGGAAGTCCTGGAAGGCTTTCTGCTCGCCGAGGAGATCGGCCCCAGTGATTCCGACGCTGGTGAAAGTGCTGGTGGCGGTGAAATCAAGGCTTTCGTCCACCGGACCCGAGAGGGTGCCATTGGCAAGCAAGTAGCGGAAGTTGGCGCCGTTGGCCTTGATCGGATAGCCATCGCCGCCATTGGCGGTGAAGTTGATGGTGACGACACTGATGGTGGAAGGTGCGCCGGACAGGAGCTGGCCGTTGTCGGCGATCCTGGCCAGCAGGTTGCCGCTTGCGTCGTAGAGGGCGACGTCCTGGAGTTTCTGACCGGCGGGTCGGGTGGGGTCGTAGGAGAAATGCACACCGCCGACCTGGGCATAACCGCCGCTCTGCTGGGCCGGGCCCGAGGAGAGGCCGGCGGCGAATTCGAGGATGTTGAGCAGTTGCTGGGGCGTGGCGTCGAACACCATCAGCTTGTTGTCGAAGCGCAGGGCGTTTTCGATGTCGAGCTGGGAGATGGCGCCGAAGGGCTTCACCGGGGAGGCGGCGGGGGGAAGCTTCTCGCCGGATTCGCCGATCGAACCGATCGAGGCGCGGATGCCGCCGCCATTCTTGAGGGAGGCGAGGATGGCACCGGCACCGAGGGCCGCCTGGGCTTTGGCGAGGTTGGCATCGGCGGTGATGTCGCCGAGGTTGACTTCCTGGGTGCGGCCGAAGACGCGATCGCCTTCCAGGTAGACGTCGGTGTAGCCGAAGATCGTTCCGTCCTTGGAGACGATGACGTTGTTGATGGCGTCGCTGATGGCCTTCACCTTGGTGCCGATGACGCTGCCGGAGATGATCTCGGCGGCGCTCTGGTTGGTGCTGTAGGCGGCCTGGAGGCTGGCCTCGGTGGCGGCGTAGGCCCCGTTGATGATGGAGTTCAGGTTGGTGAGGATGATCTCGCCGTTGGCGTCGAAGTCGACCACCAGCCTGCCCAGGTAGGTGAACTCGGTGTCGGTGGTGATGATCAGGGTGGGCTTGCCGTCGGCCCCGGCCGTCACGATCGGGAAGCGGTCTGTGGGGATGAAATCGGCATCGTGGCCGTTGAAGGCGACGGGAACGTCGTTGGCATCGCCGAGGCGCTCATGGCCGCCGCCGGCGACCATCACATCGACGCCCCGCAGCAGGGGGGCGAGTGCCTTGTTGCGATCCAGCGTGTCGAGCTGATCGACCATCACGATCTTGTTGATGCCTTGGGCGCGAAGCGCATCGACAGCGGCCTGAACATAGAGGGCCACCTCCTGCAGATCGCTGGTGGCAGGATCGCCGTCGTCCTTCGGCACGGTGCCGTTGGGGGAGCTCTTGCTCAGCAGGTCGAAGGTGGTGGCACCGACGATTCCGATCTTCTCGCCGCCCTCGGTGACGACGGCGTAGGGAGCGATCTTGCCCTTGATCGTGCTGGCCTCCTGGCCCGCGAAGGCGTTGGCGCCGCTGCCGCCGATGGTGGCGTCGGCGAGCCCGCGCAGGGAACTGTCGGCGGCGAAGTTGAGGTTGGCGGTGATGAACGGGAACTGGGCGCCGCCCCAGGCGCCGCTGGCGGCGAAGGCGCCCTGCAGGACCGGAGAGCCCAGGTCGAACTCGTGGTTACCCAGGGCTGAGACGTCGGTGCCGAAGGCGTTGAAGATGGCGAAGTCCGGCCGGGCGAGGGCGGTGGCGCCGATGCCGGGGATCCCGCTGAGGCTGGGGTCGGCCCCGCCGATCAGCCAGGGGCCGGGGATGAAGGTGTCGCCCTCCCCGAGCTTGATGGTATTGGCGTACTGGTCGTCGAACTTGTCGATCAGGGCCCCCAGGATCGGGGCGGTCTGGACGCCCAGCAGGCCGCTCTCGCCGTAGTAGCTCAGCAGCTGCAGGGTGTAGGCCGCCGGGATCGTGACGCTGTAGAGGGTGGTGGTGCCGCTGACCTCATTGCCCGTGACCACCAGCGGTTGGCCCGAGGGGCTGTCGGCGGCGCTGATGAAGGCGATCCCCTCGGGGGCGCGATCGGTCTGGCCAGGGGTGCCGGCGGCGTTGGCGGCCGGGTTGGTGTAGGTGACGAACACCGGCTTGATGGGGTCGGTGACGTCGTAGGTGATGAAGCCCCCCACCCGCTCCAGACCCACGAAGGCATAGAGGCGGCCGTTGACTTCCCCGATGGCCACGCCTTCGGGCTCCGGTCCTTTGTTGTCAGAGCGTGTGTCGAAGGAGCCCGCGGTGCCTTCGCTGTTGAACAGGGCCGGCACCTGGGCGGCGGTGATCAGTTCCAGGGCGTCGCCACTGTCGAAGACGCGGTTGCCGGCCTCGTCCCAGATCGTGAAGGACCGGGCACCGTAGGCCTGGATGCGATCGATGTCGCCATCCCCGTCGATGTCGCCGTCGATGGCCGAGACGGTGAGGCGGCCCAGAACCGCGTTGTTCTTCAGCGCCGCGGCATTCGGGAAGCTGGTGGGATCGAGCACGTAGGCGGAACCCCCCACCCGGATGGTTTCACCAGGGGTGAGGAAGTCGTCACGGTCGTCGCCTTCGTTGGCGGTGATGAAGTATTTCTTGCCTCCCACCGTGTAGGCGGCGATGCCGTCGGGCATGGCCATGCCGAAGACGGGCTGGGGGTTGACGCTGATCTTGCCGCCGCCAGCTGTGGTGCCGTTGACGTCGCGGTCGCTGGCGTCCAGCCCGTTGCTGAGGTTGAAATCGATCAGGCCCAGGCGGATCGGTTCGGGGGTCGGGTTGAGCGGGGCGGAACCGTTGCCGGCAATCGTGCCGGCCAACTGGAAGTCGTTGTCGTTGATCACGGCGATCGTGTCGCCATCGACGACCGCCAGACCCTCCAGCTTGCTGATGCCGGTGTAACCGATGGCGGCGGCATTCACCACCAGACGCTTGTCCACCGGCTTGATGCCGTTGGACGCAAGGGTGGCGGGGTTGAGGCTCTCCAGGGTGGTGCCGCTGGTGGCCGTGGCCAGGCTGGTGCCCAGCACATTGGTGGCCCCCTTGAGGTTGATCTCGTAGATCAGCTTGTTGGAATCGGCCCCGGTGCGATCGTCCCGCTCCACCACCAGGAACCTGCCGCCACCCAGGGCCACCGCATCGCCGATCTTGTCGGTCTTGGCCGCACCGCCGGCGGTGGTGTCACGCATCACATAGACGAATTCGCCGCTCACCTGTTTGGTGAGGCTGTTGAACTCGAGGATCCTGATCACGCCGTTGTTGCGAACACCGGTGCCGGGATTGTCGAGGTTGGTCTGGATGAAGGCGTAGATCTTGTCGCCTTCCATGGCGATGGCCTCGAAGCCCCGGTTGGCCCGGCGGAACTGGCCGTAGACGGAGGGCAGGGCTTCAGTGCCGAAGCTGCCGGCCGCCTGGCCGGCCGCGGCGGCCGTGCCGGTGGGGATGAAGCGCTCGATCAGCTTGCCGCTGACATCGAAGTGGTAGATGGCTGGGCGGTATTCGTCGGGCAGCCAGAAGCTGCCATCAGGAGCCACCACAATCCCTTCCACATCGGCGCCGAAGGGATCGTTGGTCAGTTGGTTGCCATTGAGGTCCACGCCCACTTCATCGCTGAAGCCGCCGCCTGCGACGGAGGACTGGAGATTGGGCAGGCCGCTTAGGGGGGTGCCGTCGGCGCGCTTGAGGGCGATTCGGCTGGTGATGCTGATGGCGCCGGTGCCCTGGTTGAGCTGGAAGCGCACCAGTTCGGGAGAGAAGGCCGGCAGCGCGAAGGGCCGCTCGTTGCCGGGCACCGCGGGCAGCACGTCGCTGGGTTCGCCGTTGGGGCCGCGGTCGGTGTTGGTGATGAACTTGAGGTTGCCGGTGGCGACGTCAATGCCCTCGAAATGGAGCCCGGAGAAGCCGCCCAGCTTCAGGGTCTGGCCTGTCGCTGTGGTGCCGATCGCCGGCAGGTTCGCCGCATCGAAATCAAAGGTCTTCACTTGGGGCAGGCCGGTGCTGTAGTCCTTCAGCCCCAGCGCCTGGATCGCCGTGATCGTGTTGGTCGCCAGGTCAAGCACCGCGACGGCGTTGTTCTCCTGCAGGGTGATGCGGGCGGTGCTGCCGTCGAGGGACACGGCGATGGACTCCGGTTCGGCGTCCACCGCGAAGCTCTTGCCGGCGCTGATGCGCACGCCCTGGCCACGCAGCTGGGCCTCCTTGCCGTTGAAGGCGGTGAAGGACGCGGTGGTCACGCTGGCGGCGGCCACCCCACCGGCCAGGCTGATGATCGAGATCGAGCCTTCGGGGTTGATGGTGTCACCCACATTGGGCTCGCCTTCGTTGGCCACCAGCACCTTCAGGCCGTCAGGCGTGAAGGTGAGCATGTCGGGCTGGGCCCCCACGCTCACCTGGTTCAGGAACACACCGGCGGTGGAGAAGAACACCACCTTGCCGGCCTCGGTCTTGGGGCTGGACTCCATGGCCACGGCGATCAGGCCGTTTTTCACCGCCACGCTGTTCGGCACGGCGCCGTAGGGCGAAAGATCAATCGAGCCGGCCAGCTCCGGTTTGGCCGGGTTGGCGATGCTGAGCACATCGAGGCGGTTGGAGGTCCCGTTGAGGCTGAACAGCTTCTGGCTGGCGGGGTCGTGGGCAACGATCTCCGCGACGCCGCTGGTGCCGGAGGCGTAACTGCCGATCGCCTTGATCACTAGGGCGTTGCTGGCGGTGGGGGCCTCCTTGACGTCGGTGACGGTAACTACGACGGTGCGGTTCACCGGCGGATTGAAGCCATCGGAAACCGTGACACCCACGAAGTAGGAGTTGTTGGCGCCGTTGTCGGTGGGGGCTTCGAAGTTTGGAGCCGCCAGGAAACGGAGCACCCCGGTGGTTGGATCGATCGTGAAACGGGCCGCGTCGGCGCCGCCGCTGATGGCGAAGGCCAGGGCGGCCGCCTCGGGGTCGCTGCCGCTGGCGGTGGTGACGAGGGTGGTGTTCTCAGCCACGGTCACCGCGGAAGCGGTGGTGTTGGAGGGGCTTTCGTTCACCGGGTTGACCGTGACCTGCAGCGTTTGGCTCACCGGGGCGGAGTTGCCGTCGCTGACGCTCACCTCCACCAGGTAGACGTTATTGCCATCGGCGTCGGCGGGGCGCTCCGCATTGGGAGCTACGGCGAAGCGCAGCTCACCGGTGCTGGCATCAATGCTGAAGTCGGCGGCGTCGGCACCGCCGCTGATCGAGAAGCTGAGCGGATCGTTCTGGGGATCGGTGGCGGTCAGGGTGGTGACGAGGGGCTGACCGCTGATGGCATTGGTGCGCATCAGCAGCAGCTGGCCGCCTTCCGTGAGTTCACCGGAAATCGGATAGTGGGCCTGGACATTGAGCAGGAAGGTGCCGTCTCCGAGGATCGAGGACACATCGATCACGCCGGAACTTTCCTCGTCCTGGTTGTACGGAGACACGGCGGGAACACCGACGTCTCCGAAACGCTGGCGGTCGTGGGACCCGAGCTCAGTGAGGCTATCGGCGGCGATGTCGTAACTCCAGATCCTGCCGAGATGCTGCTGGTTGCCGACATCCTCCTGAAGGATCACCTTGCCGCCGGCGATGGTCATGTTGTCGAACATGTTGCCGGCTTCGGTGCCATCCAGAAGGGCGGTGATCGTGCCGCCGGCTTCGGGATTGGTGATGTCGGTGAAGCGCAGCCGATACAGCCGGGAACGACCCACCTGGGAGCCGACGCCATCCTTGGTCTGGTCGTAGCGGCTGGTGGTGACGAAGTAGAAGTCCGCCGGGTTGTCCGGATCCCACTGACCGTCCTCGGGCCGCAGGAACTGGGTGCCGCCGGCGGCATCGCTGGCGGCCTCCAGGCCGTTGAGGGTGAGAGCTGACACATCGCCCAGGTTCACCAGGTTGAAGGGTCCTGTGACGGGGGCGTCGAGGGTTTCGGCCGGAACGCCATTGCCATCCAGGGTGGAGAGCGACGGCACCCGCACCACGAAGAGGTTGTCGTCAGGACCCTGGCGGGTCAGGCCGGCCCGCTCCACCACGTTGCCGCTGGTCTGCTTGTTGCCTACCCACAGGTAGAGCTGGCCGCCGTTGCCGTCGTCCAGACCCATCACGATCGTCTTTCGTTGGGCGAGCGGATTGGCCACGTTGTTCTCCCAGGCGAACAGGCCGCCATGGGGGAGTTCCCAGGCGGTGCCGCTTTCATTGAGGGCGGTGTTCGCGTCGTCGGTGGCCACGAAGACGAACTGACGGCCGAAAAGGGTGGTGACCTCGGGGCCCACGCCCGTGACCGAACCGCCAGATTCCTCACCGCTTTGGAACAGGCGGGCATCGGTGCCGTACACCGTGCCGCTGTTCGGATCGGTGTACTGGTAGGCGCTCACCGGAGCCAGATCCGCCGAGCACAGCCGCGAAATCACCGTAGTGGCCGCCGCCAGGTAGGCGCTGTGGGCCGTGCCCGCACCGGGATCGTTGTTGCTCAGGTAGATGCTGGTGCCGTTGGGCAGGAAGTCCTGGATGCTCTTCACTTCCAGTGTTGCCTTGTCGATCACCCATCGGGAGACGAAGGCACCGGGCTGGCCATGGGCCCGGGAGATTCCCCGGTCGTTGGCCAGCTCATGGTTCATCAGCAGCGTGAACGTGCCGTCGCCGTTGTCGAAAGCACCCATCCCATCGGGAATGCCCACCATGCGGTAGCCATTCACCTCGTCCCCCACGGTGAAGAGTGAGGTGAACTGCACCTCGGGATTGCGGGAGGTGATGTAAGGGGTCGCGGAACTGGAAGGACCAGTGATCCCATTGGTGTTCGCTTCGTCGACGTTGAAGGAGGTGCCGCTGGTGAACATGGGATTGGGGGTTGTGGTGGTGAGAGCGAGGCCGATGAGGATGGGGTCGTGATCAGAGGTGCGGAACGGATTAGCGTTAAAGAAACTGTTGATCTGCGCGGCTGATTTAAACTCAGTGTTGTAGTCGAGCACCACAGGCTCATCGGAATTGATGTGCCATTTGGTGGCTCCGGTGACCTGGGATGTCAGGCTGGGTGTCGCCAGGACATGATCCAGAGATCCCCACTGTCCATTGAATTGGTAGGAGTAGGAATCGTCGCCAAAGAGATTGACGAAACCCCCGTCAGTGAGCGTGGTGATGGGGTCTTCACGGCCGTAGGCATTCAGATCACCCAGCACCAGCACGTCGGCGTCTCCGCTCCTGGTTCGCAGGTCGTTGACGAAGTCGAGCAACGCCTGGGACTGGGCCACACGGGTTGCATTGGACAGGCCCTGGCCATCTCCCTGGTCGGCGTCGCCGACCAGTCCTGCCGAGGATCCCTTCGACTTGAAATGGTTCACCACCAGGGTGAAACGTCCTCCGGTCGAGGTTTCGAAGGTCTGGGCGACGGGTGGGCGGTCGAAGATCGGGTTGTCGGGATCGGGCTCCGCATAGGTGCGGGCATCCCCGGATGGAAGCACCGCTCCCGGCTTGTACAGAATCGCCACCTTGATCGCGTCGGTGCCCACCGCGTTGAGCGCCGGATTGGGGTCATCGATCAGGTCCGTGTCATCGACGAAGGCATAGGTTCCGGCCCCGGCAACGGCGTTGAGGGAATCGACGAGGCTGGCCAGTGTGGCGGGCCCGTCATTCTCAATCTCGACCAGGCCGAGCACATCGGCATCCAGGCCCAGAACGGCGGTGATCAGTTTCTGCCGCTGACGGTCCAGTTCGAGGGCGCTGTTGGCACCCCGAGGCTCGAAGCTGACGCCCCCAGGGATGCTGACTAGGGCATTGCTGTCGAGGTCGCTGAAGAAATTCAGCACGTTGAAGGTGCCGACCTTGAGATCGCCGCCCACCGCAGGTGGTGCCCCTGGACGGGGATTGGTGGCGGAGAACGCAGCGGGGGTGAGGGTCTGAACCCGATAGCCCTCGAACCGCTCATCCAGGACCCCGGTGATGCTGCCGATGGAATCGCCCCCTCGCAGGGTGTTGACGGCACTGAGGGGCTGACCGCCGCGGGAGTGGAGGACAGGATCGGGATTCTGCCGGCTGCTACCGTCATCCAAGATGATGGACTTCGTCAACAGGTCGGCGAGGTAATCGGCGTAGCCGCTGACACTCGGGGCATTGATCTGGGTGAACTGGGCGATCCGTTCGCCGGCTGACAGGCCTACCTGGCCGAACCGGCCCAGCTTGAAGGTGTCGGTGACGATGAGCTCTCCTGTCAAGGCGCTCACCTGAACACGCATTCCTTCAAAACGTTCCAGCAGCGTGACTTCGGCCACCGGCAGTGCGACGCTGACGGCGGCGGGCAGGGCCACCGTGCCCAGATCGAGAATCAGGCTGGGGTCGTACAGCTGGGTGAGGCTGCTGCTGTAGGGCCCGGCGATGCCCGAACTGCCGCTGGTGAATTCCCTCACATCCCCGGTGACGCGCACTTTGCTGCCGACCGAACCTCCGAAGCGCCCATTGGGATCGAAGACGAAAATTCCCTCGGAGGTGAGGGGATCGGCATCGGCATCGGCGTCCTCCTCCTGCACGAAGAAGCCGTTCAATCCGTTGGCCCCCGGGAAGGCGGCGACCACCACCCCTTCGATAGTCTGAAGTCCTGCGAAGGCGGGGTTGAAGCTGGTGGAACTGCCCTGGATCGAATGGATCCGGGTGATGGCCCCATCGTTGTCGCTGATGGCCACCGGCAGCGGCGTCACCGCGAGGCCGTTGTAGGCGGCGTCGGTGCTGACCAGTGTGAACTGCAGGCTGGAGGCGTGATTCCCCTCAACGGCGGTGTCATCGACGGCGCTCAGCGTGATCGTCTGGGGAATCGACCAGTTGGCGGACGTGAAGACAAGTTGGGTGGGTTGCAGCACCAACTGGGAGAGTCCGGCTGGCTCGCCCAGCGTCACCGTCACATCGGCCGTCGGCTGGCGATCAAGCCGGACAGAGACGTCGTCACCATTGCCACCTTCGACGACGTCTGTGGAGCCACTGCTTTGCAGAAGCGTCAGGCCGGCTGGGCTGGGGCCGCCAAAGGGGGTGATGGATACTTTGAAGTCGTCGATGGCCAGGCCATGGTCACTGCCGGGATGGTCCGGGTCTGACCAGCGAATCTGAAGGGTGTCTCCCGGTTGCAGGGCCAGATTTGCCAGAGCGCCTGACATGAGGGTGCGGTTGGCAACGGCGTTGCCATCAAGGGCGCCGGCGCTGCCGCTGATGATTGGGCTGGTGAAGTCCAGGCTGTCGGCATTCAGCCAGATGCCCGGCTGGGCTGAAGTCCCATACGCAACGTCGACGGTCTGGGCGGATGCGGTTCCGCTGTAGCGCCACTGTTCACCCACATACTCGATGTACAGGGTGGAGAGGGTGGCCCCTGTCTGGTTGCGGAAGGAAACGCCCCAGCTGACGTTGCCCACCGTGGCGTTTCCCGAACCCAGGGAACCCAGCGCGCGTTCCGTCGAGCCAGTGGCTCCGAAGCTGTAGAGACCTCCGGTGTTGGATGAGCCGGTGCCAGGGAGAATGGAGCTCCCTGTCCCCGTTCGGCTGGTGAACCAGCCGGTGAGGGTCACATCGTCCTGCCAGGTCTGGGTCGTGGTTGGAAGGGTGTCGAAGTCCTGGGCGTAGGAGCCGGCGAAATCAATAGCCATGAAAAGGGTGCAATTCGGGTTGACCGCTTTGGACTTCAATGATCATGTTGTTGCGGCATTGAGTTGCCACAATCAATGGGATTCCGGCCGTATTGCTTTTTGAGAGAGCTATCTCTTCTACCCGTTGACTGGAGGAATGAACTTCCTGAAAGAGGATTCAAGTTTTGCTTGATGAAATTCAATCATTAGGCAGCTCGTGCTTAATCTATCCTTCACTCTTAGTCTTCCCGTGCCCTGCATCACCGCGAACTGTGTCGATCTATACTTTCAGGGCATGAAAGCCCTATGGGGCATCTGGATGAGTTGATAACTTGCCGATCATTGACTCTTCATTCATCGATAACCTTTCGGGTGCCCAGGATGGTAGGTTCCGTTGCGGTTGCCCTTTGGCGCAGTGCCCATCGGACCCGACTCCCACACCTGCTGCCTGTGAGTTTCTGCATCTGAGAGCACCCTTGGATGGGACGTTGCTGTTGCAGCCTCCGGCAGAGGAGGATCCAGTGCGAGCCGGCTGCCCTTCGCTCGCCCATTCCGGCGTCGGCGTGAATGACAGCCTGTGGCTTCCAGGGGGGCGCCGCACGATCCACCCTGGTCAGGTTCAGAGCACCGTGCGGCTTGTCAAGCGGTGGGGCATGGGGCCCAAGGCGTTGTGATCGACTGGATTTGGATGCAACCTGGCAACCAGCTTGCGCAAGGTGACCCCAAGGCCAACGGCTGCTGTCCCCAGATCGGTTGCGAGGCGCTGGCTGTGGCCGATTCCACGGTGATGCCGTTACAGGACGGCTTCCCGGAGCGCAGGCCCGGCAGTTGCCGTACGTCTTGAAGATCCGCACCGCCCTGGCCGTGCCGACGCCATGGCTGTGCAGGAAGACCATGATCTCGCGCACCACCTTCTGATCGGCCCAGGCCTGGCTGATCCGCTGCCCCCGCACCGGGCCGATGCCGGGCACTTCCCGCAGCCGCTCGGGGGCCTGCTCGATCACCTCGAAGACCTGATCGCCGAACACCGCCACGAGCTTGCTGGCGTAGATCGGGCCGATGCCGCGGATCATTCCCGAACCCAGGTACTTTTCGATCCCTTCTGCGGTGGTGGGCGCCGAAGCCCTGAGGAAGGAGGCCTTGAACTGCTGGCCGTGCTCCCTGCTGTTCACCCAGGTGCCGCTCACCGTCACCCATTCACCGGCACTGATCTCGGCGGCATGGCCCACCAACCGTCACCAGGTCGCGATGGCCACGCGCCTTGATGCGCAGCACGCAGAAGCCGTTCTCGGCGTTGTGGAAGGTGACGCGCTCGATCGATCCCGCCAGCACCTCGGTGGGCTGCGGGCTGGCCTGGGCAGGATCGGCGGGAGACGGGTGCGGCAGGGCGGGAGTGGCCTGTGGGCTCACCTTTGCAGGGTTCAGCCTGGCGGGTGGCGAAGGGTGCGCCAGCCGCCGCTCTCGGTGCTCACCTCCAAGCCAAGGCCGATCTGGGAAGCAGGTTGGCCTGCAGGCTGTTGCTGCTGCCACCAGTGGGTGGCGAACGCCCAGGCCTCCTCGATCGAATCGAAGTGCTCATCAAGCTCACGGTGGGGTTGGCCGTGGTGATCCACCAGGCGGTAACGCCG
>CALSAP010000036.1:0-26274 GCA_943372935.1 Synechococcus sp. UW140
TACAGCCGCGTGTGCCTGGCCATTCGTGTCGGCAGACGATGCAAAGCTGTCGATGTGATCGACACCATTGAGGACCTTCTCAGGCAGTATCCAGCACCCACCCATCTGCGGATGGACAATGGACCTGAGTTCATTGCCCATGCTCTACATGCACGGCGACGATTAGGTAGGCGGGTCCGCGCAACTACATAGGCGGGTCTCAGGACGCGACAACAGGACTCCGATTCCGGTCAGGAGCCCTGCGATGCCCGCCCCTCTGTCGTTGCGGATCAAGGAGCGGTACATGGCCAAACGCTCAGGCGGGCTCAGCCAACAGATCGCCGCTGATGCGGTGGGGATCTCCGTGCGCAGTGCCCAGCGGATCGACCGGGGCGATCACCTACCCCGAGACCATCAGGGCCGCCAGTGGCGCACCCGCGCCGACCCGCTCGCCGATGTCTGGGACAGCGTGTTGGTGCCCATGCTCCAGAAGGCGCCGCAACTGGATCCGCAGACCCTGCTGCTCCACCTGGAGGAGATCCGGCCCGGCCAGGAGTGGTACCGGCGTAAACGCACCCTGCAGCGGCGCGTGGAGCAGTGGCGGGCGCTGCACGGCCCGGCCCAGGACGTGATGTTCCTGCAGGAGCACCGCGCCGGGGTGCTGGGCATCTCCGATTTCACGCTGCTCAAGGGTGCGCCGATCACGATCGGTGGGGTGGTGCTGGAACACCGGCTGTTCCACTTCCGTCTGCCCTTTTCGGGCTGGTGCCACATGGAGGTGATCCACGGCGGCGAGAGCTTTGTGGCGCTCTGTGAGGCGCTCCAGAACGCTCTGGCCGCCTGTGGCGGCGTGCCGGCGGAGCACCGCACCGACAGTCTCAGCGCCTGCTACCGCAACCGTGATGGCAGCTACGCCGCCGATTTCACCAGCCGCTACCGCGAGCTCTGTGCCCATCTCGGCGTGGTGGCCACCCGCAACAACCGCGGCGTGGCCCACGAGAACGGGGCCATTGAGGGGCCCCATCGCCACTGGAAGCGGCGGCTGGAGCAGCAGCTGATCAAGCGCGGCAGCCGCGACTTCTCCAGTGAGGCCGAGTACCGCCAGCTGGTGGCCCAGGTCACAGCCAGCCTGAACAACAGGGCGAGTGTGCAGCAGAAGCTGGTGATCGAGCGTCTGCACCTGCGGCCGGTGCCGGTGGTGCGCTTTGCCGATTACGAACCCCTGGTGGTGCGGGTGCGGAGCACCAGCACGATCGAGGTGCGCTCGGTCACCTACAGCGTCCCCTCACGGCTGATCGGCCACCAGCTGACGGTGCATCTGCGCCATGACCGGCTGGATCTGTTCCTGCGCAGCCAGTTCTCCCTGACCATCCCGCGGCTGCATCAGCGCAAAGGCCAGAAGGGTGCCCTGCGGCGCATCGACTTCCGCCACGTGATCGACAGCCTGCGTCGTAAACCCAGGGCGCTGTTGCGCGCCCAGCTGCAGGCCGACATCCTCCCCGGCGAGGCCTGGCATCAGCTCTGGCGCCGTCTGCTGGGGGCGTTGGCCCCGGATGAGGCCGCCAAGGTGATGGTCGACAGCCTGCATGTCGCCGCCCGAACCGAGGATCTGGCCGGGGTGCAGCGCTATCTGGAACGCCAGCTCCGCAAGGGCGAACTGAGCCTCGATGGACTACGCAGCCGCTACGGCCTGCGGCCTCCCAAGGGGCTTGCGGCCCTGCCCCAACTCGACATCCCCGAACATCAGCTGAGCAGTTATGACGAACTCCTGGGTGGAGCCCCCCAGCCGGCCAGCACTGGACAGTGCCCTGCCGGCCCTGCTCAAACAACTCAAGCTGGCCCAGTTCCGCAGCCAGTGGCAGGCAGCGGAGCAGCAAGCCAATGCCGATGGCTGGAGCCCGGCCAGCTACCTGTATGTGCTGGCGGAGCAGGAGCACCAGCAGCGCCACCAGACACGGCTGCGGCGGTTGCTGCATGAGGCCCAGCTGCCCTGGCCCAAAACCCTGGCCGACTACGCCTGGGAGGCGATCCCTGATCTCCATCGCCATCAGATTGAGCAGCTCGCCCACGACACCAGCTGGATTGAGCGGGGCGAGAACCTGCTGCTGTTTCGTCCCAGTGGGGTGGGCAAAACCCACCTGGCCTCAGGGATCTGCCGCAGCCTGATCGCCCTGGACCGGTCGGCCCGCTTCTTCTCGGGCACGACGCTGGTGCAGCACCTGCAGCAGGCCAAAGCCGACTACGCCCTGGCCAAGGCCCTCACCAAGCTGGATCGCTACGCCCTGCTCGTCATCGATGACATCGGCTACGTGCGCAAGGACGAGGCCGAGACCTCGGTGCTGTTCGAGCTGGTCATGCACCGCTACGAGCGGAAATCCCTGCTGGTGACCAGCAACCAGCCGTTCAGCGAGTGGGAGAACGTGTTCTCCACCAGCGCCATGACCGTGGCAGCGGTGGACCGGCTGGTGGACCACAGCACGATCATCCAGATCAACGGAGAGAGCTACCGCCGCAAGCGCGCAAGGCGTTCAGCCCCACCCCAGGCCGGTCGATAGGCGGTGATTTGGCGTCCTGACCAGGCGTCAATTACCCGCCAACGGCAGCTGCCTCACAACGCCGCCAGCCCCTGCCATGGCAGGGGCTGGGCAGAGCAACCCGCCAACGTAATTGCACAAAGCCGCCTACGTAGTTGACATCAGGCACTCTACAGGAGTGGTGCACAGGCAGTGGCACAGGCACGGCTTACATCCCCCCAGGATCACCCTGGGAGAATCCATTCGTGGAGTCGTTCAACAGCCGATTCAGGGATGAATTCCTGAATATTGAGCTCTTTGCCTCATTACCCGAGGTAAAGGTGTTGGCAGAGCAGCACCGAATCGAGTACAACACATACAGACCGCATTCGGCGCTCCAGGGGCGTACGCCCTTGGAAGTCCTCCAGCAATGGAGAGCGGCCTGACCACCCCACCAGCTCTCATAGGAACTGGACCACGGATGGGGGTCACGTCACTCTGCCTGCTAGCAGCAGTGCTCGCCGTTGTCGTCGGCGTCCTGCTCCGGATCACTGAGGACGACCGCGCCAGAGCCCGCCGCTGGCACCGCTCCAGCCTCTCCCAGCGTGTGATCGCAGAACGGCTAGGCGTCACCCGCCACCGCGTGAGGTGCTGGCTGGCTGTGAGCTGCATCTAACACGACTACTCCTGCCGGAACCTGCGAACTGAAGACTGCTTTACCGAAGCGCGCTTCCAGTGAATACCCCGGCCGCTATTCCGGTGATACCTGACATTACATTTGTGATCAATCCCACAGCTTCTCTTTCTGAATCCTGGCTGTCAGTCAACACCAGTTTGATTGTTCCCGCGAATAGAGAGGTAAATGCACATGCGAAAAAGCCTATAAGAATAAGGTGCTTTAGCCTTGAGTCCGACAACAATCTGAATGTTCCCGGATCCATTCTTGACCTTACCTATTTCTTGAGTGTGCTGAGGCTGATATGACTAGCAGCCTCATCTGTTGCATCTTCTTCTACTGGATTATTTGTCATTCGACGTCTTATGCTTTTCCACAAAAGCAATTTCTTTCCCTTCTCTGTCGGCCTCTACAAGCCTTTCCAGCAGCTCGATTCCTGCGCCAATGGCCTCTGGCTTTGAAAGCCCTGAGCGCTGAGAAACAGAAGCCAGTTTGTCAATGAATTCCTGTGTGGTCCTGAATTCGAATCGTGCGTTCTTAGTAGTCATAATATGTTCGACCGAGGCGGTGCACTCGGGCGGTTCCCCCAAGGCAGGTGTTACCTCGGAGATGTGATGTGGTGTGGTGTGGTGGCCGGTTTGGTCCGGTCCGGTCCGTACCATAGCTCGTCAAAACGAGTCAGAGCCAGTCAACGCTCACCATTGGTTACGGCCGCTGCCACCTCCGTGGCTCACCTGCAGGAACACCAGGAAGCGCCCTCTGCTGCCCCATGCCCGAGCCGGACCCCCGCCATGCCCGTCTGGCTGAGCTTCGCCAGCGGCTGGAGGCCTTGGGCCTCAGGGTGAACGCTGCTCCGGTCGGATCCCCGGAGCGGGACAACCTGGCTGAACAGTTCGGGGAAGTACTGGGCTGCGTGCTCGCCTTGCCCGAGGAACTGGAGGGCTGACGTCAACCCGACGAACTGGTTCCACCGACAACCTGCCCAAAAGGCAGGCACTCAGGGCCGGCTTCATGCATGCTCAGGCAGTTTTGCGCACACTCCTGCGCAACAATTTTAAGGATTCTCCGAGAGTCCTTGCAGTCAGTGGCATATTCCCACCCTTTCAAGCAGGATGTCGCTGGTTCGAAACCGGCATCGGGCATCGCACTGGCTGAACCAGACGTCCGGGGACCTGCTCCGAGACCTTGTCTGAGACCTGTTGTGGGACCTAAGGTGGTCCCACAAGCTGGTCTGAGAGGTTGATGGCCCATCGCATGCTGGCCGAGACTGCCGTGAGCATCTCGGAACTCAAGAAGAATCCGATGGCCACGGTGGCGTCTGGAGAGGGGCTGCCTGTGGCCGTTCTGAACCGCAACGAACCGGCGTTCTACTGCGTGCCCGCCAAGGCCTATGAGGACCTGATGGACCTGATCGAAGACCTGGAGCTCAACCGCATCGCCGACACGCGACTGGCGGATGGGCAGGATCCGGTGCGCGTGACCATGGATGAGCTTTGAGCTGGCCTTCCACCCCGAGGCCCTGCGCGAGTGGCACAAGCTGGCTGCCGACATCCAGGAGACGTTCAAGAAGAAGCTGGCTGAACGGCTGATCCAGCCGCGCATCCCCGCCAGCAAGCTGCGGGGCTCGAGCGATCGCTACAAGATCAAGCTCCGCGCCGCTGGATTCCGCCTGGTCTACGAGGTGCGGGACCAGCAGTTGCTCGTGCTGGTCATCGCAATCGGCAAGCGGGACCGCCAGGCCGTCTATCGGCAGGCTGATCGGCGCTGAGGCTCGGATATGGGGGGGCCTTGGCACAAGATCCGACCCAGGGTTAGTCATCAAGATGACCAACACCATGCGACAGGTCACGGTGGCGGAGGCCAAGGCCCAGCTGTCGAGCCTGCTCGACACGGTGGAGCAAGGCCAACCGGTGGTGATCACCCGACGCTGCAAAGCCATCGCCGAGCTGGTTCCCCGGCAGGCCGTGCGCGATCTCCTGCCCCAGCTCCAGGCTCTGCGGGACTCCCTGCCCCATCAGGCCGCCAGCGGCGTTGAGACGATGCGCACCCTGCGGGATGACGTCGGCTCCTGATGCTGTACGTGGACACCTGCGTGCTGTTGGCGGCCCTCACACCGGAGGACCAATTCCGGATGTCGCTTGACAGGACGCCGCCGCGACCTTTCTCGAGCAGGCCCCAGCGCCACTGGCAATCAGCCCCTGGAGTGCCGCCGAGCTCCATGCCGCTCTCGGGCTCAAGGTGCGCACCGGGGCCCTGAGTCCCTTGCAGGCCGAGGCGGTGCTCGAAGGCTTCGAACGCAGCCTGGCCCCAGGGTTCCTGATGCTGGAGGTGGAAGCCCAGGACTTCCGGAATGCCAGCGCCTGTCATCGCGGCTGGACCTCGGCCCTGCGGGCCGCCGATGCGCTGCACCTGGCCATCGCCGCCGGACGGGGCGCCACCCTTTGCAGCCTGGATGCGCCGTTCGTGAGGGCCGCCCGGCAGCTGGGGCTCGAGGCCCAGCTGATCGGAGCTGACTGACTCGCGTCCGGCGGATCACCAGGACCAGGGGTCGCCAGGCTTGTTCAAGGAACTGACGGTTCGCCTGAATAGCCTCGACGCTGATTCATTCTGATGGCCCAGAACTGTGGGCAGGTCAACAGAAGCGCGGCCGGATGATGTGGGTGAACTGAACGGGTTCACTGTCAACCGGGTTCCATCGAGAGCATTGCACGGATGATGGGAAAGGGCCGCTAGGCCGGCTCAGGACTGTGGAAGAGGACGACCTGGTCCTTCTCGCCTTTCGCCTCATACATCGCCAGATCGGCCTTGTTGAGAAGGATTTCGGCGGAAGATCCATGGGCGGGGAAGATAGCAATACCGATACTGACCCGCACCCTGAGAACGTCCCCGTGAAGAACACAGGGTTCAGCAATGCGCTCCACCATCTCCTTGGCCATGCGCATGACATCGGCCTGATCCCCCACTTCCAGCAACAGGCAGACAAATTCATCGCCGCCCCAGCGACTGACCATGTCATCCTCACGCAGGAAAGACGTCAAGCGTGTCGCCACCATCTGCAAGACCTCATCACCCAGATCGTGACCATAGGAATCATTGATGCTTGTGAATTGATCCACATCAATGGAGAAGATCGCAAGTCCCCACCCATGCCGCCTCGCCTGGGACAGGCCGTGCGCAAGGCGTTGGTCAAAGGCCGAGCGATTGGGCACATTCGTGAGTGGGTCCTTGATGGCGCTCTGCCGGGCTTCATCCCTCTGCTGACGAGCTTCCGCCACGTCATCGCGCGCGTCATCCCTCTGCTGACGAGCTTCCGCCACGTCATCGCGCGCTCCACCCAGCTCGGCATTTGCTTTAACAAGTTCAGATTCAAGTGTTGTCTGCCGCACAACCCCATCAGCAACACTTTGATTCACCAGCTTGATCTCGACGGCGGCAGTCCCAACCTTTTCTTCTGTTGCTTCATTCTGGGAGTGGGTGTCCAGAAGATCTTTCACAGGAACATCATCTTGGTTGAGAACCTCATTGACCGCTGCGGGCGCTGTGGCAGCCTCCTCAACATCTCCCTTGATCGCCTGATTTTGATTCAACGGACTTCCAAGCGACGAATCCTTGGGTGACGGCTTCCTGCTGGCCTTTTCGGACGTCATCCCCTTGTCCACCACCACTTCCTTGAGCTTCTCAAGGCGAAGCGAACTCTGGGTACGGCATGCCGCCAGAGTGCTGCGCCGCCGCAGCACCAACGCTTCGGGGGGGTTCCCAGCCTCGAGCACGCCACCAGCGGTGTCGCGACGATGCGAGCCCTGCGGGATGACGTCGGCTCCTGATGCTGTCTGTCAACACCGGCGTGCTTCTGGCGGCCCTCACACCGGAGGCCCACTCCGGCCCCACTGGCGATCAGCCCCTGGAGTGCTGCAGGGCTTTGAACGCACTCTGGCTCCAGGTTGTCTGGAACTTCTGCCAAGGTGGTTGCCAAGGAAAAGCCCAGCCTGGGCGGCTTCGATTGAGACAAGGTCGAGAAAAGCAACGGCACCACCCAGGATCTCTGTCGCTCAACCAATGATGCAGCGATCCAGAAGAACGCGGCGTGTGATGGGGCGAAAGCGGCCAAGCCTTAGCCGCGCCCTCGTGTTGTGCGCCGCAGGGCAACTTCTTGCTGGCTCTGCCGCAGCCGCCACGGTGATCTCAGTTGGTGATGACGACACACTGCGGGTCGCGGATCATGGGAAGACCATCACGATCCAGATGGCCTTCAGTGGCGCCCTAAGATGGCCCAAGCTCCATACAGAAAGCAGGTGGCTGAGCAATCTTCAGGGCTTTCCCCCAAAGTGCTGGAGTGGATCAAGCAGGCCAATGCCTTCGAATCCCAGGGTGCGTATGGGAAGGCGGCGGAGTTGTGGGAACAGGTCTTGAGTTGGAGCGAGAAGACGCAAGGCTCAGAACACCCCAATACCGCAAACAGCCTCAACAATCTCGCGGGGCTGTACTACAACCAGGGCGCCTACACCAGGGCCGAGCCCCTCTACCTCCGCGCCCTGGCGATCAGGGAGAAAGCGCTCGGACCTGATCACCTCGATACCGCCACCAGCCTCAACAACCTCGGAGCCCTGTACAGCAACCAGGGCGCCTACACCAAGGCCGAGCCCCTCTACCTCCGCGCCCTGGCGATCTACGAGAAAGCGCTCGGGCCTGATCACCCCTATACCGCCATCAGCCTCAACAGTCTCGCGGTGCTGTACGACAACCAGGGCGCCTACACCAGGGCCGAGCCCCTCTACCTCCGCGCCCTGGCGATCAGGGAGAAAGCGCTTGGGCCTGATCACCCCGATACCGGCGAAAGCCTCATCCACCTCGCGGTGATGTACGACAAGCAGGGCGCCTACATCAAGGCCGAGCCCCTCCACCTCCGCGCCCTGGCGATCAGGGAGAAAGCGCTCGGGCCTGATCACCTCGATACCGCCACCAGCCTCAACAATCTCGCGCAGCTTTACTACCTCCAGGGCGCCTACACCAAGGCCGAGCCCCTCTTCAAGCGCGCTCTGGCGATCTACGCGAAAACGCTCGGGCCTGATCACCTCGATACCGCCACCAGCCTCAACAATCTCGCGCAGCTGTACTACCTCCAGGGCGCCTACACAGAGGCCGAGCCCCTCTTCAAGCGCGCCCTGTCGATCAGGGAGAACGCGCTCGGGCCTGATCACCTCGATACCGCCACCAGCCTCAACAATCTCGCGCAGCTGTACGAGAAGCAGGGCGCCTACGCCAAGGCCGAGCCCCTCCACCTCCGCGCACTGGCCATCAGGGAGAACGCGCTCGGGCCTGATCACCCCGATACCGCCACAAGCCTCAACAATCTCGCTGTGCTGTACGACAACCAGGGCGCCTACATCAAGGCTGAGCCCCTCCACCTCCGCGCCCTGGCGATCAGGGAGAAAGCGCTTGGGCCTGATCATCCCGATACCGTCATCAGCCTCGAAAGTCTCGCGGCGCTGTACAGCAACCAGGGCGCCTACACCAAGGCCGAGCCCCTCTTGAAGCGCGCCCTGGCGATCGCAGAGAAAGCGCGCGGGCCTGATCACCTCGATACCGCTACCAGCCTCATCAATCTCGCGCGGCTGTATGGGACCCAGGGCGACTACGCCAAGGCCGAGCCCCTCTTGAAGCGCGCCCTGGCGATCAGGGAGAAAGCGCTTGGGCCTGATCACCCCGATACCTTCGAAAACCTCAACGATCTCGCAGGGCTGTACAGGAACCAGGGCGCCTACGCGAAGGCCGAGCCCCTCTACCTCCGCGCCCTGGCGATCGAGGAGAAAGCGCTCGGGCCTGATCACCCCGATACCGCCATCAGCCTCAACAGTCTCGCGGTGCTGTACTACAACCAGGGCGCCCACTTCAAGGCCGAGCCCCTCTACCTTCGCGCCCTGGCGATCAGGGAGAAAGCGCTTGGGCCTGATCATCCCGATACCGGCGAAAGCCTCAACAATCTCGCGTGGCTGTATGGCACCCAGGGCGCCTACGCCAAGGCCGAGCCCCTCTTGAAGCGAGCCCTGGCGATCGAGGAGAAAGCGCTCGGGCCTGATCACCCCGATACCGCCATCAGCCTCAACAGTCTCGCGGTGCTGTACTACAACCAGGGCGCCTACACCAGGGCCGAGCCCCTCTACCTTCGCGCCCTGGCGATCAGGGAGAAAGCGCTCGGGCCTGATGATCCCGATACCGGCGAAAGCCTCTTCAATCTCGCAGGGCTGTACTACAGCCAGGGCGCCTACACCAGGGCCGAGCCCCTCTACCTCCGCGCCCTGGCGATCTACGAGAAAGCGCTCGGGCCTGATCACCCCGATACCGCCTTGACGCGCGATCTACTGGAACAGTGCCGGAAAGCGTTGAGCAAGCGAGATTCAGGCGACTGACGCGCGACTGGCGGCAAATCCACCGCCGCGAAGACCCTGGAGACCCAGACGGATCCTGTGCGAGCCATCATGAGCACCGGACATTCCGCCAGCTGTGGACCTCACGGATCTCATCCCGGGGATCCCCGCCCTGCTGGAAGAGCTGGAGGGGATCCTGGCCGGACTCACCACGGTCGCCTGCTTGGAGCACATGAAATGGCTGGGGGCCTTCATGTGCATCACCCCGGTCCAGAAAAGCCTGGTGGGGGCCACCACGACGGAGGAGGAAGGCTTCCGACAGGTGGAGCGCCACCGGCCGTCCCTGCTGGTGGTCAGCCAGAGGCTGCAGGAGGGCACCGGGCTGGCGCTGGTGGAGCGCACGAAAGCGCTGGACCCCGCCATCCGCACTCTGCTGGTCGCCGACGACGCCAACGAGGCCCTGGTGCGGGAGGCCCTGGCGCGGGGCTGCAACGGCATCTGCTTCGAATCAGGCCTGTTCATGCCGGCGCTGCGGGTGGTGGCCGGCGGCGGCATCTACTACCCCGAACCGGTGGCGGCGGTGCTGCGGCAGCAGCCCCCCGCGGCTCCGATCGAACCACTGACCGAGCGCGAGCGGGTGGTGCTGAACCACCTGATGCTGGGCCTGACTGACCAGCGGATCAGCCAGGAGCTGGTGGTGAGCCCCGAGACCGTCAGGACCCATGTGAAGCACATCTTCCAGAAGCTCCAGGTCGACAACCGCACCAAGGCGGTCGTCAAGTCGATCGCCGCTGGGCTGATCAACCTGGAATCAGCGATGGAGGGTCGCACCCCGGTCACGGGTTGAGCCGAATCCCCCGTTCTGGGGATGCGGGCCGAGGGTGCTGCAGGGGAAGGTGGTCAGGTCCGGGCGTGACCCGCGCGGCCTGCCGTAGCCAGGCCGGGCCCCCTGACCCAGCCGGACGTGCCCACCGGGCACCCCGCACGCCTTCCGTTCGAGCTCCGCGCACCATGGCCGTCCACCTCAGCTTCGCCGCGGCCGGGCACTCCCGCGTGTCCGAGATCATCCTGGCCGGTCGCACCGGCTACTGGCCGTGCGACCCGGACCGGGTCCTGGCCCATGGTGTCGTCAAGCTGTACGAGCGTCACCCCGAGGGCGGCGACTTCGATCTCAACGACAGCGTCGTGGGCCCCTGGGTGGCGACCCTGACGGTCACCGGGGCCGACCGGGTGCAGTGGCTCGACCGGACCCGGACGGTCATTGCCTTCGACCCCGCCACCCTGACGACGGAGTACGTCACCACGGTGCCCCCGTTCAACGCCTCCGGCGTGTACTACGACCCGGAGCCGCCGGCCTGAGGGCGGATCAGCCTGCGGCCTGCACGTGCTCTCCGTAGGCCACCAGGGTGCGATCGGCGCTCAGCAGACGCAGGCCCTCCAGCCGGGCCTGCACCACCAGCAGGCGGTCAAAAGGGTCGCGGTGAATCCAGGGCAGGTGCTGGACCGCCAGCGCGTGCTCCGCCCGGACTGGCAGTTCGCGGAATCCCTGCCCAAGCAGGCCCAGGCGCAGGGCGGTGGCCTCCACTTGGAAATCAGCCCGGCCCAGGGAGGATTTGATTGCCACCTCCCACAGGCTCACGACACTGAGCACCAGGGGCTGAGCCGGATCCGCCAGCAGGCTCGCCATCCCGGCCGGCAACCGGCGCGGCTCGATGGCCCACCAGAGCAGCAGCTGGGTGTCGAGAAGCAAGGGCTGGGGCTGGAATCGGGGTTCGCTGCGGGTCACGCCGAACGGATCAACCGAACAGGCTGTCGATCTCAGTGGCGAAATCGGACTTGAGATCGGCTGCCAGCACCGCGGAGCCGCCCAGGAAGCCGCCCCGGCGGGCTTCGCCGCTTGCGGCTAAGTCCAGTTCAGCCACGAAGTCCCCGCTGCTGATCTGCTCGGCGTAGCCGGCGAAACAGTCCAGGGCGGCAGCATGGCGCTCCGGGGTCACCGCCTGGCAGGCGTCGTGGACGCACACCACCCGGTAGCCGCGGTCGGCGGCATCCTTCACGGTGTGGTCGATGCACTGGTCGGTGAGCAGGCCGATCACCACCAGGGTGCGGACGGCCAGGTTGCGCAGCAGGTAGTCGAGGCTGGTGGAGCTGAAGGGCGAGGAGGAGCTCTTGGGGAGCACCAGCTCATCGGCCAGGGGCGCCAGCTCGGGGATCACCGCGGCGGCGCGGCTGCCGGGCGGGAAGCCCATGCCGCAGCGCTTGTAGTCAAAGCTGCGGTCGCGGCCGTCGGCGGTGAGGTTGGCGATCACGGTGTGGATCACCTCCAGCCGGGCCCGCCTGGCCGCCGCCAGCACCCGCCGGGCATTCGGCAGGGTGGCGGCAGCGAAGCGGCGATCGAAGTCCGGGTCGGGCCGGGGCTGGGCGTCGCCGCAGGTGCCCTGCTGCAGATCCACCAGCAGCAGGGCGGTGGCCCCGGGGTGGAACCACTCCGAGGGTGAGCTCGGCGGCATGCGGACTGCGGCGATCCGTCCAATCATGGCGTCAGACGCTTGCTGGGCCCGTGTCCACTCCCGCCGCCCCCATGACCGCAAAGCTGGCGGAGCAGGGCCTCCGCTGGGTGGCGATCACCTGGGTGAACCACGCCGGGGCGCCGCTGGTGAAGGTGGTGCCCCTGGGGGGCTTCGAGGCGGCGGTGGCGGTGGGGGTGGGCTTCTCGCCGGTGGCCGATGCCTTCGGCGCCGATGGCGCCATCCCCGCCGCCCATCGCCTGGCCCGGCCCGACGGCGACCTGCGCCTGCGGGCGGACGCGGCGGCCCTGGCCCCGCTGGAGCCCGGCAGCGGCTGGGCCTGGGCGCCGGGGGAGCGCTTCGAGCGCGACGGCACGCCCTACGCCGGCGACCAGCGCCACCTTTGCCGCCGCCAGATGGAGCAGCTGCGACAGGGCGGGGTGGAGCTGCGGGCCGGCTTCGAGCTGGAGTGGCTGGTGGCCAGCCCCGCGGCCGACGGCACACCGGCGCCGGCGATTCCCGGCGGGCCCTACGGGGCCGATCGGCTGGTGGAGGGCCTCGACTACGCCACGGCCCTGCTCGAGGCCCTGGAGGCGGCCGGCCTGCCCTGGCTGCAGTTCCACCCGGAATACGGCGCCAGCCAGTTCGAGCTGTCGCTGGCGCCGGGCACGCCCCTGGAGGCCGCCGACCGGCTGGTGCACGCCAGGCTTGTGATCCAGCGGGTGACGCGCCGCTTCGGCTGGCGCTGCAGCTTCAGCCCCAAGCCCAGCCTGGAGCGGGTGGGCAACGGCGGCCACCTGCACCTGAGCCTGGAGCGCGACGGGGTGCCGCTGCTGCAGGGCGGTGAGGGGGAAGCCGGCCTGGGCGCGGCGGGCGCCGGGGTGCTGGCGGCCCTGCTGGCGGAACTGCCGGCGCTGCTGGCGCTGGCCTGTCCCCTGGCGGTGTCCTACCGGCGGCTGGCCCCGGGCTCCTGGTCGGCCCCGTTTCAGGTGTGGGGCGTGGAGAACCGGGAGGCGGCCCTCCGGATGGTGCCCGCCGCGGCCGATGGCGCCCCGGCCCACCTGGAGCTGAAGGTCGCGGACCTGGCCGCCAACCCTTACCTGCTGCTGGGGGCCGCGGCGGCCGTGGTGGCCGATGGCCTGGCGCAGGAACGGCCCCTGCCGCCACCGGTGAGTGGTGATCCGGGCAGCCTGCCCCCTGGGGCGGCGGCGCGCCTGCCCGCCAGCCTGGCGGAGGCCTCGGCCGCCTTCGCCGCCAGCAACCTGCTGCGCCAGGCCCTGGGGGAGGCGCTGCACGGCTCCCTGTGCGACGGCCAGGCGGCGGAGGTGCGGCGCGCGGCGGGCTGCAGCGAAGCGGAGCTGGTGGCGGCGGCGGCCTGGTGGCCGGTGGTGGGGGGGATCGGCTGAGGGGCCATCCAGCCAGTGCCCCTCAGCCCGCCACCACCAGCCGGTTGCGCCCGGCGGCCTTGGCGGCATAGAGGGCGCCGTCAGCGCTGCGCAGGCCGTTCTCCAACGCGGCCAGACCCAGCCCCTGCACCGGCGCCAGGCCGGCGGAAAGGGTGATGCTCCTCTCCGGCGCTCCGGGGTGGGGCACCATCGCCGCCGCCGCCCGCAGCCGCTCAAGCAGGGGGCGGGCAGCCTCAGGATCCACGCCGAGCAGCAGCAGCGCGAACTCCTCGCCGCCGACGCGGGCCAGAACGTCGCCTGGGCGGAGCGCACCACGCATGGCCGTGGCCACCTCCCGCAGCACCGCATCACCCGCCGCGTGGCCCCAGCCGTCGTTGATGGCCTTGAAGTGGTCGATGTCGAGCATGGCGCCCACCACCGGCCGGCCGTCGCGCGCCACGGCGGCGAGGGCCGCACTGGCCGCCTCGGTGAAGCC
Organism: Synechococcus sp. UW140; assembly: GCA_943372935.1. Classification (GTDB taxonomy): domain Bacteria; phylum Cyanobacteriota; class Cyanobacteriia; order PCC-6307; family Cyanobiaceae; genus Cyanobium. Next base: position 13,922 of record CALSAP010000036.1, read on the forward strand.
CGTGCGGTTGGGCAGACCGGTCAGCGGGTCACGGCGGGCGGCGGCGGCCAGCTCGGCCTCCAGCCGGTCGCGCTGGCGCAGGGTGTCCAACGCGGCGATCACCTGGGCAGGGATGAAGAGATCCAGCAGCACCCACACCCAGCTGCGCCAGCCGATCGGTTCACCCGGCTGGCCCAGCGCCACGAGCAGCCCGTCCTCGAAGGCAAACACCCCCAGAGCCAGCATCACCACCGCCGCAAGACCGGCCCGCCAGCGTCGCTGCCGAGGCTGGTCAGGCAATCGGGATCGACGTAGCGCGCCTCGCGCGGCCAGGGCGCAGAGGACGGCCGTCGCGCCACGCAGCAACAGGAAAGCGAGATCGGCGGTGGTCACAGGGTCAGGATCTCGGCCACCCCTAGGGCCGGTGCTCGGGGGGTGCTTGGCACCACGCTAGAGAAGCCGCGGAATGGCGCCATGGGCGGCGGCCCCCGGCGCTGCCAGGCCCCCGATCCCCAGCCAGACTCCCCCTAACGCAGTCCAGTCGCTCGATGGCATCCTTCCGCCCATGACCTTCGCGGTGGCGCTGGGGATGCTGGAGCGGGAGGGTCGCTGGCTGCTGCAGTTGCGGGACGACATCGATGGGATCGTCCATCCGGGCTGCTGGGGCCTGTTCGGCGGCCACCTCGATCCGGGGGAGCGGCCGGAGCAGGCGGTCCTGCGGGAGCTGCAGGAGGAGATCGGCTGGGGGGCACCGTCGCTGCCGCTCTGGTTCGAGCACCACGACGCCCAGCTCAGCGCCTACTACTTCCGTGGCCCGCTCACGGTGCCCCTGGAGGCGCTGCAGCTGAACGAAGGACAGGACATGGTGCTGGCCGACCTTGAGGCGCTGCAGAGCGGCCAGATCTGGAGCCCCAGGCGGCAGGAGTGGCGCAGGCTGGCGCCCTCCCTGGAACGGGCCGTACGGCGACTTGGCTCAGAAAGCTAAGACTTGGTGAGTGATGCCTTAAACTCCGAGGTATCAGACGGCTTTCCTGCGTCTCATGGCTGATGAGGATGCGCTTCCCCGCAAGATTCGCGACAATTGCTGGGAGCTCTCGCTCAGAGGCTGTAGCAGCAGCCGGCCCTCCATCGCGCCACCAGAGCTGCCCTCCCGACCCGATTTCCTCCCATGAGCCGCGCCTTGAAGGGGCCCCCCGGGGTGCAGCAATGACCAACGTCTGGTGCGTGCGCGCGGGAGGAGGCATGTATGCGGACAATTTCCTCAGGGGCGGTTTCGTCGGCATCGGCTGGCGGGAGATCAGCGAGGATCTCGGCCCCATACAGAACCGGGATCAGCTCGACACGGTGGTACGTCGCTACTTCCCGGACATCCAGAGCACGATCCTGCTCTCCAATTACGTCAATGAGATCCATCGCTTTCTGTTCGAAATCCAGCCCAATGACCACGTCATCATTCCATCGGCGGATGCCGACCTTCTGATCCATGGTGTCGTGGACGCGGGCACGACCTATTTCGACCCCAGCGGAGACGACGGCTGCCCCCTGCGTCATCGGCGTCCCGTCACCTGGGCGGCAGAACCAGTCCGGCTGGACCATTTTTCCGCGTCGTTCCAGGATTCCATCCGCACCCTCCTCAGCGTTCCGGCCCACACCCGGATGCGGTCACTGCTGACCGTCTTCATGGTGGAGCACAAGGCGGAATTCATCCGAGCCCTTGGCCAGACGAGCATGGTGGCGCCTGACGCGCAGGCCACCCGGAAGGAGTCGCACCGCATCGTGCTGGAACGGCTGATGCAGCTGACCCCTCCAGAATTCGAGCGGCTCGTGGTTCATCTGCTCGATGCTTTCGGCGTCGAGGACTGGGAGCGAGCCGAGCACCACGGGTCCCTGCGTGATGTCTTCGATGCCTTCGGCGAGATCAGACTGTCGATACCGGCACGCATCCGCATCCATGCCCGGTTTCACCGTGGCAACCTCGGGGCCCGCATCGGCGCCGACGCCGTGCGGGAACTGCGTCAGTTCATTCCCTTCAACGGCCATGGCGTCTACATCACCACCGCCGATTTCCAACCGGCGGCGGCGGCCACCGCCGCAGAGGAGGGCTTCGCCAGGATCAGCCTGGTCAATGGCCAGCAACTGGCCGACCTGATCGCCCGCCAATGGAACCATCTCCCCGTTGAGCTCCGGGATCGTCTGTCGCTCGAACAGGCGATGGTGAGGAACTGAAACCATGCCCACGGGATCCCGCCGCCAGTCGCCAAATCCCGGCAAGTCCAGGCCCGACAACCCTGCCAATGAACCCGGTGATCTGCGCCAGCGCCTGCAGATCCTGGCGGGGTTCCTGTTGCCGCTGCTGGTGCTGAGCCTCTGGCTCAACTCCCGCGGCTTCTTCGACAGCCCCTGAGCTCAGGGAAACGTGGGGCCGCTGCCCAACAGCTCCACGGCCGGATCGTCCCGGAAAATGGCCAGCAGCTCACCGTGCAGGACCTCCGCCCAGGGCGCCGTCTCGATCCAGCTGAACGTTCGCCAGATCCAGATCCGCTCGGCACTGGCCCCGTCGGTGCAGCAGAACTCAGCCCGATCCCCGTCGCCAGGGAGGCTGTAGACGCAGACCCCGAAGCGAAACGGTGCTCCGGCCAGGTCCACCCACCAGCCCCAGTCTTCGCAGCAGACGAAGGGCACCTCCCGGCCCAGGCGCCGCAGCTTCTCCTGGAGGTAGAGGGCCAGGGCTTTGCCCACCAGGCCCTCGTTCACCATCTCCTCGGCTTCGCCGGGCAGGAGCGGAAACCGGGCCGACCGCAGGTGGATGAATTCCTTCATGGTCCCGGCAGCTGAATCCAGGCGAACCCTGGGCGGACGGTAGGTCCTGCTACCGGAGCCGGCCCGCTCCGGCCCGCAGAGTGGGCCGGCAACAAGGGTCTTGGGCGTGCAGGAGCTGGTGGGGACGGTGCAGACGCTGTGGCGATACCCGGTCAAGTCGATGCTCGGGGACTCTCCCCAGCAGCTGGACGTGGAGGTCCGCGGCATCCGGGGCGATCGGGCCTATGCCCTGTGGGACCACGCCAGCGGCCGGGTGGCCAGCGCCAAGAACCCACGCCTCTGGAGGGGTCTGCTCGACTACCGCGCCCGCTTCCGGGAGGAACCCGGGCCATCCGCCCCCCTGCCTCCGGTGCTGATCGGGCCGCGGGAGGGAGATGGAACCAACGAACTCTGCAGCGGCGACACCAATGTCGGCGCCTTCTTCAGCGAGCTGTTCGGGCGCCGGGTGAGCCTGCTCGACACACCACCTGAAGGCGCCAGCCTCGACCAGTACTGGCCGCCGGTGGAAGGCCGTGCCTTCCAGGACGAAACCAACGCCCTGGAATTGCCCGCGGGCACCTTCTTCGATGCCTGCCCCATCCACGCCATCACCACCGCCACCCTGGAGCGGTTGCGGCAGCTCGAACCCCAGCGCGATTTCGCCGTCGAACGCTTCCGCCCCAACCTGCTGATCCGCACGCCGGCGGGGGCCGAGGGCTTCGTGGAGGGGGCCTGGGACGGCGCCTGCCTGCAGATCGGCGAGCAGTTGGTGCTGCGGGTCGACGGCGGCTGCCCCCGCTGCGTGGTCACCACCCTGGCCCAGGGCCCCCTGGGCGAAGACCTGGAGATCCTGCGGGCCACCGCCCGCCACAACGGCGTGGTGGCCGGCCTCCGCCTCAGCGTGGTGACCCCCGGCCCGGTGGCCGTGGGCGATCCGGTGCGGTTGCTCAGGCCAGACCAGCTGTGAAGCGGTTGAGGCCTTCCTCCAGCAAGGCGGCGGAGGTGGCGAAACTCAGTCGCACGTGGCCCTCAGCCCCAGGGCCAAACCAGCGGGGGCTCCCGGGCACCACGGCCACCCCGTGGTCTTGCCGCAGGCGTGTCACCAGCTCCTCAACGCTCTCCTGCAGCGGCGGGAGGCCGACGAACAGCACGAACGTGGCCGCGGGCGTATGCACCCGCAGGCCGGGGATGGCCGCCAGCCGGGTGACGGCCTGATCACGGCGGTCCTGGAGGTGGCGCAGGAACGCCTCCAGCCAGGCAAGGCCGTCAGGGCTGTAGGCCGCCGTGGCGGCCACCTGGCTGAGGGTGGCCACGCCATCGACGGTGGAGGGCAGTTCACTCTCGGCCAGGAGCCTGGCGGCCGCCTCCGGATCCGTCATCGCCACGTAGCCCACCCGCAGCCCAGCCAGGGCGAAGGACTTGGAGAAGCCGTGCACCACCGCCCCAAGGCCGGCAAGTTCGGGAGCCAGGGCCAGCCAGCTGGTGAAGGTGGCGGGCGAATAGACCACATCACTCCACACCTCATCGCTCAGTACCCGCAGGCCCCGCTCCAAGCAGAAGCGGCCAAGACGCTCGAGCTCCTCGCGGCGAAAACAGCGGCCCAGGGGGTTGTGGGGATTGCAAAGGCAAAGCACCCGGGTGCGGCTGGTCACCAGCGCCTCCAGCGCCGCCAGATCCAGGGGGGCCTGGGGTTCGATCCGCCACAGCACCGGCACCCCCCCGGCACTGCGGACGGTGTGGGCGAACAGGAAGTCGACCGGATCCCAGATGATCGCCTCATCGCCGGGTGAAAGCCAGTGGCGGGCCACCAGGGCCAGGCCGGCGGCCGCGCTGTTCACCGCCACCACCCCTGCGGCCGAGACGGGTGCGCCCCGCTGGCGGAGGTAGCGAGCCACCGCCTCCCGGAAGAAGGCGAGCCCCCCGGCGGGGCCATAGCTGAACACCCCGGAGCGGGCGTAATCCGCGATGGCCTCACGGATGGCCGGGGCCGCCGGAAAATCCGGATCGGCAGCGGTCAGTGGGATGACGCCGGGGGCCTGCTCGGCCCAGCGCAGGTTGTGGGCACGCTCGCGCAGGAGATCGAGGGGGACGGCCCCATCGAGGAACGTGTCAGCAAAGCGATCCGTCATGCCATCATCGGCAGCGGGAGCCTGGTGGTGGCGGGCTGGACGAACGCTCTGGCCATCTCGCGACCGGCTTCCACGCAACGCTGGAGGGCTGGCCGCCGCTGGCGTTCGTAAGCAACGAAGTGCTCCTCCAGATCCCCGGGATCCCGGCACCCCTGCAGCAGGCGGCTCAACAGGACCGCATCCTCAAGAGCGGTGTTGACCCCCTGGCTGGTGAACGGCAGCAGGGGATGGGCCGCATCCCCAGCCAGGGCCACATTGCCTCGACTCCATCGCCGGGGAGAGTCAGCGTCAACGGTGTGCCACACATGGGCACTGGATGGATCGCTGGCGGCCAGAACGCGGCGGACCAGGGCGGGGAACCGGCGGAAGTGTTCCTCAAGAAAGGCTCCAACCTCCGCCTGCCGTGGGGTAGTGAAGCGCTCGCTGTCGAACTGCACAAACCAGATCAGCCGGTCGTCGCCCAGGGGCACCAGACCTACCGCCAGTCCCCCGGAAGGATCCAACACCTTGAGAAAGCGATGGCCCAGTTCAGCGGCGAGCATCGGTTGCCGGACATGGGCCACGATCTCCTTGACACGGCCTGGACGGGTCAGCGATCCACATCCCATGGCAAGTCTGCAGTTGGAGCGCACCCCATCGGCAGCGATGAAGGCATCGGCTTCATGGGATTGGCCGTTCTGGAAACACACCGCCCGGGCTTTGCCGTCTGCCCACTCAAAGTGCTCGAAACGATGGTCGTACTGGACCAAGCGGTCCGGAGCCCCTTGCAGAAGAGCGTCAAGCAACTGATGGCGCGTCAACGCCACCGCATCATCGATCGGGTAATCCGCGAGAACCTCACCTGAGCAACAGAGGATCCGCACCGACGTGATCGCGTGGCCCAGGGTGTCTGCCGGCTGAAAGCCGAGGCTGCGGAGCGCCGCGCAGCCATTGGCCAAAAGGAGAAAGCCGTGACCATGTGAAGACGGAGCCGCCGCACGTTCGAAAACACGCACCGAGTTTCCGCTCTGCCAGAGCCCCCTGGCCAGGGCCAGGCCGCATGCACCACCACCGATGACAGCTGTATGAATCACCATGGGAGACCCAACGTCAAGGGGGAGGACTGCCGCGTTTGAACGCAGCGATGGACTGAAACAGGAGCTGAAGTCATGACCACTGGAGTGCCCATGGGCGTAGTAGATGCAGGCCCCAGGGTGTTAGGGGGTAGTAGCAATTATGGTCGTGTTACGAAAGATATCCACCGCCAATTCGAGAGAGTTGATGAGTGTTATCTGAAAAGTTGCGAGGGAACGTCGGTGAGTTCAACGGCGTTTAGAACATTGGCTGGCAAAAGAGTTTGCATGACATTTCACTCGGAATATGATGGTTCCGCATGCATACAACAATCACAGCGGCAAAATCCAGCTGGCGTCAAAAGCGGCTTCAGGGCAGCACCGAGGGGCGTACCGGAGACTGCGATGGAACAGGAGAATCTGCGATTAGCTTGACATCCAAACAAGGCAGGGACATGCTGAGCCACCATCAAAGCTTGGAGGCTCAGGTGGGTTCGGTGAGAGAGGAACATGCGTTGGCGCGCCAAATTGGTGATCATCAGCGGAGCGCTTCTTTCGAGCGCCTCCCTCCTGATTCATGCCTATCTGCTCGATCAGCGCACGGCCATCAACATCGATGCGCAAAGCACTCATGTCGTCCTGCAGCTTTGCGACGCGCTCCAGGGTTTGGAGCGTTTCTTTGCCAGGCGATCCGCTGCAGCAGGCTCGGCCTACTCGGACGAGGACTTGCAGGACCTGGCCTCCCACAGCCTGCAGCTGGCCTCCGCTTCAGGCCTGCCCAGGCGACTCGTGCGTGCGGGGCCGCCACCGTCTGGCCCCTCACGGCCGAAGGAGCCGTCATTGGTCTGTGCCAGGCCATTGGCAGCGACGCCGATGGCGATGGCCGTCGCAGCACCCTCGGACGAAGCGATTGACTTCACCTCCGGTCGTGATCAGGGCGACGCCACCCAATGGATCCGACTGTCTGCTCAGAAGCTGCCCGCCGCCGATCAGCAGGCTGACTGGCGGCTGACCATCACCCCTTGGTCCTTGATCACCACGAACAATGTGGGAGCCGGGCAGCCCTATCACTTGGCGTTCGGAGATCTGCACGTGGGCTTGCAGCTTTTACCTGCAGATCGCGCTCAAAATGGGCATCAACGCACCCTTGCCTTGACACTGGGTTTATTAGGGGTACTTGTGAGTGTGCTGATGGCGTACCTTGCCGGCCGCCGCGCAAGCCAGAACCAGCACGTGATCGGGGCCTTCCGCAAGGATGGACGAACATCCTTTCTGACCCACTACGCACTGGTGAAAGATCTGGAAGTTCCGGATCAGAACTCACACACGCAACGACAGCACGAAGCAGCTCTTCTGGTGACGATTAACTTTCGTTATCTGGAACGTCTGATCGGATTTCACAGCGAGTTGGAAACCACGGAAATCCTGACAAAAGCCTGCCGTGCCATCGACAAAGGGTGGCCCGTGCATACAGGATTCGACTTCTATCACATCGCTAAGCATAAAATTGCCTTGATTTTCCGTGCTTCCGGAACCATCCCAATCGCTGACACAACGACCTGTGAAGCTCTCCTTGCCAGACTGCTGGGCATTGTCTCAGGCGCAATACAGATTTCCAGCAACTCCGTGCTGTCCTGGGATGATGTGATCATCACCGGACAGCGATTCTTTCTGGACTCACCACCCAGCACCCTGCTGACAATGCAGGCTTTCGGTGAGCTGCTGGCTGCCGAAGACAAGCGGTCTTTCCGGCTCGTGAATAGCGGTGATGATCTTCTAGTTAAGAACAAGAATGAGATCAGAAGTCAACTCAATAACCTAAAAGCCAGTGATCTCGATTTGCACTTTCAGCCGATTCTTCAGATTTCCAACCCAGGGCATTTTGGCCTTGAACTGCTGATCAGGTTTCACCCTCCTGCACTCAAGAAGGTCGGTACGGGAAATGTGATTCAAATGGCCCATGACATCGGTATCGCCCACAGGATCGATGCGCTCGTCATCAGCCGATTAGCAGAGGTGCAGCAGGCGCTCAAGGGATCTGAGGTTTTGCATCGCCGAATTGAGTATGTGTCGATCAATATCAGCACTGATTCCGTGGCCACCGATCAGCGCCTGAATCAACTGATCAGCCTGCTCAAGCAACATGCCATCGACAGTTCCATCTTCTACCTTGAGATCACAGAGATGGCCGCCACCAACATCGTGACTGGATCAGAAGATGTGACGACGGCATCAGAACGACTGATGAAGGAACTGAAGTTCAGAATCTTTATTGATGATTTCGGATCTGGACTCTCCAACTACAGAAGAATCAGTGAAGCTTGGTATGACGCCATCAAGCTTGATATTGATCTGATCAAGGGTATTGATCGCTCCTTCCGTCTGCAGCGTTATGTCGGCTCTTTCATTGACACGGTCCATGCGCTAGGCAAAACCGTCGTGTGTGAAGGCGTCGCGACCCACAATGAATTGACCGCTGTCGTTCGGTTAGGGGCTGATGCCTTGCAAGGGTTCCTCGTGTCTCCACCCCTCACCCTGTTGGAGGTAGAAAGCTTCATCCGAACGTCCGCCTGGGCTGATCGCGAGGGCCTGCAGCAGACGTTGGACAAGATCCATGCCTCGTCCAAGCTGCGCGATTCCGGCAAAGGCGAGGAGTTCAAGACTTCAGATTACAAAATACCGCTGGAGCGCTATATTTTTGATAACTGGTCAAGGCTGCGAAGCTTTGAAGAGTTCGTGCTCCTCTTTGTCAATGAACTCAAGTCGTGGGGACTGAACATTCATCGCTTCTCCCTGGCCTTTCTCCCCGACCAGGATGACATCGATTGCAGCCAGTACGTGTGGACCAATTCCAGGCCTGGTCTGGTCACGACATTGCGCATGGAGAGAGATTTCCTGGAGCAGGATGAACATCTTCACAGCCCCCTGCACTTCATTGCCACAAGAAGCAAGGTCTTTCGGCAGAAGCTCACGTCATCCATGGACTTCGGCTTCCCCTTCCTGGGCTCTCTGAAGCAAGCTGGCTGCAGCGACTATCTCGGTATCCGACTGGACTCCCGCGGCATCTCCATCCCCGTGCTCACGATTGCTCTCCATGATGGCAGTGCCTTCAGTGATGAGGAGGTGCAAAGGATCGAAGCCATGAGCAGCTTGTTGAGCTTGCTGTTCTATGCCTTTGAGAGTGAACGGTCCAAGCGCTTGGCGATGCTGGATCCACTCACCGAGTTGGCCAATCGCCGTAGCTTCGATTCGTTCCTGAAGAGCAATATCTCTGCATCAAGACTGACGGAAGCCAGCCTTTCTCTGGCGCTGATCGACATTGACCAATTCAAGTTGGTCAACGACGAGCTGGGCCACGCCTATGGCGACACGTGTCTCAAGGAGATCGCAGAGGCTCTGAAGGCCTGCCTGCGCCGAAAGAGTGACTTCGTGGCCCGGCTTGGTGGCGAAGAGTTTGCCATCATCCTGCCCAAAACAGCTGCCGAGTCCTCCCTGAATATCGGTGAGCGACTGCGACAATCCATCCTTGATAAGGGGATCTATCATCCCGGGAACGAGACGGGCCACATTCTCACCGTCAGCATCGGAATTGCGGTTTGGAATCCTGCTACCAAGACGGACTGTGACGCCGACAAGCTTTTGCAGCTGGCAGATGATTGCCTCTATGAAGCCAAGCGCAATGGTCGCAATCGGGTGGTCTGCCGATCTCTGCACAACCAGATGGGTCTGTCCTCCTGAGGCCAGCCCGAAGGACCATCCCGGGGCCTTGGTAGCGGCGTCGTGAGTCCCCATGACCCAGAGTCACCTCAGTGATCGTTGCGCCGCCATCCCTTGGTCGCCCCCTCTCCAGACCTCGCCGCCGCGGTGCGGGTACGGCTGTTCGCCGCCCTGCGGGAGCGGGCTGGCTGGAGTGAGCGCCTGATCTCCCTCGGGGCCAGCCCCACCAGCGCCGCCGATCTCTGGCACCGGTTGGCCCTGGAGGACGGCCCCGTCGCGGACGCCGGTGGGCTCCCGCCCGGCATCCGTGTCGCCATCAACCAGGCCTTCAGCGCCGCCGACACCCCCCTGAGCCCCGGCGACGAGGTGGCCTTCCTGCCGCCAATCACCGGAGGCTGAGCGATGCCAACCCTTAACCCAGAACGCCCGATCGCGGTGCATCTCCTGGAGGCACCGTTCGAGCCGCTGGAGCTGCTGGCCACCTGGCAGCGGAGCCTTGGCGCCGCACGGACGGCCGCCGAAAGCCACTTCATCGGTCGCGTGCGCCCCACCACCTCCAGGGGCGCGCCCCTGGAGGCCCTGGAGCTGGAGCATTACCCAGGCATGAGCGAGGCCCAGATGCAGACCATCGCCGAGGCCTGCGCGGCGCGCCACAGCGCGGGCGCGGTGCTGGTGGCGCACCGGGTGGGGCGGATCGCACCGGGGGAGGCGATCGTGCTGGTGGCCATCCAGGCCGACCGCCGCGGCCCGGCCCAGCGCTGTCTCCAGGAGCTGCTGGAGGATCTCAAGCACCACGCCCCCTTCTGGAAACGGGAGTGGAGCGGCGGCAGCGGCACCTGGGTGGCCGGCAACACCCCCCTCTGAATCCATCGCCCCCCTCCCATGGGCCAGTCCTGCGGCGCCCTGAGCGCCGACCACATCGCCTTCATCGCCGCCCAGAAGCTCTTCTTCGTCGGCACCGCCACCGCCGACAGCTCGGTGAACGTGTCCCCCAAGGGACGGGATGCCCTGCGGGTGCTCGACGCGCAGCGCGTGGTCTGGCTCAACCTCACCGGAAGCGGCAACGAAACCGCCGCCCACGTGCAGGCCTGCCCCCGCATGACCCTGATGTTCTGCGCCTTTGAGGGCCCGCCCCAGATCCTGCGGCTCTACGGCACCGCCCGCACCATCCAACGGGGTGGGGCCGGCTGGGACGACCTGTACGGCCACTTCGAGCCCCTGGCCGGCGCCCGTCAGATCTTCGATCTGGCCATCGACAGGGTCCAGACTTCCTGCGGCATGGCGGTGCCCAGGTACGCCTACGGCGGCGATCGCACCGCCCTCGACAGCTGGGCCCGCCGCAAGGGACCCGAGGGCCTGGAGCGCTACTGGCAGCGCAAGAACCGCCGCAGCATCGACGGCCTCCCCGCCCCGATTCCGGCGCCGATCACCGCCCCCGGAGCGCCGGACGCTGGCAGCGTCTGACTCAGAGCAGCGGCAGCCGCAGCAGCTGGGCCCACAGCTCCGCGCCGGCCGCCAGGGCACCCACTTCAGCCGGGATCTCCAGCAGCAGGTCGGCCCCCTGCAGCGAGCCGATGCGGGAGGAGGCCTGGCTGCCCTCCACCAGCGCCAGCAGGGCGCCGTCGCCAGCCACCTGCAGACGGGCCCGGGCCAGTTCGGGCCGACCCGCGGCCCGTTTCAGCGCCGACGCCAGGCGCACCTTCAACCGCGGCAGCAGCACCACTTCGCCCCCCTCCAGCCGTTGCAGGGCCGGCCACAGCAGCTGCAGGGCCGTGATCGCCGCGGCCACAGGGTTGCCGGGCAGGCCAAAGAAGGGCCGCGGCCCCAGCTGGCCGAAGGCGAAGGGCCGACCGGGCTTGAGGAACAGCTTCCAGAAGCCCACCTCCCCCAGCTCGGCCAGCAGGGGCCGGATCCAGTCGCTGTCACCGGCCGACACGCCGCCGGTGCTCACCACCACGTCGCAGCCGCTGGCCAGCTCCAGCAGCGCCTGGCGCAGGGCGGCCGGATCGTCGGCCACCACCCGCTGCTCGCTGACGGGGTAGCCCAGCCGCTCCAGCAGGGCCCGCAGCAGGGTGCCGTTGCTCTCCCAGATCTGCCCCGGCCCCCGGGCCGCACCGGCCGCCACCAGCTCATCGCCGCTGATCAGCAGCCCCACCTTCGGCTGGAGGCTTACCTCCAGGGCCGCCACCCCGCAGCTGGCCAGCCGCCCCAGGGCGGCGGCCCCCAGGCGCACCCCGGCCGGCAGCAGTTCGTCGCCGGCGGCGGCCTCCTCCTCGGGGGCGCGGATCCAAGGGTTGGGGCCCGATTCTCCGGTCAGCACGAGGCTGTCGGCGCCAGCCGCCTCCCCGAGGGGCTCGGGACGCACCAGCTCCTGGGGCAGCACCCGCCGCGCCCCCTCGGGCAGGGGGGCGCCCGTGAGGATCCGGATCGCTTCCCCCTCGTCCAGCACCGCTCCGTAGGGCGCTCCGGGGGCGGAGCGGCCCACCAGGCGCCAGGGGCGGCCGGGGCTGGGGGCCTCGGCTTCGGCAATGGCGTAGCCATCCATGATCGAGGCCCGGAACCCGGGCACGGCCTCGGCGGCCCGCACCGGCTCGGCACTCACCCGGCCCAGGCACTGTGCCAGCGGCAGCGTCTCACGGCCCTTCAGCGGGGCGATCGCCGCCAGCACCCGGGACCG
>CALSAP010000037.1:0-24726 GCA_943372935.1 Synechococcus sp. UW140
TGGTTCTCAGGTTGGAGGTGGTACTCAAACCAGGGTCACAGACCGGCCCACCCATTGCCCCGCAGGGGATCTGAGCCGCGAACCGTCAGCACCGGCGTAGCCGGTGCTGCTCCTCAGGATTTACACCACTCGGCGGGACGCTGCGAGCCGGAAGCCGGCAGCGCGAAGCTTGATCTTGCAACGATCAGTTGATCCGCTCAGTTTTCCGGCCGGGATCCCGGGCGCGATCAGCCGTTCAGCCAGCTTGTTTTTGAACTGCTCCTGGATCGCGGCTGACAGCGTCTGCGACACCCGCAGAGCTTCCGGAAGAAAGGCCAGATCAAAGGGCATCGAGGCTGACCTGTACCGGATCTTCCCTATCCGCCAACCGGGCATCGGCGATGCGGGTCAGCGCCAGGTCTTCCACCAGATCGATCAGCACCTCGTAGGCCTTGGCCGGACTTCAGGTGAAGGCCGCCACGGTGGCCATGGGGTTCTTCTTCTGTTCCGAGATGCTCACGGCTCGATCTCGCTCAGCAGGCGGTGCGCCATCAGCAAGGGGCATCCGGGCAACGCAGTCCTCCAGTCCCCCCCTGCTGAAACTCCGCTTCGACCTGAACCAAGGCATCGCTGATCTGGTCGACGTGATCGCACTGCCACGGGATTGGCCGCAGGACCTGCCGAGGCCGGCCTCCACAGGCAGCCGCGGAGTTGTTCAACCGGGAGTGGCCAGGGTGATTCAGAACCGTCCAGCCTCTCCAGCACCCCCGCTGAGACAGCGCGGGAGACACCACGGCCCTGATCGTCACGTCCCAGTCATGGGCCGCCGGCCAGTGAGATGCTTGGTGAGATGGTTCGCCTCACACCCTGCCACCGGCGATCAGGCGCTGGCGGCCCCTGACCATCCAAAAGCCTGTCACTGCAAATGCGTTGGGCTGTAAACCCTGATTGGGAACAGGAAGCGGGCGGCGGGAATCGAACCCGCATCATCAGCTTGGAAGGCTGAGGTTTTACCACTAAACTACGCCCGCGGCAGTACAGACGTACTGCAGCTGGTTCCAGGGAGCCAGCTGCAGCATTATGACCTGCACCGGATCACCGACAACGGATACCCCCCACCGGAGCGCCTCCAGGTTTGACCTCCTCCACTCCGTCCACCCCGCCGCCGACAGCGCCGGATTTGCCAAGGGCTGAGGTGGATACGGCGGACCTGCCAAGCGGCGAGCGCCGCAGAGTCCTCCTGGCCTACGGCATGGGGGACGCCGGCACCGGAATGGCCGCCTCCCTGATCGGCTTTTATCTGTTCATCTTCTACACCTCGGCGGCAGGCCTGCCGCCCTGGATGGCCGGCCTGGTGCTGATGGTGTCCCGGCTCTGGGATGCCATCAACGACCCGATCGTGGGCTGGCTGAGCGACAAGACCCGCTCGTCCTGGGGCCCCCGGCTGCCCTGGATCCTCGGCAGCGCCGTTCCACTCGGCTTCGCCATGGCCCTCATGTGGTGGCTGCCGCCGGGAGGGCTCTGGGTCCGGTTCGCCGTCTTCGTGGCCATCTCGATGGTGGCCAACAGCCTCTACACCTGCGTCAACCTTCCCTACTCGGCCCTGGCCGCCGAACTCACCACCAGCGTCAACCTGCGCACCCGGCTCAACAGCGCCCGCTTCACCGGCTCGATCATCGCCGGCCTGGTGGGCATCGTGCTGGGGGGCGTGCTGCTGAAGGATCACCAGAATCCCGAAAGCTACCTGCAGGTGGGGATCTTCTCCGGGGTGCTGATCACCTGCTCCACCCTGCTCTGTGGCTGGGGCATCGCCCCGGCTGCCAAAAACTGCCAGCGGCCCACGAGCCAACGGGGCACCACCCGGAGGCTCCTGGCCCGGGTGGGCAGCAACGGGCGCTTCCAGATGGTGCTGGGGTTGTACCTGCTGCTCTGGTGCGCCCTGCAGATCATGCAGACGGCCGCGCTGATCTACCTGCCGGTGGTGATGCGGCTGCCGGAAGGCTGGAGCAACTGGATCCTGCTGCCCTTCCAGGTCAGCACCCTGGTGGGGCTCCAGCTCTGGACCGGCGTCGCCCGTCAGCGCGGTCGCCTCACGGCCCTGCACTGGGGCACAACCCTGTGGATCGCTGCCTGTCTGATGGCGATGCTGCTGGTGCCCCTTGATGCCGCCATCGGCCCGACCGCCTCGTCCGGAAACCTGCTGCGGCTCTCTGCCCTGGTGGTCACGATCCTGATCGTGGGCCTGGGGGCCTCCACCGCCTACCTGATTCCCTGGGCCCTGCTGCCGGATGCCATCGATGCCGATCCGGAGAAGCCCGCCGGCCTCTATAGCGCCTGGATGGTGTTCACCCAGAAGATCTGCATCAGCCTGGCCCTGTTCTTCTTCGGCAATCTGATGAGCCTGAGTGGCTACCAGGCGGCCAAGGGCATCCTGCAGCCGGACAGCGCCCTGCTGGCGATCCGGATGTGCATGGGCTTGATCCCGGCGCTTCTGGTGGTGCTGGGCCTGGTGGTGATGCGCCGCTGGCCGGAACGGGGCCCCCACCCGGAGGCCCTGCCGGCCTCCGTGCCATGAAGGCGCCGCGGTGGCTGCAGCGACTGGGCTCCAGCCTGATGATCGGCGGCCAGGCCGTCAGCGCCATCGCCCGCGGCCGCATCGGCATGGTCGATCTGGTCCAGGAACTACTCGAGGCGGGGCCGGGCAGCTTCCTGATCGTGCTGATCACGGCCCTGGCGGCCGGCACGGTGTTCAACATCCAGGTGGCGGCGGAACTCTCCAAGCAGGGGGCCAGCGCCGCCGTCGGGGGCCTGCTGGCCCTGGGCCTCTCCCGGGAGATCGCGCCGCTGCTCACCGCCACGCTGCTCACCGGCAAGGTGGCCACGGCCTATGCCGCCCAGCTGGGCACCATGAAGGTGACCGAGCAGATCGACGCCATCACGATGCTGCGCACCGACCCGGTGCAGTACCTGGTGGTGCCCCGGGTGCTGGCCCTGGTGGTGATGGCGCCGGTGCAGTGCCTGCTGTTCTTCTGGATGGCCATCTGGTCGGGCCAGGTGAGCAGCACGCTGCTGTACAGCATTCCGCCCACCGTCTTCTGGAACTCGGTGCGGGTCTGGATGAAACCCGACGACCTGCCCTCAATGCTGCTCAAGGCCGTGGTCTTCGGCCTGATGATCGCCGTCATCGCCTGTGGCTGGGGGCTCACCACCCGGGGGGGGCCCAAGGAGGTGGGCGCCAGCACCACCGGCGCCGTGGTCATGATTCTCGTCAGCGTTGCCCTGGTGGACGTGCTGCTCACCCAGTTGCTTTTCGGCCAATGACCACCACACCCTCCCCACCGCCAGGCTCCGCTGCTGACGAGGTGGTGCTCCACCCCCGCTTCTGGGTGCCGCTCGGCGTGCTGCTTCTGGCCGGCGCCTGCCTGGGGCTGCGGCCCCTCTGGGGTGGCGCGGTCTGGCTGGCCCTGGGAACGGCCGTGATGGGGCTGTTCCTGCTGCTGCAGACGGCCCTGCTGCGGTTGCGCTTCGCGCCGGAGGCCCTGCTGGTGGCTCGCCGCGGCACCGTAATCCGCCGCTTTCCCTACGAGGCCTGGATCGGCTGGCGGGTCTGGTGGCCGGCCCTGCCGGTGCTGTTCTATTTCCGGGAGGTGAACAGCATCCATCTGTTGCCGATGCTGTTCGATGCCACGGCCCTGCGGGAGCAGTTGGACCTTCGCCTGCCGCCCCCCACCCCCGCTCCCCGCAACCCCGACTGAGTCCCCCGCTGCCTTGCTTACCCTCCTGCCATGAGCGACCGCCCCGAACCGCCCGCCACCGAGCCCGCCGAAACCACCCCCCAGGACGCCGCCAGGGGTGATGGCGTGCTGCTCGACCTGGCCCTGACGGAGCTGCGGCAGCGCCGCAACGAGCTCCTGGGGGAGATCGCTCAGCTGGAGGCCCGCCGGGAGCAGATCAACCAGGAGATCGCCGGCAGCTTCGCCGGCCAGTCGGATGCCATCGCCCGGCGGCTCAAGGGCTTCCAGGAGTACCTGGTGGGGGCCCTGCAGGATCTGGCCGCGGCGGCCGAGCAGATGGAGCTGGTGGTCCAGCCGCTGGTGGTGCAGCCCTCCCCCCTCGATCAGGCCACGGGCAGCCTGGATCCCGGTGTCGACCGGGAGCCCGCCGTCGCCCCCGCCGCCGCCGGCCTGTTCAGCGACGATGCGGACCTGATCCGAGAGCGGTTGGAGCAGTTCGGCGGCCAGCCCGATTTCTACGCCGATCCCTGGAAGCTGCGCCGCACCCTTGAGCCGTCGGCCGCCTCCAGGTTGGAGGACTGGTTCCTCTCCCAGGGGGGGCGGGGCGCCCAGGCCAGTGGCGGCAGCCGCAGCCGCAACACCCTGGCGGCGGCGGCGGCGATCGCGATCCTCGGGGAGCTCTACGGCGAGCGCTTCCAGACCCTGGTCCTGGCCAGCCAGCCGGAACGGCTGGGGGAGTGGCGCCGGGGGCTGCAGGACTGCCTGGGGCTGAGCCGGGACGACTTCGGCCCCGCCAGCGGCATCGTGCTGTTCGAGCGCCCCGACGCCCTGATCGAGCGGGCCGACCGGCTCGAAGAACGGGGCGAGCTGCCCTTCATCGTCATCGATGCAGCTGAGCAGGTGATCGAGATTCCGATCCTGCAGTTCCCCCTGTGGCTGGCCTTCGCGGCCGCTCCCGGTGAGATCGACGCCGAAGCCGATCTTTACTGACGCTCAAGATCCGGTTGGCCCAGCCAGGTCCGCGCCCCCCTTTTTCTTCCCCCATGGCCTTCCTTCCCGATCTGCTGTTGCTGCCGGCGGGCTACCTGCTGGGCTCGATTCCCTTCGGCTGGCTGGCGGGCCGCTGGCTCGCCGGCATCGACCTGCGCCAGGAGGGCTCCGGCTCCACCGGTGCCACCAACGTGCTGCGGGTGCTTGGCAAGGGTCCAGCGCTGGCAGTGTTCCTGCTCGACGTGCTCAAGGGCACCGCCGCCGTGCTGCTGGCCAAGGTGGTGCTGCAACCCCTCGGGGTATTCAGCACCGCCAGCGACTGGGGAGTGGTGGCATCGGGCCTGGCGGCACTGGCGGGCCACATCTGGCCGGTGTGGCTGGGCTGGAAAGGCGGCAAGGCGGTGGCCACCGGCCTCGGCATGCTGCTGGGCCTGACCTGGCCCGTGGGGCTGGCCTGCTTCGGCATCTTTCTCACCACCTTGAGCCTCAGCCGGATCGTTTCGCTCTCCAGCGTGGTGGCGGCCCTGTCCCTGCCGTTGCTGATGCTGGGCTCCTTCGGCGACTCCGGTCTGCGGCCGGCCTACCTGAGCCTGGCTCTGCTCACCACGGCGCTGGTGCTCTGGCGGCACCGCAGCAACCTGCAACGGCTGATGGCCGGCACCGAACCGAGGCTGGGGGCCGGCCGCCACTGAATGGGATGGGGCGCGGCAGCGCCCCGTAAGGACTCAGGCCAGTTGCCGGCTGCGCTCCGCCGCAGCCAGCACCGCTTCGATCAGGGCCGAACGCAGGCCGGCCCGCTCCAGTTCCCGCAGGCCGGCGGCCGTGGTGCCGGCGGGGCTGGTCACCATGTCCTTGAGCTCACCGGGGTGCAGCCCCTGGCCCTGCAGCAGGGCCGCCGTGCCGGCCATCGTGCGGTGGGCCAGGTGGCTGGCCAGGGCCCGGGGCAGGCCAGCCGCCACCGCCCCGTCGGCCATGGATTCGGCCACAAGGGCCAGGAAGGCCGGGCCTGAGGAAGTGAGGGCCAGAAAGGGGTCGAGCTGGGGCTCGGGCAGCTCGAGCACCTCCCCCACCTTGGCGAACAGGTGACGCACCTCCTCGCGCCGGGCCTCGCCGACCCCCTCACCCCAGCTCAGGCCGGTGAGGCCAGACCGCACCAGGGCCGGGGTGTTGGGGACTGCCCGCACGCAGGTCCTGCCTGGGAACAGGGCCTGAAGCCGCCGCAGCGGCACCCCCGCCAGCACCGAGATCAGCAGGGGCTCGTGGCCGGGTGCCGCCGCTGTGGGGGCCACCGCTTCGATCTGCTGGGGTTTGACCGCCAGCAGCACCACCGGAGCCGACCAGGCCTGGGCCGCATCGGTGGAGACCTGGACGCCGAGTTCGCCTGCCAGCTTCAGGGCGGAGGCCTCCGTGGCCACCGCCGCCCGCACATCGGAGCGCTCGACCAGGCCGCTCTCCAGCAGAGGCAGGAGCAGGGCCCGGGCCATCCGGCCCAGGCCCACCACCCCGAAGGTCTCAGACCATGGCATCCGAACGGCCCCAGGCGGGGCTGGGGGCGGCGTCCTGCTGCTCGTCGACAGGGCTGGTGCGCCCGGAGACCACGGTGGGGGAGGCGGCTTCGTCACCACCGGCGGTGGTGACGGTGACGCAGCTGGGGGCGAACAGGAAGATGCTTTCGCCCACCCGCTCCTGGTGACCGTCGATGGCGAAGGTGCCACCGGCCACGAAATCAACGGCGCGCTGTGCCTGATCCGGCTCCATCATCGTGAGATTGAGGATGACGGTCTTGCGCTCCCTGAGGGCCTGAATCGCCCGGGGCATTTCGTCAAAGCTGCGCGGTTCCATCAGACACACCTCGGCCACGGCGCTGGCGATCCCAGGCATGCCGATGACGTTGGTCCCGGCAAAGGGATCGTCGGTGGAAAAATCCGTACTCAGAGCCAGGGCTCCGGGGTGTCTGATGGCCGAGGAAGCGGCGCTGGTGCTGGTGGTGGTGTCACCGGGGTCGTAGTCGAGTTCGTCGTCGAAGTCGCCATCGAGATAGTCGTCACCGGAGACGACGGCACGCAGGCGGGAGAACAACGACACGGAGTCGACCTCGGGAAGGATGCTTGGCCTTGAATAGCGTCCCACATCCGAGCCGGCAAGATCCGAACGCCTTTTCATGGCTGGATTGGGCGACTTCCAAACAGAACACTGCCAAGACGCACCCAGGTGCTGCCGGCCGTGACGGCCTCGCGCCAGTCGCCGCTCATCCCCATCGAGCAGTCGTGGAGCCCCAGCCCATCAGCCAGAGCTCGGCATTCCCGGAACAGGGTCAAGCGGGCCTCAGGCGTGAGACCCAACGGAGCGATGGTCATCAGTCCCAGACAGCGCAGGGGCTGCATTCGCTCCAGGTCGGCCCCCAGGGCACGCACCTCGGCGGGGTCGAAACCGGTCTTGGCCGGGTCGGGGCGGAACTTCACCTGCAGAAGGATCCCAGGGGCCAACCCTTCCTCGGCGGCGATCCGCTGCAGCCGCCAGGCCAGCTCCAGGCTGTCGACAGAATGGATCGTGCTGAAGCGGCGCAGCACGGCGCGGGCCTTGTTGGCCTGCAGCCGGCCGATGAAATGCCAGTCGAGATCGGGTAGGTCGGCCAGGGCCTCCTGTTTGGCGATGGCTTCCTGCAACCGGCTCTCCCCGAAGCTTCGCTGGCCCAGGGCCACCGCCTGGCGCACCAGATCGGCCGGATGGCCCTTGGACACCGCCAGCAGCCGGGTGGTGGCAGGCAACGCCGCCCGGAAGGCCTGTAGCCTCTGCTCCAGGCTGAAGTCCCCCCGATCAGCCGCCTCCGGCGACGCCGCCACCATCAGATGAAGGTCTGGTCGAACAGCTGGCGCCAGCGGGCCTGGGCCTCAGGCCCCTCACGGCGGCAGCGGGCCAGGTTCTGTTCGGCGAAGTGGCGGGCGTCCATCAGGGGGATCACTTCGAAATGGGCCCCCCGCTCCTGGAGTGTCACCAGGAAGAAGATGCGCTGGGCGTAAAGGGTGGCGTAGAGATCGCGGCTCTCGGCCACCGGCGCTACCCGATAGAGCATCCCGAATGTGGGGTGGTTCAGATAGCGCTCCGTGCTCACGTCTCCCTGCAGGCTGGGGCCATTAAAGGGCACCGACTTTCCAGCGCAGCGCCAGCAGCACCGCCAAGGCCACCACCGCCGCCAGGCTGGCGCCAGTGGGTGTGGCCGCCGGCTGGTGCAGGCGGTCGGGAGGGAGCCACATCCCGCCCCGTGCCATCAAGGCTTCGGCCCCCTGCTCGGAGCGCAGCAGCACGTTGGCCAGCAGCCGCTCCCCCACGGCCAGCACCAGTCCGAGACTGGCCTTCCAGCCCAGCCGGCGCAGGCTCACCGCCCGGGTGGCGATCGAGCGCAGCAGGTTCTGCAGCTCCTCCTGCACCAGGGGCAGAAAGCGCAGGGACAGCAGCAGGGTGAAGCCGAGACGCTCCACGGGCCAGCCCAGCGCCTTGAGGGGAGCCAACCACCAGGCGATGGTCCAGACCAGCTCCTCGGGCGGGGTGGAAAGCAGCAGCAGATTGGCGCTGTGGATGACGGTGAACAGCAGGGTGGCGCCGTTGATGCCGAGTTCGGCGGAGCGGCGGGTCACCACCAGGGGGCCCAACTCCAGGGGACCGGCCATCACGGGGCCCCAGCGCACCAGCTCCCAGGACAGGCCGGCCCGCGACGGTGGTGGGGCACCGGCAGATCCGGGGGGGACCAGGCGCAGCTCACCAGGGGGGCGCTGGAGGCTGGCCGGCGCCCCCCCGGCGGCCGGCAACAGGGCACTCAGCAAGCCCACCAGCAGCGCCAGGGCGATCAGCAGCGGCAGACTCTGGCGCCAGAGGCGCCACGGCAGGCCGCTGACGGCGGTGATCAGCAACAGCAGACCCACCAGAGCCAGACGCCAGAGCGGACCGGCCAGGATCGGCGTCACCAGGAACGCCACCGTCCAGACCAGCTTCACCCGCGGGTCGAGCCGCTTCAGCCAGCTGCCGCCACCCTCGCGGCCCGATTCGCCATCATCGACGTACTGCCCGATCGGCAGTTGCCGCAACCAGTCCATTCAGGCCAGGCCCCCCAGCATCGACGTCAGCCGCCCCGGCTCTGCTGGCGGGCCTGCTCCTTCTCAGCATCGCGCTGCTGCTTGCCGCGCCAGAACAGCCGCACCGGCGACCCCTCGAAGCCCAGGGCCTCGCGGATCTGGCGCTCGACATAGCGGCGGTAGGTGTCGCCGAACAGCTTGGGATCGTTGACGAACAGGGTGAAGCTGGGGGGGCGGGTCGCCACCTGGGTGCCGTAGTAGAGCCGGCCCTGGCGGCCGCCGCGGGTGGTGGGCGGTGAACGCCAGCGCAGGGCCTCCTGCAGGACTTCGTTCACCACCGAGGTGCTCACCCGGCGCCGGTGCTGCTCCACGGCCACCGCGGCGATGGCGAAGATGCTCTCCACCCGCTGGCCGGTGAGGGCGGAGGTGAACAGCATCGGCGCCCAGTCGAGGAAATAGAGCTTGGCGCGCAGCTCCTTCTCCATAGCGCTCATGGTGTGGCTGTCCTTCTCGATGGCGTCCCACTTGTTGACAACCACCGCACAGGCGCGGCCGTCCTCTTCGATGCGGCCCGCCAGGCGCTGGTCCTGCTCGGTGACGCCGTCGAGGGCGTCGATCACGAGCACACAGACATCGCTGCGCTCGATCGCCTTGAAGCTGCGGGTGATGCCGAAGTACTCCGGGCCGTAATCAACACTGCGGCGGCGCCGGATGCCGGCCGTGTCGAGAAGCTTCCAGGTGAGCCCCTCCCGCTCGAGCGTGGTGTCGATGGTGTCGCGGGTGGTGCCGCGGATCGGGCTGACGATGGCCCGGTTCTCGCCGCAGATGGCATTGAGCAGGCTCGACTTGCCCACGTTGGGGCGGCCGATGATCGCCAGCTGGATCGGCTCGGCCTCGTCGGTCTCGGTGGTGGCCGGCAGGAAGCTGATCACCCGGTCGAGCAGATCACCCGTGCCGGCGCCGTGGATGGCGGAGATCGGGTGGGGTTCGCCCAGGCCCAGGCCCCAGAAGTCAGCCGCCATGGCCAGGCCCTGGTCGGGGGACTCGCACTTGTTCACCCCCAGCAGCACCGGCACCGACTGGCTCCGCAGCCACTCGGCGATCGATTCGTCGGCGGCGGTGACCCCCTGCTGGCCATCCACGATCACCACGGCCACCGACGCTTCAGCCAGGGCCAGGTTGGCCTGCTCCCGGATCTCAGGCAGGAATTCACTGTCGTCGTCGAACACCAGGCCGCCGGTGTCCACCACCCGGAAGATGCGGTCGCCCCAGAAGCCCTCCTGGTAGGTGCGATCCCGGGTCACGCCGGGCTGGTCATGAACGATGGCCTCACGGCTGCCGCAGAGCCTGTTGACCAGGGTGGACTTGCCCACGTTGGGGCGGCCGATCACGGCGACGACGGGGAGCGCCAATCTGACTTATTCCTTACGACGGATGCGTTACATAAACCCTACAGAGGGACCGCCGAATCAACCCACCGGTGGATCCCCAGGGTGGCCGGCCACCGGATCGCTGGGCGGATCCAGCAGCGGCGGCAGCGGGCCTTCCTCGCTCAGAGGTTCGCCCCGCTCAGCCAGGTGGGCCAGCAGCCAGTTCACCGCCGTGGCCCGCCGGGTGCGGCGGGGATAGAGCCCGCCGATGCGATAGCCGGCGAAGCCCAGCTGCTGCTTCAGCAGCTGCTTGTGTTCGGGGGGAATCGAGCGGGTGAGACGGACGCTCGCCGGTCGCTCGGCGATCAGCTCCGGCGCCTGGGGGAAGGCCTCGGCCCAGGCGAGTGGGGTGTCGGGTCCGGCCTGCCAGTGGAGGCCCTCGGCGTCGGGGTGGCCATCGGCCTCGGGGTGGCCATCGGCCTCGGGGCGGTAGCCCAGCCGCGGCCAGATCAGCCGGCACACGAAGCGATCGCTGGTGCGGTCGGCCAGCACCGCTTCCAGAAGGGCGCGGCTGAGGGGAAACGGGGCCTCGGCGGCATCTGGGGCGGGGGCGGCGGCGGCGTCCAAAGCGGCGCAGGGCATCCGAGACTGATCCCAGCATGCCCACTCCCACCGCCCACCCCTGTCCCACCGGCCCCCTGCGCCTGGCCGGCAACGGCACCGACAGGCTGCTCACCTGCCGGGTGCTGCAGTCGCCCCTGGCGGGGGTGAGCGACGGGATCTTCCGCGCCCTGGTGCGCCGCTGGGCCGCCGACGCCCTCCTGTTCACGGAGATGGTGAATGCCACGGCCCTGGAGCTGGGCCACGGCGGCGCCAAGATGGCCGCCCTCGACCAGGATCCCGGCCCCGTCGGGGTGCAGCTGTTCGACCATCGGCCCGACGCCATGGCCGAGGCGGCGCGCCGGGCCGAGGCCTCCGGGGCCTGGCTGATCGACATCAACATGGGTTGTCCGGTGCGCAAGATCGCCCGCAAGGGGGGCGGCAGCGGCCTGCTGCGCCAGCCCGACCTGGCCCTGCGGATCGTGGCGGCGGTGGCGGCGGCGGTGCGGGTGCCGGTGACGGTGAAGACCCGGCTGGGCTGGTGCGGGGCCAGTGCGGATCCGGTGGGCTTCGCCCTGGCCCTGCAGAACGCCGGCGCCCGCGCCCTGACCCTGCACGGCCGCACCCGGGAGCAGGGCTTTTCAGGCCAGGCCGACTGGGGCGCCATCGGACGGGTGAAGGCGGCCCTGCGAATTCCGCTGATCGCCAACGGCGACATCACCAGCCCGGAGGAGGCCCTGCGCTGCCTGGCCATCACCGGCGCCGACGGGGTGATGGTGGGACGGGGCAGCCTGGGGCGCCCCTGGCTGGTGGGGCGCATCGCCGCGGCCCTCGCCGGCCGGCCCCTGCCCCCCGAGCCCGACAGCCGCGCCAGGATCGCCTTGGCCAGGGAGCACCTGGTGGCCCTGGTGGCCGCCCGGGGCGATCAGGGGCTGCTGATCGCCCGCAAGCACCTGGGCTGGACCTGCCAGGACTTCTTCGGCGCCGCCCGGCTGCGCCGGGAGCTGATGGTCGCCCCCAGCCTGGAGAGCGCCCTGGCGCTGCTGCACCGGGCGGAGGCGGAGCTGGAGATCACTGGCCCAGCGCCATGCCCAGCAGGTCCCGGCTGCCGCTGATCGCCTGCACCGCCAGCAGCAGGGCGGTGAGGAAGGCGGCGCTGACATGCAGCCGCCGCATCCGGGGGGAACGCAGGGTCTCGGGGGCGGCCGCCATGGCGAACAGCAGCAGGCCGCAGAGCAGCACGCCACTCCAGTAGTGGGAGCCCCACACGCCCCCCTCGAAGGGACTGCGGCCCAGGTGCCACAGGGCCGGCTGGCTGCCCAGGGTCAGCAGACCCAGCCAGCAGATCAGGGCGAAACCGGCCCGCAGCCACGGGCCCTTGGCCCGCCACAGGGCCAGGCAGCTCACCAGACAACCCCCGCCGGCCAGCAGCAGCGCCGCACCCGATCCGACGCTGCCGGCGACGTCACCCCTGGCGAAGGTGGCCGCCATGGCGATCAGCACGGCCACCACCACACCCGAGGTCACCCAGCGGCCGTGGTCGGTGTGCTCCACCCCCACCGTCGGCGGCAGGGGGTTGATATCGAGGCGCCGTTCCCGCGCCAGGATCCCCAGTCGGATGGTGGCACCCACCACCGGGTAGACGAACAGGATGATCAGCACCGGGTGCAGCAGGGCGAACCAGTCGGTGGCTGTCATCCCGGTGGCGGTCATCCCGGCGGCAGGCATCGGCAAGGGCGGGGCGGAACACGAAGGGTCATGGAAGCACCGCCGGCCACCCCTGCCGGATAAGCAGCAGGGAGAAGTAGGGGACCTCGGCGGCGGGCACCTCGGCTGCCGGACAGAGCCGCTGGTCTGGCCAGCCCACCCGCTGGGCAAACAGGGCCGCCGCCAGCAGGCCCCGTTCGGCCAGCAGCGGGCGCACCCAGGGCCAGCGGCCCCCCAGCTTCAACAGGGCCAGCACCCAGCCCCCTCCCGCCGCCTGGTCCAGCAGCTGCTCCAGCTCCTGGGGTTGCTCCGGGGTGGGGCGGATCAGGAGGCCCTCCTGCTGCAGCGCCAGGGGCCAGGCCCCGGCGGCGGCCGCCGCGGCCACGGCGCTGATGCCCGGGATCAGGCGCACCGACAGGGCGGGGTGGCGCTGCCGCAGGGCCAGCAACACGTAACTGCTGCTGGCGAACAGCGACACATCGCCCTCGCAGAGCAGCACCACCGCCCGCCCGCCAGCCACCTCGGCGGCCAGCCGGTCGGCGGCGTCCTGCCAGGCCTGCCGGCGGGGCTCGGCCGCCGCCACCATCGGGAACACCAAAGGCAGCCGCCGCTGGCCGGACACGATCCAGGGTTGGGCCACGCTGGCCGCCATGCCCACGGCCCCTTCGCGGGCGACCGGGTAGGCCACGGTGTGGGCGGATTCGATGGCGCGCACCGCAGCGACGGTGAGCAGGTTCGGATCACCGGGACCCACCCCGACCAGGGTGAGGCCGGCGCTGGATGCAGGGTCGGCGATGGGAGGTAGGTCCGCGTCGGGCCTTTCTAGGCTGCAGCTTCCCTGAACGCCCTGGAGCGCTCCGATGACCCACCTGGTGATCCGCTCCGCCTGCGGCAGCGGCCACGACGTTCCCCTTGTGCAGACCAGCGACGCCGAAGTGATCTCCCGCGAACTGGGGGCCCGGGGCGTGCGCTTCGAGCGCTGGGCCACCCCGGCCTCCCTGGCCGCGGACGCCGACCAGGCCGCGATCCTGGACGCCTACGCCGCTGAGATCGCCCGGGTGCAGGCCGACGGGGGTTACCGCACGGTGGATGCCATCCGGCTCGGCCCCGACCATCCGGATCGGGAGGCCCTGCGGGCGAAGTTCCTCTCCGAGCACACCCACGCTGAAGACGAGGTGCGTTTCTTCGTTGAGGGCCGCGGGTTGTTCTGTCTTCACATCGCCGGCGAGGTGGTTCAGGTGGTGTGCGAGCAGGACGACTGGATCGGGGTGCCCGCCGGCACCCGCCACTGGTTCGACACCGGCGAGCGTCCGTTCTTCTGCGCCCTGCGCTTCTTCGACAACAGCGACGGCTGGGTGGCCAATTTCACCGGCGACCCGATCGCGACGCGCTTCCCGCTGCTGGAGCAGGTACTCGCCGCCGCGGCCTGAGGGCCCTGCTCAGCTGTGCATGCGCGGCTGGGGGTGGAGGCTGGCCAGGATCACCGCCTCCTGCTGGGCCAGGCTCGCGAGGCGTTCGGCCACCACCGGCCGGGGCCAGCGCCGTTCGCACAACACCCAGTAGAGGCCGAAATGGCGCGCCTCACTGGCCAGCAGGTCGTCGTAGAGCTCCCGCAGCTCCGGGTCGGGGCTGTGGGCGGCCAGCAGGGCCATGCGCTCATGGCTGCGGGCCTCGATCAGGCCCGCCACCAGGAAGCTGTCGAGCATCCGCTCAGGCTCAGCGCGCCGCACCAGGGCCGCCAGGGCGGCGCCGTAGGGCGGGGCGGCCAGGGCCCGCAGGCCAAGGCCCCGGCGCTCCAGCAGGGCCTGCACCCGCTCGAAGTGCTCCAGTTCCTCCCGGGCCAGGGGGCTGAGCACCGCGGCCAGCTCCCCGTCGGAGGGGTAGCGGAACATCAGCTGCAGGGCGGCGCCGGCCGCCTTGCGCTCGCAGTGGGCATGGTCGATCAGCAGCAGCTCGGGGTGGGCCAGGGCCTGCTCCAGCCAGGCCGCGCCGCTTGGGGCGGCCAGCCATTTCACCCGGGCCGCCGTGGCCATAGGGGCCTCGGCCGCTGCCGGCAGGGAGGCACCGCTCATGCCGCCGCCCGCAGATGGGCCACCAGGCCCTCCAGGGCGAGGCGGTAGCTGGTGGGTCCGAAGCCGCAGATGACCCCCAGGGCCCGATCGGCCAGCAACGAGCGATGGCGGAAGCGCTCGCGGGCGTGGGTGTTGCTCAGGTGCACCTCCACGAACGGCACGGCCACGGCCAGCAGGGCATCACGGATCGCCACCGAGGTGTGGGTGTAGGCGGCGGCATTGATCAGGATCCCGTCACTGGCCGGGCTCCCGCTCTGGCCGCCCGCCTGCTGGATGCGGTCGACCAGGGCCCCTTCGTGGTTGTTCTGGAAGCAGGCCAGCTCCACCCCCAGCGCCGCGGCCTGCTGCTCCAGGGCGGCATCGATGGCCGCCAGGGTGCTGTTGCCGTAGAGACCCGGCTCCCGCTGGCCGAGCAGGTTGAGGTTGGGGCCATGGAGCACGAGCAGGCGCATGGGGTGGATGGTCGGCTGGTAAGTTCTGAGGGTGTGGTTCGGGTCGGTGCCCGAGTGGTTAATGGGGGCGGACTGTAAATCCGCTGGCTCTGCCTACGTTGGTTCAAATCCAACCCGGCCCACCTTTCCACATGCCCTTGTAGCTCAGTGGTAGAGCACTCCCTTGGTAAGGGAGAGGTCACGAGTTCAAATCTCGTCAAGGGCTTCTTCCTCCAGCGTCTCCCCTGCCCGGTGGCCGCCAGCCTCGGCTGAGATGTTCGTCGCGGTTGGCCCGGGGCATGTCCGAGAATGCGAGGCCCCTGCTTCCCGGACGGTCTGTTTGCCGCCCCTCCTGTCGCTCTTCATCCTCGGCGCCCCGGCGCTCCTGTCTCCGACCCTGATCACCCAGTCATCCCTGTTCGGGATCGGCATCGCCTTCAGCCCCCTGCACATCGCGGTGGTCACCCTGCTGCTGCTGGGCCGCTCGCCGCTGCAGCGGGCCATGGCCTACGTGGCGGGCTGGGCGGCCGCCAATGCCCTGGCCATCGTGCTGCTGATGGTGCTGGGGGAGGCCTTCGCCATCAGCCTCAGCCACGGCGAGCGGGAGCAGGTGCTGATCGACCTGCTCGGGGCCGGCGCGCTGGTGGGCCTGGGGCTCTATCAGCTCACACCCCAGGCCAACATCGGCGAGGAGGGCATGGCCCTGCGACTGATGAACCAGCTGCCCGACTTCAGCACCTTCACCTTGGTGCTGATCGGTGCCACCAGCGCCCTGCTCACCCCGGAGAATCTCGTCTTCTATCTCAAGGAGGCCGGCCTGCTGCTGCTGAACGACCCCGGCCTCACCGCCGACGCCGAGGTGACGGGGCTGTTCACCCTGATGGCCAGTTCCCTGCTGCTGCTGCCTCCCCTGGCCTGGCTGGTCAGCGGTGGGGCGATCCGCGAGCCGATCACCCGTCTCGAGGACTGGCTGCAGCACAAGGCCGAGTGGCTCGTGGGCGTGCTGGCCCTGGTACTCGGGGCCTACCTGCTGCTGGAGGGGCTGCATGGGCTGAACCTGATGATGCAGGCCGGCTGAGCAGCGGCGACCGTTAGCGTCACAGCCTCCCGTTCTTCGATATCCCGTTGTCGTCCGCCGTGCGCCGGACCTGCCTGGCGATCGGCCTCGCCCTTGCCCTGGTCTCCTGCGCAGCCCCCCTCCAGGCCACCACGGTCTGCGTGCTCACCCCCAGGCTCGCCCTCAACGCCAAAGGCGAGGCGGTGGCGACGGTGGCCCTCGCCTCTCCCACGATCCTCAGCACCGAACCCCTCGACGAGGTCAGGATCGAGCAGGAGGGCGAGCTGCTGTGGCAACGCCGTGCCCTGGCTGGGGAACCCATCGAGGGGCCGATCTCCTGGCCCCTGGCCCCCATGCGCCCGGGGCAGCGGCTGGTGCTCATGCTGCGGCCCCAGGGGGTTCAGGCCGACGACTACGCCTTGATCGTGCTGGAGGGGGATCCGGCGAGCCGGATGGAGAGGGCCCAGAAGGAGTTGGCCAGCCTGGGCAGCGATCCGATCGCCTGGTGGGCCGCGATCCAGCAGGCGTTCGACCGTGACGACATCAGCCTGGGACTGGCCCTGCTCTATGCCTTCGACGGACCCGGTTCAGCCAGGATCGACAATCTCAGGCGGGCGGTGTTCCAGGCCGGCTGCGGCGGCGCCTGAACAGCCCCGGGTCCGCCGCTGGCGGCCTTTGCCAGGCTGGGTGAAAAGGCCCCAGCCATGACCACGCCGGCCACCCCCACCAACCCAGACACCAACCCAAAGACCAGCCCCTCGCTGCTGCCGCTGCCGGTGGCCACCATGCGGCAGCTGGTGGAGGGGGGCAACACCCGTCCCCTGGCCTGGCGGCTGGAGCAGCTCCAGCGCCTTGATCACCTGATGGAGTCGGCGGGCCAGCGGATGGTGGAGGCCCTCGCCAGCGACCTGGGTCGACCGGAGGTGGAGGCCAGTTTCGAGCTGTCGGCCCTGCGCCAGGAGCTGCGCCACACCCGGCGCCACCTGGCCGGCTGGATGCGTCCCCGCCGCCGCTCGCTGCCGCTGTGGGCCTGGCCCGGCCAGGGGGCGGTGCGGGCCGAGCCCCTGGGCTGCGTTCTGATCATCGGCGCCTGGAACTACCCCTTCGACCTCTGCCTCCACCCCCTGCTGCATGCCCTGGCCGCCGGCAACACAGCTGTGCTCAAACCCTCCGAGCAGAGCCCGGCTTCGGCGGCCCTGCTGGCCGAACTGCTGGGCAGCCACTTCCCGCCCGAGGTGGTCCAGGTGGTCTGCGGCGACGGGGCCGTGGCCAGCCGGTTGCTGGAGGAGGAGCGCTTTGACCACATCCTTTACACCGGCGGCGAGCGGGTGGGGCGGCTGGTGCTGGCGGCGGCCGCCCGCCATCTCACCCCGGTCACCCTGGAGCTGGGGGGCAGGAACCCGGCGATCGTGCTGGACGACGCCGATCCGGCCATCACGGCCCGACGGCTGCTGTGGGGGCGCTGTCTGAACGCCGGCCAGACCTGCCTGGCCCCCAACCATCTGCTGGTACTGCCAGGGGTGCGGGACGGCCTGGTGGCGGCGTTCGCCGAACATGCGCGCGCGCTCTATGGCCCCGATCCCCTGGCCAGCCCTGACCTGGGCCGGATCGTCGGCGCCGAGCGCTTCGAGCGCCTTGCAGGTCACCTGGCCCAGGCCCGTGAACGGGGCCAGATGCTGCTGGGCGGCCGTTGCGATCCCGCACACCGGAAGATCGAGCCCACTCTTGTGGCGGTGGATGAGCCCCTCACCGACCCGCTGATGCAGGAGGAGCTGTTCGCTCCGATCCTGCCGTTGCTGACGGTGGGCGACCTGGAGGAGGCCCTGACCCTGGTGCGCCGGAGCCCCAAGCCCCTGGCTCTGTACCTCTTCGGCGGCGGCGAAGTGGAGAGGGAACGGCTGCTCGCGGGCACCAGTTCCGGCAGCGTCGTGGTCAACGACGCGGTGGTCCAGGGGGGCATGGCCAGCCTCCCCTTCGGCGGCATCGGGCCCAGCGGCATGGGCTCCTACCACGGAGAGACTGGCTTCCTCAGCTTCTCCCACCAGCGCGCCGTGCTCAGCCGGCCGCTGTGGCCCGATCCCCCGGTCCGCTATCCCCCCTATGCCGGCAAGCTCGGCCTGATCCGGCGCCTGATGGGCTGAGGGCGGTCCCCCAGGAATCGGCAGGGGGGGGCTGGGCGGGCCGGGCGATGGACCTTAACGTGCGCGCAGCTATCCCTAGTGCCCATGCGCCGCCCCCTCTTCGCCTTGGCTCTAGCCATGGTGTTGCCGCTGCCGGCTCTTGCTGCCCAGGTGACCGTCAAGCCCGGCGAGACCCTCTCCGACATCGCCGCCCGCCACAGGGTGAGCGTGTCCACCCTGATGAAGGTGAACGGCATCAGCGATCCCGATCTGGTCGAAGCGGGCCGGACCCTGACCCTCCCCGGCGGCGCCGCTCGCCCCCAGACGGCTGGCGGCAGCCTCACGGTGGCACCGGGCGAAACCCTGTCCGAAATCGCCGACCGCCACGGCATCACCGTCAGCCGCCTGATGCAACTCAACGGCCTCAGCAAGGCCGACCACGTCGAGGCCGGCCAGAAGCTGGTGGTGCCGTCCGCCTCCCGCAGCGCCAGTCCGGCCTCCGGCTTCAACCGCAAGGCCTCCGAGCATGTGGTCCGCAGCGGCGAAAGCCTGTCCCAGATCGCCGAGGGATACGGCGTTCCCCTTTCCCGGTTGATCGCGATCAACCGCATCAGCGATCCCAACCTGGTGGAGTCCGGCACCCGCCTGCGGCTGAAGCCCACCGCCGCGCCCAGCGTCAGACCGGCCGCCAAACCCGCCGCTGCCTCCAGACCAGCGGCCACCCCCAGGCCCGCCGCCAAGCCTGCACCGACGGCCACCACACCGGCGGCCCGGCCTGCTCCGACCAGCCAGCCAGCCCCCGCCGTTGTCCGGGCCACCCCCGCACCGGCCGCCAGACCCCAACCCGCCGTGGTGGCGGCAGCCCCCCGGCCAGCCAGCACTGCCACCGCCGCCCCAGGCAAGCCGGACTGGCGCAACTACGGCCCCCTGCAGGTGGACTGGGCCAACTGGCAGCCGATGGGCGGCAGCATGGTGGCCCCCACCCTCAATTCCCAGGGGGAGTCGCTCTACCTGGCGGTCAACTGCAGTGCCCGCAAGCTGAATGCCACCAGCCAGGCGGGCCAGTGGAAGAGCTGGGATGATCCCCAGGCCGATTTCGAGCAGCAGCTGGTCACCGACCTCTGCAAGTCCAGGGGCAGCTGAACAGCCAGGGAGCCTGGATCCTTGCCTCAGGCCGACCAGCGCAGGGGCCAGGGGTCCCTCAGGTAGCTGCGCCCCACCGGCCGCAGGTACAGGCGCTGGGCGCCATCGTCGCTCTCGCTGATCAGCTCTTCCTGAACAAGCCGGCGGGCCAGCCAGGCCCAGCCTGGTTCCTCGCTGCCGTGGGCACCGGCCAGGTCCTCGGCCAGGCTGCGCAGGTCGCGGCCGCTGCGATCTTCCAGGGCCGAGAGCAACACCGCCGCCTGATGGGTCCAATCGTTCGCGGATCGGGCCGACAGGCAGTTGTCGCAACGGCCGCAGGGGGGGGAGAGCTCCCCCACCGCCAGCAGCAGAGCCTGTTCCCGGCAGCCTTCACCTTCGGCCACCGCTTCGATGCGCCGCAGCTGCTGCTGGGCCAGCTCGAGCCTGTGGCGTTCCAGCAGACGCTGGTCCGGCGCCAACTGCTGGCCGGCGGATCGCATCGCCCAGCCCAGGCTGGTGCGGTCGGCGGGATCGAAGAGCACCAGGCAGCGGGCATGCTGCCCATCGCGGCCGGCCCGCCCCGATTCCTGCAGATAACCCTCGGCACTGGCGGGCAGGTCGAGGTGGAGCACCAGCCCCACATCGGGCCGGTCGACCCCCATGCCGAAGGCGACGGTGGCCACCAGCACCGGCGCGGGATGCTCCTGGAAATGGCGCAGGGCCAGCTGGCGGCTCTCCGGGTCCATGCCGGCGTGGTAGGCGATCGCTTCGACCCCGGTCGCCGTCAGGCGCGCCGCCCACTGCTCCACCGAGCGACGGGTGCGGGCGTAGATGAGCACAGCCCCGCGGGCCTCGCCGATCGCCGCCACCACCTCGGCCAGGGGGTCCGCCGGCCGCCGCCGCATGGTGTAGGCGAGGTTGGCGCGGCGGGCCGATCGCACCTGCACCAGGGGCCGCCGCAGCTGCAGCAGCCGGATGATGTCGGCCCGCACCTGGGGCGCGGCGGTGGCACTCAGGGCCACCAGCGGCACGCCGGGACACAGCGCCCGCAGCTGCCCCAGGCGCCGGTAGTCGGGGCGGAAATCATGGCCCCAGGCGCTGATGCAGTGGGCCTCATCCACCGCCAGGGCCACCAGCCGGCCGGTGTCGAGGGCTTCCTCAAGCAACTGGCGGGTGGCCTCCGCCTGGGCCCGCTCGGGCGCCAGGTAGAGCAGCCGCAGCCGGTTGGACGCCAGGCGCTGCTGCAGCTGGCGCCGCTCCCCCAGCTCCAGGCCCCGGTGCAGGCAGGCCGCCGGAATGCCCCGGCCCTGGAGCTGGCTCACCTGGTCCTGCATCAGGGCCACCAGGGGGGAGATCACCACCACCAGGCCGTCCCGCACCAGGGCGGGGAGCTGGAAGCAGAGCGACTTGCCGGCTCCGGTGGGCAACACCGCCAGGCAGTCGCGGCCGGCCAGCAACGCCTCAACCACCGGCCGCTGCCCGGGCCGGAAGCTCTCCCAGCCGAAATGGCGCTGCAGGCTCTCGCCAAGGGGATCGGACCCCAAGCTCACTCCAGCGCTGGTACCGCCAGACCCTAGCTCCCACCAGATGTGGTGGCTGCCGGCTCAGGGCCGTGGCCGTCACGGCAGTGGGGGCGGCTCCAGCTGGTCGGGGGACTCCTCCACCAGTTGCAGACGCACCCGCTTGCCACCAGCCAATTCCCCCAGGGAGACCCGCATGGTGGTGCCGCTGAGGCTCTGCAGCACGGTGAGCAGCTCCCGCAGGTGGGGCGTGCTGCTGCCGCTCTCCACCCAGAGCCGCTCCTGCAGCCCCCCCAGCCGGCGCCAGCTGGTGTGGAGTTTGAGCACGGCGCTCTCGAGGGCCTGGGCCTGGCCCACCGCATCGGCCAGCAGACCGAGGGCATCAAGGCGCTGGGCCTCCTGCAGGGCCTTCTCCAGGTCGAGGTTCCCCTGCTGGAAGGCCCGCACCGCCAGGCCGGCCTCGGCCGCCTTGCTGAGCCAGCGGGCGGTGAGGGTCACATCCTTGACACGCTCCAGTTCCGGTTCGTCCCGCAGGACACGGCGCAGGTCGTTCTGCTGCTCCTCGGGCAGCTTGGCCAGCTCCCGCACCAGGGGCGCCACGGCCCGGGGGGGCAGGAGGTTGTCGGCGGTGCGCTGGCGGATCTCCTCCGGCAGCAAGGGGCTGGTGGCGGCGGTGAACTCGTCGGTGAGGCGTCGCACCTGCTTGCGGGTGATCTGCTGGCCCTCGTTGGCCGCCTCGCTGATCATCTGCTGGACCTCCGGATCGGCCTGGGCCGTTTCCAGGAAGGCCCGCTTGGAGAAGTTGTTGACGCTGCCCTCCTCAAGCAGGCCCTCACCCACCAGGCCATCGGCCGACTCCGCCAGCTGGATCAGGGTGTAGGCGCGGGTCTTGCTGATCTCCCGCTCCCGCAGCCACTGCAGGAAGCCGGTACCGCGTCCCTCGCCGCCACGCCGTTCCCGGTCGCGCACCGAGCGCAGGATGCGGCCCCGCCAGATTTCGGTCTGCAGATCGAACCGGTCGCAGACGGCCCAGGCTTCTTCGAGCCGGGCCAGGAACTCCATCGTGCTGAGGCTGTCGCTCTCCGGATCGGGCAGATCCAGGCTCAGCAGGGGGGCCTCGGGGAGGGCCATGGTCGGGACCATTGGCGGGGCCGGCGGTGGGTTCGGGGATGCTGCCACGGGGCCGGCAACGAACCGTGACATCGCCTGGGCGCAGGCCACGGATCGCCGGTAGTGTCGCTGCGCAGACCAACCGATCTTCCAGCCCAGCGATGGCCATCTCCCGCGGCGACAAAGTACGGATCAAGCGTCCCGAGTCCTACTGGTACAACGAAGTGGGTACCGTGGCGTCTGTTGACACCTCCGGCATCCGCTATCCAGTTGTCGTTCGCTTCGAGAAGGTGAACTACAACGGCTACAGCGGCTCCGACGGCGGCATCAACACCAACAACTTCGCCGAGAGCGAGCTCATCAAGGCCTGAGCTTCGCGCTGGGTCCTCACTCGCCCAGCCCTACGATCCGGGCATGCCCGAGCTGCCCGAGGTTGAAACCGTTCGTCGGGGCCTTGAGCATCAGACCAACGGTCTGACCATCGACCGCGTCGATGTACTCAGGGCCCGAGCCATCGCCAGCCCCGAAGACCCTGCTGACTTCTGCAGGGCCCTTCGAGGCCTTCGCGTGGGCCGTTGGCACCGCCGCGGCAAGTACCTCCTGGCCGATCTCGAGGCCCCTGACGGCAGCAACGCGGGCCGCTGGGGCGTGCACCTGCGCATGACCGGCCAGTTCCTCTGGCTGGCCGAGGAGCGCCCCCCTTGCCCCCACACCCGGGTGCGGGTCTGGAACGGGGCCGGCGAGGAACTGCGCTTCGTCGACACCCGCAGCTTCGGCCAGATGTGGTGGGTTCCTGCCGGAGTCGCCGACGCAGCTGTGATCACTGGCCTGCGGCGTCTGGGGCCGGAACCCTTCGCAACGGATTTCACCGGCGCCTACCTGCGGGGGCGGCTGAAGGGCTCGCGGCGACCGATCAAGAATGCCCTGCTCGACCAATCGCTGGTGGCGGGAGTGGGCAACATCTACGCCGATGAGTCCCTGTTCACGGCCGGGATCCGCCCCCAGACCCCCAGCGGCCGCCTCGGGCGCAGCGACCTTGAGCGGCTGCGATCGTCTTTGGTGGAGGTCCTGGAGACCAGCATCGGCGCCGGGGGCACCACCTTCAGCGACTTCCGCGACCTGCAGGGCACCAACGGCAACTACGGCGGCCAGGCCTGGGTCTACCGACGCAGCGGTTCACCCTGCCGCCGTTGCGGCACGGAGATCCTGCGCGAGAAGCTGGGAGGGCGCAGCAGTCACTGGTGTCCCCGCTGCCAGAACTGACAGCCGGCGCCCAGCCCCACCGATCCCCTTGTGTGCCAGCCCGCGTGACCAGCACTCTCGCCGACCAGCTCAGCCGCACCATGGCGGCCCTCCACGCCCGCGGCTGGTGTGATGGCACCGGGGGCAACTTCAGCTGCGTGCTGGCACGCGACCCCGTGACCCTGCTGATGGCCCCCAGCGGCGTCGACAAGGGCTCCGTCCCCCCGGAGCGCCTGATCGAGGTGGACGCCGCAGGGACCGTGGTGGCCGGCGAGGGCCGGGCCAGCGCCGAGACCCTGCTGCACCTGGAGATCGTGGCCCGCACCGGGGCCGGTGCCGTGCTGCACACTCACTCCCAGGCCGCCACCCTGCTCTCCGACTGGTGTCTGGGAGACGAGATGTCGGGAAGCCTGCGGCTGCAGGGCCTGGAAATGCTCAAGGGGTTGGAGGGCATCGGCAGTCACCGCAGCCGGGTGACGCTGCCGGTGCTGGCCAACGATCAGGACCTGGCCCGGCTCAGCACCTCCGCCGGCCCCCTGCTCGCTGCCGCCCCCCAGGGACTGCTGATCGCCGGGCATGGCCTCTACGCCTGGGGAAGCGATCTGCCCCAGGCGCAGCGGCATCTGGAGATCCTGGAGTGGCTGCTGGAGCAACGCTGGCGGCGCCTGCTGCTGGAGAGCCTGGGCCAGCTGAAGCCGCAAAGCGAGGACATCAGGGCCGTGCTGCTCGACATTGAGGGAACCACCTGCCCGGTGCCCTTCGTGAGCCAGGTGCTGTTCCCTTATGCCCGCGAGCGGCTGGATGACTTTCTGCGCACAGAGGGCAATGCAACCCTGGCAGCACTGATCGCCACCATTGACGGGACCATGGCGGCGGACGGCGAGGGGGCCGCTGAACAGCCCCGAAGTGCGCCAAGCCATGAGGAGCGGGTGCTCTATCTGCAGTCGCTGATCGATCAGGACCGCAAGCTTCCGGCGCTGAAGGAACTGCAGGGGCTGATCTGGGACCAGGGCTATGCCAGCGGCGCACTGAAGTGTCGACTGTTTGATGATGTGGCGCCAGCACTTCGGGCCTGGCAAAAGAACGGTCTGCTGTTGGCCGTCTATTCCTCGGGATCGGTCAAAGCCCAGCAACTGCTCTACGGCCACAGCACCGATGGCGATCTCAGAGACCTGTTCAGCCACTGGTTCGACACCAGCACGGGCCCCAAGGGTGAAGCCACCAGCTACAACGCCATTGCCAGGGAGCTGCAGCTGGCGCCGGCAGCCATTCTGTTTGTAAGCGATTCCAGGAGCGAACTGGAGGCGGCTCGGTCCGCCGGCATGGCCACGCGCTTCAGCTTGCGGCCGGAGAATCCCGCCGTGGATTCCGGTCCTTTCGAGGCCATCACCAGCCTGGCCCAGATCAAACTCTGAGTCCGAAGACAGGCCTCCATCCCCGGAAAAACGACCAACTGCAACAAACGACCAACAGAAAAGCCACCCTCCTCGGGTGGCTTTTCCTACAGCTCTGCTCAGAGCTGATCGCTCACATCTCGCTTTACGGCGTCGATGGAGCGGAAGTTTTACCTGGCATCGAGCTATTTTCGCAGGGGGCTACCCC
>CALSAP010000038.1:0-23981 GCA_943372935.1 Synechococcus sp. UW140
GTGTTCGGTGGCTCCCTGTTCTCCGCCATGCACGGTTCGCTGGTGACCTCCTCCCTGGTGCGTGAAACCACCGAGAGCGAGTCCCAGAACTACGGCTACAAGTTCGGCCAAGAGGAAGAGACCTACAACATCGTGGCTGCCCACGGTTACTTCGGTCGTCTGATCTTCCAGTACGCCTCGTTCAACAACAGCCGCAGCCTGCACTTCTTCCTGGCGGCCTGGCCCGTGGTCGGCATCTGGTTCACCGCCCTGGGCGTGAGCACGATGGCCTTCAACCTGAACGGCTTCAACTTCAACCAGTCCATCCTTGATGGTCAGGGCCGGGTGATCAACACCTGGGCCGACGTGCTCAACCGTGCCGGCCTGGGCATGGAGGTGATGCACGAGCGCAATGCGCACAACTTCCCACTCGACCTGGCGGCTGCCAGCGCCACTCCTGTGGCCCTGACCGCCCCGGCCATCGGCTGATCCGGTTTCCCTGGAATCCCCCTGATCGTCTGATCCTGGTTTTTCCTTGATCACCTTGAACCCCCTGCCTGCGCAGGGGGTTTTCTGTGGGCTTCAGGCGCCGGCCCGGATGTCTGGCAGGCTCGAAGGCAGCGAACGCCAGCTCCCCTGTCAGCGCCGGAACCCCAGGCCCCAGCCGCCAGCAACGACACCTACGTGCTCGGCAACGATGCCGTGGAACTGGACCGGCTGCGTCTGCAGCACGACCTGTGGGGCCCCATCCTGCAGGCGGCCCTCGCGCGGGCCGCCCTCGGCCCGGGGGAACGGGTGATCGACCTGGGCGCGGGCCCGGGGTTCGTGGCCGTGGATCTGGCCAGAATCGTGGGCCCCAACGGCCAGGTGCTGGCCCTGGAGCAGAACCCGACCTACGTGAGCCATGGCCAGCAGCTGGCGCAGGACGCTGGCCTGGGCCAGCTGGAGATGCGTTGCCATGACCTGCTCCGCGATCCCCTGCCCGCCGGCGCCTTCGACCTGGTCTGGTGCCGCTGGCTGGCGATGTTCCTGCCGGAGGTCGAACCCCTGCTCGATCCGCTGCCGCGCTGCCTGGCGAGGGGCGGCCAGGTGCTGTTCCACGAATACGTCCACTGGGACACCTTTGGCCTCCATCCCCACGGTCACGCCATCGCCCGCTTCAGCCGGGCCGTGCAAGGCAGCTTCCGCCAGGCCGGCGGTGACCCCGACATCAGCCGCCGGCTGCCCTCCCTGCTCGCGGCCAGGGGGTTCCTGATCGAGGATCTGCGGCCGCTGCCGGTGCTGGGACGGGCGGGCGAATGGCCGGCCCGCTGGCTGGAGATGTTCGTGACGCTGTACGGCTCCAAGCTCCAGGCCCTGGGGCTCTGGAGCCCGGATGATGCCGAGGAGGCCAGGGCGGAGTTGGAGGCGAGCCTGACCGATCCCGGCAGTTTCTGGGTGGGCCCCACCATCCTGGAGGTCAGGGCCCGACGGTCCTGAACAGTTCACCGCACCCGCTTCGTAGTCTCGCGCCAGTCACAGGACGCCATGGGCAGCAGCTTCGGCCATCTCTTCCGCATCAGCACCTTCGGTGAATCCCACGGCGGTGGCGTGGGTGTGATCGTCGATGGCTGCCCGCCGCGGCTGTCGCTCGATCTGGAGGCCATCCAGGCGGACCTCGACCGCCGCAAGCCTGGCCAGAGCAAGATCACCACCCCTCGCAAGGAAGACGATCGGGTCGAGGTGCTCAGCGGCCTGCTCGATGGCGTCACCCTCGGCACGCCGATCGCCATGGTGGTGCGCAACAAGGACCAGCGCCCTCAGGACTACAGGGAGATGGAAGTGGCCTTCCGCCCCTCCCACGCCGACGCCACCTACCAGGCCAAGTACGGCATCCAGGCCCGCAGCGGCGGCGGACGCGCCTCGGCACGGGAGACCATCGGCCGGGTGGCCGCCGGCGCCATCGCCAAGCAGCTGCTGGCCCGCGCCGCCGGCACCGAGGTGATCGCCTGGGTGCGCCGGATCCACGACATCGAGGCCGCCGTGGATCCGGCCTTGGTGACCCTGGAGGCGGTGGAGAGCACCATCGTGCGCTGTCCGGATCCGGCCGTCGCCGCGCGGATGATCGAGCGCATCGAGGCGATCGGGCGGGAGGGGGATTCCTGCGGCGGGGTGATCGAGTGCCTGGTGCGACGGCCGCCGGTGGGTCTGGGCATGCCGGTGTTCGACAAGCTGGAGGCGGATCTGGCCAAGGCGCTGATGTCCCTGCCGGCCACCAAGGGCTTCGAGGTCGGCTCCGGCTTCGGCGGCACCCTGCTGCGCGGCAGTGAGCACAACGATGCCTTCCTGCCCAGCGAGGACGGCCGCCTGCGCACCGCCACCAACAACTCCGGCGGCATCCAGGGGGGCATCAGCAACGGCGAGGAGATCCGGCTGCGGGTGGCCTTCAAGCCCACCGCCACGATCCGCAAGGAACAGCAGACCATCGACGCCACCGGCGCCGCCACCACCCTGGCGGCGAAAGGTCGGCACGATCCCTGTGTGCTGCCCCGGGCCGTGCCGATGGTGGAAGCGATGGTGGCCCTGGTGCTGGCCGATCACCTGTTGCGGCAGCAGGCCCAGTGCAGCCTCTGGTGACGGGCTGATCAGGGCCGCGTTGGCAAGGCGGCCAGAAGCTGCCGCAGCGGGTCTGTGGCGAAGGGTGCCGCCGCCGGCCCCTGGGCGCCAGCCACGAGCGACGCCCCCAGGGCGACGGCATCAACCCCTGCCTCCAGCCAGGGGACGACATCCATGGGCTTCAGCCCCCCGGCGGCGATGCAGAAGGGCAGCGGCGCGCCCAGGGGATCCCGCAGCCGCCGCCAGTAGCCGATGCCCACCGTGGTGGCGGGGAACAGCTTGACGATGGCACAGCCCAGGGACCGGGCCCGGTTCACCTCGGTGGGTGTCATCACGCCAGGCACCAGGGCGAAGCCGGCCGCGGACGACCTCGCCAGCAGGCCGCTGTCGAGGATCGGGGAGACCCCATAGGCAAAACCGGCCTCCAGCACCGCCTCCAGGGCCGCTTCGCTGCAGATCGAGGCCGCCCCCAGACGCAGTTCCGGGAAGCTGGCGATCAGCTGCCGGCACTGGGCGATCCAGTCGGCGCCGGGGCCCCAGGCGATCTCCGTATGCCACACCCCCAGATCACGCAGCTGCTCGAGTTGCGGAACCAATAAAGAGGGGTGCCGATGGCGAAGCACCACCAGCAGGGGCTGGTGGTGCAGGGACGCGATCAGGGAGTGGCTGGGAGGCCTAGACGTAGGCCGCCACCGTGACGTTGCGGGAGATCAGCAGCTCCTGGAGCTCCTCGGCATCCACCGTCTCCTTCTCCACCAGGATCTCGGCCAGCTCATCGAGCACGGCCCGGTTGGCGAGCAGCACATCGGTGGCGCGGCGATAGGCATCCGCCACCAGCTGGGACACCTCTTCGTCGATGGCGGCGGCGGTGTCCTCGGAGAAGTCACGCTCGGCGGCGATGTCACGACCGAGGAACATGCCGCCCTGGGCACGGCCGAGGGCCACCGGGCCGAGGCGGTCGCTCATGCCGAAGCGGGTCACCATCTGGCGGGCGACGCGGGCCACCTGCTGGAGATCGTTGGAAGCCCCAGTGGTGACTTCATCTTCGCCATAGACGATTTCCTCAGCGACGCGGCCACCCAGGGCGACGGCCATCTGGTTCTGCAGATAGGAACGGGAGTACAGGCCCGACTCCATCCGCTCTTCGCTGGGGGTGAAGAAGGTGAGACCGCCGGCCTGGCCACGGGGAATGATGCTGATCTTCTGGACGGGGTCGTAATCGGGCATCAGGGCCCCGACCAGGGCGTGGCCGGACTCGTGGTAGGCCACCAGGCGCTTGCGGCGCTCGCTCATCACCCGATCCTTCTTCTCGGGGCCGGCCATGACCCGCTCGATGGCGTCATTGACCTCATCCATCGACACCTCGGTCAGCTGGCGCCGAGCCGCAAGGATGGCCGCTTCGTTGAGCAGGTTGGCCAGGTCGGCCCCGGTGAAGCCGGGAGTGCGGCGGGCCACCTTGTCGAGGTCCACATCCTTGGCGAGAGTCTTGCCTCGGGCATGGACGCCGAGGATCTGTAGCCGGCCGGCGTAGTCGGGGCGATCGACCACCACCTGGCGGTCGAAACGACCTGGCCGCATCAGGGCCGAATCCAGCACGTCGGGGCGGTTGGTGGCCGCCACGATGATGATGCCGGTGTTGCCCTCAAAGCCGTCCATCTCGGTGAGCAGCTGGTTGAGGGTCTGCTCGCGTTCGTCGTTGCCGCCGCCGAGGCCAGCGCCACGCTGGCGGCCCACGGCGTCGATCTCATCGATGAAGACGATGCAGGGGGCGTTCTTCTTGGCCTGCTCGAACAGGTCGCGCACGCGGCTGGCACCGACGCCCACGAACATCTCGACGAACTCCGAACCGGAGATCGAGAAGAAGGGCACGCCCGCTTCACCGGCCACGGCCTTGGCCAGCAGGGTCTTGCCGGTGCCGGGGGGGCCCACCAGCAGCACACCTTTGGGGATCTTGGCTCCCACCGCCGTGAAGCGGTCGGGGTTCTTGAGGAAGTCGACCACCTCGGTGAGTTCGAGCTTGGCGCCTTCGATCCCGGCCACATCACCGAAGGTGACCTGGGTCTGGGGTTCCATCTGCACCCGGGCCTTGCTCTTGCCGAAGTTCATCGCCGGGTTGCCGCCGCCGCCCTGGGCGCGCCGCAACAGGAAGAACAGGCCTCCAAGCAGCAGCAGCGGGAAGATCAGGCTGCCAATCGCCTGCTGCCAGGCGGCCGGCTCCCGGTTGGGCTGCACGGCGATGTCGACGTTGTGGTCGGTGAGCAGCTTG
The DNA here is from genome assembly GCA_943372935.1 of Synechococcus sp. UW140. Lineage (GTDB taxonomy): Bacteria > Cyanobacteriota > Cyanobacteriia > PCC-6307 > Cyanobiaceae > Cyanobium. Next base: position 4,841 of record CALSAP010000038.1, read on the forward strand.
AGCAGGTCCTTGTCGGGGGCGAGGTTGACCACGGCGCGCTGGCCGTCGTTTTCCACCACCTGGGCGGTGCCCCGGTCGGGGGAGATCAGCACCCGGGAGATCTCGTTGGCCTGCACGGCCTCGACGAAATCGCTGTAACGCAGGGTGCGGGGGGCCCGGGCCGGGTCAGGACGCTCAAGGAAGGCGGTGCCCACCGCGATCATCACGATCACCAGGAGCACGTAGAGCCCCGCGTTGCGCCAGCGTTTCTTCACGGCCCTGTCTCCTGGATGAGGATGAAAGTAACAGAATGTTAAACGGTGTCCGGTGCTGGACGGGGCTCAGGCTGCGGCCCTGAGCACCTCCACCACGCTACGGAAGGCGAACCATTCCGGGATCTCTTCGCCGCCGCGCAGCATCTGGCGGAACTGGGTGCCGCTCAGCTTGCGGATGTGCAGCCCCCGGGCCTGGGCATGCTCGGCGGTGACGTAGCCCTCCTCCTCGGTGTACACGAGGTTGAGCGACGGCACGGTTTCCATGCCCAGTTCGGTGGCCTGGTCGCGGGCGAAGTCCTGGGCCTCGTAGGGGCCATAGAAATCCTCCCCGGTCAGGGACGATTTGCAGCCCGCCATGTCGCGGCCGATGATGAAGTGGGTGCAGCCGTAGTTCTTGCGGATGATCATGTGCTGCAGGGCCTCGCGCGGGCCGGCCATGTGCATCGCATAGGGGAGGTAGGCCCAGAGGATGCGGGGATTGGCCACCTCAGCCGCCAGGCGCTCATAGGTGGCGAAGCGCACCTCACCGGCGATGTCGTCCTCCTGGGTGGGGCCGCAGGTGGGGTGGACCAGCACCACCGCGCCCTTGCTCACGTTGGTGGCCTCGAGGGCCCGGGTGAACAGTTCGTAGTGGGCCCGGTGGATGGGGTTGCGGCATTGGAAGGCCACCACGTCCTCGCCCGCCGGCAGGGTGGCGCGCACCTCGGCGGGGGTGCTGCAGGGGAACACCCGCTCGGGCAGGGCCAGACCCTGAAGGCGTCCGCCCAGGTAGTAGCGGCCCCGCTCGGTGGCGATCATGCGCACCGCCGGGTGCTCCAAAGAGGTGGTGCCGTAGCAGCCCTTGGCCTCGACCACCTTGTCCGGCTCCCAGCGGCTCTCCACGGTGAGGACAGCCAGATCCTGTCCCTGGTAGGTGAGCAGCAGCCGCTCGCCCACCGCAATGCTGCCGTCGTCGGTGTCGAAGACAATCGGCAGGCCGAACAGCAGACCGCTGGTGGTGCGGTGGCCCGCCACCACCGCCTCGTAATCCTCCTGGTGCATGAAGCCGCGCAGGGGCGAAAAGCCACCCACAATCAGCAGCTCCACGTCGCAGGCGTTGCGGTGACTGCAGTCCACCACCCGGTCCACCGCGGCACGCACCCCGTCCCGGTGGTCGGTCGGCAGCATCAGATTGACGAGGCTGCCGCCATGGGGGGCGATCAGATCGGAGTGAGGGGCGGTACTGGCGAGCGTCATGGCGACGGGCCGGGGCGTTACGGGGGATTCGATCCATCCTCCCAGACCGGCGCTCGGCCATGAAAAAAGGGGCCCTCAGGCCCCTTCGCTGAAAGGCTTGCGCGGTCAGACCTGCTCGAGACGACCGAAGAGCTCGCCGGTGATCTTGACGTCGACAACGGCCTTGGTGCCCATGTCAGTGTCCGAGGGCTGGATGGCGGTGAACACCCCGGCGAACTCCCCGGTGCTGGGATCGACCTTGGTGATCGAGAGGTCCATGGTGCCGGTGCCATCCACGTAGCGCTTGACGGTTTCCCCGGTGAATTCATCACCGGCGGGCACCAGACCCACGGCGCTGCTGTAGCCGGTGGTGAGACCCCGGCCCTTGGGATCCAGGAAGTTGCTGGTGCGGTAGCTGGGGGCGCGGTACTTGCCCTTCAGATCGGTGTTGGTGGAGAACGACGTGCCATCGGAGGAGGCCAACAGCTCCTTGCTGGAGAAGGTGAAGGGCACCTCCTCTCCACCGGGCAGCAGCACGGTGATCGGCTGGAAGTCGATGCCACCGAGCTCCTTGAAGCTGAGGCCGCCCGCTGTCACGGCGAGGTCGCCGTAGACCTGATCAAGGCTGGAGGTGAAGCGGGTGAGGATCTTGCCGGGGACGAACTGGGCCTCCTGACGCTTGTTGGCGGGCTCCCCCTTCACGAAGACCTCGGAGGGGTGCATGCAGATCTCCTTCAGCTGGTAACGGGCCGACGGATCCAGGGAGATCGTGCCGCGGGCGGAATCGGGCAGGGTCGGGCAGTCGTTGGCCAGCCCGGTGTTGTGGATGTCTTCGTAGGTGAGATTGGCCCGGTCAACGGCTTTGGCCCCGCCGCTGCATGCGGACACCAGGGTCAGGCACAGAGCCAGCACGAGGGCCAGCAGGGGACGGAAACGCATGGGGAGAAGCCGCAGAGACGGAACGGGAACTGGGCTGGCCGGGATCCTACCGGTGCAAAACACCCATTCCAGGCGGCTTGCGTGGGCTCTCAACAACCTGTATGAGAGGGCGATGTCCCTGAGCCGCACCCACCCGATCGACGACTCCACGCCCTTGGCGCCGCCATCCCCAGCACAGGCCGCCCCAGACCTCCAGGAGCCCCTCGAGGCCCTGCTCCGGATCGCCGAACAGCGCGCCCAGGACCCCGAAGCCCTGCTTGACCTGCTGCGTCGCATCGAACACCTGCACCGCAGCATCCAGGACGGCCCCTTCCGCAACAGCCTCCCCAGCGACCGCAACGGGCTTTTCACCCTGCTCTCCGAGATGGAAAGCAGTGGCGGCTGGCCCTACATCCCGCGGCTGCAGCTGCGCACGTTCATGGATCTGCTGTCGCCTCAACCGGAGCCCTGAGCGCCATCGCCTCGGCCAGCGCTGACAGCAGCTCGTGGGCCAGGGCCAGTTTGCCGGTGGGGCCGAAGTGGCGCTGCCGCTCCCTGGGACCGAGCAGCCAGCCCTCGTTGCTGGCGGCCCCAAATCCCGCATCGGCGCGATCGATCGGATTGGCGAACAGCAGGTCGCAGCCCTTGCGGGCGAACTTGGCCCGTGCCTCCTGGAGCACCTCACCGCTCTGGGCCGCGAACCCCAGGATCGCCTGGGCCGGCGGACGGCGTTGCACCAGGCCCGCCAGCAGATCGGGCACCGCCTCCCATTCGCTGCGAAGCGCCTCCTCCAGGGCCTGCTTGGGGAGCTTGGCGACCTGCGGGGCGCGGCGCCGGTGGTCGGCGACGGCGGCGGCCATGGCGATGGCATCGGCACCGCCCTGCAGCCGCTCCAGGGCCGCTTCCATCTCGGCCGCGGTGACGACGGGGTGGCCGTGCAAGCCCTCCAGCCAAGCCGGATCGACCGCCAGCGGGCCATGCACCAGGTCGACGGTGGCGCCGCGCAGGCGGGCCGCCTGGGCCAGCAGCACGCCCATGCGGCCGGTGCTGGGGTTGGTGAGGCAGCGGGCCGGATCCAGGGGCTCCCGGGTGGGGCCGGCACTGACCAGCAGGCGGCGCCCCCGCCAGTCGCGGCGGCATCCGGCCAACAGCACCGATTCCAGGGCCAGCAGCAGCAGCTCCGGGGCGGCCATGCGGCCATCGCCCACCCGGTCGCAGGCCAGCAGGCCGCTGCCCGGCTCCAGGGGCAGCACCCGCTCCCAGCCCTGCAGCTCCCGCCAGTTGCGGCGCACCGCCGGGGCGGCCCACATGGCGCTGTTCATGGCCGGGGCGGCCAGCACGGGGGCCTCGCAGGCGATCAGGGTGCTGGCCAGCAGGGTGTCGGCCAGGCCATGCACCCAACGGGCCAGGCTGGTGGCGCTGAGGGGGGCCAGTAGCACCACTTCGGCCCACTCGGCCAGCTCGATGTGCAGGGGCCGGGCCGCCCGGTGGCTCCACTGGTCGGACTCGACGTGGCAGAGGGTACGGCTGAGGCTGGCCAGGGCCACGGCGCTCACCAGCCGCTCGGCGCTGGGGCTGAGCACACAGCGCACCAGGGCCCCCCTCTGCACGAGCGCGCTGACCAGCAGGGGCAGCTTGACCGCCGCGATGCTGCCGCTGATCAGGACCAGCACCCGCCGCCCGGCGAGGGGATCGGTGGGGCCCTCAAGGGAGACCGGCTGGGTCTCACTCCTCATCGAACGGTTCCTGATCCACCAGATGGACGTAGGGCCGGATCAGGTCGGGTCGGTGGATGGCCAGGGCCCGCAGCAGGTGCCAGTCGGCGAGGCCCGCGAACGGTGTGGGGTAGTCGTCCTCCTCGAGTCGCCGGGCCAGTTCGGCGATGGACGCGTCGTCGAAGGCCGCGAGCCGCTCGGGGGTGATGGACAGGCTGGAATCAACCAAGGTGGCGGCCGAGAAGGGGGACGGGGTGGTGATAATGGCGATCGAAGGGGAATTAGCTCAGCTGGTAGAGCGCTGCGATCGCACCGCAGAGGTCAGGGGTTCGAGTCCCCTATTCTCCATCCACCATTCTGGCCGCAGGCAGGGGTCCCCCCAGCCCGGATGTCATCGCCAGCCAGCACCAGACCCCCATGTCCGCAGCGATGAACTGGAGCAGCGACGCGGAAACCAGCCTCAAGGAGATCCCCTTCGTGGTGCGGCCGATCATTCGCCGGCGGATCGAGTCCATGGCCCGCGAAGCCGGCCTGGATGGTGTGGATCTGGCCTTCTACGAGCAGGCCAAGGAGCGTTTCGGACGGAAGTGAGACGGCGATGGGGTAAAAGAGGGGGTTGATCAGGGGCCCGCTCGATGTCGCAATCCAAACGAGAACAGGTTGTCAGTCATCTGCGCTACATCCGACAGGAGCTGCGGGAGATGCACCAGGGCGTGATGGAAGATGGCCTGCTGCCCGAGGCCGGCGAGGTGCGGGGTGTGATGGCCCAGATGGAGGCCCTGCTGGAGTTACTGGAGGGCAAGGGCTCCCGCAAGAAAGACGGGGACGGTTGAAGCGCGAGGTCTGAGACCGAACACCCCGGGCGTCAAGCCCCCGCAGGGACGCTCCGGTCAGCGGCTGCCCCCCCTTGCCCGAGTCCGAAGAGCTTGGTTTGCTGGTGTCGTCCCCATCACCCGCCCGGGCCTTGGCCTCGGGCTTTTTTATTGGTATCCCCTATCGGTGGAGGGAAAATGCTGTCAAGACGCCAGAGATGGTGTAGACCAGAGGTCGCAGGGTTTGGGCCGGGTGATGGGGATCACCGCCAGCGGCTTTTCACCCTTGGGTGTTGAGCCCCCTGCTCCCCCTTCTCAACAGCGGCAGGTTTCCACCATTGCCTCCCCGCTTTCAGCAGACCCGATTCCAGCAGCGCATCACCCAGTCGGGCAACCTGCTGGAGGCCTGGGCTCAGAATCCCTGGCGGCGCCTTTCCCTGCTGCTGATCGTGCTGCTGAGCGGATTCGTGGTCGGCGGCGGCATCGGCTCGATCACCGGCGCCCTGTCCCTGTTTGATCCCCTCGGGGCCCTGGTCTGTGTGCTGGCCATCGAGCTGGCGGCCCGTCTGCGCAGAAAGCTGCTGAGCCAACCTCTGAAACTACGGTTGCAGGTGCTCGACATGGCCCGCATGGGGCTTCTCTACGGCCTGCTGCTGGATGGCTTCAAACTGCTCTGAGGCGTGCCCCTCAGGTGGCGGCGAGCAGGTACAGCAAGGCCATGCGGGTCGGGATGCCGTTGCGGACCTGCTCCTCCACCAGGCAGCGGTCGGCATCATCAAGCAGCTCGCCGGCGATCTCCACCCCCCGGTTCACGGGCCCGGGGTGCAGCACCGGCACCCCGTCGCCGCAGAGGGCCAGGCGCCGGTGGCTGAGGCCGTACTGGCGGTGATAGGTGTCCAGGCTGGTGAGCAGGTGCTGCTGCATCCGCTCCTTCTGCAGGCGCAGGGTCATGACCGCATCGGCCCCGGGCAGGGCCTGCTCCAGCCGGCGCTCCACCTGCACCCGCCCCCGGGCGGCCACCGGATCGGCGGCCTGCCCCGGCGGCGGCGCCAGGACGAAATCGGCGAAACAATCGGGCAGCAGGGTCGGCGGGCCGCAGAGCACCACATCGGCGCCGCAGGCGGTGAGGGCCCAGAGGTTGGAGCGGGCCACCCGGGAATGGAGCACGTCGCCGACGATGACGATGCGGCGGCCCCGCAGGCTCTCGGGGGTGGGGGCCTCGGGGGAGAAGTGGCGCGCCAGGGTGAAGAGGTCGAGCAGGCCCTGGCTGGGATGGCTGTGCAGGCCATCACCGGCGTTGAGCACGGACACCCGCTCGCCACAGCGATCCAGGTCGCGGGCCAGGCTGTGGGGCACGCCGGTGCAGCGGTGGCGCACCACCAGGATGTCGGCCCCCATCGCCACGTAGGTGCGGGCGGTGTCCAGCAGGCTTTCCCCCTTGCTGAGGGAACTGGAGGAGGGGGAAAAGCTCTGCACCTCGGCCGACAGCCGCTTGGCCGCCAGTTCGAAGCTGGTGCGGGTGCGGGTGCTGGGCTCGAAGAACAGGCTGGTCATCAGCCGGCCCTGCAGGGCGGGCAAGCGGCGCGCGCCGGCCACGGGCAGGGCCCGGAAGCGCTGGGCCAGTTCGAGAACGGTGGCGAAGTCTGCGACCGAGAAGGAGGCCAGGTCGAGCACGTGGCGGTGACTCCAGCCGCTCAAGGCGTCCTGCTCCCATCGAACCTTCCAACCGTAGAGGCCAGCACGGCCGCCAACCCATCGCGGCGGGGGGTGCGATCGCCCCGGGCCCGCCGGCTGACACTGCGGCTGGCGCGCAGGTACCAGCGCCAGGGCAGCTCCTGCCCCTGGGACACGCCGATGCGCTGGGTCTGCACCACCCCCGCCTCGCCAGCCTCTGCCGCCAGCTCGGGCGGCCGGGGCGCCAGCCAGAGGCCGGAAGCCGGTGCGGCCAGCAGGCCGTCGTGGCCGCGGTCGAGGCCGAAACGGCGGGCCAGCAGACCCGGCCCGGCGGCCGCCCGCTCCGGCTCCCCCGGCAGGGCGGCCGCCCGCAGCAGCACGCCATTGGCCCAGTCACGTCGGCCGGTGACGACGTTGACGCAGTGGTACACCCCATAGGTGAGATAGACGTAAAAGTGGCCGGGCTCGCCGAAGAGGGTGTCGTTGCTGGGGCTGCGGCGGCGGTGGCCATGGCAGGCCGGCTCCGATTGGCAGTAGGCCTCCGTTTCCACGATCACACCCGCCTGCAGCGCTCCATCGACCTGGCGTTTCAGCAGCAGGCAGCCGAGCAGCCCGGGGGCCACCACCTCGGCGGGGCGGGCAAAGAAGCGCGGGGGGAGGGGGACGGCCTCTCGGGCGTTCACGGGTGGCGGCGCGGGGGAATGGTGCGGGGAAGCGAACCCAGAAGGCCCCAGGGGGGCAGGCCCGGCGCGGCGGGGCCACACTGGCGGCAGTCCTGATTTGTCAGGCTCCCGCCGATCAACGCTTCCCGCATGGAAACCGCCAGCTTCAACCTCGGCACCGTCCTGCTGGCCGTCAGCGGCCTGTTCGTGCTGACCACTCTGTTCTTCGGCACCAAGGGCGGCTACTACGACACCGACGACTACGACGGCAACGGCACCGCCCACTGATCACTGCCCAATGAATCCGGCGGCCGCGCCTCAGGGACGACCCAGCCGCTCGGCTTCGGGACAGTCGCCGGTGGTGGGCAGGTCGTCGGCGGCGACGGAGCGGCTCACCGAGGCCAGCCGGGTGCTGACGGCCCCGATCGAGGCGAGGCGGACGCTCTCCTCCCAGCTGTGGCGCTCGTCGCCGTCCTCGTCGTCGTAGCGGAGAGTGACGAGATCGCCTTCGATCTCGGCCACAACGGCCCGCTCGATCCAGCGCTGCTGGTCGAGCAGGTAGACCCAGACCGGCCGTTGTTCCAGGCGAAATCGGTCGAGCTTGCGATGCAGCATCGTGACGCCGCGGATAGGGTCGATCCTAGGCAGCAAGTCGCCGGCCGCCATGTTCACCATGACCCGATCAATGCCCAGCACCGCCCCAGGCCCCAGCACGGTTCCGGGCCCTGTCGCCGGCAGCGAGGAGATCCGGCTGCAGCTGCGCAGCTGGCCCGAGGTGGAGGCCTACCTGGCCCACTGCCGCGGGGTGATCGTTCCGCTGGGCTCCACTGAGCAGCACGGGCCCACCGGCGCCATCGGCACCGACGCCCTCACCGCCGAAGCGGTGGCCCTGGAGGTGGGACGACGCACGGGCGTGCTGGTGACACCTGCCCAGGCCTTCGGCATGGCCGAGCACCATCTGGGCTTCGCCGGCACGATCAGCCTGCAGCCCTCCACCCTGCTGGCCGTGCTCCACGACGTGGTGCTGTCGCTGGCGCGCCACGGCTTCGAGCGCATCTACGTGATCAACGGCCATGGCGGCAACATCGCCACCGCCCGGGCCGCGTTCGCCCAGGCCTACGGCACGGCCGCGGCCCGGGGGCTGCCGGGCGCGGAGCGGCTGCGCTGCCGTCTGGCCAACTGGTTCACCGCCGGCCCGGTGATGCGGGAGGCCCGCGACCGCTATGGCGACCGGGAGGGGCACCATGCGACCCCCAGCGAGATCGCCCTCACCCTGCACCTGGAGCCGAGCCTCAGTGCCAAGCAGCGCCCCCTGCCCGAGGCGGCGCCGGCCGGGCCGATCCACGGCCCCGAGGACTTCCGCCGCCGCCATCCCGATGGCCGCATGGGCTCCGACCCCTTCCTGGCCACGGCCGACGACGGCGCCCGCTTCCTGGAGCTGGCGGCCGCGGCCCTGAGTGAGGACCTGGCCGCTTTCCTGGGGCCGGAAGGGGACGCCGGTTAAGTTCGGGTTCGGATGTGTGGACGGACGATGGGACGGATCTCAGAAGAAGACGTGCGCAAGGTGGCCCACCTGGCCCGCCTGGCCCTTCCGGAAGAGCGCATCGCCACCTACACCGGCCAGCTGGAGCGGATCCTCGACTACGTGGCCCATCTGGAGCAGGTGGACACCGAAGGCGTGCCCCCCACCACCCGGGCGGTGGAGGTGGTCAACGTGACCCGCCCCGACGCCGTGGATCCCACGCCGGTGCGCGAAGAATTGCTCTCGCTGGCCCCGCAGCGGGAGGGGGATTTCTTCCGGGTGCCCAAGATCCTGGGCGACTGAAGCCTGGCCTCAGCGCACCGGCGAGACGGCGGTGCGGTGCAGCAGCTCGAGCACCCGGCGGCGGGCATGGCGGGTGGGCATCAGCCTGACGATCGGCCGCAGGCGGCTGCGACGCTTCTTGTGGGAGCGCACGCCAAGGAAGATGTCGTAGAGGAAGTTGAAGCCGTCGGTGCGGCTTTCGAACAATCCCAGGCGCTGGGGTGAACCCTTGGCATCCAGAATCGGCTTGGTGGCGTGATAGGCCGGCTGGTATTCGAACCAGGGGATCGACGGCCAGAGGTGATGAATCAGGTGATAGTTCTGGCCCATGATCAGCCAGTTCATCAGCCTGCTGGGATAGACGCGGGCATTGTGCCAGCGGTTGCGGGACTGGAAGGGCCGGTGGGGTAGATAGTCGAAGAACAGACCGAGGGTGACGCCCACCATCAGGGCCGGGGCGAACCAGCAGTTGAACACGAACGGCAGGAAGTTGTGCTGGGCGGCCGCCACCACGATCAGCACGAAGATGGTGCGGGCCAGGACCCACTCAAACAGCTCGTTGTGGCGCCAGAGGCGATGGCGAAAGAAGAAGACTTCGTGATAGAAGAAGCGCGGCGCGATCAGCCACAGGGGCCCGAAGGTGCTGACGATGTGGTCGGGATCGAGCTTGGGATCGTTGACGTGGGCATGGTGCTGGAGATGCACCCGGGTGAACACCGGGAAGCTGAAGCCCAGCAGCAGGGCGGCGCCATGGCCCATCACCGCATTCCAGAGGCGGTTGGGATGGGCGGCGTTGTGGCAGGCGTCGTGGATCACGGTGCCCTCCAGGTGCAGGGCCAGGAAGCCCAGGGCCAGCAGGGGCGGCAGGGGCCAGCCGCCCACGAACCAGCCCCAGATCGTCAGGGCCGCCAGGCCATAGCCCGCCAGGAACAGGCCCACCGTGGGGTTCCAGGCGGCGGGGGGATCCAGGTACTCCCTGGGGACACTCAGGCGCTGCACGGGCGTGGTCGAGGCCACGGGGGCGGACGTGGGTGCCAGCGTGTCTGTCATGGCCTGGGCCAGGTCCGGATCCCCAAGAGAGGACCCAGATTACGGAACCCGCCCGGTCGGCGCGACAGCACCATCACGGCTGGTTGGCAGCGACCGGCAGGGTGCGCAGGTTGGCAGTGACATCCACCAGGGGGAACTCGGTGTCGCCCCAGCCATCGGGGGGCAGCAGCGACGGGGCGCTCGGGCTCGGGGCGACGGCGGTACCAGCGGCAAAGGCGCCGTCGGTCCAGGCCAGCAGCAGCCCCCGCAGGGCGCCGCCCCCCTGCTCATAGGAGGAGCGCAGGTTGAAGTGGTCGCCATCCTTGGCCAGCACCAGACGGTGGCCGCCGCCGGCGTTGCGCGCCTCCAGCGCCATGGGCCTGAGGGCCTCGGGCCCGGAGGGCACCACCCAGTCGCGGCTGCCGCTCACCACCAGTGCCCGGCCGGTCATGGAGCGGGCTGAGCCCTGGTCGAACAGCAGCGACATCGGCGGGCTGACCGCCATCACCGCCTTGACCCGGGGGTCGGCCAGGCCGGCCTGGTCGGCGGAGGTGAGGAAACTGCACTGCAGCACCCAGCTGACGTTGCGGGCCGGATTGGTGACGTCCTTGCAGAAGCGGTTGAGCAGGGCGGCGCTGGGCCGGGCCCCGGCCAGCTGCAGCACCGTGGTGGCGCCGTAGGACTGCCCCATCGCCACGACGTTGTCAGTGCGCAGGCCCGCCGGCAGCCCCAGGCGGCCCGCCGCGGCCGCATCGATCACCGCGCTCATGTCCATCGGCCGCAGCTTCAGGTCCTCCGGCTTGGGGGGCGGCACCTCGCCGGAGAGCATGGCCTGCTGCTGCGACTTGTCGCTGCCGGGGTGGCGGGGCAGCAGCACGGTGTAGCCATGGCTGGACAGGTGCTTGCCCCAGCCCTCGAAACTTTCGGGGGCGTCCCATAGGCCATGGGAGATCAGCACAAGGCGGCCGTTGGCGCCGGTTTCCGGCTGGATCGTGACCACCTGCAGGGGGTTGGGGCGGTGGGTGACGGGGATCGCCATCTCCTGACGCTTCACCGCCTGCGGGCCGGCCTGGCTGAGGGCCTGGTTGATGCCGGCGGCGGGCAGGGAGGTCACCAGGTCGTTGCCCAGGCGTTGCTGGTTGGCGAGGCGATCGATGGCGAAGACCACCCGCTGCAGCTCCACCTTGGCGCTCTTGCCGGGCAGGGCCTCGAGCACATCCAGCAGGTTCAGGGTGCCCTTGGCCTGGCTGCTCGCCAGGGAGGTCGCCAGCTGGCTGGAGTCCAGCGGCTGTCGCACCCCCTCGACCAGCACCACCGAAGAGATCAGCTGCATCACCTGGTTGACCAGGGGCGAACCCACCGATTGCTCGGCGAAGGCCTTGACCGGCAGGGGCAGGGGCGTCTGGAAGGCCTCGATCAGCCGGCGGCCGATGGCGCCGTTGGTGGCCCGATCCAGCTCGGCGAGGTCACTGTCGCCGGAAAGGAGGCTGCGCTGGTCCCTCAGTTCCCTGAGCTGGATGGTGAACGCCGTCTCGAGCAGGGGCAGGCTGAGCTGGATTTCCTCGAGGGCCCGGGCCGGAGCCACCGCCGCCAGCAGGGACCCCGCACCCAGGAGCAGCGCCGTGAGCTGGCGGAGAGGGCTCTTCATGTAGGCGATTCCATTGATGGGCAGCGTAGGTGTGTCCTTGAAGACGCCACCGCCTACCGATCAGGGGAGATGCCCACCGGGGGACTTGAACCCCCACGACCTGAGCCACTGGAACCTAAATCCAGCGCGTCTACCAATTCCGCCAGGTGGGCGCGAAGCGACTCTAAGCAGAAGCGCCGTTGCCGTCTGCAGGAAGCAGCCCCAGCGTCACCGCCCAGAATGGGCAGAGACGTTGTCCTGGCCATGCTTGCCACCCTCGGAGGCTTCCTGGCCCTGCTGCTCGGTCTGCTGCTGCTGCTGCTGCCCCTGCTGGCTTCCGAACTGAGTCGGGCCCGGGACTCGGTCTGGGGAGCGGTGGTGCTGCTGCTGGGCCTGGTGCTGGTCACCAGCGCCGAGCGGCTCACCGGAGCACCGATGTTGGCGGTGCTCTGCGGCGGCCTGCTGATCGGCCGGCTCGGGGTGGAAGTGGGCCAGGGCCGCTGGCGGCTGCTGACGGAGGAGGAACGCCAACGGCTCTGGTCGTGGGAGCGCTGGCAGACCAGCCTGAGCCAGATCGGCGCCTCCCTGGCGCGGCTGCTGCAACTGGCCGGCGGCGTGGTCAGCGGTCTGGGGGCCTGGCTGGCGGAACGGCGCGCCGCCCGTCCCGCCAGCACCAAGAAGTGGGTGCGGCCCGAGGCGGACGCCGCCGCCGTCACAAGCGTCGAGGCCGCGGAGCCCGCCGTGGCGGAGGTGGCCGAAGAGGCCGGCGAGGAGACGCTGGTGGTCAGCGACTTCGAGGCGATCGACGCCCTCCTGGAGCAGGCCATTCCGGAGGTAACGGCGGAGGTCATCCCAGAGACGCCGGACCCCGTCAGCCCGCCGGACCCCGCCGACGCCGGGGAGGGTCTCGGCGAGGCGGGATAATCCAGCCTTCTCGCGCCCCGGCGACGTGACGGCAAGCCCGGCGTCCTACAAGGACACGCTCAACCTGCTGCAGACGCCCTTCGCGATGCGGGCGAACGCCAAGGTGCGGGAGCCGGAACTGCAGGCGTTCTGGAAGGCGCACGATCTCTATGGGCGGCTGAGCCGCGGCAACCCGGGCGAACCCTTCACCCTCCACGACGGACCGCCATACGCCAACGGCGCCCTGCACGTGGGCCACGCCCTCAACAAGATCCTCAAGGACATCATCAACAAGCACGCCCTGCTGCAGGGGAGGCGGGCCCGGTTCGTACCGGGCTGGGACTGCCACGGCCTGCCGATCGAGCTGAAGGTGCTGCAGGGGATGGGCAGCGAGGAGCGGCGGCAGCTCACCCCCGTCGACCTGCGGCGCCGGGCCCATGCCTACGCCCTCGAGCAGGTGGAAGGCCAGATGGGCGGTTTCCGGCGCTGGGGCATCTGGGCCGACTGGGACAGGCCTTACCTGACCCTGAACAAGGACTACGAGGCGGCCCAGATCGGCGTTTTCGCCCAGATGGTGCTGGCCGGCCACATCTACCGGGGCCTCAAGCCGGTGCACTGGAGCCCCAGCTCCCGCACCGCCCTGGCCGAGGCCGAGCTGGAGTATCCCGACGGCCACACCTCCCCCAGCGTCTACGTGGCCTTTCCGGTGGTGGAGCTGCCGGAAGCCCTGGCCGGGATCCTGGCGGCGGCAGGCATCGACGGACCCACCGATGCGTCCCACCGGGAGCAGCTGTTCGTGGCCATCTGGACCACCACCCCCTGGACCCTGCCGGCCAACCTGGCGGTGTCGGTGAATGGCCAGCTCGACTACGCCATCTGCCACGACGGCACCACCAGCGGCGGCACCCCCCGCTATCTGGTGGTGGCCGCCCAGCTGGTGGATCAGTTGCGCACCAGCCTGGAGCGCCCGCTCGAACCGCTGCTCACCCTCAAGGGGGCCCAGCTGGAGGGGATCCTGTACCGCCATCCGCTGCTGGATCGCACCAGCCCCGTGGTGATCGGCGGCGACTACATCACCACCGAGACCGGCACCGGCCTGGTGCACACGGCCCCGGGCCACGGGGTCGATGACTTCCACACCGGCAACAAGTACGGCCTGCCGGTGCTCTGCCCGGTGGATGAGGCCGGCACCCTCACCGCCGAGGCCGGCCCCTTCGCCGGGCTCAACGTGCTCAAGGACGCCAACCCGGCGATCATCACCGCCCTGCGGGATGCCGGGGCGCTGCTGGCCGAGCAGCGCTATGAACACCGCTATCCCTACGACTGGCGCACCAAGAAACCGACCATCTTCCGGGCCACCGAACAGTGGTTCGCCTCCGTCGACGGCTTCCGCGCCCAGGCCCTGGAGGCGATCGCGGCGGTGGAGTGGCTACCGGCCAGCGGCCGCAATCGCATCGAAGCGATGGTGCGCGACCGGGGCGACTGGTGCATCTCGCGCCAGCGCTCCTGGGGGGTGCCGATCCCCGTCTTCTATCACCGCGAGACGGGTGAGGTGCTGCTCAACGCCGACACCCTGGCCCACGCCGAGGCGCTGATCGCCGAGCACGGCGCCGATGTCTGGTGGGAGCGGGACGAGGCGGGCCTGCTGCCGCCGGCCTGGGCCGAGGAGGCCGACCAGTGGCGCAAGGGCACCGACACGATGGATGTCTGGTTCGACTCGGGCTCCTCCTGGGCCGCCGTGCTGGAGGGCCGGGGGCTGGGTTATCCCGCCGACCTGTATCTGGAGGGCTCCGACCAGCACCGTGGCTGGTTCCAGAGCAGCCTGCTGACCTCGGTGGCGGTGAACGGACAAGCGCCCTACCGCCGGGTGCTCACCCACGGCTTCACCCTCGATGAGAAGGGCCGCAAGATGAGCAAGTCGCTGGGCAACGTGGTGGATCCCGTTGTTCTGGTGGAGGGGGGCAAGAACGAAAAGCAGGAGCCCGCCTACGGCGCCGATGTGCTGCGGCTGTGGGTGAGCTCGGTGGATTATTCCGCCGACGTGCCCCTGGGTCCGGGGATCGTCAAACAGCTGGCGGACGTGTACCGCAAGGTGCGCAACACGGCCCGCTACCTGCTGGGAAACCTGCACGATTTCGTGCCCGCCGAGCATGCCGTGGCGATCACGGATCTCCCCCTGCTGGATCGCTGGATGCTGCAGCGCACCGCCAGCCTGATCGAGGAGGTGAGCGCCGATTTCGAGCGCTTCGAGTTCTACCGCTTCTTCCAGGCCCTGCAGAACTTCTGCGTGGTGGATCTCTCCAACGTCTATCTCGACATCGCCAAGGACCGACTCTATGTGAGTGCGGCCGGCGATTTTCGGCGCCGCAGCTGCCAGACCGTGCTGCACCTGGTGGTGGAGCGGCTGGCGGGGCTGATCGCGCCGGTGCTCTGCCACATGGCCGAGGACATCTGGCAGAACCTGCCCTACCCGGTGGCCGAGGCGTCGGTGTTCGAGCGGGGCTGGCCCACGGTGCCGGCCACCTGGGCGGCGCCGGAGCTGGTGGCGCCGATGCAGCGGATCCTGGAGCTGCGCGCCCAGGTGAACCGGGTGCTGGAGGGCTGCCGGAGTCGCGGGGAACTGGGTGCCTCCCTCGAGGCCCAGGTGCAGCTGGAGCTGGCGGAGGCGGCACCCCTGCTGGAGGCCCTGGCACTGGTGGCCGCCAGCCCCCACCCTGAGGTCGACAACCTGGCCGACTGGCTGCTGGTATCGGCCCTGCGCCTCGGCGGCCCCCCGCTGGAGGCGCCCTTAGCGGAGATCGGGGAGGAGAGCGTCACGGTGCGGATCGCCCGGGCCTCAGGCAGCAAGTGCGAGCGCTGCTGGCACCACGAGGACGACATCGGTGCGCACCCCAGCCATCCCAGCCTGTGTGGGCGCTGTGTGGGCGTGCTGGGACGTCAGGGTCCGGGGCCGGCCTGAGCCGACAGCCCCCCAGCCGGGGAGGCGGGCAGGACAGCGCCCTGCGTTGGCGGCGGACTCGGCTTCAAGGGGGGGAACAACCGGGCTCCGGCGCCGAAAGCCCCCGCCAGCAAGCCGGCCAGAGCAATCGCCACACTCCATAACTGGACCGGCTTGAGGGCACCGAGCAGGTCGGCGACGGACAGCTCGGCCGGGTTCAGGGCCGGGGGCCCGTGCGACGCCGCTGCTCCGGCCACCGGCTCCAGGGCCAGCACCTTCTCCTTCCAGTCGGCGAGCACGCCGTTGAATTCGGTGGAGCCCAAGGCCGTCTCGGCCAGGGGAAGTTTCTGCACGTACCAGTCGTAACCCTGCTCCAGCAATCCCTCCGCCTTCAGTCCGTCTTCCACGATGACAAGCAGTGGCAGATGCTTCGCGTAGGCCATCGCCGCTTCGATGTGGTTCCACGGTGTCGGCAGCCGGACGTCGGCAAGATCCACCTGCCTGGGACCGCCTCGCTTGTCGGTGCCGGCGGGAAAGTAGCTGCGCTCCAGGGCGATGACGACGATTCCGGAACAGTGCTCCATCAGTTCGGTGATGGCTTTCAGCGGTGCATCGGCGCTGAAGGTGTTGCGGCCGACGGTTTTGGGAATCAGGGATTCACTGCGCAGGCGATCCTCGATCGATCGCACGAAGGATTCCTGCTCCACCGTGGCGGTGCCCCCAACACTCACGAAGACGAGTTTCTCCTCCATCCCTCGCCACACATCCATGGGCAGGCCCTAACGATGCCCTCTTTGGCGCAGCTTCGCCAACGTCGGCAACATGGAACCTTCGACGTGGTGAGCTCGGTGTTTGATCGACACCTGGGGCGCTGATGGCCCCCAACCTGAACGCGGGCTTCCCCCACCTGCCGGGCGCCTTCCGCTCCCTCGCCGCCGACGTGCTGCTGCCCCCCGCTTCGGAGGGTGCCAATGGTCGCCGGCCGCTGCTGCGGGGCGCCGCGCTGCTGGGGGCGTCGGCGGCCCTGGCCCTGGGGGCGGCGGTGCTGCTGACCGGCAGCGCCTGCCAGCTGATCGCCTGGGCACTGGGGCCGGACCGGCTGGATCTGGCCTTCCCCTACCTGCGCGACGCCCTGCACAGCTACCAGACCCAGCACCAACGGACGGTCGCCCTGGCGGTGGCCGGGGTTGCCCTGGCGGCCTGGCTGGGGCTGGTGCGAGGCATGGCCGCCGGCCTGCGCCGCCGCTGGCTGGCCCTGACGCTGCTGCTGGCCCTGCTGGTGGTGGCCACGGCGGTGGATGTGGCCTTCACCGAGGGCAACGGGGCGGTGATGGAGGCCCTCAACGTGCGCAGCGCCCCCCGCTTCTGGGGCACCGCCGCCGGCCTGATCGGGATCTACCTGGTGACGCTGCCGGTGCAGTTCCTCAATACCTACGGCCAGGAGCGCTTCTCGCTCGCCTGGCGGGATCGCACCACCAACGTGCTGTCGGAGGCGTACCTGGCGAACCACGCCTACCTGCGGCTGGAGGCCGCCGGCTCGATCGACAACCCCGACCAGCGCATCGCCGACGACGTGGAGCGGGCGGTGGTGAGCTCCACCAGCCTGTTCTTCGGGTTCTGCGCCTCGCTGCTGGCACTGGCGGCCTACGTGCTGGTGCTGTTCGGCATCAGCGGCACCCTGGTGCTCACCCTGGTGATCGCCACCGTGGCAGGCAATGCGGTGATCCTGCGGCTGGTGCGACGGCTGGCCTCGCTCAACTTCCGCCAGCAGGCCCTGGAAGCGGATTTCCGTTTCGCCCTGATGCACCTGCGCCGCCATGCCGAAAGCATCGCCTTCCTGCGGGGGGAGCCCTGGGAGCGCAACGGCCTCGGGCGCCGCTTCGGCTGGGTGCTGGTGAACCTGGAGCGGGTGATCCGCTGGCGGGCCTTCGTGGGCCAGGGCAGCGGCCTTTACGGCTTCCTGATGCTGTTCGTGCCGTATCTGGTGCTGTCCGGGGCCTACTTCAGCGGCCGGGTGTCGCTGGGGCAGCTCACGGTGGGCAGCATCGCCTTCGGCCAGGTGCAGGCGGCCCTGTCGTTTCTGGTGGATCGGGCCGACGACTTCTCGGGCCTGTTCGCCAGCCTGCACCGCATCAGCGAGCTGCGCGCCGCCACCGCACCGGCGCCGGCGGTGGTCGCGGCGTCACTGGCCGGTGGCGGCCCGGCGCTGCAGCTGCAGCGGCTCAGCGTGGCCAACCCAGGGGGCGACAGGCTGTTGGTGCGCGATCTGGATCTGCAGCTGGGCGCCGGGGAGCGGCTGCTGATCAGCGGGCCCAGCGGCTGCGGCAAGACGTCGCTGCTGCGGGTGCTCTGCGGCCTGGTGCCGGCCGTCGGCGGGCGGATGGCGACCCCGGCGGCTTCGGAGTGGATGGTGCTGCCCCAGCAGCCCTACCTGGCCCTCGGCAGCTTGCGCGACCAGTTGCTCTACACCCTGCCGCCGGGGGCGGGAGCCGTGGCGGAGCAGGAGCTGCGGCGGGCCCTGATCGAGGCCCGCCTGGAGCCGCTGCTACGACGCTACCCCGATCTGGAGGCCGAAACCGACTGGGAGCAAGTGCTCTCCGGCGGCGAGCAGCAACGGCTGGGCTTCGCCCGCCTGCTGCTGCGGCGGCCAACCTTCGTGATGCTCGATGAAGCCACCAGCGCCCTTGATCTGGCCACTGAAGTGCACCTCTACGGACTGTTGCGCCAGGCCCGGATGGCGGTGATCAGCGTGGGGCACCGGCCCAGCCTGACGGCCTTCCACGACCGGGTGCTGCGGCTCGACGGCACCGGGGGGTGGAGCCTGGAGGCCTGCTGACGGCGAACAGCCTCAGAGGCTCAGAGGCCAAGGTCGGACAGGCCCGGGTGATCATCAGGGCGGCGACCGAGCTGCCAGTGGTACTTCCGCTCGCTCTCCTGGATCGGCAGATCGTTGATGCTGGCGATGCGGGTGTGCATGAAGCCCTGATCATCGAACTCCCAGTTTTCGTTGCCGTAGGAGCGGAACCAGTGGCCGGAATCGTCGTGCCATTCGTAGGCGAAACGGACGGCGATGCGGTGGCCATGGAAGGCCCAGAGTTCCTTGATGAGGCGATAGTCGAGCTCCCGGGCCCACTTGCGGACTAGAAACTGCTCAATGGCCTCACGGCCACTGACGAACTCAGCACGGTTGCGCCAGACGCTGCCCGGGCTGTACGCCAGCGCCACCCGGGCGGGATCGCGGCTGTTCCAACCATCCTCGGCCATGCGCACTTTGGTGGCCGCCGATTCGGCATCGAAGGGGGGCAAGGGGGGCCTGGGGGCTTCCGGAGCAGTCATCGAGGCGGCGTTTCCACAGCGTGGGCAGGCTAATTCAGACGGGAATCGTGGGTGTGTTGCCCCGGGGGCTGCGCTGGGGCGGAGGGTTTGGGCACGGGCGCTCAGAGTGAGGTGGACTGGTTTTTCTGGACAGGGTCCATCGTTAACCTGTGAAGCGGGGCACCGCCCCTGAGAGGGGGCTCCCACCCATGAGCAAACGCCGCACCCATAGCCCAGAGTTCAAGGCCAAGGTCGCCATGGAGGCGATCAGTGGC
>CALSAP010000039.1:0-18648 GCA_943372935.1 Synechococcus sp. UW140
CCTGATCGCTGATCTGTTTTCGATTCCCGCCCTTTGCAATCACATACACATCATCGCCAATGCCTCCATTCAGGCTGTCATTCCCACTCCCGGCCACCAGCCAATCCCGACCTGAGCCGCCATTCAATCCATCATTCCCTGCTCCTCCAATGATTAGATCCTGTCCATCTGAGCCTTGAAGCTGATTGGATGGCGCAACCCCTTGGAGCAATCGATGCTCCGAAAGAAGCTGGTAGAAGATGCTGTTAGGAGATTCCGTAGACGACGCATACTCCTGAATCCTTTCCAGAATCAACTCACCGTCATCCCCTAGTGATTTCAAGGCTCGACTCAGTCGGAAAAGTTTGAGAAAGTCTGCAGACTGAATGATGTGAGAATCAAGATAGTTAACCAACCGCTCAAGAGCCGTGCCTGAAGACTCGGGATGAATAACACCGTCAGGTCCCACGAAGTGCTTCAGGATGGGCAAGCCATCCGTCTGAAGGATCAACTGATCTTCCAATTGAAGACGAAAATCCTCATAAGCCTTATGGAGCATCGTCACTGACACCCCAACGGGGCGAGGATCAAGCCAACCTTGGCGATAGGTCTGACCGAGAAGGCGCTCCATGACAGCCAGACGTCCGTCAATGGAATTCCAATTTGATGTGCTTTGCTCGGAAGACACTCCGGCCCAATAAAATATCAAGGGATCAATCAGTGCCTCCCTCTGCACGGTGCTTCCTTGGATCCATCGCTCCAAGATCAACTGCAAGTCACCGGACAGATCCGAGGCCATGGCTTGGTGCAAGTCCGGAACACTACCCATCCCCTTCAGGTTCGGAAGGCTTGCCAGTTGTTCGTCAAGCAAAACAGGATGAAGCTATTTCGTCCGTGCCTGGTCCACTCGGAACCAAACATCATTCATCGATTGCATCGTTCCGTCGGAGGCCTGGAACGCACCGACCTGAAGATGCCGATTACCCTGGGGATCAGTCAAGTTCGACAGTCCATAGCCAACCCCAAGTCGAAGGACACCAACCTCATTCAAGGTTTGAAGCTCGCTCTGATCGACGACACCATTGCTATTGACATCCAACCAGACCTTCAGGGTGGTCCACGCCGAGTCAAGATGATCAATGAAACGATCTCCATTGTCATCAAGAGCCCTGAGGGCCTCGAAGCCGTTGGCGGCCTTGCTCCCATTCGGTAGCAGCGTGTGATTTCCGAACAGTTCAGCACCACTATCGATGGTGCCACTCCCATTAAGGTCACGAACCAATAGACCATCCGTAGGACTGACCCACCCAGTCCGTTCAGCAAAGCCATTCCCATCATGGTCGAAAAAGATTCCAGAGCTACTCTCTGCCAAGGTGATAACTCCATTTCGGTCAAGATCCAGAACGAGTGGGCACGAATAGGGCCTTTCCGCCGTCTGGAATTGATCCCTCATGGCCTCCATACCTTTGTCCCAGAGATCAGCAAGGTGGCCAGCCAAAAACTCAGCCGCTTCGTCTGCATAGGCACTGCCAAGTATGGAAGCGGACAACATCAGCCCGCTAGCTGCCAACCAGCCAAGGGGGCCAGCGGCAAGAAGGGGGGCCACAGCAAGCGAAGCCAATCGGCCAGCGAGGATGGCCCCTGCATTCTCCAAAGCCCATTGGCTCAGAATCCGTTCAGCAGATTCTTGATCTCCTGCATCCATGGCCGCCTTGGCATCATGGGCCACGGCAGCGAGGCTGACGACATCAGCAATATGTCCCAGCTGGTCCATGGCTCTCAGCCATCGGGATGTACCGAGTACGTTCTGAGACTGAAGATCCTGTCTGTAGTGAACAGCCAGATTATCCTGAGCTTTCCGGATCTCCTGAAGCGCCTCTCGATGAGCAGCAACCCTCTCCGGGGGAATGAAGTCCGCCATCGACCGCATCGGAGTATCGGGTGGAGGCGCTTTACCTTCAATGACATTTGAATCTTCAAAGAAGCTTCGAGAATCGACAACATAATGCCTATCAGTCAATAATGGGTTTCCTGTCTCATCTACTGCTATTTTTAGCCTTGAAACCCTCTCATCAGAAGCGGCCTTAATCATCAGATATGCTTCGTTAATTGCCATCCCCTTAAATGCTTCAACAGGAATTCCATCAATACTCGTAACCTTGGGATTAGCCAATATGATTGGCAGCTCAGTCTGATAAAAGACTCTATTTTCATATGCACCACCAGTGAACGTCACGACTTCGCCAACAGCATCAGCCGCGTATCTCGCCGACACCCGATCCCACACACCATTATTTATACGATTGTCGCCAATTCTTTCGCCATCCATGAAACTCCTAAGCTCATCAGGATTACCCTTAAATATCTCCTCAAGCTTTCCAGCAAGCTTTTCATTATAGTATTCAGTCCCCTGAGTTTGGTTCAGGAACTTGCCCAGCTCAGATTGATCAATTGTGCGTACATTGTTGCCTGAACGATGGAGAGCCTCAGCAATTGCGCCGGAGTGAATTTTACTACTGCCAAGCGACTCGAATTCTCCCGTCCATCCGCTATACAGGACGGTGACCGGACCATCAACTCTGTGATCTACTTGTTCGATTAAGTCAAGCAGCTCCTCCTTGGTGCGGACCAAGTCCAGCAGTGTATTTGCCCGTTCAGCGCTTATCATGAGTATACGGGATTAATGTACCTTCAAGAGGATGAATCAGAAACCGAAAGACACTATGCGACTTGGGGTAAAGATGTTTTTTCTACCGTCATAACCAAAAGTCATTAGGGCACTCTTCAACAGCGGGAGAACATCATGCAGACTCAGACCACCTAGGTCGCATGGCTGAATGTGAGAGACCTCACTCCAAACAATTCGATAAGGAGATTCCTTAAATGAGATCGATCCTTGTCCCATGTTTAAACTAACGCGCAGAAGAACATCAGCGCAAAAGAAATCGAACTGCCCTTCTGGATCATATCCAAACGCAAAATTCTCAACAATCCCGCCCCAAAGGTAACAATCCTTCTCCCTATCTCTTGTCCAATAGCGGCCCGCGCCTGGTTTAAACGGCAAGTTGTACTTGGCAATGTCTTCATCCGAGACCACTTCGTTCACGAAGGCCATCTGGATCTCTTCAAAGGCGATGGAGCAAAACGGAGGAAAGCCCTGATCCGCGATGGCGCTGTTGCTATCGCGAGGCTTCCCGGGAAACAGGAGCTGCACGTTGAGAACGTAACGATGGGGAAGGGGATCGGCCAGCTGTGGCAAAAAGCCCATGGCCTGCATGTCCTCTTCCAGGCTTCCCGGGAACGGTCAAGCCTTCCCTAGCGATCCAACTCCAACCACTTCCTTGTCTCCACCGCCGCCTTCTCCTGCCCCTGCCGGTGCCCGAAGGCAAACGCCGCCACGCAGACCAACGTGATCGCCGCCGGCACCGTCCCAGATGGCAGCCGGTTGCGGTTGGCCAGGTCGTCCGGCAGGCCCCCCAGCGTCAGCACCAGGAAACCCACCGCCCCCAGCGCGGTGAGGCCATAAAGAAACGGTGTGATCGTGCGGCGCGTCAGGGCGTGCAGCAGCAGCACCGCCAGCCCCACCCAGGGCAGGATCGAGCCCAGGGCCCACAGCCAGCGTTCGCCCGATCCATCGCCCAGCCGGCGGCGGCAGGCCAGTACCCGCTGCAGGCAGCTCATTCGCGTCGTGGCGCCCCGCGTCGCTCGGCCAGCACGTCCTGCGCCCGGCGCCAGTCGACGCCGTGGTGGGCCAGGGCCACCTGCAGGTGGAAGATCAGATCGGCCGCCTCGCCGGCGATCGCGTCCGGGTCGTCGTCCTTGCAGGCCATCACGAATTCGGCGCTCTCCTCGCCGATCTTCTTGAGGATCCGGTTGTCGCCCCCCTCCAGCAGCTTGTTCGTGTAGCTGCCCGGTTCGGGGTGCTCGCGGCGCCCGTTGATCACCCGCGCCAGTTCGGTGCACACATCCGCCGGCGGCGGCCACTGCGCCTTCTTCGTAGAAGCAGCTGTGGGCACCGGTGTGGCAGGCCACCGCGCCGGTCTGCTCGATCGTCAGCAGCAGCACGTCGGCGCCGAGGTGACGGCCGCGATTCCCCTCAACCCGGGGAGGACTCAGCTGCTCAAGCCACGCTTTGCTGTGGCCTATCAGGTGGATGCACTGGGGGATCGCAACGGCAACAGTTCCCTGAACGCCTCCCTGCCGGGAGCGGACGTGAGCTTCAGCAGCACGGGGCAGAATCGCGGCATCAACGATCTGACGCTGAGCGGCAGTCTGGAGTACGACATCGCCAGCAAGGCGTCCCTGTATGTCTCCGCCTCCTATGAGGTCTTTTCCACGGGTCGTCAGTTTGCCTATGGCGGTGACGTGCAACTCAGCTTCTGAGCGCTGAGCTGGGACCCGGAAGCCCTGCCAGGGGTTCGTTATGGCAGAGGCGGCAAAGCACAGCGTAAAGACATCCACACAGATCCATACACGTCTTGATGTGCTTCAGACCCATCGTGCTTGCCGCCGATGCTGAATCCATGGCGTGCGCAGCTGTGCCAGCACGGCTTGTGACGATCAATGAGCCATCGGCCTCGAGCCGGTTGCCATCTACGCATCAGTGAAGTAGCACAGGAACGTGGAGTTCCTCGTTGTCACCAACGGATGTCTATGGCCGCTGTCAAGCCGTATCGCACAACGTTAGATCAAGGCAACGCCTACTGGATGGCGCGGCTCGCCGGCCAGATCTATCAATGCCAGCCAGGGGGACGCCATCCCGATGAGGAGGGCATTCTCGCCAACCTGAAGGCGGAAGATCCTGGCTTTCTTTCCGTCAAAGGGTTCTCCAAGAACTCCGCCCAAGCCGCCCTGGTGGAGCACGAGAATTTTCTGACCCTGGTCTTTCGAGGCACCGACGAAGCGAAGGACTGGGTCGATAACCTCAACGCCTTTTCCGAGCAGGCGCTGTTCGGTGCTTTTCATCGGGGCTTTCTCCATTCCGTGCTGGACCTGTGGGAAGACCTGTTCAGGCTTTATTCTGACCTCAATGCCCAGAAACCCCGAGGTCTTTTCCTCACCGGCCACAGCCTGGGTGGCGCCATGGCCACCGTGGCCAGTTCGATTCTGATCCACCAGGATGAGGCTTTCACCTCCACCTACACCTTTGGCCAGCCACGGGTCGTCACCCGCGACAGTGCCAGGATCTACAACATCGAAGCCCTGAGCAAAACCTTCCGTTTCCAGAACAACAACGACATCGTCACCCGAGCTCCAGCCCGGATGATGGGCTACAGCCATGTGGGGACCTTTCTCTACATCACCAAGGAGAAGGAGATCCATCAGGATCCCGGCCGTTGGGTGCAGTTTCTCGACACCACCACCGGGGCCATGGAAAGCCTGAAACAGAAAGGCATCGATCTCATCGAGGATCACGGCATGTTCCATTACCTCAACGCCGTACAGGACTGGAAGCTGGTGAAGGAGGAGTAAGCGTGTCTCCCGCATCCACAGTCGAACTCGGCACCGCCAGCGGACGATCGCCGAGCGGCTGCACCCTCACCCATCCAGCTCCAACCACTTCCTCGCCTCCACCGCCGCCTTCTCCTGCCCCTGCCGGTGCCCGAAGGCAAACGCCGCCACGCAGATCAAGGTGATCGCCGCCGGCACCGTGCCGGATGGCAGCCGGTTGCGGTTGGCCAGGTCGTCCGGCAGGCCCCCCAGCGTCAGCACCAGGAAGCCCACCGCCCCCAGCGCGGTCAGGCCATAGAGAAACGGCGTGATCGTGCGGCGCGTCAGGGCGTGCAGCAGCAGCACCGCCAGCCCCACCCAGGGCAGGCTCGAGCCCAGGGCCCACAGCCAGCGTTCGCCCGATCCATCGCTCAGCCGCCGCCGGCAGGCCAGTTCCCGCTGCAGCCGGCTCATTCGCGCCGTGGCGCCCCGCGCCGCGCCGCCAGCACCTCCTGCACCCGGCGCCAGTCCACGCCGTGGTGGGCCAGGGCCACCTGCAGGTGGAAGATCAGGTCGGCCGCTTCACCGGCAATCGCGGCCGGGTCGTCGTCCTTGCAGGCCATTACGAACTCGGCGCTCTCCTCACCGATCTTCTTGAGGATCCGGTTGTCGCCGCCTTCCAGCAGCTTGTTGGTGTAGCTGCCGGGTTCCGGGTGCTCGCGGCGCCCGTTGATCACCCGCGCCAGTTCGGTGCACACATCCGCCGGCGGCGGCAGGGCGTCGGGGCCGCCGGGGGTGGCCGTTTCGCCTACCTCGTAAAAGCAGCTGCGGGCGCCGGTGTGGCAGGCCACATCGCCGTTCTGCTCGATGGTGAGCAGCAGCACGTCGGCGTCACAGTCGTAGCGGAGCCCCCTCAGTTTCTGAAAGTGGCCGCTGCTGGCCCCCTTGTGCCAGAGCTCCTGCCGCGAGCGGCTCCAGTAGTGCACCTCACCGCTTTCCAGCGTGCGCTCGATCGCCTCCCGGTTCATCCAGGCCACCATCAGCACCGCCCCGTCCAGCCAGTCCTGGGCCACCGCCGGGATCAGGCCGGCGGCGTCGAAGCGCAGCGAGGCCGGTAGCGGGCGGGCTGCATCCACGGCATCGGTCACAGCGGAGGCGGCACGGCGAAGTCACCAATCTTGCCTGCTGAGCGCAGGGGCAGCACCCTCACTGCATAACAGTAGTGCGCTACCATCGAAAAAAGGGGCGCTGGAGGGGCGCTGGCCATGGTGTGGACAGGCCCCTACTCCCCAGACCTGCCACAGCGCAGGCTTCAACCCTGGAGAGTCGTCGGCTGGAGAAGCAGCCCTCCTGCCTGGCGGTGCAACCGATGGAAGCCGCCGCCGCAGGCTCGCGGGGGCATCCCCCATGACGGCCACCTCCAGCCCGCAGCGCCTGACGTTGACCCTCTACATCAACGGCATGTCCAGCCACTCGGCCGCCGCCCTGATCACGCTGCAGCGGCTTTGCCAGGGGGAGCTGGCCGGCCAGGTGGATCTCACCGTGGTGGACGTCCGCAGCCATCCCGAGGCACCGGCGGACGACCACATCCTGGCCGTTCCCACCCTGATCAAGCGGTTGCCGCCTCCCCAGCGCCAGATCGTTGGGGATCTGGCCAACCGGGAACGGCTGCTGGCGGCCCTGGGTCTGGCGCCATGAGCCAGGCGATGGTCCCGGAGGAATCCGCCGAACTCAGCCGGCTGCGCCGCCAGGTGGAGGACCTGACGCTGGCCCTTGGGGCGATTCGCAGTGGCGATGTGGATGTGCTGGTGGTGGACAGCGTTGGCGACAGGCAGCTGTACCACCGCACCACCGCCGATCGGCCTTACCAGGTGCTGATCGAGAACATGGCGGCAGGGGTGGCCACCGTCTCTGGCGAAGGCCACATCCTGTTCGCCAACCAGCGGCTGGCGGAGTGGCTGCACTGCGAGCGCGCGGCGCTGGTGGGGCGCCCGCTCCAGGACCTGGTGCCGACCTACCTCCACGGCACGCTGGGGCCGTGGCTGGCCAAGGCCGCCGCCGGCGCCCGGCCCCGGCACCTGTCCCTGCGGCGCAGTGATGGCGTCGCCCTGCCCGTGCTGGCCGCGCTGGAGGCCGTGGAGATCGAGGAGGAGCAGATCTTCTGCCTGGTGGCGATCACCGACAGCCGCCCCGGCCGCCCGGAAGAGGCCCTCGCCTTCGGCCACAACCTCCCCTGGCACCAGGCCCAAACGCCGCCCTGGCCGTCTCCTTCCCCCATCCCGTCGCCACCCCACGGGCAGGCGCTGCCGCTGATCGTCGGGCTCCAGCTGGTGATCTTCGCGGCGGATCTGCTGACGCCACGCGAGTTGGTTCTGGTGCCCTTCTACTGGCTGCCCCTGGTGCTCGCCGCAAGCTTCGCAGGCCCCCGCCAGATCCTGGTCCTGGCGCTGATGAACATGACGCTGATCTTCCTGACCGGACTGCGCTGGTCGCTGCTCGGAGGCACCGCGTACTGGCTGGGACTGTTCGCCATCGCCTTGGTGGCGCCTGTGAGCATGGCGCTGGCGGTCCAGCGGCGTCGGTTGGGGAAGCTCCTCAGAGACTCGGAACGTCACTACAGGATGCTGGCCGAGAACGCCTCCGATGTGGTGTTCCGCGCCAACCTGGAGGGCGTCACCGAGTGGATTTCCACGTCGGTCACCGCGATCACCGGCTGGCCCCCGGAGGTGTTCATCAACCGACCGTTCCGGTCCTTCGTCCACCCCGACGACGTACCGCGGTTGCGCCAGGCCGAGGCCGCCTTCGCCCGGGGCGAACGCCAGGTGTTCCGGCTGCGGGTGCGCCGGGCCTATGGCGACTACCACTGGGTGGAGGTGAACGGCCGCGGGGCCGTCGATGCGGCCGGGGCTGTGGTGGGCATTCTCGGCAGTTGGCACAACATCCAGGCGGAGATGGAGGCCGAAGCGACGGGAGCCCGGATGCGCTCCCGGCTGGCGACCACCCTCGATTCGCTGCTGGACCCCCACGTGGTGCTCCAGGCCTGCCGGGATGCCAACGGCACCATCGTGGACTTCACCTATATCGAAGCCAACCAGGCCGCCTGCCGGTACAACCTGCTCAGCCACAAGCAGCTGATCGGCCGCACAGTGATGAATCTGCTGCCGGCCCACAGCGCCACGGGGCTTCTGGCCATGTACTCCCAGGTGGTGGAAACGGGTGAAGCCCTGCTGCTCGACGACTTCGTCTACCCCCATGACTTTCTCGGCAAGGCGCGTCACTACGACATTCGAGCCGTGCCCCTGGGGGATGAGCTCAGCTACACCTGGCGCGACGTGAGCGACCGCGTGGAGACGCAGCAACGGCTGGCGGACTCGGAGGAGGCGTACAGGCTGCTGGCCATGAACGCCTCCGATGTGGTGGTCCGCTTACGCGACGAGCGCATCCTCTGGGTCTCTCCCTCCCTGACCACAGCCCTGGGCTGGCAGCCCGAGGAATGGATCGGCCGGCACGCCACCGAACTGCTCCATCCCGGCGACCATGCCGACTACGACATCGAACGACAGGAGCTCGGCCGAGGAGACTCCATCGTGAGCCGCCATCGGTTCCGTGCCAGGGAGGGAACCTGGCACTGGGTGGAGCTGCATGCCGGCCCCTACCGGGATCGGGATAATCGCATCGATGGCGTGGTGGCGACGTTCCGGGTCGTCGATCGCGAGGTGGCAGACCAGCAGAAGCTCGAGCGCTATGCCCGCTTCGATGAGCTCACCGGTCTGCTCAACCGCAGGGAGGTTCTGGATCGCATCGATGCGGACAAGATCCCGGTCCTGCGCACCGGTCTGCGGACGGCCATCCTGTTCTGTGATCTCGACCACTTCAAGGACATCAACGACCGCTGCGGCCATGCCGCCGGCGATCAGCTGCTGCGGACCGTGGCCGAACGCCTCCGGGGCTGTCTGCGCCATGAGGATCTGGCGGCACGGGTGGGGGGCGACGAGCTGCTGGTGGTGCTCCGAGGCGTGCAGGATCTCGACAACGCCGTGGCGATCGGGGAGAAGATCTGCCGGGTGATTCAGGAGCCGGTGCAGACGGGCGCCGGGGAGCTGCAGATCAGCCTCAGCATCGGCGTCACCCTGGCGAAGCCGGGGGAGAGCAGCGACGAGCTGATGGCCCGCGCCGATGTCGCCATGTACGAGGCCAAGGGAATGGGACGCAACAGGGTGATCCCGATCCGCGGCTCCAGCTGATGGCAGCCTGGAGCCACTCCCGCTCCCCCATGCCCACCCCCGCCGCCCACACCTGCAGCAAGAGCTACGGCGGCTTCCCCTGCTGCCACCGCCAGTGGCGCCACCCGGGCCACTGCCGCTTCGTGCACGGCTACAGCCGCAGCTTCACCTTCTGGTTCGCCGCCCACCACCTCGACATCCACGGCTTCGTGGTCGACTTCTCCAGCCTCCAGCCCCTGCGCGAGCGGCTGGAAGAGCAGTTCGACCACACCTTCCTCGTTAATCACGACGACCCCCTGCTGGCCCAGTGGCAGACCCTGCACGACCTGGGTGCCCTCGACCTGCGCGTCATGGCCAACGTGGGCATGGAGGCCAGCGCCGAACTGGTGTGGGGCTGGGCCAACGAGATGCTGCACAAGCGGGATGGGGGCCGCAACTGCTGCTGGCGGGTGGAGGCCCGCGAGAACGAGGCCAACGCCGCCTGTTTCCGGGCCATCCCCGACTGGTTCGAGGCGGGCGCCGCCAGCGCCGCCACCCCGGAGCCCTGGCCGGCGCCGTGATCCTCACCCGTCTGGCCACCGCCTGGGCCCTGTTCCAGGGGCTGCTGATCGAGGCGCTGCCCTTCCTGCTGATCGGCGTGCTGATCTCCGCCGGCGCCCGCTGGTTCGCCCCCGGCGGCCGCTGGCTGCGGCGGCTGCCGTCCCATCCCCTGCTGGGGCCCCTCACCGGCGCCGCCCTCGGTTTCGCCCTGCCCGCCTGCGAATGCGGCAACGTGCCGGTGGCCCGCCGCATGCTCAGCGGCGGCGCGCCCCTCGGCGCCGGCCTCGGCTTCCTGTTCGCCGCCCCCGTGCTCAACCCGATCGTGATCGCCAGCACCTGGGCCGCCTTCCCCGACCAGCCCTGGCTGCTGCTGGCCCGCCCCCTGGGCGCCGTGGCGGTGGCCGTGGGCCTGGCCCTGCTGCTGGGCCTGGTGGGCGAACCCCAGCTGCTGCAGGCCGACCTGCTGGCCGAACGGCGCCTGCACCAGCCCCTGGCGGCGGTGGGGCTGCTGGAGCGCTCCAGCGGCCTGGTGGGCGCCCCGCCGGCGTCGGCCCTCAGCCCCGAGGCCGCCCCGGCCCGGCCGCCCCTGGCCGAACTGATGAAGCACGCCAGCCAGGAGTTCCTCTACCTGGCCCTGCTGCTGGTGATGGGCAGCGTCATCGCCGCCCTGGTGCAGTCCTTCGTGCCCCGCAGCTGGCTGCTGGCGGTGGGCGGTGCCCCCACCCTCTCGATCCTGGCCTTGATGCTGCTGGCCCTGGTGGTGTCGGTGTGCTCGAGCGTGGATGCGTTCCTGGCCCTCAGCTTCGCCGCCCAGGTCACCCCCGGGGCCCTGCTCGCCTTCCTGCTCCTGGGTCCGGTGATCGACCTCAAGCTCGTCAGCCTGCTCGGGCTGCTGTTCCGCCCCCGCGGCCTGGTGCTCACCACCGCCGGGGCCGCCCTGATGGTGCTCCTGATCGGCCAGTGGGTGAACCTGTGGCGCCTGTGACTCCCCCCCTGATGCAGCGGGCCGCCCTCTGGCGCGCCGCCAGCCTCGGCCTCTGGGCCCTGGTGATGCTCTACAGCAGCATCGACGGCCGCCTCGACCTGCTCCTGCGGGCCGTGTTCCACCCCCTGGTGGCCCTGGCCGGCCTGCTGCTGCTGGCGGTCGCCCTGCTGCAGCTGCGCGTGGCCTTCGGCGCCGGCCGGCAGGAGCGGGGCGACCGGCGCCAGGCCCGCACCCTGCTGCTCACCGCCGCCATCGCCCTGCTGGTGCTGCTGCTGCCGCCGGCCCCTTCCTTCGCCGACCTGGCCGGCCAGCGTCCCCGCGACGAGACCGCCGAAAGCGAACTGACCTTCGTGCTGCCCCCCGCCCAGCGCAGCCTCACCGACTGGGTGCGGCTGCTGCGCAGCCAGCCCGATCCCAAGCTGTTCGCCGGCGATCCGGTGCGCATCAGCGGTTTCGTGCTGCCGATGGAGGGGGAACCGCCCCAGCTGGCCCGGCTGCTGGTGCGCTGCTGCCTCGCCGATGCCTCGCCGGTGGGGCTTCCGGTGCACTGGCCCGCCGGCCAGGCCCCCTTCCCCGCCGACCAGTGGCTGGCCATCGACGGGGTGATGGGCCTCAAGCCCGCCCCCGGCGGCGGCGAGCGGCTGGAGGTGGTCCCCAGCCGCATCCAGCCGATCCCCAGGCCGGCCCGGCCCCTGGAACCATGACCCGGCCCTTCCGCCTCCCCTGGGCCGGCCCCCTGCCGCTCACCCTGGCCCTGGCCGGACTGCTGGCCCTGGTTCAGCAGCAGCTGCTGCTGCGCCAGCCGCCCCGGCTCGAGCGGCTCACGCCGGTGGCCGCCAGCTCCGGCCCCGCCGCCCTGCAGGCCCGTTTCAGCCGGCCCATGGACCCGGCCAGCCTCCAGGCCGCCAGCACCCTCTCCCCGCCCCTGGCCCACCGCTGGCTCGGCGACGGCGACACCCTCCTGCTCAACCTGGCCCCCGACCAGCGGATCCGCTCCCCGCTGGAGCTGCAGCTGGCCGGCCGCGATCGCCGCGGGCTGGCCCTGCCCCCCCAGCGCTGGCAGTGGGATCCGCGGCCCCGGCTGCTGGCGGTGGTGCCGGTGGGCACCGGCGAACAGGTGCAGCTGCGGGAGCACGACGGCCGCTGGCGGCCGATCACGCCGGTCTGGCGGCGCATCACCATGCTCGAACCCCTCGGCAACGGCGAAGCCGTGGCGGTGGTGGTCCGCTCCGAAACCGGCCGCTTCCGGGTCTGGCGGGTGCCCCTGCGCCAGCAGCCCCT
The DNA here is from genome assembly GCA_943372935.1 of Synechococcus sp. UW140. Classification (GTDB taxonomy): domain Bacteria; phylum Cyanobacteriota; class Cyanobacteriia; order PCC-6307; family Cyanobiaceae; genus Cyanobium. The sequence continues at coordinate 12,439 of CALSAP010000039.1, forward strand.
GCGCCAGGTGGGGCGCCAGGGTCCGGCGGCGCCAGCCCCGGTGCAGGCCGGCGCCCCCCAGCCCCTCGGCCCCACCGACCTCGTCTTCGCCCACATCAGCGGCAACCGCCGCGGCGACCTGCTGGTGCAGGCGGGCGGTGAGCTGCCCGACCAGGTAACCCTCGACCTCTGGCCCTCCCGGGGCGGTCCCAGCCGGCTGCCGCTGCAGGCCAGCGGCGCCGTGCGGCTGCTGCCGGAAGGCGGCTCGGCGGTGGTGCCGGAGATCGATGGCCTCAGCCTGCAGGACCTGCCGCCCCGGCCGCCCCGCCGCCAGACCCTGCCCGGCAGCCGTGACCTCAGCAGCTTCTGTCCCCGGGCGGGGCGGGCCCTGCTGGTGCGGCACTGGCCCGACTTCCGCCGCTCCCTGGAGCTGGTGGAACCGGGGGTGGCCCCCCGCCAGCTCTGGATCGGCCCCCAGGCGCTGGCGGCCACGGCCTGCAGCCGCGGCGGCGAGCGGATCTGGGCGCTGCTGATCGAAGGGGTGGGCCGCCCCGTCCTCACCCTGGTCAGCCTCGACCGCCGCGGCTCCGTTCTGGCCACCCGGCGCCTGGCCGGCTGGGAACTGGAACCCGGCACCGGCCTCAGCTACGACCCCACCAGCGACCGTCTGGCGGTGGTGCTGCGGCCGCTGGCGCAGGCCCAGGGGGCGCCGCCGCCGGCCCAGGTGGTGCTGATCGAGGCCACCAGCCTCACCCCGGTGCCCCTCGATCAGGAGGCGCTCCAGGCCATCTGGCTGCCGGCAGGGTAGAAACGGGACCATGCAGGCCCCCTCCGCCCCTGATCTCCCCCCCCGCCAGGCCTCCCTGCTGGCGGAGCTGCGCCAGGCCGACGGCGAACTGAGCGGCCAGGATCTGCACGCCCGGCTGCGCAGCAGCCCCGCCGCCATGGGCCTGGCCACCGTCTACCGCCACCTTCGCCAGCTGCAGCAGCGGGGCCTGGTGCGCTGCCGCCACCTGCCCAGCGGCGAAGCCCTCTTCGCCCCGACGGAGCGGGACGAGCACCACCTCACCTGCGTCGACTGCGGCAGCACCCGGGTGCTCAGCCACTGTCCAGTGCACGGCCTGCACCTCCCGGAGGCGGAGATGGGCGACTTCCTGCCCCTATATCACACCCTTGAGTTCTTCGGCCTTTGCGAGCGCTGCCGGGGCCTCAGGTCCTGAGGCTGTCGCGGTGCAGCACCGCCATCACCTCGAGAATCTGGCTGCAGCGGTCCGTCGGCACACTGATCAGTTCCCCCAGCCGCTTGAGCATCTGCTGCTCCACCGGTTTGAAGCTGCGGTTGGTGTGCACCAGCAGCGCCGCCATCGCGTAGGCCGTCTCCTGCTGGGCGGGGGTCAGCACCGGCGCGGCCTCCATCAACAGCGTCTCCCAGCCGCCGCTGCGCAACCGCCCCAGCAGGCCGTCGAACATCGCCCCCATCACGGCTTCGCCGAGGTTGCTGTAGGGCGATCGCACCTCCAGCAGCTGGCGCAGCATGGCGGCCTCATCGGCGTCGAGGGCACCATCGCAGGCCACGGCGGCAAGGCCGATGGCGGCGAAGGCTTCGCTGGGGTTCATGCACCGGGTTCATCGGCCGCCATTCCAGCAGCCTTCAGCGTGCTGGTGGGGCAGCCGCGCCGTCAGAATCGCCACAACGCCTTCGCTCCTCCCCATGACCAGCACGAACCTGGACGCCCCGACAACGGCGGCCGCGGTCAGCGAGGCCAAGCCCATCTCCGTGCCGGTGACGATCCTCACCGGGTTCCTCGGCGCCGGCAAGACCACCCTGCTCAACCACATCCTCACCAACCAGGAGGGGGTCAAGACCGCCGTGCTGGTCAATGAGTTCGGCGAGATCGGCATCGACAACGAGCTGATCGTCGCCACCGGCGACGACATGGTGGAACTGAGCAACGGCTGCATCTGCTGCTCGATCAACGGCGAGCTGCTGGAGGCCGTCTACCGGGTGCTGGAGCGCCCCGAACCGATTGATTACCTGGTGGTCGAAACCACCGGCCTGGCCGACCCCCTGCCCGTGGCCATGACCTTCCTTGGCAGTGACCTGCGCGATCTGACCCGGCTCGACTCGATCATCACCCTGGTGGACGCGGAGAATTTCGGCCCCGAGACGCTGCAGGGGGAGGTGGGCCGCTCCCAGATCGTCTACGGCGACATGATCCTGCTCAACAAGTGCGACCTGGTCAGCCAGGAGCGGCTTGAGGCCCTCGAAGGCGAGCTGCGGGCGATCAAGAACGAGGCCCGCATCCTGCGCTCGGTGAAGGGGGCAGTGCCCTTGCCCCTGCTGCTGAGCGTGGGGCTGTTCGAGACCGACAAGGTGGTGGCCCAGCAGCAGGCCCCCACCCCCACCGTTACCCCCGCCCCTAGCCACGATCACGGCAGCGAGGACCACAGCCACTGCGACCACGACCATGGTCACTGCGAGCACGAACCGGCGACCGCGACCGCTGGCGATGGCCACGATCACGGCCATCACCACGATCACAGCCATGACCACGGTGGCCATCCCGACCACCAGGCGATCGAGGGCTTCACGTCCCTGTCCTTCAGCAGCGACGGCCCCTTCTCGCTGCGCAAGTTCCAGAACTTCCTCGACAACCAGATGCCGGCCGGGGTCTTCCGCGCCAAGGGCATCCTCTGGTTCAACGAAAGCGAACGGCGCCACGTGTTCCACCTGGCCGGCAAGCGCTTCTCCATCGACGACAGCGACTGGCCGGGGGAGCGCAAGAACCAGCTGGTGCTGATCGGCAAGGATCTCGACCACAAGCGTCTGCGCCAGCAACTCCAGGCCTGTGTGGCCAGGGGCGCGGGCAAGGGCTTCGCCTGATGCCTCCTGCCCTTTGGGCAGGAATGCTGCATCCACTACGGAACCACCGGCCGGCGCCGCTAGGGTGACGGTCTACGACCCTTTCCCATGACCGAGTTCCTCCTGATGACGGGCGTTCTCGCCCTTCTCGGTCTGGTGCTGTGGATGGCGATGGACTCCGACGACGACAACGGCGGCGGTGGCCTGATGCAGCCTGCTTTGATCCCGGTGCGGCGCTCCACGTCCTACTGACTCGTAAGCATTGATACGCGCCTTCGCGTCGTTTGATTCGTCTGCCACTGGGGAGCCTGCATAGGGTCCGGGCACAAGCCCGTTCCTTCTGATGCCCAGCTCCAGGTTCCCCCTTGTTCGTTTTTGGCTTCCAGCTGCGGGATCTGCTGCCGTGGGGGTCGCGGCCATGGCTTTCTTCGGCACTGACACGCTGCCGGCCATTGGCCAGTCCCAGGGCAGCGCTCCCGCCATCGCCCAGGCCGGAACGACGATCGGCGTTTACTCCGGCCGGCACTACAACACCGACAAGGAGCTGTATCGCCAGTTCACCGCCCGCACCGGCATCAAGGTGAACGTGCTGGAGGCCAAGGACGATGCCCTGCTGGAGCGCCTCAAGAGTGAGGGCAAGAACAGTCCCGCCGACCTGCTGGTGCTCGTCGACGCCGCCCGCCTCGACGCCGCCACCGACCAGGGCCTGTTCCGTCCCGTCCGTTCGGCCGCCCTGCAACGCGATGTGCCCGCCAACCTGCGCGATTCCCAGGGCCGCTGGTATGGCCTGACGCGGCGTGTGCGTGCCGTGGTGGTCAACCCGAAGCTGGTGAATCCCGCCACGATCCGCACCTACGCCGACCTGGCCAAGCCGGCCCTGAAAGGCAAGCTCTGCCTGCGGGAGCGAAAGAGTCCCTACAACCAGTCGCTGGTGGCCAGCCAGATGATCCTGCGCGGTGATGCCGCCACCCGCACCTGGATCCGCGGCATGGTGGCGAACGTGAACCAGCCCTTCTTCACCTCCGACACTCCCCTGGCCAGGGCCGTCGCCAGGGGAGAATGCGGCGTGGGTGTGGTGAACTCCTATTACATCGCCCGCATGCTCTCGGGTGAAGCTGGCGCCCAGGACAAGCAACTGGCCCAGCAATTGAAGGTGGTTTACCTCAACCCGTCCCACGTCAACATCACCGGGGCTGGCGTCACCCGCCACGCCCGAAATCCACAGGCGGCGATCAAGCTGATCGAATTCCTGGCCTCCCCCACTGGCGGTCGCGGCTACGCCGAAGCCAACAACGAATACCCCCTCAAGGGCTTCGGTGATAATCACATCCTCAAGCGGTTCGGCACCTTCCAGGCCGATGGCGTCTCGGTGGAGCAGATCGGATCCAGGAGCCGCGCGGCCACCCAGATGATGGAATCGAACGGCTGGAAGTAGGTCACCGGATGGCGACAGCGGCAACGGCGGAGCGGGCAGTCGCCACCCGAGCGGTGCCGCCGATGCGGAGGGCCTCCCTCGCGGCGGCCGTTCTGGTGGTCTGCGCCCTGGCGGTGCTTCCGTTCCTGGCCCTGGCCGGCTTCGCGGTTCGCGATGCCGGCTCCGGCAGTCTCTGGCTGGGGGCCGAAGGCCTCGAGCAGCTGACCAACACCCTGGTGCTGGTGCTGGCCGTCGGCCTGATCGGTGCCCTGCTCGGCACCGCCAACGGCTGGCTCACCGCCTGCTGCCAGTTCCCCGGTCGCCGCTGGCTGCGGCTGGCCCAGGTCCTGCCCCTGGCGGCCCCTGCCTTCGTGCTGGCCGCCGTGCTGGTCGACCTTGGCAGCCGCTGGGGCTTTCGCGTGCACGGCATCGGCTGGGCCGTGCTGCTGCTCAGCCTCACCACCTACAGCTATGTGTTCCTGCTCTCCACCGAGAGCTTCTCCGGCAGTGGCCAGCGGCAGCTGGAGGCCTGCCGCAGCCTGGGGGTGGGCCCCTGGGGCAGCTTTCGGCGCGTCGCCCTGCCCCTGGCGCTTCCGTCCATCGGAGCCGGGGTCGCCCTCAGCGGCATGGAGGTGGTCAATGAGCTCGGCGCGGTGGAACTGCTGGGCGTTCCCACCCTTTCGCGAGGCATCCTGCAACGCTGGCAAAGCGAAGGTGACCTGCAGGGGGCCGTGGGTCTGGCCCTGATCGCCCTGGTGCTGGTCAGCCTGCTGGTGGGGGCCGAGCGCTGGATGCGCCACCGCAGCCGCCGCTGGAACATCGGCCAGGACGGCGTCGGCGCGTTGCAGTGGCCCCTGCGGGGCTGGCGCTGCCACCTGGCCCAGCTGCTCGCCCTGCTGCCGCCCCTGGCCAGCCTGGGGCTGCCGCTCACCTGGCTGTTTCTGAGCCGTGACCATCTGCAGAGCGATCCGCCTGGGGATCTGCTGGCCCTCACCCTGCGCAGTCTTGGCCTGGCCCTGGCCGCCGCGCTGCTGACGGTGGCGGCGGCCCTGCTGCTGGCGATCAGTCGCCGCTGGCTGGCCCATCCCCTGCTGGGCCGGCTCACCTTCTTCGCCGGCATGGGCTACGCCGTGCCAGGCACCGTGCTGGCCCTGGCCCTGATGCTGGTCGGCGGCCCCCTGCAGCTCAGTCCCCTGCTGCTGCTGCTCTGGGGCTACGGCGACCGCTTCCTGGCCGTCTCGAAACAGGGACTCGATGCCTCCTTCGAGCACATTCCCCCCAGCCTCGATGAGTGCGCCACCAGCCTCGGCTGCGGCTGGCTGGCGGTGCTGCGCCGGATTCACCTGCCGCTGCTGCGGGGGCCCCTGCTGGTTGGGGCGCTGCTGGTGTTCGTCGATGTGGTGAAGGAACTGCCGCTCACCTTCTCGCTGCGCCCCTTCGACTTCGACACCCTCTCGGTGCGGGTGTATCAGTACGCCAGCGACGAACGGGTGGGGGCGGCCCTGGTGCCGGCGCTGCTGATCCTGGCCCTGGGGCTGGCGGCCTCGGTGGCCCTGATGCCCAGCCTGGAGCGCCAGGGCAAGGGGGGCTGAAGCGGCGCCAGCGGGCGTGGGGCCTCAGTCGCGGCCACAGCAGCATTTGCCGCCCTTCCACTTGGAGCATTTCTTCTGGCGGCAGCCCTTCTTCTTGGCCTGGGGCTGGGGACCGCGGACGCTGATCGCGGCGGGGCTGTCGGGGAGGCTGCCGAGGGAGTTGGCCATGGGAGGGGCGACGAAGAACGGGCGGGGAGAAAAAGGAGGGGGGCTTCAGGCGGCCAGAGGAGCGCCGTCGACCAGGGCCGGCGCCAGGCGCAGGCCGGTTTCACCACTGGGGACCTGCAGCAGCTCGGCGGCCCGGATCCGGGAGATCAGCCGGGTGGTGGTGACCCGGGTGGTGCCGATCAGTTCACCGATGC
>CALSAP010000040.1:0-17149 GCA_943372935.1 Synechococcus sp. UW140
GCCAGAAGGACAACTTGATTGACGCCTGACGACAGCCTGGTCACGATTCCGATCCCAGCTGCAATCTCAGGTCTCAGCAGGGCTCAAAACAACGGCTTCTACCGGTCAACCAGATTGACGCCACCCATCAACCTGTTTGACACGGGACACTCATCGTTGATCAGCGACGCGGTCACCGCCCCATGGAGCAGTTACCACATGGGAAACTGCACCACCCACAGCCCCGAGTGCAAGGCAATGCTTGTCATGGAGGCGATCTCAGGTAGTAAGACACTCCAGGTGATTGCAGTAGATCACTTAATGCGCCTGAACCACGTGATTTAGTGGATGCAGCACTTTCTGGAGAACGACAGCGAGCTGTTCACGCACCGGAAGAAGTTGTAAGGCAATTAAACAACAGTTAACGATCTCGGGGGGAACAAGCCCAGCAGGAACACCTCGGAGGTCACCAGGGCGGAGAACAGGGGATTGGGGGTAAGTACCTCCCAGTGCTGCCGGTGCACCAGAACCCTGCAGGCTTCGATGCCCAGCAGCAGAAGGCGCACCCGGCCGAAGATCCAGAGGCGCCGCAGCAGGGATGTGTGCTTCGGCTCGACCGCAGGATCCCTGGAACTCGCAGTCATCACGGCGAACCGAACCGGGGCCAGTTTCGGCGGTCACCTCGGCGGGATCAGCCCTTGATCTTGGCCACCTCCTCCTTGACCCGCTTCAGCACGTCGCCGCTGAGGGGAACGAAGCCGAGTTCCGCCGCCTGCTGCTGGGGAGCTTCCTCCAGCGACCAGAGCAGGAAGGTGCGCATGGCTTCCGCTTTCTCCTCCCCCTGCCCACTCTGGTAAGCCAGGATCCAGGTGAAGGCCACGATCGGGTAGCTTTCGGCCCCTTTGGGGTTGCAGTCTTCCCCGCCCAGACGCTCATCGAGGACGATGTTGTTCAAGGCTGCCGCCCCTGATGTCGCATCCGGAAGCACGAACTTTCCGTCCTTGTTCTGCAGCGCCGCAGGCTTCACCGCCCCTCGCAGGAAGGCCTGGTTCACATAGCCGAGCGAGCCGGGGGTGTTCTGGATCAGACCGGCCACCCCCTCGTTCCCCCTGGCGCCCAGGCCCACGGGCCATTGCACCGCCTTGCCAACGCCCACCCTCTTCTTCCATTCCGGCGAGAAGCAGGCGAGCGAATTGGTGAAGTTGAAGGTGGTGCCGGATCCATCGGAGCGGTGCACCACCGTCAGGGGCCTTTCGGGACAGCCCAGGGCGCTCCAGTTGGTGATCTTGCCGAGATAGATGTCGACCAACTGGGCCTGGGTCAGCTTGAGGCCGGGGCAGTCGGGATTGTTGTAAGCCGGGCTGATCGTGCCGCCCAGCATCGGGATCTGCACGGCACCGCGCTTGCCGGCCATGCCCTCCTTGAAATTCGCATCGCTGAGATGTTCATCGGTGGCGCCGAAGTCGACCGAACCGGCCAGAAACGAGCGCACCCCCTGGCCGGATCCCACCGACTGGTAGTTCACCAGGTAGCCCTTGGCAGTTTTGTAGTCGGCTGCCCAGCGCTGGTAGGCCGGGGCGGGGAAGGATGCCCCGGCGCCGTTGAGCGAGGGCAGGCGGCGGCCGCCGGAGCCGCAGGCGCTGATGCTGAGGCTCAGAGCGGCTAGCCCCAGCGGCAGGCAGGCACGGCGCCATTGGGCGATGCTCCGATGGAGGGGGAGAGTCACTGGCTTTGCGTCACTGAATGCCTTGCATCTAGACGACGTTGAGCAGGCCTTTGGTTAAGGCAGGTCCAAAAAGTGATAAAGGCAACAGCGGGAAAGGATCTCTTTATCTCCAGCTATGGCGTTGTCTCCAACTCCTTCTCCTCCGTTGCGTGCGGCAGGGGCGGCAGGGCCGGCGGCGTCAGCACCTCCAGATCGGCAGGATTCGGTGCGGTTTCCGGGCCGATCAGATCCACCGCGGTGCGTTGCATCACCAGCCGGAAGCGCAGGGGTGCCTGGCTGCGGTTGATGAACTCCTGAACGGCGGCCACCTGCCCGGCCGTGGGCAGCGTTGGATCCGTCACCCGCACCCGGGCCCGGATCAGCGGTGGGTTCTTTTGCCAGTCGATGCTGATCCCCACCAGATCGATGGCGGGATCACCGCCGAGGGTGATCGTGCTGCTACGCAACCGCTGCTCGATGGTCGCCTCCAGCTGCTGGGCCTTGGTCTCCTGCCTGGATTGGTTCACCAGTCGGAAGAAGCTGCTTCCCTAGGGAGAGCAACCCACCCGCCGCTGTCAGGGTTGGACCGGCGACATGAAGCGCCAGCGCGACTGGTGCCCGGAGGTGGCATGAGCAACCGGCGCGCGATGCTGGGTGTGATGGGCGCTGGAGAGGGCGCCTCCGCTGAGGCGGTAGCCCTTGCCGAGGAACTAGTGGCGGAACTCGGCTCGGTGCTGCTGGGGGACCAGCTGGAGATCGGCAGTGCCGTCGAAAACCACGCTGCTTATTTGGGGCACTGGATCGAACTGCTCCGGGAGACCCCACAGGTGCTGTTCCAGGTGCTGGGTGAGGCTCGGCGAGCTGTGGAGCTGGTGGTTCCTGCCCCTGTGGAAGCCGACCCAAATTCACTCATGTAGTAACGAAGTGTTGTGGTGGTAATGGGTCCTACAGGAGTTGTAGGCCACTGGCTTGAAGGTTGACTGACGTCCGCTTGAACTGTTCCAAGCTGAACTGTCCGGCAAGGACAGAGGCTGGACACAGTTTGGATGTTTCCTGGAACACCTTGGCGGAACGTTTTGCAGTTCCTGGGTTCCTATAGACCCTGTTTAACTAGCCGAGCTACCCCACCCCTGGTTTTCACAGAGGTACAGACGCATGAACGATCCTTTTCAGATCAAGCGTGAACTTCGCTACGGAGCTCCTGTCTGTGACGAGATTCTCATAGGACGATACTTTACTATTGGATATTCCTGGTATTTCCGCCAGGCCAAATGGGTCCTGGAGATTGTAAATCCGAATGCTATCTTCGAATGGGAAATCGAAGATCGTAGCGATAACTTTAGAGCAGATATTCGGATTCCGCACAGATTCCGCGCAGCCCTAGATGCTTACAAAAGCAGTGGATACGATCGAGGCCACCTTGTTGGGAGCGCAAATCAAAATGAGCTTGATATTCAGAACAGTGAAACCTTTCTGCTGTCCAACATGTCACCGCAGGTACCAGGATTTAATCGGGGAATGTGGCGTGAACTTGAAACTGCCGTTCGAAAGTTGAATGACCAGGAGGCCATCTTGGAAACATACGTGCTGACAGCACCCGTCTTCTATTTTGATCGGGCAGTCGAATCAATTGGAGGCGATACTGACCAATATGGCATCAACATACCAGTGCCCCATGCCTTTGTGAAAAGCGTCTTGGCGGAGGATAACCGTGGCCGTTTAAAGCTTTGGACGTTTGAGATGGAAAATAAAGAGCTGAGTGGCAATCTAGAAGACTATCTTGTTGTGACCTATGATGCAGAGCAGCTTGTAGGAGGTCGTTTTTGGGATCGTATTGCCGGTCGAGATCTACATGATCAAAAGATCAAAAAAGGGACGATGTGGAGTCTTTAGCCACGACTAACCAGGACTTTACGGCTGGGGGCAAACGGCAAAAACGTCTGCCCTCACATCGTCCCCGATGATCCGTGCCTTGGCGGGTGAGTCGTAGCACACCATTACTGAGAGTGGATCTGCAGAGAAAATGGACAAGCCTTCAGCGTGGTCCTTCGTGATCCCGAAGGGTACCGTCACGTCCTTCTTGAGCTCCTGTTGCCATGTCATCGAGTCCGCCTGCAGATTCAGCGCGTTTCTCCAGCGATAGATGAAGACTGGCCCGTCGAGATCCATCGAGGGGCCACACAGAACCAACATGTCGTCCCCATGGATGGCTAGTTCCCGAACGCCGAGTCCACCGAGTTGCAACAGATGTTTCAAATAGGGTTCGTTTGAAGACGGAAAGGTCTCCAGAGTGAGTTCCCCCTCGGCGTTCTCCTTGACCTTCAGCTCAAGGATGGTCGCCCACCCGCGAAGGACAGGACCCCGCAACCCAAGAAACACCCGGTTGCCCCTCACGGCAAGGCCTTCGACATCGAAGCCGTTGTCTTTGCTCGGAATGCCCTCCACGTCATCTTTGCTCTTCATGTGAGGGACAAACCGGCCTAGGTGCGGATCGCCCCTTAAGGCTTCGGTAAGAAGGTTTGACTTGGTGTCCCCGCGAAGGCGTGCGGTGGTCAACTCGCCGTTTACTGCAACGGGGGTGGCCGCGTCGTTGAGCGGCACCCTGGCGAGCGTGAACCGATTGCCTTCCACTTCGATCTTGCGAAGCCGCTTCAGGTTTTCCTTCAGCATCTTGTCGGTGTTTGGCTTTTTTCTCTTTGCGCTGTGCGACCCGATCAGCCACAAGTAGCCGCCATCTATATCCAGTCCTTCAATGTCGATTTCCTCCTCCGCTGGTCCCGGAAGACCCAGCATCTCCTTCAGCTGGAAGCTCGTATGGTCCGCGAAATCTCCCGAGGCCTCACGAGTCATTCGGTGGATCTCGGTTCCTTCGTCGCCACCTAGCCATAGATGGTCCCCGTCGAGCACGATGGCAGAGAGGTTGTCCCGAAGGTTTTCTAGATCCTCCGGAGGAATGGCGCTGCTAAATTGCAGAAGTGGAGAACGAATGGGCTCTTGTTGCATGACTTTTATTCTATGAAGTCTGGTTCTGCTCAAAAGCCTAGTCGTAACACCAGTCAAACTCCAGACTGAGAATATTCTTCATCATTCGCCGAAACCACCCAGGGGTCTTGTCGTTTCACAATTTAGCGAGTACAGGCATGGGCGAGCTACAGCGACTGACCCAAGGAGGGAGCCATCAGTGATTTCACTTGGCTGTGATCGTCAGCTGCCTGGTCAGCGGGCTTTCTCTCGGTGTTGATAACTCTTTCGCTCCACTGGAACGCCAAACTCCGCCCCGATGATCCACCGGCCCCCCACCAGCCCGTCACGACGTTCCAGGGGTGGGGGCAGCCACCGGCAAGGGCTGCGCTTTGGACCTGACGGTCCCCCTGCCTGAGCGTCTGCAGCCAGTGGGTGGAGGCGGTGTTCTTTGCCGTTCCTCCCGTGGAGCCGCTCGCCAGTGCTCACCAACAACCTGTCGATCACCAGCGGGCCGCTGCGATCAAGGCCTGGGAGGCCGAATGCGCTGCCGGCTGGAGCGAACCAGCGCCAGTTGATCTCCAGGCTGAACTTGCCCTGGACGCTGCGGATGGCCCGTCACTGGTCGGTTCCGCCTGGGACAGCTGGTCCGCCAACCCGTATCTGGAGCGCCAGCAGGTGGAAGAGCAGCCGGGCTTTGCAGCCTATGAACCCTGGTGAGCCACCCAGGTGCTGGGAGCGGCGGCTGGTTCATGGCCGCTGCGCCAGAAACCGCTGAGCCTCACCCGGTGGGCAGGGTTTTGGTTGGCTGCGCCTTTGGGTCTGCAGCCAGGACCGTCAAGGGCTGCGCAAGGGCCTGCGGCCCCCTGGACGACCCTGGCCCCCGGGTGGTGGAAGCGGTGTCCTTTGGCGCCTCTGCCATGAAAAGCCGCTCCTGGAAACTCACCTGCTGGTTCTGGCTGTACCGCCAGACGCGTGGTCTGCGCTGGTTTGTGGCCTTGGTCTGGCCGCTGCAGGACCTGCCGCGGCGGTTAGCGATCGAGCTGGAACTCCGCCGTTGTGAACGCCGCTGGAAGCGGGGCTAACGCCTGAGGGGCTGCGGCCCCTTGCCTCCCGCTCAGGCGAAACGTGCTGCTCATCAAGCAGCGCCTGTTGGTTGCCCCGCGCCTGCGGTGTCGGCTCCACCCGCTCGCGCCTGCTCGGGGTTACGCCGCCACCGCCCGTGGCGCTGGTGGGGCTGCTGCTGCTGGAGGTGTTTGGACGTGGAGGGAGCCGCAGCTGCTGACCCCAACGGTTGGCTCGCTGGGGCTCCCCGTTGGGTTGCGGCTTTCGGTGCGTGGTCTCGCGGCTGGGTTGTGGGCTGCTGTACCCCGGGGGGCTGCTGCTGTTGACACGACACGCGGCTGGAGGGGGCGTCGTGGTGCTGGCTGGCTCGTCCCCCGATTCTCCCTACGCGGTGCTGCGGGTTGGGGGGCGCGTCCTGCGCCACCCCCACGATGCGCCCCCTCTCAGACCGCGATCGCCTTGTGCATCAATTCCTTCCCCTGGCGGCTTCGCTGGCCCGTCGTTTCCACCGCCGCTATCCCGACCTCATCGAGGTTGAGGAGGCACGTGGTGTCGCCCAGCTCGAACTCGTTCGGGCCTGTGGCCGTGTCACCGATCCCACCACCGCACCGGCGTACCTCAAGCGCTGCATCCAGGGTGCCCTGAGCCACTGGCTGCGTGATCGGGCGCTGCTGGTGCGACTGCCGGCTGCTGCCCGCGGGGAAGCCCCCTGGCAACACCAGAGCCTCGATCAGCCGCTGGAGGGCAGTGGTGGCAGCTGGCTGGAGGCCCTGGCCGCCCCTGAATCCACCTCCCCCGAGGTTGGTTCAGCCCTGGAGCCGGGGCTGGAGGCCCTGGTGGAGCAGCTGCCCACCGCCCAGGCGGCTGCCCTGCGGCTCACGGTGCTGGAGGGTCTGAGCCTGCGAGAAGCGGGCCGGCGACTGGGGATCAGCCCGATGACGGTGCAGCGTGCGCAACAGAAAGCCCTGGCAGCCCTGCGGGAGCAGGTGATGGCCTGAGGGCCATGCGGGTCCGCTCCTCTGGGCAGGAGCGGGACCGCGCCAACCGCACCTGGGGGGTGGCCAAGACCATGGAGACGGGTGGGTTGGGTCTTCCGTCACATCACCGGGCGCTGGCTGGCGCGAATGGGTTGGAGATGACACGACTAGTTGATAAGATCGCCTTATGTAAGGCGCCTTTCTTGATAGGCTGAACTTGTTATTAGGCTGGTCGTTACCCCCTGTCTCGCTGTGAGGAGCTTCCATGCCACTGCGCCCATGCGGTCTTGATGGCCGTCCATGGCTGATGCAGCGACCTCGTTGGGGTAAGGGCGCCTTGCTGGGGCCTCTGCCTCCCATTTCTCTCTGGAGCGGATCGACGGGATCGACAACGATCCACAGCCGAGTGGGGAAGAGGGAGTCGGATCTGCTCTCTTCAAGAAGGAAACGAGCCGGATCGCATTTCCGCAGCCTGGTGCTCTCAGGTCAGATCCACTGCTCCAGCAAGGATGGGCGTAGGTTGATGCACTCCTCAGAAGTAGTAACGCGTCTGTTCCGCAAGCCTGGCGGGACGGGGACGTTCCTCAGGTGCCATGGTCACTGCAACATTAAGAATCGTCGGACTGGTGCCTGTCTGTGTGGTGGCCCAACAGCTGGCTAGGGAGTTAGCGCGGCAGCGGCGTTGGTGCCGTTGTGGCTCTTGGGGTTCAACAAAACACGCTAGCGAAACTGGGCGCTTAACCACTCATAAGCCCCAAAAAGCCCACTTGTGGGCACATTCCTAGTCACGATACCCCTTGAAAGCCAGTCTAGGCCTAGGTGTTCGGAGGATTGCAAATCCTTTATCCCCAGTTCGAATCTGGGTGCCGCCTCTGCAACAACTGGCGCGCTCCTGCTCGCCCTTCCGCGCAGGAGTCACGGCCCAATGGCCGCCCATCGGTGGCAGACTGAAATGGACTTGCCAATGAGGACTGAGGTGGGAGCCAATTCCACGGAAGAGCCGGATCCGTTCGTGGCGCTGCTCAGCGAAGACTGCTTGGAGATGATTGAAAAGATCCAGGCCTATCGCGAAAGAATTCAGCTACCTTCCACACCCACGGCGATTCTCGAAGACGCCATCATCGAGTATTACACTGCCCTCAAAAGGGTCGGCAACTGGTGAGACTGCCGCTGCTGGGTGACGGCTTGGTCTGAATTCAACCCTGCTGCATTCCAGGCCTTTGGGGCGGCTGACGTCCTCCTGCTCCCAGGATCAGTTCAGACCGTTTCCTGTGCAGGCTCATCGAGGTTTCGGTGAGCACCACCCACTGGGCCAGGGTGGAGCAGTGCTCCTCAAAGGGCGGCAGGTCAAGACGCAGCGGCCGCCAGGCGCCCGCCTCGATGTCCTGGTTGAGTTCCGAGTGGGGCAGATCGTCGTTGGTGATGATCAGCCAGCGGTAGTGGGCCTTGAAATGGTCGAGATACTCCCGCACCAAATGGTTGGGAAGGTGTTGCAGCACATCCTTCACCAGAATCAGATCAGCGGGCGGCAGGCTGGCCAGGTCCTCAAAGAGCTGGAAGCGAATCGAGTCGCTGGCGTGGAGGTCACTGTTGGCTGCCACCACGGAGTCGACGATGTCAATCCCGGTGTAGGTGATGTCACCCCAGTGGACCAGCCGGGAGAACTGCCAGTCGCCACAGCCGAAATCGACGACGCTGCGGATGTGATTGAGCCGCAGAAAGCGCTGCAGGGTGGCGATGTACTCGCCGTTGAACTCAGGTCTGGACCCCTGGCCGGAGCCTCCCCCCCATGTGTCGCGTTGGTAGATGCGCGTGAAAGCGTCCTTGGTCGACATGCCGGATGGTGGGTGGCGGCACCCTAGCGGCGACGTCCCTCCGGCCACTCGCGTCGGCTCAGGGAAGGACGCCCAGGAGCAAGGAGATCAGGGCGAAGCCCACGACGCCCACCAGGGCCAGCAGCGATGTGGACTGGGGCATGACCGTCACCCGAACGAACGAATAATAAAGAGAACCTGAAGAGGGTCAGGGTTGTCTGTGGCGTTCGTTGCCGAACGTCATTTCCCTTGCACCCGGTTCGCAGGCCCGCTCAGGGAGAGGCTTCCGCCTGCCATCGCTGGCCGTCTGGGCCGACGGCCTCGCAGCGGAAGGTGCGCCCGTCCAGGTGGCAGTGGCCGCTGGCGAGCTGGGCCCTTGTCAGCCCCAGGCTCGTCGTGGCCTCGCCGAAGCCCGCCAGGCCCACGGCGCTCACCCGCAGTCGCAGGGGCCAGCGCGGCTCGCAGCGGCTTGCCTGACATTGCATGCCCCGTGAGCCTTCCGCCAGCACCCCGGCGAAGACCAACTGGCGATCAACAAAGGCGCCGCTGCCGCCCGGCTGCAGAAACCGGACGGTGAGCAGTCCCTCCATCTGCTGATCCAGCCGCAGCAACCTGCAGCTGATGGGCTGCTGAGGCGAGGCCTGGCCGGAGCTGCCGACGATGACGCAGCTCCGCAGGCCCCCTTCCCAGCGGCCGAAATCCTCGCCCGGCAACTCCTGTCCCTCCAGGGGCGCCCACGGGGCAGTGAGGGCCAGCAGCAGCACCAGGCCCGACGGGCATCCGCGGCAAAGCCACCACTTCAATAGCCCGAGTCGGCGACGCAGATCCCCTGGCAGCTGATCCCGTTGCTGGCCGTGCGGCCGCAATGGGCGCAGAGCACCGGCTCGGGGGTAGGCGCAGCTGGCGCGCTGCCGGTGGCCAGCGGGATGGTGGCGCCCTCGCCGGCGGTGGGCCGTGGCGGCCGGACGCCCGGGTGGGTGGTCATCGCATGCCCCCTGGGGACGGTTCGGCCCGATCATGGCAACAGCGTGAGAGTGCCGCGATCGTCTGGGCCGACCCTGCCACCCCCATGTCCGCGCCTGGGCCGTCAGCTGCCCCAGGGATCGGGGTGGGCACCTGGGCCTGGGGCAACCAGTTTCTCTGGGGCTATGACCCGGCCCAGGACGCGGAGCTGGCCGGCTGTTTTCACCGGGCGGTGGAACTGGGGCTGACCCTGTTCGACACGGCCGATTCCTACGGCACCGGCCGCTTCGGGGGGCGCAGCGAGTCGCTGCTGGGCGACTTCGTCGCCGACCTGCCGCCGGCCAGGCGCCAGGGCCTCACCGTGGCCACGAAGCTGGCCCCTTTCCCCTGGCGCCTGGGCCGCCGTGGATTCGAGCGGGCCTTCGAAGCCTCTCGGCGGCGGTTGAGGGGCCACCTGGACAGGGTCCAGCTGCACTGGAGCACGGCCCGCTACGCCCCCTGGCAGGAGGGGCCCCTCCTGGAAGGGCTGGCAGACCTGCTCGAGCAGGGCCGGGTGGGCAGCCTGGGGGTGTCCAACCTGGGCCCACGCCGGTTGCGCCTGGTGCATGGGCGATTGGCCCAGAGGGGGTTGCGGTTGTCCAGCCTGCAGGTGCAGCTCTCGCTGCTGGCGCCAGAGGCCCTTGCGGACGATGGGGTGGCATCGGTCTGCCGGGAGCTGGGCATTGACTTGCTGGCCTACAGCCCCCTGGCCCTGGGTCTGCTGGGCCGGCCCCCTGGGGAGGGCCAGGGTCTGCCGGCGGGCCCCCGGGGCCTGCTGTTCCGCCGGCTGCAGCCCCGCATCCAGCCATTGCTGCAGACCATGGAGCGGATCGCCCAAGCCCACGGGGCCCCCATGGCGGCGGTGGCGATCAACTGGTGCCGGGCCCACGGCGCCATTCCCCTGGTGGGGTTGCGCCGTGCTGATCAGGCCGAAGCGGCGGCCGCGGCCGCCAGCTGGTGCCTCGACGACGGGGAACGACGCGATCTGGACCGGGTGGCGCAGCGGTGCGAGGGGCGCATGCCGGCCAATCCGTTTCAGAGTGGCTGAGGCGCTCAGGCGCTGAGGGCGTCGGTTGGATCCGGGCTCAGCACCACCGGCAGGGCGGCCGGCCGAGGCTGGGGGGCCTCGGCCCGCTGCAGCAGCCTCACCACCTGGGGATCGGCCGGTTCGCCGCCGAGGCTGCCGTCTTCGCCGGGTCCGCAGGCACTGAGGGCCTCCTGCAGCAGGGAATCGAAGGTGGAGCCGGGCAGCCGGTGGCGAGCCAGTTCCAGGAAGGCGCGGGAGAGGGATTCTCCCGCGGCCGCCCGCAGGGCCGGGTTGGAGCGCCGCAGTTCCTGCTCCTGGGCGATCGAGTTGAGGAACCGCTGGGTGATGTCCCGTTTGGTGGTGGCCCGGATGCGGGTGTCCTGGTCGGCCTCGCTCAGGAAGGTCTGGGCCTCCAGCTCCTGCAGGCGGCGGTTGAGGCTGTCGAGGACGTCCTGGGCTTCCTTATTGATATGGGTGAGCTGGCCGTCGGAAAGGCGGGGCAGGTCGGCCACATAGACCTTGCCGTGGTCCCGCAGGGTCAGAAAGGTGGGGCGCTGGCCGCCCGTGCCTTCCCGCTGCACCGGGGCCCCACCGTCCCGCAGACGGGGACGGGGCTGCTGGGGGCGCTGGGGAGGAATCGGGCCGGCGGAACTACGGCGGCGGGTGATGCGTCTGGACGTATCGAACATCGGGCGGCGAAATCTTTTGAACGTCTTGGGAGCGTGTGGGGGACTGGTTGTGGCGGCCATCACACCCACGACCTTAGGGAAAGCGGTGGATGGGGGCCGCCGGCGCCTCAGTGCGGCAATCCGGCCAGGGGGTGCTCCCTTGGCTCGCCCGCCGCGATGCTGCCGAGCTCCCAGGCCCGATGGCCCGAGGAACGGCAGATGCCGATGATGCCAGGCAGGGCTGCCGGCGGCACCACCAGGCAGAAACCGACCCCCAGGTTGAAGGTGTTCCAGAGGTCGACCTCCGGCACCTGGCCCCGTTCCTGCAGCCAGCGGAACAGGGGCGGACGCTTCCAGCTGTCGGGGTCGACCACCGCATGCACCCCCGCGGGCAGGCAGCGGGGCAGGTTCTCCGGCAAGCCGCCGCCGGTGATGTGGGCCATGGCGTGGAGCGGCAGCCCCGATCGGCGCAGGTCTTTCACCAGCGAGGCATAAAGCAGTGTCGGTGTCAGCAGGGCCTCGATCAGTCCTTGCCCGGTTGCCGGCAGCCGGGTGGTGGCGTCGACCGCTTCGGCCTCCAGGATGCGCCGCACCAGGCTGAAGCCATTGCTGTGGACGCCGCTGCTGGCCACGGCCACGATCCGGTCGCCCACGCTCACCAGGGCGCCGTCGATCCGTTCCTGCTCCTCCACCACCGCCACGCAGAACCCGGCCAGGTCGTAGCGGCCGGCGCCGTAGAAGCCCGGCATCTCGGCGGTCTCGCCCCCCAGCAGGGCGCAGCCGCTCTGGCGGCAACCATGGGCGATGCCTTCCACCACCTCGGCCATGGCCTCGGGGCCGAGCTTGCCGGTGGCGATGTAATCCAGGAAGAAGAGTGGTTCCGCGCCGCTGGTGATCACGTCGTTGACGCACATGGCCACCAGATCGATGCCCACGCCGTGGTGGCCGCCATGGGCCTGGGCGAGCTCAAGCTTGGTGCCCACCCCGTCGGTGCCGGCCACCAGCAGGGGGCGTTTCATCCCGGCCGGCAGGCGGCAGAGCCCGCCGAAGCCGCCCAGTCCCCCGATCACCTCCGGTCGCCGTGTCGTCTCGACACTGGTTCGGATGCGTTCCACGAAGGCGCGGCCGGCGGCGACGTCCACGCCGGCAGAGCGGTAGTCCATGGGGCAAGGGTCAGCGCTGCACCGATCCTGCATCGGCATGGGGCCGCGGGCGGCGCCTGGAGAACCCTGGGCATGGACGATCGACTGATTGGCCCACGCTCCCATCGTCTGGACTTATGTCATTGATCGAATCCACTGATGTTTCGCTAGCGCCGGTGGGCCAGTCAGGCCAGTGGACGCCTCGAGGGGTGGCAAAGATGAAGAAAACTGATCGGTCTTGAGGCCTGTCTGCAGCGCATTTGAGCCCTGTGCAGTTCGGATAGTTTTCCGGGGTCGTCATTTTCTCTTAGGAATTCGCCAGGCCATTTCGGCCGCGTTCGACTCAGTCATCACCGCTTCAGGTCTGGTTGTCGTCAACGCCCGAATGCAGTCATCAGGAACGTCGTTCCTCGAAGTCTTGCTCAGCCAGTGTCTTCCGCTTGTCATGCGAGTCACTCAACTCCTGGGCGCCGCCGCCCTCCTCTTCACCAGCAGCATCGCTCCGGCCCAGGCCGGCTCCCTTACTGCCCAGCAGGCCCCTGGGAGTTCCGTTGCCATTCGCCCCGCCGACTTTCCCTCCACCTGGGATCGTTTCGTCGAAGAGATTCGCACCGTGCCCACGGCGAGCAATCTGATCGCCTCCGCCGGTCGTGTCACCACCGGTCAGGCGAGCTGGTACGGCCCCGGTTTCTTCGGCAACCGCACCGCCAGTGGAGAGGTCTTCCGTCCCGGCACCCTCACCGCCGCCCACCGCACCCTGCCTTTCGGCACCAAGGTGCGCGTCACCAACCTCTGGAACGGACGTTCCGCCGTGGTGCGCATCAATGACCGTGGTCCGTTCCACGGCAGCCGCGTCATCGACCTGGCCCACGGAGCTGCCCAGGAACTGGGCCTCACCGCCAGCGGCGTTGCCCAGGTGAAGCTCGAAGTGCTCCCCTGACACGTTCAGGCGGTTCGGTCCGTCCTGTGTCCCCCCAGCCCATCCGCCAATCTGGCGGCTGGGCTTTCATTCTGTGCCGGTGCAACTGCTTCAGACCCTGGCCGAGCTGAACGACTGGCGCCGCAAGCAGGTCGGTCGGCCGCTCCACTTCGTTCCCACCATGGGCAGCCTGCATCAAGGCCACCAGCAGCTGCTGCAGAGGGCCTGCGCAGCCGTGCCTGCCGGCCGCCCCGCGGTGCTGCTCAGCGTCTTCGTCAACCCCCTCCAGTTCGGACCGGCTGAAGATTTCGACCGTTACCCCAGGGATCTGGCCGCCGATGCCGCCCTGGGGGAGGCGGCCGGTGCCGAGGCCCTGTTTGCCCCATCGGTGCAGGAGCTGTTCCCCGGCGGTGAGGCCCAGCTCACCGGCGTGGTTCCCCCGGCCGCCCTGCGCCAATCCCTGTGCGGCCCCGGTCGGCCCGGCCATTTCGAGGGTGTGGCCACGGTGGTCTGCCGGCTGCTGGCCCTGGTGCGGCCCGATCGGCTTCTGCTCGGGGAGAAGGACTGGCAGCAGCTGACGATTCTTCGCCGCGTGGTGGCCGACCTGGCCCTGCCACTGACGGTGCAGGGCTGCGCCACCGTGCGGGAGGCCGATGGGCTCGCCTGCAGTTCCCGCCATCGCTACCTCAGCGCCAGCGAGCGCGATCGGGCGGCGGCCCTGCCGGCGGCCCTGGGGGCGGCGCGGACGCTCTGGCGCGACGGCACCGCCAGCGCGGCGCTGCTCACCGCTTCCGTCCGCCACGACCTGGAGGCGGCGGGTCTGGGGGTGGAGTACGTGCAGCTCGTGCAGCCCTCTACCCTGATCCCCATGACCGCCGCCGCCGGTGGCCTCTCGCTGCTGGCCGCGGCCGCCCGTTGCGGCAACACGCGCTTGATCGACCATCGTTTCCTGATGAACCGCCCGCCGATCGTTGCCATCGATGGCCCCGCCGGGGCGGGCAAGAGCACCGTCACCCGGGCCTTCGCCCGCCATCTGGGCCTCCTTTATCTCGACACCGGCGCCATGTACCGGGCCCTCACCTGGTGGGTGCTGCACCAGGGTGTGGACCCGGCCGATGCCGCTGCCATCGCCCCCCTGCTGGACGACCTTGATCTGCAGCTGGAGAGCGACGCCGCGGGCGAGCAGCGGGTGCGGGTGAATGGCCAGGATGTGAGTGAACCCATCCGGGGCCCCGAGGTCACTGCTGCGGTGTCCGCCGTTGCGGCCCATGCCTGTGTGCGGGCAGCCCTCACCGGGCAGCAGCGGGCCATGGGGCAGCGGGGCGGTCTGGTGGCGGAAGGGCGCGACATCGGCACCGCCGTCTTCCCGGAGGCGGAGTGCAAGGTGTTCCTCACCGCCACGGTGGCGGAGCGAGCCCGCCGCCGGGCGGCGGATCTGGCCCAGCGCGGCTTCGCCGTGCCGCCCCTGGCGGAACTGGAAGCCCAGATCGCTGAGCGGGATCGTCTGGATTCCACCCGGGCCAAGGCCCCCCTGCGGCAGGCGGCTGATGCGGTGGAGCTGGTCACTGACGGCCTGGGCATCGATGCCGTGATCCAGCGACTGGTGGATCTGTTCCGCGAGCGGGTGCCCGAGGACGCCTGGCCTGGCCCCGGGACTCCCTAGCCTCCCGCCCGTTCAGTCATCAGGGCCTCGAGCAAGCCCCCGCAGGCGTCCTCCAGCAGGTCGAGCACCCGATCGAAGCCTTCCTCTCCGCCGTAGTAGGGATCGGGCACTTCTTCGATGCTGTGGCGGCTGCAGTAGTGGGTGATGGGGGTGATCTTGGCGGAGGCCCTAGGCCCGGCCAGGCCCCGCACCGCTGTCAGGTTCTGCCGATCCATCGTCAGCACGTGATCGAAGCGGCTCAGGTCGCTGCTTGTGATCTGGCGGGCCCGGCTGGGCAGGGCGATGCCGCGCCGGGCGGCGGCATCGCGCATGCGCGCGTCGGCGGGCCGTCCCACATGCCAGTCGCCGGTGCCGGCGGAATCCACCCGGAAGACGTCCTCCAGGCCCTGGAGCGCGATCAGGTGCAGGAACACGCCCTCGGCGGCCGGGGAGCGGCAGATGTTGCCGAGGCAGACGAACAGGAGGCTGGTGGGCTGTGCCATGGCGAGGGCGGCGGCGGGCGGTTCGGCGGGGGTGGTCATCGGGCGTTCATTCGCTTGAGGGCCACGCCCGCCCGCAGCCGCACCACCAGCGTGTCCTCCCGCTCGGGATCCTGGAGCTGTTCGAGGGTCGCCTCGGCCCGATCGCGGTGGGGATGGGCCGGGGGCAGGGGCAGGGCCAGGCCCTCAAGGCCCACCGCCACGGCGTAACGCACGACCCACTCGCCATCCCCGCGGCCGCTCTCAAGGGCCCCCAGGCAGCGCTCACGCACCTGCTGCCGTTCCGCCTCGGCCAGGGTCTCCATCCGCAGGGCCCCCAGACCCCTGGCGGCGGCCCGCCGCACGCTGGGGCCGACGTCCGTGGCTAGGGCGTCCTCGAGCACGTCCAGCCCGCGGGTGTCGCCGATCCCCGCCAAGGCCCGCACGGCCCAGGCCCGGGCGCCGTAGTTGTGGGCATCGAGATTGGCCAGCAACGGTCCCACGGCGGCCGGGCCCAGGGCGATCAACCCATCCACGGCGGCCACGGCGGCTCCCGGATTGTTGAAGCCCAGCACCTGGACCAGCTGAGGCACGGTGGCCAGCGGGTCGTCGCAGGCGATCAGCTGGCGGGTGGCCACCACCAGCTCCTCGGCGCTGCCGGCCTGCTCGAAGGCGCGGATGCGATCGGCCGCGAGCCTGGAATCTCCGCTTGCGGCTGTCATCAGAGCAGGGCGTCCATCGCCATCAGCACGGCCTCATCATCGCTGTCCACCTCATGGCCGCTGCCGTTTTCCACGAGGCCCCGCAGGGCGATCAGCTTGAGACTGTTCTCGGCCAAGGTGCGCTGGATGGGGACCAGGGAGGGACGCCATCCCACCGCCCCCAGATCCATCAGGGCGGCACGACGTACCTGCAGCTGGGGGTGTTGCAGCAACTGGAGCAATTCGTCGGCCCAGGTCGTCTCCCCGGTGAGCTGCAGCAAGGCCCGGCAGGCGGCACTGCGCACCAGGGGGCGCCCATGGCTGGTGAAGGGCTTGATCACGGCAAGGACTTCCGCTTCGGCCACACCGATCGTCCCCAGGGCCTCCAGCATCGCTTCGCAGGGTTCCTGCAGGCGGGGGCTGTCGCTGCGGTGGGCTCCGGCGACATCGGGCCCGCTGGCCAGGCGGCGGGTGAGCAGCGGCACCGCTGCCGTGGCCCGCAGCTCGCCGAGGGAGCGGGCCGCGGCCTCCCGCAGGCCGTCGTCGGCATCGTCGAGCACCACCAGCAGTTCGTTCACCGCCCGCCCATCGGCGATCTTCCCCAGGGCCCGGGCGGCATTGCGGGCCACGGCGTTGTGTTCCACCCCGGCGCCCACATCCCGTGGCTGACGCTGGCGCAGGGCCGCCAGCAGCAGGGGCACGGCCTCGGGATGCCGGCTGCGCATGCGACCCAGCCACCAGGCCGCGTAGTACTGGCGGGACTGGTCGTCGGTCTGGCGCAACTGCTCCAGGGCTTCGGCCTCACTGATCGGTTCACCGTCTCCGGCCATGGGCGTGCAGAGGATGGACGTAGGGACTGGGGGAATGCTGCCATCCCCGCAGGCTGGGGGAATCGGGCCAAAAAAAAAGGGTCCCCGAAGGGACCCAGAGGAATCGAAGAGCGAAGCGACTCAAACGAGGGCGCTGATGGCGTAATCGATGTAGTTGTTGGCGATGACGCCGGCGTCGCCGGAGACACCGTGGTTGGCCTTGATGTAGGTCAGGGCTTCCACGTACCAGGAGGGGGAG
>CALSAP010000041.1:0-16969 GCA_943372935.1 Synechococcus sp. UW140
TTCTCCGAGCAGTCGATGGCCAAGCTGGACAGCAGCAACGATCCAGGCCAGGATCTACAAAGCGCTGCCCTCGCGGCAGTCGCCTGACGACCAGATTCAGATCAGGTCACAGGCCTCGGGATTTACACCACTCCAAGGGACGCGGCCAACGCGTCCGTCCTGACCAGCTGATCTTGATGTCTTCTTCCTTGAGTCGTTGAACGAAAGCTGATGAGGTGAATTGACAGCCCTGTTCGGAGTGGAAGATCTGGGGCGTGTGACACTGGCCATGGCCATCTCCAAGGCTTCCAGGCAGAACTCCATGTCAAGGCTGTTGGAGAGCTTCCAGCTGTCCCGTGTCAATCAGGTTGACGCCCCTCAACCAGATTGTCGTCGAACACACCATGGTGCGGAACTTCTGGAAGATCGCTCGCAATCCCATGCGCCGCATGAGGTTTCGGAGACGGTCGCGGCTGATCAGGACCCTGTCTCTGGCCAGACACTGCACCATCCGCCGACTGCCGGCGGTGGGATCCCCCAGGGACAGGCATCGATCCTGGCCATGATTCGCAGTGTGGATTTACGGAAAGGAACCGACTGGTAAGACAGCGTGGACCGAGGTAGGCCCAGCAGCTCACATTGGCGAGTGACCGTGAGATCTGGGTGGTCATGATCAACCAGTTTTCGCAGTTCACGGGCATCAGAGCTGCTGAGACTTTTTTTCAGCCACTCCAGCTCCATTTTGAGCTTGCCGATCTGCTGGAACAGCTCAGCCTCCTTGGCCTGGCTTGCGTCCTTGGCCTACGTGTGCTTGCCCCGGGTGAGAAGGTCGCTGGCACCCTCCAGCAGCGGCTTCTTCCACGGGCTCACCTGGATCGGGTGCACCGCGGCGTGGTCGGCGGCAATCTCCTGGAGCGTCTTGCGACCACTGATCGCCTCCATGGCGACCTACCGCAGGCGGAAGCCTTCGGCTCGGGCCTTGAACTCGGGGCTATGGGGCGGGGTTTGCTCATGGGTGGGAGCCTCACTCACCAAGTCGGCCAGCGGAACAGCTTCAGGACCCCAGCGTGGAGCTATGGAGAGCCGCCATATCGGCTGCGGCAACGTGAGACAAACTCCTGGCTTCGATTGAACGATATCTGCTCCGCCTTGGTGCTGTTTCTGCTCAGGAATGAAAGAGGAGTCCCTTTAGTTTGGATTTTGCTCTAAACAGAAGTTCCTTTCGAAGGCTCACCAGTTTGGATGGTGGCAAGTCGTCGAGAGGTTCTCCCGCCCAAGGAGTCTCAGACTTGGCTTTAAGATAACAATGTTTAAGCGGATGGAGGCAACGTGCATTCCATGGCTTGACCGGGCCAGGGCCGGCAAAATGAATAATGGCTGGATTGTCTATGGCTATTTTTTCTGATGCCGTCAGATGATCGGGATCAAGGTTGTAGTCCGGCAAGAGTCCAAAGAGATGGGGGCATGCGTTCCAGCGCTCACCAATGGCTACCCAGTCATCTTTAAAGACATGGTTTAAGATATCCTGGTCCCAGTGTCGCAGCCGATCTGGATTGGCATTAGCAAACGATCTGCCTATTCCAAGAATATCAGTGCTGCGCCATCGTTCTAAGTCAATCAACATGATGCCAGCATTGAAGTATTCGCCATGCACATAGCCATGGTCTCTGCAAGATAGCCAATGGTCGGGAACAGATGCCAGGGCCTTGCCCTGCAAAGGGGTATTCCAGAGTTGACTTAGACTTGTGGTGACAATTGCGTCGGAGTCAATAAAGATAACTCTGCTCAACTTGTTTGGCAGTAGCCCTGGTAGAAGAAGGCGGAAATAGGTGGCTACAGTGGCGTGCCCATTGACTGGAAAGCCGAAAACATCCCTGGGATCCGCCTTGAGAATGCTCAAAGAGGGACAGATGCGCCAAAGATGACCTATCGATTTAGCGAGGACTTCTGGGCTGACATTGTCTACAATTAGAAAAACTGTTATGTCGTCGTTGTCGGCGTTGTCCATCAGCGACTGCAGCATGGCCGAGCAATGAGGCAAGTAGTTCCCATCGGTGGCGCAAACGATATTCATGAGACAGCTCAAGTCACACCATATTAGCAGCGGTGACATCCATCAATCCTGCCCTTAAGTGCGTTCCTCCACAGTCAACCCAGGGAGGAACCGCTTCTGCTATCGACTTGACGGTTGGTAAGCCTTCAATGTAGGATGAATTAATAGCTCCAACTGTAAGAGTTTAAATGTCTGGGTTGAGGCTTCATCCTGCGGGCTTTGTCGAGCTAGAGAGTTGACTCTCGTTCAGAGTGATTAAACTTCATCAGTTAAGCACATGAAAATTGTTCACTTTGGTCGAACATCGAAGCCAACCGATCGATGTGTCATCAGTCTTGGTATTGGCAGAAGGGGGCACACTGAGCCCCTAAGTAGATTAGAGGAGAGCTTGCGAAGAACACGCTTTCAAGGAGACTTTCTGGTCTGGAAAGATGAGTTGCCCCTAAACTCCCCGACTCAATTGGAGTCGCCTATGGCTTTCAAAGCGTATTGTTTTTCGGAGGCAAGTAAGCAGGGCTATAGGTATGTTCTCTGGATTGATGCGCCCTGCATTGCGCTCCGTAGCATTCATCCAATCTTTGAGATCATTTCAGATAAAGGCTATATAATGTTTGTTGACCCCTATGGGCAGTCTGTGGGGCAGTGGTGTAGTGATGATGTCCTTGAGCACCATAAAATCAGCCGTGAAGCAGCATTGAGGATGCCGGAAATCCCAACGTCTGTGATCGGACTTGATCTTCGTAGTGAGATCGGTTGCCAATTTCTAGATGAATGGCATGCTCTGGCTCTCGATCGGATAACATTTCGTGGAACTCGTAAGCCAATTCTTTCGACCGAGGATCATTATGCTATTGGCTGGAATAAGAATAACTGCATCTCCTCGGATCCAAGGGTAGGAGGCCATAGATATGACCAAACTGCGGCTGGAATCATTGCCCAGCGCCTAGGGATGGTTGCTTGCAGTGACGGACTAAGAGATGTGCTTTGTAAGAATGTTTCTATTGATCAGGGAACGATGATTCTGCACCACCGTGAGTTTGGGGAGCAAATCAGGCCTCTTGGCGCAATATATCGAGAGATATTCATCATCGAGCCTTTTGTTAGGACTCCCCGTCGGCGTCTGCGCATGTTCGCACGCAGGATCATGGCGTTAATCCGCAGCTTTTGCTCTTAGGGGAATAGAATGGAACAACCTGTGCAGGTCTAGTGTTAGGTGGATGGCAATCATTGGACTGATTAGACTGCCATCGGAAACGTACCTTGATTTGGTTCGATTTCCGGCGTTGGTGGTTTGATCCAGACCAGCTCCGACTGACGCCAGCAGCGTATGGATCGTGATCAGCGGCGTGGTTGCCGCTGGTGTGCCTGTCTGTAGACGACACCCTGTGAAAAACAGATCTCCACGGCATGGCCACTGTGGCGCTGTTGGGGTGTCACCAATTTGATTCCGCTGTGCCGGTGCCGGTAGGTTGTACCAGTCCACAAAAGCCGCCACCCACTCGCAGGTCTCCGCTTTGATGCCGAACGGCCGGTTTGGGTACTCGGGCCGGTACTTGACCGTGCGGAACATGGATTCGGAGAAAGGAGTGTCGTTCGACACCCGTGGCCTTGAGAAGGATGTGTGCACTCCCAACTCCTCCCGCCAGTTCTCAAGCGTGTCGGCAGGCAGCTCTTTGAGACGCCGGGTATGGCATTGCTGTTTTCGGCATGGTGGATCAGCGGTTGTTTGCTGCCCTTGCTGATCCTCTCGCGCAGGCAGACCCTGCTCAATAGATCGGCTGCGATGGCAGGGTCGCACCACAAACCTGTTGACCCACACCCCTTTGTCAGGAGGAACAACCTGATGGCGCTACACAGCTGGACAGGCCGCGCAGCTTACGCATGGCCTTCAGTTCGATCTGCCGAACCCTCTCCCTCGACACATCCAGCTGCCGGCCGATCTCGGCCAAGGTGTGACGCTCCATGCCATTCAGCCCGAAGCGAAGGCCTAGTACCTCCTTTTCCTGGGCGGAAAGGTGGTCCATCAGCTGGGCCAGCTGCTCCTGATGCATGCCCCGTTCAATGCGGTCGAGGGGTTCCTCGGCAGAAACATCGGCGATCAGATCCCCCAGAAAACTTCGACCATCCTCCGCATGAATGGGAGCATCGAGGCTGGAGATCGTGAGGGCCTGGCGAAGCAGCGCATCGAGCTCTTCGACGGGAATCGACATGGCTTCGGAGATTTCGCGACGGCTCGGCATGGCTCCGAGCTTGTGGGCCAATTCCAGGCTCACTTTGCGGATCGTGGTGAGTCGCTCACTGAGGTGGACGGGGAGCCGGATGGCCCGGGATTGGCAGGCGATGGCCCTTGTCATGCTTTGGCGGATCCACCAGAAGGCATAGGTAGAAAACTTGTAACCCCTGGTGGGGTCAAACTTTTCGACAGCGCGTTCGAGACCGAGGGAGCCTTCCTGGATCAGATCGAGGAGTTCGAGACCCTTACCCTGGTACTTCTTGGCCACGCTCACCACAAGCCGAAGATTGGCGCGCATCATCCGCTCCTTTGAGCGCCGACCGATCTTGATTGTTTTGTTTTCTTGCAACGAGTATCCGCCTTTCGACTCATCCACCAGTTGCATCATCGCCTGCACCTGGTTGCCGAGCTCAATCTCCTCGGCTGGAGTCAGCAGAGGCTCTCTGCCGATCGAGGTGAGATACCAGGTGATGGAATCACCCCCTCTGCGGGTGGAACCTTCTCTTCTCGTCGCGACGGCAGAGGCTGTCATAGGAGGGAGCGTAATGGCGCAATCGGATGTGTTGGGAAATTATCCACCCGTCGACAAGAACAGAAAGTGTCTGGAACAACTTTTTGGAGATTGCTTGAGGAACCACACACAATCCGATTCCTTTAGCGATTGACTTCTTTTTGATGAGCAAATGGCTAATTTCTAGGTCTACGTAGCTGGAATTGGGCAGCCTTGACAGTTTGGGAAGAGGCTGTTCTGTCCTTAATCCACCAGCGTTTGATCTTCAAAGGGGGTGCTGATCGCTCGGTGGCGGCCCACGTCGGCTAGTGCCATGGCCACCTCGAGGGGCGTGGCTCCACCACCGGTAGCGTGCTGTTCGCGGCCGGTGAAACCGGCAAGGGCGTGGTCGAGTGCGGCGGCCGCTAGCCAGGCCCCATCCGCGCCGGTCGACTGGATCTCGCGCCCTTTCGTGGCGGCCACGGCCATCGCCCCCCGTCCCGCCGCGTAGCCGGCAAGCACGTCACCCAGTCCGGCTCTGGCGGCTTCAGGGCAGGCCGTGAGCAGTTGCCAGCGGCGGCCGTCCGGCGCAGCCACGACGCTTCGGGCTCCCTTGAGCAGCACGCAGACGCCATAGCGGCAGGCCGCTACCCCCGCCGCCTCCGGCCGAGCTAACCGGGCCAGATCGGGAAACAGCCTTCGGAACTCCTCCCCGTGGGGAGTGATCCAGGTGGGGCCCCGGCGCCGCTCAAGCCAGCCGACGCCCATCACCGCCAGACGGTTCAGACCATCGGCATCGAGCACCAGCAATCCTTCGAATTCACCCAGCTCCTTCCATCGCTCCAGTTCTTGGGCTTCAAGCGCTGCGGGCACCGGGTCGTCGACCTTGCCCACTCTGCCAAGGCCAGGACCTACCAGCACCGCATCCAGCCGATCCAACCAACCCTCTGGCAGTCCCCCCAGGGCCAGACCCCCGGCCGGGGTGGACCCCAGGCCCGGCTCAAGCACCACGTGAGGATGGACCTGCCAGAGGTGGGGGGCAAGCTCCCGTGGCGGAGCAGCCCTGAGGCTGCCGCATCCGGATGCCGTGGCGCCGGCTAGGGCCAAGTGGGCGGCGCCCCTGTACCGGCGGCTGCCGGCAAGGACCAGCAGGCGTCCGCGTCCGTACTTCCCGGCGGCCGGATCCGGAACCGGCCAGGGGGCCGAGGCCTGGTCGGCGGCCGCCAGGCCCAGCAGCTGATCCGCGGGTGGCTGGACCAGGAGGGCGGGCGGAAGCCCGAGACAGACCCGCTCCAACCGTCCCACCCAGCGCAGGGCGGCGTCCTGCACCAGGCCCCGCTTGATGAGGCCGATGGTGTATGTGGTCGCGGCGGTGGCGGCCACGCTGCCAAGCAGCTCGCCGGCATCGGCGTCCAGCCCTGTCGGGACGTCGATGGCCACCAAGGCGCCGGGCCGCCGCTGCTCCCGATCCTCCAGCAGGGCTTCGATCACCGGGCCGGCCGGACGCTGCTGGCCGATGCCGAACAGGGCATCCACCCAGAGGGCGGGATCGGTGGGTTCGGGAGGGGCCTCCAGCAAGGGAATTCCTAGCCAGCGGGCATGGCGGAGGTGCGCTGCGGTGAGGGGGCGGTGCTGCTCGAAGGGGCACCAGATCCGCACCCGGCCCCCGGCAAGGTGCCACTCCCTGGCCACCACCAGACCGTCGCCGCCGTTGTGGCCTGGCCCCACCAGCACCAAAAGGTCACCCCGTCCTGGCCGTTCCTGCAGGCGGCGGCTCACCGCCAGGGCGGCCTTTTCCATCAGGGCCTCCACCGGCAGGCCGCTGGCGAAGAGCTCCTGCTCGATGGCAGCCATCGTGGCGGTGTTCACCAGGACGTGATCGGCATCCACCGGAGGCCAGGAGGTGGGCATCGGCCGAAGGTTCACGGCGGCCTGGGCAGTGCTCTCCCATGATGGAGTCGTCCGCCAGTTCCACCCACCGGGATCCTTGCCCCCCATCGTCCCTGCCCCGCCTGCGTCCACCACCGTCGGTGCATCCGTTGCTCCAGCCGTCGCCGAGGTGCTGGGCCGGCTGCGCCAGTGGCCTGGAGAGCGGCGGGTGGCGGTCGGGCTCTCCGGTGGTGTGGACAGCTCCCTGACCGCTGCCCTACTGGTGTCCGCCGGTTGGGAGGTCGAAGGCCTCACCCTGTGGTTGATGAGCGGCAAGGGCAGCTGCTGCGCCGAAGGGCTGGTGGACGCGGCCGGCATCTGCGACCAGTTGGGGGTGCCCCATCACGTGGTCGATGCCCGGGCCAGCTTCCAGCAGCAGATCGTCGATTTCCTCGTGCAGGGCTATGGCGAGGGCCTCACACCCCTTCCCTGCTCCCGCTGCAACCGGGCGGTGAAGTTCGGACCGATGCTCGCCTGGGCTGAGGCGGAGCGCGGTATCGGCCGCCTCGCCACCGGCCACTACGCCCGGATGTGGCCAGCCGGCACCGCGGACGAGCGACCGCTGCCCTCGGAGGGGGCTGGCCGCCATCAGCTGTTGCGGGGTCTTGATCCTCATAAGGACCAGAGCTACTTTCTGTACGACCTGCCCCAGTCGGTGCTGGGCAGGCTTGTCTTCCCCCTGGGTGAACTCACCAAGGAGGCGACGCGTGCCGAAGCGGCACGCCTAGGTCTGCGCACGGCCGATAAGCCCGAAAGCCAGGACCTTTGCCTGGCCGACCACCACGGCTCCATGCGTGCGTTCCTGGATGCCTATCTACCGCCACGCGAGGGCGAAATTGTGCTGGAGGACGGCACCGTGCTGGGTCTCCATGACGGCCTCGAGCATTTCACCATCGGACAGCGCAAGGGCCTCGGGGTGTCCTGGAGCGAACCCCTCCACGTGGTGCGGCTGGATGGGGCGATGAACCGGGTGGTGGTGGCCACCCGCAGGGAGGCGACGCGCCAGGCCTGTGTGGTGGGCGCCATCAATTGGGTGTCGGTCGCTCCGCCGGAGCGGCCGATCGAGGTGGAGGTGCAGGTGAGGTACCGCAGCCTGCCCGAGCGGGCCCTGCTGACGCCGATCACGGAAACAGCTGGTGATCAGGCCGCCGAACGGTCCCATCGGGCTCGCCTCGACTTCGCCGAGCCCCAGTTCTCGGTGGCCCCTGGGCAAGCGGCGGTGTTCTACTGCGGCGATGTGCTGCTCGGCGGTGGGCTGATTCAGGCCGATGGCTGACGGTTTTCGCTGCGGAAGCGGTTCATCGCCGATTCGATCACTACGTGCATATCCATGTATTTGTACTCGGAGAGACGGCCACCGAAGATCACGTTGTCCGTTGCCTGGGAAAGCTCCTGATAGCGTCGATACAGCGATTGATTGTTGGGGTCGTTGACCGGGTAGTAGGGGATGGCTGCACCGCTGCAGGGTTTGGGGTACTCCCTGGTGATCACTGTCACAGGAGAGGTTGCAGCCTCGAAGTGCTTGTGTTCGATGATACGGGTGAACGGCTCACTGTCATCACAATAGTTGATCACGGCGTTCCCTTGGAAATTGTCGATCTCTACAACACTGCTTTCGAACTCTAGAGAGCGATACTCAAGGCGTCCCAGCGCACAATCGAAGTATTGATCGATGCAACCGGTGTAAACCACTTTTCGGGCCATGCTGGACAGCTCGGACCGGTTGTCGAGAAAATCAACGTTCAGCCTGACTTCGATGCCCTCCAGCATCGCTTCGAAAAGAGCTGTGTAGCCACCGTAGGGGATGCCCTGGTAGCGGTCGGAGAAATAGTTGTTGTCGTAGGTGAAGCGCAGGGGTAGCCGCTTGATGATGAAGGCCGGCAGTTCACGGGGATCCTTGCCCCATTGCTTGCGGGTGTAGTCGCGGATCAGGGTTTCGTAGATGTCTTTCCCCACCAGGGAAAGGGCCTGTTCCTCCAGGTTGGTTGGTTCACCTAGAAAGCGTTGGGAAGCGATCTTTTCCTTGGCTTCCGAAGGTGTGCGTGTCTGCCAGAGCTCATAAAACGTATTCATATTGAAGGGGAGCGAATAGAGCTTGTTACCCGATATCGCCTTGGGCGAATTGATGTAATTATTGAACTCGGCAAACCTGTTGACAAAACTCCAGACAGCCTTGTTGCTAGTGTGGAAGATATGGGCGCCGTAGCGATGGACGTTGATGCCTTCCCACTTCTCGGTGTAGCAGTTGCCGCCGATATGCGTGCGGCGGTCAATGATAAGGCAGCGCTTGCCTGAATCGGTGGCGAGCCTTGCAAAGGTGGCCCCGAATAGTCCACAGCCAACGATCAGGTAGTCGAAGCTGGCGTTGAAGTTCAAGCGCCTACCATCCCAGAAACGGCCATGGGATGTTCAATGTATTGCCGGGGGTCCGGGGATACCTTCGCACCAGGGATAGCGCCTACCTTCTCGGTGGTCATAGCACCGGTGACGCAGGGAGGGAGTCGATCATGGTCGTTGTGTTGATCACTGTGTACGAGGAAATGCCCGGCGGTGGTGTTGCTGGATAGCCAAGCCACAAGATATGCCGAGATGCGGCGGAGATTGGCGAAGTTGGATTCTCTCTGCCCATCCTTGCGGTGGACAGGGCCGATGTGCTGAGCGACATCCCCCACCGTGAGCCTGATGATCCAGCGATCCAGCCAAGTGGGCATGGAGTCATTGCCATCGGAATGGAGATTCGCGGCGATCCCGCTTGCATCGTCAAGGCTCTCGGAGAAGGCCGTTCGCTCACGGGACTTACGAGGGAGCATGGATTGGGTCAAGTGGGAATGGCCGAATCCAATAAGGCAATGGGTTTTCCCCTTCGCCGTCAGGTAGATCTGCTCGCACAGGACAATGACTATCGGCGTCATCTTGTGTTCAATGTCATTGGTGAATGGTTTGATCCTGAAGGGACTGGCCGTGTCGCATTCGGCGTTGAGGCAGCACTTATCTGCCGATGGGACGATTCTTGCAACGGCACGTTTCCAGAGGCTTGTCACGGACATTGAGATCTCATCGTCAGCATCATCCCCAAGTTCATCGTAGACCCTTGCCGCAGACAACGATGCTCCCATGGTTCTCTTTGGACGATGTCTCCCATTACCCGATCTTTGCTGCACGCCGGACCACTCGCCCGATCCCCTGCAGCGTCCGCTGCCGCCGCCGCCACCAGCAGCTGACAGGAGCCGGGGTTAGCCAGCGTGCGGTCCGAGTCAGGCGTCGACCCCAGACCACCCTCAGATGCTGGCCGAACCGGTCCCGCCGGCAGGTCGCCAGCTGTTCGGCCGAGGGGCCCCGATACGCCGGCAGGCCCAGCTGGCGGGCCAATTGGGCGGTGGCCTCCTCCCAGTAGCGGCTGGCTTCCAGCCTGATCAGCCAGCAGTCCCGAATCGTGCCCACGCTCAGCAGGGTGTCGGGGCCGAAGTGCTCCACCTCCAGGATGCCAGGCAGCCCGAAGGGATTGGTGCCCTGTTCGCTGATCACCAGACAGCCATGCAGGGGTGCCTGCCACATACGCCCGGAGAGGGTGTTGCCCCGCTGGTAGGGATACATCAGCCCGTAGCAGCACCAGGCGCCGGCCAGCAGCCTGTTTGCTTCGAGATAGCTGAGTCCGTGGGTGCGCAGATCGAGCCTGTCCCAGTGGCGGCCATGGACCCGCACAAGGTCCCGGCGGGCCAGATGGGCAAGATCCTGCTGATAGGGGTCGTCACCCATTGGCTTGAAATTGGCGATGTGCAGGGGCCTGCCGAGTTGTTTCCGAAAGGCCCGCTGCTGCCAGAACTCCGGAACCACCGGCAGATAGCCCGGCACCCACTGCACTCCCTGAGGCAGGGTCATTGGTTGGATCAGGGATATCAGCCGAATCTCGCGGGCGTTGGGAAAGCGGGAACGCCACTCCACCTGAAGCTCCTTGACGTAGTCAAATACATGAACGATTCCCCTGTATCCCTGATGGCGAAGGCCCGGATCGCCGCGCAGAATCACCAGCAGATCCGGCTCCGGATCGGCCCCGTCGCTGATCAACGCATAGCCCGCCGCCAGATAGAACAGCCTCACGTTCCAGATCACATCGAGATCCTGGAAGTCGAGCGAGAGTATGTGGCATCGGGGGGTGGATCTCATACGCGCTACCAGAAGGGATCGCCGGCCAGGCTCACCGTCAGGCGGCCACTCGCGCTTGATGGCACGGTGGCGATGCAGGCCCGCACCATGCGTCCATTGACCTCGATCTCGCAGGCACCGCAGCTGCCCCCCAGGCAGCCGGTAGGGATCACCACCGCTGCCTCACGTGCGGCCTGCAGCCAGTCCTGGCCGGGCAGGGCCGAGCTGGTCCGCCCGTCCGGCCACGCGATGGTGATGGCAGGGCGGGAGAGGCCGATGGGTCTGGACCGTCGATGCAGCGAATCTAGGGGTTTCGCCGCGATCAGGGGGGCGGCAGCTGGATGCGACCACCGGAAGGTGGCTGGCCCCAGGCCTCAGAGGCCCTGCTTGAACTCCGTGATCTTGCCCTTTCCGTCAACGTTGCAATAGCCGTTGATCTTTTTGCCGCGGACCTCCCAGTTGAAGCTGAGGCCGTATTTCTGGACGTCAGCCAGCGAGGTGTTGCCTTCGTCGATGCTCTTCTGTTCCGTGGCACCCAGCGTCACGACAGCATCTGAATTGGGAACATCGAATTGCTCCACAACCCGCATCTTGCAGGCTCGACCCCACTTGGAGCTCAGGCCTGAAACGGTCTGCGCATCGGCGCTCGGAACCAGCAGGCCGTAGCCAGTCATGACCAGACCGAGAGTGGCAGCGGCGGCGAAGACATGGCGCCCATTCTTGCGCCGATCGCCGCGCAGATTGTTGCGAGGAGGCATGGTGTTCAGCTTCGCCGATGGGACATCTCCAGTGTGATTGTGACTCGTCACTACGGGAACAATCACAACGGTTGGATGGCCTGAACTGATAGGAACCGTTGCACATCAGTCGGTAAATGTAAGCCAAACGCAACGATCTGGGGTCGGGCTGATTGGAGGAAGACAACGTTCACTTTCCTTTCACTGCGTTCAGGGCATCAGCGCTGTCTTGGGGTGTGTGGGTGGCGCTTGACGCGCGGTCAACGGCCAGTTCCGGCCAGCAGGGGCGACAGATCGATGTGGGCCTCGAAGGCGTCGGCGAGGCGGTCCAGCAGGGCGTCCCGCTGACGGGCGTGGTGGGGTTGGTGTTCATCCAGGGGGGGCAACTGGCGCCGTTGGCGCAGCTGGTTCAGCCAGCGTCTGCGCCAAGGTCCGTTCTCGAAGATGCCGTGCAGGTAGGTGCCGGCCACCAGACCCCCCTGGGTCCCCGAGGACGTCCACCAGCCCAGTTGGCCGTCCTCCGCCAGGGGGGCGCAGTCCCCCCGGTCTGTCGGCTCGGTTCGGCCCTGGTGGAGCTCGAACCCCTCCAGCAGCGGCGGTTCGCCCTGGCCCGGCGGCCAGAGGGCCCGGCTGCGCCGTTGCCGCAGGGCCTTGCTGCCCGCGAACACGGTGCGCAGGGGCAGCAGGCCCAGCCCCGCCGCCTGGTCTCCAGAGCGGTCCCCCTCCAGGCCTTCGGGGTCGTAGAGCTCCTGGCCCAGCATCTGCAGACCACCGCAGAGGGCGAACACCTGCCCACCCCGGGCCACGTAGGACTGCAACGCTTCCGCCAGGCCGCTGCTGCGCAGACTCGCCAGGTCCTGCAGGGTCTGCTTACTGCCGGGCAGGATCACCGCATCGGGTTGGCCCAGTGGCTCACCGGGTCGCCGCCACAACAACTGCACGCTGCTTTCCGCCTCGAGCGGGTCGAGATCGGAGAAATTGCTCAGGGAGGGCAGCCGCAGCACCGCGATGCTGAGCTCGCTTCGGGATTTACGGCTGCCCCTCTCCAGGAGATCGAGAGAGTCTTCCGGTGGGAACAGCTCATCGAGCCAGGGCATCACGCCGAGCACCGGCAGGCCGGTCTCCCGCTCCAGCCAGAGCCGGCCCGCATCGAACAGGGACCGGCGGCCGCGGAAGCGGTTGATCAGCAGGCCTCCGACCAGGGGGCGCTCCACCGGCCGCAGCAGGGCCAGAGTTCCGACGATCTGGGCAAAGACGCCACCCCGTTCGATGTCCGCCACCAGCAGGCAGCGGGCCCGCAGGTACTGGGCCAACCGCAGGTTGGTCAGGTCCCTGGCCTGTAGATTCACCTCCACGGGGCTGCCGGCCCCCTCGAGCACCAGCCGGCCGCCGGGGTGGGCCGCCTGCAGCTCCGCCAGGCCGGTGCGGATCGCCGCCCAGCCGGGCCGGAACCAGTCGCGGTAGTAGTGCTCCGCCCGGGCGGTGCCCACCGAGCGACCCAGGTGGATCACCTCACTGGTGCTGTCGCCCCGGGGCTTGAGCAGCACCGGGTTCATGGCCACCTGGGGTTCCAGGCCCGCGGCCCAGGCCTGCAGGGCCTGGGAGTAGGCCATCTCACCGCCCTGCTGGTCGACCCAGGCGTTGAGGCTCATGTTCTGCCCCTTGAAGGGCAGGGGCTGTTCCCCCCGGCGCCGCAGCACGCGGCAGAGAGCGGCGGTCATGAGTGATTTGCCAGCGCCGCTGCTGGTGCCCAGCACCATCAGCGGCCGGGGTGCGGTGGGGTGGGGGCGGGTCAAAGGCGGGGGCGGTGGCGACGCAACGCTTCCACGATCTGTTCCCGCCGTCCCGCCCGGGGGATCTCGCTGGGCCATCGCCGCAGCACCTGGCGGCCCAAGGGCGTCAGCCGCACCCGTTCGGTCAGTCCCTGGCCGTCAACTTCCCGGCGCAGCACTCCCAACCGGATCAGCCAGAGGAAATGGTCCTCGGCCCGATCGCTGCTGAGGGGACCGAAGGTGAGCGGGGAGGAAGGGTCGGTCTTTTCGGCGAGCTCCTCGCTGCTGAGCGCCTGGCCTTCCACCGCCTCGTAGAAGCCGCGGCGGAACGGTAGGCAGCGGAGCGAGAGAGCGGCCCGTGCCAGGGAAAGGGACTCGGTGTCGGCCTTTGGCATGGCCCCATTCTCCCCAACCGACGGGCAGGCTGGAGAACCATGCCGGTACCTCCTTTGCTACTTTTGGCTTCCGCTTCACCTGCCCGGCGTCGCCTGCTGGAGCAGGCCGGCGTCCCCCACAGGGTCCAGGTGAGCGGCGTGGATGAGGAGGGGATCCGGGAGGCTGATCCCCGGCGGCTGGTACAGAGGCTGGCGCTGGCCAAGGCTCTGGCCGTGGCCTCCACGATGACGTCCGAAGCGGACTGGCCGTCTCTGGGGGTGCTGGGCTGCGATTCCCTGCTGGTGGTGGAACAGGAGGTGTGGGGCAAACCAAGGGATACCGCTGAGGCGATAGCCCGCTGGCGGCGCATGGCTGGTGGTTGGGGCGACCTGCACACCGGCCATGCCCTGGTGCGGCGGCCCGCGCCGCGGGGCAGCGGGGAGCCGCTGCTGGAGGTGGTGACCACCCGGGTGCACTTTGCCGCGCTCAGCCCAATGGAGATCGAGACCTATGTGGCCAGTGGTGAGCCCCTGGCCTGTGCCGGAGGTTTTGCCCTTGAGGGCCGTGGCGGCCTGGTGGTGGAACGGCTCGAGGGTTGCTTCAGCAATGTGATCGGGCTCAGCCTGCCGCTGCTGCGGCACTGGCTCGACCCAGGGGTGCTCACTCAATCGGCTGGCTGATGGGCGCGGATCCGGCGCAGCCAACTGGCCATGGCCATTCTCTCGAGCACGCTGCGACGCCTGGCTGGATCCTCGAAATCGGGATGCCATGGATCCAGCCAGGCCTGCTGCGGCACAGGATCAAGACGCCGGACGTCCCAGTTTTCGACGTAGACCACTGGCAGGTCCGTGTAGGCGGCCGTGCTGGGAATTTCTTTCGATGATCGGGATGGCTCCGGCCAGAAGGGCTGTCAAGGCTTTCGGTGGCGGGTCGAGTCCAACACCGCCGACGCAGAGAACGCAGGGATAGGTCTGGAGGGTTGGGAAGAAGTCGTTGTAGGGAATCTGTTCGTGAACATCAACGAAGTGTCGCCAGTTATCCTTTGCCAGCTCAGTGACCTGCTTTCTTGTGTTCCATTGCGGGCCTTCACGGATGTCATGGGCGCAGAAGGCGTTGAAAGGTCGGCTGCGCAGGTCAATCGACGCCATCTTCCTGAGGGTCTGCTGGTAATGATGGTGGCCATCTCTGTTGATGCAGCCCAGGGGAATCGGCGTTACCTTATCCAAGAGGATGTCAGGGTTTTCAGTGTATCAATGCAGCAGCAGCGGATCATTCACGAGCTTCAACAGACGCAGGTGAAGTTCTGAATGAATGTAATCAGGAAACCTCCTGTCGTCAGGGTTCTGGCGGCATAACGACCGTCCAATTGTTGCAAATCTGCGCCGATTGATGCGCGTCTCGATTGCTTGGGCTCGACGCTTGATCTTCGGCCCCAGCAGGATTTTGAGGGTGCGCGACGAGCGATGGATCTTGCTGTAGATCTTTCCCCACAGGTCTTGGGCTTCTGTTCGGGCAGGTTCACCTATCAGATCTCCCAACGGCAGGTTCAGGAACTCATGATACGGGGCCAGCGGAGTTCAACCGTCAACAAAAAGCCTCCGCCGGTGGGCGGAGGCTGGAGGAAGGACTGAACAGGAAGGGACCAATGGTGGGTTCCCTGAGCGCCGTCAGTCGAGATCTGGCATGGCCAGTGTGGGCTCGGCCTGACGGTCAATGCCCTTCTCAAAGCCGGCTGCGGCGGCGCGGGCCCGGCCCGCATGCCACAGGTGTCCGACCAGGAAGAAGAAGGCCAGCACGAACTGGGTGGAGGCCAACCACTGGCGGATGTTGACGAAGTTCACCGAGTTGGGCTCGGTGATGATCCCGCCGACGGAGTTGAGCGAGGCGTTGGGGGCGTGGGTCATGTACTCGGCCGCCCGACGCACCTGCCAGGGCTGGATGTCGTTCTGGAGCTTGTCGAGGCTCAGACCATTGGGACCACGGAGGGGTTCCAGCCAAGGACCGCGGAAGTCCCAGAAACGCATCGTTTCGCCACCGAAGATGATCTCACCGGTGGGGGAGCGCATCAGGTACTTGCCCAGGCCGGTGGGGCCCATGGCGGAGCCGATGTTGGCGCCCATGCGCTGGTCGCGCACCAGGAAGGTGAAGCTCTGGGCCTGGGAGGCTTCGGCGTTGGTGGGGCCGTAGAACTCCGAGGGGTAGGCGGTGTTGTTGAACCAGATGTAGGCCGAAGCGATGAAGCTCATGAAGCTCAGCGCCCCGAGGCTGTAGCTGAGATAAGCCTCACCGTTCCAGATGAAGGCGCGACGCACCCAGCCGAAGGGCTTGGTGATCACGTGCCAGATGCCGCCGAAGATGCAGATCAGGCCGATCCAGATGTGGCCACCGATGATGTCCTCCATGGAGTCGACACCGATGATCCAGCCCTCACCACCGAAGGGGGCGCGGGTGAGGTAGCCGAAGATCACGCCGGGGCTGAGGGTGGGGTTGCTGATCAGGCGCACGTCACCGCCGCCCGGCGCCCAGGTGTCATAGACACCACCGAAGAACATGGCCTTGAACACCAGCAGCAGGGCACCCACACCAAGAAGGATGAGGTGATAGCCAATGATGTTGGTCATCTGATTCTTGTCGCGCCAGTCCTGGGAGAAGAACGCGGAATAGTTCTCCAGGATCTCGGGGCCTCGCAGGGCGTGATACAGGCCGCCGAGGCCAAGCACGGCGGAACTGATCAGGTGAAGAACACCTACCACGAAGAAGGGATAGAGATCGGTGACTTCTCCTCCGGGGCCCACGCCGTAGCCGAGGGTGGCGACGTGGGGGAACAGGATCAGACCCTGCTCGTACATGGGCTTGTCGAAGGTGAAGTGGCTCACCTCAAACAGCATCATGGCGCCGGCCCAGAAGACCATCAGGCCTGCGTGGGCCACGTGAGCCCCCAGTAGACGGCCGGACAGGTTGATCAGACGGGCATTACCCGCCCACCAGGCATAGCCGGTGGAGTCGAGGTCCTTGCCCCCGACCGAGATGAGACCGGAATTAAAGGGCGTTTCCACGGGGCAGAACCTCTTCAGGGAAGATGAAGTTTTCGTGCGGCTGGTCGGCCGGCGCCATCCAGGCACGCAGACCTTCGTTGAGCAGGATGTTCTTGGTGTAGAACGTCTCGAATTCAGGATCCTCCGCGGCGCGGATCTCCTGGCTCACGAAGTCGTAGGCCCGCAGGTTGAGGGCCAGGCCGATGATGCCGATGCTGCTGGT
>CALSAP010000042.1:0-14517 GCA_943372935.1 Synechococcus sp. UW140
TCTGGTTCTCAGGTTGGAGGTGGTACTCAAACCAGGGTCACAGACCGGCCCACCCATTGCCCCGCAGGGGATCTGAGCCGCGAACCGTCAGCACCGGCGTAGCCGGTGCTGCTCCTCAGGATTTACACCACTCGGCGGGACGCTGCGTGGCCGATCGAGGCCCTCCACCGGGCTTTTCGCCAACGCCAGGTGGCGCCGGATCAACTGCTCCTGCATACGGATCAGGGCAGCCATGATCGGGCCATCGACGACCGTAATCTGCTGCGAAAGTGGAAGATCGTCTGCAGCGTGTCCTCCGAGGGGTGCTGCTGGGACAACGCGGTCGTGGAGAGCTTCTGCTTCACCCTCCAACTGGAACTGGACCTGGAAGACAACCCGTGTGTACTGATCTCAGCCCAGCTGGTGAAGCGACCTGGCCTCCTGGATCGAGGGATAGCTCAACCCTGAGCAGCGCCATTCAACGATCGGTTACCTCAACCCGATCGATGACGAGCAGGAGTTCATCGCTGCCCGTACAGTCACTCCTGTGAACCCCTGATCGGTGTCCACGATATCGGGGAACCCCGCAGGAACGTTCCAGGTTGGGTGGCTGCCTTGTCGTCGACCCCTGAAGAATCCTTGATTCGGCCATGGCGATGGCTCCGCTGCCTGGGCATCCAGCCAGCATCCCCCGCTTGCCTGCCAAGTCGTACCGTAGGAGAGCAGGCATCGTTTCGGCAGCGACTGTCGATTCTTGGTTCGCTGCTGCTGCTGCTGGCACTGGCCGGTAGACAGGCCCCCCTGCGCAGTTCATGGCTCACAAATGCCGGGGGCACAGCGCATGGCCCCCTGGACCATCGCCACCTGGCGATCATCATCAAT
Source organism: Synechococcus sp. UW140 (assembly GCA_943372935.1). Taxonomy (GTDB): domain Bacteria; phylum Cyanobacteriota; class Cyanobacteriia; order PCC-6307; family Cyanobiaceae; genus Cyanobium. The sequence continues at coordinate 862 of CALSAP010000042.1, forward strand.
GCTGCCGATCCCCTCAGCGAGACCATTGGCCGTGCTTACCAGAGCGCCCGCCTGATTCCCCCTGATCAGGTGATCCGAGTGCGCTTCCAGCCCAGGACAGCTGCTTTGAGTCCAACGGAGTTCCTCCGCATCAAGCGCTCGGTGGACAGCCGGACCCCAGGGCATGTCCAGGTCTATGCCCTGGCCTGGGCAGCTCCCTATCGGGTTGGCTGCCAGTCGATCACCAGTGCCTTCACCTTCGGCCTTCATCCACGCTTCTGTGCCGTCGGTTGCCGGGCAACCGCCTTGAGTCCCCTGTTTGCCCGTGGCGATGTGCGCCGTCCATGGGATCAGCTGGGGATTCGGCCCAGCATGTTGCTGGCGGCGACCAGTCCCGAGATGGCCAGGCGTCTGATCCAGCAGGGTGTGGCATCCGACGGTACGGCTCCTCCTGGGACGGCCTATCTGTTGAGCACCAGGGACGTCAAGCGCAATATCCGGGCATCTGGCTATAACCAAGTCGTGGCGGCCATGGGGTCAAGGTTCCGGATCAGGATCGTCGCTTCCGATGCCTTGGTGGGGGCACACGATGTCATGGCTTACTTCACCGGCCTGGCTTTCCCGGTGGGCATCCGCACCAACCGATACCGGCCTGGGGCCGTCGCTGATCACCTCACCTCCCTGGGCGGTCAACTGACTGACAGTCCGCAGATGAGTTCGCTTCGCTGGCTCGAGGCCGGTGCCACCGGCAGCTATGGAACAGTCGTAGAGCCGTGTAACTTTCCGACCAAATTCTCCGATCCAGGTCTGCTGCTTGCTTATTACAGACGCGGTGACACCTTGATCGAGAGCTACTGGCGGAGTGTGGCGATGCCTGGCCAGGGAGTGTTCATCGGTGAACCACTGGCCAGGCCCTGGCCAGTGCGCGAAGAACTCAAGCCTGGTGACGCCGCTGGTGCCAGGCCCAGGCATGTTCGATGATGGTTCCCAGCTCCGGGTAACGGGGCCGCCAGCCCAGTTCCTGGTGGGCCCTGGTGGCCCCGGCCACCAGCTGGGGTGGATCACCCTCGCGCCGTTTGGCCACGTGGGCCAGCAGGCCCCTGCCGGTGACGGACTTGGCGGTTTCAATCACCTGCTGGACGGAGTAGCCCGTGCCATTGCCGAGGTTGTAGATCAGGGGCCTTCGCTCAGTTTCCTCCCGCTCCCGCAGTCGTAGCAGTCTTTCCAGGCCCAGAACATGGGCGTCGGCCAGATCGGCCACATGGATGTAGTCGCGGATGCAGGTGCCATCCGGAGTGTCGTAATCGTCCCCAAAGATCTGCAGGTAGGGTTCCCGACCGCTCATCGTGTCGAGCACCCTGGGGATGAGGTGGGTTTCCGGGTCGTGATCCTCACCCAGGTCGCCGTCGGGATCGGCACCGGCGGCGTTGAAGTAGCGGAAGATCACGCTGGGCAGGCCGTAGGCCGCCGCGAAGTCGGTGAGCAACTGCTCCACCATCCACTTGCTGCGGCCGTAGGGGTTGATCGGAGCCTGGGGATGGTCCTCGGTGATCGGCACCTGCTGGGGAACCCCATAGGTGGCGCAGGTGGAGGAGAAAACGATCGGTAACGGGCGCTCGGTGGCCACCAGGGCCTCCAGCAAGGTGAGAGTATCGCCAAGGTTGTTGCGGTAGTACTTGGCTGGATCGCTCACCGATTCGCCCACATACGCATAGGCAGCGAAATGGAGCACCGCCTCGATCGGCTTGCCCTCCAGCGCCGTCCCATCAAGGGCGGGGTGGCGGCCGCGCAGCAGGGGCTCGAGCACTTCACGGTCGCCCACCTGCCCCAGAACCAGGGGAACCTTCAGAGTTTTTTCGACGATGTCGGCATGGCCGTACACCAGGTTGTCGAGAACGACGGGTTGGTGACCGGCCCGGGTCAGGGCCCTGACAGCATGGCTGCCGATGTAGCCGGCGCCGCCGGTGACGAGGATCCTCACAGCCGCACCTCGGCACCGCTGGCCCGTTCACTGACGAACTCCGCCACGGTGCGTCGCAATCCCTCCGGCAGGGGGATCTCTGATCGCCAGCCGAGGGCGGCCAAGCGGCTGACATCCAGGAGCTTGCGCGGGGTGCCGTCTGGTTTGGAGGTGTCCCAAGCGATTCGGCCGCGGAAATCCACCGCCTCGGCCACCATTGTTGCCAGGTCCTGAATGCTCACGTCGGTTCCTGTCCCCACATTGATGTGTTGTAGATCCTCGGTGCCCGGCTGCCAATGGCGCAGGCAGAACAGCGCCGCGGCCGCCAGATCATCGACGTGGAGGAACTCACGACGAGGCCGGCCACTGCCCCAGCAGAGCACCTCTTCGGCGCCGCCTTCACGAGCCTCCTGGAAACGGCGGATCAGGCCGGGAAGCACATGGCTGTTGGTTGGGTGGTAGTTGTCGCCCGGCCCGTAGAGGTTGGTGGGCATCAGGCTGATGGCGTCGAAGCCATGCTGCTGGCGCAGGGCTCGGCACAACTGGATACCGGTGATCTTGGCGATCGCATACCACTCGTTGGTGGGCTCAAGCGGTCCCTGTAACAAGGCCTCCTCCCGAATCGGTTGGTCGGCCAGCTTGGGGTAGATGCAGCTGCTGCCCAGGAACAGCAGCCGACGGCTTCCATGCCGCCAGGCACTCTCGATGACGTTCTGCTGGATTTTGAGGTTGTCGAGCAGGAAGTCGGCGGGATAGGTGGCGTTGGCCAGAATTCCACCCACCCGCGCCGCTGCCAGCACGACGACATCGGGCCGCTGATCGGCGAACCACGCCGCCACCGCCGTTCCGTCCATCAAGTCGAGTTCAGATCGACCCACCATGAGCAACTTGTGGTGGCCTTCCTGCTTGAGGCGTCGGGCGATGGCCGAACCGGCCATACCGCGATGCCCGGCGATGAAGATCCGATCGTTCGGTGAAATCAGCATGACGAAATACTCAGGTCCCTGGGCCGTTGTGCGAGGTGGAAAATCGCTTGTAAAGGCAACGTTCTTGCCGTGATGCGCTTCGGCGAGAGCTGGTCAAAGAGCTGACCATAGCGGCATTTCGAATCTCTTTTCACGGTGCTGTCTTGAGTCCGACCTGGGGTGGATTCTCCATGGAGCCGACGACCTTGAAGCCCTCCCGGCGCAGGGTCGCCTCCTTGGCAGCTTCCTCCTTATCGGTGGCAACCATTTCCGCCACCAACTCTTCCAGGGTGGTGGTGGGCGTCCAGCCCAACCGTTCCCGTGCCCGGGTCGGATCCCCGAGCAGGGTCTCCACTTCCGCGGGGCGGAAGTAGCGTCGGTCGATGCGCACGACGATGGCACCGGTGTCGCGGCGGGCGCCCGTCTCCTCAACCCCAGTGCCCTCCCAGACAATGCCACCCCAGCCCAGCTCCTCGGCGGTGAGTTCGATGAACCGTCGCACCGATTCCTGCCGGCCCGTAGCGATCACGAAGTCTTCAGGCTGATCCTGCTGCAGCATCCGCCATTGCATTTCCACATAGTCTCTGGCATGACCCCAATCGCGCAGGGAATCAAGATTTCCCATGAACAGACCTTGGTCAAGACCTGCATCAATTCTCGCCATCCCTCGGGTGATCTTCCGGGTCACGAAAGTCTCGCCCCGACGGGGACTTTCGTGGTTAAAAAGAATTCCGTTGCAGGCATACATCCCATAGGCTTCCCGGTAATTGACAGTAATCCAGTAGGCGTAAAGCTTGGCCACGCCGTAGGGGCTACGGGGATAGAAGGGCGTGGTTTCTTTCTGGGGGATCTCCTGCACCAGACCATAGAGCTCACTGGTGCTGGCTTGGTAGATTCGGGTTTTTTCCGTCAGCCCGAGGATGCGAACAGCCTCCAGAATGCGTAGGGTGCCAAGAGCATCAGAATTAGCTGTGTATTCGGGACTTTCGAAACTCACCGCCACGTGGCTCTGGGCCCCGAGGTTGTAAATCTCATCTGGTTGGATCTGCTGAACGATCCGGATCAGGTTGGTGGAGTCCGTCAGATCCCCATAGTGAAGAACCAGTCGGGGATTTTGCTCGTGGGGGTCTTGGTAAAGGTGGTCGATCCGGTCGGTGTTGAAGCTGCTGGCCCGGCGCTTGATTCCATGCACCACATACCCCTTCTCCAGGAGCAACTCCGTCAGGTAGGAACCGTCCTGACCGGTGATTCCGGTGATCAGAGCCGTTTTGGCCATGGAGTTTCAAGTGTATGCAAGGGTTGAAGTGGCGCGGTGGACATCCGTGGGCGCAAGGAGCTTCACGTCCTAGGACAGGGCCACGGCGCTGGCTTCGAATCTCAGTCATCCTAGCCGTAAGCTCGCAACTGGTCAGAAACTGACGCCTGCCTCGGCCGCTTCCGCTTTGTCGTCTGGGGACAGATGCGACAGGGCTGTTGATCCAAAGACCCCATACCCGCTTGTCATTGCGACAGAGTTCTTCTTTTGCCTGCAATGATTGTCAGGGGACCTTCTTCAAGGCTTGGAGAGCCGCCGCTGAGCCTCTCCATGCCATCAAAAAGGGCCTGTACAGAAAGGACAGGCCCAAAAACATGATAAGCAGATAGAAGCGGCTTAGTGATTCAGTCGCGCCTGCCGCCGCCCTGGAGGGCAATGATCAACCTGAGGATGAAGATGAAGAGGTTGATATAAGTGAGATACATGCCGAGGGCACCTGCCAGGTACTGGTCATCCCTGTAGCTGCGGGGCATCGTGTAGAAGTCGACAAAGGCCGCTCCCACGAACAGCACGGTGCCGAAACCAGCAATCATCAGCTCAAAGCCATTGCCTCCGAAGCCGGGGATGAAGATGCCGCCCACCAGCTGCACCACCATTGCGATGAGCAGGCCGACGATGCCGAGGCCGACCACGCCGCTGAGGGCCTGGCCGAGGTTGTCGCTCATGTTCCGACCCACCACCGAGGCGATCACAAACGTGATCCCGGTGGCCAGGGCCGCGGTGCCGATCGCTCCGATGCCGGCGGTGCCGATGGCCATGGCCACGATGCCGCTCAGGGTGAAGCCGGTGATCAGGCTGTAGGTAGCCAGGATCGGCAGGGCGGTGCCGTTGTTGCCCTTCATCGCGGCGTTCTGGGCCACGAAGAACAGGATGAAGTTGCCGATCAACGCCACCCAGAACAGGGGCATGAAGATCGGGTTGCCGATCATCGTCAGGCCGCCGACAACGCCGGCGGCGGTGAGCACCATGCCGCCGCCCACGTAGGGGAGGGCCTTGTTGACCACGTTCGGGCCGATCAGGGCGCCGGATTGGGCCTCGCGGATCGCTTCCTGGAAATTGCTTCTGGCCGGCATGGCGCTGGCATCTCAAACTGGTTCTATCTTGCCAGCGGCCCCAGGGTTGCGGCGGTCGCTCCGGTTCGGATCTCCCCATGCGGGCCCGTCATGCAGCCACGCTTCAGGCGTCGTCGCCGGGCTGGATGCGCGAACCGGGCCAGAGCCACACCGCCAGCAGCGCCACGCCCGTGCCGATGCAGGATTCCAGGAACCGCAGCAGGGCGTTCAGACCCGGACTGAGGGCCGGATCCAGGCTGCCGGTGACCATCACGACGATCACTGTGATCGCCGCCAGTCGACCGTGGCTGGGCACGTTGATCGCCGCACAGATCACCACCGTGGCGAAGATCGCCGCGGCCATGCCGAGGGGGTGAAAGGGCAGCAGCGTCAGGTAGACCGCACTGGTGATGGCGCCGATCGCCGATCCCAGAACCCGCAGCGAGGCGGAGGAGGCCGCATCCTTGCGGGTGACCTGGGTCACCACGACGGCGGAAATCGCCGACCAGAGGGCGCCGATCTTGGGCAGATAGCCGGGAAACAGGCTCGTGAACCAGAAGCCCAGGGAGTAGGCCACCAGGGCGGCCAGCGCGATCTGGGCAGGGATGCGCAGTCGTTCCGCGCTGTTCATGGTTCCGACCGGGCTGGGGTGCCATCGATTCGCTTTCTGGCTGGGGGGGGCGTCGGGCGGGCATCGCGGCGGGCGTAGGCCTGCACCAGCCGCTGCACCAGGGGATGGCGCACCACATCCGCATCGGTGAACTGGCAGATGGCCACGCCTTCCACCCCCTGCAGCACCTGCTCGGCCTCCACCAGGCCGCTCAGCTGACCCGGGGGCAGATCGATCTGGGTGGTGTCGCCCGTCACGACCATGCGGGAGTTCTGCCCCAGCCGCGTCAGCACCATGCGCATCTGGGCGCAGGTGGTGTTCTGGGCCTCATCCAGGATCACAAAGGCGTCGGCCAGGGTGCGGCCGCGCATGAAGGCCAGGGGCGCCACCTCGATCACCCCCTTCTCCAGGAGCTGGGTGGTGCGCTCCTGACCGAGGAGCCCGTGGAGGGCGTCGTAGAGGGGACGCAGATAGGGATCCACCTTCTGCTGCAGGTCGCCGGGCAGGAAGCCAAGCCGCTCGCCGGCCTCGACCGCCGGGCGCGTCAGCACCAGCCGCTCCACCTTGCGCTCCTGCAGCATGCGCACGGCCAGGATCGTGGCCAGAAAGGTCTTGCCGGTGCCGGCGGGGCCGATCGCCAGGGTCAGGTCGTGGCGTTCGATCGCCTCGACATAGTTGTTCTGCCGCAGGGTGCGAGGACGCAGAGGCCGGCCGGTGACGCTCGTGGCCAGCACCTGGAGCCCCATGCTGCGGTGCTGGTCGGAGCGTCCGGTGTCCAGGGCCGTCAGGGCCGCCTGGATGTCCACGGGGCTGATGGACTCCCCGCGTTGCCAGAGAGGTTCCAGCAACTGGATCAGAGCAAGCAGCCTGTCCACCTGGCTCGTTCGGCCACGGATCTGCAGATCAAGGCCCCGCAGAACGATCTGGGTGCCCGTCAGGGCTTCCAGCCGCCGCAGGGAAGCACCATCGATGCCCGCCAGGGCAACGGCGGCGCCGCTGTCAGGCAGGGCAAACGTGGAGGAGAGCTCGCTCAGGCCTCGGTGGCAGCAGGTTCGGCATCGGTAGCTGCGGCTGCAGCAGCAGCCGACGCAGCCTCCTCAGCCAGCTTGGCCGCAGCGGCCTGCTTGGCGGCTTCCGCTTCCTTGATCGCAGCGGCAGCGGCGGCCTCGCGGGCTGCGGCCTGCTGGAGCTTGCCAACGGTTTCGGCCGGACGAACGGTCTTCTCGATCAGACCGCCCTTTTCGAGCAGGGTGCGCACGGTGTCAGTGGGCTGGGCTCCCTGGCCGAGGCGCAGGCGGATGGCCTCGGTGTCCAGGCGCGTTTCCTTGGTGCGGGGGTTGTAGAAGCCCAGCTCCTCAAGCGGACGGCCATCGCGGCGGGAGGTGCTGTTGGTGGCCACCAGACGGAAACTCGCTTCCCGTTTCTTGCCGAACCGCTTCAGCCGGAGCTTGATCATCTGGAAATGGTGCTCGAAATACAGCCCCCAATCCTACAGGGGTGCTCAGAGCTGCCCAAAGCCCTTGCGCTTCTTGGCCGGTTTCGGGGGCTTGGGCGGCTTGCCACCGCCGCGGCCACCAGGGGCCCCCATCCCCGGCATGCCACCACCCATCCCAGGCATCCCCCCCATGCCGGGAAAGCCACCCATGCCCGGCATCCCGGGCATTCCCGGCATCCCTCCCCGGCTCATCTGCTGCATGAAGCCACGCATCTTCTGGAAGTCGGTGAGCACCTTGTCCACGTCGGCCGGTGTGTGGCCACTGCCGGCGGCGATGCGGCGCCGGCGGGAGGGCTGGGAGGCGAGCAGTTCGGGCTGCCGGCGTTCGGCCTCGGTCATCGAGCCGATCATGGCCTCGATGCGCTTCAGCTGACTCTCCCCCTGCCGGAGCATGCCGTCGTCGATCTTGTTCATCCCCGGGATCAGCTTCATCAGCCCGCCCAGGGAGCCCATGCGCTTGATCAGACGCATCTGCTGAACGAAATCGGAGAAATCGAAGCTGGCCTCCTGCAGCTTGCGCTGCATCTTCTCCACATCGGCCAGCTCCACCTCCTTGGTGGCCTTCTCCACCAGGGTGAGCACATCGCCCATGCCCAGGATCCGGCTCGCCATCCGTTCCGGGTGGAACGGCTGCAGCGCCTCCACCTTCTCGCCGGTGCCGATGAACTTGATCGGGGCGCCGCTGACCTTGCGGATCGAGAGCGCCGCCCCGCCGCGGGAATCCCCATCCAGCTTGGTGAGCACGGCGCCGGTGATGCCCACCTGCTCATGGAAAGCGCGAGTGAGTTCGGCGGCCTCCTGGCCGATCATCGAATCCACCACCAGCAGCACCTCATCCGGTGCCGCCGCCTCCCGGATCCGGACCATCTCCTCCATCATCGAGGCATCGATCTGGAGCCGGCCGGCGGTGTCCACCAGCACGGTGTCGAAGCCCTCGTCCCGTCCCTTGGCCACGCCGGCGGCATCGATCTCTTCGGGCTTGGCGTCACTGCCGAGGCTGAACACCTCCACGCCGATCTGGCGGCCCAGGGTCTGCAACTGGTCGATGGCGGCCGGCCGGTAGACATCGGCGGCCACCAGCAGGGCGCGCCGCCCCTGTTCCTTGAGGTGCAGGCCCAGCTTGGCAGTGGCGGTGGTCTTGCCGGCACCCTGCAGACCGGCCATAAGAATGACGGTAGGCCCGTCCGTCGCCCGGGCCAGGGGCGCGTTGGCGCCCCCCATGGTGTCGACCAGCTGCTCGTGCACCAGCTGGATGAACTTCTGATCCGGGCTCACCCCCCGCACCACCTCGGCCCCCACGGCCTTGCGCCGCACCTCCTCGACGAAGTCCTTCACCACCGGCAGGCTCACGTCGGCCTCCAGCAGTGCCCGCCGCACCTCCCTGAGGGCGCCGTCGACGTTCGTTTCCGAGATGGCCGCCTGACCCCGCAGTCCCTTGACCGCGTCTTCAAAGCGCTGGGAGAGTTCGTCGAACATCAGTTGAGGGATTGGGTGGCCGCCAGGCGCCAGCTGTCGCCGTCGCGTCCGAATACATAACCATTGCGCAGCTCCAACGGCGCCGTGGTCTCCACCACCTTTCCGTTCGCATCAAGGCGCCGGTCGCTGTAGCGCAGTCGGGCAACGGCGACGATGCGCTGAGGGCCTCTTTCCGAGAGGCTGAGATCGATGATCTGCACGTCCAGCTGCTGGCTCTGGCCCCGGGCGACATCGCCGCGGCGTTCCCGGGCCAGCAGGGCCATCGGCCCTTCCCGGGCGATGCGATCCAGGCCAGTCGGGATCGGTTCTCCCGCCAGCACACCGCTCTTCACGGTCAGCCAGTTCTCCAGCAGGCGGCGCACCTGGGCCGCATCGGGACGGCTCACGGTGAGTGGGGTGACGCGAAGCCCTGCCACGGGCCTCGGAGCGGGGTTCGAAGTGGGCTTCGGAGCGGTGACCGGCGGAACTGGCGCCGGCGCCGGTGCGGGCGAGCTCTGGCGCTGCCGCAACACCCAGGCAGCGACCAGCACCAGCAGCAGGGCGGCAGCGCCCCCCAGCAGCCAGCGCCGCGGCGGCACTGGCCAGCGCAAGGGAACGTCGTCATCGAGCTCCCCGTCGTCACCGGGATCCGTTGAGGCGCCGGCTGCAGGGGGTGGGGCGAAGCCGCCGGCGGCACCTCCATCGAGGCTCAGGTGCACAGGGGGAGGCAGTGTTCCCAGGCCGAGGTCGTCGAAGGGGGGGAAGGCAGGGCCTGGGGCAGGCCCTGCGGCTGCCGGGGTGGCGAGATAGGCGCGGCCTCGGCGTTGGTCCTCCCGTTCGACGTAGGCCACCACATCCCGGTCACTGAAGTACGCGACGAGGTCGGGCTCGGCTTCCAGATCCCGGTAGCCCGGCAGCACATCCCGCACCAGCCAGTCGCTGCAGCAGGCGCAGAGCTGACCCAGTGGGTCGACACTCTTGCCGGCGGCCCACTGCTTCAGCTCCTGGCTGGCGCCCTGGTCGAAGCAGGTTCGTGCCATGTCGGCCTCACCCAGCAGCAGATGCAGATTGGCCAGCAGCGGTTCAATCCCCTTCCGGCCGCTGCGCTGCAGGCGGTGTCTGGCTTCGGCGATGCGCTCGGGTTTGCGCTGGGCAAACCCGGAGGCGGTCAGGGCGATGGTGGCCAGAAAATCAGCGGCGTCGGAGCCGCTGGCTGCCCAGCGGCTGAACAGATCCACCTGCTCCTGGACGGTGAGGAAGGCGCGGATCTGGTGGAAGAAGGGCTGGAAGTCCTGGCTGGGGAACTGGGGATCGCCATCTCCTTCCAGACCCCCGCGCCGCTGCACCAGTTGCTCCAACAGCTCCAGGCCCTCCTGTCGCTCGACACCGGCGGCCAGATCCCGGCTCAGCAGGTCGAGCACCCGGTAGGGCGTGAGGTGTTCCAGCTGGGAGTGCATGGTTTCCCTGAGGTCGGGTTGTCTGCCGAGGCGTTGCAGCACTTGCAGACCTTGCTGCAGGGTGCGGGCCGCGGCTTCGAAGCGTCGCTGCTCCTCCAGTTCGCTGGCGGCCGCGAGGCAGGACAACCCCGCCAGCAGGGTGAGATCGGCTTCGCGGCCACTGCCGAGGGTAGGCGACTGGGGCGGTTGCAGCGAGCGGCTGGCCAGCTCGAAGGCCTCCAGGGGCTGGCCCCCTTCCATCAGCAACACCAGCCCACCCACCTGACGGGCGCTGGCGATCTCCAGGGCCGGCTGCAGGCTTCCCTCGCTGCCCGCCAGACTGGTCAACTCCGCTTCGTAGGTGGCGCGCCGATCGGCATCGGAGAGCAAGTCGGCGCTGGCCCTGAGCAGCTCCGCCCGTGCCTGCAGGGCTTCGGCGGTGAACCCTGCGTGGGGCGGACGGTCCAGGCGCGACTGGAGGGTGCGCAGGACCCCCTGAGCATCCGCGGACGGAGGTACGCCCAGCAAGCGGAAATGATCGATCGGCAGGTCCAATCCGATGATGACGCTGGGGCGCGACTGTAGTCAGAGGCAGTGGTTTTGACTGTCACCAGGGAACGGACCCCGTACAGTCGGGGCCATGAATCGCATCGCCTTCCTGCCATGACTCAGGAATTGACCGCGGCGCGGGCAGCCCAGCCCGCCAGCCCTGGGGCCGCCGCGTCTTCTGAGGAGGCCGGCAGCCATGCGGTGCGATTGGAGGGTCTGTATCCGGCCGAGCGGGCCAGCGTCAGCCGGGACGAGGGGCTGATGCTCTACCGGGACATGACCCTGGGGCGCCGCTTTGAGGACAAGTGCGCCGAGATGTACTACCGGGGCAAGATGTTCGGCTTCGTGCATCTGTACAACGGTCAGGAAGCCGTCTCCACCGGTGTGATCCGGGCGATGCGCCTGCAGCACGATTGGTTCTGCAGCACCTACCGCGACCACGTGCATGCCCTGAGCTGCGGAGTGCCGGCCCGGGAGGTGATGAGTGAGCTGTTCGGGAAGGCCACGGGCTGCAGCAAGGGTCGTGGGGGTTCGATGCATCTGTTCTCGCGGGAGCACCACCTGCTCGGTGGCTATGCCTTCATCGGCGAGGGCATCCCGGTGGCCCTTGGAGCGGCCTTCACCAGCCGCTACAAGCGCGACGCCCTCGGCCAGGCCGACAGCGATGCCGTCACGGCCGCCTTCTTCGGGGATGGCACCTGCAACATCGGCCAGTTCTACGAGTGCCTCAACATGGCCTCGCTCTGGAAGCTGCCGATCCTGTTCGTGGTCGAGAACAACCGCTGGGCCATCGGCATGGACCACAACAGGGCCACCAGCGAACCGGAAATCTGGCGCAAGGCGGCGGGCTTCGGCATGGTCGGTGAAGAAGTGGATGGCATGGATGTGCTGGCCGTGAGGGCCGCGGCCCAGCGGGCCATTGAGCGGGCCAGGGCTGGTGAAGGCCCCACGCTGCTGGAGTGCCTCACCTACCGGTTCCGTGGCCATTCCCTGGCGGATCCCGATGAGCTGCGTGAAGCGGCCGAGAAGGAGTTCTGGGCCAAGCGCGATCCCATCAAGCAACTGGCCCTGCGCCTGACGGACATGGGCCTGGCCACGGCTGAGGAACTCAAGGCGATCGAGAAGGAGATTGATGCCGAAGTGGCCGATTGTGTGGAGTTCGCCCTCGCGGCGCCCGAGCCCGATGGCAGCGAACTCACCCGCTACATCTGGGCGGATGATTGAACGGTTCCGCAAGCGTCGCGTCTTTGACTTTTGCGTACCACCGTGCCTGCTCTCTTTACTGGGCTCAACAAGATCAACCAAGCTTTATTGGCTCCGTTTAGATCACTTTCCAACAGTCACTCCTTGATGAACCATTCACGGCGTCCTGATTCCTGATTGGATCTCGGGCAAAGATTGCTTGAGATGCCCCCTCTGAGGCGGTCGTGTCGCTCATGAGAGACTCCACCGTTAACCTGTGAGGCGGGATATCGCCCCTGAATGGGGCCTCACACCGTAGGCGAAGCCTTCTCCGAAGGAGTTGAGCAAACGCCGCAGCGATAGCCACAAGCGCAGGGCAAGGTCGCCATGCACGAGATCAGTGGCCGCGAGACGCTCCAAGGGATCTCAGCCGACATCGGGTGATCCGATCCACAGGGGGGAACAGGACCATTGATGTGGGTCCCGTCGCCACAACCCTGTCGAACTCACACCCTCATTTCGCCAGGAAGAGCCCGTTGGCACGACCCACTGAGCCGCCGGAGTGAAACATGCTGTGAACAAAACACGCACAACCTTAGGGAACGACTAAATTGGGAAAACGTTCCGCGGAACCAGCCGTGTAGCTCCGGTCGCGATCCGGCAGCACCTGCCGTCGTGGCTGCCGTTCGCTGCTGGAAGAGATGGGCCATGCAAAAGCGTCAATCCACACAGAAATTGAGGAAACGCACCTCCAAGCGCCGCTACCGGCTCTTCACCCTCGCCGAAGACAGCCATCCCCTTTACAGAATTTCTGGAGTGGAGCTCCTGGGTGTGCTTATATTGGTGCTCATCGTGGCCTATTTCATGTAACCGTTGTGAGTTGTCTCCCCTTTGTGTGATTTCCCACTAGGAGCATGTCCCGGAGATTTGCGAGCAAAGTCGCTGGAGCTTCACCAGGATTGAATCCGCCGTGGACGTCCAGTTGCACGGGGCCTTGGTCTTGTTGTAAGCCGCCACGAACTGCTCGATCTTGACGATCAGCTCCTACCGCTGCGCGGAAGCCTCCTGCCAGGACACTCGAGAAGCTGCCGCGCCGGATCGCCCGCTGGGTCGGTGATGATCCCAAACCAGCGCTCCACCGGGTTCAGCCAGGAGGCGTAGGTAGGGGTGTAGTGGACGTGAAACCGTAGCCATTGTGACATGGACCCCAAAAACTGATCCAGTCGTTATGAGAGCTTCCCTACCGGCCAGACTTGGCCAGGAGAAGCCCCATGAAACGCAAACGCCACAACCCCGAGCAGATCATCCGCAAACTGCGGACGGCAGACCAGCTACTGAACCAAGGACAGACCGTTGCCGATGTGTGCCGAGCCCTGGAGGTGAGGTGGATGGCTTTTATTGGACAGATTCGGCCCCTGACATCGTTAACTCCGGGCGGGAAGAACAGGGTTTGGTCTCAGTGTAGACCTCATGGGGAGTTTTGCCTCCCAGGGAGCTGTGTGGTCTTACATGGCCATACCTCCAGAAGAAGCGGGCCAGGCTGATCTCGGCTTCCCAGCCATCGCCATAGGCACGGAGGTAGACCTCCTCATATTTGACGGTGCGCCAGAGCCTCTCCACCAGGATGTTGTCAAAGCACCGCCCCCTGCCTGACCAGC
>CALSAP010000043.1:0-14450 GCA_943372935.1 Synechococcus sp. UW140
CCGGGCCTCCCGGCGCCGCAGCAGGGAGCGCAGCATCCCGTTCACGACAGGGGCGAGGCGGCCGAGCCCGACGCGCTTGGCCAGGGCCACGGTGGTGCTCACCGCCGCCGCCGCCGGCACCCGGTCGCTGAACAGGAGCTGGTAGAGCCCCACGTGCAGCAGCCAGCGCAAGGCCGGGGGCTGGCGCAGGGCGGACACCTTGCCCAGGGCATCGATCCAGCCGTCGAGGAGCAACCGCTGACGGATCGCCCCGTAGGCGATCTCGGTGGCCAGGGCCCGGTCGGCCGGGGACAGGCCACCCCCGGCGCGGGCCAGGGAGGCCAGCTCCCGCTCCAGGGCGGCATCGGCGTAGGCGCCGGCCGCGACCGCCTGCAGCACCTGCCAGGCCAGCCGCCGGGAGGCCAGGCCGGGAATGGTGTCGCCGGGGACAGCGTCGCTGGCGTGAATCGGCGGGCTCCCGAGACGGTTCACTCCTTTGTACAGGAGGGCTCGGCCAGCTCCAGCGGTGGGCGCCAGCGGTGTTGGGCCAGGGGCAGGCGGCCGTCGGGAGCCACGGCGATCCCCTCGGCCAGCAGCAGCTCGCGCTGCATCCAGTCGCTGCCCTCACGGCCGGGGCTCATGGCGATGCGCCCCTGGGCATTCACCACCCGCTGCCAGGGCACCGCCGAAGGCAGGGGCAGGCGCCGCAGGGCCCAGCCCACCTGGCGGGCGCAGCCGTAGGCACCGATCAACTCGGCCACCTGGCCGTAGGTGGCCAGCTGGCCGTGGGGGATGCGACACACCATCGCGTAAACGCGGCTGTCGAAGGAACCCCCGAAGTCGGCGGCAACCGTGCTGGCCATGGCGGAGGCGACGGGGAGGGCAACGCCGATGATGGCGTTTTGCCAGGGCCATGCCGCTGCTGCCCCGCCGCTTCGAGCGCCTGCGCGCGGTGCTCGATCGCCGCATGGGCGATCTGACGCTGTTGCTGGAGCATGTGGACAAGCCCCACAACCTCTCGGCGATCCTGCGCAGCTGCGATGCGGTGGGGGTGCTCGAGGCCCATGCCGTCAGCCTCCCGGGACGGACGCCCACCTTCAACAGCACGGCCCTGGGCAGCCAGAAGTGGGTGGCGCTGCACCGGCACCAGCGCAGCAGCGACGCCATCGCGCGGCTCAAGGCCGACGGCTTCCGGCTCTACGGCACCCACCTGGGGGCCCAGGCGGTGGACTACCGCGATTGTGACTTCACCGGGCCCACCGCCTTCGTGCTGGGGGCGGAGAAGTGGGGGCTGAGCGAGGAGACGGCGGCGGCGATTGACCAGGCGATCGTGATTCCGATGGTTGGCATGGTGCAGTCGCTCAACGTGTCGGTGGCGACCGCCATCCTGTTGTTCGAGGCGCTGCGGCAGCGGCAGGCGAAGGGCGGCCTGCCGGGCCACGGCGAGGGCCTGCCGGCGGAGCGCTACGGCCGGCTGCTGTTCGAGTGGGCCTACCCGCAGGTGGCGGACTGGTGCCGCCGCGAGGGGCGCCCCTACCCGGCCCTCAGCCCCGAAGGCGCCATCCTCGAGGAGCTGCCGCGGGGGGTGCGTCTGCGCTGCTGAGGGCAGGGCCGGCCGTCCGGCTGCACCTGCTCAAGGGGTGCTGCGCGGCTGCTGACGGGAGGCGTTGAGGTCGTCGAGGTAGTAGCCGATCGCCTGCCTGAGCAGCTCGGTGCGCCGCTCGGCGCCGAGGGGCCGGGAACAGCGGGAGGCTTCCGGGAGTTTCTCGATGTGCACGATGAACTCGTCATTGCCGCGATCAATCACCTCTTGAACGCGCAGAAGAGGCAGAAAGCCACAGGCCTGCAAGTCCTCCATGATCAGCAGAAAACTATAGGGATTAAACACAAAGTTATGGATTCCACCAGCGTGACCAAACTCATGGGTGAACTGCAACGCGTTGAAGGCGTCGGCATCAATCGTTCCACCGCAGGCCTCAACGGCCACTTGGTCAAAATCGAAGTTCCGGCATCGGATGGCCTTTCCACCAGAGAATGTAGCCGCTGAGGCCGACTGATCAAACATCGCGCCAAGCGACGTCTTCACGCGGCCGGACAAGTGCGCATTCATCAGTTGCCCCGTGGTGGAGAGGGGACGGAAGCAATCAAAGCAGCGGGTGCCGATGGGGATGGCCAGGGTCAGAAAGCCCCCGTCCTCCAGGAGCATCGCTGCGTCATTGAGGAACGCGATCGGATCTGGAAGATGCTCAAAGTTATGGGAGGAGATCAGGTAGCTCAAGCAGCATTCTGCACTCTTCAAACGGGCATCCTGGCTTTTGGCGTAAGCCACCACGCTGGCCAGCAGTCCTGCGGAAAGCAGCACATCCACCTCCTCCACGTTCTCTCGAAGAGTGATCACATCTTGATCATCGCTGTAGGCTTGAAGCAACTGATCGCGAGGCATAATGTCCGCTGTCAAGCAGTTGAATCCCTCCCTCTTCGGGCATATCGGCCTTTGAAATGGGCCGATTTCCATGCCGATGGCCGCCATGGAAACATGCTTTCGCAGTTCCTCCAGTCGGGTGGGCACATCGGCCGGAGATGACAGGGGATCAGCGCCAGGGGAGCTCTCCCTCCGCCCATCGGCATCTTGGCGGGAACGGGACAGGAGCACGCGCTGCAGATCGGCAGCAACCATCGTCCGTGAGGGAAGCTCCAATTCAGCCAGGGTCTGCTGTACAGCAAGGGCACCGCCTAGTCGCGTCGGCAGCGCAAACATCAGGATCTTCTTGACAAACGGATAGCCCTCCGCCCTCAGTGCACGCCAGAGGAACAACGATGGATTGATCTGCTCAAACGCGTACTCACCACAGCAGGCCAGGTCTTCAACGACCGAGGGATTGCTCAATAACCGGGTGATAAGGGGATAAAAGGGAAGTAGGGCAACTCCGGAGGACTGCATGGCCACAGACAGTCCGACTTCACCACTTGAGATCAACTGGTTCTTGGGGATAAGCACATCAAGCGATCGCCAGAAGCGCTGCCAAGCGGGATCCAGAAGCAGCAACGAATTGGCACACAAACAATAGGATTGCAGGTGGTAACCCGATTCAAAGCTATCGGTCAAGCCTGCCAGGGCCGCACCCTGAGAATCAGCCGCCAGGGCCATGACCTCCTCCAGAACCTGCAATGCTGCCGAATCGGGCCCGAGGGGAAGCACGCTGTCATTGATGAACAGAACATGACGGAAACTCAGCCCCTGCGAGGCCAGCTGGGAGGCGATTATGGCCGTATCCCGAATGGCACCGATGCAGCGACCTTGATTGGATCGTCTCAGGCCCAGAATCCGATGATCCGCCAGAAAGTCCAACGCCTCATCGTCGAATCCGGAGCAGGTGCTCAGATAGACGGTATGACCCTGACGCTGCAACCCAAGCAACAGCTCGCGCCAGACCAGCGGCAGGTAACCAAGCGCATCAAAATGATGCAGATGAACGAGCGATACCGGTCCTGGCTGAGCCCGAAGCAGGGTGAGCACCTGCTCCAGATCAGGCGCACGATCAACCCCGAACGGCTGCCTGACGGATAGCTCGTTATCGGTCATGAAACCTGAAGAGATGCGGTCAGCATAGACGGCGAATCTCCGGCAAATTCAGGACGCGACGGCCGGGGAGAAAAAACCGACGCCTCCTCTCTGGCAATCTTCTCCCAGGTGAATCCCATCATTTCGCACGACAGACAAGGCATCCGCTCCAGTGCATGCAACAGGGTGTTATCGGGCGCCAGCGGCTCCGGGGGCAATGATTCAAGCGTTAGTCCCAGCGAATGGAGAATCATCAGTGCCGCGGGGCGTGCCCAGTAGAAGCCGCCCGCTGGGTACTCAAGGATGTCAACCGAGCTTGTATCGCAGCCCAATGGGGCCAGCAGCGTATCCACCAGCGGACGCATGCTTCCCCAGCCGATCAGCCACAGCAGACTCGAGGGATACTCGGGAAAGATCAGACCCAGCTGGGGTTGGTCTGTAAACAACTGCCTGATCGCCTCAACTCGCCCGCGGGAGCCGGCGAGCATCAGGTTCTGATCGTGGAACCACTGTCCATCCGACTCCTTGCCATGGGAGAAGAGACAGAGGTCGTAGGCCTGCAGCTCCGTATTGAAAACAAGGTACTTGCTTGGAATGTCCCGCCCGATGTTGGGGATGACGCGTACATCCATGCTGGCGATTCCATAGTCCTGAGCCAAGGACAAAAGAACACTGCCCACCAGTGCTTCCGAAGTGGTAATGAAGAAATCGACCTTACCCACGAGATGGCAACCGAAATCAGCGAAGAATAGGCGCGCCTTGGTGGGCGTATGGAAATGCAGCACGGCCGCACATCGCATGGACGCCGAACCGTCCGCCCGCACTCCATCGGTGGCCTTGGGAGCGTCAAAGGCCTTGATGCTCAGGGGCTGCTTGAAGTTGTGGATGAAGGATGGGCTGGGATGGTACTGTCGAAAACAGCCTTCCTGGCGATGGTATGTTGTGATGTCGCGGGGGTCACTGTACGTCCACTGATACTTATGCAGATACCAATGAACATCCACCGGTTCGTCACGGCCAACAGCCGACCAGGCTTGACGCGATGGGCTGGATGGGGGCCATGGCGCTGAGCCATAGGTCTGGTCGAGTGCCTGTTGGGTGAACTGGGCCTGGTCCTCAAGCCGAAAACGCTCCAAGGCCGCGTCCGCATGCTGATTCAGCAGTTCTGGCTGGCCATACAAGGCCTCCAGCTGCGGTGTGGGGTCGGACTCATCACAGGGAAGAACATAGTCAAGTTGAGAGTCTTCGGCGTAGGTGTCGGAGTGGAGAAGGGCAATGCAGGGAACCCGGTTGGCCAACAGATGGATGATGCGGGGCCACTCCAGAATCCTTGATGCATGGGAATGGATGTTCAAGGCCGCTGCACATCTCGAAAGCAATCCATCCCGGGTCCAGCCGTAAACGCCGAAAAACGCCTGAACGCGCAAGCTGTCGGACAGCTGAACCCCCCCGAGGATCTGCTCCCGCAAAGGTGTCATGGAGCCAAAGAAGAGAAAATCCCTGGTTCGGCTCACGCTCCTGTCGATTTTCTCCAGACGGGCATGATAGCCAAGTCGTAAATGAACAAAGTGAGCCGATGGTTTGCCTGGTACCAACTCACGCAAGAGGCTGAGATTTGCATGGGAGTAATCCCACACTGGAAAGGTCCTGGTAAGCTCGACAATCTGGCTGGCCCAGGTTGTGAAATCGCCACCCAGCTGCTCTGTGTTGAAGATGATGCTGTTGGCGGGAATGGAGGCGACCTCAGCAGGCTGGAGCAAATGGGCGCCTAGAACGATATTGATGGCACTCTCCCAATAGGCATTCGTCCGCAGCTCAACCGCATGCCCCAACGCCGCAAGTGAGTGGTAAAGAAGAAGTCGGACCTCGTCAAAGGCACGGACATGCGAGTAACCCAACGGCTCAATCGTTACAATTGTGATGGCAGCCATGGGGTCGCTAGCGAGAGGCCAAGCCTAGGTCAGGCCCAGAACGTGGGGCGCCTCACAGGCCCAGGAGTTCTGTCCCCGTCATTCGCCTGGGAAACGACCCAGCAGCGCATCGGCGATCGCGTCCCTGTAGTGCTGTAGAAACTCTCTGTCGTAACGGACACACTCCTCGTTGGCGGCGGCAATCACCGATCCACAGAGATACGGGTGGTCTTCAATCGGATGCACCTCCCGGCGCCATGGCGACGCCAGCGACACGTGATCCGGGTGAGGTTCCGTATGCAGAAAATGCCCCACAGCCCCAGAACTCACATGGGGAACATGAAAGAACTGGAGGCGTTGCATGTACTCGGAGTCCTCATAGTAACGCAGATCGGCCAGGTATCCATAGGACGTCAACAGGTCAGCGGAAGCGATGAAGCTGTTCAACCCACAGCTGATCAGGCTGTGGTTGATCAACACGATCTTCTTCTGAGTCATGCTCACACGACTTGAACTTGTCTTGATCAGCGGGACCCCCTCCAGGGCCATGAGGAGCAGTCCGTGCAGGCAGCGCAGGGGATGGAACAGATCATCGTCATCAAGAAAACTGAAGTAGGGACTTGTCAGCTTCTTCAGGGCCAGATTCCGGCACATTCCAACGCCACGATTCACTTCACTGAAAAGCACCGAGACACTCCAATGCTCGTCTTCCTCCCCCAGATCAGCCAGAATCTGCTGCACCAGATGCAGATCCGCACCGTCCCCATCGATACTGATCAAGCACTCCATGCTGACTCCCACCTGATGCTTCAGGCTGCGCAGGGCTGGGCGCAGCAAGCGCTCGCTGGCCTTGTGCACGGGCACAACGACCGACACTCTCGGGCGCTCTGCAAAACAGCGCCCGCCACCGGCCTGGCTGAGGAGCGCCTGGAGTTCCTGATAGAGCGGCAGGGAAAGATGCCTGGTGAAGGTCCAGTACTCAGAATCGAAATCCAACAGGATCTGAACCACGGACTCCAGCTCAGCGGCCCCGATCCATGGCAACGCCTGCAGCGCCTGGCCGATGGAATCAATGCGCTCGAGATGGTCAAGGAAGTCCGGATCCATCAGCCGTCAGACAGGAGATCGGCCGCCTGGGGGATCTCAGAGCTCTCGACGGGTCTGATCCAGTCGCGCAGCACTGGGCAACCAGATGGCAAGACCCAGGGCAAGAAACTCGAACAGCAGCTGTCGGCCACCCAGCAGCACCACCATGACCGCCACAAAAGCCAGACCCTTCTGAAAAACGCTCCACACGTCATCAGGTGTATCACTGCCCCTGGCCCACAGGAACACGGAGAGTGCCAGCAGAAACAGGTCCAGCCACCAAGGCACGGTGCTCTCCAGCGAGTAGCTGCACCATAGGAAGGGATCCGGGGCCTGCCATCACCCAGTCGACTCCCCTCCCCCCGACAGCCAATTCTCCAGCCCCTCTCCCAGGAAGGAGAGGCCCAGCACCAGAACGAACATCGCCAGCCCCGGGAACAGGGCTGTCCACCATATGCCGGTGGGAAGGGCCGTCAGCGCCTGCTGGAGATCGCTGCCCCACTCCGGGATGGTCTCCGGCAAGCCCAGCCCGAGAAAACCCAGTCCCCCCAGCACCAGCACGGCGTCCGCCGCATTGAGGGTGAGCAGCACCGGCACCGAGGTGATCACGTTGCGGAAGAGGTAGCGGCGCAGGATCCAGGCGGGGCCGGCGCCGAGGGAGCGGGCCGCCTCGATGAACAGCTCGGCCTTCACCTGGGCCGATTGGTTGCGCACCACCCGGAAGTACTGCGGCACGTACACCACGCAGAGAGCGGCGGCGGCATTGGGAAGGCCCCTGCCCAGCAGAAAGGCGAGCACCACCGAGAGCAGCAGCACCGGCAAGGTGTACAGGGTGTCCATCACCAGCACCAACACCCGATCGACACCGCCGCCGAGATAGCCGCTCACCATGCCGAGTGGAACACCGATCACAAGCGCCAGCACCAAGGCGCTGAGCACCACCTGCAGGGCCACACTGCTGCCGGCGAGCGTGCGCACACAGACATCACGGCCGAGCCGATCGGTGCCGCACCAGTGCCCGAACGAGGGCGGGGCATAGATTGGATTCTCCAGGCCGGCATTGGGATCGGGCAGCAGGGCCCCATGGACCAGCAGGGGCGTGACCAGGGCGATCAGGCCGTACAGCGCCACGATCGCGATGCCCCACCGGGCCATGCGCACCGAGAGTGTGGGCGTCCTGATCCGATCGGCCTCCATGGTGCGCGGGCTGGGTGTGTGGGTCCGTGGGGCCCTTTGGTCAAGTCCATCACCATTGCAGCCGCTTCGTTGTTTTAAGCCAGGCTGATGGGGAATGACCTCCCGCCCACGTGTGGATGAGGCAGGGAGGTGAAACTATACCGGCGCCTTTGGGCTAATTTGGACGCCGCCCGTCCGAGAGATACAGATTGACAGAAAAACTAATCCAGGCCCAAGGCATGGTCGAAGCCTGACCCATGTCAAGCCGATCGATCTCAGTGGGCCCGGGGCTTCCTTCACCCGCCTGGACACATCGACGGAAGCCAGCTGGGGAGGATGCCTACAAGCTTGCAAGACAATTCTCACGCTGGTATAATGTGAAACGATTGCGCCTCTCAACTCCAGAGAGCTTTATCCCCCTTTGGCCAAGCGACGTTCCACGCCACCGACCCGATGACCGGCGCCCGCCTGCTGATCGTCGATGACGATCCCGAGATGCGCGGCTTCCTCTCCTCCGAGCTGGCCGTCGAGGGGTATGAATGTGAAGAGGCGGCCTGCGGGCAACAGGCCTTGGGCAGGATCCGCAGCCAAACCTGGGACCTTGTACTGCTCGATTGGAACCTGCCCGATTTCAGCGGTGTGGAAGTCTGCCGTCGCATGCGCAAAGGCGGGATTTCCACGCCCGTTCTGATGCTCACGGCCCGTGATGAGGTGCAGCAACGGGTGGAGGCGCTCGATTCTGGCGCTGATGACTACCTGATCAAACCGTTTTCGATCGAAGAGCTGCTGGCCCGGGTGCGGGCTCGGCTGCGCCGCAGCGGCATCGATGAACAGGAAGGCGGCGTGCTCCGGATGGCCGATCTGGAGGTGAATCCCGCCAGCCGTGAAGTGGCCAGGGGTGGTGAATCGATCCACCTCACGGCCAAGGAGTTCGATCTGTTGATGCATCTGTTGCGTCACCCCAACCAGGTGCAGGAACGCCGCGCGATTCTCGATGCCCTGTGGGGCGAAAACTGGCTGGGCGACGACAACCTTCTGGATGTGTACGTGCGCTACCTGCGCCGCAAGCTCGAGCCGGCCGGCCAACCCACCCTGATCCAGACGGTGCGTGGTGTTGGCTTCATGCTGAAGGAAGGGCCGCCCCGCTGAGCACATCGCGGCTGCTGATCGTCGAAGACGACCCGCGCATGCGTACGTTTCTGGCCGGCGAACTGAACTGCGAGGGCTACAGCGTCAGCGAAGCCGAAGACGGCCAGGGGGCTCTGATGCACCTGCGCGATGCCAACACCGATCTGGTGCTGCTCGACTGGACGCTGCCCGATTTCAGCGGTGTGGAGATCTGCCGGCGATTGCGCTCCAGCGGTGACATCACCCCGGTGCTGATGCTCACCTGCCACGACGACATCCGCGACCGAGTCGAAGCGCTCGATTCCGGCGCCGACGATTACATCCTCAAACCCTTCTCAATCGAGGAGCTCTTGGCCCGCATCCGCGCCCAGCTACGGCGCACCGCCTACTGGCGCGGGGTGGCCAATTCCGATCTGCTCAGCTGCGCCGATCTCACAGTGAACACGGCCACCCGGGAGGTGATGCGGGCCGGCGAATCGATATCCCTGTCCGTGCGCGAATACGACCTTCTGCTTTGCCTGCTGCGCGGAGCGGGAAGGGTGGTGGGGCGAGAAGACATCCTGCGCGAGGTGTGGGGCGAGAACCACTTCGGCGACGAGAATCTGCTGGGTGTTTATATCCGTTATCTGCGCCGCAAACTCGAACCCGAAGGCCTGCCCACCCTGATCCAGACGGTGCGCGGCGTGGGTTTCATGCTCCGAGAAGGCGAGCTGCGGCCTTCAGACGCAACTGGAAATCAGCCCCACCCTGCGGCCCATCCGCCACTGAAACGCTCCCCCCCATCGCCTCCATCAACGCCCTGACCACCGCCAGGCCCACACCGCTGCCGGGGATGGCGTGGGTCTGCCGGCCTCGACCGAAGCGCTCAAAGATCAAAGCTTTTTCGTTGTCCGGAACGCCAGGGCCCGAATCGATGACATGCACCACCACCCGATCGAGGCTGGCATCGAGCCGCAACTGAATCGGGCCGGCGCCTGGATCGTATTTCTGAGCGTTTTCGATCAGGTTGGTCAGGCACTGCTCAAAGCGATCGGCCTCCCCCAGGGCGAAGGTGCGTGCCGACTGGGTGGCCCCGGGGCAGATGCGTAGCCGGCCGTAACAGCGCGAACGCAGCCGCTCCGCCACCCGCTCGATTGCCTGGGCCACATCGAAAGGCTCGTAGGGCATGAGGGTGCGATGGGCCTCGATGCGGGTGAGAGCCAGCAGATCCGCCACCAGCCGGCCCATACGGCCTGCCTCCTGCTCGATCAATGCCAGTTGCTCGGCCTGCTGATCGGAGAGATCGTGGGAACGGCGCCGCAGGCTGCTGGCGTAATTTCTGATCAGGCTGATGGGGGTGCGCAGCTCATGGCTCACGCCATTGGCGAAGCCCCGCTGGCGCTCCCAGGAGGCTGAGAGGCGATCGAGCAGGTCGTTAAAGGCGATAGCAATCGGCGCCAGTTCCCTGGGCTGGGCAGACACCAACACCCGCTGGCTGTCGAGGGTGTCGGTGCTGATCGCCTGCATGCGCTGGCCGAGATCCTCCAGGGGGGAGAGGCCGCGCAGTAGCACCGGCCGCAGGAGCAGGCCCGTGAACAGGGTCGCGATGCCGGCCGCAGCCGCCAACAGGATCAACAGCAGACGTTGCTGGGCCAGCTTCTGGGTGATGTCTTCCAGATAGCGGAGGCGGATCGAGAGATGGCCCAGCCGAATCTGCTGCGAACTAGTGAGGTAGGTGAGTTTGCCTACACGCACCACCGCAACCTGATCCCAATCGTCTTTGAGGGGCGGCATTCGAGACAGCGACATGCCGGTCGGTAGGGAAAACAAACGGATCTGGTCGGCAGCGCCGTAGGGGATGCCCTGGTCGGTCTCGACCCAACCCAGGAAGTTAGGGCTGATCAGTTGGGCCAAGATGGCGCTGATGTTGTCGAGATTCTGCGGCCGGGGCCGATGCGAAAGGAGCACTTGGCGCACACTGGCTGCAGTGGCAAGGTGATGGGTGCGCCGTTCCTGGCTCGCCAGCAGCGCCGTGGCCACGATCAGCAAGGCATAGCCCCCCAGAACGGCCAACAAGCTCAGCCCAAGCAGCCGCCGTCGCATCGAATACTGCTGGTGAGTCCAGATGAATCGCTCAGCCACCCGAGAAAACCGCAAAGATTTCATTAGAGAATCATTAGGGCCCATCAAGATCAAGCACCAAATCAATACTAGTGAACAATGAAAAGACCGTTGTCACATCTCGCTATCGAGGAGCCGATGCTCTCAAGACCCTATGCACCGCAGTAGATCTGAAGCTTAGTAGCCACAACTCCTCCCGTCATGCGGCAGCACGGGGCCAAGTTTGCAGTTGCCCCTTTCGTGGAATAAGTTGGTGGGAGTCAAGAGCCTTTCGGCTTTTCCAATGAACATCTCCCCCAAGACCAAACTGGCGTTGATGCGCAGCCTGCGCGAAAAGAAGAATCCCCTTCAAAAGGGCTTCACTCTAATTGAGTTGATGATCGTGGTGGCTATCGTGGGCATTCTCTCTGCCGTGGCACTGCCTAATTTCCTTGGTGCCCGCAGTGCAGCTTCACTTGGCGCCATTGTTGGAGAAAAAGTAGGACTCGCTAAAGAATGTGCGACATTTGTTTCCTCTGCAGGAGTTGGCGTTGCACCTTCTGGTTGCACCGTTTCAGGGGGTGGGACTTTCACGGGTACAGCAGTTGGTGATGCCACTGGCGTTTCATGTCTTGGTCAAACCTCAAGTGCTCAAGATACAGTTACTGTGACAGTAGCTGGGACCACTGGAGCCATGAGTTGCTCCTTTAGCTAGTTAGGACCTAGCCTAGGCCAACCGATAACACGACCAAGTCTTACATTCTAAGACTTGGTCGTTTTTTATGCTCTTTTCCTCCCGGCTTGGACTTTTTGAGTAATTGACGCATGGACTCTCTCCACAACCAGTGTGCAGCAAGGAAGATTTCCTGGTGATTCTTAATGTCGGAACAGATTGATCAATCAGGGGCATCCATTGCGAACTTCGGGATGCTCCATTGATCGTGAGAAGCGCCAGTGAGTAGGCATAAATCACAAAAAGAAGCTCCAGCAGCTTCTCGAGGTTCATCGCCAACGCATTCAGTGGAATTGCTAAACTGTTGGTGACTGCGAGTTTCTCGCAAGTCATGATCAGACCATAGCGTCGTTTCCCTTGGCCGATCTTTCCTTCGACAGTGTTGCGCTGACGCTGGTCATCGAGGAACAGTCTTTATTCCTAGGCCACCAACTCTGGATCGATTTTAGGGCTTCCTAAGACGACCCTGGAAAACCCAGTCCATTCACGGGATAAGACCTCTGTGATCGGAGCTAAGGACTGGATTCATGGGTGGAAAGCAGCTTGGAATCGGGGACTACGAGCAGTCCCCAGCAAAAAAGTGCACCAAGCGTGAGACATTCCTCGCCGAGATGGAGCCTTTTCTGCCTTGGAAAGTAAGTGCTCATCGATCTGATCGAGCCCTACTACCCCAAAACCAGCTCCAAGGGCGGCCGTCCGGTCTATCCGCTGGCCACCATGCTGCGGATCCACCTAATGCCGCAGTGGTATTCACTCAGCGACCCAGCGATGGAGGATGCCCTGATCGAGGTGCCAACGATGCGGCGCTTTGCTGGCATCGACAGGGTCAGCGAGCGAATCTCTGATGAGACGAAGATCCTCGCGTTTTGGCACTTGCTCGAGAAGCATAAGCTGGGCACGCAGATATTGGTGAAAGCCCATCTCAAGGCCTACGGTATGGCCATGAAGCAGGGCACGATCATTGATGCCACAGGGCTGATTGAAAGTCCGTCACAAGTGAGCTCGGCAGGGCTGCGACCATTGGGTTTGGTCGGCGGGAATGGATCCCTTCTTTGCCAGAACCCTCTCCTGCCAATGCCTCTGCCGACCTGATCAGTTTTCTGCATGCGATCCCCGAGGGACGGATGCGCCGCGGGGTGCGCTTCCCCCAATGGTTTCTGCTCCTGGTGGCGGTGCTCGCAATCTTGAGCGGATGCCAGAGCCTGCGGGATCTGGAGCGCTTTTCCATCCGTCATCACGCTGCGCTGAACCAGGCGTTGGGGCTTGAGCTCAGGCGACGTCCCCTGATTCCACCTTCCGCTATCTGTTCCTGCAGGTGGATGTGGCCGAGATCTGCCGGCAGCTACAGGTCTGGATGCTGGCCCAGATCCCTGATGGTGCAACGGGTCTTGATCAACTCGTATGCGACGGCAAGACACTTCGCGGTTCGATTGTCCAAACCGACGGCGGTGGCGGGGCCTTCATTGCCCCCAGCGTCTCCAAGGGGCCATGACGCTCAAGGGTGGAGAGCGATGCCCTGGGTTGAGCCTGGATCTGACCGAGATCTGGGAGTCCTGAACGGCCGTCAACCAGGATCCCGACTTACGATTTGGCCATGGATCTAGCAACCGTTTCCCCGAAATACCAGGTCGTGATCCCAAAGCGGGTGCGCGAGCAATTTGGCCTCAGTCCGGGGCAGCAGTTGCAGGTGATGGCTCTGCCAGGCAGGATTGAACAGGTGGCCAGCCAACCGCCGGTGGCCCGCGTGGATTTTTGCGTGGGGAGAACACCTTCCAAAGGGAGGCTGACCGCCTGTGAGCGCAGAGAGAGCCGTCGTGGATTCCTCTGGCTGGATTGAGGTGTTCACTAACGGCCCGCTGGCTTGCTATTCAAGTGGGTGCTGCGTGAACACAGCGAGGCCTTGTCGTGGATCTCGATAGTCGTCTCGCGATGGCCTCGGCACAACTCAGCCACACGTGGCGACTGCCCATGGCCGACATCATCATTCTGGCCACTACCAGAACCCATCAGGCCAGGCTGTACACAATGGACTGCGACTTCAAGGGCCTCAACGACGTGGAGCTGATGATTCGCAACTGAACGCCGGTTGAAGGCCCTGCGTGGCCTTTCTCAAGGGTGGCTGACCTTCTCAAAACGCAGAGAGGGCCCTTCGTGGATCACGGTAGGCGACTCGCCCATGCTGACCCATTGTTCTGGCTGTACATTGTGTACAACCACAGCAATGGTTCAGAAGCTGCTGCACCCTGCTGCTGCTCTCCCGTCTGGAACTGGCTGACAGACCATGACGCTGGTGCGGGCGCGGATCCTGCCGCTAACTGGCTCGGTGGAG
The DNA here is from genome assembly GCA_943372935.1 of Synechococcus sp. UW140. GTDB lineage: Bacteria > Cyanobacteriota > Cyanobacteriia > PCC-6307 > Cyanobiaceae > Cyanobium. The sequence continues at coordinate 13,983 of CALSAP010000043.1, forward strand.
GGGTGAAGTCTCATTCCCTGCCCATTCGGCGCATCTCAGCGATTTTTTCCTACAACAAATGAGCTCCACGACGGCTCGTCAAAGGGTCACGGCCGACGCTTAAACCCCGTTGTTTCCTCGCATCAGCCACGATCCGGCCGTTATGGGCGGTAAGCCTTGCCTACGCGGGCTGCGTATCACGGTCAGCATGATCGTTGGGCTGATCGCCAGTGGCAGCAGCCGGGAGAAGATCCTCCAGTCCTACCCGCAGATCGAAGAGGCAGACACCGATGAGTCTCTGGCCTATGCCGCCTGACGCATGGAAGAGCGGGAAGAGGCACTTGTCCGCCGACAATGATGTTGGCCGGTCGGCGACAAGCTCGTTGGCCGGTTGGGTGAGTGCTGGAGACCCTGGCGCCGATGCGCAGGGCCCAGGGGATGCCGGCACCACTGACCAGCCACCAATGCAGCCTTTACATGGCCAAACGA
>CALSAP010000044.1:0-14333 GCA_943372935.1 Synechococcus sp. UW140
CGTTTGGCCATGTAAAGGCTGCATTGGTGGCTGGTCAGTGGTGCCGGCATCCCCTGGGCCCTGCGCATCGGCGCCAGGGTCTCCAGCACTCACCCAACCGGCCAACGAGCTTGTCGCCGACCGGCCAACATCATTGTCGGCGGACACCCGGCTGACGGAGGTGTTTCGCCAGGCGGCCTTCAGCCGCATCATCACCACCGCCCACGCCATCAATGCCGGCACCATCCCCGATCTGCGGCTGCCGCCGGCTGAGGCCACCACCGACTTCTATTTCCTTCCCGCCGAAACACCCGAGCAGGCGGTGGCCCTGATCCTCAAGGTGGTGGGCGAGCGCATCCCGGCCCGCTTTGGCCTTGATCCGATCGCCCAGGTGCAGGTGCTGTGCCCGATGGCGCGCGGTGGCTGCGGCTCAAGGTCGCTCAACATCGAGCTGCAGCAACTGCTCAACCCCGATCCCACTGAGCAGGTGGAGCGTTTCGGCTGGCGCTTTGCGCCTGCCGACAAGGTGATGCAGGTGGCCAACGACTACGAGAAGGAGGTGTTCAACGGTGATGTCGGCACGGTGGAAACGATCGATGCCGATGCCAGTGAACTGACCGTGCGTTTTGACGGCCGCGAGGTGACCTATGGCTGGGGTGAACTCGACAACCTGGTGCCCGCCTACGCCTGCACGATCCACAAGAGCCAGGGCAGCGAATACCCCGCCGTGGTGATCCCCCTGCTCACCCAGCACTACGCGATGCTGCAGCGCAACCTGGTGTACACCGGCATCACCAGAGGCAAGCAGCTGGTGGTGCTGGTGGGCCAGAAGAAGGCGTTGGCGATGGCCGTCAAGAACCACCTGGGCCGCAGGCGTTACACCAAGCTCGCCGAGTGGCTCAGTTGAGCAACAGCTCCTGGGCAATCGGACCCGCAGAGGGCGGAGCTGATTCAGCCATGGCATTCACAGCCACAGCTGGCGTGGCAGGGCTCACCGTTGGGGTGTCTCTTGGCGCAGACCTCGCTGCAGAACAGCAGGGCGCCGTTGCGGAACGGGCTGTCCGCCTGCACCGTGCAGTTGCATCCGGGGCAAGCGCACTGCAGCGTGGCCGGTTTCTCCAGGGTCGCGTTCATGGTCTCTGCTTGCTCCGTGTCGTTGCCATCAGTCTGGTACCGCCGGCGCTGGGGAGGAACGGCTTGCCGTACTGACAAGCCGGGCTGCTGGATCTATCTATGAATCAGAGGCCACGACCAGGGCAGCGCGAGCCCAGACCCTGCAACCGGCCAAAGGGCGCTCGATACGGGGCGCCCTTTCCATAGGGGGCTTGGCCAGCCATTCTGCAGCCGCGCTGGGATGCTGGACATGTGCGCTTCGCGGTGAAAGTGCCCGGCTTCCCCGGCAGCGTCATTCCTGCCCACGTGGCCAGGCCTAGCGTTCGGGCAATGACGCCGGGTGGGCCATGGCCGTGGTGAACCGCTGCGCGGTGCGGATCTACCCCAGCCAGAAACTGCTCGACTGGGCCCGGCAGCTAGAGCTGGATGTGGATGTTGCCGGAGCCAGTGAGCCCTGCCTGTATCTGATCCCCGACTACAACACGCAAGTCGAGGCTGAGGAGATCCTCAAGGAGCCCTACGAGGCGATCATTGAGGCCGAGCTCGACTACTGGCATCGCGACACCGGCACCTGGCCGGCGGAGCGCACCTACGCCGTCTTCCGCAAGTGGTTCGAGGTGCGCTTCTATCCCCTGATCCAGGACCTGGTGGGCGAAGAGCTGACCGCTACCGAGCCGGATGAGGCATTCATCGCGGAGCTGGAAGCGGCGCTGGAGGGAGCGGACCCGCCCACCTGACGAGGCCACAAGGGCATGGAGTCAATCCGCCCTGCAGACTGAAGTGATGCCCCTGTGCTTGCCACCACTGACCGCTCTGCTGCTGGCGGTTGCGATGGCCCCGCTGGTGTTGTCTCCGGCGGCGGTGGCCGAACCCGAGGTGCGCGTCACGGTGATCTCGGTCGGTGATGGCGACACCTTGCGTGTCGAGGACGGTGGGAAGAAGATCACGATTCGCGTGGCCTGCATCGACGCACCGGAGATGGCGCAGGCCCCCTACGGGCAGCAGGCCAGGCAGGCGCTCCAGGAGCTGCTGCCGGTCGGCTCCACTGTCACGCTGAGAACCCAGACCAAGGACCGCTACGGCAGGACTGTTGCCGAGGTCTTTGCGCAGAACGGCGCCAACACCGGCCTCACCCTGGTTCAACAGGGCAACGCCTTCGCCTACCGGCAGTACCTCAAGCAATGTGATGAGTTGGCCTACCTCGATCGAGAGAAGCTTGCGGAGCGCTATCGCGTCGGGGTTTGGAGGGTTGAAGGAGGGACCCAGCGTCCATGGGACTTCAGGACTGCCCGGCGTGGAGGCCAGAGCCAGCCGGTAGCCAGGCCACAGCGACCGGTGAACCTCACGATCATCAACCCGGGATCCAGGCCCAGCTCAGGCCGGCGGTGGTACTGCAGGACCGTGGGGTCTTGGGAGCATGCCCAGCAGTTGCTGCGGCAAGGGCACACTTACCTGGATGGAGACAGTGACGGAGAGGCCTGCGAGGTGCTGCGCTGACCGCCGCCGGGAAGCCTGAGGAAGCTGCTGCCCCTCGATGCCCCAGCTTGATCGCGCCGCTCTAGCCCTGCTGCTGGAGGCCCCGGGAACTCCGCTGGAGCACCCGCGAACCTGCCAGGCATCGAATCACCTGCCGTAGGTGCTGGAACTGGAAACAAGGTTGGCGCTGCGTTTAATGCGCTTTCTCAGCTTGCGGCTAAAGCCGAAGGCTGCGGCGGCGCCAAGGACAGGCAGGGGGCCGGGAACGGCCTCTGAAACGGGACCACTAGAGCTATTGATGATCAATTGATAACTGTCAGGATTTGTTGTGCCCCATGTCCATTTGTAAATCCCTGGCGTTAGCCCCATGCTGGCGAGGGTTTGGTTATTAAAAACAGAAGTTCCAGAAAGTGGGTCACCAGATATGTATGAATCTCTCACAATCACACCTGGGAAATTATTTCCTCCTCGAATACCACCAAAATCACCAGATGTCGAATCAGCTGTAAAATTACCCAGAGTGCCAAAAGACGTTGGCCCATTGAAGGTAGCGCTTGTAAAGACACTCCCTGGAGTGAACAAACCCCCTCCAGCCCCTTGATAGATTCCCAATTGAGAATTGACAAATCCATTAACAAAACTAGTGCTAACTGAGATCCCTAAATCAGATAGATTCAGAGACCCACCGCCTGTAAAGATCACATTGCCTAATACCTCACTGACATTAACTACGACAGCAGCATTAGCGGGTGCTTGGAGGCCGGCAAGAGTGCTGATCGTTAACGCTATCGAAGAAAACTTGCCAAAATTAATTAAATTGGTGATTGGTCTTTCTGGCTTGCGTGGCGGTCTTGCTTGGGTGTTGATATATTTGGAAAAAGAAAGAGTCATTTTAACCTTTCGTTTTTTATTTTGATGCCTATTTTCACCCGCGGGACTTGTTTGAAATGTATCAATCAATACTTTAGAGAGTTGCCGGCTTGACTGTGGGCGCCTCGGACGATTCTCAACTGCCAGGCTTGATGCGAGTCAATACCCCCAGTACCGACTAAGAGTTCGCTGAAAAAGCCGGCCACTCCTACGAACATGGCTCAACTGCCCCAGTCCTGATGCGAGGTCCACAGGAGCGCAGCGGCTCCTTGTTCTCCTCCGTGCCGATCGAGGAGCGGACCCCGGCCAGCCATCCGCTGCGGAGGATCCGGAAGCTGGCCAACCAGGCTCTCGATCGGCTCAACCCCACCTTCTGCCAGCTTTATGCCTCAGAAGGCAGACCATCGGTGCCGCCGGAGCCATTGCTGCTGGCTTCCCTGCTGCAGGCGTTCTATGGGATCCGATCGGAGCGCCTGCTGCTGGAGCAGCTCAACGACAACCTGCTGTTTCGCTGGTTTGTCGGCCTCAGCCCCGATGATCCGATCTGGCACCCGACGACATGCATCAAAAACCGTGAGCGCCTGCTCAACGAGCAGGTGATGGGCATGTTCCTGGAGAAGCTCATGGGGGGCTCCGGGGGTGAAACCGCTGCTCAGCAACGAGAACTTTTCGGTGGACGGCACCCTGCTGCAGGCCTGGGCCTCTCACGCCTCATTGGAGCGGATCGACGGAGAGGATGATCCGCCGCCGCCACCATCAGGACCTGGAGAAGGATTCGGCGCAGCCTAGGAGGGGAGGAAGCGTGCCAAGGGTGATGTCCGCGGCATCAAGTTCAGCAACGGCACCCACCGTTCCAGCACCGATCCTGATGCCTTGCTGGCCCGGACATCCAATGCCCATCCAGCGCTGCCCAGCTACTGGGGCCATGTGCTCATGGACAACCGCCACGACCTGATCCTGGATTGTCGCGTTACACCGGCCCATGGCTATGGCGAACGGGAGGCCGCCAAGGTCATGGCGGCAGACCTGGCCGGCGCCCACCAGAAGACGATCGGTGCCGATAAGAACGACGACACCCGGGGCTTTGTGGCAGAGATGCGGCGAATCGGCGTTACTCCCCATGTGGCCCGGAACACCGCTCGCCAGGGTGGTTCCGCCATCGATGGCCTCACCACCCGCCACAAGGGCTATGCCCAGTCGATCAACGCAAGCCGCGGGATCGAGAAGGTGCTCGGCTGGATCAGACAGTTTGGCGGCCTGCGCCAGTTAAAGCTACGCTGACAGGAGAACGTGAGTGCCGTGTTTGGCGTGCACGTGATCGCCTACAACCTGATCCGGCTGGGCAATCTATTCAGACCAGCCATGGCGGCGACATGAACGGCCAGTTGCCCGGAGATGTGGTCAGGTAGCAGTTGCCGGAGAAGCTCAGTCGGCAAAACCCGACGACATCAGGTCCTCGGAGCCGCTGAAACCTCGACAACCAGCCCGATCAGCGAGTAATCAGCTCAATGGATGGAAAACGCGGCTGCTCAGGTGGATTTTCCGCAAACGCTTAGCTGTCTTGCGAGATGGCATTAGTCGGCTTCGTCCCATACTGAGCAACAATGCCTAGGCAATCTAAGGAAAAATGGATAGAAAGCCTGCGTAACAATTCGACGCCTTTGGGATCTTTGGCTAACACGGCCTGCCATCATGCCTTTTGACAGGGAGGTCCAAGGCTGCCACGAAAGAGATCGCTGGCTGGATTGACAACTCAAGGCAGAAGCCTGCATAATTGACAATCCAGTTCGCGATAGAAGCCATGCGCCAGTTAACGTTATGTGCTGTGGCAGCGGGTGTCTTTGTAGCCCTAGCCGCTCCCTCTCACGCCAAGCTTGGGGTCAATGGTCTTGATTCTGATGGGATCGTCGCCAAACTCGGAGCCAATGGCCCTGATTCTGATGGGATCGTCGCCAAACTCTCAGTCAATGGCCCTGATTCCGATGGGATCATTGCCTAGCTCGAAAACGATGGCGTTGCTGAACTTGATTTAGCCCCTAATACCGAGCGAGCCATCGAGTCCAATCGCAGTTACAAGTACATCAACCTAAGAGAACTGGATTCGGAGGTTAACTCCATCTGTTTAAACTGCTCCTCACTTCTCTTGGGCTGTCCTACGGCCTGATCACCGCACCTGTCCTTGCCGACTCCAGCGGAGAAGGCGTTATAGGACAGAGCGGTGATTTTTCTATTCGCAGGGGGTCATCTCTGGTAAGTGGCGCCAGGATGAAGGGACATTCTTTTACGTATAACCGATCTGACGGACCATCTCTGTTGCTGATGGTCAGGCGTGTCCAACAGGAACATGCAACCCAAGTGGCCAATCGACTGTGGTTACTGGAGTTGGATGTGCTTCAACCCGATGGCTCCACGAAGCCATTCTGCAGCCTTGATCCCGAGGGTCATCGGCTGGCCATTCCCTATCCACATGCTGCAGCGGCTGAAGGTTATCGCTTTACCTGCAGTTCAGGCGCGAATGGTAAATGTCTACGTTGGGGCTATCAGCCATGGCGCTCCACCGGCGCCGGCATCCAGTTGGCTAGATTTCACCGTGCCTGTATTCATCTGATTCGTGCCGATTACGGTGGCGACGGACGTAGCTGGACCAAAGCTGGTGAGGAGGTGGATGTAAGCGATTCCCTCGGCATCCTGAAGCCCGTCCCCAGGCTAGTTTTTGAGGCTGGATGGTCAGAGGTCGGTGCAGTCTGCCTCGCCCAGCCCCGCTTGCTGGACACTCCAAGCCTTATCAGCATCGCCAAGGAGGTTCCGCGTTTGGTCGGGCATTTAGGACCTGCTATGTGCACTGAGTCGGAAGCACGCAGGCTTGGCGCAATTCTATTCAGCCGGCGAAAACCAAGACTTGATTGAGATGTATTTTCGGCTCTAGCCCTGGGAGCTGCAATCCAGATCACACTATCAATGACAGCTAACATCCAGATCCAGAAGACGGCAGGGTGGTGCCGGATAAGGCTAGGCTCCCCTGCCACCTTCTGATTTGGGGCGTTAGCCGACAACATCCTTTTAGGTAACCTCGATGGATCGCCTTGCCACCCGACTCACCATCCTTGGGGCCATTCTTGCCCCTAGTTTGCACACCTTCACCGATATCCTGGAGTGGGCACATGGCGGCTTTTACCCTATCCAGCTCTGGTTGAACTACTTCGCCTTTCTGCCACTACCTGCGGTCATGCTTGGGCTCTATGCGGCCCAACGTCCGCGCATCTCATCCATGGGCCTCCTCGGGGCGATCGGATATGGCTTTGCCTTCATCTACTTCACCCACACCACGCTGCTCGCTCTGGCTGCCACGACGCACGACTACCAGCAGCTTTGGGGCGAACTCGGTACGACTTACACTTTTCACGGCGTGTTGATGATTGCTGCCGGTATCGCGTTTGGCGGGGCCACCCTTCGGGCAAAGGTCCTCCCCTCTTGGACAGCGTGGCCCTTTCTAGCTGGTATCGGTCTCAATCTGATCATCGGGCTTCTTTCAGCCCCAGAGATCTATCAGATTGTAGGAAGCCTACTTCGGAATTTCGCTCTAGTGGGCATGGGTTGGGCGATTGCGCGCCCGGCATCCGCAGCTGCTGTCGTGTGACCTCAAAATCCAGCGGACGGAGGCACGAACTTCTCCTTAGGTGCCTAGGCTACTTCCCTTCGCTGATCTTGAGCGTTAGCGGCCACTACTATGCATATCTTCAAAGCAGGAGTAGTTTACTTTGCAGTGGTCTTCGGCACGGGCTTTGTGCTGGGAACAATTAGGACGCTTTGGATTGTTCCGCGACTCGGTGTCAGGACTGCCGAGCTTCTGGAGACTCCATTCATGTTCGTTGCCATCGTGCTGACTGCTGGCTGGATTTGCCATCGTCTTGGCAATACTGGCGGCTCATCAATTCGGCTTGGTGTCGGGTTTCTTGCGCTCGCGTTATTGCTGGTGTCAGAAGTCGTTGTGGGGGTTGCGCTCCTGGGCTTGTCATTTTTTGAGGTCTTTACTAAGCATGATCCGGTGTCCGGCGCAGTTTATTATGCGTTGCTCGGCATTTTTGCTGGAATGCCCTGGCTGTTATGGAGGTATGGTAAACCTGAAGTCGTCTAACTTGTTGTGCTTTCCCATCAGGTTGTTCATGCCAGCAGCTGAGCAAGCCGCCGTTGGGGGGTGAGGCCACCCAGGGCCGTGTGGCACCTGCGGCCGTGGAACATAAGTGGTGCTCTGTCGCAGAGGCAACACTCAAAGATCAGCGACAATGGTGCCAGGCAACCAATGACTCAAACCATGAAAAAGGGTCTTTTCAGACCCGTTGGTGTTATTGGAGTTTGATTGGTGGGCAGGGGTTGTGGAAAAGCAGTCAAGAAGGACCAAGTTTAAAACCAAGTGTAGAAAATTCCTTTGCATCAAGGAAGGTTTTCCCTAACGTGTCTTCTGCCTTCATCTGCGAAATCCTCGGAGTGACCCACTCCAACTTCTTTTGAGCGGGCATCGAGTCGTTGTGGTCGGGAGAAGTCATCAGGCAGGCAACACCTCAAATCAACATAGCACTCGCCTCCCATTTTCAGTAATCGTCAGCACACCACAACAGAAGACCTCACAAGACCCTCACCACGATCCGAGAGGCACTCCAAAGCGCCGCGCAGTGACCTCAACGCCACCACAGCAGCACTTAAACTCCTCCTGAGTGAGGTGGACTGGGTTTTCTGGACGGGTCCCATCGTTAACCTATGAGGCAGGGCACGGCCCCTGAAAGGGGGCTACCACCGATGAGCAACGCCGTTTGTACAGCCCTGCGCGCAAGGCCAGGGTGGCGATTGAGTCGATCAGCGGCCGCAAGACACTGCAGGAGATCGCCGCCGATCATGCGGCGTCCCAGATCGAGTTGAGAAACTGAGGCCTCGAATGACTCAATCAGTCAAACGTGTGAAGTGTTCTGTGCATGGAACAGCTGAAGCTTCCAGAGAAATGGTTCATCTACGCTGTTATCTCCTTACCATGCAGATGTTCCCAAGCGGTTCGCTCCTCAGGCATCCAAGGTCTGTGGAACCATCAGCGGTCTGTCCAAATACTGATCCAGCAAGGACCCAGTCAGCAGCGGACCTTCAGGAAAAAAAAGACCAACGAGAGTCTTGTCATTACAGTTATTGATCCACTTCACAAGTGCACGCAAGACCACGTTCTGGATTAGTCGATCATCGCTCACGTCGAGGGATATCTCATCGTCTGCCTTGACTTCAAGCGATCCTTGACGAGCTATGCAGGCTCCAGTCCTGCTAATGTCAACCAAGGTCACGTAACCCGATCGGCCTGACGGTAAATGAATGCTTGCAGGAACTCCTGAAGGCATGACTTGTCGAAGTGAGCTGCGCCGTTCTGGGACTAGCTCTCCGATTGTCACATGTTCCAGTGACATAAAAAGTAACAGCTACGGGGTTGGAGCATAGGGAGCATCCAAGGAAATGTCAAACCCTTGCTGTCGCGTCGGCTACAATTGGCAAGAATGTATTCTGAAAACAAGAGGAAGTCGATGATTCTTCGTGAATGTCGTCCCGGCAGTGTGTCCTGGTTTTCTTCTCAATCGGCTTTGCTTCTGTCGAAGGCGAGCCCAGGCCAATTGAAATGTCAGCCAAGGGGGAATGGACTCTTTTGGGCAAGGCTTCACTTTGCACCCGAAGGGGGTGGCCTTGACCTGATATATGGACTCTCCACCGATGAGCAAGCGACGCACCCATAGCGCCTCGTTCAAGGACGCTGTCGGCATGGAGGCGGCCAGTGGTTACAAGAATCTCCAGTGGATCGCCACCAAGAGCCTCCCGCAGTGCCCTACCAGGACTCCAGCAGCCTTGAGGTCCCCATATCCCAGCCGGCCCCCGTCCTCTTCGGACGGCTGCCTTTCCCCATGCTGTTTGTTCTTGGGATAGCAATAGCTTCGTAGTGGCCCGCACTGGTTCGCATTACAGGATGGAAGTTCGCGACTCAAGGAACTGGCGTTTGTGAACCAGTGCGTTAGCTTGTCTTTATGAATCCTCTATTGCTATGACCCTCACAGGATCCGAGCTCCTCGCCAAAGTCAAGGAGCTCGGCGATGCCTCCAAGTCCGATCTGGTGCGAGCCGCCGGCTACCTCAGTACCAAGAAGGACGGTAGTGAACGGCTCAATTACACCGCCTTCTACGAGGCCCTGCTGATGGCCAAAGGCGTCAGCCTTGGAGACGGTGGTGGCAACGGCAAGGGAAAGGGTGGCCGCAGCTTGAGCTACGTCGCCACGGTGCAGGGCAACGGCAACCTGCTGGTGGGCAAGGCCTACACCGCCATGCTGGATCTCAGGCCCGGCGATGAGTTCGAGATCAAGCTCGGTCGCAAGCAGATTCGCCTGGTGCCGGTTGGTGGGGCTGACGAGGAGGAGTGAACCTACCAGCAGCGGGCGCTTCGCGCGGAGTTCACTGCAACGGCTGACACGCCACCAGAAATCCGGTGACGCTTTCAGGCCACCGGGGCCAGTACCAGCAGCTGACGGGGGTCTCGGGCAAAGTCTGTTTGCGAAAGAGTCGTGGGCGCAGCCATGTTGTCGTGACTACTCCGGCAACGGGAAACTGTTTCTACTGCGCTTGGTGTTTGTGGCTCAGGTCGGACCCATGCGGATGGGCCTGGGACCTCATCAACGCACCAGCTCGGTAGAGGGCTGAGCCGCTTGGAGAAGAACAACCAAGTCCCATCTCACGACAGGACTTCATAACTCCGTCATCGTGGCCCTCAGGCGATCGTGCTGGCTACAGGTAGCTTGATACCCTTGATGCGCTTTCTGAGCAGGCGGCTATATCCGAAGGCTGCACCAGCGCCCAGGAGTGGGAGAGGGCCTGATACAGGAGTAGGGATACGAATGGCTGTGGCGTAGTACACCGTATCCTGGCTGGGCACGATCAGATTCACCCCCACCGGATCCAGCCCCGGCTGATCCAACTTCAACGGATAGACGGCCAGGCTGTTGAGGCCCTGGGACAACGAAGAAGGAGAAGTGATGTTGCGTAGCTCAAAGGCAAAATATGGGGAAACCAGATCTCCCGGAACGATGGGGCCGGGAGGCCAAAAAGGATCGGTAGGGATAATGGGGTCGGGAGGCCACGCATTCGGGAAGCCAAGACGGCCAGAGACGGCTTTGTTAAACTTATTGGCGAGAATTGGATCATCATACCAGGGCATCTTTCCTCCATTCTCCAATGTTGCGAAAATGGACGACAAGCTATCGTAGGAAATCTCTTGTGCGCTCACGACGTAACGAACCCCATCAATCGTCACAGGTGCGATCGCCGTGAAGGCGACAGCCGGAGATTGGGAAAACACGGTGTATAGAGCACTAGCTCCAAGCAGTGTTGCCAGGACGTGGGAATGACGAGCCATGTCTCCTAAGGATAAAAAACTTGTAACCATGCCAACGCAACCATGGCAGAACTTTCTGAAAGCCCCTTCTCAACTCTTGATCCGTAATAAGTCTTTATGGAAGCTACTCTAGGGCCTGTATGGTGCCTGTACTTGGCTTGGAGCCGGTCGGCGATTTCCCTGGTGGGTCTTGGTCCCTCTGAACTGGCCCCGATCGTGTACAAACAGTGCACCATCTCCCAGGATCCCAGGATCCCAGGATCACCTTGATGGCCCTCAGCATGTTGAGTAAAGGGGTCCATCCGGCGCTGCCCACAATGCCGGAGCGTCCGCTCTGGGGCACGATCACTTCGAGGCTAAGCAAGACAACAACCATGAAGGCCAGCACGGAAACTTTCAGGGAAGGTGTCTCTTCACGGCTGGCACTCAGGCGGCCTCAATGAATGGTTTCTCCAGGATCGCTTCTGGGGCCTCTGGTGGCTTGTTGATCCACACGTCTACCGGTTGATTCCAGCGGCGGAGGCTTCGGCTTCAGCGTGTTGGATGGGCTTAACGGGCTTTCTTGTAGACATCGGAGCGCATGCGGATTGCCGTGGCGGCACCGCTGTGGTGCTGATGGGGCGTCACGAACTTGATGCCGCTGTGCCGGTTGCATTGGTTGTACCAATCCACAACCGCCGCCACCTACTCGCAGGCCTCGTCTTTGCTGGCAGAGGGGGCGGCGGCTCGACATCGCTGATCAACGAAAAATTCCAGGATATTCATTTGTATCGTGTGATACACGATTGGAGCCTGGTCGCACAAGCGAACAACAGACTACCTTGTATAGTGATGGATAAAAATATGGTGGTAACCTGGTGAACAATGCTCTTGCCACCGTAGCGATCCTGAGCCTGACGACGATTGGCCTGGGAGCGCTGCCACTGCCGGCCAAGGCCTCCATCCCTTCGCTCACCAACCTGTTCGTCTTTGGTGACAGCCTTTCAGATGGAGGAAATGCTGGGCTGCTTACCGGTGGGGCGTTCCCGCCCTCTCCGCCCTATGCCGGAGGTCGCGCCTCAAACGGGCAGGTGGCGGTGGAATACCTCTGGAACCAGTTTAATCCTGGGAACAACAGTTTCAAGCCTTCCGCTGCTCCGGTGGGAACGGGTACAAACTACGCTCTTTTCGGTTCCACCACCGGTACAACGAATAACGTTCCAGGTTTCTTTGGTAACAGTTCGCAGTTGCAGCAGTTCAATAGCCAGAACTTGCCCTTCAACCCCAGCACCTCCCTGTTCGTGGTCTGGTTTTTTCCTAATGATCTCCTGTATTGGTCAAGTACTGGTGCCACCCCAGGAACGATCGGCAACCCATCTCCCTCCAACGACACTCCGCCCGCTTTTGTCGGAGCATCCGGTCTTCCGCAGGTCATTACGAATGCAGTGAACAACATTGCTACATCCATCGAGATTCTGGCTTCCAAAGGAGCTACCAACTTCCTTGTGCCGAACTCCCCGAACCTTGGCTCAACTCCGTTCTTCAGCAACAGTCCAAATGCTGGCCTGGCTTCATTTGCCAGCGACACCTTCAATTCCGAGCTGACAGCAAGACTTGGCTCGCTGCAGGCATCGTTGAACAATACGGACATCGTCCAATTTCAGACAGATGATCTCTTTTTGAAAGTAATCAATCAGCCAGCTGATTTCGGATTGGTCAATACCACCGACAGCTGTTTCGTCGCACCCACCGCATCGAACCCTTCGGGATCGCTGTGTCCTAACCCCGACGAGTACCTATTCTGGGATGGCAATCATCCCACCACGGCGGTCCATCGCATCCTGGGTTCCGCCTTCTACGACGCCGTTCGCACTCCCGTCCCTGGCCCACTGCCCGTCCCCGGCCCTCTTCCTGTCTTCGGCGCCGCAGCCGCTTTCTGCTACAGCCGCAAGCTTAGGAAGCGCATGAAGAGCCGCAAGCTTCCCTTAGCCGTGGCGATCGACTGATCTCTACCAGCAAGACATGACGAAGCCCCGGCGTTGGGTGGGGCTTCGGAGTTTCAGCAAGTTCTTATCCAATCAGTCAGGAGATTTCCATTTAAGATGGGTTACAATCCAAGAGCTAGCGCCGCATTGACAGTCTGCACCAAAACGGCAGCTCAATTAGGTGCAGGCATGGATAACCTGTGGTGGCCAACCCCATGTAAGTGACGTTATCTATACTTCCTGGGGCGGGACTGAAAGCGTGATTTGGGGCTAGTTGCTGCCATGTCGATACTTCTTTATTGATCTCCAAGCATCACCCAGCGGAACGGAACCCCATTGCTTTGCAACGGGGATAAGGTTCATTACGGCTCCAAATAGCCCATGAGGGTTAGTCTCTGAACGTATGGAGATGTCTGTCCCGCATTGGTAGATGTATTGCGATAAACCTCCAGTCTAATCTGACTTCTTGGATCTATTGTTAGCCGCACCGGAAGTGTGGCAACGTAAATGCCATTCCCTGCTGAGGGGGAGGGGCCAAGACTTTGGACTGGCAGCCAAACAAATGCATTTCTCCTTCCCGTTCTAAAACTGAAATTGCCTCCGACCGTTTGACCCACAGTGGCCTGACCGGAAAACGACACTGTCTCGACTACAAAGCGATCCCTTGCAGAGGGCGCAGTGATTTGGCAAATGTAATCATTAAGAGGTATTTTGCACACAATTTCCATCGTGTAGGGCTGCTGCTGCGCGTTTGCCGTTGACCAAGGGGAGAGCGCCAAAGCAAGCGTGGCAATCTTCAGGATTTTGTTGCCATTCCAGTTGAATCTAAGCATGCGACCTCATTAAGGTTGAGTGAGATTTCCGAGAAGCGTCAATGTCTGGTTTCGTAGAGCTTGGCGTGCCATTTTAGGGGACTACTGACTATGCTTGACCTTTTCTTGGTCGCGTGGGTTGAAACTGCCGATTATCTTATTATTGATGCGCAAATCAGTTTAAGAATCTTTGCTGAAATGTAGTCGTGGCTCGCCGATCCTTGCTCGTCTGGCAAGAAAGGTGCACACAGCTACTTGGTCGCTTCGTCTTCTTCTGGATGTATTCATCGGAGCGCCCATCTTCTGTCGCTCTGCCGGCCGTAGGTGCTGAAGGAACTTGTGAGAGCCGGTGCGGCTCCCATTCTGAGGCGGATGGCTTTTATTGGACAGATTCGGCCCCTGACATCGTTAACTCCGGGCGGGAGGAACAGGGTTTGGTCTCAGTGTAGACCTCATGGGGAGTTTTGCCTCCCAGGGAGCTGTGTGGTCTTACATGGCCATACCTCCAGAAGAAGCGGGCCAGGCTGATCTCGGCTTCCCAGCCATCGCTGTAGGCACGCAGATACACCTCCTCATATTTGACGGTGCGCCAGAGCCTCTCCACCAGGATGTTGTCAAAGCACCGCCCCCTGCCTGACCAGCTGATCTTGATCTCTTCTGCCTTGAGCTGCGCCACGAAGTCTCCAGAGGTGAATTGACACCCCTGATCGGAATG
>CALSAP010000045.1:0-12438 GCA_943372935.1 Synechococcus sp. UW140
GTCTTGCCCTGAGCGATCAGCTGCTCGGCGGTTTTGAGCTTGCGGATGATCTGCTCCACTGTGTGGCTGGTGCGTTTCATTGTGGAGTCCCTGGCGCAGTCTGGCCGGATGAGGACTCTCCTTCACCCTGGACCGGTTTCCGGGGTCCAGGTCAGTTCCTTGAGGGCCCGGTTAATGCGCCCGAGGTAGGGGTCCTTGACCGGCATGGAGGCGTGACCAAAACCGTGACCACTCTGGTCGTAAATGGCCGTTTCCGTGACCAGAGCGTGACCAGCCTGCCTGAAGGTGACAATTGGCTCAAACCCCTAGATCCACTGCCCCGCAAGAGATCTGAGCGATGGGGGCAGGGGGACTTGAACCCCCACAGCCTTGCAGCCTGCGGATTTTAAGTCCGCTGCGTCTACCAATTTCGCCATGCCCCCGCGACTGGATCCTAGATTCCCTCCACTTCGCGACACCCCCGGTGGCCCTGAGCGGACCCCTGAGCAGCCTGCCGCTCGACACCCTGCTGGTGATCGGCGCCTACCTCGCCCTGGCCGGTGCCTACCTGGTGGTGGTGCCCCTGGCCCTCTACTGGTGGATGCACAAGCGCTGGACCGTGATGGGCAAGATCGAGCGCACGGCCATCTACGGCCTGGTGTTCCTGTTCTTCCCTGGGCTGATCCTGTTCGCCCCCTTCCTCAACCTGCGCATGGCCGGCCAGGGCGAGGCCTGATCGGTGACCCGCGCACAGGCGATCCTGCTCGGACTGGCGGTCTTCGCCATCGGCGGTGGCGGTTACTGGGTGTTCCGCTCCAGCGGCCTGGAGGGCTTCTCCCCCGGCATCGCCGCCTCGGCCCTGCTGATGCTGGTGGTGCTGGGCTGGACGGCCAGCTACCTGCTGCGGGTGGTGGGCGGCAAGATGACCTACATGGAGCAGCGGCGCCGCTACCGGGCCGCCTACGACGCCGTCACCGACGACGAGCTGCAGCGCAAGTTCGACGCCATGAGCCCCGAGGAGCAGGCCAAGCTCCTGGCCGAGGTGGGCCAGCTGCAGGCCGACGCTGAGATGTGAAGACGACCCCATAGGCTCAGGGGCACCGTCCTGAATCCGGCCCGATGAGCGTCGCCGCCACCGCCGGCCCTGCCACCACCCCCACGCCGATCCAGCAGCGCTTCGCCGCCCTGCGGGCCGAGGGTCGCTGTGCCCTGATGCCCTTTCTGATGGCGGGGGACCCCGATCTGTCGATCACCGCCGCCAGCCTGCTGGCCCTGCAGGCCGCCGGCGCCGATCTGATCGAACTGGGCATCCCCTACAGCGATCCGCTGGCGGATGGCCCGGTGATCCAGGCCGCCGCCAGCCGGGCCCTGGCCTCCGGCACCACCCCGGGGCGGGTGCTGGCGATGCTGGAATCCCTGAAGGGTCAGCTGACCCTGCCGGTGGTGCTGTTCACTTACAGCAACCCCCTGCTGAACCGGGGCATGGACAGCTTCTGCCGCGAAGCCGCCGCCGCCGGTGCCGCCGGCCTGGTGGTGCCCGATCTCCCCTTGGAGGAGGCCCAGAAACTGTCGGCCATCGCGGCCGGCCATGGGCTGGATCTGGTGCTGCTGGTGGCCCCCAACACCCCGGCCGAGCGCATGGCCCGCATCCACACCGCCAGCCGCGGCTTCACCTACCTGGTGAGTGTCACCGGGGTGACGGGGGTGCGCACCAGCCTGGAAACGCGCGTGGGACCCCTGGTGCAGCAGCTTCGGCAGCTGGGCCCCACACCGGTGGCCGTGGGCTTCGGCATCGCCACCGGCGAGCAGGCCCTGCAGGTGCGCCGCTGGGGCGGCGACGGCGCCATCGTGGGCAGCGCCCTGGTGCGGCGCATGGCCCAGGCTCACCAGAGCGGCGCCGATGTGGCCGCCGATGCCGGCGCCTTCGCCGCCGAGCTGCGCGCCGCCCTCAATCAACCGCTCTAGCCGAGCTATAGCACGGCCGACCTACAGCACAGGGGCACAGGCGCTCAACGACAGCAGCAGCGCCAGGGCAGCCAGCAGTGACGCCGGGCAGAGCCATGGGGTGGGACGCGGAGCAGGGGTTGGCATGGCCATCGAGCGACTACCCCCATGATGGGCCGATGCTCCCCGACAGCCTGCCGTTCTCCCCCGCCTGCCTGCGCAATCAGGAGCCGATCCTGACGCAGCTGCGCCGCTGGATCCCCCCGGAGGCCCGGGTGCTGGAGGTGGGTTCGGGCAGTGGTCAGCACGCCATTCACATGGCCCGCCATCTGCCAGGGGTGTGCTGGCAGCCCAGTGAGTGCTCCGAATCCCTGGCTGGGTTGGCTGGACGCGTCGCCCTGGAGGGCCAGGCGGGGCTGGCCCCGGGGGCCCGGGTGGCACCGCCGCTGGTGCTGGATGTGACCGAGGCCCAGTGGCCCGCAGGGCCCTTCGAGGCGGTGTTCACAGCCAACACGCTGCACATCATGCCGGCGGCCGCCGTGCCCCACCTGCTGGCCGGCAGTGCCCGGGTGCTGACGATCGATGGCCTGCTGCTGATCTACGGCCCTTTCCGCTACGGCGATGGGCACACCGCCGCCAGCAACGGGGCCTTCGACCACCACTTGCGCCAGATCGATCCGTCCATGGGGGTGCGTGACGCCGAGGCGCTTCAGGTCGAAGCCGCCCGTCTGGGGCTGCACCTGCAGGACGATGCGGCGATGCCGGCCAACAACCGCCTGCTGGTGTTTCAAAAGAGCAACGAGGGGCGCGGAGAATGAAAGGCTGAGGAACATTCATCCACCACCCTGCGGCCCATGAAATTCGTCCTCTGGGGCACCTACTGCGCCGACGCGCTTGAGCGCCGCACCCCCTACCGCGACGAGCATCTGGCCGGACTGCAACGCCAGAAGGAGCAGGGCGTGCTGCTCACCCTGGGGCCCACGGTCGACGCCAGCCACGTTTTCGGCCTCTACGAAGCCGATGACCTGGAGACGGTGGAGAGCCTCGTCAAAGGGGACATCTACTGGCGCCAGGGCATCTGGACGGCCGTGGAGGTCTATCCCTGGATCCAGGCCTTCTGAATCGGGCGGAGGCCTGGAGCCTTGATGGCAGCCTCAGCCGCGGGGCCAGCCCTCCTGGGCCTGCTGCCACACCCAGGCCGCCACCGCTTCGGCCCCGCCATCACCGAGGGCCTCACCGTAACCGCCCATCTGGCCGATGCCTGCGGCGGCAATCGTCGCAATCACCGCTGGGTCGGCGGCGCCATTGCGCTCCAGTGCTGCCAGCTTCAATGTCTTGCTGCGGCGAAGGATGTTGCCGCCCTGGACATGGCAGCCGGCGCAATGGGCCTCAAACAGGCGGCCGCCGGCTTCGAGACTGACGCGCTCGGAATCACCGGGATCGACGGCGAAAGCGGCCCCGGGGAAACCCAGAGCCGGAGGCGGCAGGATCAGGCCCAGCACCAGCAGCAGGGCCACCAGCACGGAGACCAACGGGCGCCAGCGGATCAATCCTCTTCGTCGGCGCTGCCGGCGGGAATCAGGCGGATCTGCTTGCGGCCGAGCTTGATCTCGAACTCGTCGCCGGGCTTGAGATCGAGCATGGCAGTGTAGGCCTTGCCGATCAGCAGGTTGCCGTTGCCCTGCACCGTGGCCACATAACTGAGTTTGCGCCCGCCTTTGCCCACCTTGCCGGCCGCACCGAACTCGACGCCTTTGGCCTCAAGCAGGGCCTCGTAGAAAGCGGTGAAGTTCAGGCGCTCGGCGCCATCCTTCTTGGTGGAAACATAGCCACAGGCCCGTACGATCTCGGACTTGCCGACATCGCCGAGTTCCTTGACCTTGGCCAGCAATTCCGATCCTGTCAACATGGTATGTACGCGGTGTCGGCTGTGTGGTTAGACATAAAACATACACCAGCGCCATCAGCCTTCTGCCCAAAGCGGCGACAATCCATGCACATTCACCGCCACGATGCTGCCGATCCGTCCACTCCAGCCCGATGACTGCCAGCAGTTGGTCACTGTGTATCACGAGGCGGTCATCAGCCAGGCCGGCAACCTCTACAGCCCGTCACAGATCGAGGCCTGGTCACAACAGGCGAGCCGCAATGATGCCTTCCGGTCGTCACTGCTACACGGCCATGGGTTGGTGAGCTGTGCCAACGACGACGACACGATCATCGAAGCGTTTGCCCTTCTCGACCCCGTCGACCGGCTCGCCCTGCTCTACTGCCGGGGCCGCTCCAGTCGCCAAGGCCGGGCGGGCGCCCTGCTGGAGGCCCTGGAGCAGCACGCCCGCTCCCAGGGCGTGAACCGACTGCGCACCGAGGCCAGCCAGCTGTCACGGCCGATGCTGGAGCGGCGGGGCTGGGTGGTGGATGGCGAAGAAACGGTCATCCTGGGCGGCGTCTCCTTCCTGCGCTGGCGGATGGGCAAGGATCTGCTCTGACGCCTGCGCACCTCCCCCATGGCCGAAGCCCAGCTGCAGCAGTTCCTGGAGAAGGTGCGTCAGCTCAATGCCTTCGTGGCCATGAGCGAGGCCGATCCCGCCCTGCGAGCGGCCCTGCGCGATTGTGGCGATCACCATCAGGTGGTGGCCCTGGCCCGCTCCTGCGGCTTCGAGATCGGCCGGCGCTGGGGCGAGTCACCAGCGGGCGACGGAACCGGATCAGGCTTCGCTGGGGCCGGTGCCTCCCTGGTGCGGGGCCCTTGCCCTGCCGCTGGTGAGGAAGTGACAACGGTGCTGCTGCAGACCCCGCAGCTGCGCCTGGAGCGGATCCACTCCTGCAGCGCCTCCAGCCCGGAGGGCTTCTGGTACGACCAGGCGGAGCACGAATGGGTGCTGCTGCTGCAGGGCAGCGCCCGGTTGCAGTTCGCCGATGAGGCCGAACCCCGCGGCCTGGCCTGCGGTGAGGCCCTGCAGATCAGTGCGGGCCGGCGGCACCGGCTGCTGGCGAGTGACCCGCCTCCTGGAACGATCTGGCTGGCCCTGTTCTGGCCCCCCCACCCCGCTCACTGACTTCCAGCTCATTGGCCTGGCGCACCATCCAGAAGGCCCCCGCCAGGCAGAGCACCGCCACCCCCAGACCCACCACCAGCAGCGGTTTGTCCTCGGCGTTCGGGGGCAGCACGATCACCTTCCGGGCCACGGCGGTGATGGCGGTGAGCAGCACCAGTTCGATCTGCACCACATGGCGGCGCAGGTAGGAGGTGATGTTCTGCAGCACCTCGATGGCGATCAGCAGGTTGAGCAGATCGCCGAGCACGGCGATGAGGCCTTCCCCCACCCAGCGCACGCCTGGATCGAACAGCTGCAGGACGACCTCAAAGGAGAACTTGAGGGCCGCCACCGCCAGCACCAGGAACAGGATGAGGGCCAGCAACTTGGCCACCAGGCGCTCGCCCCGGTCGATCAGTTGAAGGAAGATCGTGTCCTGGAAGATCCGCTGCAGGCGTCGCATCAGTTCTTGAACGGCTGGTAGTTGGGCTTGGCCGGTGTGTCACTGGGGGAGTTTTCGATCACCGTGTCGCAGGTGATCGAGCCATCCGGGCTGGTGACGCAGTTGGTGGGCTTGATCTGGGTTTCCGGCCCCACATTGCCACCGCGCTTGAGCATGAAGGATTCGACCTGGGCCTGGGCCGCGCCGCTGAAGCACAGACCGGCCACCAGGGCAACGGCGGCCCGCAGGGACCAGGGGAAGGCGCGGGCGAGGACGGCGGAGGCGTTCATGGCGTTGGTCGTCGGCGCGGGGCCGCAGGATCGTTCAGACCCCACTCTGGAGGCTGGTCGCCTGGCCCGCCAGCGCGGCGAGCGCGGTCCGTCAGCTGCCGCTGTCGCCGCGGATTTCCTGCAGCAGCAGGTCGAGCTGGCCCATCGACTCCGCCATCGGGTCGCCGGCGGCGAAGACATCGCCGTGCTCGCCAGGCTCCTCGGCCAGCCATTGGGCCTCAATGGCACAGAGGCGTTCGGCCAGGCCCGCCGCTCCTTGCTGGCTGTAGGTGCGGTGCAGCTCCTCCAGCAGCACGGGCATGCGGATCGAACCGGCCCTCAGGGCCCGACGCAGGTCGGACTGGGTACGGCCTGTGAGCCGCAACCAGTCCTTGAGGAGGCTCTGGAGCTCGTCGAGCTGCTCCGGACTGAGGGAGGGGGCGGACGCTGGCATGGCCAGACGCTACCCCTGCTGGCGGAACAGGGGGAACCAACGATCCAGCCGGCTCTGGGCCCGGGCGCGGATCGCTGGCGTGCGGTGGGTGCCGCAGAGCCCCAGCAGGGCCGTCAGGGCCACCATGTCGTCACTGAAACCGGCCGCCGGGATGAAATCGGGGATCACATCGAGGGGCAGCAGCAGGTAGGTGAGGGCCGCCAGCACGGTGAGCCGCACCTGGGGGGGGGTGGAGCCATCAAGCAGGAGCTCCACGCATTCGAACGCGGGGCGGGCGATGGTGCGGCCGGCCCGGCGGAGCAGCCGCACCAGCAGAGCCTCATCAAGCACCGCGCTCTCGAGCACCTCGGCATCGACGGGGGCCTGATCGGCGGGAGCAACAGCCATGGCGATCTGCTCGGGAGAAGGGACACGCCATCGGGTTGGGCGTCCGTTCATTCTGTGGGCCCCGGAGGCCGGTCAACGAGGGGTGGATCCCCCTCCATCACTCCTCCACCAGGCCGCTCTCGATGCCGGTTTTGCGCAGCTTGCGCAGGGCCCGCTGCACCACCTGGCGGCAGTACTCGCGGCTGCATTCCAGCTGCCGGGCCACCTCGGCCAGGGTGCGCCACTCGTGGCTGCCGTCGAGCCCGAAGCGCAGCATCACCACCGTGCGCTCCTTGGGGGTGAGGTTGGACTTCTCCAGGAGCGTCCAGACCGACTCGGTGCGCTCGGCCTGCTCGGCCCGCTCCATCGGCGCCGGCTCGTTGCTGGGCAGCACGTCCACCAGCTCGGAGGGGTCGGCCTTGGAGCGCACGGCCCCCTGCAGGCTGACCGTGACGCTGCGCAGCTCACAGCCCAGCAGGTCTTCGACCTCAGCGACGGGCAGCCCCATGGCGGTGGCCAGCTCGCCGGCGTTGGGGGAATGGCCGTGGGACTGGAGGTGACGCGCCTTGGCGGCCCGCAGCCGGGTGAGTTTCTCGTTGACGTTGACGGGAATGCGGATCGTGCGGCTCTGGGTGGAGAGGGCCCGGTTCAGTCCCTGACGTATCCACCAGTAGGCATACGTGCTGAAACGGTGACCACGGGTGGGATCAAACTTTTCGACGGCGCGGGTCAGACCGATGGTGCCTTCCTGGATCAGATCAAGTAAATCCAGGCCCTTGCCCTGATAGCGCTTGGCCAGATTGACGACCAGCCGCAGGTTGGCGGTCACCATTTGCTGTTTTGCTCGCTCGCCGTTGCGCATGGTGCGCTTTTCAAGATCGTCGTAGTCGCAGGCCGGGCCGCTGCCGCCCGCCTCGGAACAGCGTTCCTGCAGGCTCACCATGGCCTGCACTTTTCGCCCGAGCGTGAGCTCCTGCTCAGGGGTGAGCAGCTGATGGCGGCCAATCTCGCCGAGAAAGGCACTGAGGGAACTCGCCATAGAACATCTGAATCGCTGTGTTGAACCTACGGTTGTTTCTGGATGTTCCTGAAACGAACAGAAAGCCTTCGGTGTTCCGTTGCGGCTTCCACATATAGCCAATTCTTTCCCTATTTCCTACTGATTTCAATCTGAGCTCCAGGCCGTGATCGCCAAGGGGCCCGGTGGCCCGGAGCCAGCCGCTACCGTCCGGGGCGACCACCTGTGACACCAGCCGATGGCCGGGCTTCTCTCCATCCCCTCCGAGGTGCTCTCCAGCGCCGGGGTGGCCTACGTGCACTACCTGAGCTTCATGGTCTGCTTCGGCGCCCTGGTGCTGGAGCGGCGCCTGATCCGGCCCGACCCCGACCGCAAGGACACGATCCTGATGGTGATCACGGACGTGACCTACGGCCTGGCGGCCCTGGGGGTGCTGCTCAGCGGCATCCTGCGGGTCCTGTATTTCGGCCAGGGCACCAGCTTCTACACCGAGAACCCCCTGTTCTGGTGGAAGGTGGGCACCTACCTGGCGGTGGGCGCCCTATCCCTCTACCCCACCATCACCTACATCCTCTGGGCGATTCCGCTGCGCAAGGGGGAGCTGCCCAAAGTGAGTGAGGCCCTGGCCAACCGGCTGCGCTGGGTGCTCAACATCGAGCTGGCGGGCTTCGCCGCCATTCCTCTGATGGCCGCCCTGATGGCCCGCGGAGTCGGACTGGCGGGCTGATGGGCCGGCCCCACCGCCTGCTGGTGGCTGGCCTGGTGCCGGCGCTTCTGCTGCTGGCGGCGCCGCTGCAGGCCGCCCCAGAGGACTGCGCCAAGGCTGGGGCCACCCGTGCCGTGGCGGAAGCGCCGCAACCATCCGCCGCCGTTGCTGCTGCGGCCGCCGGCGAGGACTACCGCCAGTTGCTGCGGCCCACGGCCTTCGGCTGGCCCCGGCTGGACCACTGGTGCGTGTGGGTGGAGCCGGCGGCGACGGGCGGCGCCGGCCAACGCTGGGACGCCCTCTGGCTCGGCGCCGTGGAGCGGGCCCTGGACCAGTGGAAGAGAGAACTGTCGATCACCCGGGTGGAGGATCCGGCGGCGGCCCAGGTGCGGATCCTGCGGCGGCGGCCGCCCCTGCAGCGCCAGGCCACCGGCCGCACCCGGGCCAGTCACGGCCGTGCTGAGTTGGCGGTGGTGGCGGCCGACCGGGGCGCCGGCTGGATCCTGGAGCCCCAGGTGCGGGTGCTGATCAGCCCGGGCCAGCGGCCGGAGGCTACCGAAGCCACTGCCCTGCATGAGCTGGGCCACGCCTTCGGCCTGTGGGGCCACAGCGACAATCCCGCCGATGCGATGGCGGCCGTTCCCGGGGCCCGGCCGGTGCTGGAGCTGAGCCAGCGCGATCGGGCCACGCTGCGCTGGCTGTACGGGCAACCCACCCGCTTCGGCCAGCCCCTGCCGGCGGCGCCAACGTCCCCCTGAGGGGACCGTTCAGGCCGGCGGGCTCTCCTCGGCATGGGGGGGCCGGTGGGGCGGGTGGCGGTGGTGGTAGGGGACGAAGCCGGGGCCGTAGATCTGGGCCAGCCGGGTGGGGCTGAGGGCGTGGTCGGGGGTGCCGTGGCAGCGCAGGCTGCGGTTGAGGCAGAGCACGCCATCGCAGGTGCGGCGCACCATCTCGAGATCGTGCGACACCTGCAGGATCGTCCAGCCTTCGCTGCGGCGCAGCTGGTAGAGGAGGGTGTGGAACTGCTCGGCGGCGCGGGCGTCGAGGCCGGCCTGGGCCTCATCGAGCACCAGCAGGCGGCGGGGGCGCACCACACAGAAGGCCAGCAACACCCTCTTGAGCTGGCCGCCGGAGAGTTCCGAAAGCAGACGGTCGGCCAGGTCGTCGCAGAGGGTTTTGCGCAGGGCGGCGCGGATGGCGCTGCTGCGCTCCTGCCGGCCCAGCCAGGGGAGGGACAGGCCGGGCGAATCCCAGCCCAGACCCACGAATTCGGCCACTGTGAGCGGGAAGCGGCCCCGGGGCACCAGGGTCTGGGGTAGGTAGGCGAGCTTGGCGCGCAGCTCCCGGGGCAACTGGCCGCGGCTGCCGAGGCTGCAGCCCAGGAAACGCACCTCGCCGGCCTGGCGGGGCAGGATGCCGAGGATGGCCTGCACCAGGGTGCTCTTTCCGGCCCCGTTCGGGCCCACCAGGGCGGTGTCGGATTCCGCCACCAGCTGGAAGCTGACGTCATCCACCGCCGTGACGGCCTCACGCCGCACGCTCAGGTGGCTGACTTCGAGAACCATTTCGGCCATGGGGGCAGCCTACCCAGCGGACCACTCCCTGGCTGTCGCCATCCCAACGGCCGGGCCACGAGAATGGATCTCAACGCAATGGAGCAAGACACCCCATGACCTGCATCGCCGTGACTGGAGCTTCAGGCAAGACGGGTTGGCGGGTGGTGGAAGAAGCCCTGGGCCGGGGATGGGGCGTGAAGGCGATCCTGCGGCCGGGCTCGGCGGTGCCGCCCGGGCTGGCCGGCGCCGAGCTGGTGCGCCTGGAGCTGGGTGATGGCCAGGCGCTGGCGGCGGCGCTGGCCGGCTGCGACGCCCTGGTGATCGCCACCGGGGCGCGGCCGTCAGTGGATCTGGCCGGGCCTCTGAAGGTGGATGCGCTGGCGATGCGCCCCCAGATCGCCGCTTGCCGCGAGGCCGGAATCAAGAGGGTGGTGCTGGTGAGCTCCCTGTGCAGCGGCCGCTGGTTGCACCCGCTGAACCTGTTCGGGCTGATCCTGGTGTGGAAGGGGGTGGGGGAGCGCTGGCTGGCCGCCAGCGGCCTCGATTGGACGGTGGTGCGCCCCGGAGGGCTGAAGGAAACAGAAGAGGGGATCGAGGCCGAGGGGATCCGCTTCAGCGGGCCCGACCAGCAGGAGAGCAACAGCATTCCGCGGCGGCTGGTGGCGCGGGTGTGCCTGGATGCGGTGGAGAGCCCGGCCGCCATCGGCCGGATCATCGAGATCACCAGCAGCCCCGAGCTGCCGGCGGTGGGACTGGGGGAGTGGCTGGAGAGCAGCGCCGCCTGACGGCGGCTGTAGGGTCGCCGCGGCGGTGGCGGCTGGATGCGCAAACCCACTCTCCTGCTGGTGTTGATGGTGCTGATCACCGCCGGAGCCAGCTTTGCGGCCGCCAACCTGCTGCTGCGCCACGTCGCACCGGCCAGCCGCAGCGTGGCGGCCGCGCCGCCGCCCCTGCCGGGGGGTGTGGACCTGGGGGACCCGACGCCGAAATATGTGGGGAAGACGCGGGTGCTGGCGGCGGAGGCGATCGACGCCACCGCCTGGGCACCGATGAACCAGGCGCTGGTGCAACTGGCGCGCCGCTACCTGGGTTTGCCGTTCAAAGGCTTCTCCCTCGATGGCGGCCCGAAGGAGCAACTGGTGCTGGATCTCACCCAGTTCGACTGCTTCCTCTTCGTGGAGCAGTTGCTGGCACTGGCCAACAGCCGCAAAGTGGACACCCAGAGCGAGGGGGTGGAGCGCTTCAGCGAGCACGTGCGGCGGCTGCGCTATGTGGATGGCGAGGTGGACTACTGCCGCCGGCAGCATTACTTCAGCCGCTGGGCGGAGGCGGCCGAGCGCAATGGCTACGTGGTGAACCTCACCCCGTTCCTGCCGGGGGCCAGCAGCCGCACGGTGGCGCTCAACTTCATGAGCAACCACATCAAGAGCTACAAGCCGATGCAGCTGGCCCGCAACAAGCAGTGCATCACGGCGCTGGAAAAGGATCTGGTACTGAAACAGGCCTACATCCCGCTGGCGGCGCTGCCGGGGGTGCTGCCGTCGCTGCGCAGCGGCGACATCTTCGGACTGGTGACGAAGGTGCCGGGGCTGGATGTGACCCACGTGGGCTTCCTGGAGAAGCGCGACGGGGTGGTGGATGCGATCCACGCGGCGGAGGGGGCGGGGGTGATCCGCAGCGAGAACTTCGAGAAGTACGCGGCCCGGGTGCCGGATGTGATCGGGGTAGCGATTTATCGGCCGAGGCCGAATGATGGGGGGAAGGGGGATGGGGCTAAGCCGGGGGGATAAGGGCGAGCACGTCGGCCTGCGTCAATGTCAACCCATTGGAAAACTGAAAAGACTCGATTCTGTATTCCTTAGCAAGAAAGAAGTTAGAAATCAGCACTTGGCCTCTGGTCACGAAGTTCATTTCAAGATTCAGATTCTGTCGGCGAACTGAAGTCAGGTCCGTGGACATCAGACTCGAGAAACTGACCGTATCATTGCTTAACGGACTAGGATCATAATCACTGATTTGATTCATCGAACTACTGCTTGATATCACGTAAGTGTCGTCTCCCTCACCACCATTAAGGATATCGCTGCCATCACCAGACATCAGACGATCGCGGCCTCGACCACCGTATAGGGCATCTTGACCCAACCCACCATCGAGGATGTCATCGCCTTCACCAGCGTGGAGCACATCATTTCCATTTCCTCCAGTCAGCACATCATTAAAGCCCCCTCCATGCACCTGGTCATCGCCATCGAGGCCATCGATGCGGTTCACCATATCCGTGAATCCACCCAACCAGTCATTGCCGGACGTCGCTCCTCCCACCACCACACGATTCCGCAGATCCACATCGCCCCAAAGGCTTCCATCCGCAAACTGAATCGCTTCAACGCGGAAGGCTTCCGATACAAAATAGTTATTCACCCACACATGATCGCCATTCCCATAATGCACATACAGCTGTGATCCCCGTCTTTCCACCAACGACACATCGGATCCCAGCACATTCGTGAACAGCAGCAGATCACGGTTACCCACCGTATGGTCCTGATCGCTGATCTGTTTTCGATTCCCGCCCTTTGCAATCACATACACATCATCGCCAATGCCTCCATTCAGGCTGTCATTCCCACTCCCGGCCACCAGCCAATCCCGACCTGAGCCGC
>CALSAP010000046.1:0-9971 GCA_943372935.1 Synechococcus sp. UW140
CCGGCACCGGCGGTCTCGTTCCGCTGAGAACAGGCTCCGTCCTACGGCAGGCCTGTGGGATGGCAATAAAAGCGTGTAACCAGTGCTCGAAACCGTTGCAGCTCAGCTACATTGACTTTGCAATCTGCCGCGAAGCGGCTTAGTTCAACGCCAATTAGACGGTTTCCGATAACCACGCGATGACAGCTCCATCCTTCCGTGAACCACTCCGGGAATTCGAACTGACTTCCGCCAAAACCATTGCAGCGCAGGAGTTACCTGCTTCGAGTCCACCAACGATAGCCGTGGTTAAAGGGTCCGATATCCACATGTTCAACCCGATACAGATTCCATTCCAGAGCCCTGCCCGAAGCTCAACGAAGAGCCTGGGCAATGGCCATGAAGACCGAAGATCACAACCTGCAGACGTGATCTTCAACAGTCCGGTAACCTCCCGCTATCTTCCGCCTCAGCTGTGCTCCCGCAGAAACCCGATTGTGCCCTCCAGCTCCTCGGCGAAGCGGTCGATCTCTTCGGGGGTGGTGGTGAAGCCCAGGCTGGCGCGGGCGGAGCTGGCCAGGCCGTAATGGCGGTGCAGGGGCTGGGTGCAGTGGTGGCCGCTGCGGATGCAGATGCCGGCCGAATCCAGCAGGGCGGCGATGTCGTTGGCGTGCAGACCCTCCACGCTGAACGCCGCTAACGCGGCCCGGTCGGGTTGCTGGTCCGGCGTGGGCCCCAGGATCCGCACGCCGTCGATGGCCTGCAGTCGCTCGAACAGGCGCCGGGTGAGCTGCTGCTCCCAGGCGTGGATGCGCTCCATGCCCAGGTTCTGCAGGTAATCAAGGGCCGCGCCCATGCCGATCGCCTCACCGATCGCCGGTGTGCCGGCTTCGAACTTGTGAGGCAGGTCGGCCCAGGTGCTGTGGTCCAGGTACACGTCGTGGATCATCTCGCCGCCCCCCAGGAACGGCGGCATCGCTTCCAGCAGCGCCTCGTGGGCCCAGAGGAAGCCCATGCCCGTCGGCCCGCACAGCTTGTGGGACGAACCCACCAGGAAATCGGCCCCCAGGGCGGCCACATCCACCGGCTTGTGGGGCAGGCTCTGGCAGGCATCCACCAGCAGCAGGGCGCCGGCCCCATGGGCCAGCTCGGCCACCGCCTCGATCGGATTGAGGCAGCCCAGGGTGTTGCTCACGTGCACCAGGCTCACCAGCTTGGTGCGATCGCTGAGCTTGGCCTTGAGATCCTCCAGATCCAGCTCGCCGCTCTCGGTGACGCCCGCATGGCGCAGCACGCAGCCCGTGCGGGCCGCCAGCAGCTGCCAGGGCACCAGGTTGCTGTGGTGCTCCATCACCGACAGCAGCACCTCATCGCCCTCCCGCAGGTTGGCGTCACCCCAGGTGCGGGCCACCAGGTTGATCGCCTCGCTGGCGTTGCGGGTGAACACGATCTCCCGGGCGCTGGCGGCACCGATGAAGCTGGCCACCTTGCCCCGGGCCGCCTCGAAATGGTCGGTGGCGCGGGCGCTCAGCTGGTGGGCGCCGCGGTGCACATTGGCGTTGTCGAGGCTGTAGTACTGCTGCAGCGCCTCCAGCACCTGGCGCGGTTTCTGGCTGGTGGCGGCGTAATCCAGGTAGATCAGGGGCTGCCCCAGGCAGGCCGTCTGGGCCAGCAGGGGGAAATCGGGGCGCGTCTGCAGCGCCAGGTCGGCCACCACCGGGGCGCCCGCCAGCGGCGGCGCCACGATCCTCGGGAAGTTGGTGGAGGTCGGTGTCATCGGCCCTGCTCCCCCAACAAGCTGGCCAGAGGCTGCCACGGCCGGGCGGCTTCAGGCAGTTCCTGCAGCACCTCCTCGCAGAAGCCCCGCAACAGCAGCCGGGCCGCCTGATCGGCGGCGATGCCGCGGCTCTGCAGGTAAAAGAGTTCGTCCTGCTCCAGCCGGCTCACGGTGGCGCCGTGGGCGCAACGCACGTCGTCGGCGACGATCTCCAGCTCCGGCTTGGTGTCGATCCGGGCCCGGTCCGAGAGCAGCAGATTGCGGCTCAGCTGGGCCGCATCGGTGCGCTGGGCCAGGCGCGGCACCTGCACGGCGCCGTTGAACACGCTGCGGCCCTGGCCGTCAGCCACCGCCTTGTGCAATTGCTCCAGCCGCCCGTCCGGGCCTTCGAACACCATCTGGCTGTGGGTGTCGCTGATCTGGCGGCCATCCGCCAGCTGCAGGGCCTTGAGGGCACTGTGGGCCGCCCCCTCGCGCTGCACCAGCCGCGGCTCCAGCCGCCCCAGGCCCCAGCCGCCGTGGGCGCTCACGCCGCTGTAGCGGCTGCCCGGGGCCTGCTCCACCGCCACGGTGGCCAGCAGGCATCCCGTTTCGGCGCCGGGGGCCAGCAGGCCGTGGCGGAGCTCGGCGCCCTCACCCAGGCGGGCCTCCAGCACGACGCTGGTGAGGTTGGCGCCGCCCGAGCGGTGCACCTGCAACACCTCCACCGAAGCACCAGGCTCCAGCACCAGCAACAGCCGCAGGGGCAGGATCCCCTCGCCGTCGCCGGCGTCGCTCACCAGCTCCAGGATGGTGGCGACGGAGCCGCGCACCCGCAGGGCCAGTACATAACGGGCCGTGGCGCCGTTGAGCAGCACCGGCCAGAGCTCGGCGCTGCCGGTGGCGGCCAGCACCTGGCCCAGGGTCTCCTTCAGTTCGGCGCCGCTGATGGCTTCAACGCCCGCTGGCAGGCTGACCCCGGCCAGGGGGTCGCTGTGACCATCGAGGCTGAGGCGCAGGCTGCCGGCGGCCACCTCTGGCTGCACCGCCGGGGCGGGGCTGAGCAGGGCGGGGCTCAGGGCCGTCAGCGGCGCCAGGTCGGTGAAGCGCCAGGCTTCATCGCGGCGCGAGGGCACCGGCATCTGCGCCAGGGCCTGGGACGCCCGCTCGCGGCTGGCCGCCAGGGCATCGGCGCCACCGGAGGTGCTCGCCAGCAAGGCGGTGACCCAGCCGCCTGGGGCGGCGCCGGCAGCCGCGGTGGGAGTGGAGAGCGAAGCGGCCACCATCTCAGCCCACCTCCGCTGGTGTGCGCTCCAGGGCCGCCAGCTCAGCGTCGACCCAGTCGTAGCCGCGCTCCTCCAGTTCCAGGGCCAGCTCCTTGCCGCCGGTGCGCAGGATCCGGCCCGCCGCCATCACGTGCACGTAGTCGGGGGTGATCACATCCAGCAGGCGCTGGTAGTGGGTGATCAGCAGGGTGGCGTTGTCGGGACCGGCCAGATGGTTCACGCCACCGGCGACGATGCGCAGGGCATCGATGTCGAGGCCGGAGTCGGTTTCGTCGAGCACCGCCACCAGCGGGTCGAGCAGGGCCATCTGCAGGATCTCGTTGCGCTTCTTCTCGCCGCCGGAGAAGCCCTCGTTGACGCTGCGCTCCAGGAAGGCCGGATCCATCTGCACCACCTGCAGCCGTTCACGCACCAGGTCCTCGAAGGCGAAGGTGTCGAGCTCCTCCTCCCCCTTGCCGGCGCGGCGGGCGTTGGTGGCCACCCTCAGGAACTCCAGGTTGCTCACCCCAGGAATCTCCACCGGGTACTGGAAGCCGAGGAACAGGCCGGCGCGGGCCCGCAGCTCCGGTTCGAGGCTCAGCAGGTCGTCGCCCATGTAGTGCACCGTGCCGCCGGTGACGGTGTAGGCCGGGTGGCCCGCCAGCACCTTGGAGAGGGTGCTCTTGCCGCTGCCGTTGCGGCCCATCACCGCATGGATCTCACCGGCGCGGATCGTCAGGGACACCCCCTTGAGGATCGGCTGGTCCTCCACGCGGGCCGTGAGATCACGGATCTCGAGCAGTACGGGAGCGTCGGGGCGGATCACGGCGGGGGAGAAAAGGGCAGGAAAGGGACGGGGGAAGAAGCGTTGGGCCGGCCGGGGTGGCCGTGGGCCGGGATCAGCCGACCGAACCCTCGAGCTTGAGGGCCAGCAGCTTGTCGGCCTCGGCGGCGAACTCCATCGGCAGCTGGTTGAACACGTCGCGGCAGAAGCCGCTCACCATCATCGACACCGCCTCCTCGAAGGCGATTCCCCGGCTCTGCAGATAGAAGAGCTGGTCGGCGGAGATGCGGCAGGTGCTGGCCTCGTGCTCGATGCGGGCATCCGGCTGCTGGGAGCGGATATAGGGGTAGGTATTGGCGGCGGCCTGATCGCCGATCAGCATCGAATCGCACTGGCTGTAGTTGCGGGCGCCCACGGCCTTGGGGCCCAGCTGCACCAGCCCCCGGTAGCTGTTGGAGGAACGGCCGGCGCTGATCCCCTTGCTCACGATCGTGGAGCGGGTGCGGGGACCCACGTGGATCATCTTGGTGCCGGTGTCGGCCTGCTGGCGGTTGTTGGTGAGGGCCACCGAGTAGAACTCGCCCACCGAATCGGCCCCCTGCAGCACGCAGCTGGGATACTTCCAGGTGATCGCCGAGCCGGTTTCCACCTGGGTCCAGCTGATGTGGCTGCGGTCGCCACGGCACTGGCCCCGCTTGGTGACGAAGTTGTAGATGCCACCCTTGCCGTTCTCATCTCCGGCGTACCAGTTCTGGACGGTGGAGTACTTGATCGAGGCGTCATCGAGGGCCACCAGCTCCACCACCGCCGCATGCAGCTGGTTGGTGTCGAACATCGGCGCCGTGCAACCCTCCAGATAGCTCACCGAGGCGCCTTCTTCGGCCACGATCAAGGTGCGCTCGAACTGGCCGGTGTCGCCGGAGTTGATGCGGAAGTAGGTGGAGAGCTCCATCGGACATTCCACCCCCTTCGGGATGAACACGAAGGAACCGTCGCTGAAGACCGCCGAGTTAAGGGCGGCAAAGTAGTTGTCGTTGCCGGGCACCACCGTGCCGAGGTACTTCTCGATCAGGTCGGCGTGGTCCTTCACCGCCTCGCTGATCGAGCAGAAGATCACGCCATGCTCGGCCAGTTTCTCCCGGTAGGTGGTGGCGATCGAGACGCTGTCGAACACCGCATCCACCGCCACGTTGGAGAGGCGCTTCTGTTCGCTCAGGGGGATACCGAGCTTCTCGAAAGTTTCCAGCAGCTTCGGGTCCACCTCATCGAGGCTGGCCTTCTTCTCCTGCTGCTTGGGGGCCGCGTAATAGATGATCTCCTGGTAGTCGATCGGAGGATGGGCCAAGGAAGCCCAGTCGGGCTCCTCCATCTGCAGCCACTGGCGGAACGAGCGCAGGCGGAAATCGAGCAGGAAGGCCGGCTCGTTCTTCTTGGCGGAGATCAGCCGCACCACCTCCTCACTGAGCCCCTTGGCGATCTTCTCGGTTTCGATGTCGGTGACGAAGCCGTACTTGTACGGCTGGCTCACCAGATCGCCGACGGTTGCGCTGCTCGCCATGGGGGAAAGGGGCCGGTTCAGCCGGCGGTGAGGGACTGGATGTCTTCGAGGCTGATGGTCTGCAGCTCGCCGCGGAAGGGGTTGTCTTCGGTGAGGAAGAGCATGCAGTGGCATTCCTTGCGCTCCCGCATCGGCACGCAGGGGCAGTTCCAGAACGCCTGGGCCACTTCGGCCTCCTTGTCTTCGTAATGGCGGCAGGGGCAGAGGGCGCCACCCAGCTCATCCTTATGCCGGGCCAGACCCTCGAGCACCACGGCGGTGACCCCCGGATCGCTGCAGAAGTAGGTGCCGGTGCGCTGGGCGTAGGTTTCCGCGAATCGGCGGATCACCTCAAGGCTTTCGGCACCGGCGGCGGGGGTCGTGGTGGTGGAGGCGTCGGTCATGGGCAGAGCGTCGGGTTGCGCGCACCGGTGGATCGAATAACGAAACACTTTGGTTTCGTTACTGCGGGAGCCTAAGGCACAGGCGTGGTCCGTTGACGGCGTGGAAAAGGCATTGTGACGCCCCGGCGGCCACCACGGCCGCCCCCCATTCCTCCGAAGTGCGTGGCATGGTGTTTTGGTCTGACGCCTGTCATGAGCGCCCCCGCCCAGTCACCCGCCCCCGCGGCCGGCCCTGTCGAAGGGGCCCATCCCACCCGGGAGGTGGCCCTGTCCGTGCTGCTGCGGGAAGGCGAAGCGACGGCGGCCCAGCTGGCGGATTCCCTGGGGGTGTCCGTGCAGGCCATGCGCCGTCACCTGCGCAGCCTCGAGGACGACGGCCTGGTGGAAGCCAGCCCCTCCCATGAAGGGCCCGGCCGCCCCAGCAACCGCTGGCGACTCACCGACCAGGGCCAGGGCCGCTTCCCCGATGGCAGCGAGAACTTCGCCCTTGGACTGCTCCACACCCTCACCGAAAGCCTGCCGGCCGACACCCTGGAGCTGGTGCTGCGCCAGCAGGCCGAGGAGAAGGCGGCCGACTACCGCCGCCTGATCGGCAGCGGCCCCCTCGGCCAGCGGATCGAGCAGCTGGTGGAACTGCGGCGCAAGGAGGGCTACGTGGCCGAATGTCGGCGCGACGACGACCCCGCCACCGCAGACGGCGAGGACCCTGCATGGGTGATCAGCGAATTCCATTGCTCGGTGATGCGGATCGCGGAGCAGTACCCGGTGGTCTGCGACCAGGAACTGCGCCTGATCCGCCAGACCTTCCCCGACTGTTCCGTGGAGCGGGTCCACTGGCGGCTGGAGGGGGGCCACAGCTGCGGCTTCCGCATCGCGCCCATGGCTGCCAGCCCCGCCCCTGCCACCTGAGCCGTGCTCAGCCCCGACGAACTGCAGGAGCTGGAGGCCACCCTGCTGCCCACCCTGGAGCGCCACCACCTGCGGCTCCTGGCCCATGGCCTGCGCACCCTGCAGGCCATCGCCGGGCGTCGGGCCGGTGAGCTCCCGCCCGATGGGGCGGTGGCGGCCTGGGCCGCCGCCCAGCCGGTGATCGCCGCTGATGCCGGCTTTGCCGAAGCCTTCCTCCACCAGATGGACGGGGTGGGGTGGCAGCTGGCGGCCATCGCCGCCGCCGCCGGCCGGGAGCCCCTGGCCCTGGATCTGGCCGACCTGGTCCACTGGGCCACCGGCGAGGCCGACCGGCGCCTCAAGCCCCTGGCAATCCCACCAGACCCGCCACCAGGCTGACCCCGGCCAGGGCGGCGGCGGCGGCCAGCACCCCCCGCCAGCCGGGCCGGTCCCCCTCCAGGGCCGCCAGGGGCAGGGCCATCACCGGTGCCGTCGACAGCAGGGCCACGGCCAGGCCCCCCGGCAGGCCCGCCAGGGCGGTCTGCTGCAGGGCGATGCCGGCGCTGGTGCCCAGCAGGGTGGCCGCCAGGGCCAGGGGCCAGCGGCGCCCGGCCGGCCGGGGCCCCTGCACGGCCCACGGCAGCCCCGCCAGCAGCGGCAGCATCACCAGCGCCGCCGCCGCCAGCCGCAGGGTGGCGGCCTGCAGGGGCTCCGGCCCCCCGGCCAGCAGGCCCGC
This sequence comes from Synechococcus sp. UW140, assembly GCA_943372935.1. Classification (GTDB taxonomy): domain Bacteria; phylum Cyanobacteriota; class Cyanobacteriia; order PCC-6307; family Cyanobiaceae; genus Cyanobium. The sequence goes on from CALSAP010000046.1 coordinate 7,350, forward strand.
CCGCGCCAGCAGCGCCCCGCCGCTGCCGCAGGCCAGGGCCCCGAGAGCCAGGGCCACGCCGGCCGCCTCGGCGCCCGTCGACAAGCCCCCCTTGGGGCCGTCCTCCCCCGGGGCGCGCTGGTACACCACCAGCAGCACCGCCAGCGTGATCAGCCCGATCCCCAGCCACTGGGCCGGCCGGGGCACCTCCCCCAGCAGCGCCACCCCCGCCAGGCTCGTGACCGCCGGACCGCCGGCGTCGATGGTGAGGGTGCGCCGGGTGCCCAGCCGCCGCAGGGCCGCAAAGAACAGCGTGTCCCCCAGGGCGATCCCCAGCACCCCGCTGAAGGCCAGCAGCACCAGCGCGCGCGGCGCCATCTGCCAGGGCAGCACGAAGGCCAGCGGCAGCAGCAGGGCCACCGCCAGCAGGTTCTTGAGCAGGTTCAGCCGGGCGGCCGAGAGGGAGGTGGGCAGCCGGCGCCACAGCAGGCTGGAGCAGGCCCAGCAGAAAGCGGCCGCCAGGGCCGCGGCGACGGGGGCGGCGAACAAGGGGCCGCGGGAGGGTGGGAGAGTTGCGATCATCGCCTGATCGCGCCCCATCGCCTGAGGCCCCCGTGAGCGGATCCATCGCCGACGCCATCAGCTTCTTCCGGCTCAGCTGCGGCCGCTGGCGCTCCCAGCGCAGCAGCCACCACCTGCTGCACCGCCGCGCCGAGGCGGGTGGCTCCTTCATTGAAGTGGTGGAGCTGGAGGCGGCCGATCCGCGCCTGGAAGCCATCGCCGTCCTGCACGGCCAGGATCCCGCCGGCCTGGTGGGGGGCTGCCGGGTGCGCTGGAGCGGCTCGATGGCCTGGGACAAGGCCGGCGAGGCCCACGAGGGCGAAAGCGTCTTCGGCCTGATCCCCACCGATGAGCGGGGCCGCAGCGGCCTGCTGCTGCGCGACCGCGGCTACGCCGAAACGGCGCCGGTGGCGGGCCATTTCGCCATGGACGACCGGAACGGCCTGCTGCTCACCACCAGCTACGAAACGATGAACAGCCTGGAGCGGTTCAGCTTCGCCGGGCCCGACGTGCGCCTGCGCACCAGCACCGTCGAGGGGCTCTCCAACACCGCCTCCTTCTGCGTCGAGACCCGGATCCCCGACGAGGCGGCGGTGGCGGCCGCGGCCGCGGCAGACGCCTCGACGGCCCCGGGCAGCCCCGAAACCGCCTGCCTGTCTGCCCTGGGCTGGTGAGTTCGGTGCCACTGGCGTTGTGTCGCCAACGTTACGGACTGTGAGCCCTGCCCTCCCGCGCCCGAGGCCGCCGGGGCCCTACTTCTACGATCCCCAACGACGGATGCCGGACCACGCGTGGCTCTTCCACTCCTCAAGTACGCCCCCACCTCCCAGAACTCGCGTGTGACGCCGTTCCGGGTGGGTTCCGACGAGGACCCCAAGGCTGTCTCCATGGACAAGGCCATGGACCGGGAAGATCAGAACTTCGTGATCGAAGCGGCCTATCGCCAGATCTTCTTCCATGCCTTCAAGGTCGACCGCGACCGCACCCTTGAGTGCCAGTTGCGGGACGGCCAGATCAACGTGCGGGATTTCATCCGCTCGCTGTGCCTGTCGGACACCTTCAACCGCAGCTTCTACAACCTCAACAGCAACTACCGGGTGGCCCGCCACCTGGTCGAGAAGCTGCTGGGCCGACCGGTCCACGGCAAGTCCGAGGAGATTGCCTGGTCCGCCGTGATCATGACCAAAGGGGTCAAGGGCGCGGTGGACGCCATCCTCGACTCCCAGGAGTACCTCGACGCCTTCGGCTACGACACCGTCCCTTACCACCGCAACCGGGTGGTGGGCTCCCGTGAGGTGGGCGAAACCCCCTTCAACCTCACCTCCCCCCGCTACGAGTCGTACTACCGCGGCATCCTGGGCTTCCCCCAGATCGTCTACACCGGCAAGTCCCGCAGCTTCCCCGAGCGCGCCCAGCAGCGCCGTGGCGGCTTCCCACAGGACTACCTTCCCTGGGTCCGCACCCTGCCCGCCCTGCGCGGTGTCGGCAGCGCCGCCGCCGGCAACACCGGCATGGATTACCTCTCCAAGGTGCCCTACCGCAGCATCGGCCGCTGAGATCCGGCCAGAACGTCCTTCCACCAGGCCCTGCAGCGTGACCGCTGTGGGGCCTTTTCAGTGGTGGGCTGGGCGCTTGGCGGCCGGGCGCCTCGCAAGCCGTCAGTGGATCCTGACCACCAAGGGCTGGCTCCGCCCAAAGGAGGAAACGTCCCCCAGACTGATCCCAAACGAATTCTGATGTTGTGAGCCAGAAGACGCTGACCTCCCTGGCGATGATGACGCTGCGCCAGCTGCGGCAGATCGCCAGTGACCTTGGCGTTTCTCTGTATAGCCGCAAGTCCAAGGAGGAGCTGGTGGAGGCCATCAGCACCCGCCAGGTGGAGGAAGGGGAAGCGCGAAGTCTCGACCGCATCGAAGCCGACATGCCCCCGGCCCCCCGGCCCGCCGCCGAGACCCGCGTCGTCTTCCTGCCCCGTGATCCCCAGTGGGCCTATGTCTTCTGGGACATCTCCGAGGACGACCGCTCCGACGCCCTCCATGCCGGCGCCTCCCAGCTCTGCCTGCGCGTCGCCGACGTGACCGG
>CALSAP010000047.1:0-7721 GCA_943372935.1 Synechococcus sp. UW140
CGGCCACTGATCGCCTCCATGGCGACCTTGGCCTTGAACTCTGGGCTATGGGTGCGGCGTTTGCTCATGGGTGGGAGCCCCCTCTCAGGGGCGGTGCCCCGCTTCACAGGTTAACGATGGACCCTGTCCAGAAAAACCAGTCCACCTCAACCCCGAGCACACAACCAGTTCCTCCGCTCCACAATCCAGCAAAAAGCCCCCGAGGGAGACGTTTCCCCCCGGAGGCTGAACCGGCTGAATCTGAGCTCGGGGCTATCCCTCAACCCTGGCCCAGCAGAGCCACATCGGCGAGCTGTTGGAGGATGCCTTGACCAGTGAGGGCCTCGATGGCCACGCCGATCAGGAAGCCGAGCATGGCAAGACGGCCGTTGAGACGCTCGGCACGCTTCAGTTCCGAGTCGCGGATCTGCTGGGCAGCGGTGTTCAGGAACCAGGTGTCATCGGCCTGGGAGGAAGGCTGGAAGGATGGGGTGGAGCTGGTCATGAGTAAGAATGCTTACTAAGCAAGTGTTACGGAACGTCTCATTGACTTGACGTATTGCTCACTACCTATTCGTGTCTGATGCCGAAGTGCTGACCGAGGAGGTCTCGGGGGTTGTGCCCCCTTGCGCGTTCAGTCAGGGGAGGGCACCTGCAGATTTCACCTCAACTGGCTACGCCGATGGGGAGTGTCCACCCACAAGCGCCATCAGGCGTTGTCACCCCCTACCGAGAAAGCCGATGGCCAGCTTCACCCCGATGTGCTGGAACGTGGAGAACCTGTTCCTCTCTAGTTGTGCTTTCCCACCAGGTTGTTCATGCCAGCAGCTGCGCGAGTCGCTGTTGGGGGGTGAGACCGCCCAAGGCGATGTGGCGCCTGCGGCCGTTAAAATATAGCTGGTGCTCTGTCGCAGGGGCAGCACTCACGAATCAGCGACAACGATGCCTGGCATTCGATGAACAAAACACAAAAGGGTCCTTTCTGACCTGTTGGTGGTATTGACTTTTGCCGGAGTGGGCACGGTTTTTGGCATAATGCATAATTATTAGGAAGGGCCTATCTTGAACGCTGGCAAAGTCCCGGTCGTCTCATATGGATGATTGATTTTCCCATCCGTTTCCCCCGCCTCCATCAACGAAATCATCGGAGTCACCCATTCCAACTTCTCTTGAGTAGTTGCTTCCAAGTCGTTGCAGTCAGTCGTAGTCATAGGTCAGGCAGCAGGCAGCAGGCAGCGGGTAGATAATATCCGCGCTCGCCTCCCATCTGCGGCACTCCTCAGCAAACGCCCACAAGACCCACCACGCCTCACTCTGATTTTCCACAAGGTTCATGCGTGTGGCTCACCGAACCTCTGTTGAGGGGTGAGGTCACCCAGCGCCATGTGGCACCTGCTGCCGTTATTGATCTGCAGGTAGGTGGGTCTCAGGCTATGCCTGGCGGCTGGGATGACGTGACCTCCTGAATCGGTCCAAGCCTGATGAGAGCTTCCCTACCGGCCGGAGTCTGCCAGGAGAAGCCCCATGAAATACAAGCGTCACACCCCTTCCAGGGGCTGGAGGCGGAACAGGCGGGAGCGGCTGACCAGGGCCTTGTTGACTTCGAAGTAGGGGTTTTCGGTGGTGGCCCCGATCAGGGTCAGGGTGCCGTTCTCGACCCAGGGCAGCAGGGCGTCCTGCTGGGCGCTGTTGAAGCGGTGCACCTCATCGATGAACAGGATCGTGCGCAGGCCGTGGTGCTCCAGGCGCAACTTGGCGGCGTCCACCTCGGCGCGCAGGTCCTTCACCCCGGCCAGCACGGCGTTGAGGCTGCTGAAGTGGGCCCGGGTGCTGCCGGCAATGATCCGCGCCAGGGTGGTCTTGCCGGTGCCGGGGGGGCCGTGCAGGATCAGGTTGCCGACCCGGTCGGCGGCGATGGCGCGACGCAGCAGCCGCCCCGGACCCAGGATCGCCGCCTGCCCCACGACGTCGTCAAGGGTGCGCGGTCGCAGACGATCCGCCAACGGGGCGATCCTGCGCCTGACTTGCTCGCCTTGATGGCTGAACAGATCACTCACTGTGGCGTGCCTTGCTTCATTCCACCCGTGGATGGAAGCGGGAGCTGAAGGCCAGCAGGTCAAACCCGCTGAACAGGAAGCTGATCCCCACGAGCAGGCCGATCACCGAGAGCAGGCTGGCCGGACTCATCGTCAGGATCAGCAAGCCAAGGGCGAGGGTGACGATGCCGTTGGCCAGTCCCCATCCCCAGCCCCTGGTGGTGCGGTGGGAGAGGGAGACGATCGCCATCACGCCCCCCTCCACAAGGAACACCAGGCCGAGTGCCGTGGCCAGCGCCTTCACCTGCAGGGCGGCAGGAACCACCCCGGATTTGAATTGCAGCAGCATCCAGATGCCGGTGACCAGGAACAGGGTGGACACCACCAGCCTCCAGAAGCAGTGCCAGCGGCCGAGGCGTCGGGCTCGCGAGAGGTTGTCGATCCAGCCCATGAGGCCCCCCACCAGGAAGGCGATCGCCACCATCACGGTGACGGAGGCTGAGGCCACCACAGGAAAGCTGAGGGCCAGAAGCCCCAGCACGATCATGATGATTCCCTCGGCCTGGGTGAGGCCCTGGAGTCGGCCCGCTTCGGCCGCTGTGCGATCCAGGGGAAGGCCCGAGGAATCCTCCGCGTCGGGAGAGTTGAAGGTGGCGCCGGAAGGCATAAGACCCATGGACACATCCTTGGCAACGTAGGCAAGGGAAAAGTTGCCGTGCCTTCCCCGTCATGGTCTGAGATTGACGCGCTGGGTGGCTTGGTAGCGAATCAAGGCCTCGTATGTGTCGGATTCTTGGCAGCGTCTGCTACTCCATGGTCTTCATTGGTGTCATGGATGGCTTTCGGGTGATGGAGGCATTGCTGCTGATCACCGTGTTCACAGGCCTGGTGGGTCTGCTGCTGCGCCGCAGCCTCTTCCTCAAGGTGATGGGAATGGATGGGATGGGGACTGGGCGGCGCCACCAACCGAGAGCGAACCTGATTTCTGCGAGATCGCCCAGACGGAGGAGATCGACGCCGATGGCCGGGCGTGGCTGTGCCGCTGAAGGCAGCGCCTGATGGTGGCGGCAGGTTCAGAGGCGGCGCAGAAAGAAGGGGATCAGCAAGGCGTTGAACAGATCGATGAGGAACGCCGACACCAGCGGCAACACGATGAAGGCCTTGTACGAAGGCCCGAATCGTTGGGTCACCGCCGTCATGTTGGCCATAGCGGTGGGGGTGGAGCCCAGCGAGATGCCGCCGAAGCCGGCGGCGATCACGGCGGCGTCGTAGGTGCCACCGAGCAGCGGAAACACCAAGAAAAGATTGATCACCAGGGCCAGCAGGAACTGGGCGATCAGGATCAGCAGCAGGGGCCCCGCCAGATCCACCAGCGTCCAGAACTGCAAGGCCATCAGAGACATCGCCAGGAACGCCCCGAGTGAGATCTCGGCGATCAGGGCCAGGGCCGGTGTTCTGGAGGGCCAGCGGAACCCTGCCTTCGGCCCTTGCCTGGGCAGCAGGTTGCTGAGCAGGATGCCCACGATCAGGCATGGCACGAACAATGGCAGGAACAGCCCGAGGTCGCGCATCAGCTTCTGCAGAATCGAGCCGAGGATGATGCAGATGTTGATCGCCAGCACCGCTCCCAGAAAATCGAGGTGACCCATCACCTCCCCGCCGCCCCTCGAGCTTGCCTGCACGGGCGTCTCCTCGGAGCCGGGAGTTGCCAGACGGTGGCGGCGGATCAGGTACTGGGCGATGGGTCCTCCAGTGGCACTGGCGATGATCAGGCCGAAGGTGGCGGCCGCAATGCCGATCTCCAGGGCGTTGGCGACGCCGTGTCCGGAGGCGAACTTCGGAGCCCAGGCGATCGTGGTGCCATGGCCGCCGATCAACGACACCGTGCCGACCAGCAGTCCAGTGGCGGCCGGCAATCCACTCCAGCGGGCCAGGCCGATTCCCAGCAGGTTCTGCGCCACCATCAGCACGATGCTCAGCACCAGCAGCACCACCAGGGAGCGGCCACCACGGCGCAGGTCGGCGAAGCTGGCATTCATGCCCACCGTGGTGAAGAAGTAGACGAGCAGCACATCACGGGCCCGCATGCCGAAGTTGATCTCAAAACCGAAGGTGAAATGCAGCAGGGTGATCAGCAGAGCCACCAGCAGGCCGCCACTTACGGGCTCAGGAATGGTGAATTCCCGCAGCAATCGGAAGCGACTGTTGAGACTCTTGCCGAGGAAAAGAACGAGAATCCCCAGGGTCACCGTAAGGAACGACTGCACCTCAATCGTTCCATCCACAACGTTCATCTTCGGTGACCTGGGTGGAAACGAACCTATTGGCAGGGAGCTTACTCCAGACGATCAGAAGCAGGAAGATATCGCGCAGACGGATCCGAGTGGCCAGTTCTAAGGCGAGGCCGGAGACCGCACCCCACCGCCATCGGATGGCTGGTGAGCGCGAACCGGTCGTGGCCACAGCCGGCTCAACCGAGACCTGAGCGGTCGTTGTGGTTCCAGCGCCTACGCCCGTGAGGAGCTGGGGGCGGAACTCGGCTCGGTGTTGCTCGGGGACCAGCTGGAGATCGGCAGTGCGCTCGAAAACCACGCGGCTTATCTGGGGCACTGGATCGAGCTGCTCCGGCAGAGCCCGCAGGTGCTGTGCCAGGTGTTCGGGGAGGCCCGCCAGGCGGTGGAGTTGGTGATCGCAGCAGCAGGGGACACGCTCAATTGATAGAGAGAATTCAGGGCCAGCCTCCGAAAGGAGGTTCTCAACGCTTCCTGACTGCTCGCAGAAGCGTCCCTTTTCTCTTTGAATTAGAACGTGACGATAGGATCTAGCTTTGTAGCCCTCGTTGTCCCGAAAACTTCATGGCCGTTATTGCAATCGCATCGACAGTGGAACGATTCACAAGTCGGCTCAGCACGCTGGAGCATCTTCTATCTGTAGGGGCGAATCACTTCCAGGCGGATGAAGAGAGTTACATGGGCAAACGACTCTCTCAGGATATGCACCCGCTTGGCACACAGGTTGCTTTTACCTGTAACCAGCCTCACAATTTCTGCCAATGGACGCAGGGAGCCTCCGCTAACGACCTGGACCCGAAGGTGGTTTCGATGGAGCAGGCATTGAAATACATCATCCAAACGAAGGCTGAGCTCAACGACGTCGACGCCGATGATTCACTACTCAGCTCGCAGCATCGCCTTGAACTCGGTGAAGGCTTGTTTGCTGAACTCACTGGAGATCAGTATCTGAATGACTTCCTACTGCCCAATTTCTACTTTCACCTGGTCACCGCCTACGGGATAATGCGGATGTCCGGCGTCAATCTCGGCAAGCGTGATTACATGCTCCACTTGATGCCGCATGTTCAGCAGAGTCCCTTCTGATCCCGTCTCAGTGACGCAGGCTTTTCGCTATTGAGCCGTGGTGGATGCAAGAAGGTTTGCCTGCTGTAGCTCGGCAGCCTGTGGCTCTCAGGGATTAGTCGTCAATGGGATCGGCTCAGGCGGGAGAACGCCAAACCCCGCCCCGATGGTCCACCGGCCTCCCACCAGCCCGTCACGACGTTCCAGGGGTGGGGACAGCCACCGGCAAGGGCTTCGCTTTGGACCTGACGGTCCCCCTGCCTGAGCGGCTGCAGCCGATGGGTGGAGGCGGTGTTCTTTGCCGTTCCTCCCGTGGAGCCGCTCACCAGTGCTCACCAACAACCTGTCGATCACCAGCGGGCTGCTGCGATCAAGGCCTGGGAGGCCGAATGCGCTGCCGGCTGGAGCGAACCAGCGCCAGTTGATCTCCAGGCTGAACTTGCCCTGGACGCTGCGGATGGCCCGTCACTGGTCGGTTCCGCCTGGGACAGCTGGTCCGCCAACCCGTGTCTGGAGCGCCAGCAGGTGGAAGAGCAGCCGGGCTTCTACCCCTACGAGGAGCCCTGGTGAGCCGCCTAGGTGCTGGTAGCGACGGCTGGTTCATGGCCGCTGCGCCAGACACCGCTGAGCCTCACCCGGTGGGCAGGGTTTTGGTTGGCTGCGCACCTGGGTCTGCGGCCAGGCCCGTCAAGGGCTGCGCAAGGGCCGATGGCCCCCTGGACGGCTCTGGCCCCCGGGTGGCGGGAGCGGTGTTCTTTGGCGCCTCTGCCATGTAAAGCCGCTCTTGGAAACTCACCTGCTGGTTCTGGCTGTACCGCCAGACGCGGGGTCTGCGCTGGTTTGTGGCCCTGGTCTGGCCGCTGCATCAGCTGCCGCGCCGGTTGGCGATCGAGCTGGAACTGCGCCGCTGTGAACGCCGCTGGAAGCGGGGTTAACGCCTGAGGGGCTGCGGCCCCTTTGCGGACACCTGCTGAGACGAAACGTGCTGCGCGTGGCGCAGCGCCTGTTTGGTTGCCCCGCGCCTGCGGTGTCGGCTCCACCCGCTCGCGCCTGCTCGGGGTTGCGCTGCGCCCGCTCGTGGCTCTGGGGGGTGTTGCTGCTGGAGGTGTTTGGAGGTGGAGGGAGAGGAGTAGCTGCTGACCCCAACGGTCGGCTCGCTGGAGCTCCCCGGTGGGTTGCGGTTTGCGGTTTGGTGCGCGGCTTGGTGGTTGGGCTGCTGCCACAGGCGGGCTGCTGCTGGCTCTACACGCAGCTGGAGGGGGCGTCGTGGTGCTGGCTGGCTCGTTCCCCGATTCTCCCTACGCGGTGCTGCGGGTTGGGGGGCGCGTCCTGCGCCAACACCACGATGCGCCCCCTCTCAGACCGCGATCGCCTTGTGCATCAATTCCTTCCCCTGGCGGCTTCGCTGGCCCGTAAGTTCCACCGCCGCTATCCCGACCTCGTTGAAGCCGGCGATGCCCGTGGTGTCGCCCAGCTGGAGCTGGTGAAAGCCTGCGGCCGGGTCACCGATCCCACCCCCGCCCCGGCGTACCTCAAGCGCTGCATCCAGGGTGCCCTGAGCCACTGTCTGCGCGATCGGGCGCTGCTGGTCCGGCTGCCGGCCGCTGCCCGCAGGGAAGCCCCCTGGTCCCACCAGAGCCTGGATCAGCCGCTGGAGGGCAGTGGTGGCAGCTGGCTGGAGGCCCTGGTGGAGCAGCTGCCCACCGCCCAGGTGGCTGCCCTGCGGCTGACGGTGCTGGAGGGTCTGAGCCTGCGGGAAGCGGGCCGGCGGCTGGGGATCAGCCCAATGACGTTGCAGCGTGCCCAGCACAAAGCCCTGGCCACCCTCCGGCTCCAGGTCTCGGCCTGAGGGCCATGCGGTCCCGCTCCTCTGGGCAGGAGCGGGACCGTGTCACCCGCAGGGGTGAGGTTGGCCAACAGCCTGGGGACGGGTTGGTTGGATCTCCCATGACAGATGCAAGTGGCGGCTGGCGTGAATGGGCTGGAGATGACACGACTAGTTGATAAGACCGCCTTATGCAAGGCGTCTTATCTGACAAGTCAGACTTGTTGTTGGGTCAGTTGCTGCCCCCGCCGCTGTGAGGAGTTCCCCTGCCATCGCGCCACTGCGGCACTTGTGGAGGGCCCTGTTCCGGGGGTTGGGCAGGCGAGGGATCCATCGGCTGCCGGAGGCTTTCTTCTTGACCAGATGAGAGCACTGACGCAGCGTCCCGCCGAGTGGTGTAAATCCTGAGGAGCAGCACCGGCTACGCCGGTGCTGACGGTTCGCGGCTCAGATCCCCTGCGGGGCAATGGGTGGGCCGGTCTGTGACCCTGGTTTGAGTACCACCTCCAACCTGAGAACCAGACC
>CALSAP010000048.1:0-7580 GCA_943372935.1 Synechococcus sp. UW140
CCGATCAGCAGAGCCTTGTCGTGTTCAAGGCTGGCGTGGGGGGGGGTGGGCCAGTTTTCATGTCACCGGCGACAACCTGGCGGCGAGCAAGGTGCCCCAGCGGCCAACTTGGTTGTCGCGAAACGGCCAAGGGGGTTGACGCTGGACAGCGGCTGCTGGTGATGTCGGCCACCCTCGATCTGGAACCGTTGGCCGCCGAGCTGGATGGGGCCAGTGTGATCAGCTGCGAGGGCCGCAGCCATCCGGTCACGGTCGGCTACCAACCGCCGCGGCAGCAGGAGCGGCTGGAGCACCAGGTGCTGCGGGCCCTTGAAGGTCACTGGCTGGACCAGCCCCAGCCCCGGGGGACCGTGCTGGTCTTCCTGCCGGGCCTCGGTGAGCTGGAGACGACACGCCGGGCCATCGAAGCCACCGCCTGGGGGGCCGAGATCGACTGCGCTCTGCTGCATGGCCAGCTGCCGCTGGCGGCCCAGGGCCAGGCCATCGCGGCGACCCAGCTGGCGGCCGGCAAGGTGGTGCTGGCCACGGCGGTGGCGGAGAGCTCGCTCACCATCGCAGGGGTGACCCTGGTGATCGACAGCGGCCTGAGCCGCCTGAGTCGCTTCGATCCGGCCACGGGCATGGACGGCCTGGTCACCCAGCCCGCCAGCCAGGCCAGTGCCGAGCAGCGCCGCGGCCGAGCCGGCCGGCTCGGACCCGGCCACTGCCTGCGGCTCTGGTCCCCGGCAGAACAGCAGCGGCGCCCCCCCTTTGATCCCCCGGAACTGCTCGCGGTCGATCCCCTGCCGATCGCCCTGCAGCTGGCGGAATGGGGTGGGGCGCCGGACGACCCGTTGCCCTGGATCACCGCGCCCCCCAGGCGTTCCCTGGCGGAGGCCCGCGGCCTGCTGCGTCAGCTGGGGGCCATCGACGGCGACGGACGCCTCACCGACCACGGGCGGGCGATGGCCCGGCTGGGGGTCCATCCACGCCTGGCCCACATGCTGTTGCGGGCCAGGGACCGGGGCTGGGAGTCCCTGGCCAGTGCCGTGGCCGTGCTGCTGAGCGAACGGGATCCGCTCGATCGCCGCGAGGCGGGCAGCGATCTGATGCGGCGGCTCGACTGGCTGCGGCGCCCTGGCGCCCGGCGACCCTGGAGAGATCTCCAGTCCCAGCTGCTGCGCCAGCTCGCGAACAGCCAAGGCCCACAACCGTCGGCACCCAGCCGCTCGGGCCGCAAGGCCAACTCCGGCTCCGAAGATGCCCAGGCAGCCCAGCTGCTGGGGTGGGCCTACCCGGAACGGTTGGCCCTGGGCAGGGGCCGGGGGGATGGACGCTTCCTGATGCGCAGTGGTCGCGGCGCCGTTCTGCCCCCGGGGGACCCCCTCGCCAGCGCCGAAGCCCTGGCGATCGCCAGTGTTGATGGCCAGGGCCAGGAGGCCCGGGTGCGGCTGGCGGTGGCCCTGTCCCGTCAGGGGCTGGAGGAGCTGCTGGCCGACGGGGTCGAGGAGTGCACCGAAGCCCGCTGGGATGGCAACGACCAGCGGGTGCGCTGCGAGCGGCTGCGGCGGAGCGGGGCCCTGGTCCTGGAGCGTCGCCCCTGGCCCGAAGCCACCGGGGCGGTGGTGGAGCGGGCCCTGCTGGAGGGTCTGGAAAGTCTGGGGTTGGAGGTGCTGCCCTGGTGCCGCACCAGCCGCCAGCTCCAGCAGCGTCTGATACTGGCCCACCGTCACCTGGGGTCGCCCTGGCCCGACCGTTCGCCGGATCAACTGCAGCAGGATCCAGGTTCATGGCTGGGGCCCCACCTGGGCGGCCTGAGCAGTCTTCAGGATCTGCAGCGACTGGACCTTCCCGAGATCCTCTGGGGCGATCTGGACTGGTCCCTGCGCCGGGAGCTGGAGCGACTGTTGCCCCTGACCCAGCCGGTCCCCTCCGGCCGTCGGGTGCCCTTGGACTACGGCAGCGGCACCCCGGTGCTGGCGGTGAAACTACAGGAGATGTTCGGCTGTCTTGAAGGGCCGACGGTGCTGGACGGCCGACTGGCCGTGAGGGTGGAGCTGCTGTCTCCGGCGGGACGCCCGGCGGCGGTGACCAGCGACCTGGCCGGCTTCTGGAGCCAGGGCTACGCCGAGGTGCGCCGCGAGCTGCGCGGCCGTTACCCCCGTCACCCCTGGCCCGAGGATCCACGCCAGGGCATCGCCAGCGCCCGCACCAAGGCCGCCCTGGCGCGCGAGAGGCTTGGCGAGCAGGCCCCGGAGCGTTGATCCAGCGGGTCTGCACGGACGAGGCCTCCTCAGGCAAGGCCCTTCAGACCAGACCGGCCAACAGATGGCCGAAGCCGAAATGGCGCAGACCCTCGAGAATGCCCGCACCGCCATGGCCACGGGCGCGATAGGTGCGAGGCAGGCCCGGCAGGGCGCGCACCAGGCCGGGCTCGGCATTGCCCACCATCACGCCCTGAAGCCCCGTTTCGAACATGGCCAGATCGTTGAGGGAATCCCCTGCCGTGACCACCAGGGCGGGATCCAGCTCCAGCCACTCCAGCAACCCCAGCAGGGTGCTGCCCTTGTTGACACCGGCCGGCAGCACGTCGAGGTACTTATCGCCGGAGACAAGGCAATCCACCCCATGGGCCTCGATCGCCGGCAATCGGCTGCGATCGAGCCGGCGGGGGTCGATGGCGTAAGCCAGGCGCCGATCGCTGCTGAGGGGCTCGGCGGAGAGCCCCGGGAGGCCCGCCAGCAGGGGCAGCACCCGCGCCGCCCGTCCGCGCCATAGGGCCTCGATCGGCTCCAGCGCCAGGGGGGAGGGGGTGAGGGAGGCACCGCAGGCCACCGTGCAACCCACATCACCGATCACCAGGTGCGGGGGCTGGAGGCCAAGGACGGCCTCCGCGGCCAGCAGCCGGGCGACGGAACGCATGTCCCGTCCCGTGCTGAAGACCTGCAGGATCCGGTGGCGCTGGGAACCCAGCCATCCGTAGAGGCGACGGCGGGTCGGGAGGCTCCCCTCCAGCAGGGTTCCATCAAGATCCGTGACCAGCACCAGCTCGGTCGCCCGGGGTAGCGGCGCCTTGAGGTGCTGCTGGAAGTGGGCCCGGGGCGCACGGCGCTGCTCCTCCGTTCCAGGCCCCCAGAGGGAACCCCGGCCGGGGCCGCAGACCGGCATCGTCTTCAAGCCCACCCCAAAGCGCGATTGTCAACCGTACAACCCACACCAGAGTTTGTAGTGCCTGACACTGTCAAGATCCCTCCATGTTTCGTTACAATGAGGGCTCTTCCGAGGGTTACTTCCATGTCTGACGCTTCCCAGCCCCGCTTCGGTTTTGTCAACTTCGCCGAAACCTGGAACGGCCGCCTGGCCATGATGGGCTTCGTGATCGGCCTGGCGACCGAAATCCTCACCGGTCAGGGCATTCTGGCTCAGGTTGGCCTCGGCTGAAGGCCGGCCACCAAGCCAGAGCGCCAATCCTTGAATCGCATCTTTGGCGTTGGCCGCCGGTCCCACCGGCGGTTTTTTCATGAGCCAGCAGGCGGTCCTAGGTTGGGCTCCTTACAGGCTGACGCCCTCCGATGGCAACGACTGCCGCCGCTTCCCGCTTCTATGTCGGCAACCGCCGCGACGGCGCCAGGCTGCTGAGCAGCGCCCTTGTGATCACCGGGGCCGGCCTGATCCGCGTCGACCATCCCATCGGACGGGTCGTTGCCCTGGTGGCCGGCCTGCTGAGCCTCTACTGGTGGCTCTGCTATCGCAAGCTCCAGCACTGATTCCATGCTCACGGCCCCTGGCAGCACCGCGTCTCACCGCCAGCAGGACGGCATTCCCCGTTTCACGGTCGCCGAGCTCAACCAGGCCATCGGCACCTTGCTCGAGAGGGGGTTTGCGCCCCGCTTTCTGCTGGAGGCCACCGTGGGCCGTCCCCAGCAGAAGAAGGGCCATCTCTGGCTGAGCCTGCTCGATGGACAGGCCAGCATCCAGGGGGTGATCTGGTCCTCCCAGCTGCAGAAACTCAGCTTCCTTCCCCAGGAAGGCGATGGGGTGGTGGTGGTCGGCAAGCTCAACTTCTGGGCCGCCCGGGCCAGCCTCACCGTTCAGGTGCTGGATGTGCGCCCCAGCCTGACCACCGTTCTGCGTCAGTTCGAGCAGGTGCGCAGCCGGCTCGAGCCGGAAGGACTGTTTGATCCTGAACGCAAGCGAGCGCTGCCGCCCTGGCCCCGCCGCATCGCCCTGCTCACCAGCGTGCCCAGCGCCGCCCTCGCCGACATGCTGCGCACGGCCCGCGAACGCTGGCCCGCCACGGACCTTCTGGTGGTGCCGATCCCGGTCCAGGGAAACGTGGAATCCCAGATCGCCGCTGCCATCGAGAGCGTCTGCCATCAGGCCGCCAGCCTCGGCCTTGACGCCCTGGTGCTGGCCCGCGGCGGCGGCAGCCGGGAGGATCTGGCCGTCTTCGACGGCGAGCAACTGGCCCGCTGCCTGGCAGCGTCGCCGCTGCCCGTGATCTGCGGGATCGGCCATGAGGATGACGTCACCATCGCCGACCTGGTGGCCGACTACCGGGCCGCCACACCGACGGCGGCCCTGGTGGCCGTTCTGCCGGAACGCCGCCAGGTGCTCCGCTCCCTGGCCCAGGAACGCGACCACCTGCAGCGCACCCTCTCTCTGCGCATCGCCTCAGCCCGGCAACGGCTGGGCACACGGCAGGAACAGTTGCAGAAGCTGCATCCGAGCCGTCTGCTGGAGCAGCGGCAGCAGTGGCTGGCCCAGCAACGGCAGCTGCTGCGGGCCCTGTCTCCGGCCCACCTGCTCGCCAGGGGCTTCAGTCTGCTGCGGGATCGCGACGGTCGTCTGCTGCGTTCCGTGGTCCAGCTGCGACCAGGCGATGCGGTAGTCGCCGAACTGGCGGATGGCCAGGTGGCCCTGCGGGTGGAGGCGAGCGAACCAGCCGCTGAACCTCCGCCCCCCTGACGGCCCCCCGGCGACAGCACTCGCCCCAGCCTGCTGCGTCTCTGCCGGCCTTATCCACCACGTACCCAACCCATGGCCAGGCCCACGACCAGATCCAGCCCTGCTCCCCAGGAGTCATCCGATCCCACGACCGTGGCCAAGGATCTGAGTTTCCGCGAATCCCAGACGGCCCTCGAACTCTGTCTGGCCCAGCTGCAGGACGAGGAGCTGGATGTGGAGTCGATGGCCGATCTCTACCGCAGAGCCCTGGCCTATGCAGAACGCTGCGAGTCGGTGCTGCAGCAGGTGGAACAGCAGGTGATGCAATGGGATTCCACCCAGCCGGAACGGGTGCCGACGCCCTACGCCCCATGAGCCAAACCGCACGCGTCACGCCCCAAGACCCTGGCGGTCTGAACTGGGTCGCCTGGCTCTATCTGGCCCTGGCCGTGGCAGGGGCCATCCTGCCCTGGCTGGCCAATCTGGACTTCATCCGGGCGGAAGGGGCGGCCTTTGATCTGGGTCTGTTCATTCGCCAGGCCAATGCCAACCCGGCGGCCCGTTCCCTGTCCAGCGATCTGGCCATCGGGGCCACGGCCGTCACCATCTGGATGGTGCGCGAAAGCCGCAGGCTCGGCATGCGCGGACTGGGCTGGGTGCTGCTCAGCTGCGTCACGATCGCCTTTGCCTTCGGCGCGCCCCTGTTCCTGCATCTGCGCGAACGCCGGCTCCTGGAGCTCTCCCGCCTTGGCCAGGAGACTCCCGTCCCCAACGGATGAGCCGATCCCTCAGGGGGTTTCGCTTTCCCTGATGGCTCCATCGGCGGAGCCGGAGGCTTCCAGATCGACGGCCTCCACGTTGATGGTGACGTCGCGTGCGTCGATCTCCCCGTCGGGCGGGGATCCCCAGAAGAACGTTCCGGACGGGGCGCTGGGCGCCGTTCCAGAGGCATCACCAGCTTCAAACGCGCTGCCGCAGGCGGGGCAGGCCTCGCTGCCGAGGCTGGTGAAACCACAGTTCGGACAAGTGCGCAGCCGGCGGCGAAGCACCTGCCAGCCGATCAGGCCCACCCCTGCCAGCAGCAGAGGCAGAAACAGCAGGGTGAGGGTGAGCCCCCCGATCACATCCAGCAGGATCCGGCCGGCTGAGGTGGGCACCAGGAGCAGGGCGGCCGCCACACCGATCCAGAGCCAAGGGATGCGGCGCTCCATCAACGCTGGAAGCGCGGGTCGTTCTCCATCCAACGCTCGAGTGCCGCCAGGCCTTCAAGGCCGGCCCAACCCAGCAGCAGGGCCGCCACCAGCCAGGCGGCCAAGAGGCCAAGACCAAGCAGCAGGGGAACCAGCGCCAGAGTGGTCAGGCCGATCACCACAACCGCACCAACGGCCATGCAGACAAGCGCAAGGGTGGCCGGCAATGGCGGTATCCGAAGGGAAAGTTTGGCCAAGGGGCGATCCATCGAAGCGACCTCCATCCTGACGCGAAACAAGCCCGTCATCAGTGCGGCAGAGGTGTCGATGGCCCCCCACCGGCACCGCCGGAAAGCACCACACTGAAACACTGGCCGAAGTACAGAACCACCCCCACCAACCAGACCCAGAGCGTAAGCAGCAACACGGCACCCACCACCCCGTAGGCCTGGAAGCGCAAGCCAAGGGCGATCAGGATCCTGCCCAGCAGCAGGTTGGACAAGGTGAGACTGATGCTCACCAGCAATGCGCCGGGAATCAAGGGGCGGAAGGGAATGCGGCGCGATGGCAGCAGCCAGAGAAACACCAGGGTGGCCGCGAAGCTGATCACCAGGGAAAGGAGCAGATCCAGGCCAAAGGAAAGGGAACTGAGTAACAGCAAAGGCTTGGGCAGATAGGCCTGCAGCTGCTGCTGGAACCCACTCGAACCGAACAACCGCACGGTGCTGAAAAGCTGGTCAACAACGATCAGAACCCCCACGAACAGAATCAGCGACAACGCTTTCAGGCGCAGGACCAGGAATCTGGCCACGTGCTGCTGCCAGCGCAGGTGGTCGAGCCCAAAGGGACGGTTCCACCAGAGCCGATCGGCACCGCGCTGGAGCGTCAGATAGATGTTGCTGGCGTTGAGGGCGAGTAGCACCAATCCGAGGAGACCAGCGCCAAAACCCTGATTGGTGAAACGCCGCAGGGTGGCCTCAAAACCCGGCAGGGCGGAGGCTGGCAGCATCTGGGCCACGTAGACAAGCAACCGGTCGAAGCGCTCCATGTCGCGTCCGAGCAGCCTGGAGGCCACCGAGAGCGCGATCAACAGGGCCGGGAAAAAGGATTGGAGGGTGTGGTAAGCAAAGGCCGCACTGAGATCAACGCAATCCGAACGCAGCCACAGGGCATAGGCCTTCCAGACTGGGCGGAAGCGGCGACGCCAACTCACGGCAGGATGAACGTCAAGAGTGTCGGGCTGATACGCCAATTCATTCTGCCCACCGTCCGCAGCACCCGGCACAGCACCAGGAGCCTGTCACCGGCCGTCAGCCTGCAACAAACGACCAACAGAAAAGCCACCCTCCTCGGGTGGCTTTTCCTACAGCTCTGCTCAGAGCTGATCGCTCACATCTCGCTTTACGGCGTCGATGGAGCGGAAGTTTTACCTGGCATCGAGCTATTTTCGCAGGGGGCTACCCC
>CALSAP010000049.1:0-7165 GCA_943372935.1 Synechococcus sp. UW140
TCTCCGAGCAGTCGATGGCCAAGCTGGACAGCAGCAACGATCCAGGCCAGGATCTACAAAGCGCTGCCCTCGCGGCAGTCGCCTGACGACCAGATTCAGATCAGGTCACAGGCCTCGGGATTTACACCACTCCAAGGGACGCGGCCGAGATCTGGGGCACATGCACCAGATGAATGCGAAAACGGCCCGATGTCAGCTGATCCACCCGTTCAGCGACCATGCGGGGGGCCTGGGCCACCAGCAGCGCCTGGTCGTCAGCACCCAGATAGGTGGCCATCCGCCATTCACGGCGCCCGATCACCCCCCGCGCACCCCAGCCCGAAGCCACCCCCGCCACAGTGGTCAAGCCGGTGCCGGCCATCAGGAGCAAGAGCTCCCGTCGCTGCAAGCGCTGACGCGGTTCGGGCAGCTGAAACGGCTGGGCCTCGGGATGGCAGTAGGCGCTCATCAACCACTGGACACCAGCCCAGGTGCCCTGTTGCAGTTGGTGCGCCGCCGCCTCAAGGGCGAGGCCGAACGGCCGCCCCGCCTCCATCTGCCGCAGGATCGTGGTGAAGGCAGCCGCAGCGGCCTCCGACGGCACCGGTTCGCGGAAGCACTGCACCCAGGCGATGCCCGCCGCCATGCAGCGATGGGCCAGGTCCACCCCACTGCAGCTGTTGAGCAGCACCAGTTGCAGTCCCTGGTCGGCGGCGCGGCGCAGCCAGGGCTCGAGGCTGCCGCCCGAGATCCAGCTGCCATCCCCGAGCTGAAGACTGCCGCTCCCCTGTCGATCGCCACTGGAATGGCCCAGGAAAATCAGCATGTCCCAGCCTGGGGTGGCCTCCAACGCCGTCCGCAGCTGTGCTGCGGTCGCCTCGCTGCCGCGCAGCGTGATCAGAGCGATGCGCCCCCTGCGGGCCAGTCCTTCAAGCTCCTCGATCTCGCGGTCGAGCCGCAGCTCGCTCTCGTGGCCGACCACCAGCAGCAGGCGCGGCCGACGCTGTCGCGGCACCGCCATCGGCAGGACCGGGTCGGTGGGTGCCAGTCGCCAGATCGAGCGATCCAGGGGGAGGGCCTCCCAGGGAATTTGCTCTAGCGCCCGCAGCGACGGCGCCACGCGGATCCGAAGCGGTCGTCCGGGCTGCACCTTCATGGCCCGTTGCAGGGGCGCCCATTCGGGAGCATGGAACCACTGTCCAAGGGCAGCCACCAATTGCTGGCCGTACTCCGCAACCACGTGGGCGGGCACAGGCTGGCCGGGATGGTGATGCTGCAGGAAACGGCGTAGCCAGGCCTGGTGCAGCGACAGCAGGGTGGGCGGAGGGCAAACCACAAAACTGGCCTGGCTGGCCGGGCTCACGAGCAAGGCCGCCAGGCCGTCGTCGGCGGCAACGGTGCCGAGCGGCTGCAGGCTGAGATCGAGGCTGTTCATCCGCACCGCCTCAGCAGCAGGGGCGGCAGCGACAGCCCGGTGCCTGCAGCCATCTCCACGCGGATGTGGATCGGCGCGTCGCCACCCCGAACCTCCAGTTCCAGGCCATGGCTGCTGGCCGAAACGATGACCTGGGACCCCACGATCAGCCGCAGGTCATCGGGCAGCAGATCTCCGCTCAGCTGGGGCGCCACCCGCACCCGCAGCCGCTCCGGCTGGCCTTCACCGCAGGCGATCAGTTCCAGCTGAAAGGGCTCGATCGTGCCTTTGCGATCGTCACCCCAGCGGAGCCGGCCCGCCACGATGCCCAGCGGGATTGTCAGGATTGCCAGGGCCGGAGTCACGTTGCCGTCGGGAGCTGGGGCCGGGGAGCGGAAGGCGGCGGCACTGGCCGGAACCAGCTCGGCCCCCAGGTTCCCCAGCACGTCGGCGATCCGACCACTCAGCCAGTCGAGAACAGCCACGGCGTCCTCTGAGCCGCCGGACCTGGTCGCCAGCACCAGGGGCGGCAGCGTCAGGGCCGCCAGCGCCCCAGGGTCGAGCAGCTGCACCAGCGTCAGCAACCGGTCCAGTCCCCCCTTGAAATGGGTGATGGGCAGATGGATCAGCCCATCTGTGGGGTTCGCCTGATCAACCGCTGCCACCAGCTCGTCGCTGGTGAGCACCCCGGCAAAGCGCACCACGCACGCATCGGTCACGATCCCTGACCCCAGCACGAACTGGGGGGCGGCGTCGGCCTCCCGCCAGGGGGAGGTGGGGATCGCCAGCGAATCGGCCCAGAGGCCCGCACACACCACTTGAACCCGGAAGCCGTTCAGGATCAGGACCCCAGTGGCCTCCTCGTGGCTGCCGGAAACCTCCAGGGGTAAGTTCAAGCCGCGCTGCGCCAGGTCCTGGCGCAGCGCGGACAAGGCCAGGAGCCAGGGTGAACGACCAGTGGCGTCGCCAACCGCAGGCAGCAGGAGGGCGTCGGCGGGGATCGGCAACAGCTGGGAGTGATCGTCACCTGGATTGGAGAAGCTCATGGGGGGCAGCAGGCGGCGAGGTGCTCCAGCAGCCAGCAACGCAGTGGGGGCTGCTCTCCTCCTGGTTCCTGGCTGATCAGATGATTCCGCAACAGGATCACGAGGCGTTCCGTGTCCGCCACCGAGCGACCCAGGGCCGCGAAGGCTGGATGGGCCTTGAGTTCCAGCGCTGCCGCCGTGGCGATCGTGGTGGCCAGACGCTGCAGTTGCAGTCGGCGGGTCACCATGGCCTGACTGGAGCCACAGCGTTCGGCGATCGCCCGCTGGGGCAGGCCTTCGGCATAGCAGCGCCATAGGCAACGCAGCAGATCTGCCTCGGCTCCTTCCCCAGAGAGCAGTGGTGGCACGTGGAGCTCCATCGCCTGCTCCAGGGCGGCGCGCAGGAGTGGCAGGAGCTCCCCGGAATCCAGGCATGACGAGGCCTCTGGGTCGACCGAACGGTCATCGATCAGCCGCAGTTCGTCCACATCCTGTGGATCGCGCATCGCGCCCAGAATCTCCCGGCGAATGGCTGCGGCCATCGCCTGTAACCGTTCGCAGGTGACGCGGGCGGGCTGGTCAGCCTCCAGCCGCGTCAGGAAGGCTGCATCGGGTGACCAGCCACGGCCTCGTCCATGGTTGAGGCGATGGCGCTCCATCGCCTCGCGATAGCGCGGCAGGTAGGCAGCGTGCAGGGCCGCCGCAGCATGGACCGTGAGGGCGCCTGCCCCGTGGCTGGCCCAGGCGCGTTGCACACGGGTGGGACTGGAATCGGCCAGCAGGGCCCAGTCGGAAATCAGCAGGAGTCCATGGTCGCGCAGGATTCTTCGCACTTCGGGGTGGCTCTGCACCCGCACGCTGGCCCAGTGGCACAGCCCCGAGGCCCCTGGGCGGTAGCTGCGCACCACTTCGGCGCCGAAGGGTTGATGGCGGGCGGGTTGGCCGTTGATGGGGGCGTGGGGGTCGGGCTCCCAAGGGAGTGGGACCCCCTGGTCGTCAAGCACGGTGGTGGCCAGCTCAACCAGGTCGAGACCATGGAACCGACCGAATTGGCGCACCAGTGCCAGGAGTTTCTGCTCGATGCAGTGGCTGACGCGGCAGCGCAGGCACAGAAAAGCATCGGCATCGGCTTGCGTACGGCAGGCCTGGAGCAGCAGGTGATCGATCGCTTCGCTCGGATCGGGGTCCTCAAGGCCGTGATGCAGCAAACCTCTGCGTGCGCTCTCCGGCAGCAGGGAACCGATGCTGATGAGGCTCCGGCTCTGGGGGGCCGGCACCAGAGCCCTCATGGTGCTGTAGTCGTGCGGCATGCTCCAGCTCGCAAGCTCGCTGCCACGGGAGAACCTAGGTGATTCGCCCACCATCAGGTGGCACTGCCGCACCGCTTGCGGTGGCCGGGGCAGCTGCCGCGCCGGCGGGGGCTGGGGCTGGGCGCCGGAAGGTCGCTGGGGGAATCGGCGAGCACCATTGGATCCGGGCAGCGGATCGGACCCGAAGACGGAATCCAGGTGCTTCGCTTTCGCAGCGTGGGCCGCAGGAGTGGCCCAGGGGACGAACAAGCCTGCCGCGCTCTGAGCAGGGCCACAGGGGAGACCACGGGTTGCCAAGCGGCAGCTCCAGCGCGGACGATGGCCCGAACTCCTCTCCTTTCCCCATGGCCACTGAACGCACCTTCCTCGCCATCAAGCCCGACGGGGTGCAGCGGGGCCTGGTGGGAGAGATCCTCGGCCGTTTCGAGACCAAGGGCTTCAAGCTGGTGGGCTTGAAGCAACTGGTGCCCAGCCGGGAACTGGCCGAGAGCCATTACGGCGTGCACCGGGAGCGGCCGTTCTTCGCCGGCCTGGTGGAGTTCATCACCAGCGGGCCCGTGGTGGCCATGGTGTGGGAAGGGGATGGCGTGATCGCCAGCGCCCGCAAGCTGATCGGCGCCACCAAGCCCCTGGAGGCCGAGCCGGGCACCATCCGCGGCGACCTGGCGGTGAACATCGGCCGCAACGTCATTCACGGCTCCGATGCCCCGGAAACGGCCGTCTTCGAGATCGGCCTCTGGTTCACGCCCTCCGAGCTCTGCGACTGGACGCCGGCCGATCAGGTGTGGCGGGTCGAGCCCTGAGCGGCCATCGTGGGGACCTTCGCGTCCCCGGGCCATGGCGCTGTGCAGGAGCCTCCGTCATCCCAGGACGCTGACCCTGGCGGCCGCGGCCGTGATCGTCTCTGGCCTGCCCCTCGTCCTGCCCGGTGTCACGGCCGCTCCCCGGGTGCCCCGGGTGGTGGAGGTGCCATCCCGCCCGGCGTTCGTGAAGCCACCGGCGGCATCAGAGCGGCCAGCCCTGGTGGGCCAGGTTCTCGGCCCCTCCACCGTGCTGCGCACCGAAAACCCCGGCCGGCTTCAGATCCTGCTGGCCGATGGGCGCAGTTTCCGGCTGGGGGGGAACGCCCAGCTGCGCATCGAGCCGACCCTGCTCGACCTGGTGCGCGGCCGGATCATTGCCTGGATCGATCCGGGATCGAAGGGCACCACGCCGCTGCGCGTCCGCACCCGGGTGGGCACCGCCTCGATCCAGGGCACCACGGTCTTCATCGAGGCCACCGCCGAGAAGGTGCTGTTCCTGAGCTGGGAAGGGAACGTGGAGGTGCGTGCCGCTGATGGCACCGCGTACCGGTTGACCAGTGGCCAGCGCCTGGAGGCCACGCCCCAGGGCTGGAAGGGCCCCCACCGCATGGACGCGGCGGAAGTGCGGAAGCGGCGACGGAACAGCGAGCTGCTCAACGGCTTCCAGGCGCCGATGCAGACCCTGCCGGTGATCGAGCGGCAACTCGGGCTCAGCCCCTGATGCCCCCCTGGCCTGGCCTGGGGCGCCGGCTCTGGTGGCTGGCCCTGGCGCTCCCGCTGCTGGCGGGCCTCGACCGGGTGCCCCTCACCCCCCTGGGCCAGGGGCCGCGGCAGCTGGATGACCAGCTGCTGCAGGTCTTCTTCCTGCTGCGGGGGACCCGTTCCGCCCCCCCCGATCCGCTGATCCTGGCCATCGACGCCGACTCCCTGGAGCTGGGGGAGCTGCTGGCTCCGGCCGAACGCCAGGCGTCGCCGCTGTGGCGGGACATGGGCCCCTGGCCCTGGCCCCGGGCCCTGCAGGCCCGGCTGGCGGCCCATGTGCTGGAGCAGGGAGCCACCCGGGTGCTGTTCAACATCGAGTACAGCCAGCCCAGCCGCTTCGGCCCCGCCGATGACCGGGCCTTCGCCGCCACCCTCGCCCCCTGGCGCCAGCGGGTGCACCTGGCCGTCCACTACGAGGTGCGCCAGGAGGGGGGGCTGGAGCAGAGCCGGCTGCGGCGGCCGATCCACCCGCTGGGAGCCTCCGGGCTGACCACCCTGCTCCAGTCCCCCCGGGGGGTGGTGGAGGCGGTGCCGGGGCAGGACTGGATCCGCTCCCGGCTGGGTGCTTTCCCGCCCCCCCTGCCCCGGCCGATGGCCTTCCTGGCCCGTCCGGCGCCGCCGCCCCCGGCGCCGATGGGGCTCGATTATCCCGGCCCCGCCGGCACCATGCCCCGGGTGCCGGCCTGGAAGCTGCTGGAGACGCCGCCGTCCACCTGGCGGGGACGCATCGTGC
The DNA here is from genome assembly GCA_943372935.1 of Synechococcus sp. UW140. GTDB lineage: Bacteria > Cyanobacteriota > Cyanobacteriia > PCC-6307 > Cyanobiaceae > Cyanobium. The sequence goes on from CALSAP010000049.1 coordinate 6,027, forward strand.
TGATCGGTGTCACGGCTCCGGGTCTGGGGGACCTGCTGGAGACGCCCGTGGGGCCCATGGCTGGCACGGAGATCCAGGCGGTGGCCGTCGCCAACGTGGTGCAGAACCGGGGCCTGATCCGGCTGCCCCTGGCGGGGGACGCTCTGCTGTTACTGGGCTGGGGTGGGCTGGTGGGCCTGCTGCTGCGCCATCCCGCCTCGGCCGGCGGCACCCTGCAGGTGGCCCTGCTGCTGGCGGCTGGCGTTCTGCTCGCCGGCTGGGCCCTGTGGTTCCTGGCCCTGCTGCGGTTGCCCCTGGCCGCCCTGCTGCTGGCCCCCGTCGCCGGAGGTGGGGGGCGGGCCGTGGGCCAGGGGCTGGCGGAGAGCCGTGAGCGGGTCTATCTGCACCAGGTGCTGAGCCGGCGCGTTTCCCCCACCCTGCTGCGCGACATCCTGCGCAGCCCGGGGCCGGTGTGGAACCAGGCGGTGGGTAGCCGTGCCCGCTGCGCCGTGCTGTTCAGCGACCTGGTGGGGTTCACGTCCCTGAGTGCCGTGCTGGAGCCGGCCGAGTTGTTCGCCCTGCTCAACCGCTACTTCGAGGCCATGGCCGCGGCGGTGCTGGAACAGGAGGGTCTGCTCGACAAATTCATCGGTGACGCGGTGATGGCGGAGTTCGGGGTGCCCCGCGGCCGTGGGGATGCCCACGAGGCCAGGGCCGCCGTGCGGGCCGCCCTGGTGATGCAGGAACGGCTGGAGGCCCTCAACGTCGAGCTGGCCGCGGCGGGCCTGCAGCCATTGCGGCACGGGATCGGCTTGCACTTCGGTGAGGTGATCGCCGGCAACCTGGGCTCCTCCGAGCGCCTGGAGTTCACCGTGGTGGGGGCCAGCGTCAACGTGACCAGCCGCCTGGAGGGACTGACGCGATTGTTCCCCGAGCACCCGATCCTGATCAGCGGCGATCTGCTGGCGCTGCTGCCCGGGGAGCTGGCGGTGCTGCCGCTGGGCAGCCACGCCCTCAAGGGCTGGCCCGTCCCCCTGGAGGTGTATGCGCTCCAGGGGCTGCAGGCTGGGGCCGGTCCCAGCGAAATGGTGCAAGCAGTTCGCGGCTCGCCCCGGATCGCGGACCGGCCGCGGAGCTGATCGCGTCAGCGATCAGCTCCG
>CALSAP010000050.1:0-7083 GCA_943372935.1 Synechococcus sp. UW140
CAGAGCAGCACCGAATCGAGTACAACACATACAGACCGCATTCGGCGCTCCAGGGGCGTACGCCCTTGGAAGTCCTCCAGCAATGGAGAGCGGCCTGACCACCCCACCAGCTCTCATAGGAACTGGACCACGGATGGGGGTCACGTCAATTGCGCCAGCCAGGCACGAACCTACCGCTTCGCGGAAGCCTGAAGGCTAGGGCGTGCTTGTGGGTGCAGTAGTTGTCAACGATCAAATGGACGTCCAGATCCTCGGGAACGGACGTCTCGATCTGGCGCAGGAAGCCCAGGAACTCCTGGTGCCGGTGGCGCGGTCTGCACTGGGTCAGCACCTCGCCTGTGGCCACGTCCAGGGCGGCGAACAGGGTTGTGGTGCCATGGCGGAGTCGTCATGCATGACCCCTCCACGTAGCCCAGGCCCGTGGGCAGCAGCGGCTGAATGCGGTCCAGGGCCTGAATCTGCGTCTTCTCCTCGACGCAGAGCACCATCGCCTTGTCCGGTGGGTTCAGGTACAGGCCGACGATGTCCTTTACTTTCTCAACGAAGAACGGATCGGTCGAGGGCTTGAAATGCTTCTGCCGGTGTGGCTGCACCGAAAAGGTCTGCAGCCAGCGGTAGATGGTGGTGTTTGAGATCCCTGTTTCTGCAGCCAAGGAGCGTGCACTCCAGTGGGTGCTGCCGTCGGTGGGTTGGCACTGCAGAGCCCGGTTGATCACCTCGGCCACTGTGTCGTCCTCATAGGTGCGAGGCCGGCCGGGACGCAGCTCATCGTGCAACCCCTCCAGGCCCCGCTCCCGATAGCGCTTGCGCCACTTGCCGACTGTCATGCCGCTCAACCCCATCCTTTTGGCGATGGCTGTGTTGGTTTCGCCGGCACCGCAGGCCAGCACGATCTGGGCGCGCTGCACGATCGAATGCGGCAGCGAGCGAGAGCTGGCGATGCTATGCAGTTGCTGAACCTCGGCATCGCAGAGGACCAGCGGTGGCATCGGACGTCCAAGCGCCACGGAGCACCCCGGAAGACGCTGCTTATTTATCAGTTATTTGTGGGACTGTACACCAGTAGAGGCGGTAGTTGCTGACGGGACGGAAGTGCAGTACTTGGCAGCCATCGCTGAGCCAGCCAGCCGTCTCGGGGGGAGTTGCAGGCTGCGCGGCACGAAATCAACAAACCGCCCACGCGACCTGGAGCCGCCGATGGTTGATGACCCAAGGTACCTGTCACGGACCACGGCGTCGGCCTTCGCCGCCCTGCGCGGCGGAGGGGTCAACCTGCCGCTGAGGGAACGATGGTCAAACCAGGGAAGCAGATCCCCTGCCCGAGACAGGAGTTGGGTCGCGTCTGAAAAAGTGCCCGGTGTCACCGAGACACATGAGCAAGACTCAATCCTCATTGATCCACGACCCCAATGACTGATGGGCTCTGCTGCCACACCGACAGGGACTCTCCCTCCTGCCCGGCATGGACAAACGAACTGCGATCAGCCAATGGCCACAGGCTCACTACAGCCCCTATTCGGATGAACTGTGGGGAAAACAGACTTAGGCGTGCTGGGTCTTGTGAGCCGGTGCTGAGGAGTGCGCCAGGTGGGAGGGGCGTGCTATTTCTATTTGACGATGTTCTGTCTGCATGCTGACTCCTCCCGACCACAACGACTCGATGCCCACTCGAAAGAAGTTGGAATGGGTCTCTCCGAAGATTTCGCGGATGGAGACAGAAGATACCTTAGGCAAAACCTTTCCCTATGCTACAGCAATAGTTACAGTTGCGGCTCCTTCTTGACAACTTAGCCACAACCCTGCCCACCCAATCAAAACTCCAATGACACCAACGGGTTTGCAAAGGTCCCATTTTCATGGTTTGAGGCATTGACTACCTGGCTCCGTTGTCGCTCATTTGTGAGTGTTGCCTCTCCGACAGAGCACCACTCACGTTTTCACGTCCGCAGGTGCCAAATGGCGCTGGGTGACCTCACCCCCGAACAGCGGCTCGCTCAGCTGCTGGCATGAGCTGCCTGTTGGGACTACACACCTGATAGCAAGACACTCTGAATCAATTCCAGCACCCGCAAGCTCATGCCCAAGACGATGCGGTGGCGGCCTGAGCGAAAGATGCCCCAGCGAACCCAAAGCTCTCCAGACTGAGAACGAAGTAGGCGTTCTTGCACATCTCATATGGAGTCACAGAGTTCAGTGGGCCTGAACTTGCCACAGACCAAGGAAAAGCGCCGATGAGGGGGAGGGGCGGCCGACAACTCTGTTGCAACTTGTAAGGCGCCCAGCCACCAGGGACGAGTCGATTACCCTTTGCCTGGGTTAGGCATGGCTGCAGATCGGGGGACGCCTCAATCCTGCATCTGCAACCGACTTCGCATTCCCCATTTTACTGACCAAAAGCCAAATGTCATCGCTTACAGTTTCCGCAATCAATCTTGGCAATGTCAATGAGGGTTCTCCGATCCCCTTTGGAACTACATCGGCTTCTTTGGACAACGTCTGGGAAGTTATTTCTCAAGCCTATCCCGATGCGATTCGATCCCGTACTGCCTTCGGGTTCTCCTATTCGCTATCCGGTGCTGCCACTACTGCCGACTTCAATGCAGACGACCTGAACTTCTCCCAATTTCTGGTATTCACGGATGGCTTCGTGCAATACTCAAGTGTTGACACGATTAATGACACACTCATTGAGGGGAACGAAGCTTTCTCGTTGCAGCCTGTCTTGGAGCAGAACCTCTTTGCTTTGGACATCAGAGGTCGTGACGGAGTCATTGCTCGTCTCAACCCTAGTCAGATCAATACTCTTTTCGCGTCGGCAGGTGGCATCACATTCAGCATCGGCGCACTTACGGGCACGATCATCGATAATGATTTTCTAAACCAACCTCCCACGGCCGTCAGCTTCATCAATACCACCCCTGCTCTCGACGAGAACACCGATACCACCAGCCGCATCAAAGTCTCCGACATCACCATCACCGATGATGGACAAGGCACTAACGCTCTGAGTCTGAGTGGCAGCGATGCCGGGGTGTTTGAACTCATTGGCACTACCCTGTATTTGAAAGCCGGAATCACCCTCGACTTTGAAACCAAAACCAGCTACAGCGTCACGGTCAACGTTGATGATGCCGCTGTTGGAAGCACTCCAGATGCCAGCAATACCTTCACGCTCAGTGTCAACAATATCAATGAGAATCTGCCGCCAATCGCTCGGGACGACCTGATCACGACTGATCAGAACTCCTCCATTGACTTCAATCTGTTTGCTGACAATGGAGCTGGACCCGACAGCGACCCAAATGGCGACGCCTTCGCAGTTAGCAATACTTTTTTCTCTGGTTTACGGGGTAGTGCCCTCGTGATTGGGAATGGTCCGGCGTACTACAATCCAGATGGAGTGTTCGACTATCTGGCGGCAGGTGAAACTGCAACTACCAGTTTCACGTACACCATCACCGATGGGCAGGCAATCAGTAATGTTGCTACGGTGACGATTAACGTCACCGGTTTGAACGACAACCCCACCGAGCTGGCCCTGAGCGCCACCACCATTGCCGAGAACTCTGCCCTGGGGACTGTCATCGGCAGCTTCAGCACCGTTGACCCCGACACCAGCAACACCGCCTTCACTTACAGCCTGGTGGATACGGCCAACTTCTCCGATAACAGCGCCTTCACCATCACTGACAATCAGCTCAAAGTCAACGCGGACTTGAACTTCGAATCAGACAGCAGCTACAGCATCAAAGTCAGAACCACTGACCAGGATGGGGGTTTCTACGACGAGGTTCTGACCATTGGAGTTACCGACGTCAACGAAGCACCCACGGTCACTGGCGAAATCGTTTCCACCAGTCAAAATTCGGGCAATCCGGTCACCAGCGTCACCGTGGAACTGGGTGACAATGTGAGCGACCCGGATGCGAATGGTTTGGCGAATGCGATTCTCAGCGTGACAGGCACAACCAACGGCACGATCGCCAGCATCGATCAGGATGCCCGCTTGGTGTCCTTTACACCTACGGCTGGTTTTTCTGGAACAGCCTCCTTTAACTACACCCTGACCGATGCTGGGGGTCTGGCTTCCAACACCGCCACCGTCACCATCGACGTGGGGAGCGTCATCTCTACCGGCAACCGCAACCAGGAGATTGAAGGTAACAACGGCGACGACATCATCTCTGCGGGCAATGGCAGCGATCGCCTTCTGGGCTTGGGTGGAGATGATCGGCTGTTTGGCAACAATGGCAACGATATCTTGACGGGCGGGGATGGCAACGACAGTCTGTTTGGCGGCAATGGAACCGACACACTGCTGGGTGGCAACGGCAATGATCTCCTGGATGGCGGCAATGGTCCTGACGTCGTGACTGGCGGCGCGGGAAGCGATCGCTTTGTCCTGACAGCCACGGCTGGGGGAGATACCTTCACCGACTTTGCTGACACCATTGACCAGATCGCCCTCTCAGGTGGTCTGAGCTTTGGACAGTTGACGCTCGCAAGCAGTGGCGGAAACACAGCAATTCAGTTTGGTAATACAACCTTAGCGACGCTTACAGGGGTCAATTCCGGTTTGATTAGCGCTGCCGATTTTGTGACGTTGTAAGCGCGATCACACCATCTGCTACTCGTGAGTGTCGCAGAGTAAGCTGCTGTCCCCGGCATCACCAAGTCGGGGATTCTGTCTCTGGACCGAACATGGCTTTCCAGGGCTGTATCGCCCCCCGATGTTGCGAAGGGGAACCAGTCGTTAGGAGTTCGCTGAAACACCCGGCCATCTCTGCAAAAATGAGGCAACCGCGTGACCGTTGATGCAAGGTCAACAGGAGCGCAGCGGCTCCCTGTTCTCCTACGTCTCGATTGACGAGCAGATTTCGCCCAGCCATCCACTCAGGCAGATCCGCAAGCTGGCGGATCAGGCGCTCGATCGGCTCAATCCCGCTTTCTGCAGGCTGTACGCCTCAGAAGACCGACCATCGGTTCCACCGGAGCAGCTGCTTATTGGCCTCGTTGTTGCAGGCGTTCTATGGGATCCATTCGGAGCGGATGCTGATCGAGCAGCTGGACTACGACCTGCTCTTCCGCTGGTTCGTCGGCCTCAATCACGACGACCCGCTCTGGCGCCCCACGACGTTCACCAAAACCCGTGAGCGGTTGCTGAACGAGGAACTGATGGCCAAGTTCCTGGCGCTGCTGATGGCCGCACCGGAGGTCAAGCCGCTGCTGAGTTCCGAGCACGTCTCCGTCGACGGCACCCTGCTGCGGGCCTGGGCTTCCCACAGCTCGCTGGAGCGGATCGATGGGACCGGCGACGACCCACAACCACCCAGCGGCCGCAACGGATTTGGCTCTGCTCCTGCCAAGGACAAGAAGCGAGCCAAGGGTGATTTCAGAGGTCTGCTGCTCTCCAACCAGACCCACCGTTCCAGCAGTGACAGCGAGGCGCGCCTGTTCCGCAAGTCGAACAGCACCGGGGCCTACCTCAGCTTTCTGGGCCACTGCCTCATGGAGAACCGCGTCGCACCGCAAGGTGCGCCTTCCGGCGCAACGGTCTGGTGGTGGCCAGTGAGGTGACCCCGGCGGACGGTTATGGCGAGCGGGCGGCGGCGGTGCCGATGGCGCGTTCGCTCCCGGGTGCTCAACGGAAGACGCTGGCCGCCGACAAGGGCTACGACACCAGGGATTTCGTGACCGACGTCCGCTTTGCCGGCATCACGCCGCATGTGGCGCAGAACATCCAGGCCCGCCGTCGCTCCGCCATCGACGGGCGAACCGCTCGGCATCAGGCCTACGGAAAGTCGATCAACGCCAGAACGCGGATCGAGCCGGTGGTTGGCTGGATCAAACAGGCCGCCGGACTGCGGCAACTCAAGGCCAGAGGCAGATCCCGGGTGGGAGCGGTGTTCCGGTTGCACCTGGTGGCCTACAACCTGATCCGTCTGACGAATCTGCTCAGCCCTCGAGAGGCGCTGGCATGAGCGGGAAAGCACTGCGCCATCAGCGGAGATCAAGCACAGGAATAACGGGACAAAGGCCAGGAAAAGCCGCCCGCTGGGTTGCTGCAATGGGCGTGATCGTGGTTCTCGGGTCCGAGAACCACCTGTGTCCATGGCTGCACTCCGCCGGATTTCTGGTGTCGTGTCAGCCGTTGCGGTGACCTGGGCGAGAAGGACCCTCTGCTGGCGCCAACCGGAAGGTATGTGGATCCACAAGCCATCCAGAAGAGCCGGAACCGATCCAGGCTCTATCCTTGATCAAGGTCGCCTGAGCAGTCACAAAAGAGTGACTTCTTATCTTCCCTGCAGGGCACCGGCACCAAAGCTGATAATCAGCGGCAATGGCGCCAGGCAATCAACTCGTTCAACCCTTAAAAGAGGTTCTTGAAGAACCGTTGGAGTGATTGGAGTTTGTTTGGATTGGTGGGATTATGGCAAGATCATCAGGAAGGACCAACAGGATCGCAAGCCAACCCCTGCGGCAAAGTAATGCATACATTGGATTCAACTGCTCCCCGTCGCTTTGCAATTCCTTCTGTATCTAACGCATCCATCAGCGAAATCTTCGGAGTTACCCACTGCTCCTTCTGAGGAGTAGGCACTTGAGGCATTCCGGAGTGGTTGTGGTCAGTAGAAGCCATCACTGCAGGTGGCACGCAGCAAGAATGTGCACATTGTCAACACCTCCGCAGCGACTTAGCAGCACTCCTGCAGCACCAGCCCCGCCAAGGACACCTACAGCATTCCAGAGCACTCCAGCGGGGGCGGCAGTGGGGCGGCAGCATTCAGCGCGCAACTGCGCAGCAGCACTCCACGCCTGCCCCCACTGCTGCCGTCATCCACGCCATCAGCCACTTTCCACGCCACAACCCCTCCACACGCCCCTGCGCCCACCACCACCGCCCAAGACACCGCATGGGATTTCCCAGGTGCCGCAGGGCCGCGTCCCTTGGAGTGGTGTAAATCCCGAGGCCTGTGACCTGATCTGAATCTGGTCGTCAGGCGACTGCCGCGAGGGCAGCGCTTTGTAGATCCTGGCCTGGATCGTTGCTGCTGTCCAGCTTGGCCATCGACTGCTCGGAGA
>CALSAP010000051.1:0-6890 GCA_943372935.1 Synechococcus sp. UW140
AGTCCAACCCTGGCAGCGTCGGGTGAGGTGCTCCCCATGGGCCAGGAGACCCTGGTGCAGCTGACAGGTGAGCACCGGAATGCAATTCACCCCGGCATGGTGGCGAAACCAGTGGCAGGTCATGCAGACCTGGCGGCTGCGGCTGGCCACCAGCACGGCCACATCGAGGTAGGGCCAGTCCTCGATCGGCTCGTCGCGGGACGCAGCAATTTGCGAGAGGCGGCTGGCAGCCATGTGCGCGACAACAGTACGTGTGTACCAGTTTAAGCGGATGCCCCGCATGACGCCAGCAGGCGTCGAACAGGCCCCAGGCCCATCCGCATGGGTCCGACCTGGACCACAAACGCCAGGCGTAAGACGCAGTCCCCAGTTGCTGCAGTGGTCACGACAACCTGGCTGCGCACACGGTCCTTTTGCAGAAAGGCTTGGCCCGAGACCCCCGTGAGCTGCTGGTGCCCACCCATCCCGACCGGGTCTGCGGGCTGGGATTTCTTGAGGTACTGCCCGAAGCGTTCTCGCTCTGGGCCCTGGCGATGTCGGCGGTGATCATGGCGAGCTGGACCCATGAACTGCACCACCACGGCCAGACATTGCGGGGGTTGCACCTGCCCTTCCTGGCCTTCATCGCCGGCACCACCCTGGTGATGGTGGCACCGCTGCTGGCCTTTGCCCCCCGGCTGATCACGTTCAGGCGCCAGGCCCTGCGGGACTATGGCGCCCTGGTGGGAGTCCACGGCCGCCTGGTGCGACAGCGCTGGATCCTGGGAGAGCGGCTGGCGGACGCAGGCATCCTGGAGGCCCCTGAGCTGGGCCCGATTGCGGACAGGGCCGCGATCTACGACGCTGTCCGCGCTACCCGTCCTACCCCTGTCAGTCTGCCGGCACTGCTCAAGATCCTGGTGCCCCTGCTGATCCCGGCGCTGATCGGCATCAGCACGCAGATTCCGCTGCGCCAGCTGTTGCTCAAGATTGGCCATGCCCTGCTTTGATGAGGGTGTGGCTCCTCCCTGGGCTCAGAAGGACTGCTGAAACTGCAGCCGCAGTTGCCAGCCATCGGGACTGTTGTCATTGCCCGCCAGTACGGCACCGCCGGTGAGGGAGAGACGGGCCTTCGACCAGGGGCTGCCGCCGATGGTGGCTCCGAGGGCCGTCCAGGCCTGTTGGTTGTCGCCGGCCTTGCCGTCGCTGAAGGTTTGACCCCCCACTCTGGAATAGGAATCGAGTGAGACCCACAGCTGCTTGTTGAGATCGTGGGTGAGGTGCATCTCCAGGGTGCCCATGGGTGCCTGGGTGGTCTGGTTGGGGGCGAACTGGTTGGCGAGCCTGCTGCCCACCTGTTGCCCCCGGATCGAGAACTCAGGGAAGGCGGGGTCGTTGTTCGGCGTATAGACATCCACGCTGGGCAGGATCTCGAAGGTGGTGGTCTTCCCCGGTGCCCAGTTGGGGCTGAGCCGCAGCGTGGTTGGCAGGCCGGCCCGGAAGGTCCAGCGGTTGGTGCCGATGTTCACCAGACGGTCGTTCTGATAACTGCCGGTGGGAGGCATTACCGCCACCAAGCCATAGACCACCACAGGCGGATTTTCCTTTTGCATGTAGGCCCCGAACTCCGCCGGCGCCAAGGCTGGGGCGTTCACCAGCCCCACCGTCAGGTGGGCATAGCTGTCGGCTAAACCCTGCTTGCTCGGGGTCACGCCGCGGTTGGCTGTGGAAAGGCTGACGTTGGCCCAGGCATAGGGGATCGCCACCGACACCTGGGAGAGCCGATTGCCGATCCCGAGGAAGCGGGAATAGCTCGGCACCAGCACATAGGTGTCGACGTTGAGGTTGGGAAAGATGATGCTGGTGTCGACGACGGTGTTGGAGCTGCTGTACATCCCAGAAACCGTGAACACGTTCGTGCCCGCAGGAGCCAGCCAGAACTGACGGGGGCCGTAGGCCTGGGCCTGGGCCGGCCGGCCGCAGCCAAAGGCCAGCGCCAGCCCGCAGGCAGCAAAAGTGGCGGTGCGCACCGCATCGGAGCAGCACTTGGACATCCGGGAGCCAGGTGTTGAGTTCATGCTGATTCAGTTCATCTTCACGTCAACCCTGTGGATCGTGCCGTCGAAGCGGAAGGGCCGGCGCTCGAAGTAATCGAGGGACACCGTTGAGCCGAGATCCACGCCGACATCGAAGGTTTCGCTGGCGGAGAAGGCAGCGGGAACGGTGCGTTTCACCGTGGTGCGCCCCACCTCCTGGCCATCCACCTTCAGCACCACCTCAGCCGGCGAGAGCGGCTGGGCACTGGCGAGGGTGGTGGTGACCTCGATGCGATGCCTGCCGGCGGGGATCCTGTTGGCTGAGCGAGCGATATAGCGCTCGATGATCATCATGTTGTACTCGTAAACGAGTTGGCCTTGGTCTAGGTAGAGGCTGAGGCCGCCCCCCGATCCCCCAAGGGCATACAACACACCTGAGGCATTCTCCTTGAAATCTGCATCAATGCTGACGGTGCTGCTCTCCCGGCCAAGTCCAGGCGCCGTGAACTCCGGCATGCGCGTGGTGGTGGCATCGAACTGCCAGCTCCGGTAGGGCGACTTGATCCGGTCTTCCGGGTGGAGACGCAGCCAGATGCCGGCACCCAGCGGATAGACCTTGTTGGCCAGGGCCTGCTGATCAAACGTTTTCTGCAGCTGGGCCAACCGCTGGGGTTCGCGGGCCGCGAGATCCTCGGCCTCGGAGAAGTCAGCGTTGAGGTTGTAGAGCTCCCATTTGTCCTTGGCCGAATCCCAGGCAGCCAGGCCTGGCGCCCCGGGCAGCCAAGGAACCAGCGGGCCGAAGGTGGCGGCCAGCCAACCGTCCTGGAAGATGGCGCGACTGCCGTTGTTGTCGAAGTACTGAACCTTCTTGCGGGTGGGAGCTTTGGCATTGGCGAAGGTGTAGGCCAGGCTCACGCCATCGATCGGATCCTGTTTGAATCCGTCCACCATCACCGGCGGCTTGATGCCGATGAGCTCGTAGATCGTTGGCGCGATGTCATTGACATGGTGGAACTGGCCCCGTGGCGTCTTGTCAGGTTTGATCCCTTTGGGCCAGGAGATCACCATGGGATTGCGGGTGCCGCCGAAATGGGAGGCAATCAACTTGGTGTTCTGGAACGGGGTGTTGCCGGCCCAGGCCCAGCCGGCGTGGTACATGCTGTCGGTCTTGGGACCCCCCAGGACATCGAGGCCGCCCATTTTCTCCAGGGCCGCGATCTGTTGCTCGACGGTGTTGGGGATGCCGTTCTGAGCCAGCAACTCGCTGATCGTGCCGTTCTGGCCTTCGGCGCTGGCGCCATTGTCGCCGAAGATGTAGATGACGATCGTGTTGTCCCGCACCCCCAGGCGCTCGAGCTCATCGATCACCTTCCCCACCTGGGCATCCACGTGCTCAACGAAGCCGGCATAGATCTCCATCAGCCGCAGCTGGAACGGGCGCTGGGCAGCCGGGATGCTGTCCCAGGGCGGCATGGTGGCGGTGCGGGGCGTCAGTTTGGTGTTGGCGGGAATCCAGCCGAGTTGCTTCTGGCGCGCAAACACCCGCTCGCGGTAGGCATCCCAACCGGCATCGAACTTGCCCATGTATTTGTCCGACCACTCCTTGCCCACCTGGTGGGGGCCGTGGGCCGCCCCGGGCGCCCAGTAGAGGAAGAAGGGCTTGTCAGGTGAGAAGGCCCTGTGCTTACGCAGCCAGTCGATGCTGCGCTGGGCCATGTCCTCGCTGAGGTGGTAATTCCTGTCGTGGGGCGGCTCAATGGCGGTGGTGTTCTCCACCAGGCGGGGTTCCCACTGGGAGGTTTCACCGGCGAGGAAGCCGTAGAAGTAATCGAAGCCGTGGCCCGTCGGCCAGCGATCGAAGGGCCCCATCGCGGTGGTCTGATCGGCCGGCGTGTTGTGCCATTTGCCGAAGGCCGCCGTCTTGTAGCCGTAGTGATGCAGCACTTCGGCGATCGTGGCCGAAGTCTTCGGAATCACGCCGGTGTAGCCATCCCAGTCGACGGCCCGTTCGGCGATCGTGCCGTTGCCGACGCGCTGGTGATTGCGTCCGGTGAGCAAGGCCGCCCGGGTCGGGGAGCAGATGGCGGTGGTGTGAAAGGTGTTGTAGCTCAGTCCCTGGTCCGCCAGTTTGCTGAGGGTGGGCGTGTTGATCTCACCGCCGAAGGTGGAGGCCTGGCCGAAGCCGACGTCGTCCAGCAGGACGATCAGCACGTTGGGCGCATCGGCTTTGAGGTGCTGCGGCTGGGCGCGGCGTTGGTGCACCGAGTCCTGCAGCCGTGGTCGGGCGATGCTGGCGCTCGGCACCGGCGGGAAGGGCAGCACCGAGCCGTCGATGGGTGTGGCGGCGGGACTGGTTGCCGATTGGGCTGATGTCGTGGCTGGTGCGCTTGGACGGGCCCAGGCCCCGGAGATCACGCCGCTGCTCAGCAGCAGGCACATCAGCGCCACCGCCAGGAACCGGAATGGCGGCTTCATGGCTTGGGCAGCACCGGCTTCTGCTGCGGCAGTCCGCCGTCATCGATGTCGAAGTCGGGGTCGAGGATCGTCTTCTCGCCCTGGGCGCCGAGGTAGTCGGGCTGGGCCTTTAACCACTCGCTCATCTTCTGCTGCTTGGCATAGGTCTGCAGCCGGGCCTCGAGATCGCGCACCACCTCGGGGTTCTGCTCGGCCACGTTGTTCTTCTCGCCCGGGTCGGCCTGGAGGTCGAACAGTTCGATCTTGCCCGGCAGAAGGGCGATCTTCACCAGCTTCCACTGGCCCTTGATGATGGCGCCGCGGAAGGCTTCGACGTTGATCAGGATGTCGTCGTGGGGCGAGGGCTTGCCTTCGCTGAGCATCGGTAGGAGGTTCTTGCCATCGAAGGGCTTGCTGGCGGGGTTCGGCGCCGCGCCGGCCAGGGCCAGGGCGGTGGGCATGACATCTACCATGTGCGCCGGCTCACTGATCACGGCGGGCTTCAGGGTGCCGGGCCAGTTGAAGATGGTGGGAACGCTCACACCGCCTTCGTAGAGGCTGCCCTTACCGCCCCGCAGGTTGCCGTTGTTCGCCGGCAGGGAGCCCTGTTTCACCCCTCCTTCGGCCCGTTCTTGAGGAGAATGGGCACCGCTGGCCACCACGGCGCTGCGGGGGCCACCGTTGTCGCTCGAGAAGATGATCAGGGTGTTCTCGCGCAGGCCGCGCTTGTCGAGGGCGGCCACGATGCGGCCCACCTGGTCGTCCACCGAGGTGACCATGGCGGCATAGGTGCGGCGGGTCGGGTCCTTGATGCTGGTGGCGTAGCGCTCTTCATCGGCCTTCTGGGCCTGATAGGGGGCATGGGGCGCCAGGGAGGCGAAGTAGAGGAAGAACGGCTTGGTTGTGTCCTGCCGCTCGATCTGCTTCACCGCCTCGTCGCCGATCAGCGGCAGGTAGTAGGTGGTCTCCTGCAGGAATTTGCCGTCGCGCTGCCAGTCGACGATGCCGCCGCGCATCTTGGTGAAGTAGTCGACCTCGCCGACGAGATTGCCGTAGAAGTGATCGAAGCCCCGGTTCTGCGGCCAGTATTTCTTGTCGGCATGGCCGAGGTGCCACTTGCCCACCATCGAGGTCTGGTAGCCCGCCTCCTTCAGCGCCTGGGGAAGGGTGCGTTCATCCGTGGGCAGGCCGTAGGTGTGGTTGGGGAAGATCACCAGGGTCTGGAGGCCGTAGCGCATCGGGTAGCGGCCTGTCATCAGGGCGGCGCGCGACGGCGTGCAGACGGGCATGCCGTGGAAGGACTCCAGCCGCACGCCCTCACGGGCCAGCTTGTCGATGTTCGGCGTCTTGATGTCACTGCCCCGGTAGCCGAGGTCGGCATTGCCGAGGTCGTCGGCCATGATGAAAATGATGTTCGGCCGGCTCGCCCCGCTGGTCGCCGGAGCAGCCGGGCGGTTGGCCTCCAGCGCAAAGGCGGGCACCAGGGCGAACCAGATCAGGCAGGCCAGGCAGGTGAGCCCGGCCAGGGAGAGCAGCTTCAGTTTCTGAAAGGGGTGCTTCCGTACGGGCTTCATCAGTGGCTCCCCCTGAGTCGACGATGGGCTGTTCACGACCCGAGCGGCTGGGGCGCCAAGGTAGGAAAACCCTAGATTGTTGATCGTTTGATGGCTAATCGTATGGAATATTTCGTCATGGTCCACCAGTAACTCTGAATCGCTTAATGTCGATGATCTGGCTTGAACGGCGTTTGGGGGTAGTCATCGCGGGATCAATGAATCTCCCCGTTCAGGCCCCTCAGGCAAGAGCATTAAACGCTGCATTTCTGCTTCAGATCAGTGGATCTGGACCTGAGTCAGGCTGCCTTGCAGGGTTGGACAGCACACCATCCAGCCGCTTCAATGTGAGAAAGGCCATCGGTCCCATGCCGAGCAGGCCTCCCGGCAGCTGATGCAGCGGGTCGAGGCGCAGGCGGCGATCAAACCCGATCAGCTGCTGAAGGAAACGATCCGGATCGCTATTTCTGCCGTGGCCTACGCGATCGGCTTTGCGTTCCTCGGGGGGGTGTTGCCCCGTGGTCAGGCGGGGGGGGCAGGTTTTCTCCCTGGGCGCAACGTCGTCGATCAGGCTTTTTTTGACGATCTTGCTGGATAGGAGCCTCAGGGAGTGCTGGCCGCTGCGAATCCGCCGGTGTGGCCTGTCGCACCACCTTGCTGGAGCTGGCCGGAAGGGGATGGATGCCCATGGCGTCGGGGCCCATGGAATTGCGTCCTCGGGGGGGGGGGGGACCGTCCGTCCCAAGACCTCACCCCACTTCCCCCCGAGGACGAGGCGCTGGAGGTCTTGCAAAAAGCGGATCGGCTCCGTAACGCGGCGCTGGATACGTGCTCGGGGCAGTGGGGGCGGCGGGTGCTGAGCCCTGCG
>CALSAP010000052.1:0-6418 GCA_943372935.1 Synechococcus sp. UW140
AGAAGAACTCACGCCACAGCGGCGGCACCGCCAGCAGGATCAGTGGCCTGCCCGCATTGAGAGCATCGGCGGCTTCTGAGGCCGTGCCTGGGCCGCCGCCGCCGCAGACCACCACCACATCGGCGCTGAGCACGTTGATGACGTTGCGGGCCTGACCCAGGCCGGTGAACACGGCCAGATCCAGCTCCGCCGTGCTTTGCCTCTCCTTTCCGTTCCCTTCATTGGGCAGTACCCCCACCACCAGGTGACCCTCCACCCGCACCGCGCCGCGGCTGGCCGCCGCCATCACCCCCGCCGGGCGGCCACCGGTGAGCAGCACCCACCCCCTGGAGCTGATGCACTCCCCCAGTTTCTCGGCCAGGGCCACCGCCCCAGCGGAAGCGTCCTCTCCAGCACCCATCACACCCACCACCGCACGCCGTTTGCTCATGCCACCTCCGGGCACCAGCCCTGCTGGCGCGTCATGTCTTCTGTCCAACCCTGGCAGCGGCGGGTGAGGTGTTCCCCATGGGCAAGTAGGCCCTGGTGAAGCTGGCAGGTGAGAACCGGGATGCAATTCACCCCGGCGTGGTGGCGAAACCAGTGGCAGGTGAGGCAGACCTTGTGGGAGCGGCTGGCCAGCAGGGTGCCTTCATCGAGGTAAGGCCAGTGCTCGATGGGCTCGCCCCGGGACACAGCAATGCGCGAGAGGCGGGTGGCAGCCATGTGCGCAGGGATAGTACGTGAGTACCAGCCTCAGTGGATGCCCCGCGTAACGCCAGGCATCGAACAGGCCCCAGGCCCCTCGCCAAGCGTTCGCTCTAAGCCACAAACACCAGGTGCGTAAGACGCAGTTCCCCGTTGCTGCAGTGGTTCTGAGGATTCTTACGGCTTACGTGTCTTGGATGGAGCTGCTCTTGCAAGGAGACAGGCAGCAGCACACAGGCAGACGCTTCTGCAGAACATGCCCCAGATCGTCCCGCCACCGCAGTCGCGGGCAGGCCGCCACGCCAGCCGTGACCTAAGCCACCCGCCCGACGGCGGCGAGGGGCTCTGGAACCACGCGCGCGCAAGACTGCGGGATGGGGCTTAGGTGGTGGGACGGTCCTGACGAGGGAATGGCCTCGTCAGGACCGTGCCTCACTTGCGCAGCCCTGGCGGCGCCTGACACCCTCACCCCGCCGCCGCCGGAGGGTGGGTGTTGAGGTCACTTGGCTCATCAACAACGGAGTCGCTGCCATCCAGCGCTGCCTCTTGTGCTGCCTCAGCTTCGGCGACCAAGGCAGACAGACTGAGAACGGCGATTTTGAGGTGAGGATGCTCTTCCTGAATCCACAGGAACTGCCAATGGCTTGAACCAAACTTGTTTCGGCTAAAGTAAAACTTTGGGTTGGTTTTCCATGCGACAGAACTACGTTCATCTGAGGTCAGACCAAGTCGCTGATAGACGTCATTAAAAACCCCGAGATCCCTGAAGAGTTCGACCCAGTTGGCATGGCTCATGTCTGCCACCGTCTTACCGAGGATTGTTGGCTCAAGGTAGTCCATGTGAACAATAACGCAGCCGACATTTCTATTTCCTCTTCCTAGTCTCTTGGGGCCTTCAACAGACTCAAGCTCTTCTGGCTTGACTCGCAACCAGTGATAGAAGTACTTGCTCTTGGCTTGCTTGACTATTCTTTTAGGGGCTTCAACGGCGTCAACTGCAAGGATCTGGGAGGCTAACTTCCCCTGCGGGATGGCCTCCTCCTGTTCAAGGCTTCGAACGTTTGTAGGATTTGTGTTGCTTTGCATAATCTCTCCGGGTATCAAAGTGAGCGACTTGCTCTCATGCTTTTCTTTGTTGCATCCATCCAAGGGTTAACGGTGGCGACCCACTACTCACGAGAGTCCCGCCACCGCAGTCGCGGGCCTGTCCCCCACGCCCGCCGTCACCTGACCCACCCATCCCGGCGGCGGCGAGGGGGCTTTGGAACCACGCGCGAGCAAGGGTGCGGGACCAGGCTCTGGTTGCTCATGTTCCCCCACGCGGCGTTGGGCTCCGAGGGCGTCCCGCACTCGCGCAGCCCTTGCGCCGCGTGACACCCTCAACCCCCGCCGCCGGGTGGTGGTGGTACAAGGAGTCTGGTGTTCAAGGGCCTGGGGAGACAGCAGTGCTTGTTGAACCCAGACGGGTAGAGAAGGCTGGGTTGAGGAGAGTTTCGGGCCGACGTATCTACCGTAAGCCGCTGGTCTATAGCGAAAAGGGCTAGTTCAACCACCGGATAAGATCCTGGCGACGCACATCTATCCTCGGTCGTTAGATGATTTCATGAACATGAAATGGTGAGTTTCCGCGATCAAAATCGGTAAACACGAAAAAGATCAGATCTTTCTCCAGAGTCCCACAACTATCGGCGACAGCAGAGATATCCTTGAAATCAAGATTGCTGCTGACAAATTTGATGCCATTTTCTTTGTCTTTAGCGAACTTCCATTTAACGAACTCTCCTTCAACAGCTGTTGGCAGCCAGATGGAATGAACAATTCCATTACGGGTTTGCTCTAGGTCTCTGACCCGTTTGATGAGGCCCTTGAATTCCTTCTTGCTTTCATCGTTGCCACTAAGTGACAGAAAGAGCATCTCGCATAAGTCTGTTGTTTGACGCAACGACACGCAGGCCGTTAGTGCTTACTGAATCTGAGGGAATCGGCCTTCTCGTCCGCACATGCTCGATATCAATCTTGCGATCTCGTGATGAATTCCTTTCATCCCCATGCTGATTCTTCCAAGAAGAATGTAAATCTCGTCACTAGCTTCAATCATGGGGCACATCACCTAACGGAAATATCAGAAGAGGGCCAAGACCTCAGCAAGGATGGCTTCCTCTGCACCCGTCTTATGCATCTTGGAGTTTGGCCCTCCTCGCAAAGTCAGTTGAGTGGCCTTTGTCATACTTCTTCAGCCCAGCATATAAACAAGCTCGCCACGCCGCTCGGAATAGAGCAGAACACATTGTAGCTGCGATCAAATCGGCATGTCGAGGTCGCCCCAACAAACAGTCTTTAGCTGTTTTTTGTCATTTAGGTGGAGCGGTGTGCTACACGGCTAGCCGCAACCTGCAACTGACTGCTGCCTGTCCTCACCTCACTGCTCTCCTAATCGCTTCGCCACTTCACGCAAAACAGCAACCAAGTGCCCCGAGTCGAACGCGGCCTCAAAGTGCCCTCCGCAAAACCGTTCCTTTCGGGCATGTGTTGTAAGAAGCATGCGAAGATCCGAAAGTGTCGCTGCTCTCAGAGCTGCAGGATCTTCGTACAGCCGCTCCGCATCATTTTGCCACTTCGGCCAGTCAAAAGAATACACAACATGAGCATCGTAAAGCTCCTTCATGAACTCATTGATGGCATCGAATCGAGAAATTGAGTCGTTATCAAGCAACATTGCATCTTCAAGCCGATCAATCCAAGGTACTAACCGGTCCCAGTCCGGATGCTCTTCTTTTGTCACTGCTTTGAGCGTGTCTACGGATCCTTATTGTTGTCAGGCTAGCGTGAAACAGTGGCGATTCGGAGAATCGCGAGGTTAGGACACACTCTCGCCCACTCGAATGGTGATGCACTCTTGCTTCAGGAGGGCCAAATTCGATGACCAGCCCGAGCTTAGAAGCGCAGCGCCCACCAACGACTGCACCGGGCCTTGCACTCGAACCGCAGAAGCGCTTGCGGGACAGGGCAGCGACTCCCTGAATGCTTGAACAGCAAGCCTTGCATCTTCAATATGGTTGGCCCCCTTTGCTGTCCCGGTCACAAATGCCTCCCAGACGAGAAGACTGCCAGGAGCGGCGTTGAACTCGTCCCAGTTCAGATGCCCACTGGCAGGTACTGTGATGAGTGTCCGTGTCCGCGCCAAAACCCAAGCGACTTGAGCCAGCCCCGTAGCCAATGCACCGGCTCCCGCTCCGGCGCTCCATGGACGCGATCCTTCGCCGATCCTTCCCTTTCCGAGATCGCCTTCGCATACGGGAACGGGAACGAAGAGTGGACACTCGAAGCCAAGAGCAACTGACTCCCCGGAGTTCAGCAGACGTGCAACATGTACAGCAAGCTCGGACGGAAGGGGCCCTTCGGCGCCGTCGGACGCGGCCCAAGCAAAGTTGCCTTGCGGAACTGAGCCAATGTCAGCGCATGCGATGTACATATGGGAGGGGTATGGGATTAACTTGTTATTCTGTGGTTTCCGGGAACCCCGCTCAGGAGTCGCTCCTTTCCGAGAACCAAGGCTCCCCCCCAAGATGGCACGATTCCTAAAGCTTGTCTCCCAGACAGATGGTAGCTCCAGCTCAACAGACGTGACCGTGGTTCTCGGCCCCGAGAACCACCTGGGTGTTCGCCACAGGATGTCCGGTTGGATGGAGACACCAACCGGCCCGCAGTTGTGCATGCGGGTGTCGATCATGGTGCTGCTTCCACCCGGCCCCTGCCCGCCAGCAAGTGCTGGGACGCTGAGCACCTGTGACACACACACGCTCCTTCCCCACGGGAGTGGTCCCGCTGCCGCTGGTGCAGCCAGACCACCCGCACCGGCACCGGCACGACGGCCCTTTGCTGAGCCCAAACGGACTGGGACAGCTGGGAAGCAGCAAGACTCAGGGGCATGGGCTGCCAGGGAAGATGTGTCGTACCCCCACACAGACGATCAAGTCAACAGACCTGCCTTTGCGTGCCGGTAGACGCAGGGGGGGGGGCAGACCCAGCCTGCCTCTTGCCACAGCCTGTAACACTGTGCCCACGGCTACACCCGCCTGCAGCTTGCAAGGTGTAAGAGAGCTATGAAGTCGATGAACTGAAAGTGAAGCATCGAACTCTTTTCGGAGCAGGGCTGCCGCCCTCGGTGTTGCTGCCGCATCGATGCTGGGCCCCCAGGCGGCTTCCGCCATGACTTTCACCTTCTCCTTTGAGGACGCTTCCAGTGGTGTCTCGGGCCTGATTAGTGGATTGGGAGAGGGTTCGAACCCCTGCAACACAACCCAACCCTCGTGTCAAGTATTCGTGCTGAATGCGAGAAATCAATTCACAGTCGGCTTATATCGTGTGGACGAGACGGCGGCTAGCGATGGTTTCGAGGTTTCACCACAAGGTGTTATCACCAGCGCCGATTTTTTTGCTTTCAAGTTTGTAGACACGCCTTTGCCAAAGGCAATTCTTCTGAAGTTTTCCCAAAATCGATTTGTAGGATTACCTGGTGTGGCAGATGAGACACCGGTGGGGTGTTTGGATGAATTTGGTGAAAGTTTCGCGTGTCTGACTGGAACTTCGACGAGAGGTGTTGCCACGTTCACGCGTGTCCCGGACGCCGTCCCCGGCCCCGTCCCCCTCCTGGGAGCTGCCGCTGCATTCAGCGCCAGCCGCAGGCTGAGGAGACGAATCAAAGTTAGCAGCAACACCGTACCCACGGCCCCGTTCGCCTGATCAGAGGCCAATCGATACCTGGCACCTTCTCGGCCATCAGGGCCTCCTTCGCTAGCAGCGATCGGGGCCCTTTTCCTTTTGCCACACAACATCCAGCAGCCATCCGGCCGATCCCCTTGGTGTTCCGTCTGCTTGGCCGCCAGTACTAGCGATCTCCCCCTTCTCTTCGCCTCAGAACCCATCCCATGGGCTTCCCCGGGCTTCATTGGCCCGCCGGAAGTTCTCCGCCAGCTGATGCCATTGCTCCGCCAGCAGCAGATCCCGACGCACCCCACGCGCAATCAGGAACCCCCGGTTATTGCAGCGCAGGGTGATATGAAAACTGCAGCCATCAGGGAGTTGTCTTCGTGCTCGGGCCATAGCCTCTGAAGGCCGGCGGTCATCCCCACTCTCCCTCCTGATTCATGACCAGCAGCCCCAACCCGTTGATCGCCCCCAACCCCGCCCTTGCCCGGCTGCTGGCGGCCCTGTCGATCGTCCTGCTGGTGGTGTTCCTCTCGGCCGTGTTCACCACCGCCCTGCCGCCCAGATTTCTAAACCCCCAGTGGCAGCTTCAGCTGGCCGCTGTGCTGATCAACAACGCCACCCTGGCCTTGGTGGGTGCCCTGCTTCTGCCGGTGGCCATCGGCTTCGATCCCGACAATCAGCGCCTGCGGGCCCGCCGCAGCGCCTGCCGCCGCTGGGCCCTGGCCGCTGCGATTGGCTTCCTGCTGCTACTGCCCCTACAGGCCTATACGGGTTGGAGGTTCTACAGCACCGTCACCGTCAACCAGCAGCAGCAGACGAGCCAGGCCAGCGAGAAGCTGGCGGACCTGCGCCAGGCCATCAGCTCGGCCACTACCCACCAGGAGCTGCAGGCCAGGGTGCAGAAGCTGTTCGGCAAAAATGAAGGCCTCTCGCCTTCGGAACTGCGCACACCGATGCCCGAGCTGCGAAACATGCTGCTGGCGCGGGCCGAGCAGGCCTCCCGGCAGCTGATGCAGCGCGT
>CALSAP010000053.1:0-6171 GCA_943372935.1 Synechococcus sp. UW140
TCTGGTTCTCAGGTTGGAGGTGGTACTCAAACCAGGGTCACAGACCGGCCCACCCATTGCCCCGCAGGGGATCTGAGCCGCGAACCGTCAGCACCGGCGTAGCCGGTGCTGCTCCTCAGGATTTACACCACTCGGCGGGACGCTGCGCACAGAAACGGCAGCGTCACCCCGCCGCGCCTGTTCTCCTCCCGCACAAACAGCAGCACCCTGCTGCCTCGCTCCACATGGTGGATGTAGCGCTGCCCGGTGGGTGAGGCTTCCCGGGTGAGGCTCTGGCTCTCCCAGTGGAACTCCCACGGGGAGATCGCGTAATCGTTGTAGCGGGTGGTGGGGGAGAACAGGCGCTCGGACTTCTTGAGGGTGATGAAGAAGACGTCGCACTGGGTGGCTTCATCGACAAACACCCCCTCGCGAAGGCGGCGAACACCTCGGAGCGGGAGGTGCGGCCGTGCAGGCCAAGGGGCACCGGCGGCTGGTCGCACGACCAAGCTGCAGCCTGCAGACAGCAAGGTGAATTCTCTGAATGCGGCGCTGGTTGGTAGTGCCTCTGGGTGGAGATGCCGGCTAGCCTCAAACCCATTCATGGTTGGGGCCCACCCGTGACCACCGTTGAGATCACGATTCCCGATGCTTTGGCGGCGGAGGCCAGCGGAGCCGGTCTTCTGGCGCCTGAAGCGATTGAGCGCCTGCTGCGGGACAAGCTGGCCGCCGACCGCATCGCACGTCTGCAAGCGGTCCGGGCGACCCTTGCCGCAAACCCACAGGAGACGCTGACCCGGCAGGAGATCAACGAGGAGATCAGCTCCTACCGCAAGGGCCAGCGGCTTGCGGTTGGTTCTTGATACCAACACGGCCATCTCCGGCCTGATCTGGCAGGGAGTTCCCGGGCAGCTGATTGATGCAGCCGTCTTGGGACGGGTTCAGTTGATCAGCAGCGTTCCTCTGCTCGCCGAGTTGGAAGGTGTGCTGCAGCGCAAGAAGTTCAGGGAACCGATCCAGCGTCAGGGCGTGGCGGTTGCCGATCTGTTTGATGGCTATGCCGCCCTGGTGGAGCGCGTGGAACCTGCTGATCTGGGGCAGCCATCAGGGGATTGCGATTGTCGTTGCCCACGATGCGATGAGGATCCTGCGGGAATCAGGGGGATCCAGGGCACGTTGAGCCGCAGGGATCTCCCTCCTCACACCGCCACCGCCAGCTCCGGCACAAACGCCGCCGGAATCGCCCGGTGCAGCCGCCAGCGAATCGCCATCGGCCTCTCGCCTACTGCTGCGCAGAAGCCTTCGGCTACGTGGCTCACGTCATCGGCAAAGCCCAGGTACAGAAACGGCAACGTCAACCCGCCGCGCTTGTTCTCCTCCCGCACGAACAGCACCACCCGGCTGCCGCGCTTGCAGTGATGGATGTATCTCTGCCCGGTGGCGGAAGCTTCCCGGGTGTTGCTCTGGCTCTCCCAGTGGAACTCATGCGGGGAGATGGCGACGTCGTTGTAGCGGGTGGTGGGGGAGAACAGGGCTTCGCTTTTTCGCAGGGTGATGCGCTGCAGGACGGTCTCGGCGCGGCTGTAGCTGCCGTCCAAGCCCGGGTTCAGGCTCCGCGATGAAAATCGTCAGGGGACATCGGAACGTTTCCGCGTCGATGCCTGCCTGGCGAAGCACGCTTCCCAAGGTCCCCACCGCCAGATCACGACGATGGAGAGGCACCACGCATGTGACGCTGGCATCGCCACTTTCCGGGTTGAGGGACTGTCTTCGCATCACAACATGGCTGCTTATCTGGCGCACGATCTCGAAACCGAGGCGCTGCAAAGCGGCAATGACGGCTGATGCCGGCAGCCGAGGCAACTTAGGCAACGTTGACCTCAAAAGTGGTCAGCAGCCGGGGTGCCAGTGCAGGTTGCGGGTATTCCTCCAGGTAGAGCTCGGTGGCTTCGCGCAGGTTGGCCAGGGCTTCTTCGACGGTGTCGTCATGGCTTGCGGCGCCGACCTCCGGGCACTCCGCCACGTAGACCTCGTCTTCCCGGTACAGGATCGCCGTGAGGCGCTGGGGGGTGGCGGTCGTCATGGTCGCCGGGATGGTTTGGCCACCAGTCTGGCGGGTCTCAAACCGGCAACGCCACGTTGAGGGGCGCCGCGGATCCCGTAGAAGGCGGCATGGGAGCGCCGGCCTGGTCTAGATTCGATATCGACCAACTGTTGGGGTACCATGCGCGCCAAGTTGTTCCGCAACGGCCGCAGCCAGGCGGTGCGGCTACCGGCCGAGTTCCGCTTTGAGGGCACGGAGGTGGAGGTGCATCGCGATCCCGAGAGTGGCGCTGTGGTGCTCACGCCGGTGCGGCCATCGGCCCGCGCCTTGCTGGATCAAAGGGATGAACTGCTGCAGGAGCCTGGGTTCCAGGCCGAGCTGGAAGCGTTGTTCGAGGGGTTGCGCGACACGCGCCCTGCGGAACCGGTGGAGTTCCCCTGATGGCTGCGGCAAAGGGGAGGCTGATGCTCGACACCAACGCCGTGAACGCCTTTCTGAAAGGCCTGTCGCCGTGCCTGGATACCTGGGTGCGTGAGCAACGCTGCTGCCTGTCATCGATCGTGGTGGCGGAGATCCGTTACGGCCTGGAGAAGCTGCCGCCAACGTCGCGGCTGCAAGCGCTGGTGGACAACACTCTCAAGACCCTGGAGATCCTGCCCTGGTCAGAAGCCTGCGCCAGGGTGTATGGCCGGCTGCGGGCCGATCTCGAACGCAATGGGAAGCCGTTGGCGGCGATGGATCTGCTGATCGCCAGCCATGCCCTCAGCGAAGGTTGCGCCCTGGTGACGGCGGATCAGGCCTTTGCCCATGTGGCCGATCTGCAGCTGGAGGCCTGGTAATGGCCAGCAGGCAGGGGTTGGCCAGCTGCCTTCCCACCTGGCGTTCTGCCCCCCTTCAAACCGCCAACGCCATCACCGGCAGCCACATCGACGGGATCTGCCGCTCCCCTTCGTGGCTTTCATACGTGGCAAACCCCAGGCAAACAAATGGCTCGGCGACGACGCGCACGAACAGCAGCACTCGGATGCAGCGGTGTTCAGCCGCCGACCAACCGGTCGTACTCGGCATGACTACCGATCCAGAACCAATGAACGCCGGCATCGGTCGGCAGGCCCAGGGCTCGGTAGTGGAGACCAACTCTCACGCTGTGGATCCTGCGACCGGCCAGAAGCTTGAACTGGAGTGACGGATGGGAGGAATCAGCCTTCAGAAGGGCAAAGTTCTTATCGGCGAGAGCCTGGACTTCTGGAGGTAAAGATTGATAGCAGCGCCAGAATCTGAGCGATGCTGTGTGTTTCAAAACGAACGGTGTGGCTGGTTGCGGTAGTCGTCTTCTGCCTCCGCCAGGAGAGCATCGAGCTTGCCGTCAGAGGTGTCGGTCTCAAGCTGGCGGTCCCACGCAGCAGCATCGAATGCAGCAAACCAGCGTCTGAACTCCGCCAGGGCCCCAGGGTCAAGGGCTTCGACGGCCTCCTCAAGTGATTTCACATTGGCCATGCCCGTCTGCCCGATCCACTGATCACCAGTTTGCCTCGAACCGCTCGCCGTGGCTCGCACCCCCTCAAACCGCCAATGCCATCACCGGTACGAACGCCGCCGGAATCGCCCGCTCCAGCCGCCAACGGATTGCCATCGGCCGCTCGCCCTCGTGGCTCACATAATCGGCAAACCCCAGGCACAGAAACGGCAGCGTCACCCCGCCGCGCCTGTTCTCCTCCCGCACAAACAGCAGCACCCTGCTGCCACGCTCAACGTGGTGGATGTAGCGCTGGCCGGTGGGGGAGGCTTCCCGGGTGAGGCTCTGGCTCTCCCAGTGGAACTCCCACGGGGAGATGGCGTAATCGTTGTAGCGGGTGGTGGTGGAGAACAGGCGCTCGGACTTCTTGAGGGTGATGAAGAACACATCGCAGCGGGTGACTTCATCGAAGAAGACTCCCTCGCGGCCGGGGAAGGTGCGGGCGTCGTTGAGCAGGCCGAAGGCGGCGAACACCTCGGCACGGGAGTAGCGGCCGTGGAGGTTGAGGGGGATGGGGGGCGGCTCGGCGCGGCCCCAGTCGAGCGGCGTCACCAGGTGATCGGTGCGCTCCAGCAGCAGCGCAAACAGCTCAACCAGCTCGGCGCGGATCGCGGAAGCGGCCCACAGCCGTACCAACGCCTCGGCGAGGGGCAGGTGCTGGCGGCCGCTGCCCCAGAGCTGGGCCATCAGCATGCGCCAGCGACGCTCGGTGGCGGGATCGAAGCCCGCCGGATCGGGCGCCACGGGCCGCTGCAGTTGATCCATCAGCCAGCGCAATCGCACCGGGTCGTCCAGATGCAGCAGGCCGCCTGCGATGCCCCGCCCCAGCCGCTTCTCATCGTCGCTGGGCTCCCCAGAGGCCGCCGCCCCCCACCCCAGCTCCCGCTGCAGCAACGCCCACGACCCCGCCACCCGGTAAAACTCCTCCACCTCCATCCCCAGCCCCTCCAGCAACGCCGCCAGCGAACAGCGCCCGAGTCGGCGAGCTTCCGCGAGCAGCTGGGGCTTACGCGTGGGCAGCGACTCGCGCAGGTTGGCCAGCACCCGCTGGCTCGACACCCGATCGAGCTGGAGGCTGCAGCCGGCCGGCAGGAAGGGAAAACCCTCTTTGATCTGCTGCTCCAGCTGGTCGCGCGTGCCGCCGAGCATGGCGCGGTAGCGGAGGTCGAAGCGGAAGTTGCGGTGGGCCTGGCCGATGCTGGTTGCGTTTTTTGGCCAAGCACGGTGAGGCAGCTTTTGCCCGGGCAGAGGCGCAGCCCGCGGCCGAGCTGCTGCAGGAACACCAGATGGCTCTCGGTGGGGCGCAGGAACAGCACCGTGTCGATCTCGGGGATGTCGAGGCCTTCGTTGAACAGATCCACCGCAAACAGGATCTGCAGCTCGCCGGCGCGCAGGCGGCGGATCTGCTCGGCGCGCTCGTCGCGGGGGCTGGAGGCATCCAGGGCGGCGGCGCGCAGGCCGGCGGCCACGAACTTGCGGGCCATCCATCGGGCGTGCTCCACGCTCACGCAGAAGCCCAGGGCCCGCATCGACGCCAGGTTGGTGACCTTGTCTGCCAGTTCGCGCAGGATCAGGCGCAGGCGGGCGTCGTCGGCGGTGTAGAGGTTGGACAGGGCTTCGCTGGCGTAGCCGTTGCGGCGCCATTCGATCCGCGACAGGTCGGTGCCGTCGTGTAGGCCGAAGTAGTGGAACGGGCAGAGCAGGCCCTGGTCGAGGGCGCTCCAGAGGCGCAGTTCGGCGGCCATGCGGCCCTCAAACCAATGGAGGATGTCCTCGCCGCCGGTGCGCTCGGGGGTGGCGGTGAGGCCCAGCAGCAGGACTGGCGCCAGGTGGGGCAGCCAGCGCTCGTAGCTGGCGGCGGCGGCGTGGTGGAACTCATCGACGATGACCACGGCGAAGGTGTCCGGAGCCAGGGCCGCCGGATCGATCCCCGCGAGCGACTGCACCGAGGCGAACACATGGCGCCACTGGCTGGGGCGCTGGCCATCCACCAACAGCTCACCGAAGGAGCCATCGCGCAGCACCTGGCGGAAGGTGGCGAGGCTCTGCTGCAGGATTTCGCGCCGGTGGGCCACGAACAGCAGGCTCGGGTGACCCGGACCGCACTGGCGGGCGTAATCGAGGGCGGCGACCACGGTTTTGCCCGTGCCGGTGGCGGCCACCACCAGGTTGCGCCAGCGGCCATGGAGGCTGCGCTCTGAGGCGAGCTTTTCAAGGATCTCCTGCTGGTAGGCGTAGGGGCGGATGTCGAAGAAGCTGAGCACGGTGGCGTCCGCTGCCGAGTCCCCCGCCGACTCCTCGCGCACGGCCCGATCAAAGCGGCGCTGCTCCAGTTCGCTGGCCCGGTAGGGCTCGAACTCGCCCTCCTCCCAGTAGCTCTCAAAGGCGGCCTGGAACTTGCCGAGGATGCCCTCGTTGTCGTGGGCGGAGAGGCGCACGTTCCACTCCAGGCCGTCGTGCAAGGCGGCGGTGTAGAGGTTGGAGTGGGGTTGCCCCGGTTTCGTGGACAGGTCGATAGGAGTCACGCCATGACCCTCAGACTGTCCATCGATGACCAACCCAACCAAGACAAGGCGCCGGTTCACGGCCCAGCAGAAGCAGGAGGCCATTGCGCTCTGCCTCAGTGAGGGCC
>CALSAP010000054.1:0-5819 GCA_943372935.1 Synechococcus sp. UW140
CTTGGTTCAGTAGCTGGTCTGCCGTCCGCAGTTTGCGGATGATCTGCTCGGGGTTGTGGCGTTTGCGTTTCATGGGGCTTCTCCTGGCCAAGTCTGGCCGGTAGGGAAGCTCTCATAACGACTGGATCAGTTTTTGGGGTCCATGTCAAGAGGAGGGTGTTCATGACTGGAAATGCTTTGTGGTGCCGGTGGCGGGCTGCGCCCGTCGCTGCCGACCCACCCATCCTAGACGTCTTGGCACCGCCTACATCCCGGCGCAGGTTCGCCGCCTCTGTCTCCGGCTGGAGCTGATCGCAGTCACTAACTTCAGCCGCTCCAGGATCCGGGTGACTTGGGATGGCCTCTCATGGCTCGGGATAAACATGCCTTGTGAGTGTGGTCAACATTTCTTGGCCTTTGTCGGTCAGGAAAACCAGCAGTGGACGGTCGTCATTGGGGTCATGTTCAACCCTAACAAGACCAAGTTTAGGGCCCTTTCCGTCTTTCCTGCCTTTCGTGCCCATTTCATCAATGGCGCGGGAGATGGCAGCCTCTGTGAGGTCACATTCGATGGCAATCTCTTTTTGTGATTGGCCTTCCTTCTCCCCAATAGCCAGGAGCATGTCAACCTGCGAAACCCTCAGTTGAGGGTGGAGCTTCCGTAGATACGTGGTTGCTTGGCGCAAGGTTCTGAGGTGTTCCATGAATAGCGCTCACCGGGTGGAGACCATTATTGTCGATTTACAGTTGCTTTCTGTTAACGGTGACGCGAATCTCGCCTTCGCTCTTTCGGAATAGGACTCCCGCGTGGCCTCCGAAGTATGCGTTCAGCCCAGCCCCAGGCGCTCCAGGATGAGGGTGATCTGAGAGGAGCTCAACGGGCGCCCTGTGCGGGTGGTGGTGCCCGCCCTGGCCCATTCCACCAGACCTGGAGCTGCACGGTCGAGGCCGTCACTTCCGCTCCCCGCAGCGCATCATCAGCACCCGCACCGTCCATCCTTCCTTCTCGTATGCCGCGTCGATCACAAGCGGCCCGGTGCCCTCGATCAGCCGCACCCGCACCCTGTCGAGCCTCCCGCCGGCTGCCAGCAGCGTCCTTAGCGGCTGCAGTGCCAGGACGCTGAACGTTCCTTCACCGCCTGGCTGACCATCGCCCAGGGCCTCGATGCCGTTGATTGCCTCGACCGTTGTGAACGGATCCGGGGCTGGGGCCTCAAGGCACACCGTCTGCCCTTGCCTGAACGTGCGTAGCTGCAGGAAGACTGAGTTCTCATCCGCCACAACGCTGAAGATTTCCGCGTCCCTGTGTGATGCCATCAGCCGCCGCAGGACTGGCAGATCCACCGCTAGTTGCCGCTGACAGTGGCCATCAGCCCTCAAGACAACGGCGCTCACACTATCGGTGGCAAACAGCCTCACCCGGCTATCTGGAAGGGGTTGAATGATGCACACCGGAGGCACCGTCTTGTATGCCGACCCCACCGGTACAAGGCTGGCGAAGGCCCGCAGCGTTGCCGCAGGGATTTCAACCGCTGGTGTACTACAGACTTTGGCCAATGTTGCGGTCATGCGATGATGCGGCTTATGAGCCACTTTATCGCTCCCGCTGTCACCGCCTTTCCTGACGATGATCTGCCCCGCTATCCCCATCCTGGGGACGATGCCCTGGCCAGTCCACAGGCCCGCCGCTACATTCGTTCTGGTGGTGATGGACAACTGGCCTGCAGTGTGAACACTGAAACCACCCGCCGCCGCCCGCTAAGTGCGCGCCCTTCCGGACGACCCCACCGCGCAAGGGTTCCCCCATCCGCCCTTCAAGCCCTCACAGAGCGGCCTAATCCCCTGACCGCTCCCGCCAACGATCATCCCAACGCCAGCACCCCAAAGGAGGCCAAACGCGCGATCCTTGATCGCTTCGAGGGCAAGATCATGGACAGGTTCAAAGGCAAAGGCAACATCCTGACCCCCCGCGCGAAGCAGTAGGCCTAACCACCGTGAAGCCAGAAGACGCCAAGTTCGCCGACTACCGCAAGGCCGATCACTTCGCCGAATACTGCAAGATGCACGGCATCAGGCAGGGGCAGAAGGCCTCAGCCGGCATCCTCGACTTCATGGGCGGCAGCACTGAAAGCGACCGCGAGAAGGAACTTCTCAAGCGTTATGAGAAGTACGGTGCAAGCTGGCGCCTGTGGACGAATCCAGCATGGCGGGACCACAAGCGGTGGGAACACGTCCTAGAGCTGGCTGATAAGCCCAGAGCCCAACACTGGCAGCTCTGCGTTTATGCCGCAGCTCACGGTGAGCCCTACGCCGACGATGTTCGCCAGTGGCTCCGCGATCAGGACGCCCTGGCCGAGGTCACCGAGGAGGAGGCCGCCTGGGTTGATGCACAGGATACACCCCCTATCGCCCCGGATACGTCAGCCACTATTCCCTGGAGGCGAAGCAAGCCAGCGCAGAGGTCTGACCGTGGCAGGACGCGCCTCTGCCATCGAGATGCACACCCGCGTGGACTGGGTGCTGCAGCAGATGGCCGCCGGCCGCCCGCGAATGGATCTTGCGCGAGAGGTGCGGGACCGGTACGGCCTTTCCGAGTCGCAGGCCTACCGGCTGCTGCAGGCCGCCGGCGCTGCCCGTGCTGCCGTGTTCGGACAGATCAACCGGCCCAGCATGTTGACCAGCGCCGTGGACAGCCTGCAGCGGGCCGCAGAGATCGCTCTGAAGAATGGGCAGCCCATGGCCGTGATCGCCGCCGTCAACGCCCTGGATCGGCTTCTCCACTTCGGCGCAGGCTGGGGGCCGAACGGGCAGCGCGACTACGGCAATAGCTGGGACCGCTGATGGACCTTGTGCAGCAATCAGGGGGAACCCCCCGCCGCAAGCTCACCGCCGAGAAGGTCAAGCGGGCGGAAGAACTCACCGCCATGGGCCTCCCCATGCTTTCCATCGCTCAGGCCCTAGGCGTTAACCGCTGCACCCTGCGGGAATGGATCGCCGCCGGCCTGGAGCCCGACGCCAGCGAGCTGGAGGCCGCCCTAGCCGCCGCTATCCAACGTGGCCGGGTTGAGGGTGAGGAGCAGTTGGTCAAGCACCTGCACAAGATGGCCGAGAAGGGTGATACCCGCGCCGCAACCTGGCTCCTCTCTCACTCGCCCCGCTGGCGCGATAGCTGGAGCGAGGCCAGCCACGCTCTAAGGGAGGTGGCGAAGGTGGTCGGCATGTTCGTGGCCGCTCTGGAGAAGGACCACACGCTATTGCCGGAGCAGCGGGAAAGGGTGCTGCTGTCCGTCCGTTCTTAAGGCCTGGCGCTGGCCGCCGAGGACGCCCGGGAGTGAGAATGGCCTGCAGTGAACTCCACCGGCAGCAATCCATTCTGCTCCACAGCAAGACCAGGAGCATCCCTGACCGCCTTGTCAATTTGGTGCAGCTGCAGGTACGGCCCATTGTTCGCGAAAAGCCAAGGGAAGCTTTCGAATTCGGAGCAGAAACCAGTATTTCTGTTGGTAATGGATTTGCATTCCTGCATCGGCTCAGCTGGGATGCCTACAACGAAGGCGAGGATCTAATGGCTCATGCCGAGAAGTATAAGCAGGACAATGGTTGCTATCCTGAGAGAATGTGCGCCGATCGCATTTACATCAATGCCAAGAGCAGGCACTTCTGTGCGAGGGCAGGAGTTCGTCTCTCGGGTAAACGATTAGGAAGGCCTCCTAAGGATCCCGAGATCAATGCAGCTCACAAGCAACAACTCAGTGCCGATCAGCGCCGAAGGAATGAAGTTGAGGGAGTCTTTGGCTCGGGCAAGCGAAAGTATTCACTGAAGTTGATCATGACGAGGCTCGTCCATGCCGCTGCAACTTCAATCTCCATGAGTTTCCTCGTGATGTATGCCGATAAGATCCTGAGGCTGCTCCGTCTCATTTTTTGTGTTCTTTATTGCCTGTCTCTGAAGCCTGCTCCAGCTCTATGCCTCAGCGGGAATGACATTGACAATGAACGACGAAAGATGGAACGATTGGCGAGTCACCGCATAGACGTGGCTAGAGCCTGCACAAGCCCAGCTCAGAAGCTCACTGCGGCGCGATGTGGCGTCGGCTGCTTTTCAGGAGTCCCTAACTAAGATCCTCGGATAGAAAGATCAAGTACAGACTAAGCCAGAAGCTCTTCAGCAGGCCATATAAAGTATGGCAAAGTTTTAATTTGTCAGGGATGTCGCTTTTGGCTTGCCATTCTCTTTAGTTTGGCGGTTACAGGCATTTCAAAGAACTCGTAAGTAATTGTGGCAGCAATGAGCACGATGAGCACGTACAAAGATTTAAGCAGCACAGAACCTTCCGCTGAATCACCAGATAACTGCAAAAAAATAATGAAGATTGGAGAGTGAAGTAGGTAAACAGAGAATGAAATTTTACCAAGATAATCAAAAGCCATGTTGTTAACCGGGAAGAATGGTATCTTTCTTCGCTCTGATGCAATCGCTGAAAGTAAAACAGCGAAAAAAGAAGCTGTATAGCACGAAAATACAAAGAATGATCTAATCGGCGGCTCAATGCCTGGCACGCCTGTGCCAATTATTGAAACAATGGCAAGCATCATGCAAAATGATGCAGTCCATGAAGGTAACTTGTTAAAAAGCTCAGAACTCTTTGAAATTCGATCATATGCAAGCTTTGCCACAACTCCCATGCTAATCCCAATCACTGATCTAAAACCGAACTGTAATTCACTTGAAGCGTTGTACACCAGTGAAAAGGGGATTACAACTGCCAACAAAATAATCATAACAATACTAATTCTTGCCTTCGCAACATAGATATAGATCAAACCCAGGATGGCGGGAACAAGTAATTCGAAGGAAATAGACCAGGCGGGACCATTGTAATACTTTTCCCCAAAGAATAAGGGAAACATTGTAATATTAGTAAAAAACTGATATGGGTCTGGAGGAATCTGATATCTTGCAAGCAAGGCCAATAAAGTCGTAATAAGATAGAGGGGAAAGAGCCTTAAGGCCCTTAGTTTTAGTATTGTCAAGCCTGACAGGCTCTTGGCGTAGTATGCGTGAGCAATAACAAAACCACTTAAGATAAAGAATATATCGACCATTAATCCCCAACTCGCTACAAACCCTTTTAGGCTAAGTAGTCGAGAAAGTGCCTGATTGAGTCCCGCATGGTAGAGGACAACTCCGACGCTCAAAAGACCTCTGAAACAATCTAACTCCCTAAAGCGGTGATATTGAATTCGTTCAATTGTCTGCATGGGACCAGAAGTAGGCAAAGTGGTGAGTGGTAAGGTTGCTAGCTAAAAGTTTCAAGGTATTATCTGTTGGCAGACAGGTTCTTGGCTCGCCATTTATCCAATTAATTTCACTATTATAGGGTTAAAGCGGCATTTGTCAAGGTGTTAGCGCTGGTCCACCCTTGACAGGACTCTCCTTGCAAAGTAACCTCCACTTCTCAGCATAGAAACTGATCACTCAAAAGATCCTTACAATAGGCATCTTACGAGGTGCATGAATCTCTAGTTTTTTCAGTGTCTTGGTCTTCACGATCCGGGCAAGACTTTTGCTGTGGGACTCCAGTTAGAGGCGTGGTGATGTTCCCAAAGATGGCGTACCCCCCTCCGGCCAGCAGGCCAGGCAGACGCTCCAGGAGTTACTACCGGTCGGCTCCACGGTGACGCTGACCCAGTGAGGTGGACTGGTTTTTCTGGACAGGGTCCATCGTTAACCTGTGAAGCGGGGCACCGCCCCTGAGAGGGGGCTCCCACCCATGAGCAAACGCCGCACCCATAGCCCAGAGTTCAAGGCCAAGGTCGCCATGGAGGCGATCAGTGGC
>CALSAP010000055.1:0-5443 GCA_943372935.1 Synechococcus sp. UW140
GGCCACTGATCGCCTCCATGGCGACCTTGGCCTTGAACTCTGGGCTATGGGTGCGGCGTTTGCTCATGGGTGGGAGCCCCCTCTCAGGGGCGGTGCCCCGCTTCACAGGTTAACGATGGACCCTGTCCAGAAAAACCAGTCCACCTCACCCCGTGCTGCCCAATTCAGTTTTGAACCCGGTTACAGCCCCAAAACGCCTCTATACGCCGCTGCGCACACCACCACCGCACAAGACCCTCAAGGGGTCTCCCAGTTGCCGCAGCACTTCTGAGACCCTCAGCGCCCCCTCAGGGGGGGTGTGCACCACTGCGTCTCAGTGGGGCACCACTGCTGCCGGCGACCCGTAGCCAAATCGATGCAGCGTGGCCGCAAAGGCCTCTTCGAGCTGTTCGAGCTGCTCGCTCGTGAGCTGCTCTCTGCCTTCGCCGCTGCGGCCTGATCGGAAAAAGCGCTCACATCCCTCGGGTCGCTCGTGAAAACCGCCTTCTTCCTCTTCCTTGGCGCGGAGCTTGTCAAAGCGCGTGTTGGTGACAGCTTCTCGGATCAACGCCTCGTCGGCCGGCAGGTCGAGAAAGTGTGCCAGCCGTGTGAACTCGGCATTCGGTTGCGCCAGGAGATCTTCGTAGCGCAACAGCAGCAGAGGGATCTGCTGTTGATCCACCCAGCTGCGCACATGGTTGGCCCAAGTGCCCATGAATTGTCGCACCTGCTGGCCGCCGCGCTTACTGGAGCGGCACAGCGCAGCCTGCTCATCCAATAGAAAAGCCACGCAACGCTCCAGGGGCCAAGAAAAGAAATGGCTCAGTGAAACCACCACATCGGCCGGATGGCGAATCACCACCACCGCACCGCGGCAGCCTTCCACAGGCACCACGGGACGCTCGCCGGAATCGGCACTGAGAAAAGCATCATGCACTTTGTGATACCGCAAGCATTCGGCATAGAGCGCACGTTGGTGGCCCACGCGTCCGCGGACCTTGTCGAGTTCGGCCCAGCTCAGATCACTGCTGTCGATGCCCAGCTGGTCGTCTAGCCAGTGGCGACTGCTGACAATCGAGCCCGTTGTCAGGTCTTGGTTGAGGCGCAGCCCCCGTTCCTCCTGCTGGGCCGCTGCCGTCGCATCAGCACAGTCGAGTCCGGCCAGGCGCCGCAGCTCCGTAATGAACACCCGACACCAAGTGTTGCCTGATTTGGGATAACTGGCCAGATACCAATAGGGCTCATGGTCGCTCATGACGTCGCCGGCCCTGGGGCTTGGGTAGCAGCAGCCAGCAGATCCTGTTGCTCCAGCCAATGCTGCATTTCAGCAATTCCTGCTGGTAGCGGCAGGGTGGCCAGCGGCACACGATTCTGCAGCATCGCGAGGGCCATGAAATTGGGCCCCTCCTGACCTAATCCTCGTACAAACCTGGGTCGAAAGGCTTGATTGCGGAGGCGCAAGGCTGCCATTTTCTGGCTGGTTATCCGGGTCATTCGCCTGTCGTCGTGATCGTCGTTGTTGCGCTGGCGTTGGTGAATTAAATACATCCCCTGCAAAGGCACCGCTCGAGACGCTCGATGCAGAGCCTCCCCCATCAGTAGGTACTTGTTCATACCTTGCCGGATCGGGGGTAGCGTAGCTGGATCAAGGCCAAACGCCTTGGCCGCATCATGCCAAAGCTTGATGCGAGGGATGCCTGGAAGCACGTGACCATCCGGGCTGATCGCCACCAAGTCATCGGCCAGGAGGCGCCAGCCCTGCAGCATCAAGGCATAGGCCAAGGTGGATTTGCCGGCCCCAGAATGGCCCATGCACACGATCGCCCGGCCGTCTTTCTCCAAGGCATTGCCATGGAGTACCAGGATGCCGCGCTGGATCAGTAGGGCCCCTACCGCCGAGCCCAGCAGAAACGTGCGAATGTCTTGATCACTGACGCTCTCGTGCTGCCGATGCCACGCGATGCGCGTTCCTTGCGTTATCCGAAACTGGCCGATGTCGTCCACCGTGAGTCGCAGATCACCCTTCCCCATCTGCAGAAATGGTGTGTCATGAGGGCCCGGTTGCAGCGGCGGCCAGCTGCTTGGTTTTTCCGCCACCAGTTCAATCGGCGGATCAACGCTGGCAGCTAAGCCCCAGGAGCCGGCCGGCAATTCCGGAATTGCCAGGTCTGGGGAGCACCAGTTCAGCTCAAAAGCCCGATAGTGCGCCACGCTGCTAGCCATCCGATGCTGGTTGAGGTGGTCCTAGTCTCGCCTGGGAGCTCCTTGCCGCTGATTTGGTGGACACCGGGTTGACGCCAGCCGCCCTTGATGCGACCAAGGCCTTGGTACGGCTGGTCTTGCAGCGGGAACGGCAACAAGACCCGCGCCATCCGTCAGACGTCGATCCTGGGCCCCTGGACGTCGAGGCTCTGCTCGACGCGGTTCCCCGACAGGCCCTGCTCGCCGCCATCCGGCGCCATCGGCTGGAGTGCCTGCTGCATGGCGATCCATGTGTGGCGATGCTGTTGCCGGATCTGGCGTCCACGATCAAGGCCGTGGCTCGCAAGGAAGCTATGGCTGCCTTAGCCCTTGCGAGCCTCACCCGCGATATGACGGCTCTGTTTGAACAAGCCGGCATCCCAATGCTGGTGATCAAGGGCATTCCGCTGGCCTTGCAAACAACGGGATCCCTCACGGCTCGCGGTCGCGGTGACCTGGATCTGCTGGTGGCCCCAAAGCGACTACCGGAGGCGTTGGAGTTGATCCAATCAAGTGGTTTTTCTCTGACCGGCGGCGCTTCCAGAGTTGGAACCCATACAAGAAGTGGTCAGTACAGCCGGTTTGTTTCGATTGAGATCACGCTGATGCGTGATAAGGGTCATCGGCAGATGATTGATCTGCACTGGCACCCGTCGCTGGCTCGCAAGATCTTACCGCCATTCGACGATCTATGGAGCAGGCGCGATCATCTGTCTTTCAGTGAATCGCACGTGCCAACGCTTTCTTTGACTGATGCTTTTGTGCACGCCTGCTGTCATGCGGCGGCAGACCGTTGGATGTGCCTTAGAAATCTTGTGGATGTCCACAGACTCTCAGGACGGCTTGATCCAAATCATCTTCTGGCCGTCGGTCGGAAGCGTATTGTGCGCAAGTCTTGCGCCGTGACCCATAGTCTTGCTCCCATTTCCAATAGTATGGTCTTCCTTGGGGAGCATTCAGCGGCAAGGCATGGAAGGGCGCTGAGTCTATCCCGAGAAGCTCAGCTGCTGCCACGGAAAAGCATGGGGCAAGGAGCATGGACTCTCAAAAACAGGATTCAGGATCTGCTGCGCCTTCTTAACTTAAGTCATCACCCGGTTCACATCAGTGCGATGCTGATGCGGCAATTCGTGACGCCAGAAACCCTGGTGGATGTGCAGACTGGGCAAACTCTGCCAGCGATTGAGATTCTTCAAAGACGGATTGCCAAGATGCGCCAACGCATCATGGACAATGATGCAACGTTGTCGCACATGTCCGATCACTGATTTGCAATCGAATCACCTTGTCGGCCTGCTGGATCAGCTCTTTGTCGTGGGTGCATACGAGAACTAGCCGTTGTTGAGCGCGCTCGGCAATGATGGCCCTCACCTGCTGGGCAGATTCCGCATCTAGAAAGGCTGTGGGCTCATCCAGCACTTCCACTGGGCGGTCCCGCAGCCAAGCTCGCAGCAGACCCAGCCGATGCATCTCTCCTCCAGAGAAATGATCAAGGGCCAGAGGTAATGGGTCGTCCAGGCCTCCTGCGCGTTGGCTGAGATGGGCTAATCCCAAATGCTCCAGCCAGGCTTCGATTTGAAGCGATGGCGCCTGCTGATCCAGGAGCAGATTGTTGCGCAGACTCGTTTCAAACAGCACAGCTTCCTGCGGCGAATAGGCCAGTAACTGACGCAACTGTCGAGCCCCTGCTGAGCCGGAGAGCACAACAGACTGGTCTTTTGAGTCAATGTGCCAGTGACTGTTCTCTTCCCCCAGCAGGCCGCAGAAGCGATCAAGCAGGGTCGTTTTGCCACTGCCGGATGGCCCCATCACCGCCACTAGCGCACCTATCTTCAGCGCAATAGTCTGAGCCTCTTGCTCGGCAGTTGCTGGTGCGCTCCACTGCAGTGATCTCCAGGGTTGAGGGTCGTTCAGGATTGCCAGGGTTTGGCTGGAAACAGTTCTGCCTTGCAGATGCGTTGCTGCGGGCCTGAGCAGTTGGCGGCGATTGCAGAGCTCCTCGTAACCTGGCAGTGCACCCAGGCAGAGGCGCTGGGCATTGATCACGCCGCTGAGCGATGTGCCGCTGCGGTAAGCCAGCAGCAGGGTGGTGACGATGGCTGCTGGGGGTAGGCCGGCCCGCCCCCAGATCAACCAAACTCCCACCACCAGCACCACAAGCGTGTCGCGCCAGGCAGTAAACAGGGCTTGGCGTTGCACGGTTTGCCGCAGTACCCGCCGAAACAGAGCGTTGTCTTGTGCGAAGCGCTGCAGCAGCCAGGATTCGGCTGCTGCAGCCCGCACGGCCTTCAACCCGTGCAGGCCATCGCCAACCGTACGCTGAATCGCCCCATTGAGGTGACTTTGCAGCCGGCCCAACTGCCAGCTACCGGAGCGTTGCAGCAGGGCAGCCGCACCCGTGGCAGCCAGCGCCAGCAGGAGCGGGATCGCCGCTTCCCGGCCTACCACCAGCACGCCTGCGGCATACAGCACCAAAGAGAGCAAGGCCTGCAAGGTGCGAATGCCTTGATCGAGCGCCAACACCGAGCGGCTGATATCGGCCATCAACAGGCCGAGCAATTCTCCACGTCCCAACCGCTCCAGCTGCACCGAGGAGGCATGCAACACCTGACCGAGCAGCTGTTGGCGCAGGCCATCGGTGAAACCAGAGCGCAAGCGTTCCTGCCCGATCCCCACCAGCGCCTGCAACAACCCCCGCAACAGCATCAGGCTGACCAGCACGGCCAGCCCTTGCGGTAAGGGCAGTTGCACAGGCAGCTGAAAGTTGGAGCCCGGGGCCACCCCGAGCAGCAGTGACACGCCTACTCCCAGGCCGGCGATATCAAGCACACTGCTCAAGGCGCTCAGCACGGCCAAACCGCCAAGATGTCGCCAACCCGCTTCCCGAGCGAGGCGCCCGACAAGCCGCCAGCGCAGCAGCCGAGGGATGATGCGTTGGCTAAGGATGTCTTGAGGCATGGGGCCAGCGCACCGTTGGGATCTGAAGGGCGGCTGTTCTGGCGTTGACGCTACTCGCCAGCGCAGGTCTCGGCTGATCTGGCCAAGCGCGTTCACTCATGGCAAATGGGGCGGGCCAGGGCCGCGTCCCTTGGAGTGGTGTAAATCCCGAGGCCTGTGACCTGATCTGAATCTGGTCGTCAGGCGACTGCCGCGAGGGCAGCGCTTTGTAGATCCTGGCCTGGATCGTTGCTGCTGTCCAGCTTGGCCATCGACTGCTCGGAGA
>CALSAP010000056.1:0-5436 GCA_943372935.1 Synechococcus sp. UW140
CGCTCTGGTGCCGCAGGGCCACTTCCCGGCAGCGCTGGGCCGAGAGCTGCACAGCCGCAGCCGCCACGCCGCTGAGCGCCAGCAGGCGGGTGGCGTAGTCGACCGACGGGAGGAAGCCCCAGTACAGCCCCGAAACGATCGCCAGCCCAAAGGCCTGAACGACCAACGGGACCATCTGGCGTGGCGTCGCGAAGCTCGCTGAGAGCACCACCACCAGGAAGTAGTAGGGCAGCAGCGGGATGTTGCGCGGCAGGGCAAGATCAAACAGGAACAGCCCGACCATGGCCACATGCAGGAGCAGGATCCTGCGACGGTTCTCCGGAACCGCCGGGGATGGTTGCTTCCGGCCCTGCCCCACCCTCAGCATGAGACTGGTCTGATCTTGGTCCGAGCAAGCTATCCATGGTGGGGTCACCGATCACCTGCACTGGCCACGGGCTTAACACCTACTTACACACCGCCACTGATGAGGTTGGTGGATGGAATTCGCCAAGCCGCAGCCCAGACGCCTAGGAGGCTGCTGAAATAGCCGCCAATCCGAGCCCCGCTCCGCCGTTTTGGTCTGTGACGGCCATGGACATCCCTGATCGGCAGGGGGGTTCAACCCAGCTGGCGGCTTTTCTTGGCCTTTGTACCGTTAATCCTGTGCTTGATCTCCGCTGATGGCGCAGTGCTTCCCCGCTCATGCCAGCGCCTCTCGAGGGCTGAGAAGATTCGTCAGACGGATGAGGTTGTAGGCCACCACGTGCAACCGGAACACCGCTCCCGCCCGGGATCGGCCTCTGGCCTTGAGTTGCCGCAGTCCGGCGGCCTGTTTGATCCAGCCAAACACCTGCTCGATCCGCTTTCTGGCGTTGATCGACTTTCCGTAGCCCTGATGCCGAGCGGTTCGCCCGTCGATGGCGGAGCGACTGCGGGGCTGGCGGCTGACGGCATGGAACAGCACCACCGGCCCGGCCCCGAGCGCTGTCAGCCAGGCGCCCAGCTGCCGCTCGTGGCCGGGCTCCCGATAGCATGCATCAGGGCCACAGCGCAGCTCCGATAGCCGTCGGCCATGGCGCGCTTCACCCGGTTGGCGAGGGCGTCGTCGAGCCGGAGCGGCGCCCGCTCTTGGCCGTCAGCCGCCAGGCGGCCCTCCACCTCGATCACCCGCACGCTCAGGGGACGGGGCCGCACGATGTGCAGGGCGAAGATGTCGGGGCGGTGCTGGTCGCCAATGCGGGGCAGATCGGCGAAGCCCCGGTTCACCAGCAGCAGCACCGGCTCCGCCCGGTGCTGCTGCTGGGCGTTGGTGGCCACGGTGGTGCCCAGGCGCACCTCCTCGATCACCCCCGGAGCAAAACCCACTCCCGGTGCCAAACCGAGTACCTCCCGCAGGGCCTCCACCACGGGATCGGCCGACGCCGCCTCGCCGTTGCCCGGCCGACGGGAGAGAACCTTGCGCACCACCCTCTCGCCCGAGGGGGAGCTGGCCACCAGGTCAATGAAGGTGCCCCCCCGATCGATCCAGAACCGCCAGGCGTCCGCCACGGGCGTCAGAGGCGGCTGAGCAGTTCGGCCTTCTTGGCGGCGAATTCCTCCTCGGTGAGGATGCCCTTCTGCATGAGCTCCCCGAGGCGCTCGAGGGTGGCGAACACGTCGGTGGCGGGCTCGGCGGCAGCGGGTTCGGGCCTGGCCGGAGCGGCTGCCGGTGGAAAGGCTTCTGGAGGCGCCGCAACAGGGGGCCTTGAGGGGGCCTCCGGCGCCACCGGGGCGCCCACCGCCGCGAGGTGCGCCAGGCTGATGCTGCCTTCCCCTGTGCTGAACACCAGCCCGCCGCCAGAAGACTGCTGCTGGGAGGAGATGCCTGCG
Source organism: Synechococcus sp. UW140 (assembly GCA_943372935.1). Taxonomy (GTDB): domain Bacteria; phylum Cyanobacteriota; class Cyanobacteriia; order PCC-6307; family Cyanobiaceae; genus Cyanobium. The sequence continues at coordinate 1,852 of CALSAP010000056.1, forward strand.
ATCTGATGGCCGCTGGTGTCGTAGACGCTGACCTGGCCGTTGACCTCCACCGCCAGCCGGCCGGCAGCCGGGAAGTAGGCGTAGCGCACCTCGTTCTGGGCTCCGCTGGAGCTGGGGGTTCCCAGTTCAGGGGGCCACCAGGTGTCGCGGGGGTCAGGGGTGAACAGGGGGGCAGAGCCGAAGCTCATCGGCCGCATCGGGGCCATCGATCCCATGGGAGCCATCGGCGACATGCCGCCGCTCACCTGCATCAGCTGACCGACACCGCTGGCCTGCTGCTGCAGTCCGGCGGCGCCCACCATCACCTGCTGAGCGCCGCCGCTCTGGCTCTGCGACTGGAAGCTGCCCCGCGGAAACAACTCGGGCTGGCTGGCGATCGCGGCGGCGAGCTCCCGGCAGACCCCATCGACGCGGGCCTTGAGCCCTTGGTTGAACATGTCGCCGAGCATCATCATGCCGCCGTTCATCCACTGGCCGGAGCCGGCGAATTCCGGGTGGTTGAACTGGGCCATGCCGCCACGACCCTTGAGCAGGGCGAAGGCCATGTGCAGCACGGCGTCCTGGCTGAAGCCATACCGCTGGGCCAGGTCGTTGACGACCTCAAGCCCTTCGGCCGTGAGTTTTTCCATTGCTAGGTCCTGGCGGAAGCCATGTCCGGCGCGAAACCGGACAGAAATTTTTTGATCGACCGGCGATCCTACCACTTTCCATCGGTCCTCCCAAGGTGTTGCGGCACCCCTGGATCCACCGTGATCCCCACCGCTGCGCGGAAGACTTCGTCTTCGATCGCCTGCTGGTGGTGCAGCCGCAACTGGAAGGGCTGCGGCTACTGAGCGCCGATCGGCACCTGGCCGCCTATGGGGATCACGTGCAAGTCGTGTACTAGCGCTCGAGGGAGCTCCTGTCCCATCCGGCGCCATCGGCGGCCGCCTTGTAGGTGCATGCAGAAAGTCGAGCAGCAGAACGTCGGGCGAGGCTGCGGTCCGCACCAGTTCGTAGGGGAGCAGGAACTCCCCCAGGGATGGCTCCCAGATGCCCCGTCCGGCCTGACGGCGGCAGCGGCGAAGTCGGCCGGCGCTGGGTAGGAATAGGAATAGAAGGCTGGATAGGCGATGTCGCCGCCACCGGGCCAGAAGCCGGCGCTGCTCACTTCATGGGAATAGGCCTCCCGCGCCACCCAGTCGGGGAAGTTGGGGATGCCGCCGGGATGGGGCGGCGCCGGCCGGCCGGAGAAACGGGTCACCGCCAGATCGAAACTGCCCCAGAAGAAATGAACCGGGCTGCACTTGCCCAGGAACCGGGCCCGGAAGTCCTTGAACACCCGATCCGCCTGGAGCAGGGCCCGCGAGAAGCGCTGGGCAGCCTGCGGGTAGTACTGGTGATGAACGGTGTCCTTCTCGAAGGGAATGGCGGCGGCGATTTCGCTGGGGGTGGTGTGGATGGACACCTCAAGTCCGAGCTCAAGGAGAGCACGGAACAGGGCGCCATGGAAATCGGCCACACTGCGGGGCTCGAGGGCCAGCTACCGGAACTCCCCATCACTCGCCTGGATCACCAGCTGATGATCGAGGAAATCGAACATCAGCTCGAACAGCCTGGCGTTGCATGGAATCGGTGAGGTGGTGAGTCCCCGGGCCGTGAGATAGAGAGAAACGTGCCAGGAATGGTTCGTCCAGGGCGTTTGCACCAGGCGGATCTTGCCCACGATCTGGGTCCACAGATGCAGGGTGGTGGCCGTGTCCGCCCAGTCGCCATAGGGCAGGGCCGGCCAGTCGCTGGTCACCGGTCGCTGCGAGGAAGCCATGGGGTTCTGCACGCTCATGCCGTCTCAGTCTGAGGGCTTGGCAACGCAGGGCCTTCCTCGGGCAGTTTCCAACCCCAGATGCGCCACGCAAGGATGGACATCACGATCGGCGAACTGAAAGGGCAGGGTGGCCTCGATGCAGGCTGTGGCGGCGGATAAGTCAACGGACTTTGGGATCAAGATGACGTTCTTGCCCACCACCCGGTAGTTTGAGCCGCCTGATAAGCGCCCTAGCCGCTCAACATCACCACCACCGACTCCAAACGCAAAAGTTCACGAGCCATGGCAGCATTGCAATCGCTGCGGAAGTCTCGCAGCACCCTTACCAAGAGAAGCTCGTCGATCGCCACAACCACAGCCGTTGAGAAGGTCGATCAAAGCCGAGGAGTCGAGAACCTTTGGCGATCGTTTCACGGCTCTTGGAGGTGGGCGTCCCATGCCTGCTTGCCCCTGAAGGAGCAAATCAGCTCGCAGTGCGTGCACTACAACAGCGTGCGCAGACCCACACCGACAGCTTCCCGCTTGGCCCTGAGCCCCGCGGACAGCGAGGACTCCCTAATCCGGGGATCGACAATGATGTCGAGCGCGCTATTGAACCGTTGGCGTCATAATGTAGACCCTAGAGAATTCACACATAGCAGCTGGCTGGCGGCATGGCCATGGACCTATACCTGCGGTTCACCAGTCACTCAATTGCACCCGCGTCGGTCTCCTCATTGCAAAAGCACCTCATGGCTGGGGCATATCGCGAGGCCCACGAGCGCCGAGAAGCAAAACACTGCACAAAACGAAAAGTGTGCACTCACATCACAACATTTTATTACATGCCCTTGGCAGACCAAAGAGGCCGCGCTCAGCATTGCTACGTTTTTAGTGACAGATCCAAGTGAGGTGTGGTAGTCATTATGAAGACCTCCGGCTATTTGATATGTCCGAACGGCACTTGGCCGCACCTGGAGAGGAACAGGTCTTTACGTTCCAGAAACGACCGAAAATCGGCTGTTCTTTGACGGATCGATACCGATCCGGCCTTTGAAACCAACTCCTAGCGCTTGATCGACCCTTCTGGGTGAAATGTATTCAACATTGATCATTTCTGAACTTCTTAATCAAATCAACTAATTAGGAGACAGACATGGCTACCAGGACATGGGATGGCGGAGCAGCCAGTGATCTCTGGAGCCTGGCAGACAACTGGGATTTGAATACTCTTCCATTCTCAGGCGATGACATTCAAATTGCTGCTGGTTTCGGGACAACGTTTTTCAACGGATTGAGCCCCCTCACCAATCTCACGATCGCTTCGCTCAACTCAGGGAGCAACCTGAATGTCTCCGAGGGTGTGCTGAGCATCAACGGCACGGCGACTGTCGGTGCTGATCTTTCCCTCACTGGCGGCACGCTAGCTCTGAATGGGACAAGTAGTGTTAATACTTTCACCCAGAGTTCCGGGAGCATATCAGGCACCGGCCCGCTAACGATCACGGGGGCAAGCACGATCACCTTCGGCGACCATCGCGGCACGGGCACCACCATCCTCAAGGGGCCCTCCACGATCAGCTCGAGCGGCTTCTACCTCGATGGCGGCCGCACCCTGCGCAACGAGAACACGCTCACCTGGAGCGGCGGCCAGATCGATCTCAACAACAACGTCGACAACACGCAGATCGACGGCTCGGGCACAATCAACAACATCGCTGGCGCCACCTTCATCGCATCGGGTGATTTTGCGTCAAGCATCGCCGCGAGCTATTTCGCCGACACCGACACCGGCGCCGATG
>CALSAP010000057.1:0-5086 GCA_943372935.1 Synechococcus sp. UW140
GCTCCCTGTTCTCCGCCATGCACGGTTCGCTGGTGACCTCCTCCCTGGTGCGTGAAACCACCGAGAGCGAGTCCCAGAACTACGGCTACAAGTTCGGCCAAGAGGAAGAGACCTACAACATCGTGGCTGCCCACGGTTACTTCGGTCGCCTGATCTTCCAGTACGCCTCGTTCAACAATAGCCGCAGCCTGCACTTCTTCCTGGCGGCCTGGCCGGTGGTCGGCATCTGGTTCACCGCCCTGGGCGTGAGCACGATGGCCTTCAACCTGAACGGCTTCAACTTCAACCAATCCATCCTTGATGGTCAGGGCCGGGTGATCAACACCTGGGCCGACGTGCTCAACCGTGCCGGCCTGGGCATGGAAGTGATGCACGAGCGCAATGCGCACAACTTCCCACTCGACCTGGCGGCTGCCAGCGCCACTCCTGTGGCCCTGACCGCCCCGGCCATCGGCTGATCCAATACTCCTCCCTGAGTTTCCAACCCCCTGCGCGAGCAGGGGGTTTTTTATGGTCGTCCGCCATGATGCGCCAGGTGCTGCGGGGCCTGGATCGGGCGGCGCAGAATGGCTGGTGCGAGTTCAGCCTGCGCCGCGACTGGAGCCAGGTGTTTTCCGTTTCCCTTGCCACGACGTGACCCTTCGATGAACAGGCGTTCCCCGCCTTCCACCTGGTACACACGCCAGAAACGGCGGCGCGCTTCGCCGTTCTTCCGTCTGCTGGACGGCTCCTTCGGATTCCGTGTGCTGATCGCGGCCACGCTCTCCTTCGGATTGCTGGCAGCCGTCAACCGTTTTGAGAATTGTCATGATCCTTCGTCGCGACCCGATTGCCTGACCAGCGACTTTCTGGACATCATCAGCATCGGCAATGTCGAGTCCTTCAGTATTGTCACGGCCGCGATTGTTTACCTTCTCGAAGCCGCCAAGCGTAAGGAGAAGGAGCACCATGAAATGTTTGAACTCCTGCTTGTCCAGCGCGAGGCAAGCGCCTCCAACAGCCTCGGTCGCCTGAGGGCTCTGGAAAGTCTTTCCGCCGCCGGACTCTGGCAGGACGACTTCGACCTGCGTGGGGCCAATCTCGAAGGGCTCAGAATTCCATTCAGCCGTTGGCGTGGTGCCAACTTCTCCAACACGGTGCTGAGCCACGCCGATCTCCATGGCGCTGATCTGTTCAGGGCTGATTTCAGCCATGCCGATCTGACCGGTACCGATCTCAGGGGTGCCGATCTGCGCGCCGCCAACTTCACCGGCGCGCGTTTGTCGTTGGCGGATCTCAGGGGCGCCAGGCTCGATGGGGCCGACTTCAGTGAGGCTGACCTGAGCCAGACGCGCCATGATGGCCCCTTCCCGCTCAAGGGCAGTGGAGTCGCGGTCGACACTTGAGGGGCTGTCTCAGGAGACGAGCCTGGTCAGGGAGTCCTCCGACAGCGACGAACTCAGGAAGGAAAGCCCCACGTGGGTGCTGAATCCCGTTGACCTCACCCAGCGCACCTTGCAGCGCAGTTTGATCGTCGAGCCGGAGTCGTAATCGCGGGCCTCGAAGATGACACTGTCGTCCGTCTGGATGTCAAGGCCGCCCATACGCATCACACAGGCTCCCTTCTCGCTGACGTCGCGGAGATTGACAAACACTGACTGCTTTGAGGGCAGCGTGAGGCTGACGGAGACACCGACGGGGACATGAAGCCTTGGGGTGCTTCGCTTTCCCTCGGGATGCTGGTCTTGGGACATGAATGGCGCAACAGGCCCTCTCCGTGGGGAGAATCGAGAGCCTCGAGCAACTGTAGGTCTGGGATTTCTTCATGCCACCATCTGATTGCTGGGGGGGTCTGATCCGGCCCGGGTGGAACGGCACGAAGATCGGTTATGGTTGTTACCTCCTGCAGAAGCCGGCGAACCTGTTGTTCGCCTTCGCCGGAGCCAGCACCGAGCCGCCCCGCGCTTCCTGGGGACGGTCCACCAGGTCCAGCAATGGCTGCCGTGTGCGATTCCCCGCGTGGGAGCGGCAGCACCCCGGTGCGAGTCCATATCCCTTGTGTCCTTTCCCATGAACACCCTCTACAGGCGTCCGTCGCCTTCGACCCGTCCCAGTGCTTCCCCTGCCGTCTCCGGCCGGGGCACTGCCTATCCCAGCTGTCTGTTGGTGGCCAGGCCGCAGCGCCACGACCCTTCCCAGCATCCCCTCACCTGGGAGGACCTGCTGGGCCGCCGCTGACGCCGACCCAGGACAGACAAAGGCCCGCCCGGTTTGACCACCGTGGCGGGCCGCCTCGCGTCGCTGTCGAGATGGTTCTCAATCGTCGTCGTCATCCCAGTCGCGGCGCCGCTCAAGCCCGTAGGCACGCCCTTGGGGTGTCACCAGCACCCGCTTGTTGTCCTGGCGGGAGTCTCGCCAAGACAACAAGCGGGCCTCTTTGGCTGCTCTGGCCTGCGCGGCCCGCACCCGAGGGGCGTAGACATCGCGATACCAGTCGTCACGCACGAATTGCACCGGCACGTTGCAGGCTTGATACATGCCGCAGTAGCGGCCCCAGTCCCGGGCCTGATTCATCGGCACCCGCAGGTGGACCGGCCGGGTGGCGTCCTGGGTCCAGCCGTCGCGTCGCTTGGCGTCGGGCCTGACGATCACTGGCCTGAAGCTGTACACGGGTGGCGGGGCCAGGTTGCCCAGGTTGATCGGGCCGAAGTAGCCGGGCTGGCCCAGTTGCAGGGTCAGGGGGGTCTGGGCCTGGACCGGGGCGTAGACGATGCCGGCGCCACAGGCCACCACCAGGGCGGCATGGAGCAGGCGGGAGGAACGGCTGATCATGGTGGAAGCTCCGTTGCCCACCAAGCCAAACGCGTCCGGATGACTCACCCTTTACCGGCGTAGGGGCCATCTGTGACCGGAGATGACAGCTCCATCCCGGTGGCGTGGATCCGGGCCAGGGCATCGGCGGCCTGCACCACCAGGGTGTGCCGCTCCACCAGGGCGGGCAGGTGGTCGTAGCCACCACCGATCACCGTGGCCACCGGGATGCGGCGGCGCAGGGCGGCGTCCATCACCAGCCAGTCCCGCCGGTGCAGACCGTCATCGCTCAGGTCCAGCCGGCCGAGGCGGTCGTCCCGGTGAGGATCGACGCCGGCGTTGTAGAGAACAAGGTCCGGCCGGACCTGCTCCAGCAGATCCGGCAAGGCGTGCTGCAGGGCCCGCAGGTAGGCGTCATCCGCCACGCCGTCCTCAAGGGCCAGGTCGCGATCGCTCACCTGCTTGTGCAGGGGGAAATTGCTGGCCCCATGCATCGAGAAGGTGAACACCCTGGGGTCGGCGGCGAAGATCGCGGCCGTGCCATCCCCCTGGTGCACGTCCAGATCCACCACCAGCACCTGCCGCACCTGGCCCTCGGCCAGCAGCACCCGGGCCGCCACGGCGAGGTCGTTGAAGATGCAGAAACCACTGCCATGCAGCGGGAAGGCGTGGTGGGTGCCGCCCGCCAGATGGCAGGCCAGTCCGTGGCGCAGGGCCAGCTGGGCCGTCAGCAGCGTGCCACCCACCGCCAGCCAGCTGCGTCGCACCAGGGGCCAGGACACGGGCAGTCCGATGCGGCGCAGCTCCTGCCGGCTGAGCAGACCACGGGCGAAGGCCTCGTGGTAGCTGCGGCCATGCACCAGCTCCAGCCAGCGGCGCGGCACCGGCAGGGGCTGGTGGATCTGCCCGGGGGCGGCGAGTTCGAGCTGCTCGAGACGCTCCTTCAGCAGCCGGAACTTCTGCATCGGGAAGCGATGGCCATCGGGCAGGGGGACCGAATAGGCCGGGTGATACACCAGCGGCGGGCCCATCAGTCGACAGCCAGGGGCTCCAGCAGGCCGTAGGGGGAGTAACGGCGCTCGATCCGGCAGCACACGTTGGCGTCCACCTGCCAGCTGAGCGACACCTGCACGGGCCCCGGCTGGCCGGGGTGATGAACGATCCGTACCTCGATGTTGCCGTCCAGGCTCCAGAGGGTGGTGGTGGCCCCGTCCGCCTCGATGGCCTCCAGGCTGGCCACCAGCGGCGTATCCGAGGCGGCATCCTTGACGCCCGGGCGCCATTCCCTGGCGTAGGTGAGGCTCTCCAGGCAGTCCACGCCATGGCGCAACACGATGCGGCGGCGGCGCTGGCCATGGGCGACGCAGAGCTCGGCGATCCAGGGCCAGGGACCTGTGCGGTCGATGCCCAGGCTCCAGTGGCCGGCGGCGTTGATCTGCATGGCCGCCGGTGGCTCGCTGAAGCGCATCGGCACGGTGCGCCCGGAGTTGAGGTAGGTGAGGGCGGCCTCGATCGTGCCCTCCTGGTCGGTGACCAGAAGGCGGGTGGGAAACCGGTCGATCTCGCGGCCGTCGGGACCCAGGCGGGCGAACAGGCCCTCCCAGCAGCCGCCGTTCACCTCCAGCAACCTCTGGCGCGGTGGGGTGCGCAATGGCATGGCAGGCGGAAGAGGGCCCTTCAGCATGGCGAAACCATCCGGGCCAGCGAGACGTGGCTGACGGGGACTACCCGCCCATGGGGCTTGCCGTGATCCGGCGCACCGCGATGAGATCTGGTCGGTGGGGCTGATTCTGTTCTGAGCCGTAGTGCCCTGGCTCACCTCTCCCTGCTGAACTGGGCCTGGTCGCCGTTGTTGTGACGCAGGGCGGGTGGTTTCTTCATTTGGTGCTGAATACTCAACAGAAGAAACCGCCAGATGCCATGTGCTGCAGGCTTTCTGGCAGATTGTGCGTGATGTCTTCTGGTGAAAGCGCTGGGTTGTAGCTCGTGTCTCCCAGAAGTAGTCAAACCAGCTTGATAGGAAGCTTATCCAACTTGGAACTAGGCGAGACCCAAGGACAGGACTGGGTTTTTGTCCTCTCAAGCTGAGGAGACGCAGTGGCACACCCCCCATCTGCTGGGTCTCTGAGACGCGCAGAAGTGCTGCGGCACGCAGCGTCCCGCCGAGTGGTGTAAATCCTGAGGAGCAGCACCGGCTACGCCGGTGCTGACGGTTCGCGGCTCAGATCCCCTGCGGGGCAATGGGTGGGCCGGTCTGTGACCCTGGTTTGAGTACCACCTCCAACCTGAGAACCAG
>CALSAP010000058.1:0-4888 GCA_943372935.1 Synechococcus sp. UW140
TCTTCTCCGAGCAGTCGATGGCCAAGCTGGACAGCAGCAACGATCCAGGCCAGGATCTACAAAGCGCTGCCCTCGCGGCAGTCGCCTGACGACCAGATTCAGATCAGGTCACAGGCCTCGGGATTTACACCACTCCAAGGGACGCGGCCGACCGCTCAGGTCCCGCTTGAGCCGGCTGGCGTGTCCGGTGGAGTGGATCACCTCATGGGCCCAGGTGGCATAGAAACCCGGGGCGGTAAGAAACGCCTGGCGTTCGGGCAACTGGATCCGATCGGTTTCAGGGACGTAAAACGCACGTTCACCGCCGTAACCCACCGGCACCGGCCAGGCCCCCAGCAGAGACTCAGCTGCAGCCAGCCTTGCGGGTTCACTGCGCTCCGCCCCAGCAGCTTCTGCCTGCCTTTGCTCCACCCAGCCAGCCAGGGACGCACCTTCCAGGTCCACTGCGTTGAACACCACCACGGGACGGAAGCTCATCCAGACACGGTCGGCTGCGTTTCTTGCTTCAGTGCCTGAGTCCGAGGTGTCCGACCTGTCCGACCCCTCCATACCAGTTGCCACCCGGTTGACCTGTGGGCGCAAGATCCGCACCCCCTGCGAGCCTTTGCGGGGAAAGATTCCTTGGGCACGGGCCTCTGCAAACCCGCACCAGTAGGGCAACCCAGAACACCTCAGGTGCATCCCCAGGCACAACAAGATCGGGTTGGCGCCTTGGTAGCGGTGCCCGCTCAACAGGTTGACGTGGTGCCCGCCACCGGTGGAGTCCCATTCCCGTCGCCAGGGGGTGGTGCCTGCCTCAAGCAACTGGATCAGCACCTCCACCAGCTTGTCCGCAGGGGGTTGAGCGTTCGACTGGCTGGTGGGCTCGGAGCGGGTCTTCGAACGGGAGCGGGAACGGGCAGTGGCAGGAACAACAGCAGCCATCGGGCAGCAGCGCAGGACCCGAAGCACCCGCGCGGCCAGCATCAAGGGCTGGCCCGGCACCCCGGCTTCCAGGCAGTTCCACCGGGCGTCACCACCCCAAGGCGGGCCAGCTCGCGTCGGCCCTTGTGCGGCCGCGCATGCTGAGGAATCCTGCGCGCGACACCCTTCGGCGCCCCCGCGTGCTCGCAACCATCGAAGTCAACAGGCACCTGCCCAACCATGGGGGAATGTGTCCGGAGATGACTAGATCGGAGGCTACCGATGTAGTTGAGAGCGGGTACTAACGGCCACTGATCGCCTCCATGGCGACCCTGGCCTTGAACTCGGGGCTGTGGGTACGGCGTTTGCTCATGGGTGGGAGCCCCCTCTCAGGGGCGGTGTCCCGCCTCAGAGGTAAGCGATGGGCCCTGTCCTGAAAACCCAGGCCAACGCAAGGGGACTACCCTCAGGTGTGACCCTCTCCATCATGTTCCAAGGCATTAAATCTAGCTGCTAGAACCATATCGGAGCGGGTCAGTCCATCAGACTTATGGGTGTAGATGATGGCTTCCGCATAGCCCCATCCAAGCTTGAAGTCGGCATGGTGACCCTGCTTTTCACAGATGGCGCCAGCTTTTTGCACCCATTCGAGGGCTAAGCTGAAATTCTGGAAGTTCCAAGCCCTGTGCAAATGATGTCCATCGACCACCTCCCATCCGGGAAGCTCGACCAGGAGATCACTGATCTCATCTGCGGTCAGCGTAGGGCCACCGTCTTGACACGGAATGCAGGCTTCATTACTTAATTGCATGGTTCCATCCTTACAGTTCGGCCTATACCAGGATAGCCATGAAGAGGCTGACCCAAGGCGCGTCCCTAAGAGTTCGCAGAAAAACTTGTCCACCTCTGCGAAAATGGATCAACCGCAACTGAGTTCTGATGCGAGGCCCACAGGAGCGCTACGGCTCCTTGTTCTCCTACGTCACGATCGAGGAGCGGATCCCGACCAGTCATCCGCTGCATCGGATCCGGCCCTCGATCGGCTCAATCAGACTGGGGAGATGAGCAGGGGCCAGGCGAAAATTCCCTTGCTGGGGTCGCGTCGAGCCTCGGTGGTAACTCAGATCACCCCATCAGGGCTGGTGCGATCCAGGACCTCCAGTAGCTCTTCGAGCACCCGCCGGACCTCCGGCCCTCCGGTCCCTTCTCAGGGTTGTGAACCGCGCCGAAGGCTCTGGCCGTCATCCGGCTCTCGATCTCCTGGAGGGTGTTGGTCGTGTCCCTCAGCAGCTGGATGGAGCTGTCGGCGGTGGAGAAGGGCATGGAACTGGAGGGGGCGAGGCCGTCCGAGAGGCAGGGACTGCTTCCAGCGTCACGGCGGCGGTCAGCTACCCATAGGAGCAAGCTGCTGGGGGATACGTGCACCAGCTGTTGAAGCAAACGCTGGCGCTGCAGGTTCGAGGCGCTGGCGTGCTTTGGGGCATGGGCATGGCAACGCCGCAGTGCCGTTGCCCCGGATGGGTGATTGCCCTGGAGTGGACTGCCCACCAGGCCGTCACGTCGTAGACGTGCGTCATGGGTCATGGGGGATCGTCCATCGGTGGGGCGGCGGTTCTGCCGCTCAGGGTTCCTGGTGGCGGTCAGCGTCAGGTCCTGGCGCAGGTGACGGCCCGCCAGCCTCAGCCGAGAATGTAACGATTTGCATCAGCGGCCCAAAACGGCAGGAGCCTTAATGCCCATTTCAAGTATAAGGTGAATCCATTCTGATAATCCGATGAAGAGCCAAGCATTGGCGGGTTCCGCCCTTGTTGCCCTCGGCGTGGCGACAGGTTCACTGCTGGCTCCACAGGCAGCATCAGCTCTCGACTTCACCTTCTCTTTTGGAGGTGTTGAGGGCCTGATCTCTGGCCTGGAAGAAGGTGATAATGCCTGTGATGGTACTGATGGTTGCGTTGTAGAGGTGACTAACAACGGCGGGACTTCGGCTCCTTTGGGCACCTAATGCTCTAAGTCCTTTTCTAGTCTCAGTCGGCCCTTGCTCCTTCCCTACCGGCCCTTGTTCGGGGTTCACCGTTTCTTCGGGTGGGTCGGCGGGGTTCACCGTTTCTTCGGCCGTTTGGATTGGGGAGTTGGAACCCTTCGGCGTGGAACCCTTCGGGGTATCTTTTGGTGGTGGTGTTGCTGAGATCGGGTGTCTTCGGGGTATCTTTTGTCGTCCTGAGATCGTTGGGACGGTAACATTTACTCCGGACCAGCCGCCAGCATCGTCCGTCCCAGGCCCCCTGCCCCTCTTCGGTGCTGCAGCTGCCTTCGGCATCAGCCGCAAGCTGAGGAACCGCATCAAAGTTACCAGAACCACTGCGCCCACTCGTCCAGCGGGCTGAGCGATACCTGGCACCTTCAGCCCTCCTGCGGTCCCCTCTGCCGCGCTGCAAGGGGGCCATTGATTTGCAGCCACGCCGGCGCCACGCCACAGCTGCTCGAACAGCTTGTTCTCGCTGATTGCGGATCTCAAGAGCACCGATTCCCCCCATCGCAGCCCCCCTCCTTTCTCCTCCCTCTGCAGCCACTTGTGGCCCCGCTGATCTAAGCCCAGCTACTTGCCCTGGCCCCGTTGGCCCTTCGGAACGCTTCCGCCAGCCGTTGCCATTCCTCCGGCAGCGGCAGATCCACCCCGCCTCCACCCCACGGCAGCAGCAGCTGGCCCGCTGCCATCCCCTTCCTGCTGCCACCCTTCCCGCCACTGCCCCCATCCCGTTGCAGCAGCCTGCTACCCCAGCCAGATTTGTGGGCCGGCTTGGCCCGTGGCCGGTAGTGCCGGCAGTAGTGCGCATAGCGTCTGGCACATCCCTCCAGCGTGGCCGCCAGCTGCAGGAAGGCCGGGTGCCATTCGCTCAACCCATCCACCGCCAGCCCCTCGTAGTGCCCGTAGTTGCTGTAGGGGTCATGGAACCCCTTACGCACCCCGGCCGCCTTCGGGTTGGCGTGGATGTAGCGCAGCGTGGCCAGCACCCTGCGGGTATCTCCCGGCTCGATCGGCGTGGAGAAGTAGCGCGCCTCCCAGAGATGGCCGCAGCGGCCCGTGAGCCGGTTCAGCGCCATCGCCGAGTACCAGCCGATCCACTGCATGATGCGCGGCAGGTCCCGCCCCTGCGGCGGCTGCAACAGCAGGTCCAGATGATTGGCCATCAGGCAGATCCCATACAGCCGGAAGCCGAACTTCTCCTGCCCCTTGCGCAGCACCGCCAGCAGCAGATCACGCCGCACCCCACGGGCCATCAGGAAGGCCCGGCTATTGCAGCGCAGGGTGATGTGGAAGCTGCAGCCATCAGGAAGTTGTCTTCGTGCTCGGGCCATAGCCTCTGATGGCCAGCGGTCCTCCCCACTTTCCCTCCTGATTCATGACCAGCAGCCCGCCCCCCGCAATCGCCCCAAACCCCGCCCTGGCCCGGCTGCTGGCGGTCCTCTCAATCGTGCTGCTGGTGGTGTTCCTTGCGGCGGTCCTCACCACGGCACTGCCGCCGAAGCTCCTCGACCCCCAGTGGCAGCTGCAGCTCATCGCCGTGCTGGTCAACAGCGCCTCCCTCGCCCTGATCGGTGCCCTGCTGCTGCCGCTGGCCGTCGGCTTCGATCCGGACAACCGTCGCCTCCTGGCTCGTTGGAACGCCTGCCGCCGCTGGGCGCTGGCCGCCGCGATCGGCTTCCTGCTGCTACTGCCCCTACAGGCCTATGCGGGTTGGAGGTTCTACAGCACCGTCACCGGCAACCAGCAGCAGCAGACCAGTCAGTCCAGCCAGAAGCTGGCGGACCTGCGCCAGGCCATCAGCTCGGCCACCACCCACCAGGAGCTGCAGGCCAGGGTGCAGAAGCTGTTCGGCAAAAATGAAGGCCTCTCGCCTTCGGAACTGCGCACACCGATGCCCGAGCTGCGAAACATGCTGCTGGCGCGGGCCGAGCAGGCCTCCCGGCAGCTGATGCAGCGCGT
>CALSAP010000059.1:0-3990 GCA_943372935.1 Synechococcus sp. UW140
ATTTCGTACAGTGGTACCCAGTAGATTCCCGTTGACTCCATGGCTACCGTCTTGATGCCGATGGCGAGTAACCATCGAGCCATAGATTTCAGATCATTGGTGAAACTGGAGAACTTTCGCACTGGATCGTCGTCAAGCTCTGCGGGTATGGCTACCACATGGAACCGACTACCGATGTCAATTCCTGCAGAACGTGGATTGACTACTTTGAGGCGCGCACGCCGGCGACGTGATGGAGAAGATCCTGGCATTGACCTACTGCAGTTGGCTAAGGAGGGAGGCCAGGCAGGTTCCGCGCTAAAGAGTAAACAATTTCCCAATCGGGATCAACACCATGGAAGGATCCAGCAGTGTCGTCGCCAGGGCAGGGAGCGCTGTGGGAACCCAGACCACGTTTCCTTTCGGGGACGAGCCTCCAAAGATGACATCGGTCATGGCCTGACGTCCCCGTGTCCAGTGTGGCCACGGACTTTGGCCTTGGCCGTGGGTGTTTCGGACGCGAGGGCGTGCAGAGCTGTACTGGTTCGTTTCCTGGCTGTGATGATTCAGGGAACCTCCCCCTCCAGAGCTGACTCGTTTCCTGGCTGGCCCAACGCCTGCTGTTGGTGCTCTTCCTCTGATTTGTCGCTCTGGGTGGATGGGGCCGACCAGCAGGAGAGTGTCGTGACCTGATACGAGCCTGGTCAAGAGGCCCCATCACAGTCCTGTCCGGCTCCCTTGCTGATCGCTCTTCCCCATCACCACCAAGCAGCGATGGCATCACCAACAGTTACACAGCCCGAGGGGGCTGACCATCCAGACGTCGTGATCGGCGTCGATACCCACAAGGAGTTCCATGTCGCCGTGGCCTTGGCGCCCAATGGAGGACGACTTGGGGAGTGCAGCATTCCCGCCAATCGTCAGGGTTACGGCGTTCTCCAAGACTGGGCACTTGAGCTGGGCAGCCGGCCTGTTTTTGCCGTTGAAGGTACCGGGTCCTTTGGGGCTGGCCTGTGCCGTGAGCTCTTGGCCGTCGGGTACTCCGTTGTGGAGATCAACCGGCCGGATCGCTCCACCCGCCGCCGGCTGGGCAAGGACGATGCCATCGACGCGGAGGCCGCAGCCCGCTCCTTCCTTGCTGGCACCGCCACGATCGCGCCAAAGGGCGGAACTCACCTGATTGAGATGATTCGGCTCCTCAAGGGCAATAAAGACTCCGCTTCCAAAAGCCGGACCAGAGCCATCAACCAAATCAAGGCGATCCTGGTCACGGCCCCGGCGGTTTTACGGGAGCAGTTGGAGCCTTTGGCACACGACGTCCTCATGGCCACCAGTTCTGCCTTCCGCGTCCCCTTGGTCGATTCCCCCATGGCGGCAGCGAAAAAGGCCCTGCGCTTTCTTGCTCGGCGGGTGCTACGCCTTGAGCGGGAGATCGCTGAGTTGTTGAACGACCTCGACCAGCTCACCCAACAGGCCTGCCCTGGCCTCCGGCAGACCTACGGCATCGGCACCGATGGTGCCGCCACCTTGCTCGTTACGGTGTCAAGCGACATCCGGAATTGGTCCTCCGGCGACACGAAATCTGGCCCACCCTGTGAGGCTGTAGCCCCGGCTTGTTGACGCCGTAGCCGGCGCTGGTTGGTCTTGCTCATCAGTCCATGGGGATGGGGGTGGATCGGGAGGAACGGGATGCTCATGGGCTCCCTTCCTCCCCGGTGGCGGGGATGGTGCTCACCGCACTGCTGGCCTTGATCAGACCGGAGCGGCGTTTCTCCCGCAGGCGGTAGCTGTCGCCCCGCACGGTCAGCACATGGCTGTGGTGCAGCAGCCGATCGAGGATCGCGGTGGCGACGACCTGATCACCGAACACCTCGCCCCACTCCATGACGGGGCGGTTGGAGGTGATCAGCACGCTGCCGCGCTCGTAGCGACGGGAGATCAGCTGGAAGAACAGGTGGGCCGCATCGGGCTCCAGCGGCAGGTAGCCCAGCTCGTCAATGATCAGCAGCTTGCTCTTGCCGTACTGGCTCAGCCGGCTCTCCAGCGCCGTCTGGTTGTGGGCCCGGGCCAGGGTGGAGATCAGCTCCATCGCCGAGACGTACTGCACGGTGTAGCCCTTGCTCACCGCCTCACGCCCCAGGGCGACGGCCAGGTGGGTCTTGCCCACCCCCGGCGGACCGAGCAGCAGCAGGGTGTCGCCGTTGGCGACCCAGCGGCAAGTGGCGAGTTCCCGGATCTGGCCTGGATCGAGCGAGGGCTGGGCCTCGTACTCAAACCCCTCCAGGGTCCGCACGAACGGGAATTTGGCAATGCTCATCGCCATCGCGATTCGCCGCTGGTCCTTGCGGGCGATCTCTGCCGCGCACAGCCAGGCCAACGCCTCGCGCAGGTTCAGTTCCTTGCGGGCCGCTTCCTCAAGCAGGTTGTCGAGCTGATCGCGGATCGCGGTCAGTCGCAGGCGGCTGAGCATGTCGTCGAGATCCTCGATGGGGACAGGCGGTGTCGTGACCATCAGCTCCTGACGACGATCCGGTTGACCGGTTTTGGCGGGACTCATGCCGCCACCTCCTCGCCCACCTCGGCGGCATAGACCGCCAGGGAGCGGGCCAGTTCTGAGCTGCGCACCACCGCTGCCCGCCGCCGCGTTCCGCCCCCACAGGGCGGGGACGTGGTGGAGGCGGGCCCAACGCAGAGCGCGCCATCGGCTGACGGCAGTGACCGTTCGGCCAAGTCCTGCTGCGGCGCTGGAACCAGGCCATCCCAGTGCCCCCGCAGCACGGAGCGATGACGACGATTGGCTGCCACGCGCCCATGCCGGGCAACAACCCGGCCGCCATGGCGGATCAGCACTTGCTGATCCCGCAGCAGAACACTCACCCGCTGCTTGAGCAGCTTCCAGGGGACGCTGTACCAGTTGCCCTCCACCTCGACGCAGGCGTCGTTGTGGACCACCCGCACCAGCTCCCGCTCCGCCAGGAACGACGGCTTATGGGGCAACGGCTGCAGGGCAGCGGCCTCCTCCCGCTGGAATCGCAGGAGCGGTTGTTCGCCGGTCGTTCCGTGGATGCGAACGTCGGCCACCTCCCGGCTCCAGCGCTCCAGGTGCGCTTCCAGCGCCTGCCAGCTGGCGAACTCCCGGCCTGCCACCGCATTTGTCTTGACGTAACCGACGCCGCGCTCGTCCTTCCCCTTGGTCCTGGCCCGGTAGGGCCGGCAGGCTTTGGGAAGGAACCCCCAGTAGCGAGCAAAGGCATCGAGCCGTTCGTTGAACACCAGCACCTGGCGAGCCGGATCGTGCTCCTTGACCAGGGCACGGGCGTTATCGAACAGCACCTCGGCCGGCACCCCCCGCCAGTGGCGGAAGGCCTCCTCCATCGCCAACAGCCAGTTGACCTGGCGCTCGTGCCGGTAGGCCCGCACCACCAGCCTCCGCGAGTACCCCAGGGTCAGCACGCACAGGTGCACCTTGGCCCTCTCGCCGGCTATGCGGGCGTAGGACTCACCGAAATCGGCCTGCAGTTGCTTGCCCGGCGGCGTCTCAAACCGCACCGTTGCCAGGGCAGCGGCCCGCAGCTCCTGCCGCCAGGGCTCCACCGCCCGCTCCACGGTGCGCAGTGACACGGCGATGCCTTTCTCGCTGGCCAGCTCCTGGCGCACCACATCGGCATTGCCGTTGTGGGCCAGGAACCGCTCCTTGAGCCAGTCGCACTGACCATCGAGAACGCCGATCCGCCGGGGTTTGCCGTAGGCCTCCCAGCCTCCCTGCCGCCGGTACTTGCGGACGGTTTCAGGTGAACAGCCCAGTTCCCTGGCGATCCGCCGCCGGCCCCAGCCAGCCGCGGTGAGGCCAAGGATCGCCTGGACATCCTCTGGGGTTTCCAACGCCGCATCCCGGGAGCTCTGCTCCAGAGGTGACAGCACCGCAGGCTGCGCGCTGGCCCTGGTCAGTGGCTCGAGGAGGGGGGCCAGATTTCGTGTCGCATCTGGGCCAGTTTTCGCTGTCGCCTGACA
>CALSAP010000060.1:0-3909 GCA_943372935.1 Synechococcus sp. UW140
TCTCCGAGCAGTCGATGGCCAAGCTGGACAGCAGCAACGATCCAGGCCAGGATCTACAAAGCGCTGCCCTCGCGGCAGTCGCCTGACGACCAGATTCAGATCAGGTCACAGGCCTCGGGATTTACACCACTCCAAGGGACGCGGCCGAGCACTGACGAGCTGTCGTAGTCATCAATTAGTCACGCCAATGCCAAAAACCAAGTCAGGGCAGTGGTTTCGAGCGGACTTAAACTCCGCAGGCGGCAAGGCTGTGGGGGGTCAGGTCCCCTTGCCCCCATTGCTGAGAGTGCTTGCAGGGCACGGGGTTGAGAGAACCGAGCCTGTTTCGCCGTTCAGGCAGGGTGGTCACGGTTTTGGTCACGCCTCCATGCCGGTCAGGGATCCCTACCTCGGGCGCATCCATCGGGCTCCCAAGGACCTTGGCTGCCGTCGCTCTTGAGGTGGTGCCGTCAGGGCAACGCCTGCCTCTGAGTGGCACTCCCCTGTCCCCTGGGCATCGTCAGGCCCGAAAGCTGGCCGAGACACTGGGCCATGACCTGCAGCTGTTCCGCAGGGGCTTGCAGGCCTTCCCATGTGAGCAGTGGTTTGGAGACAGCTCTCCCGCAGGGGAGGGCTCGAACAACAGCGTCACTGCCACCTCGGCTCTTCGCAGCAACAAGAACTCGTGGCATCAGCCGCGCAAACGAGGCAGCAGCGCCGATGTCTCATGGGCGATGGACTACGCCCTGGCGATGGTGGAGGACGGCTAGGCGTTCGCCTAGCGGAAGGACCTGGCCCAGTGCGCCGCCAGGAAGTCTCTCGAGGCCGAGTACCGGGCCATGCGTCGTCGTTATGGCGTGTCGGAGTGCCGGGTGGCATCACCAGCACGTGGGACTTCTGTCGCAGCAGAGCTTCTGCTTGATCCGGTGGTGACTCCCGATCCGTTCCTGGGGGCCGGCGGGACGCTGCACTTGAGTCCAGGACGGTGATGTCGTGAGCGTCATCCTGGCTGGCGGATGAAGGCATCCCGGTGGCGTCTTTACATAACAATCCACACCGCTTTCGGCATCCCCCCTTGCCCTTGAGGCGGTAGCCGCGAACATTCAGCTACTACCGGTGGATTGATGACAGCCATGGGACCGTCAACCGATTTCACTGAGGCCTTGGCCGTCCTGGGCCTGAGAACCACGCCCGGAAGTCGGCAGGACCTGGCCCGGCGGGTGGCCGCGCGGCACCCGGCCTCTCAGCCATGGAGCACAGTGCAGACCGCTGCCTACCGGCGGGTCTGGGAAGAGCTGGAGAGAGGCGGCGAGGCCGACGTCCCACTGGCGGCCTGAGAACGCCCATCGCTTCGAGGATCACCAGTTGCGGCCTTGCGGGACGGACCTATGAGGAGACGGCCGATGATTCCCGATCCACCGGATGTGGCGACAGCGCTGGATCTTCTGGGCCTGGCGGTGGTCCCGGAGGATTTCGAGGCGTTGGCAGGCCAGGTGGCCTGGACGCACCCTGCTGCCGTGGCCATGAGCGACACCCAGAGCCTGGCCTACCGGGTGGTGTGGGAGGCGGTGGAGGAACGGCGTCGACAGCCGGATGCGAGTTGACCTCCGAGCCCATCGCCTGCGGCACCGTTATCCCCTGGTCTCGCCATCACCGCTGCGTTCATCTGAGCGGCCGTGATGCCCCGATCAGTTGTCACCTTGGGCAACTGAATCCATGGATCTTTCTGTATCAACTCGCCCGCATAGGGCCCCCGGGCCCCATCTGCTCCCTGCAGCGCACCGGCTCCCTGAGGCCCACAACAAGGCGACCCTGGCCGCCCAGGCCGATGCCGCCGGCAGGGTGATCGAGCACCGGCGGGGCCAGGCCGCCTACCGCCAGCAGCGCTGCGCAACCATCAGAGGAGGTAGGGACGAAACAGCCTGGACCTGACCGGAGCGCAAGGGGTCTGGGCTGCGGCTTGGCGAATTCCATCCACCAACCTCATCAGTGGCGGTGTGTCAGTAGTCGTTAAGCCCGTGGCCAGTGCAGGTGATCGGTGACCCCACCATGGGTAGCTTGATCGGACCAAGATGAGACCAGTCTCATGCTGAGGGTGGGACAGGGCCGGAAGCAACCATCCCCAGCGGCTCCGGAGAACCGTCGCAGGATCCTGCTGCTGCATGTGGTACTGGTCGGGCTGTTACTGCTCGATGTTGCTCTGCCGCGCAATATCCCGCTGCTGCCCTACTACTTCCTGGTGGTGGTGCTCTCAGCGAGTCTGGCGACGCCACGCCAGATGGTCACGTTGGTCGTTGAGGCCTTTGTGCTGGCGATCATCTCCGGCCTGTACTGGGGGTTCTTCCCTTCGATCGACTACGCCACCCGACTGCTGGCGCTCAGCGGCGTGGCGGCTGTGGCCATGCTGCTCTCGGCCCAGCGTTGCCGGGAAACGGCCCTGCGGCACCAGAGCGAGCAGACCCTGAATCTCACGCTTGACAACGCCGCCGCCGGCGTGGGTCTGGCGGATGCAAGCGGCCGGTTGCTGCGCGTCAATCCCGCCCTCTGCGACATGCTCGGCCGTGAGGCCCAGACCCTGCTCACGCTCTCCTGGCCTGAGATCAGTCATCCCGACGACATCGCCCGCGAGCAGCCACTGGTGGAGGCGATGCTGGCGAACCGGCGTGATGGCTACCGGCTCAAGAAGCGGTATCTGCGCGGCGATGGCAGCAGCATCTGGGCCGACCTGAGCCTTTCGTGTGTGCGTGGCCCCGACGGGCACCTGGAGTTCTTCATCGGCCAGGCCGTCGACATCTCCGCCGAGATGGCGGCCCAGGAAGCCGTGGCCAGGTCCGAGGAAATGCTGCGCCTCACCCTGGATGAATGCAGTACGGGCCTGGCGCTGTGCGCTCCGGGAACGGGGACCATCCTGCAGGCCAATTCGCATCTCTGCTCCGAACTCAACCTGACCCCAGCGGCGCTGAAGGGCAGGAGCCTGATTGAGGTCGTCGGTGACCTGGAGCAGGTGTCGGCGGAGGATGCACAATCGCTCATCCCGATGGATGAGGCCCCGCTCAAGTCACTGCTGCATGGCGAGATTGATGGTTACGGGGTGCGTGTGAAGCTGCTGCGGGCCGGCTTCCTGAGGGGCTGGGGTGAGCTGCAGCTCAGCAACCTCCGCGACGCCAGCGGAGCCGTGAGGCATGTGTTGATGGAGCTCGATGACATCACCGAGGTCGTGTCCCAGACGGAGTATCTCCAGGCCGCTGCCGCCGCGGGGGTGGTGGGCATCTGGGACTTGGATCTTGTCCACGACGTCCTCACCTGGGATCCGGTGATGTACCAGCTCTACGGCGTCCGGCCTGACCAGTTCTCAGGAGCCCTTGAGGCCTGGTCATGCTGTGTCCATCCCGACGATCGTGCAGCGGCAGAAGCGGAGCTGCAGGCCGCCATACGCGGCGAACTGCAGTACGCCGCAGATTTCCGCATCCTGCGACCCGACGGATCGATCCGCCATCTGCGATCGGCGTCCCGGACCCTCTTTGATACCAAGGGCCGTGGCGTTCGGATCCTTGGGGTGAACTACGACGTGACGGAGCTGGTACAGACCCAGGAGCAACTGCAGGCCGAACAGCACCGGCTCAGCGCCACCCTCGATGCCCTGCTGGAACCACACTTGATGCTGGGCCCGGTACGCGATGACGCGGGTTCCATCGTGGATCTGCGCATCCTGCGGGCCAACCCCGCCGCCGCCGCCTACAACCACATGGCGCTGGAAGATTTTGTGGGGGCCAGGGTGCGACAGTTCTGGTCCGAACATGTGGCCAGTGGACTGTTCGATCGCTACCTGGAGGTGCTCAGCAGCGGCAAGCCGCTGGTGCTCGACAACTTCCCTTTGCACCATGCCCAGCAGGGCGGGCTCCGCTACTTCGACATCCGCGCCGTCAAGGT
>CALSAP010000061.1:0-3501 GCA_943372935.1 Synechococcus sp. UW140
CGAGCCCATCACCACGTAGCCCGAAATCACAAAAAAGATGTCCACCCCCGTGAACCCACCCGGCAGCCATCTCTTGTTCAGGTGGAACACCAGCACCGCCAGCATCGCCGCACCGCGCAGCGCATCGATATCCGGCCGATAGGCAAAGCCGCTCGCCTTGCCACCAACCCCGGTCGCCTTGCCGCTTGCCGCTGGGACAGCACCGGTGTTTGTGACGGCGGCGATCAACCCTGCCCCCCTGTGTGGAGGGAAATGTACCGAGCGGTTGTCGCCCCCGGGTTCAGTTGGCGGTCAGCGCGGCAACCGGGCTCTCCACCAGCCCCGCCAGCCAGTCGAGCAGCGCCCGGTTCACCTGGTCAGGCACCTCGTCATGGGGGCAGTGGCCGGCTTCGAGCACCACTTCGGTGGTGCGGGCCGGGGCGTGGCGCTGGAAACTGGCCCGGCGGCCGGCGGCGTTGATCCAGGGGTCACGGATGCCCCAGAGCAGCAGCAGCGGGGCGCTGAGGTCGGCGAACAGTTCGTCGAGGGGCTGGCCGCGGGGAATGTCGAAGACGGTGCGGAACACGCCGAAGGCGCCGGGGTCCCGCGAGGGCCGCAGGATCGCCTCCACCAGCGCGTCATCGACGTTGGTGCGGTCGATGTAGACCTGATGGAGGGTGCGGCGCACCGTGGCTGGGCGGCGCATGTTTTCGAACAGGAGACGTTGCAATACCGGACTGCGCAGCAGGGCCGACCCGATCGTCTGGCGGGCGATAGCCCCCCACCCCTGGGGTGGTTGCTGCTCGTCGCTGAAGGGGCCGGCGGCGTTCAGCAGCGCCACGCCCGCGGCCCGCTCGCCGAGGGCGGCACCGGCCGCCAGGGCGGCGAAACCGCCGAGGGAGTTGCCCACCAGCACCGTGGGCCGGCCGATCCGCTCCGCCACATAGGCGCAGAGCTGGTCGCGCCAGAGGGCGCCGCCGTAGGTGAGACCGGCGGGCTTGGCGCTGCGGCCGAAGCCGAGCAAATCGATGGCGTGGACCTCATGGGTGCGGGCCAGCACCGGAATGTTGAAGCGCCAGTGGTCGGTGGAGGCCCCAAAGCCATGCACCAGCAGGATCGCCGGACCGGTGGGCTGCTCCGGAGCCGAGCGAATGGCATGTACCCGATGGCCCAGGAACTGCCAGGGGATTTCGGGTGACGAAGCCATGGACGCAGGGGCGTTGCGGTGGAGGACGATGCTAGGAAGCCCGGCCAGTGTGCGGCCCCGCCCCCTGCGCCTGCCGCCATGTCCGACGCCTTCACCCTCGCTGACCTGAGCGCTCTGCTGCCGGGGGTGGCCCTGTGGGCCCTCGCCCTTTACCTGCCTCTGAGCGTGCCGCTGGGCCGGCTGGAGCAGGCCCTGACCGAGGCGTCCCTGGAGGAAGGGCTGCAGCAACTGGTGCTGGTGGGCGGCAGCCTGCTGCTGGCCCTGACGGTGGGCCTGGTGGTGGAACTGCTGCTCAGCTGGGCCCTCGGGCCTGGCTGGGCCGGAAGCCTGGGTTTGATCGCCGTACTGGGGGGTCTCTCCCTCAGCCTGGCCGCCGGCAGAGCCAACGACCGAGAGCGCTGAAGCCGGCCGGACCGGCACAGGGGATCAGGCGGCCTGCTCGGTGGCCCTAGCTGCAGACCCATCGGCGGGGGCCTCAGTGGGGACCTCGACACCGTTGAGAGCCAAGCGCAGCAACAACGGCGCCAGGAACGTGGTGCCGATCACCATCAACAGGATGGCCGCCTCCAGGGGCGCCGAGAGGATGCCGGCCTGGCTGCCCAGACCCAGGAAGATCAGACCGACTTCCCCGCGGGGCATCATCCCCAGGCCACCACCAGCCGGTTGGTCTTCTCCTTGCTGATGTAGATCCAGCCGGCGGCCACCTTGCCGGCGATGGCGACGGCCAGCAGGAACAGGGCCACCATCAGCCCTTCGCGGTTGCCGGGGTTGAGGGGATTCATCACCGACAGGTCGAGGGCGCTGCCGATCAGCACGAAGAACACGGTGGCGAACAGGGCCGCCTCCAGGCCGATGGCCTCGGCAACGAAGCAGCACAGGCCCAGCACCACGAAACCGGCCACCACCACTTCCCCAGGGGCCTTGAGGCGATCGAGGACCCAGGCAAAGACCGGCGCGCCGGTGCGGCTCAGGAACAGGGCCACGACCACGAAGACCGCCGCCGCCAGCACCAGCTGCAGGATCGGACCGGCGGCGAGCACCCCGTCACCAGCCAGGGCCACCACCACCGCCAGGATCACGATGCCGAAGATGTCGTCGAGCACGGCGGCGCCGATGACGGTCTGGCCTTCCCGGGTCTTGAGGACCTTCAGTTCGCCGAAGACACTGGCGGTGATGCCGATGCTGGTGGCGGTCATCGAGGCACCGGCGAACACAGCCGGGAACAGCGGCACATGGAAAAGGTGGTACAAGCCGGCCGTGCCCAAGGCGAGCGGCAACACCACGCCGGTGAGGGCCACGGTGGTGGCCTGCTGGCCCACGGCCAGCAGCTCGTCGAGTTCGCTTTCCAGGCCCGTGAGAAACAGCAGGGCATAGAGACCGAGCTTGGAGGTGGCCTCCAGGGACGGGAAGCTCTCGGTGTAGATCTCGGCCACCGTTTCGGGGCTGACCCCGGCGCAGGAGCCGACCAGATCGAGCATGACCTGGTTCAGTTCGGCGTGGGCAGCTTGAGGCGCACCATCAGCTCCGCCAGGGCCCGGGCCACCAGGAAGATGACCAGGTAACGACCCATCTCCAGCAGCGTTTCCACCGTCTCGATCTGGGTGGTGCCGACTTCGAGCAGAAGGCTTGGCGCGACCATGGACGCAATCAATGCCGAGCGGACGCTAAGGGCGTTGGCGTCGGCAAGGTGTGCCGTTGCTGATCTCCCAACAGGCCGGGCGAGAGGAATGGCAACCACCGCTACGGTCTGGAGACGCACGGCCAGACCTGTGCCTGAGGGATCACCGCGCGCCGACTGCCATGACCGACCAACAACCCCGCAACCTGAGCCTGCCCACACCCGGGTGCTTCGCGGACCCCGATCGCAGCGGCCTGACGGCGACGGACGTGTTCGACGGCATGACCGAACACCTCTTTTATACGCTCGGCAAGCTCGCCCCCAGCGCCAGCCGCCACGACCTCTACATGGCGCTCAGCTACGCCGTGCGCGACCGGCTGATGACCCGCTATCTGGCGGGCATTGAAGCGATTGCCGCCAACCCCAAGCGGATCGTGGCTTACCTCTCGGCCGAATTCCTGATCGGTCCCCAGCTCGGCAACAACCTGCTGATGCTGGGTATCCAGGAGGAGGCCGCCGAAGCCCTCAAGCAGTTCGGCATCAACGACATCGAGGAGATCCTCGATGTGGAGGAGGAGCCGGGCCTGGGTAATGGCGGCCTCGGCCGCCTGGCCGCCTGCTTCCTCGAATCCCTCGCCTCCCTGGAGATCCCCGCCACCGGCTACGGCATCCGCTACGAGTTCGGCATCTTCGACCA
>CALSAP010000062.1:0-3335 GCA_943372935.1 Synechococcus sp. UW140
AGGCCCTCACTGAGGCAGAGCGCAATGGCCTCCTGCTTCTGCTGGGCCGTGAACCGGCGCCTTGTCTTGGTTGGGTTGGTCATCGATGGACAGTCTGAGGGTCATGGCGTGACTCCTATCGACCTGTCCACGAAACCGGGGCAACCCCAGAGAGCGCGAACCAGGCAACGGGCCGGACCCCTCAGACAGCGGCCAAGAGCTGGAGGCGTTCCTGAGCAGTCGCGGCTGCTGTGGAAGCAGAGCGAACCCGCCAAGCGCGGCGGTTGGCATGTGCCCACCCGGACGTACCACACGCGAGTGGATCCGACACTCGGCTGCTGGCACCTGGTGTTGCAGTGGCTCATGGCCGATCCCTTGCTGACAGGTCAGCAGGCCATGCAGCGACTGGAGAGCGAGAAACCCGGCCTGTATGGCGGGAGTTTGCGCACCCTGCAGCGGCGGATGGCTGAGTGGCGGATTGCCCATGCCGAACAGGTGGTGAGCCAGCAGATGGGGGCGATCCGAGACCAGGAAAACAACCAGCTCAACAGAAAAAAGAAGGAACAGCCGCTGAGGCGTCAATTGAATAGGTAACAAATGCAATGAGTCAACGCGCCCCTCAACCAGATTGTCACCGAACAAAAGCAGCTCGGGTTCGGTGACGACGAGCAATCCACTGCCAAGGAGTACACCAAACGTGAGCGTTTTCTCTCTGAGATGGATGCGGTTGTGCCTTGGAGGCGCTCATCGATCTGATCGAGCCTCACTATCCCAAAAACAGCTCCAAAGGCGGATGCCCGGCCTATCCGCTGGCCAACAAGGCTGCGGATCCACTTGATGCAGCAGTGGTACTCACTCAGCGATCCAGCGATGGAGGATGCCCTGATCGAGGTGGCCACCATGCGCCGCTTTGCCGGCATTGACCTGGTCAGCGAACGTATCCCGGATGAGACCACGATCCTGGCGTTTCGGCACCTACTGGAGTAGCACAACCTGGGCGAGCAGATCTTTCAGGAGGTGAAATCCCAACTCAAGGCCAACGGTATGGTCATGAAGCAGGGAACGATCATTGATGCCACCTTGATCACGGCTCCCAGCTCCACCAAGAACAAGGCTGGGGAGCGAGATCCGGAGATGCAACAGACCAAGAAGGGCAACCAGTGGTACTCCGGGAGGAAATCCATATCGGCGTGGATACGGACTCAGGTCTCATCCATTCGGTGGAGACTACCGCCGCCAATGTGCACGACCTCACGCCAGCAGCCGAGCTGCTGCATGGTGATGAGGAGGTGGTCTACGCCATAGCCACCGGCATCTGCGAAGCAGTTGCCGGCTACCAAGGCATCGAGAAACGCCCTGTAATGGAGGGGTGACTGGATGATCTGGTCGAGACATCCAAGGCTCATATCCGTGCCAAGGGTGAGCACCCATTCCGCGTGATCAAGCAGCAGTTCGGATTTCAGAAGACCCGATTGCGTGGCATGGTCAAGAATCGCTGAAAGGTCAACGTGCTGGCTGCATTGACCAATCTATTCCTTTCACATCATCATTTGCATTGCAGGATATGCTCGGACAAGTGGTGCGCCCATCGGGGCCAGAATGAAGCCAAAATGGCAGGGCGAATGGGCCAAAGAGATGAAGTCCAAACGAACCGCTCTTTAATTACGCTGAGAATGTCTAGTCTGAAAAATTCTGCGGTCCGGGCAACACTCGCAGCCTTAGTTGCCCAGAGCCTCCCTAGATCGCCTTCTTATGAATTCTAGTACGGAGCTTGCGGCTATAGGCGAAAGCAGCACCTACGCCCAAGAGAGGAAGAGGGCCGGGGACAGAAGTTTCAGGAGCGAGTCCAACTTCAGGCGCGAGTTCAACCTGCAGGTTGTTAATCCTGAACACACCACTTGAGCCCACAGGAACTCCTGTGGTGGTCACGAAGATTTTCGACCCTGCGCTAGCAAGAAATGGTTTTACAAATGTTTGCGTGCCATTCGCAGTAAAATTGAATAATTCGGAGTCGAAGGAAATGCTACCGCCTGTTATAGCCGCTAGGCCAGCGATGTCAAATTGACGAAGATAGACCGACTTATCAAAACTCAGGGAGAATCCATTCATGACACCGTTTGAACCTTGCAGATACCCGCATCGACCAGCGGAAGCTCCAACAACGGCAAAGGCACAAAAGCCTGTGGAATTGGTATTGAAAGAGTTGGCGGGAAGATTTGAACCTTGAGGATCAGATAGCGTGAGAATAATATTGTCAACACCGACTGGACCGAAACTTAATGGCGATGGAGAGCTTACGGGTGACGGCGAAGTGAGATTGAAGGTTGTTGTTGACGCCTGTGCTGCTGGGGCCAGCGCAAGAGCTGAGGCGGCAACCATGCCGGCAGCGACAGCCCCCAGAGCACAGGCTGAAGATTTTTTCGAGTGAAGCGAGACTGACATGACACTGAGAAGGGCTTAACGGCACACTACCAATGAAGTGCCGACCTGTCAACCCCCCTATCACCCTCCTTTCACTCCCCCTTCACTCATTGTCGAGGAGACGCCTCGCCTCAACAGCCACGCCTGCCTGTCTGCGCCTGATCCAGCTTGTAGTATCCGCTTTTTGATCCGCGATGCTCGCCGCCTGCTTCGCGATGGCCGTGGCCGCCAGAACAGCGGCGATTGAGCCCGCAGGCTGGCCGTAAAGAGCCTCCCGCACAAAGAGCAGTGTCGGCCTTCACCAGAGATGGCCCAGACTCTGCCCAGATCCCAGTAACCGCAATGGGTCTGCCCGATGGGATGGCTCATGAACAAGCCCCAGTGCACAGTCCCGCAAATCATCGATAAAAAAAGCAGCGTCTCCCGGGGTGCTCCGTGGCGTTTGGACGTCCGATGCCACCGCTGGTCCTCAGCGATGACGAGGTTCAGCAACTCGAGGGGATCGCCAGCTCTCGCTCGCTGCCGCATTCGATTGTGCAGCGCGCCCAGATCGTGTTGGCCTGCGGTGCCGGCGAAACCAACACAGCCATCGCCAAAAGGATGGGGTTGAGCGGCATGACCGTCGGCAAGTGGCGCAAGCGTTATCGGGAGCTGGGCCTGGAGGGGCTGCATGACGAGCTGCGTCCCGGCCGGCCTCGCACCTACGAGGCCGACACAGTGGCCGAGGTGAACAACCGGGCTCTGCAAGTGCCAACCCACCGACGGCAGCACCCAGTGGAGCGCCCGCTATCCGGCGACAATCTGGTTGAGGGGTCGCGCCAATCAGGTTGACCCCTCCTGAGGGGCTGCGCTGAATCCGGTTGCCATGCGCAGGGCACCGGGCCATGCCTGCTCCCCTCACCGCTCAACAGATTGCGCTGTACATGTCCAAACGA
>CALSAP010000063.1:0-3304 GCA_943372935.1 Synechococcus sp. UW140
CGTCGTTTGGCCATGTAAAGGCTGCATTGGTGGCTGGTCAGTGGTGCCGGCATCCCCTGGGCCCTGCGCATCGGCGCCAGGGTCTCCAGCACTCACCCAACCGGCCAACGAGCTTGTCGCCGACCGGCCAACATCATTGTCGGCAGACAGTCCCGAAACTCACCTCAACCCAGCCGTCACACCCCGTGTGGGTTGAGTCACCACTGGGCCTCTCACAGCGCCTTGAACACCAGACTCGTTGTACCACCACCACCCGGCGGCGGGGGTTGAGGGTGTCACGCGGCTCAAGGGCTGCGCGAGCGCGGGACGCCCTCAGAGCCCAACGCCTCGTGCTGGTTCTTGAGCAACCAGAGCCCAGTCCCGCACCCTTGCGCACGCGTGGTTCTGGAGCCCCTCGCCGCCGCCGGGCTGGGTGGGTCAGGTCACGACCAGCCGAGCGGACTGCCCGCGACTGAGGTGGCCGGAGCGATGCAGGCATGTCTCGACGGCTCTTGAGGCCCGCGGATAGCCTCTGTCCCTCAGCTCACCTCAGCCCCTCGCAGGCCACCCCGTCGATGTCCTGACCTAGGCAGGAGAAGATGCAGCATTTAGGAGATATGACACCGAAACTGGTTGCAAGGTGATTGATTCATTGATGCTTATGGGTGTCATTGATTTACAACGAAATCTTTTTGACTGGTGGCAGAGAAAACAGAAATGCAACCCAGTGGCAGAGGCAGCACACTCAGATCAGCGGCAATGATGCCAGGTAATCAATACCTCAAACCACAAAAATGGGTCTTTTCAGACCCGTTGGTGGTATTGGGTTTTGCTGGAGTAGGCAGGGGTTATGGCAAAGTCGTCAGGAGGGACCAGGGGTTGAAGCGATTGGGGGAGGGATAGGTATTTCAAGGGGATTGAAAAGCTTCCCACCAGCGGTATCGTCCGCCTCCATCAGCGAAATCATCGGCGGCACCCACTCCAACTTTTGTGGGGGCACCAAGTCGTTGCGGTCAGCAGAAGTCATAAGTCAATCAGTAGCCATCAGTCAAACAATACTCGCACTCGCCTCCTGTCTACCGCTCTCCTCAGCACCCGCCCACAAGACCCACCACGCCTAAGTCTGCTTCCCCCCACCCCGGTTGTTCATGCCAGCAGCTGGGCGAGCCGCTGTTGGGGGGTGCGCTCGCTGATTCCGTGCTCGCGAGCGAGTTGAGCAAGGCTCCTGCCCTCATCGAGATGCTGCCGGATCAGCCGTTCCCGACCGAGCGGTGTCAGGCGGTCATTGGGTTGTGTATGCATGGGGTGTGAGGTCTTGAGCTGTTGAGTCGCACCACAACCCTTTCGACCTCACACCCCTTTGTCAGCCGGAACAACCTGGTGGCACTACAAAATTAGGTAGGAGTCTCTAGTTCTTGGCCCTCGTACGGAGGCGGAAAGGACGCGGAGTGGAGGAACTATTCTCCCTCTCCAATAGGTTCCTGCCCAGTGAAGAAAAACGCGTCCCCGTCGTTTGGTTCAGTCGAATCCGCATGGGGAGTCCATGAGATGTACACAGGCTTCTCGTTCCTGAGAATGTCGATGACCGGTGCATACTGGGAGCCGGGCGCATGGTAGTAGATTACGCCACCAGAAAAGGTTGCGTCGGGTGCACTTGTTCCTTCTCTGGCAAAGTAAGCGTTCGCTACGAGTTGATTTCCCGAGTAGAGGTAAATCACTTTGTCCGCCCAGCGGGTCAGGCTGCCGCGAAGATCATTTGCGAAGAGTTGAACAGAATACTTGTCAATCAAAAAGCTCGCCATGTTCCTCTCCAATGTGTTTAATTAGGAATGCGAAGGTCGCTTCATCCTGCACGAGAATTGTCCATGCAGGCCCATGGTAGATGGTAGTCTCAATTTTGCGACAACTCCTAGAAGGTAATGCTAAAATGTTAGGCTTCTTATGGGCGGGTAGGATTCCGCTTCACAGAATGTTGTGCGATCTGTAGACGGTTGTAGTGATGTGATGGCATCTCCAGCTCGTTACAGTAGCCTCTAGATCTAGTGACTGACCGCCTCAGCGTGCGGGCCATAAACAGGGCTGATTGAAAGTCTGGTCAAGTCGCCCATCCCCGCCTGATTCCAGCCATGGCGAGCAGCTTGGCGATTTCGTAGGCCACCGGGGCCAGCCCAGCTCTCACCGAGTGGTGGCCGTGGAGCCCAAGCAGGTTCAGGGCCAGAGTGCGCAGCGTGGCCAGCACCGCTGCACCGGGGCCGCTTGAGGTGGCCTGGTTTTTCTGGACAAGCCCCATCGTTAACCAATGAGGCGGGGCAACGCCCCTGAGGGGGGGCTCCCACCGATGAGCAAACGCCATATGTACAGCTCTGCGCGCAAGGCCAGGGTCACCATGGAGGCGATCAGAGGTCACAAGACGCTCTAGGAGATCGCCACCTAAAGTCTTCCGCAGTGCCCTACCAGGACTCCAGCAGCCTTGAGGTGTATCTCCCAGCCGGCCCCCGTCATCTTCGGATGACTGCCTTTCCCCATGCTGTTCGTTCTTGGGATACCAACAGCTCCGTTGAGGCCCGCACTGGCTCGCAGCACAGGTTGGAAAATCACTACACAAGGGACTGGCATCTATGTGCGAATGCGTTACCCTCGCTTTAAGAATTCTCTATCAGCATGGCCCTCACTGGATCTGATCTCCTCGCCAAATTCAAAGAGCTCGGGGATGCCTCCAAGTCCGATCTGGTGCGAGCTGCCGGATATCTCAGCACCAAGAAGGACGGCAGCGAACGGCTGAATTTCACGGCTTTCTACGAGGCCCTGCTGGAGGCCAAAGGCGTAAGCCTTGGAGACGGTGGTGGCAATGGGAAGGGGAAAGGTGGCCGGAAGCTCAGCTACGTCGCCACGGTGCAGGGCAACGGCAACCTGCTGGTGGGCAAGGCCTACACCGCGCTCCTGGATCTCAAGCCAGGCGATGAGTTCGAGATCAAGCTCGGCCGCAAGCAGATTCGCCTAGTGCCGGCTGGTGGGGCTGACGAGGAGGAGTGAAATCAGCGACTTTTAGGCTTGCGGTCTTGACCATCACAGTGATCTTGTCGGTGATGCTCCAGGCTTTGGGCTCTTTCTTGGATGTGGGCACCACCTGTCCCTTTAACCGCCAGGTCTTCCTCCAGTTGTAGAGGGTGACCACATGGATGCCCAGCTCCTCTGAAATCCGGGCCACGTTCTGCCTGTGCGGAGGGCTCATCCGCCTTCTCACATCAGCCTTGACGGCCTCGCTGTAACGACGCATTGGTCATGTCCTCAAGCCCCCGGGGAGTACGGATGAGAGGGGTGACAT
>CALSAP010000064.1:0-3286 GCA_943372935.1 Synechococcus sp. UW140
ATTACAAGACCATTCGATACGGTATGGAATATCAAGAGCAGGGAGCTTTGTCCTACCAGCAGGCATCCCAGGAGCGGCAAATGCGTGGGCTGGAGCGTCGTGCAAAAGCACTCGGTTACCAGCTAGTCGCAACCGGGTGACAGGCCGAAGTCCCTGATAGCCGTGGGTGTTTCTTAGGAAGATGACGCCTCTCCGTGCCGACCTTTTCAACCACCAGGGGGCCTGATGGAATCGATCGATGCGTCCCTACAGCGAGGCCGTCAAGGCTGATGTCCGCCGGCGGATGAGCCCGCCTCACCGCCAGAGCGTGGCGGAGATTGCCCAGGAGCTGGGAATCCATGTGATCACCCTCTACAAGTGGAGGAAGGCCTGGCGGTTGCAGGGGGAGGTGGTGCCCGCCACTCAGAAGGACCCCGAGGGTTGGCGCCCGGCCGACAAGTTCACGGTGGTGCTGGAGACCGCCGGTCTGAACACCACCGAACTGGGTGCCTACTGCCGCGAGCGAGGTCTGTTCCCGGAGCAGGTGGACCGTTGGAGGCAGGCGGCCCAGGATGCCAATGCACAGCCGCTGCTGACGATGGCCGAGCAGAAGGACCTCGAGAAGCGCCACCAGGCCGATCAGCGGGAGATCAAGCGGCTGCAGCAGGAGCTCCGTCGTAAGGACAAAGCCCTGGCGGAGGCGGCGGCACTGCTGATCGCCTCAAAAAGATCCAGGCCTACTGGGGAGAGGACGGGGGGGACTGACCTCTACTGTTGATCGCCGCAAGGCGCTGGAGATCCTCGATGCCGCCGTGGCGGCCGGTGCACGGGCCCGAGAGGTGGCCGCTTTGCTTGGCGTGGGGCTCACCACGCTGCAGCGCTGGCGGCGGCAGTTCGCCGGTGTAGGGGACGGCCTGGACGGCCGTAAAGGCAGCCATCGCCTGGTGTCTCATCGCCTCAGCGACGAGGAGCGCCAGCGGATCCTGCTCACCTGCAACCAGAGCGAGTTCGCGGCGTTGCCACCGGCTCAGATCGTGCCGATCCTTGCCGATCGGGGCCTGTACATCGGTTCTGAGCGCAGCTTCTACCGCGTGCTTCATGACCATGGCCAGGCCCATCGCCGTGGCCGGGCCCGTCCGCCCCAGCAACCCCGCCCCGTGCCGCGGCTGGAGGCCAGAGGGCCCAATGAGGTCTGGAGCTGGGACATCACCTACCTGCCCACCAGCGTGCGTGGCGTGTGGCTGTACCTCTATCTGGTGATCGATGTCTGGAGCCGCAAGGTGGTGGCCTGGGATGTGGCCGAGCGGGAAGACGCACAGATCGCCGCTGATCTGGTGGGCAGGGCCTGCCTGCGGGAGCGGATTACGAAGGGCCGCCGCCAGCCATTGATCCTCCATGCCGACAACGGCAATGCCATGCGGGCAGCCACGCTGGAGAGCCGGCTGGAGGAGCTGGGAGTCCTCAGATCCTTCTCCAGGCCCCGGGTCAGCAACGACAACCCCTACTCGGAATCCCTGTTCCGCACGGTCAAGTACCGACCGGACTACCCCAGGCGACCCTTCCGCAGCCAGGAAGAGGCCTGCAGCTGGGCCTGTGCATTCGTGGACTGGTACAACCACCGGCACCGCCACAGCGCCATCCGGTTCGTGACGCCTGATCAGCGCCACAGCGGTCAGGCCGTTGCGATCTGCCGCCACCGTGCCCATGTCTACGAGCAGGCCCGCCAGCGGCACCCGCGCCGCTGGAGCCGCGGCACTCGCTGCTGGCCTCAGCCGGGGGTGGTCTGGATCAATCCACCGCTTCCAGAAAACGCCATTGATCCAGCTACGTTGGTCATGGCCGCCTGATCAGCGGCAGGGGCGTCATCTTTCCTGGCAGTCACCGATCTGGACTGCCACGTGCCTGTCGCTACACGGCAGCCTCGGCTCTGGCGGGGGATCGCTCACTGCACCCCAAGCTCATCGCGCGGTGGAAAGGACCTGGTCCGACCGCGCAATAGCCGCAGAAAAGGCATTCGCCGTTTCATTACTGGTGAAACGTGCGTAGGCCCGCAGGTGGCATTCCAGGCTGTGCCCCATGGCCTGACTCAGATCTTTGGCCGCGACGTCCAGGTGGTGGCCCTCATCGCTGTAGCTGTTCTGTCTCAGCAGGTTGTTTAGTGACAAGGGGGGTGTGAGGCCGCTACGGGTTGAGGTGCGACCCAGCAAACCCGACCTCACGCACCCATGCATAGCCACCCCAATGCCCGCCTCACCCAGCGGCGGACGCTGCATCGATCCGCAGCAACTGCAGCACGCCGTGGATCTCCGCCATCAGTTGCTGCACCTCCGGCACATCGCCCGGCTTCTGCGAGCCCCCTTCTCCACCGTTGCCCGCACCCTCAGCCGTCTCGGACTGGGGCGACTGAGGAACCTGGAGCCCAGACCGCCGGTGCAGCGGTACGAGTGGGAGCGACCGGGTGATTTGATCCATATCGACGTCAAGTCCCTGGCCCGGTTCCGGAAGGTGGGTCACCGGATCACTGGGGACCGCCAGCAGGGGCGTTCCTACGGCGTCGGTTACGACAAGGTCCATGTCGCCGTGGACGACGCCACCCGGCTGGCCTACGTCGAGGTCCTGGCGGACGAGCAGAAGCCAACGGTGATCGGCTTTCTCAGCCGGGCGGTCGCCTGGTTCAACGGCCAGGGCATCGAGTGCCGCGGGGTGATGAGCGACAACGGCCCTGCCTACGTCTCCAAGACGTTTGCCAGGGCCTGCCGCACTCTGTGGCTCCGGCACATCCGCACCAAGCCCTAAACGCCCAGGACCAACGGCAAGGCCGAACGGTTCATTCAGACCCTCTGCCGGGAGAGGGCCTGACCCGCGTCAACCCCCTTGGCCGGGTCCAGTTTTCGCTGTCGGACACTGGTCGTGCGCCATCCCAAGCACCTCCGCTCTTGATCCGATGGACCCCTGCCCCTGGTTGACGGCGCCGAAGGCCGCTGCCGCCCTCGGTGTCTCGATCTCCACCCTCTACCGCTGGCGCACCCAGCAGTTGCTGGTGCCCGGTGAGGACTGGTATCGAAAGTTCCCCAGTGCCAGAAGCCAGCTGCTCTACAACGTCGAAAAGGTGCAGCGCCGGATCGCGGCGCTCTCTGCCCGCAGCGCGCAGGAGCTGGTGGGGTTGCCCCGATTCGGTGGACAGTGATCAGGGCCTCGCGGTGGTGAGTGTACGGGCAGCGATGTACTGCTGCTCGTAGTCGATAGGGCTGAGGTAGCCGATCGTTGAGTGACGGCGCTCACGGTTGTAGTAACCGTCGATCCAGAA
>CALSAP010000065.1:0-5000 GCA_943372935.1 Synechococcus sp. UW140
GAAGGGGTTGAGCGGTCGAACCTGGACAACCAAAAAAGTTTAGGAACTGACGCTTCCACTGCGTCGGTTGCGACTGGCGAGGAGGTGCGAATGCGGGAGACCGTAGAGGACCGAATCAAAAGTGCCTGTATCCTTCGCTACGGCGAGGAGAGGAATCCCTGCGAGGGGAAGCAACGGACGAAGAGCGGTGGAGGTGTGAGGTCCCGTCAAAAGAAACAAGCGACGGGTTGAAGCAACCAAGGAGCAGCAGAGCGTTCTCACGACGCGCTGGTGCTTGGAGCGGCGCCATTCCCTGGGAGTGATCTCAGGAGCGATGGAAGGCCCTTTGGCTGGTCAACCGGTTGCGAACCGGATCTGAGATTCGGGAAAGTCACAGGGAGTGGAGAGGCGAGCTCACCGCAAGGGGAGGGAACCAGGAAGCGACCAGTGCACTCTTTGAACCCATCGCGAGAGCGATGGTGGCCCTGATGTAGCTGTAGACGCCAGTCTGCAGGGATAGCACGAGGCAAATTCAGCTGAGGGTAGCGAAAGTTATCCAAGAGGGTTGGATCTACAACGGAGAGTTTGATCCTGGCTCAGGATGAACGCTGGCGGCGTGCTTAACACATGCAAGTCGAACGAGCCTTCGGGCTAGTGGCGGACGGGTGAGTAACGCGTGGGAATCTGCCCTCAGGAGGGGGATAACGGCCGGAAACGGCCGCTAATACCCCATATGCCGAGAGGTGAAATGAATTTCGCCTGAGGATGAGCCCGCGTCTGATTAGCTAGTTGGTGGGGTAATGGCCCACCAAGGCGACGATCAGTAGCTGGTCTGAGAGGATGATCAGCCACACTGGGACTGAGACACGGCCCAGACTCCTACGGGAGGCAGCAGTGGGGAATTTTCCGCAATGGGCGAAAGCCTGACGGAGCAACGCCGCGTGAGGGATGAAGGCCTCTGGGCTGTAAACCTCTTTTCTCAAGGAAGAAGACATGACGGTACTTGAGGAATAAGCCACGGCTAATTCCGTGCCAGCAGCCGCGGTAATACGGGAGTGGCAAGCGTTATCCGGAATTATTGGGCGTAAAGCGTCCGCAGGCGGCCTTGTAAGTCTGTCGTTAAAGCGTGGAGCTTAACTCCATTTCAGCGATGGAAACTACAAGGCTTGAGTGTGGTAGGGGCAGAGGGAATTCCCGGTGTAGCGGTGAAATGCGTAGATATCGGGAAGAACACCAGTGGCGAAGGCGCTCTGCTGGGCCATAACTGACGCTCATGGACGAAAGCCAGGGGAGCGAAAGGGATTAGATACCCCTGTAGTCCTGGCCGTAAACGATGAACACTAGGTGTCGGGGGAATCGACCCCCTCGGTGTCGTAGCTAACGCGTTAAGTGTTCCGCCTGGGGAGTACGCACGCAAGTGTGAAACTCAAAGGAATTGACGGGGGCCCGCACAAGCGGTGGAGTATGTGGTTTAATTCGATGCAACGCGAAGAACCTTACCAGGGTTTGACATCCTGCGAATCCCTTGGAAACGAGGGAGTGCCTTCGGGAGCGCAGAGACAGGTGGTGCATGGCTGTCGTCAGCTCGTGTCGTGAGATGTTGGGTTAAGTCCCGCAACGAGCGCAACCCACGTCTTTAGTTGCCAGCATTCAGTTGGGCACTCTAGAGAGACCGCCGGTGATAAACCGGAGGAAGGTGTGGATGACGTCAAGTCATCATGCCCCTTACATCCTGGGCTACACACGTACTACAATGCTACGGACAAAGGGTTGCAAGCTCGCGAGAGTTAGCTAATCCCATAAACCGTGGCTCAGTTCAGATCGTAGGCTGCAACTCGCCTACGTGAAGGAGGAATCGCTAGTAATCGCAGGTCAGCATACTGCGGTGAATACGTTCCCGGGCCTTGTACACACCGCCCGTCACACCATGGAAGTTGGCCATGCCCGAAGTCGTTACTCCAACCCTTGTGGAGGAGGACGCCGAAGGTGGGGCTGATGACTGGGGTGAAGTCGTAACAAGGTAGCCGTACCGGAAGGTGCGGCTGGATCACCTCCTAACAGGGAGACACAACTGATCGTGATGTCTGAGCGCTGAGCAAATGAAAGTTTGGGAAGCACATTTGTCTCAGGCCACGGTCCTGTCATCTCGAAGGTCGATCGGTACCTCAAGGTGAGCCATCAAAGCCAAGGACAACTCCAGAGAGCCCGCAAGGGCAGGACGGAGCAACCCAAGGAATTTGTGATGGACTCGTTTTCAGTTCCTAAACTTTGTCTAGGTCACCCCACAAAGGGTTTCCCCGTCTTGCCAAGATTCAAGCCTAAAAGCAATGAATTGAGGGAAGAGGTGAGAAGCTTGTGTCGAAGTGATTGATCCTGGGCCATTAGCTCAGGTGGTTAGAGCGCACCCCTGATAAGGGTGAGGTCCCTGGTTCAAGTCCAGGATGGCCCATTCGTGTTTGGGGGTTTAGCTCAGTTGGTAGAGCGCCTGCTTTGCAAGCAGGATGTCAGCGGTTCGAGTCCGCTAACCTCCATCCAACCAGGTGAAGACCACCAGCAGGAAGCGGCAACAGGATGCATTTTGACCAATGAGGTGACAAAGACGATGTTCAGCTGAGGACTCCAGCCTCCTTTCATTCCCAAGTGATGACTTGCCAAGCAAGGTAAGTGATCATCAAGAGTGGTTGAAAGGAAGCTGGACTCGCTGATTTTTGGTGCGAGCCAAGGATCAGTGACTCTAGCAAAGAACCTTGACAACTGCATAGGTGAGTCTGGATAAAGAAAGCATCTCATAGATGCCCAGACGGACGCGAATCTTGCTTGGTACTGCCATTGGTACTGCCCAGTGAAGAGAGTGTCTGGCTGGGAGATTCTTGAGTTTAGAGCCGAGAGCTTCCAGCGTCTTTTCGCTCCGCCGAGGAGGGAAGAGTTTGATTCTGTCTTTCAAACCATCAAAACCTTAGAGAGATCGGGAAACCGAAAGATCAACAGGTTGAGAGAAGTGAAAGCAAAAGAATGGGTCTCAACAACCCTGAACGTTGGGAGTGTTAATTGGTCAAGCTACAAAGGGCTCACGGTGGATACCTTGGCACACAGAGGCGATGAAGGACGTGGTTACCTGCGAAAAGTCTCGGGGAGCTGGAAACACGCTTTGATCCGGGAATCTCCGAATGGGGCAACCCCTAGAACGGCCACCTGAATCCATAGGGTGGCGCGAGCCAACCCAGCGAACTGAAACATCTTAGTAGCTGGAGGAAAGGAAAGTAAAAACGACTCCCTAAGTAGCGGCGAGCGAACGGGGAAGAGCCTAAACCGATGGTTTCGACCATCGGGGTTGTGGGACAGCAACGTGGACCAGGGACGTTAGTGGAAGCGTTTGAAAGGCGCGCCATAGAGGGTGAAAGCCCCGTACGCGAAAACGAAACTGGCCTAGCTGTATCCCGAGTAGCACGGAGCACGTGAAATTCCGTGTGAATCCGCGAGGACCACCTCGTAAGGCTAAGTACTCCTGTGTGACCGATAGCGAAACAGTACCGCGAGGGAAAGGTGAAAAGAACCCCGGGAGGGGAGTGAAACAGAACATGAAACCGTGAGCTTACAAGCAATGGGAGTCCTACTCATAGGATGACCGTGTGCCTGTTGAAGAATGAGCCGGCGACTTATAGGCACTGGCAGGTTAAACCGGAAATGGTGGAGCCATAGCGAAAGCGAGTCTGAATAGGGCGTTGGTCAGTGTTTATAGACCCGAACCCGGGTGATCTAACCATGGCCAGGATGAAGCTTGGGTGATACCAAGTGGAGGTCCGAACCGACTGATGTTGAAAAATCAGCGGATGAGCTGTGGTTAGGGGTGAAATGCCAATCGAACCCGGAGCTAGCTGGTTCTCCCCGAAATACGTTGAGGCGTAGCGTCTAGTGCTATAGCAGGGGGGTAAAGCCACCGTTTCGGTGCGGGCTGCGAGAGCGGTACCAAATCGAGACGAACTCTGAATACCCTGTGTGAAACTAGGCAGTCAGACTGTGGGGGATAAGCTCCATGGTCGAAAGGGAAACAGCCCAGACCGCCAGCTAAGGTCCCCAAATGACTACTCAGTGATAAAGGAGGTGGGATTGCCCAGACAACCAGGAGGTTTGCCCAGAAGCAGCCATCCTCAAAGGAGTGCGTAATAGCTCACTGGTCGAGCGATCCTGCGCCGAAAATGAACGGGGCTAAGTAGTCTACCGAAGCTGCGGATTTAACTTGTTAAATGGTAGGGGAGCGTTCCATGTGGGGCGAAGCGTTAGCGTAAGCGGGCGTGGACTGCATGGAAGTGAGAATGTCGGCTTGAGTAGCGAAAACATGGGTGAGAATCCCATGCCCCGAAACCCTAAGGGTTCCTCCGGCAGGCTCGTCCGCGGAGGGTTAGTCAGGACCTAAGGCGAGGCCGAAAGGCGTAGTCGATGGACAACAGGTCAACATTCCTGTACCTGTCATGTTTTGGGAAGGGGGACGGAGAAGGCTAGCCCAGCCAGAAGTTGGTTACTGGTTCAAGCGTTCGAGGCGTTGAGAAGTGGCGAAAACACTTTGAGCTGAGGCGTGAGTACGAGCTGCTACGGCAGCGAAGTGGGTGACGTCAAGCTTCCAAGAAAAGCCCTATACCCGTTAAGGCATGACGGCCTGTACCCGAAACCGACACAGGTGGGGTGGTAGAGAATACCGAGGGGCGCGAGGTAACTCTCTCTAAGGAACTCGGCAAAATGGCCCCGTAACTTCGGGAGAAGGGGTGCCACCGCAAGGTGGTCGCAGTGAAGAGGCCCAGGCGACTGTTTACCAAAAACACAGGTCTCCGCTAAGTCGCAAGACGATGTATGGGGGCTGACGCCTGCCCAGTGCCGGAAGGTTAAGGAAGCTGGTCAGCGTAAGCGAAGCTGGCGACTGAAGCCCCGGTGAACGGCGGCCGTAACTATAACGGTCCTAAGGTAGCGAAATTCCTTGTCGGGTAAGTTCCGACCCGCACGAAAGGCGTAACGATCTGGGCGCTGTC